>JAJZQX010000010.1 GCA_021806645.1 Myxococcales bacterium | reverse complement strand
TCCACGGAGCAGGCGGCCAGCGCGGCGGCGATGGCGAGGGCGAGCGAGGGCCGCAGGGCGCGGCGCATCAGAACTTCCCTTCCACGAAGAAGAGCGTGACCCCGGCCGCCGCCGCCACGCCGGAGACGCCGTAGAGCACGTTGGCGGTTGTGGCCTTCGACCGGGCCTCGCTGGCCAGCGAGGCGGCGTCGGCGTGGACGGTCCCGTCGCGGAGCTTGGCGGCCTGGCGGCTGGCGGCGACGCCGTAGGCGACCCCGGCGACCCCGGCGGCCACCGCGACGCCCGCCGCCACCCAGGTGTAGACCCGCCGCCGGCCCGGTGGAGCCACCGGCGCGGCCGGCGCGGTGACCAGCGCCGTGGGACCGGGAGGCCTGGCCCTCAGGTCGGATGGTGCCGAGGGCGGTGCCAGAGGTGGAGTCAGGGTCGTGGTCGTGGTCGAGGTCGTGGACGCGATCGAGGTCGTGACCGGGGGTGTGGTCGCCTTCGCCGCCGGCGCGACGGCGACGGGCGCCGCCGCCGCCCGCGGCCGCAGCACCACGTCCACCAGGCGCGTGCCGGCCATGTTCACCTCCACCTCCTGCTCCTCCGGCTCGAAGCCGCTGAGCGCCAGGGACACCCGGTAGACGCCCGGCGCCAGGGCCACGTGGTACGGCGTCCGGCCCCTCGGCTTGCCGTCGATGCGGAGCGCCGCGCCGGGCGGGTCGGTGTAGACCATCAGCGCCTGCACGCCGGCCGCCGCCAGGCGCCGCTCGATACGCCCCATGGTGGCGCGCACGGCGGCCCGGTCGCGGGCGTCGGGCACCTCGCGCAGGTAGTCCTGGAAGCTCTTGAGCGCCTCCGGCCACTGCTCCAGCTTCTCCCGGCACTGCGCCACGTTGTACTGGATGGCGCCGTGCGGCTTGAGCCGGTAGGCGGCCTCGAACTCGGCGATGGCGTCACGGTACTTGCCGGCGCGGTAGAGCTTGCTGCCCTGCTCGAAGTGGGCTCGGGCCTCGGCGACGTCGTCGGCGGCGCGGGCCGGCGCGGCCAGGAGGAGCGCCAGGATCGCCCCGGCGATGAGGAGCGGTCGGGTCATCGGAAGGGATCGGGCTTGAGGGGGTCGGTGGGCGCGTACGGATCGTGCTCGGGCCTTTCGACGGGCGGACCGGGGCGCGCGGGCCTGGCCTCCCGGCCCGGGGCGGACGGCTCCTCGTCGATCTGGCGCGGGACCACCGGCTGGGGCCGCTCGTCGGGGCCTGGCTGCGCCACGACCGGGACCGGCCGGGGAGCCGGCGCCGGCGCCCGACCGATCGAGAGGACCACCGCCACCACGGCCGCGGCCGCGGCCAGGACCAGTGAAGCGCCCAGCAGCCCGAAGACCAGCCGCCGCCGCGGCGGCCGGCTCGGCGCCTGCTCGGGCGCTTCCGGCCTCGGCGCCGGCACCGGCATGACCTGCATGGGCGCCGGCGTGGCGGGCAGCGCCAGGGTCGCCACGGCTCCAGGGTTCCCCTCCACATGCAGGCCCGCCGCCGCCAGGCTGGCGAGGACCCGGACCCGCGTCACCTCGGCCGCCATGGCCTGCATGGAAGGAAAGCGATCGGCCGGGCGCTTGGCCAGGGCGCGCAGCACCAGCCGGTCCACCTCCGGCCCCAGGCCGGGCCGGCGCCGGCCCGGCGGCTCGGGGGTCTTGGTCTGGTGCGCCACCAGGGTGGCGATGGCGGTCGGCCCGACCAGCGGCAGGCCTCCGGTGAGCAGCTCGAAGGCCAGCACGCCGGCCGCGTAGACGTCGGTGAGCGCATCCACCGTGTCGCCGGCCGCCTGCTCGGGCGACATGTACTCGGGGGTGCCGATGACCTCGCCGTCGCGGGTGAGCCGGCCGGCGCCGGGCAGGCGCGAGATGCCGAAGTCGATGAGCTTGGCCCGCTCGCCGCCGTCGGCCAGCCGCTCGATCAGCACGTTGTCCGGCTTGACGTCACAGTGGACCACGCCGCGCCCGTGGGCGGCGGCCAGCGCCCGGCAGACCTGCTCCAGGAGGTGCAGGGCCCGGCCCACCGGCAGCAGGCCGTCCTCGCGCAGCACCTGGCCGAGGCTGCGCCCCTCCAGCACCTCCATCACGTAGTAGTGCTCGCCGCCCGCGTCCTCGCCGGAGTCGATGACGTCCACCACGTTCTCCTGGGTGATCCGGCTGGCGGCGCGGGCCTCCTGGCGGAAGCGCGCCACCAGCTCGGGGTCGGCGGCGCGGTCGGCGTTCAGGACCTTGAGGGCGTAGCGCCGGCCCAGCGCGACGTGCTCGCAGAGCCAGACCGAGCCCATGCCGCCGGTGCCCAGCTTCCGCAGCATCCGGTACCGGCCGCCGAGCACCCGCCCCTCCACGTCCGAGGGCGCGCGACCGGCGCGAATCCCTTCCCGCCCAGCGTGATCTGGCGAGCTCGACTGGACCATGGTCTTGACCGCCGTCATGCTAGCATGGCCCTGGATTCTCACCGAAAGGATGGCCGTGGTCGATCTCGTGGTCCTGAGCGGATCCCGGGCCGGGGCCTGCTTCGGCATCCCCGACATCCCCGTCGTGGTCGGCCGGTCGCCGGAGGCGAACCTCCGCATCGACGATCCGTGGATCTCGAACATGCACGCCCTCGTCGAGCGGCGCGGCAGCGAGCTCTGGGTGGTGGATCTGGGCAGCCGCAACGGCACCTTCGTCGAGGGCCAGCAGGTCACCGAGGCGCGGCTGGTGCCCGGCTCGGCGCTCGCCTTCGGCCAGACCCAGCTCGAGGTGAGGACGCGCACCGCCGCGTCGGTCAAGGACGCCGAGCCCTTGAAGACGCCGATCCGGAGTGATCCGGTCAGCGTCACCGTTCCGAACAAGGCGCACCGCCCCCCCACCTGAACGGCCCGGGCCCCCGAACCTCCGGCATGACAGGCCGGCTCTCAGGCGATACAACCAGGCGCCGCGTCACCCGCGGGAGGGGAACGAACCACATGGCCCAGCACGAGAAGGTCGTCATCATCGGCTCCGGTCCGGCCGGCTACACCGCCGCCATCTACGCGTCCCGCGCCACGCTCCAGCCGCTCCTCGTCGAGGGCTTCCAGCCCGGCGGCCAGCTCACCATCACCAGCGAGGTGGAGAACTTCCCCGGGTTCCCCGACGGCGTGATGGGGCCGGCGCTGATGGAGGAGATGAAGAAGCAGGCGACCCGCTTCGGCACCCGCTTCGTCAGCGGCGAGGTCACCCGCGTCGATCTGTCCAGGCGCCCCTTCCGGCTCTGGGTGGAGCAGGAGGAGTACACCGCCGACGCCGTCATCGTGTCCACCGGCGCCTCCGCCAAGTGGCTCGGCATCCCCTCGGAGAAGCAGTACCAGGGGCGCGGCGTCTCGGCCTGCGCCACCTGCGACGGCTTCTTCTTCCGCAACGTCGAGGTGGCGGTGGTGGGAGGCGGCGACACCGCCGTCGAGGAGGCCACCTTCCTGACCAAGTTCGCCAGCAAGGTCCACCTCATCCACCGTCGCGGCGAGCTGCGCGCCTCCAAGATCATGCAGCAGCGGGCCAAGGAGAACCCGAAGATCACCCTGGTCTGGAACTCGGCGGTCGACGAGGTGCTGGGAGACGGCAAGGCGGTGACCGGCCTGCGGCTCAAGAGCACCGTCGACGGCTCGACCCGGGAACTCAAGGTGCAGGGGCTCTTCATGGGGATCGGCCACGAGCCGAACACCACGCTCTTCAAGGGGCAGCTCGCCATGAACGAGGTCGGCTACCTCACCGTCAAGCCGCCCTCGACCGCCACCAGCGTCCCGGGGGTCTTCGCCTGCGGCGACGTGGCCGACCCGAACTACCGGCAGGCGGTCTCGGCGGCCGGGACCGGCTGCATGGCCGCCATCGACGCCGAGCGGTTCCTCGCCGGCCACTAGTGCCTCGACCCAGGAGCCGGCCATGAGGATGATCGACGTCGGCGCCAAGCCACCCACCGAGCGGGTCGCGGTGGCGCGCGCCCGGCTGCGGATGTCGAAGGCCACCCGGGCCCGGGTGGCGGCCGGCCAGGTGGAGAAGGGTGACGTGCTGGCGGCGGCGCGGCTGGCCGGCGTGCTGGCCGCCAAGAAGACGCCCGACCTGATCCCGCTCTGCCACCCCATCGCCCTGTCGGCGGTGGAGATGGAGGTGCGGCTCACCGCCCGCGGCGTCGAGGCGGTGGCCACCGTCCACACGGTGGACCGGACCGGCGTGGAGATGGAGGCGCTCACCGCCGCCGCCGCCGCCTGCCTCACCGTCTACGACATGCTGAAGCGGTACGAGCAGGGGATGGTGCTGGAGACGGTCGAGCTGCTGGAGAAGCGTGGCGGCCGCTCCGGCACCTGGCGCGCCGCCCCCGCTCGCCGGACGGTGCACCGCGCCAAGGCCGTGCGGCCCTGAGCCGCGGCGCCGCCCCTACTTCTTCGCCGCCTTCGCCTGCCGGGCCAGGATCGCCTCCATCCGGTCCATGGTGGCGTTCATCTCCTTCATGGCGGCGTCGAACGGCGCCGAGCTGGTCATGTCCACGCCGGCCGCCTTGAGGAGCTCCATGGGGTACTTCGACCCGCCCGCCGAGAGCATGGCCAGGTAGCCGTCCCGCGCCGCGGTCTTCCCCTGCTTCGCCTCGGCCAGGATGCGCGCGGCGATCGACGAGGAGGCCACCAGGCTGGTGGCGTACTGGTAGACGTAGAAGTCGTAATAGAAGTGCGGGATGAAGGCCCACTCGATGCCGATCAGGTCGTCGACCTGGCAGACCCCCTGGGCGTGGCCGTAGAACTCGCGCACGATCTTCAGGTAGAGGGCGGTCAGGGTCTCGCCGGTGACCGGCTCGCCCTGCTCCGCCGCCTGGTGGACCCTGAGCTCGAACTCGGCGAACTGGGCCTGGCGGAAGAGCGTGGTCCTCAGCCCGTCGAGCCGGTTGCCGAGCAGCGCCAGCCGGGTGGCGTCGTCCCGGGCCTTCCCCACCATGAAGTCGAGCAGCAGCGCCTCGTTGAGCGTCGAGGCCACCTCGGCCACGAAGATGGGGTAGTCGGAGGTCGGGAAGGGCTGCGCCCGGTTGGCGAGCCAGGTGTGCATGGAGTGGCCCGACTCATGGGCCAGGGTCGAGAGGTCGTCGTACTGCCCGTTGTAGTTGAGCAGCTGGTACGGGTGGACGCCGTAGACGCCGGTGGAGTAGGCGCCGGAGCGCTTCCCGGCGGAGGGGAGGAAGTCGGTCCAGCGCTGCTGGTAGCCGGTGCGGAGCGCCGCCACGTAGTCCTTGCCGAGCGGCGCGAAGGCCTCCAGCGTCAGCGCCTTGGCCTGCTCGGGCGTGAAGGTGAGCTCCACCTTGCCGACCAGCGGCACGTAGAGGTCCTGGTAGCGGAGCCGGTCGAGGCCGAGCATCTTCTGGCGCAGCTTCAGGTAGCGGTGGAGCGTCGGCAGGTTGCGGTGAACGTCGGCGAGCAGCTGGGTGTAGACCGAGGTCGGGACGTTGGAGCGGAAGAGCGATGACTCCAGGGAGCTGCCGAACCTCCGGGCGCGCGCGGTGAAGCGGTGCGCCTTCACCTGCGCGTCCAGCGTGGTGCCGAAGGTCCGCTCGAATTCCTTGAGCGAGCCGAAGAACTTCTCGAAGGCAAGGTCGCGGTCGGCCTTCACCGGGGAGGCCCGCTGGAGGGCGAAGCTGGAGGAGTCGAGACGGACCGCCTGCCCGGTGGAGAGCTGCACGGTCGGGTACGGCAGGTCGGCGTCCTTGAGGATGGCGTAAGCCGCTTGCCCGGCGTCGGTGAGATCGTCGGCCCGCGCCAGCAGCCTCTCCTCGCCGGCCGCCAGCGTGTGGGGCTTCCAGCGCAGCACCTCCCCGAGGAAGACCCTCCACGGGGTGAGCCGCGGCTCGGCGGCCAGGAAGCCGCGCAGCTTGCCGGCGTCGATGGCCAGCAGCTCCGGGCGCATCCAGGAGACGGCCGTCCCCAGCTCCACCGCCAGGCGCTGGGCCGCCTGCCTGAGCTCGCGCGGCCGGGCGGCGCGGGTGTCCTGGTTGGCTCGCGACTCGGCGTAGACGGAGACGCGGCTCAGCTGGAGCTCGGCGGCCGAACGCGCGTCGAGCGCCTTCCAGAGCGCCTCGGGCGAGTCGCCGAGGTGTCCCTGGAAGGCGGGGAGCGCCGCGATCCGCTTGGCCAGCGCGTCGCTGGCCCTGACCCAGTCGGCCTCGCTGGCGAACAGGTCGGCCAGGTTCCAGGTGAGCGCTTCCGGGACCTCGGCGCGCTCCCGCGCGGTGGCCGGGGTGGCTAGCGCCAGGGAGAGGGCGAGCGCGGTGATGTGGGCGAACGGGCGGGCGAGCGGCACGGTGGACCTCCGGAAGCCTGAGGGAACAGCGGCGACTCTACTCCGAGGGCCGCGGCGCGCGGACGTGACTTTCCGGCTCACCCCGACCCCGGGGGGCCGCACGGCGCTGGAACCGCGGCCCGGTTCGTGCTCTCCTCTGCCCGTGCGCACCTCCTCCTCGGGCAAGGCCCTGCTGGTCTCGATCCTGGTCATCCTGCTGGCCGGCGGCGCCGTCGCCGCCTACACCTGGGCGGCGCTCACCTGGAACTACTCCGAGGGGGACCGGGTCGGGTACTTGCAGAAGCTCTCCAAGAAGGGCTGGCTCTGCAAGACCTGGGAGGGCGAGCTGGCCATGGTCACCATGCCGGGCGCCATCCCGGAGAAGTTCTACTTCTCGATCCGCTCCGACGCCATCGCCGCGCGGCTCAACAGGACCATGGGGAAGCGGGTCGGCCTCAAGTACAAGCAGCACCTCGGCGTGCCGACCAGCTGCTTCGGGGAGACGGAGTACTTCGTCTACGAGGCCGTGGTGATGGAGTAGGCGCTGCCGCCGCTTCATCCCGTCTCACCCATCTTCCTCGCCTCCTCACTTCCTGGCCGCTCGCCGGCGCGCGCGCCGCTCGGGCAGGCGGGCTGGTTGCTTGAGTGGCCGGTTCCGTTCGGGCTGCGAGAGGCGCAACGAGCGGAGCGGTCGAGCGAGGGCGAGCGGCGCCGCGTGAAGGCGGCGGCGTGATCAGGATGAGAGCCACACCCGTCCAGCGCCTTGCCCTTGCCCGCGCTCTCCTGGACCTTCCTCACCGCCACAGCGGCGGGGCGGCGGGGCGGCGGGGCGGCGGGGCGAGTGTCACGGATTCGCCGCGGCCGTTACGTTTCTGGAATCATTGCACCCAATTTCCCACACGATCCCCTTGACAGGTTTTCGCCTGACTTCACCTTGAGCGTACGGATCGCTCCGTGAAGGGCTGCTGGAGCGCGCTGGCGCCCTCCTGGTGCGCGCGGCTGGCTGCCATGGGTTCGCAACGGTCCGGGCACTTCCGTGCGCCAGGCGAGCCGTACGCGGAGTCCAGCAACCGTCATGAGAGGATCGCTTCAAGGAGATCGCCACCATGACCACTTCCGCTCTCGACCTTTCCTCCGCCCGCCAGCTCCGCGACTGGCTCGCCACCCTCCTCCGCGCCGAGCAGGCAGCCATGGCCGACTTCCTGGTCGCGCTGGCCGACTTCGATCGGCGGCGCGGCTGGGAGCCGCTCGGACACGCCTCGCTCTTTGCCTTCCTCCACGCGGAGCTGGGGCTCTCCAATAGCGCGTCCTTCTGGCGGATGAGCGCCGCCCGGCTGCTGCAGCGCTTCCCAGACCTCATCGAGCCGCTCGGCGACGGGCGGTTGTGCCTGTCGACGACCGCGGAGCTGGCCAAGGTGCTGACCGAGGAGAACCGGGCCGAGGTGGCCCCTCGCTTCTTCGGCCTCTCCGCGCGCGAGGCCCGGGAGGTCGTCGCCGAGCTGATTCCGCGGGAGACGCCGCCGCTCCGCGCCCTCGTGACGGCCGTGGACCGGCCCGGGACGAGGCCGGGGCTGCCGCTCGCGCTGGCGACGCCGCACTCCCCCACGCCGGCCGAAGCGAGTCGAGCGGACACGTACGCAGGGTTACTTCTGACGTCAGAAGTAACGCCGACCCACCCCGCGCGGGACGCGGCCCGTCGTGACGACGTCGAGCCGCTCACCGCCGAGCTGCGCCGGCTGCACATCACCGTGGACCGTCAGTTCCTGAAGATGCTCAACGCAGCGCGCGACGGCCTCTCGCATTCCATCCCCGGCGCCAGCACGGAGCAGGTGCTGAAGGCCGCGCTCGAGCTCCTTCTCGAGAAGCAGGCGAAGGCGCGCGGTTTGGTGAAGAGGCCGCGGACGTTCGCGGCCCCAGCGTCGCCCCCGAGCCTGAGCGATGCCACCACCGCGACCCCGACCTTCTCCGAGCCAGCCCACCGCCGCACGGGGCCTCGCGAACAGATCCCCGCCGCGGTGCGCCGCGCCGTCTGGGAGCGTGATCAGGGAAGGTGCGTCTGGCCGCTCGACTCAGGCGGCTGCTGCGGTTCGACACACCGCCTGGAGCTAGACCACGTGGTGCCATGGGCCCGATTCAGTGAACCCACAGTGGACAACCTTCGGGTGGTCTGCCACCGCCACAACACCCTGGCGGCGCGGCAGATCTTCGGGGCGCGGTGCGTGGAGCGCTACGTCGGCCGCTGGGCGAGGAACGGGGCCTGATCCGCAAACGTCTCGCCCCCCTGAATGCGCACCCGGCGCATGGGCTGCACGAGCCTCCGCCCTTGCTGCGGGTGGAGGCTCGGTTCGACTCATCAGCGCGTGGCCAACTCGGTCTCTCTGCTAGAGTCAGCGCGACATGGCCTTCGACTATGACCTCGAAGCCGCGCACCGGCACTGCTCGAATCACCGCAGGGCCGTGTTGTCGAGCGAGTCCTGCGGGTGCTTCTTCTGCCTCGCCCTGTTCACTCCAGCTGACATACAGAACTGGATCGACAGCCTGGTGGAAGGACTCGAGGGAAGCGCCCTCTGCCCGCGCTGCGGCATCGACGCGGTCATTGGTTCAATCTCTGGTCTTCCGCTGGATCAGGAGTTCCTCTCGAGAATGCGCGAGTACTGGTTCGGAGAGCATTCCCCGCTGAAGCCGTGACTGGCGGCGGCCTTCTGGCCTTCCAGTCCTCCATGGTGGGTCGGTCACGGCTGACTGCCTTTCCCACGTAGGCCCGGCTTCCCTACCCCGGCCTCCGCAGCAGCGTCGCCCCACCCCGCTCCACCCACTCGAAGGCCAGCCCGCCCACCAGCGGTAGCTCCACCGGCCCGAGCAGCAGGTAGCCGCCCGGCGCCACCGCGCCCGCCAGCCGGGCCAGCGTCGAGGCCGCCACCTCCGGCTCGAAGTAGATGAGGACGTTGCGGCAGACCACGGCGTCGAAGTGGCCTCCGGGCGGGCGCTCGAGCAGGTTGTGGCGCTCGAAGCGGACCAGCCTCGCCAGCCGCCCGTCCACCTGGGCGCCATTCTCGGTGGGGTGGAACCACCGCGCCGAGAGCGCCGGCGGCAGCCTGCGCGTGGCCCGTGCCCCGTAGACGCCCACCCAGGCCCTGGCCAGCGCCCGCTCCGAGACGTCGGTCCCGAGGATCCGGTCCTCCTCGCGGTCGCGCCCGGCGTCGAGGAGGGCCAGCGCCAGGCTGTAGGGCTCCTCGCCGGTGGCGCAGCCGGCGCTCCAGATCCGGAGCGGCCGGGCGACGTCCACCAGCTCGCCCGACAGCGCCACCAGCCCCCCGGCGTGCCGCCAGAGCGACGTCTCGCCGACCACGGCGTGCTCCGCCAGCACGTCGAGCGCGTCCCGGTCGCCGGCTGCCGCGGCGGCCGCCAGGGCCGCGGGCGCCACGCCCAGCTCGCTCGCCGCCGCCTTCACCGCGAGTTGCAGCGGTCCCTGCAGCCCGGCGGCCAGTGACAGCCCCACCGACCGGGCCAGCGCCGCGCCCACCCTGGTCAGGAGGTCCTCGGGAAGCTCGTGGCCGGGCCCTGGCTCGCTCATGCCAACCCTACCAGCCGGCGCAGCAGGGCGACCAGCTCGTCGCGAGCCACGTCCCGCTTCACGAGGTAGGCGTCGGCGCCGGCGGCCAGCCCGGCCGCGCGCGCCTCGGGGGATTCCAGCGAGGTGACCATCACCACCGGCACCGGCCGCAGCCGCGGGTCGGCCTTGAGGCGGCGTGCCAGCTCCAGCCCGCCCATGCGCCGCATCTCCACGTCGGTCACCACCAGGGCCGGTGGCGTCCCGGACGCCAGCCGCAGCGCCTCCGCCCCGTCCGCGGCGACCGTGACCTCGAAGCCCGCCTCCTCCAGCAGCCCCTTCATGGCCGAGCGGGTGGTCTGCGCGTCGTCCACCACCAGCGCTCGCGGGGCCCGCCGCACGCTGGCTTGCCCCGCCGCCGGAATCCGGCGCAGCAGCTCGGCGGGGTTGAGCAACCCGACGATCCGGCCGTCGTCGAGCACGGCGGCCCCGACCAGGTGCGGCAAGCGGGCCACCACGCCGGCCAGCGAGCCGACCAGCAGCTCCTGCTGCCCGAGCACCTCGTCGGGCGTGACCACCGCGCGCCGCGGCCCCACCGCCACCACCAGCGCCGGCCGGAGGGAGTCGCGGGGCGCGCCGGACGGCAGGCCGAGCAGAGTGGCCAGCAGGGCGTGCGGCAGGAGCTGGTCGCCCACCCGCGCGGTGGCTCCCTCGGCCGAGCCCTGGAGATCCCCGGCCGAGAGCAGCACCACCCGCTCCACCGCGTCGGCCGGCAGCGCCGCGAGGTCATCGCCGACCCGCAGCAGGATGGCGGCGGTGGCGGAGAGGGTAAGCGGCAGGTCGAGGTCGAAGCGGGTCGAGCGACCCGGCTCGGAGCGGACGTCCACGGCACCGCCCAGCCTGGTCACCGTCTCCAGCACCACGTCGAGGCCGACGCCACGCCCGGAGATGCTGGTCACCTGGCTAGCGGTCGAGAAGCCGGGCATGAAGATGAGCCTCGCCAGCGCCGCGTCGGAGAGGCGGCCGGGCGCGTCTTCCAGCAGCCCACGCTCCGCCGCCCGGGCCCGGATGGCGTCCAGGTCGAGCCCGGCCCCGTCGTCCTCCACCACCACGCCGACCCGGTTGCCGCGCGGCTCCACCCGGACCGTGAGCCGGCCGCCCTCCGGCTTCCCGGCCGCGCGCCGCGCCTCGGACGGCTCGATGCCGTGGTCCACCGCGTTCCGGACCAGGTGGAGGAGGGGATCGCGCAGCTCGTCGACCACGCGCCGATCGACGCGGACCCCGCCCCCGTGCAGCTCCAGCTCCACGGACCGCCCCAGCCGGCCGCTCAGCTCGCGGACGGCGACGCGCAGCGGCTCCAGCATGGCCGCCGCCGGCACCATGCGGAGCGACCGCAGGTCGTCGCGCAGCAGCGCCCCGTTGAGCCGCTGTTGCTCGGCCTCGGCGTGCCCCTCGCGCGCCATGGTCCGCAGCCCGGCCGCCAGCCCGCGCAGCTCCAGCAAGGCCGCCTCGATGGCGGCCCGCTCCCGCTCCGCGCCGGCGATCCGGAGGGCGTGGAGCGTCAGGTCGAGCCGGCGCATCGCCTCGCGCGCCGACTCCTCGAGCGCCACGGCCTCGCGGGCGCGCCGCGCCTGCCGGGCCTCCCCGACCACCAGCCGCTCGACCCGGTGGGCGAGCCCGTCGAGCGTCGAGGCCAGCACGCGGACCGAGCGGTCGCCGGGGCGTGGCGCCGGCGAGGCGAGCTGGGGCCGCGCCGCCTCACCGCGCTCGAGGAGCTCGCGGAGGTCCACGAGATCGCCCGCCAGCGCCGCCGCGACACGGGCCCCGTCGGCTCCCGCCGCGCCGAGCCGCCCCGCGCGATCGGCCACCCGCCCCGCCAGCGCGCGGGCGTGCGCCGGCACCTGTTCCAGCAGCCGGCGCGCCGGACGCACCACCTCCTCGCGGGCCGCGGCACGGTCCTCCTCGTCGCCGGGCCGGAGCACGCTGGCGAGGGCGCGCTCGACGGCCTGGAGCGGCTCGTCGAACGTCTCCGGCGGCGTGGGCGCGACCGTGATCCCCGGCGGGGCCTTGGTCGCGGCGGCCGCGGCGCCCGGCCCACCGGGCGAGACGGCCGCCAGCGACTCCAGCAAGGGCTCGAGCCCGTACACCTCGGGATGCTTGCCGGCGTCCCCGGCGGCCAGCGCCTCCTCGATCGCCTCCAGGGCGTCGAGCGCCGCCAGGACCAGGTCGGCGCCCAGCCCTTTCCCCGGGTCGTAGCCGTCCAGCGCCCCCTCGACGGCGTGGGCCAACCGCTCGACGCCGGTGAGCCCGAGGCTGGAGGCCGCCCCCTTCAGGCTGTGGGCGGTCCGGCGGACCGGATCGAGCAGCGCGGTCCGTTCCGGCGACGTCTCAAGCTGAAGCAACCCGCCGCCGATCACGGCCAGCTGCTCCCGCGCCTCGACGGAGAAGATCGGCCAGACCTGGCGCAGCAGCTCGGGATCCACGGCTACCCCCCGCCCCGCGGGGCCACCAGCGCCCCCACGTCGAGCACGGGCAGGCCGTCGGCCGCTCGCCACCGGAGCGGAGCGGACCCGGGCGAGAGGGTGCGCCGCGCCACGTCCCGCCGCCCCTCCAGCGCCTCGACGGCCAGCCCCACCAGCTCGCCGGCTTGCTCCAGCACCAGCACCTTGCCGAGATCGGCGAGGCCCCGCCCGACCCCCAGCCGCTCCCGCAGGTCGAGCACAGGCACCACCCGGCCACGCGCCACCAGCGCCCCCAGCAGCCATGGCGGCGTGGCCACCAGCCGCTGCAGTCCGCGGGCCTCGACCACCTGCACCACCGCCTCCACCTCGACCGCGTGGCGCGTTCCACCCAGCGTGAACACCAGCAGCGGCAGCACGTCCTCGAGCTCGGTCTCGCGGGGCGTGACGAGGGCCTGGGCCCGCTCGGCCATCCGCCCACGCCGGCGATCGACGGTCCTGGCCGCCTCGGACAACCGCGCCTCCACCTGGTCGAGCTGGCGCCGCAGGTCGTCGAAGTCGACGGGGCCGCCGGGCACGGGTCAGCTCCTCGGGGGCAGCCGGAGCAACCTGCCGACGGTCTGGCGCAGCTCGTCCACCGACACCGGCTTGGTCAGGAAGGCGCTGGCCCCGACCAGCTGCCCCTTCCTCCGGCTGGGCTCGTCGTTGAGCGAGGTGAGCAGCACCACCGGGACCGCGTGTAGCTCCGCGTCGGCGCGGAGGGCGGCGCAGAGCTCGAAGCCGTCCATGCCGGGCATGCGGATGTCGGTCACCACCAGCGCCGGCCGGAGCTCCCTGGCCCTGGCGAGCCCCTCCAGCCCGTCCTTGGCCTCGTGGAACTCGAGCTGCCAGCCCATCAGGTAGACCTGGATGAGCGAGAGGAGCGTCCGCGTGTCGTCTACGAGGAGCACCTTCATGCCGGGGCCCCTCCCCAAACGGCGCAGCGCGCCACGGCGGGCCGCCGCAGCAGCGTCGCCTCGGTCCCCGCCAGCCGCTCGAACGGGAGGCCGGTCGTGAGCGGCTCCTCGATCGGCCCGACCAGCAGCAGCCCGCCGGGCCGGAGCGCGGCGTGGAGCCGGCCGAGCACGGTTCGCGCGGCCGCAGGCTTGAAGTAGAGGAGCACGTTCCGGCAGGCCACCAGGTCGAACGGCCCGCCCGGCGGAGGAGCGCCGAGCAGGTTGTGCTGGGCGAAGCGGACCGCCGCGCGCCGCTCCTCGTGCACGCGGTGTGCATCGTGCTCCGAGGTGAAGTGGCGCGCCCGCAGCGTGGCCGGGAGGGCTCGCAGCGACCACTCCCGGTACCGGCCGGCCCTGGCCACCTCCAGCGCCCGGCCCGAGATGTCGGTGCCGAGCACCCGGTCGGACGCGCAGCGCCGCCCGGCGTCGTGGAGGACCATCGCCAGCGTGTAGGCCTCCTCGCCGGTGGCGCACCCGGCCGACCAGGCGGAGAGCGGCTGCTCCGGCGGCCGCGTCGCGAGCAGCCGGGTCACCGACGCCCACTGCTCGGGGTGGCGGTAGAAGTAGGTCTCCTTCACAACCGCGTGCTCGACCAGGGCCGTCACCGCGGCCGGGTCGCCGAGCAGCAGGCGCGAGAGGAAGGGCTCCCTCGCCAGCCCCAGCTCCCCGGACGCCCGCCGGACCGCGTCGGCGAGCGCGGGCCGCCGGACCCCGGTGGAGAGGGAGAGGCCGCAGGCCCGCTCCAGCACCTCCTCGACGGCCGGGAGCGGCAGGTCGTCGACGCCGCCGGCGGCGGTGGCGGTCATCGGCCCCGCCCGCGCCAGGCCGCGGACCCTGGCTTCGAGTCGTGTTGCCCGATCTCCGGCGCGCTCCCCATGGCGGCGAGGGTATCAGGAACCGCGCCCGGCGCGGACCTCTCGTCGCCCCGGCCGCGGCCGGACTTGCTGCCGCCTCCCGCTTGGCCGAGACTCACCGGCCATGGCCCCATCACCGAATCGACACCCGCTCGCCGCCGTGGTCCTCGCCGCAGGCAAGGGGACGCGCATGAAGTCGGCCACCGCCAAGGTGCTCCACGAGCTCTCCGGGAGGCCGCTGGCCTGGTTCCCCGTTCGCGCGGCGCTCGATGCCGGCGCCTCGCCGGTGGTGGTGGTGGTCGGCCACCAGGCCGAGGCGGTCGAGGCGGCGCTGCGGGCCGCGCTCCCCCGCGCGCCGCTGCGGTTCGCGCACCAGGCCGAGCAGCGCGGCACCGCCCACGCGGTGCTGGCGGCGCGCGGCGCGCTGCGCGGCGTGGACGGCGCCATCGCCATCCTCTCCGGCGACACGCCGCTCCTCTCCTCCACCACCTTGAAGCGCGTGGTCCAGGCCCGCTCCCGCTCCCGGGCCCCGCTCTCCTTCGCCACCATGAACCTGGCCGAGCCACGCGGCTACGGCCGGTTGGTGCGCGACCAGGACGGGCGACCCGCCCGGATCGTGGAGGAGAAGGACGCCACGCCGGCCGAGCGGGTCATCGGCGAGGTGAACGCCGGCCTCTACTGCGCCGACGCCGAGTTCCTCTGGAAGGCGCTCGCCAAGGTGGGCTCCGACAACGCCCAGGGGGAGTTCTACCTGACCGACCTGGTGGCCATGGCCGCCAGGCGGTCACCGGCGGTGGCCGTCGAGGTGGAGCCGCTCGAGGCCTCCGGCGTCAACGACCGCGAGGAGCTGGCCCGCGCCGGCCAGGTGCTGCAGCGCCGGCGCGCCTCGGCGCTGATGAAGGCCGGCGTGACGCTGGAGGATCCGGCCCGCTTCCTCTGCGACGAGGGGGTCGAGATCGCGGCCGACGTGATCATCGAGCCCGGTGTGCGGCTGCGCGGCGCCACGCGCATCGGCCCGCGCTGCCGGATCGGCCAGGGCTCGGTGCTGGTAGACGCGGTGCTGGCGGCCGGCGTGACGGTGAGGCCCTACACGGTGATCGACGGACCGGCCACGGTCGGCGCCCAGGCCGTCCTCGGCCCCTTCTCGCGCGTCCGGCCCGGCACCGAGCTGGGCGAGGGGGTCCACCTCGGCAACTTCGTCGAGACCAAGAAGGCGCGGCTGGGCAAGGGCTCCAAGGCCAATCACCTCGCCTACCTGGGCGACGCGGTGATCGGCGCCGGCGTCAACATCGGCTGCGGGACCATCACCTGCAACTACGACGGCGAGAAGAAGCACGAGACCCGCATCGGCGACGGCGCCTTCATCGGCTCCGACTCGATCCTGGTGGCGCCCGTCGAGATCGGCGCCGGGGCCTACGTGGCCGCCGGCTCCACCGTCACCGACCCGGTGCCGGCCGGCGCGCTGGCGCTGGGGCGCGCCAGGCAGGTGAACAAGGAGGGCTGGGCGGTGCGGCTCGCGGCGGCGAGAACCGCCCGGCGCGCCTCCGAACGGACGTAGCGGACGTCTGGAGCGCCACCCGCGGCAGCCGCTCGACGAGGCCGTCGAGTTCGCCTTCACGGTCCCGCCCCACGACCCGGCCAGCGGCGAGGAGTTCGCGTGCCACGGTCAGCAGCAGCTGCCGCCGGAGCAGTCGGACGCCTCGGTGGTGACCTTGTGGTCGCCGCCCTTGGTCTCGCCCGGATCGCGCACCAGCATCCCCGCCCCGCAGGGGAACGGGCGGGCCTCCTCGAGGGGAACCGGCTCCAGCGGCTCCACCGGGCTGACGTGCTCCGCGTACGGTGGCCGGGAGTAGATCTGGAAGGTCTTGTCGCACACGGCGACCCGGACGCCGCGCCGCAGGACGTGTCCATCGTCGTCGGTGACCTCGCGGAACGGGCCCCGGTACACCACCGCCTGCTTGCGGTCCCAGCAGGGACCTTCCTTGCCCCGGTACGCCACCACCGTCACGCTGCGGAACTCGATCCCCTCGACGGTGCGCCACGGCGTCGCCGGGCGCTCGACGAGGGTGACGCCGTAGAGCCCGGCCTCCTCGAACGCCTGGAGGAAGCGGTCCTCGCGCATCGCGCCGGAGACGCAGCCGGCCCACAGCTCGGGGTCGTCCTGGAGGCGCCGGGGAACGTCCTCGTCGCTCACGATGTCGGAGATGACGGCCCGGCCGCCGCGCTTCAGCACCCGGTGGATCTCGCGGAACAGGGAGGCCTTGTCCCCGGGACGCACCAGGTTCAGGACGCAGTCCGAGACGACCACGTCCACGGACTGGTCGGCGACGAGCGGCGCCACCCGCCGCAGCCGCGAGGCCTCGGTCTCCGCGTCGCCAAGACGGGCCGACGAGGTGACCGGGTTCGCCGCCAGCCAGGCGTCGAGCGCCTCCAGGTCCAGCGCCAGGTCCTGGATTCGCCCCTTCCTGAACTCGATGTTTCGCAGGCCCGTGCCCGCCGCGAATCCGTCCAGGTGTCGCCGGGAGAGGGCGAGCATCTCGTCGTTCATGTCCACGCCGACGACCCGGCCGCGCTCACCGACCACCTGGCTGAGCAGGTAGCAGGCCTTGCCGGCACCCGACCCCAGGTCGAGCACGACCTCCCCGGACCGGACGTGCCGGGTCGGGTCGCCACAGCCGTAGTCCCGCTCCAGGACCTCGGCGGGAACGGCCGCCAGCAGCTTCGGATCGTTGGTGGAGGGACAGCAGAGCCCGGCCGGCGTCCGCGCCGCGTCGCCGTAACGGTCGAGGACGAGGCGTTCCACGTCCGTGGAGATGGCTGCGAATGACATGGCTTGGATCTCCTCGTGGGGCTTGGAGCCGGGAAAGGAGGGAATGGGTTCGCCTTGAAATCCTACGCCGGGCCGGTCCGCCCCGCGCTGCAGGGCAAGTACCTCCGCCACTTCACCGCGGAGTTCGACTGGGCCTGAGACGCCCTACAGGCTGGACGGGTCGGAGAGCCGGCGGCCCAGCAGCCGATCCTTCACCGCCACCAGCCCGAGCCCGGCCAGCACCGTCAGCGGCGGGCGCGCCAGCAGCGTGTACTGCGGCCACTTGGTGGGCCAGACCAGCAGGAAGAGCAGGCCGACGACGGCCCACGCCAGCCAGACCGGCCGGTGGCGCGCCGCGGCCGGCACGCCGAGCGCCGCGGCCGGCAGGAGCAGCATGTCGAGCCAGCCGATCGGGAAGACGCCGGGATGCCACCGGACCGGCGCCGAGCGGGTCAGGTAGTGGAGCTGGTACCACCAGGGCAGGCCGCTCTTCTTGACGTGCTCGGTCTGCGTGTACTGGAGGTGGTAGGCCACCGAGTTCCAGGCCCGGTCCAGGGTGTCGTTCCAGAGGTAGGGGTCGGCGGCCAGGAAGAGGAGCAGCGCCGCCGCCCCCGCGCCGGCCAGCAGCCAGGGCCGGCCATGCCCGCGCTGGACGAGGAAGGGGAGGAAGGCCAGCAGCAGCACCAGGCCGTAGGGGTACTTCCCGGCGGCGGCCAGCCCGAGCAGCGCGGCCGCGGCGACGAGGGGCACCGGCGAGAGCGTGGGCGGCGCCGGGACCAGCCCGCGCGGCTCACGCTGTCGCAGGGCCCGCTCGAAGAGCAGGACCGCGAGGATGGCGAAGAGCCCCGGCAGCCCCTCGAGGTAGGCCTGCGCCGTGTACTTGGCGTGGTAGGTGTCGAAGGCCAACCAGAGCGCGCCGAGCGGAGAGACCAGCGCCTCGAGGAGCACCTGCAGCACGCCGGTCACGGCCGAGAGGACCCGCGGCCCGGTGAAGGCGGGCCGGGCCTCCGGCGGGGTGGGCTTGCCCACCTCCACGCGGTCCCACTCCGGCTCGCGGGCCCCGGTCTCCTCGAGCACCACGCCGTAGGCCAGCTTCACCATCGGTGGATGCTCCTCGTTCTCCTTGACGTCGACGATCTCGCCCCACCGACCCGGGGCCATCCGCTCGGCGTACCGGAAGGCGGCCGGGAGGTAGGCGAACTCGTCGTAGTCGGGCGGCAACCGCTGCACCGCGGCGCCACGGACCCAGGCCGCGGCCGCGACCGCGAGGAGCCCGAGCAGGAGGGCGGTGACGGGGGAGGGGCGCTGGTTCACGGGTCGGGCGGAGAAAAGCACGATCCGGGGCGGAGGTCACGCTCTCGCCCGGCGGTGCGAGTGCCCAGCCCCCGGCTCCCGCGGTATAAGCGGCCCATGTGCGGAATCGTCGGTTACGTCGGCCCGAAGCCGTGTGTCGAGATCATCGTCGGTGGGCTCCGGAAGCTGGAGTACCGCGGCTACGACTCGGCCGGCGTCGCGGCCATCGGGCCGGACGGGCTGAAGGTGGTCCGCGCCAAGGGGAAGCTGCAGAACCTGGTCGACCGGCTCGCCACCCAGCCACTGGCCGGCACCACCGGCATCGGCCACACCCGCTGGGCCACCCACGGCCGGCCCTCCGACGAGAACGCCCACCCGCACGCCTACCGGGGCGTGGCGGTGGTCCACAACGGCATCATCGAGAACCACCTGCAGCTGCGCGCCGAGCTGACCCGGGCAGGCCACGCCTTCTCGTCCGAGACCGACACCGAGATCGTCGCCCACCTGGTGGCCGACGCGTTCACCGCCGGCGCCCCCGACCTGCTGGCCGCGGTCCGCGCCGCGCTGGGGCGGGTGCGCGGCAGCTACGCCATCGCCGTGGTGGCGGAGAGCCGGCCCCACGAGGTGGTGGCCGCCAAGAACGCCTCGCCGCTGGTGATCGGCTACGGCGTCGGGGAGAACTTCCTCGCCTCCGACGTGCCGGCCATCCTCGAACACACCCGGGAGGTGGTCTACCTGGAGGAGGGCGAGCTGGCGGTGCTCACGCCGGGTGAGGTGCGGCTCTTCACGCTGGCCGGCGCTCCCGTCGAGCGGGCGCCGCGCCGGATCGAGTGGAGCGCGGTGGCCGCCGAGAAGGACGGTCACAAGCACTTCATGCACAAGGAGATCCACGAACAGCCGCGGGCGGTCTCCGACACCCTGCGCGGCCGAATCTCGCTGGAGCAGGGGGACGTGCTGCTCGACGGCGTGCAGCTCGACGGGGCGTACGCCCGCGACCTCGACCGGATCACCATCGTCGCCTGCGGCACCTCCTGGCACGCCGGGCTGGCGGGCCGGCTCATGATCGAGTCGCTGGCCCGGATCCCGGTCGAGGTGGAGCTGGCCAGCGAGTTCCGCAACCGCGACCCGCTGGTGGGCCCCAGGGTGATGACCCTGGCCATCTCGCAGTCGGGCGAGACCGCCGACACCCTGGCCGCGGTCAAGGTGGCCAGGGCCCGCGGCTCGCGCGCCTTCGCCATCTGCAACGTGGTGGGCGCCGCCATCCCGCGCGAGTGCGATGGCGGCACGCTCTTCACCCGCGCCGGCCCCGAGATCGGCGTGGCCTCCACCAAGGCCTTCACCACGCAGCTGGCGGCGCTCTTCCTGCTGGCGGTGAAGCTGGGGCGGCTGCGCGAGACCCTCTCGGCGGAGCAGGCGCGCCGGCAGCTGGAGGCGCTGCGCCACGTGCCCAAGCTCATGGAGCAGGTGGTGCAAGCGGAGTCGGCGCTGCTGCCCATCGCCAGGACGTGCGCGACGGCGCGCGACGTCCTCTTCCTGGGCCGCGGCGCCCAGTACCCGGTCGCGCTGGAGGGGGCGCTCAAGCTCAAGGAGATCTCCTACATCCACGCCGAGGGGTACGCCGCCGGAGAGATGAAGCACGGCCCCATCGCCCTCGTCGACGAGCAGCTGCCGGTGGTGGTGCTGGCCACCCGCGAGCCGGCCTACGAGAAGACGCTCGGCAACATGGAGGAGGTGCGGGCGCGCGGCGGGCAGGTGATCGCGGTGGTGAGCGAGGGCGACCTCCACGCCGCCTCGCTGGCCCAGCTGTCACTCACCGTGCCGGAGACCACGCCGCTGCTTGCGCCGCTGCTCACCATCATCCCGCTGCAGTTCCTCGCCTACCACGTGGCCGACCTGAAGGGGACCGACGTGGACCAGCCGCGCAACCTGGCCAAGAGCGTGACGGTGGAGTGAGGGCGGGGCCTCGAGTCAACCGGCCGCCACCCGAAGCTCGCCGGCCGCCACCGCGCCGACCACCGCCTCGCCCTCGCGCAGCCGCGTGTCCGGCCAGAGCACCGCCCGCTCCACGCGCGCCCCGGCCGGCACCACGCAGCGCTCGCCGATGACCGCGTCCTCGCCCACCCACGCCGTGGGGTCGATGCGGGCGCTGGCGGCGATGCGCCGGGGCGGCGGCAGGCCGAACCGGGCCAGGCCGGTGCGCCCCGCCGCGACGTCGAGGTTGGCGGCCAGGTAGCCGGCGGGCGTGCCGAGGTCGCTCCACGCCCCGTGGGTGACGAGACCGCGCACCAGCCCTCGCGCCATGAGCGGAGGGTAGACGTCCCGGTTGACGTCGCATTCGAACGGCGTGGCCGGCACCAGCGCCAGCAGCTCGGGCGCGATCACGTGCAGGCCGGGGAAGTGCCACGAGGTCAGCTCCCCGCCGCCCGGGCCGAACCTCCCGGCGATGCGCCGCACCCGGCCACCGCCGTCGATCTCCACGCTCCCGTAGCCCGCCCCCGGCGGCATGGGCAGGAGCGCCATGGTGGCCAGCGCGCCGGTGGCCCGGTGGGCCGAGAGCACGGCCCGGAGGTCGGCGTCGAAGAGGACGTCGCCGTTCAGCACCACCACCGCCTCGGCCCCGCCGAGGAGCGGCCTGGCCTCGCGCAGCGCGCCGCCGGTGCCGGCGATGACCGGTTCGCGAGAGACCTGGAGCGCCAGCCCCAGCTCCGCGGCCGCGGCGCGGGCCGCCGCCTCCATCGCCTCCGGCTGGTGGTGGAGGTTGACCACCGCCCGCCCGATCCCGGCGCCGGCCAGCAGCCCGAGCGCGTAGCGGATGAGCGGGACCTGGCAGACCGGCACCGCCGGCTTGGGGACCCGCCCGGTGAGCGGGCGGAGCCGGGTGCCGAGCCCGGCGCAGAGGACCACGCCAACGTGCGCCATGGTATGGCCACCCTACCAGATGGCTCCAGCGTGGCGGCTGCGTCTCGTCTACTTCCTGTACTACGGCGCGGTCGGGATCACCCTCCCCTACTTCGCGCCCTACCTGCGCGACCTCGGCTTCTCGGGGAGCGCCATCGGCACCGTGCTGATGCTGGCCCCGCTGGTCGCCCCGGCGGCGGCGCTGGGCTGGGCCGCGCTGGCCGACCGGACCGGCGCGCCGGAGCGGATGCTGCGGCTCGCCACCATGGTGTCGCTCGCGGCGGCCGTCTTCCTGCCGGTGGCCCGGACCCCGCTGGCGGTCGGGGCGGTGCTGCTCTTCCAGTCGGTCGGCGACCGGGCGGTGGTGCCGCTGCTCGACTCGCTCACCATGGAACACGTCCGCCGCTCCCCGGGCCACGGCTATTCCCGCATCCGGCTGGGCGGGTCGCTCGGCTTCGCGGTGCTGGCGCTCCTCGGCGGCGGCTTGCTGGCCTGGCGCGGTGACCGGCCGGCCGATCCGCTGGTGCCGTGGCTGATCCTCTCGCTCGTGGCC
Source organism: Myxococcales bacterium (assembly GCA_021806645.1). Classification (GTDB taxonomy): domain Bacteria; phylum Myxococcota; class Myxococcia; order Myxococcales; family Anaeromyxobacteraceae; genus JADKCZ01. The sequence goes on along the minus strand of JAJZQX010000010.1, from coordinate 146,363 downwards.
GGGTACGCCGTCGCCGTGCGGGGACTGCCGCATGCCGAGCCGGTGAGCGGCGACCGGCCGGGCTGGCTGGCGGTCCGGACGCTGCTCGGTGACCGGCGGCTGCTCCTCCTGCTGGCGGGCGGCGCCGTCCACTGGCTGGCCTGCGCGCCGTATCACCTCTTCTTCGGCCTGCTGGTGCGCGACCGGGGGCTGCCGCCGGCGGTCACCGGCCTGGGGATGGGGGCCGGCGTGCTGGCGGAGATGGCGGTGCTGCTGGCCTTCCCGTGGCTGGCCGGGCGCTGGTCGCTGAAGGGGCTGCTGGCCACCGCCTTCGCCGGCTCGGCGCTCCGCTGGCTGGCCCTCTCCCGGGCCGAGAGCGCCGCCGCCGTGATCTCGCTGCAGCTCCTGCACGGGCTCACCTTCGGCCTCTTCTGGAGCTGCTCCGTGGAGGCCATGTCACGGCTGGTGCCGGCCACGCTGCGAGCCACCGGCCAGGCCCTCTTCACCGCGGTGGTCTTCGGCGCCGGCAACGCGATCGGCTACCAGCTGTCCGGGCTGGCGCTCGACCACTACGGCCGAGCCGCGCCGCTCTTCGCCTGGGCGGGGGCGATCGAATTGCTGCCGCTTCTAGGTGTGGCATTTCTGATGAGGCAAACCCGGTTTGGCTGAATGCGTCAATTTTGCCGATTAACGAAATCCCGTGTCACCACAGGGGAGTCGGCTAAAGCGACCTATCCAGCCGATTTTACTGGGAGACCCGGTCTCATCGCACTTTCTGCAGTTGGCGCCCTCTTTCTGCGCGCTGGCTTTGCGCAGAACCTTGTATCCCCCGATGAGGCCGTGGTAGTTGAATTGAATACTCGCGGCCCCCCCGTCTTGTCTCCAACTCCTATCCGGAGGATTCACGAATGGCTGAGTCGAATGTGGCGAACGTCCCAGGCAAGGGTGTCGGGATCACCAAGGAAGAGAGGATGGTCATCTTCGCCTCCTCCCTTGGCACGGTCTTCGAGTGGTACGACTTCTACCTGTACGGCTCGCTGGCCGCGATCATCTCCGCCCAGTTCTTCAAGGCGGTGAACGAGACCACCTCCTTCATCTTCGCGCTGCTCGCCTTCGCGGCCGGCTTCTTCGTCCGTCCCTTCGGCGCCATCGTGTTCGGCCGCATCGGCGACCTGATCGGCCGCAAGTACACCTTCCTCATCACCATCCTCCTGATGGGCGGCGCCACCGTGGTGGTCGGCGTGCTGCCCAACTACGACTCCATCGGCATCGCGGCGCCCATCATCCTAATCTCCATGCGCATCCTGCAGGGCCTGGCGCTGGGCGGTGAGTACGGTGGCGCGGCCACCTACGTGGCCGAGCACGCGCCGAACGGGAAGCGCGGCTTCTTCACCTCCTTCATCCAGACCACCGCGACCCTGGGCCTGTTCCTGTCGCTCATCGTCATCCTCTCCTGCCGGCTGGCGCTCGGCGGGGCGGCCTTCGAGGCCTGGGGCTGGCGCATCCCCTTCCTGGTCTCCGCCATCCTGGTGGCCGTCTCGGTCTGGATCCGGCTGCAGCTGGCCGAGTCGCCGGTCTTCAAGCGGATGAAGGAAGAGGGCAAGATCACGCGCGCCCCCTTGACCGAGTCGTTCCTGCGCTGGGGCAACCTCAAGATCGTGCTCCTCGTCCTCTTCGGCGGCGTCGCCGGCCAGGGCGTGGTCTGGTACACGGGCATGTTCTACGAGCTCTTCTTCCTGCTCCAGACCCTCAAGCTCGAGTCGCAGGCGGCCAACCTGATCGTGGCCTTCTCGCTGATCATCGGCACGCCGTTCTTCATCGTCTTCGGCGCGCTCTCCGACAAGGTGGGCCGCAAGTGGATCATCATGGCCGGCTGCCTCCTCGCCGCCGTGACCTACTTCCCCATCTTCAAGGGGCTCACCCACTTCGCCAACCCGGCGCTCGAGGAGGCGCAGATCGCCGATCCGGTCGTGGTGGTGGCCGACCCGGCCGACTGCGCCTTCCAGTTCGACCCGATCGGCAAGAAGACCTTCAAGTCGTCCTGTGACCAGGTGAAGAGCATCCTCGCCAAGAAGGCCATCCCGTACACCAACGAGGCGGCCCCGGCCGGCACGCTGGCATCGGTGCGGGTCGGTGCCGAGGTGGTGCAGAGCTTCAACGGCAACGAGCCGGGCGTCGACTACAAGACCAAGAACGCCGAGCTCACCAAGGCGCTGGAGAACGCCACCAAGATGTATCCGGCCAAGGCCGACATGCGCCGCGTCAACGTCCCCATGGTGGTGCTGCTGCTCGTCATCCTGGTCATCTACGTGACCATGGTCTACGGGCCGATCGGCGCGTGGCTGGTGGAGCTCTTCCCTGCTCGCATCCGCTACACCTCGATGTCGCTCCCCTACCACATCGGCAACGGCTGGTTCGGCGGCTTCCTGCCCACCATCGCCTTCGCCCTGGTGGCCGCCACCGGCGACATCTACTACGGCCTCTGGTACCCCATCAGCATCGCCCTGATGACCTTCGTGGTCGGGTCGCTGCTCATGAAGGACACCGACACGCAGGGTTCAATCCACCACTCCGACTAGCGATCGGCGTAGATCGTCCAGCGGCCCCCGGTGCCCTTGGCGCCGGGGGCCGCTGCCTTTCGTGCTACATTCCCGCACCCCAACACCAGGCTGCGCCGCTCGCGCGGTGAGGCCCGCTTCAACGAGGAGCTTCGACATGAAGTCGTCCGTTCGCACCGCCGTCGCCGTCGTCCTTTCCACGGTCGCCTCCGTGGCTCTCGCCTCCGAGGGACCGGAAGGGCTCGGCGACATGGAGGGCCCAAGGCCGCTGCTCTACCTGCTCGGTGGCGTGGCTGCGCTGGGTGTCGTGATCTGGCTGATGCTGAAGTTCATGAACCGCAAGGGGTAGCCGGCGCCCTCGCCATGGTGGACTGAGGGGCTCCGTCGCGCCCCCCGGCGCCTTCAGCCGGCCGTCCCGGCCGACCGCCGGGCGCGCGAGGTGCGGTATCGTGGCTGGTCAGACCTCGGCCATGCCAAGCGCACCGACATTCCCTTCCCAACCGGTTCCCTCACCGCGCGCCGCGCGCGGTGAGGCCGGCCCGACCGGGCCCGGTCCCGTCGTGATCGCGATCCAGGGCCCATCCGAGCAGGCGCTGGCGTCGGGCCGGGCCTTGACCGAGCGTCTCCGTGCCCGCTTCGCGCCGGTGGACCCGGTGGTGCTGGTGAGTTCTCACCGCGGCGGCCTGGTGAGCCTGGAGCCGCTCGAGGAGCACGGGTCGCCGGACCCGCCCGCCGGCGCCCCGGGCGTCTTGCCGGCCGCGAGCCAGGGCGCCATCCCCGGGTACGCCAGCCCGCTCGGTCCGCTCCTCCGTGAGGGCGCCGCCCGGGGAGCCGTGGCCGTGGCCATCGTGGCCGCCGAGGCCCACGACGAGACCATCGACTGGCTGGAGCGGCTGCTCTCGCCGGTGCTGGAGGGCGGGGTTGACTTCGTCTGCCCGGCCTACCGGCGTCACCGGACCGAGGGCGCCATCAACACCGGCATCGTGGCGCCGCTCATCCGGACGCTCTACGGCCAGCGGCTCCGGCAGCCGCTCGGGACGGAGGCGGCCCTCTCGTCGGCCCTGGCCCGGCGCCTGCTCGCCGACGAGGACTGGCGGCGGCGGCCGGCGGAGGCCGGGTCCGACGCCTGGCTGGTCGCCAAGGTCCTCGGCAGCGACGCGCGGGTGGCGCAGGCGTGGCTCGGCGCCTGGCCGCGCCCGCTGGCCGGGCCCGAGGATCTCGGCGAGACCCTGATCCGCGCGCTCGGCCTGGTCTTCGGCGAGATGGAACGGAGCGCCGCACTGTGGCAACGAACAGGGCCATCGCGCCCGGTGCCGACCTTCGGCGCGGAAGGCTTCGAGCCCGGCGGCGATGGGCCCGACCCGGCCCGCCTCTTCGAGGCCTTCACGCGGGGCCTTCGCGACCTGCTCCCGGTCTGGAGCCTGGTGCTGCCGCCCGCCACGCTCCTGGAGTTGCAGCGCTGCGCCGCTCGACCGGTCGAGGCGGGTGGCCTGCCGGACCAGACCTGGGCGAGGGTCATCTTCGACTTCTCGGTGGCGCACCTGACCCGCCGGGTGGAGCGGCGCCAGCTGCTGCGCTCGCTGGCACCGCTCTACCTGGGCTGGCTGGCTGGCCTGGCGCACACCGCGGCGACCCTCGATGATGCCGGCTTCGAGGCGCGGGTGGAGGCGACGGCTGGCGCCTTCGAGCGGGAGAAGAGATACCTCATCGGGCGGTGGCGCTGGCCCGACGAGTTCAACCCCTGAGGAGGACGAGCCATGTGGAGCCAGACCAAGATCACGTTCCTGGAGGCCGTCCAGCGCATCACGCAGACGATGGCCCGGCTGCTCCCCGGCCTGCTGGCGACGATCCTGCTCACCGTCTTCTCGGCGGCCGTGGCGTTGGTGGCCTCCGCCCTGGTGCGCCGGGTCGGGTCCCGGCTCGAGGTCGACCGTCGCCTGCGCGAGTGGGGCATGGCGCCGCCCGCCAAGGTCGGCGACCCCGGCCCCACGCGCTTCGCGGCGAGGTTGGTGGCGGGGACGGTGGTGGCCACCGGGTTCCTGGTCGGCCTGAGCGTCCTCGAGTCGAGCGCCACCAGCGCCCTGGCGCTCCGGCTCCTCGACTACGTGCCGCACCTCCTGATGGGGCTGGTGATCCTGGCGGCCGGGGTCGCCGGCTCGAGAGCCCTGGAGCGGAGCGTCCTCATCGGAGCCGTCAACATGGGGCTCAACTCGGCCCGGCTCCTCGGGCTGGGCGCCCGCTGGCTCCTGCTCGTCCTGGCCTCGGCCATGGCGCTCGAGCAGTGTGGCATCGGCGGGACCATCCTCACGGCCGCCTTCGGCATCCTCTTCGGCGGCATCGTCCTGGCGCTGTCGCTCGCCGTCGGGCTGGGGGCCAGGGAGGTGGTGGCCAGGTCGCTGGAGCGGAGGTTCCAGGAGTCCGAGAGACGAGACACACCGTCGAGCGACCAGATTCACCACCTCTAGTAGTGCCCCGCCCCAGGCAAGATGATGTGACGAGAGCGTCGAGACCGAAGCGAGGCTGGCGCCTGAGGAGGGAGCAGCGGAAGCGTAGCAGCGCTACGCTGAGCAGCGGACCGACGAGGCCGCCTGCCGCAGCGAGAGGATCGGCGCTCGCAGTAGTCATCTTGCCTGGGGCGGGGCACTAGGGACCAACAGCCTTGACCGAGCCGGAACCCACGCCCGCCCGCCGCAGCGGCCTGCTGCTCCACCCCACCTCGCTACCGGGTCCGTTCGGGATCGGCGACCTCGGTCCCCGCGCTCGCGCCTTTTCCGACTTCCTCGCGGAGGCCGGCCAGCGGGTCTGGCAGGTGCTCCCGCTCGGCCCCACCGGCTACGGCGACTCCCCGTACCAGTCGCCGGGCGCCCTGGCCGGGAACCCGCTGCTCATCAGCCCCGAGCTGCTGGTCGAGGACGGCCTGCTCACGCCGGTGGAGCTTGGGCAGGCCCGCGCCCCGGGCGACGGCCCGGTCGACTTCGGTGCCCTCATCCCTCGCCGGGAGGCCATGCTCCGCCACGTGGGTGAGCGCTTCGACGGGCGTGCCGGCGGCGCGCTGCGGCGGGACCTGGAGGTCTTCCGGGAGGCGCGGGCAGGCTGGCTCCCGGACCTGGCGCTCTTCCTGGCCCTCAAGGCCGCCCACCGGCGCGCGCCGTGGCCGGCCTGGGCGCCCGAGCTGGCCGGTCGGGACGCGCCGGCGCTGGCCCGCGCCACGGGCCGGCTCGGGGCGGAGATCGAGGCTCAGGTGGTGGCCCAGTTCCTCTTCGACCGGCAGTGGCGGGCGCTGCGCGCTCATGGCCAGGCCCGCGGCGTCCAGCTCATGGGCGATCTCCCCATCTACGTGGCCCACGACAGCGCCGAGGTCTGGGCGCGGCGCGACCTGTTCCGGCTCGACGAGCAGGGCGCACCCACGGCGGTCGCGGGGGTCCCACCCGACTACTTCTCGGCCACCGGCCAGCGCTGGGGCAACCCGCTCTACCGCTGGGAGGATCGGTTCGACGGCTGCGCCGGCTTCTTCGCCGAGCGGGCGCGGGCAGCCCTGGCCTGGGTGGACGAGGTGCGGCTCGACCACTTCCGCGGCTTCGAGGCCTACTGGGCCGTCCCCGCCGGCGCCACCACGGCCGAGGACGGCGCCTGGTGGCCCGGGCCCGGCGCGGCCGTCTTCGACCGGCTACGGCGTGAGCTGGGCCGCCTCCCCTTCGTGGCCGAGAACCTCGGCGTCATCACGCCGGCCGTCGAGGCGCTGCGACGCGCCTTCGGCCTCCCCGGCATGGCCATCCTACAGTTCGCCTTCGGGACCGATCCCCAGGCGCCCGGCTTCAGGCCGCACCGCTACCAGCGGGACCTGGTCGCCTACACCGGGACCCACGACAACGACACCGTGGCCGGCTGGTGGGCCAGCGGGGGCGGTGACTCCACCCGGACCCCCGCCGGCGTCGCGGAGGAGAAGGCGCTGGCGCGTCGCTACCTCGACACCGATGGCCGCGACATGCCCTGGGCGATGCTGCGCGCGCTGCAGGCCTCGGTCGCGGACACGGCGATCGCCCCGGTGCAGGACCTGCTCGGGCTGGGGAGCGAGGCGCGCATGAACCGGCCGGGCACCGCGGCTGGGAACTGGCGCTGGCGCCTCCGCGAGGGGCAGCTCACCGCCGCGCTGGCCGCCAGGCTGGGCGGGCTCTCCGGCCTCTTCGACCGCGCCTGACCCGTCAGCCGTCGCGCCGCAGCTCGAACCAGTAGAAGCCGTACCCGCCCAGGGCCAGCACGTAGGGCGGCTCGCCGATGACGGGGAAGGCCGTGTAGCCGAGCATCTCCACCGGTGCCAGCCCCTTGAACTCGGAGAGGTCGAGTTCCGCCGGCTGGGCGTGGCGGGAGAGGTTGGCGACGCAGAGCACGGTGTCGGACTCCCAGCGCCGCACGAAGGCCAGGATCTTCCGGTTGGCCACCGGCAGGAACTCGATGCTCCCCCGCCCGAAGACCCGGAACTGCTTGCGCAGCCGGATCATGTTGCGCATCCAGTGGAGCAGCGAGGAGCGGTCGCGCAGCTGGGCCTCGACGTTGACGGCGGCGGCCCCGTAGACCGGATCCGAGATGGGGCGCGAGTAGAGCCGCTCCGGCGGGGCGTGAGAGAAGCCGGCGCTGGCGTCGCCGCTCCACTGCATGGGGGTGCGCACGCCGTCCCGGTCGGCGCGGAGCACGTCGTCCCCCATGCCGATCTCGTCCCCGTAGTAGAGGATGGGCGTCCCGGGGAGCGAGAAGAGCAGCCCGTTGAGCAGCTCGATGCGCCGCCGGGCGTTCTCCACCAGCGGCGCCAGCCGGCGGCGGATGCCGACGTTGACCCTGGACTGCGGGTCGCGAGCGTAGGCCAGGTTCATGTAGGCCCGCTCGTCCTCGCTCACCATCTCCAGCGTCAGCTCGTCGTGGTTGCGCAGGAAGAGCCCCCACTGGCACGAGACCGGGATGGGCGGAGTCCGCTTCAGGATGTCGACGATCGGCTCGGCGCTCTCCCGCCGCAGCGCCATGAAGATGCGCGGCATCACCGGGAAGTGGAACGCCATGTGGCACTCGTCGCCGTCGCCGAAGTAGGGGCGCACGTCCTCCGGCCACTGGTTGGCCTCGGCCAGCAGCAGGCAGCCCGGGGCGTGACGGTCCACGAAGGCGCGCAGCCGGCGGATGACGGCGTGGGTCTCGGCGAGGTTCTCGCAGCTGGTCCCATCCCGCTCGACCAGGTAGGGGATGGCGTCGAGCCTGAAGCCGTCCACGCCGAGGTCGAGCCAGAAGCGCATCACCTCCTCGAGCTCCGCGAGGACCCGGGGGTTGTCGAAGTTGAGGTCCGGCTGGTGGCTGAAGAAGCGGTGCCAGTAGAACCCCTTGGCCTCGGCGTCCCAGGTCCAGTTCGACCGCTCGGTGTCGGTGAAGATGATCCGGGCCTGCTGGTACTTCCGGTCGGTGTCGCTCCAGACGTAGTAGTCGCGCTCGGGCGATCCCGGCGGCGCCCGCCTGGCCCGCTGGAACCACGGGTGCTGGTCGGAGGTGTGGTTGACCACCAGTTCGACCAGGACCGCGATGTCGCGCCGGTGGGCCTCCTCGAGGAGCTGCCGGAAGTCGTCCAGCGTCCCGTAGCTCGGATGGACGTCGCAGTAGTCGGCGATGTCGTAGCCGTCGTCGCGCAGCGGGGAAGGGAAGAAGGGCAACAGCCAGAGGCAGGTGACGCCCAGCGTCTCCAGGTAGTCGAGCTTCTCCGTCAGCCCCTGGAAGTCGCCGATGCCATCGCCGTTGCCGTCGTAGAACGCCTTGACGTGCGTCTCGTAGATGACGGCGTCCTTGTACCAGAGGGGATCGAGTGTGGTCCTGGTCGTCACGCGGCTCCTCCACTGGAAGCGGTGCCGGGCGCTCTCCCCGGCCCTCTTCGATCCGTATCCCGGTGGGCGGCGCCGGGGCAAGCGGCGGCCGCATGCCGGGTGCCGCGCCCGGGGGGCTGGGCATCAGGGGAAGGCCTGGGGGCCGATTCGTTTTGACCTCCCGCGTCAGTTGCTCTACACGTGAGCGCGGGAACGTTGCACCAGCAGCCCTCCACCATGCGCGCCGCCATCCGCTTCCTCCTGCTCTTCGTGGCCGCCCTCGCCGTCCTGGCCTGGGGCGCCTCGGCGCTCTTCAACCGCCAGGCGATGGTCTGGGCCGAACGCGACATGGGCCTGCGCGCCCGGCTGTTGGCCTCGTCCGCCGAGCCCTCCCTCCGGGACGCCACGGGCGCCTCCGCTCGCAGGCTGCTCGACGCCATGGTCCGCGACGAGCGGCTCATGGGCGCCGCCCTGTGCCATCCGAACGGCCGCCCGGAGGTCGCCAGCAACGGCTTCCCGGCAACCCTGGGCTGCGCCTCGCTTCCGGGGGAGGCCCTGCGCGCGGGTGACGCGGGCTGGGATCGCGCCATCTCGGGTCCGAGCGGAGCCTCCCACCTGACGGTGATTCCCCTCGGCGCCGACACCGCGAAGCCGCGGCTGCTCCTGCTGGTCCACGACATGAGCTTCGTGGATCGTCGGGCGGACACGACGATCCAGTACACCTTCATCGCCTTCGCGCTGGTCGGCCTGCTGGGCGCCGCGGCGGCCACCGTGGTGGCGCGCCTCTCCTGGCTCTCCTGGACCGAGCAGCTCCGCAAGGTCCTTCTCGCCCCGTTCCGCGCCATGGACGCGGTCGCGCCGCGGCTCTTCCAGCCCCTCCTCTCCGACGTGCGCGGCCTGGTCACCACCCTGGCGGTGGAGGAGGCCGGGGCCGAGACCGGCTGGAACCCGGAGCGGCTCCAGCAGGTCCTGCGCCGCCAGCTCGGCGGCGAGGGAATCCTGGTGGTCGCCAACCGGGAGCCCTACGTCCACGAGCGGGACGGCCGGGGCGGCCTGCGCGTGGTCCACCCCGCCTCGGGGCTGGTCACGGCGCTCGAGCCGGTCATGCGGGCCTGCTCCGGCACCTGGATCGCACATGGCAGCGGAAGCGGCGACTTCGACGCGGTCGACGCCTCGGATCACGTCCGGGTCCCGCCCGACCGGCCCATCTACGACCTGCGCCGCCTCCGGCTCTCCAGCGAGGAGGAGCAGGGCTATTACTACGGCTTCTCCAACGAGGGGCTCTGGCCGCTCTGCCACATGGCGCACACCCGCCCGGAGTTCCGCTCCCGGGACTGGGAACAGTACCAGCGGGTGAACCGGCGCTTCGCCGACGCCGTGGCCGACGAGGCGAGCTCACCGGATCCCATCGTGCTGGTGCAGGACTACCACTTCGCGCTGTTGCCCAGGTACCTGCGCGCGCGACTGCCGCGCGCCACCATCCTCACCTTCTGGCACATCCCCTGGCCCAACGCCGAGCGCTTCGGCGTCTGCCCCTGGGAGCGCGAGCTGCTCGACGGGTTGCTGGGCAGCTCAATCGTCGGGTTTCACACCCAGGCCCACTGCAACAACTTCATGGAGTCGGTGGACCGCTACCTCGAGGCCCGGCTCGATCGCGAGCGGCACTCGGTGGTGCAGGGCGGTCGCGAGACGCTGGTGCGCGCCTACCCCATCTCCATCGACTGGCCGAGCCGCTATGCGGAGGGCACCGCGCCGGCCGCCGAGTGCCACGCCGCGGTCCGGCGGGAACTCGGCATCCCCGAGGACGCGCTGCTCGGCGTGGGCGTCGATCGCCTCGACTACACCAAGGGGATCGAGGAGCGGTTCCTGGCGGTGGAGCGGCTGCTGGAGCGCTGGCCCACCTACCGGGGGCGCTTCTGGTTCGTCCAGATCGCCGCGCCCAGCCGCGTGATCATCGAGGCCTACCGGACGCTGAACGAGCGGGTCGAGGCGCTCGCCCACCGCATCAACGAGCGTTTCGGGCGCGACGGCTGGCGCCCCATCATCCTGGAGCGGTCCCACCACGAGCCGCCCGCCATCTTCCGCATGTACCGCGCCGCGGACCTCTGCTACGTCTCCTCGCTCCACGACGGCATGAACCTGGTGGCCAAGGAGTTCGTGGCGGCCCGTGACGACCTGCGCGGCGTGCTGGTGCTCTCACGGTTCACGGGAGCCGCGCGCGAGCTCTCCGAGGCCCTGATCGTCAACCCGTACGACATCGACTCTGCCGCCGCCGCGCTGGCGGATGCGCTCGCCATGCCCGAGGACGAGCAGGAGGAGCGGATGCGCGCCATGCGTTCGCTGGTCTCCGAACTCAACGTCTACCGGTGGGCGGGCAAGATGCTGCTAGACGCGACGCGGACCCGGCGGCGCGAGCGGCTGGCCTCCCGGCTTTCGGTCGGCAAGGGACCGGGTGGATGAGCGACCTGCTCTCGACCGGGATGGCGGGGGTGGTCGAGTCGCTGGCGCGGCCGGGAACCCTGATCGTCCTCGACTTCGACGGGACCCTGGCGCCCATCGTGAAGGACCGGGACGCGGCCGCGCTCGGAGGACGCACCCGCACCATCCTGGAGCGGGTGGCGCGGCTGTTCCCGGTGGCGGTGCTGAGCGGGCGGGCGGCAAGGGACGTTCGAGCGCGCCTCGAGGGCGTCGCCCCGCGGTGGGTCGTCGGTTCGCACGGGGCGGAATGGCCCGGCGAGGTGCGGGCGCATCGTGCCTGGCGGACGCTGGTCGCCGGCTGGCGCGCCCGCCTGGCGTCCCGGCTGGCCGGGGTGGACGGCGTCGAACTCGAGGTCAAGCCCCTCTCACTGGCCGTGCACTACCGCCACAGCCGCCACCCGCGCGAGGCGGCGGTTCGCATCGGCGAGGCCATCGAGGGCCTTCCCGGAGCGGCCGTCGTCCCCGGGAAGAAGGTCGTGAACCTGGTGCCCGCGCGGGCCGGCGACAAGGGGACGGCGCTCCGGCGACTGGTGGAACTGGCTGGCGCGGAGCGGGTCCTGTTCGTCGGTGACGACGTGACCGACGAGGCGGCCTTTGGGGCGCACCTCGACGTCCCGTCGGTCATGGTCCGGGTGGGCCGGAGTCCCTCCAGCCTGGCCCGCTCATGGCTCCGCCGCCGTGCCGACGTGGACGTGCTCCTGGAGCGGCTCGTCGAGGCCCGCCAGGCGGCCGGAGCGGGTCCGCGCCGGAGGACGACGCGAGCTGGGGCCGGGCACTAGCTCTCGCGGCTCCCCGCGCGCGGCCGCACCACGGTCACCGAGCAGGGCGCCTCGGCGGCCACCCGCGTGGAGACGAAGCTGCTCTTCATCGGCACGTCCGCCGGCGGCGCGCCGATCACCACGTGGTCCACCTGGTTGACACGGGCGTACTCCAGCAGCGCAGCGGCCGGATCCCCCGACTCGATGACGTGGTAGCTGATCCGCTCGGGCGGCAGCTCGAGCGGCTCGGCCCAGTTGCGCAACCGTACCAGGTGCTTGATGCGCAGCGAGGTGCCCGCCTCCTCCTCCCTGCCGCCGGCCAGCTCCGAGGCTGGCGGGATGACGGTGACGCAGGTGAGCCGCCGGTCGGGGTCGATGGCCAGCAGCCGCTTCACCACCTCGCGAAGCACCTGGAAGCGCTGTTCGTTCCTGTGCCGCGTGGCCACCGCCGCCAGCACGATCGACGCGGTGGCCAGCTGCTGGCTGGGCCGATCTAGCGGCGAGGGCTCGTAGCCGGTCGCCATGATCCAGCGCTTGAGCAGCGTCCCCAGCCCGGGCCGGCGCAGCCGCCGCCCCCGCTCGCCCACCGTCACCTGCTCGGGGTGCGTCAGGTCGGCGGCCACCTGGGCCGCCGAGGCGTAGCGATCCGCGGCCTGCGCCTCGAGGCAGCGCAGGATCACCTCCTGCAGCCACTCCGGGCAGGCCGGGGCCAGCCGGCGCGGCGACACCGGGATGTGCCAGAGCCGGTGGCGCAAGGCGCGCTGGCTGGTGGGGGCGCCGAATGGATAGCGCCCGGTCGCCAGCTCGTAGAGGATGACACCGAGCGCGAAGACGTCGCTGCGAGGATCCTGCCGCACGCCCAGCACCTGCTCCGGCGAGATGTACGGTCCCGAGCCCATGGGGTGGCGGAACTCCTCGGCCAGCAGGTCAGGGAAGTGGGCGTGGCGGGACAGCCCGAAGTCGACCAGCACCGCCTCACCGCCCGGGCGGAAGATGACGTTGCCCGGCTTGAGGTCGAGGTGCACCACCTCCTGCAAGTGGAGCGCATGGAGCGCGCGGGCCACCGCCGCCCCCAGCCGCGCCACCTCGGCCGCCTCCAGCGGCCCCTTCCCGGTCCACTGCCGGAGCGACGCACCCTCCACGAACTCCATCACCAGGTAGGGCTGGACCGCGAGATCGCCGGCGGCCACGAAGCGCGGGACGTGTGGCCCGGAGAGCGTGGCGTGGACCATGGCCTCCACCTCGTAGGTGACCACCGTCTCCGACGGCTCACCTGGGCCGAGGCGAGGCACCTTGACGAGGAGCGGAAAGTCGAGCTCGGGGCGCCCGGCCGGCGGCGTGGCGCGGAAGATGATCCCCATCCCACCGCCGTGCAGCTGGTCACCCAGCGTGAATCCATCGAGGAGGTCGCCGGGCTGGAGGTTGGTGTTCATTCGCCGCGCTCCAGCCGGCGAGCCAGGAACTCCGGCAGGCCGGCGGCGCGTATCTTGGCCGCCGCCACCGACCAGTCGTAGGGCACCCGGTGGAACGTCAGCGTGGCCCGGCCGGTGTCGAAGATGGCGTAGCAGGCCGCGGTGTTGCCGTCGCGCGGCTGGCCGACCGAGCCGGCCACCGCCAGCCAGCGGCGGTGGGCCGGGACCGGGATGGCCACCCCGGGCACCGGCTTGAACGGCAGGGCGTGGCCGGCCGGGCTGAGGTGGTAGAGGGCCTGCTGGTGGACGTGGCCCGAGAAGACCCAGGTGGCGCGCGCCGCGGCCACGCTCTGGGCGGCTCCCGGGGCGTCGTGGATGTAGGTCCAGTCGGCGGGCCGGTCGGCGCTGGCGTGGACGAAGAGGACGGCGTCGCGCCGGGCCGTCAGCGGCAGCGCCGCCAGGAAAGCCAGCTGGGCCTGGTCGAGCTGCTGGCGGGTCCAGTCCACCGCCGCCTCGGCGCTCCGGTTCATGGTGTCGGCGCCCGCCGCCACCACCGCGGCGTCGTGGTTGCCGCGCACCATCACCGCCCCGGCCGCCGCCTGCGCCCGGACCCGCTCCAGCACCGCGGCCGGGTCGGCGCCGTAGCCGACCAGGTCACCGAGGAAGGCGACCTCCTCGGCCCCCTGCTCCTCGGCGTGCTCGAGGCAGGCCTCGAGCGCCTCGAGGTTGGCGTGGATGTCGGCGAACAGGGCGAGCTTCATGGGGGCCCCGGCCTCAGAGCTGCCGCAGCGTCCTGGCGCCGAGCGCGCCGCGCAGGTAGAGGAAGAGCTCGGCGGTGGCGATGGCGTCGGTCAAGGCGTCGTGGGCCTGGTAGTCGGGGAGACCGCAGCGGCGCCGGGCCTCGGTCAGGTTGACGCTCGGTTCGGTCTCGGCGTAGTCGGGGTTGGTGAAGCGCCGCCGGTGGTTGAGCGTCCGGAGCAGCGCCACGGTGTCGACGACGGGCGGCGCCGGCCAGCGCCGGCCGTGGCGCGCGAAGGCCTGCCTTAGGAAGGCCACGTCGATCCCTTGTTGGTGGACCAGCAGCGCCCCATGGCGCACTCGGCGGTCCACCTCGCCCAGCACCTCTGGCAGCGGCGGCGCCTCGCCCACCTCGCCCTTGACCAGCTGGTGGGCCAGCACCGACTCCGGCCGGATCTCGCGCCCCGCCTCCGGGCGCACCAGCGTGCGGTAGGCCTCGCCGAGGCGGATGATGCCGGCGCGGATGGGGAGCATCCCGAGCGCGATGACGGGATCCCGCCTCGGGTCGAGCCCGCCGGTCTCGATGTCGAGAGACCAGTAGGTGACCGAGTCCCAGGCGGGCGAGGAGAAGAACACGGGCCATTCTACCCCGCTGGCGGCGGAGCACTAAAAGGAGGCCTGGTAGTGGTAGGCCGCCATGTCCTGCCAGCCCTTGACGGCGCGGAAGGCGTCCTTCAGGCGGCTGCGCTCGATGGCGGAGAGGTCGCTGAAGGCCAGCTTGTTGCCGGCCGGCTTCCCCTCGGAGGCCAGCTTGAGCTGCACCCGCAGCCGCAGCCCGAGCAGGAACCTGTAGGCCTCGCCCACCACGTTGAAGACCTCCTGGCTCATCAAGCCGGCCTTCACCGCCGCCTCGAGCCGGGCGTGGGTGTTCCGCTCGCGCGAGCCGATCTCCAGCCCGTAGCAGCGGGCCAGCAGCACGATGGGGGCCAGCCCCTGCATCTTCAGGTCGAGCTCGGTCGACTCGCGCAGCCGCAGGAGCAGCGTGTTGGGCGGGCGCAGGTCGAGCGCGGCGCTGGCCAGGTAGCGGAGGAAGATGGGGTGCTGCGCGGTGCTGCCGAGCGCGGCCTCCAGCGGCTCGAGGTCGAGCGCGCCCCCCACCTTGCGGAAGTCGAAGAAGGTGGAGGCCGCCAGCAACTCCTGCGGCTTCCTCGCCTCGAACCAGCCGGCGAAGCGCTGCACCCACTCCGACACCGTGCCCGCCCAGTTCCGAGCCATGTAGCCGCCGTGGCAGGGCGGGAAGCCGGCCGCCTCCAGGTCGGCGTTGACGCGCTCGGCCAGCGACCGGTACCAGGCGCGCTCCGGCTCGCCGGCGTCGTCGAAGACCAGCGCGTTGTCCTGGTCGGTGAGGAGGGTCTGCTCCATGCGCCCCTCCGAGCCCATCACCACCCAGGCGTAGGGCGCCGGCGGCGGCCCCAGGTCGCCCTCCGCGAAGGTGAGCAGGCGCCGCAGCAGCGCGTCGTTGAGCCGCGCCACGTAGCCGGCTATGAGGTCGGCCGCCAGGCCGCCGGCCAGCAGCGACGCCACCATCTCGGTCACCTTGGCGGCGTAACCGGGCAGGCCCGACCGGTCGGCCATCCGCTCCACCCGCCGCAGTACCGCCACCGGGCCCGGGGCGTGGACCTTGAGCAGATCGGTGGAGGTGAGGACGCCCACGATCTCGTCGCCGCGGCGGATGGGCAGGTGGTGGTTGCCGGTGTCGAGCAGCGTGGTCCAGGCGGCCGAGACGGGGGTGGTGGCCTCCACGGCCATCAGCGGGCACGAGACGATGGTGGCGACCGGCGTCTCGGGCCCAAGCCCCTCGGCCAGCACGCGGTTGCGGAAGTCACGGTCGGTGACGATCCCGGGCGGGTCGCCGCGGACCAGCACCGACGAGACCTTCTGGTCGCGCATGACCCGCGCCGCCTCGCCGACCCTGGCGTCGGCCTCCACCCAGATGGCGGGCCGCCGGAGCAGCTGCCCCACCTCCCGCTGCAGATCGGCCTTGAAGGTGGTGACGGGGGAGAGCTCGAGGCTGCTCTTGAGCCGCTGCGAGAGCCCGACCGCGAAGTGACCGGCGAACTGCGCATTGCCCAGGAGCCGCTGGAACTGCGCCGCCGGCAGCCGGTAGGCGAGCAGGTCCTCCTCCACCCGCACGTCGAGCGTGGCCTTCCCGGTGATGAGCGAGGTGTACCCGAAGGTCTCCCCCTCCTCCAGGACCTGCAGCGTCTGCCCATCGCGCTCCAGCCGGACCGAGCCCTTGCGGATGACGTAGAGGTGCTGCAGCGGCTCGGCCCCGACGCGGATCAGCTGCGCGCCGGCCGGGTAGTAGCCGATCTCGAGCGAGCCGGCGGCCGCGTCGAAGAGCGCCGCGGGCAGCGCGTGGAACGGCGGCGTGGCGCGCAGGAAGGCAACGGGATCGAGGGAGGCCATCCGAAGGGTGACTCTACGCCAGTGCCCCGCGCCCGCCCAGCGTCGCTATCCGCGTCACGCTCTTTCTGCTAATTGGGTCGGGGTCACCACTAGTGCGCCACCTCGAGGAGACGACGATGAGCGCCACCACCAGGCCCGCCGACGCCAGCAAGAACGCCACCGAGCTGATCGAGTCACCGGCCTTCCGGGCGCTGGTGAAGATCCGCTGGTCGGTGAGCCTCACACTGCTCGCCCTGCTCTTCGTCGGCTACTACGGCTTCATCATGCTGGTGGCCACCAGCCCGGCCATCGTGGCGCGCCGCCTCTCCGAGGCCCCAGGCGCCATCGCCAACCTGGGCCTGGTGCTCGGCATCGGCACCCTGGTCTTCGCGTGGATCCTCACCGCCGTCTACGTGGTCTGGGCCAACCGCGTCCACGACCCCGAGGTCGAGCGGCTCAAGCGCCAGTTGAGGCGGTAGCGCCACCGACGACACCCGGAGACCGATACCATGCCTCCCGCCGCCCCGGCCTACCAGTCCACGCTCGGCCACCCCTCCTTCGCCTCCATCGGCTTCTTCTTCCTCGTCATCCTGGTGACGCTGGTCATCACCTGGTGGGCGGGACGCAAGACCAGGACCTCGACGGAGTATTACGCGGCCGGGCGCGGCATCTCGGCCATGCAGAACGGCTTCGCCCTGGCCGGTGACTACATGTCGGCCGCCTCGTTCCTGGGCATCTCCGGCATGGTGGCGCTGAAGGGCTACGATGGGATGATCTACGCCACCGGCTGGCTGGTGGGCTGGCCGGCGCTGATGTTCCTGGTCGCCGAGCCGCTCCGCAACCTCGGCAAGTTCACCTTCGCCGACGTGGTGGCCTACCGGCTTCGCCAGGGACCGGTCCGCATCGCGGCCGCCGTGGGGGGCATCCTCACCACCATCTTCTACACCATCGCCCAGATGGTCGGCTCGGGCTCCCTGATCGCGCTCATGTTCGGCATGCCCTTCGTGCTGGCCGAGGTGCTGGTGGGCGCGGTGATGCTCCTATACGTCCTCTTCGGAGACATGCTCGCCACCACCTGGGTGCAGATCGTCAAGGCCATCCTGCTTCTCTGCGGCGTAACCGTGCTGACCGGGCTGGTGCTCTCGCGCTTCGGCTTCAGCCTGCCGGCCCTCTACCGGGCCGCCACCGACCTCTACCCGAACCAGAACCTGCTGGTGCCGGGCGACCTGACCAGGTCACCCGTCGATGCCATCTCGCTCGGCCTGGCCCTGATGTTCGGCCTGCTCGGCCTGCCCCACATCCTCATGCGCTTCTACACCGTGCCCGACGCCAAGGCGGCGCGGGTCTCGGTGCTCTACGCCACCGGGCTGATCGGCTACTTCTACGTGATCATCCCCATCGTCGGCTTCGGCGCCGCCGTGCTCCTCTCGGTGAAGGGGGCCGGCGGCTCCGTGCTCGCCCTCGGCCAGGAGGTGGTCCGCGGCTTCGACAAGGGCGGCAACATGGCGGCGCCGCTGCTGGCCGAGGCCCTGTGGGGCTCGGCCTTCCTCGGCTTCATCGCAGCGGTCGCCTTCGCCACCATCCTCGCGGTGGTGGCCGGACTGACCCTGGCCGGCGCCTCGGCCTACTCGCACGACATCTACCTCAGCGTCATCAAGAAGGGGCGCGCCACCGAGGAGGAGCAGCTCGAGACGGCCAGGATCGCCACCGTGGCCTTCGGCGTGGTCGCCGTGGCGCTCGGAATCGCCTTCCAGGGCCAGAACGTGGCCTTCCTGGTCGGCCTCGCCTTCGCCATCGCCGCCAGCGCCAACTTCCCGGCGCTGCTGATGTCGATCGTCTGGAGGCGCTTCACCACCTGGGGCGCGGTCTGGTCGATCCTGGTCGGCGCCGCCTCCTCGGTCGGGTCGATCGTCCTCTCCGAGACGGTCTGGGTCGACCTGTTCCACTTCGAGCACGCCATCTTCCCGCTGAAGAACCCGGCCATCTTCTCGATGTCGGCCGCCTTCCTGGCCGGCATCGTGGTCTCGCTGCTCACGCCCGAGCCGGAGGCGCGGCGCAAGTTCGAGTCGGAGAAGCTCCGCACCTACCTGGGCGTCGGGGCGGAGTAGTCCGCTCCGCGCGACCGACGCCCGGTACTCCACTACCCGAACTCAGGCACGTGCCGGGCCAGCAGCCGCCGCAGCGGCTCGAGATCGGGCCGCCGCGCCAGGGCCTCGCGGACGTAGCGGAGCGAGGACGGGATCGAGACCAGGAACCCCGGGTTGCCGCGGACGCGGTCGATGAAGACGAAGCGCCCGGCGTCCTTCAGCTTGCGCTGCACGGTGAGCAGGTCGAAGGTCTCGCGGAACGGCCCGTACGGGAGGCGCGGGCCGCCCTCGGCCTCGAGCCGCGCCAGGTAGCGGCGCACCATGGCCTCGACGAAGTCGGCTGGCAGCTCGACGTAGCTGTCGCGCAGCAGCGCCACCAGGTCGTACTGGCGCGGCGCCAGCAGCGCGTCCTGGAAGTCGATGACCGCCTGCTCCCCGCCCGGCAGCACCATCAGGTTGCGTGACTGGTAGTCGCGGTGGGTGAAGCCGCGCGGCTCGGCCGCCAGCGCCGCGGCGATCCGGTCGAACCACCCGTCGAGCTCGGCACGCTCGGCCGGGCCGAGCACCGCGCCCTTCCAGGCCTCCAGCAGCCACTCGCGGAAGTGGTCGAGCTCCCAGCGGTAGAGGCCGGCCTCGAAGGCGCGGGTGAAGGCCACGCAGCCGCCCGGGCGCGCCTCGGCCGCCGCCCGCAGCCGGGCCAGCTGGTCCACGGCCCGCCCGTAGAGCCCGGCCCGGTCGTCGCCGGCCAGCAGCCGGGTCTCCAGCATCTCGTCGCCGAGGTCCTCCAGGACCATCAGCCCCTCGGCCTCCTCGAAGGCGAGGATGGCCGGCACCCGCACGCCCAGCCCGGCCAGGTAGCGCTGCACGTCGACGAAGGGATCGGCCCTCGGCGTGCCGCCGCTGGTCACCTCCTCCGGCGCGGCGCCCGCCGGCATCACCATCACCACCTGGGAGGCCGGGGCCGTCCCCACCCGCCAGTAGCTCCGCATCGAGGCGTGGCCGGCCAGCCGCTTCACCGGCAGTGACTGGACATCGCGTCCGGTGGCGCGGGCCACGGCGCCGCGGACGCGCTGCTCGGTGGCTGGATCCTGGCTCATGCGGACTGGTACTCCCGGGCGGCGCGGGCACGCGTTGACGCCCCCCGGGCCCACGCCTATAAGGGCTCGTCCTTCCTGCCTCGGAGCGCGTCCATGGCCTACCACGAGAACGTCCTGTCCGCGATCGGGCACACCCCCCTCGTCAAGCTGGGCAAGGTGGTCGGCCCCCGGTCCGCCACCGTGCTGGTGAAGCTCGAGTACCTGAACCCGGGCGGCTCCATCAAGGACCGCATGGCGCTCCACATCATCGAGAAGGCGGAGCGGGCCGGGCAGCTCAAGCCGGGCGGCACCATCGTGGAGAACACCAGCGGCAACACCGGCGTGGGGGTGGCGCTGGCCGCGGCGGTCAAGGGCTACCGCTGCATCTTCACCATGCCGGACAAGATGTCGAAGGAGAAGCAGGACACGCTCAAGGCCTTCGGCGCCCAGGTGATCGTGACCCCCACCAACGTGCCGGCCGAGTCGCCGGAGAGCTACTACTCGGTGGCCAGGCGGATCGCCGCCGAGACGCCCAACAGCTTCTACCTGAACCAGTACCACAACCCCGACAACATCGAGGCGCACCAGCTGCTCACCGCGCCCGAGATCTGGGAGCAGACCGGCGGCCGGTTCGACGCCTTCGTGGCCGGCGTCGGCACCGGCGGGACCATGAGCGGCTGCGGCCGGTTCTTCAAGGGGAAGAACCAGTCGATCCTCTGCATTGGCGCCGACCCGGTCGGCTCCGTCTACCACTCGATGTTCAAGACCGGGAAGCTCTCCACGCCGCACGTCTACAAGGTGGAGGGGATCGGCGAGGACATGATGTGCGGCGCCATGGACCTCTCGGTGCTCGACGACGTGAGGCAGGTGAACGACGCCCAGGCCTTCGCCATGGCCCGCCGGCTGGCCCGCGAGGAGGGGATCTTCGCCGGGGGCTCCTCCGGCGCGGCGGTCCACGTGGCGGTGCAGGTGGCGGCCGAGCTGGGCGCCGGCAAGACCGTGGTGGTCCCGCTCCCCGACGGCGGGCGCAGCTACATCTCCAAGTTCTTCTCCGACGAGTGGATGCGCGACAACGGCTTCCCCCTCTCCGACGGCGGCCCGTCGCTCTCCGCCGCCACCGTGAAGGACGTGCTCGGCTCCCGCCGCGGCGCCGTCATCACCGCGCGGAAGACCGACAAGGTCGAGGTGGTGGTCAAGAAGCTCAAGGAGCACGACATCTCGCAGATGCCGGTGGTGGACGACGCCGGGCGCGTCATCGGCATGATCCACGAGTACGACCTGCTCAATTTCCTCATCGAGGGGAAGCACCGGCTCTCCGAGGTGGTCGAGCCGCTGGTGCAGCCGCTGCAGGGCACGGTCGGCCCCGACACGCCGGTGGCCAAGCTGCGGGAGATCTTCAACGACGACAACGTCGCGGTGGTCCGCGAGGGCGACTCGGTGACCGGCATCCTCACCAAGATCGACCTCATCGACTTCCTCGGGCAGCGGATGAAGTAGCCGCGGCCGACCGCCGCGAGAGGACGCCATGGCCGACCCGAAGAGCCGCTTCGACACGCTGGCGATCCACGCCGGGCAGCAGCCCGATCCGACCACCGGCGCGGTGATGACCCCGGTCTACCTGACCTCGACCTACGTCCAGGACGGGCCGGGCCACCACAAGGGGTACGAGTACAGCCGGACGCAGAACCCCACCCGCCACGCGCTCCAGGACTGCCTGGCGGCGCTCGAAGGGGCCCGCTTCGGCCTGGCCTTCGCCTCCGGCCTGGCGGCCACCGACGCCATCCTCCACCTGCTCTCCGCCGGCGACCACGTCCTGGCGAGCGACGACGTCTACGGCGGCACCTTCCGGCTGTTCGACAAGGTCTACCGGCGCCACGGGCTCGAGTTCAGCTACGTGGACATGACCGACGCCGCCAACGTGGAGCGGGGCCTCCGCGAGAACACCCGGCTGGTCTGGATCGAGAGCCCGACCAACCCCATGCTCAAGATCGTGGACCTGGCCGCGGTGGCGGCGCTGGCCAGGCGCCACGGGGCCCTGAGCGTGGTGGACAACACCTTCGCCACGCCCTACTTCCAGCAACCGCTCGA
Organism: Myxococcales bacterium; assembly: GCA_021806645.1. Lineage (GTDB taxonomy): Bacteria > Myxococcota > Myxococcia > Myxococcales > Anaeromyxobacteraceae > JADKCZ01. Next base: position 124,907 of record JAJZQX010000010.1, on the reverse strand, counting down.
GCTGGGCGTGGACGTGGTCGCCCACTCCACCACCAAGTACCTGAACGGCCACTCCGACGTGATCGGCGGGGCGGTCATGCTGAGCGACGCCGCGCTCCACGACCGGCTCAAGTTCCTGCAGAACGCGGTGGGCGGCGTGCCGTCGCCGCTCGACTCCTTCCTGGTGCTGCGCGGCCTGAAGACGCTCCACGTGCGCATGGCCCGCCACGCCGAGAACGCCATGGCGCTGGCCCGCTTCCTGGAGGGGCACGCGCAGGTGGAGAAGGTGATCTACCCGGGGCTCCCCAGCCACCCGCAGCACGCGCTGGCGGCGCGGCAGATGCGCGGGTTCGGCGGCATGCTGGCCTTCACCATCCGCGGCGGCCTCCCGGCGGCGAGCGCCTTCCTGAAGGCGATGACGGTCTTCGCCTGCGCCGAGTCGCTGGGCGGCGTGGAGAGCCTCATCGAGCACCCGGCCATCATGACCCACGCCAGCGTGCCGCCCGAGGCGAGGGCCGCGCTCGGCATCTCCGACGGCTTCATCCGGGTCTCGGTCGGCATCGAGCACGTCGACGACCTGCGCGCGGACCTCGAGCGGGGCTTCGCGGCCGCTCGCGCCGTGGCCCGCTGAAGGCGCGCACGAGGGAGGTCGCGCCGGGAACCGGTCGTGGCCGGTCGCTCCGGGGCGCGTTCCCCCCGCGGGCTCGTCGCGCCTGCGGCGCGCCCTCTCGCCAGAGCGATTCCGCTCGGGCGGGCGGGGTTTGGGCTGCGAGGCTCGCCCGCCGGGGTGAGCGCGCCCCTGCGCTGCGGGCCACCCACCTTGCGCCGAGCCCCTCCTCCCGGGGCTGATCGGCAGCGGGCAGCCGAGCGACGGGACGCCGCCGGACGGGCGCGAGCCTCGCAGCCCCAGGAGCGGTCGCTGGTTCGGACAGGCCGCTGGCGAGAGGGCGCGCCGAAGGCGCGACGAGCGCCCCGGCCGGCGGTGTGCCCGGCGCGACGGCTCCCGGAGCGGGCCTGCCGGTGGGCCGCGCCCCCGCGCCTCGGGCCGCCCGCCGGGTTATGGTGCGCGCCATGTTCGCCGCCACCGCGCTCCTGCTGACCCTCGCCGTCTCCGCCCCGCTCCCGGCTCCGCCCGCGGCGACACCGGCGAGCATCGACCGCGCCGTACAGGCGCTGGTGCAGCGCCACGGCGAGCCGGAGCGGACCCGGATCGAGCGCGGGGTCCGGCAGGTGGCCGCCGCCTGGCGCCCCTCCGACGGCGACGCCGCCGCGCTCGAGACCCTCTGCCTCGCGCAGTTCGCGCCGTCCGGCGCCCCGCTCGACGCCCTCTTCGCCCGGCTGGAGGCGGCGCTGGAGCAGCTCGACGGCCACGCCGTGGAGGTGAACCGTGAGCTGTCGCGCGGGGCGGTGCTCGACCTCGGGCCGATGCAGCCGGTCGACCCGCTGCTCTCCGCTTTCGACGCCAGCGCGCACCTGGTCGATGACCTCTTCGCCGGGCAGATCGCCTTCGTGGCGCTGCTCAACTTCCCGCTCACAACGCTGGAGGAGCGGCTCGGTCCGGGGACCAACTGGACCAGGAGACAGTGGGCCGAGGCGCGCCTGGCCGGCCGCTTCGCCCGGCGCGTCCCCGCCGAGGTGAACCAGAGGATCGCCGCCGCCACGTCGCGAGCCGAACTCTACATCGCCGGCTACAACATCTACGCCCACCACCTGCTCGACGCCCGGGGACGGCGGCTCTTCGAGAAGGGCTCGCGGCTCCTGTCACACTGGAACCTGCGCGACGAGATCAAGGCCCAGTACGCGCAGCCCGGTGGGCTGGCCCGCCAGCGCGCGCTCCAGCAGGTGATGAGCCGGATCGTCGACCAGACCATCCCCGGTGCGGTCATCGACGACCCGTCGGTCGACTGGAACCCCTGGAGCAATGCCGTGCAGCCGTCCCCCGCCGCCGAGCTGGAGCGCGGCACGCCGCGCGCCACGGTGGATGGTGCGCGCGAGCCCGACACCCGCTACGCGCGGTTGCTCGAGACCTTCCTCGCCGTGAGGGGGGCCGATCCGTACTCGCCGCTGGCGCCGACCCACATCGCCCGCAAGTTCGAGCTCGAGCGCGAGCTGCCCGAGGCGCGAGTGGAGGCGCTCCTCACCCAGGTGCTGGGCGCCCCCGAGGTGAAGCAGCTGGCGGCCCTCATCCAGCGTCGGCTGGGCCGCCCGCTCGAGCCCTTCGACATCTGGTACGACGGCTTCCGCCCGCGCACCCGCTACACCGAGGCCGACCTCGACGCCCGGACCCGGGCCCGGTATCCCTCGCCGGCCGCCTTCGCCGCCGACCTGCCGCGCATCCTCGGCGCGCTCGGCTTCACGCCTGGGAAGGCCGCCTGGCTGGCGGACCGCATCGAGGTCGACCCGGCCCGCGGCTCGGGCCACGCGCTCGGCGCCGGACGGCGGGGCGACAAGGCCCACCTGCGCACCCGCGTCGGCCCGGGTGGCATGGACTACAAGGGCTTCAACATCGCGGTCCACGAGCTGGGGCACAACGTCGAGCAGACCTTCTCGCTCCAGGAGGTCGACTCGACCCTGCTGCAGGGCGTGCCCAACACCGCCTTCACCGAGGCGGTGGCCTTCGTCTTCCAGGCCCGCGATCTCGAGGTGCTGGGACTGCCGGCCGCCGACGCCGAGGCGCGGCGGCTCCTGGCGCTCAACGACCTCTGGATGACCTGGGAGATCTCCGGCGTGGCGCTGCTCGACCTGGGCGTCTGGCGCTGGATGTACCAGCACCCCAAGGCCACGCCCGCCGAGCTGCGCGAGGCCACGCTCCGGCTGGCCCGCGACCTCTGGAACCGGTGGTACGCGCCGGTGCTGGGTCACCGCGACGTCACCCTGCTGGCCGTCTACTCCCACATGATCAGCTCATTCCTCTACCTGCCGGACTACCCGCTCGGCCACCTCATCGCCGCGCAGCTGGAGGCCCACATGGCCGCGCTGCCGCCCGGGGCCCTGGGCGCCGAGGTGGAGCGCATCACCCGGTTCGGCGCGGTGGTGCCCGACCTCTGGATGAAGAACGCGGTCGGCCAGCCCGTCTCGGCCCAGCCGCTCCTCGACGCCGCCGCCGCGGCCCTGGCCGCCCAGCCCGGAGGCGCCAGGTGAACGAGCCCATCGTCGAGGTCACGCGGCGCGGCGCCGAGCGGTTGCAGAAGGGCCACCTCTGGATCTACCGCGGCGACGTCTCCAAGGCCCCCGGGGCGACGGCCGGCGACGTGGTGGCGGTGGTGGACGGCCGGCGACGCTTCCTGGCCAAGGCCTGGTGGTCGGAGAAGTCGCAGATCGCGCTGCGGGTGGTGACGCGCGACGAGGAGCCGGTGGACGAGCCGTTCCTGGCGGGCCGGATCGCCTCGGCGCTGGAGCTGCGCCAGCGGACCTTCCCGGGCCAGACCGCCTGGCGGCTGGTTCACGGCGAGGCCGACCTGCTCCCTGGGCTGGTGGTGGACCGGTACGGCGAGGTGGCGGTGATGCAGACGCTGGTGCCGGCCACCGAGCGGCGCAAGGAGCTGCTGGCGGAGCTGGTGGCGTCGGCCACCGGCGCCGTCACGGTGGTGGAGAGGAACGACGTGCGGGTGCGCGAGCTGGAGGGGCTGGCGCAGGTGAAGGGGGTGCTGCGCGGCCCGGAGCCGGCGCCGATCGAGTACCGGGAGGGCGAGGTGCGGCTGCGCATCGACGTCCTCGGCGGCCAGAAGACCGGCGCCTTCCTCGACCAGCGCGAGAACCACCTCCGCGCCGGCGAGTATGCCCGCGGCCGCTGCCTCGACTGCTTCAGCTACGCCGGCGGCTTCGCGCTGCAGCTGGCGAGGCGCGGCGAGCAGGTCACGGCGGTGGAGATGCAGCCCACCGCGTCCGCGCTGCTGCGCGCCAACGCCGAGCTGAACGGCACCACCAACCTCGAGCTGGTGGAGCTCAACGCCTTCGACTACCTGCGGGATCGCGCCGAGGAGCCTCCCGCCTTCGACACCGTGGTCCTCGATCCGCCCGCCTTCGCGAAGAACAAGGAGTCGTTGCCGGGCGCGCGCCGCGGCTACAAGGAGATCAACCTGCGGGCCTTCCAGGTGCTGAAGCCCGGCGGCGTGCTGGTGACCGCCTCCTGCAGCTACCACATGTCCGAGGCGCTGCTGGAGGAGCTGGTGCTGGAGGCGGCGCGCGACGCCGGGCGCGACGTGCAGGTGCTGGAGCGGCGCGGCGCCGGCCGTGACCACCCGGTGCTGCTGGGCGTCCCGGAGACCCGGTACCTTAAGGTGCTCTTCCTCAGGGTGATCTGAGGGGAGCTGGCCACCTCCCCGGCCGGCGCCGGGTCGAGCCCCCGGTGGGCGGGCCGGCCGGGGCGCCGGCTGCCCCTGGCGGGTTGCGCGGCCTTGCGGCCGCGCCGTGCGGCGGTACGATGCCTCCCTCTTCCTGCCTGCGAGCGTGACGGCGATGTCGATCTGCAGGGGCGATCTCGATGCCCGGCAGCGGGCGGCGCCCGGCGCCGCGCCGCTCCTCTCTCGGCTGGAGCCGGCCGAGCGCGGCCCGCTGGAGGTGCCGCGGGACCACGTGCCTCCCACGTCGCCGCCGCGGGACCCCCCCGGCGGCGGCTTCGAGCACTGAGCCAGTCCATGCGCCTCTTCCGAAAACGCGCCGGCGAGGGCGCCACCGAGCGGCGGCTGCGGGCGCTGGTGGGGCAGGCTCCCAGCATCTTCTTCGTGATCGACCTCGACGGGCGGGTGGTGATGGCGGAAGGGCGTCTCCTGCGGGCGCTGGGGCGCCGAGCCGCGCCGGGCGTGGGTCGCACCATCGACGACCTCTTCCCGGATGCCGCCTGGGCGAAGGAGGCCGTCCAGCGCGCCATCAGCGGGCGCACCGGCACGGCCCGCGGGCCGCTCGGCGATCGGTTCTACGAGGGCCGCTTCGCGCCGGTCCGCGACGAGCGGGGAAGGCTGCTCGAGATCGTCGGGCTGGCGTCGGACATCACCGAACTGCACGAGGCCGAGGAGCGGCTGCGGCGGCAGGCCTTCCGGCTGGAGGCGCAGGCCGAGGCGTCGCGCGCCTTCGCCAGCGGCCTCGACGAGCGCGCCACCCTGGAGACGGTGGCGCAGCGGCTCTCCGAGCTGATCGGCGACGGCGTGCTCATCCGGCTGGTCTCGCCCGACGGCGCCTGGCTGGTCCCGGCGGCGGTCCACCACCCGGACCCGGTCCGGGAGGCGCTCCGCCGTGAGGTGATCCAGTCGGCGCCGCAGCGTGTCGACGAGGGGATCACGGCCAGGGTGCTGGCCACCGGCGAGACGCTGCGCATCACCGAGCTGACCCCCGGGTTCGTCCACGCCAACATGAAGCCGGAATACTGGTCCTACCTCGACGGCGCCACCTCGATGCTCATCGCCCCGCTGGCCAGGCGAGGGCAGGTCTTCGGCCACCTCACGCTGACCCGGGACCTGGGTGGCCCGGGGTACACCCGGGAGGACGAGACGCTGCTCGAGGATCTGGCCCACCGCGCCGCCCAGGCCATCGAGAACGCACGGCTCTACGGGCAGGCGCAGGCGGCGGTGGTGGCGCGCGACGAGTTCCTCTCCATCGCCTCGCACGAGCTGCGCACGCCGCTCACCTCGCTCCGGCTGGCGCTGGAGAACCTGCGACGGGTGGCCGGCCGCGACGGGTTGAGCGGGGGACCGGGAAGCTCCATCGACCGGGTACTGACCGCCTCCGCGCGCGCTGGCCAGCGGCTGGAGAAGCTGGTGGAGGCGCTCCTCGACGTGTCGCGCATCCACATGGGCCGGCTCGAGCTGGACATCGCCGAGGTGGAGCTCGGGGCGGTGGTGGCCGAGGGAGCCGACGAGCTGTCCGACGAGCTGGCCCAGGCTGGCTGCCTGCTCGACATCCGGGGCGAGCCGGTCACGGGGCGGTGGGACCCGCTGCGGCTGGGCCAGGTGGTGATCAACCTGCTGGCCAACGCGGCCAAGTACGGCGCCGGGAGGCCGATCGAGATCCGCTACGGAGGGCACGAAGACCGCACCTTCCTCCAGGTGCGGGACCATGGCATCGGCGTCGCCGAGGCCGACCAGCGCCACATCTTCGAGCGGTTCGAGCGGGCGGTGTCGAGCCAGAACTACGGCGGGCTGGGGCTGGGGCTCTACATCGTGAAGCGGATCGTCGAGGCGCACGGCGGGACGATCCGGGTCGAGAGCGTGCCGGGCGCGGGGGCCGCCTTCATCGTCGAGCTTCCGCGCCAGCCGGTCGTGCCGGTGCCGGTGCCGGCGCCGGCGCCGGCGAAGCGGTAGCACCCGCCCGAGCGGGTCAAGGCCCGAGGAACTCGGCCGCAGGGAAGAGCAGTACGTCGGCGATCGCGCCGGCGCCCGTGAGGAGCATCAGCAGCCGGTCGACGCCGACCGCGACGCCGCCGGCGTCGGGCATCCGCGCCAGCGCCGCGAGGAACGGCTCGTCGACTGGCAACACGGGCCGCCCCAGGCGGCGGCGCAGCGCCTGCTCCTCGAGCAGCCGGGCCCGCTGCTCCACCGGGTCGTTCAGCTCGGTGAAGCCGTTGGCCAGCTCCAGCCCACCGGCGTAGAGTTCGAACCGCTCGGCCCAGCGCGGGTCGCCGGCCTTCACCTTGGAGAGCGCCGCCATGGAGGCGGGCCAGTCGACGAGGAAGGTCGGGCGCTCCCGGCCCAGCCGTGGCTCCACGGCGTCGAGCATGAGCCGGAAGAAGGCATCCTCGAAGGGCTCGCCGTCCGGGCCGGCCTCATGCCCGGCGGCGCGGCCGGCGGCGCGGAGCCGCTGGCCGCTTCCACCGCAGGCCGCCAGATCGACACCGGCGTGGCGCTGGAAGGCTTCCTGCACCGTGAGTCGCTCGAAGGGGGCCGTCAGCTCGATGCGGCGTCCGCTCCGCTCCACCGAGGTCCCGCCGCTGGGGCTCATCGTCCGCGCCGCGGATCCGATGAGCCGCTCCAGGTCGTCCATGATCCCGCGGTAGTCGGTCCCGGCCCGGTAGAACTCGAGCATGGTGAACTCCGGGTTGTGCGTGGCCGACAGCTCGCCGTTCCTGAAGACGCGGGAGAACTGGAAGACGCGCTCGAACCCGTCGGCGAGGAGCCGCTTCATGGCGTACTCCGGGCTGGTTATGAGCCAGAGCGGGCGCGGCGCGCCGCCGCCCTCGGGGCGGAACGGCGTCTCGAAGGGAGCGAGGTGAGGCTCCATGCCGGGCGCGGGCACCAGCGTCGGGGTCTCGACTTCCTCGTAGCCGATCGCGCCGAGCACGCGGCGGATCTCGGCGGCCAGCCGGACACGGGCGCGGGCCATCTCGCGGCGGTTCTGCGCGGTCACGGGGCGGAGTGTAACCGGCCGGCGACCTCCCCGACCACCCGGGCCCGGTCGGGCACGGCGGTGTACCATGGCCACCCCGTGAGAACTCCCGCCGCCTGCCTCCTGCTGCTCGCCGCCTGCGCCCACGCCCCCGTGGCGTCCGGGCCGGAACCCTCCCCGCCTGCGCCGACGACCCCGGCGGACACGACGACCCCATCGAGCCCTTGGTCCGAGGCGCAGGGTCCCGACCGCTTCACGCCGGTTCGCGCCGCCGCCGAGACGCTCCTCGCGGCGCAGGCCGAGGCGGCCTGGCGCGGCTGGACCAGCGGCGAGCCGACCGATCACGCCGCCATCTGGAAGGGCCGGGAGGCGCTGCTCGATCCGGCCGTGCTGGCGCAGCTCGCCGAGGCCATCGTGGCCGCGCCGGCACCAGCGCGCGCCCGGCTGGAGCGGCTCCGCGCCTTCCTGCTGGGGGAGCAGCTGGCCCGCGCCACCGCCGGGCCGACGCAGGCGCTGGCCGCCGCCCGTTCCGCCGCGAGCTTCGCCTGGGAGAAGCGGACCGTCCCGCTCCGCCAGCTCCACGCGCTGCTGGCCGGCGAGCCGGAGGGCCCGCGCCGGAAGGCCGCCGCCGAGGCCTGGCAGGCGTCCCTCCTCAAGCTCGAGAAGCGCACCGCGGCGCACGACGCGGCCCTGCTCCGCGCCGGCGCCGAGCGCGGCCTTGGCGGCTCCTTGGCGCTGGCAGGTGCGCTCCGGCTCGATGAACCCGAACACCTGGGGGCCGTCGCCGAGGCGGCGCTGGCCGCGGGCGACGCCACCTGGCCGGCGACGCTCGACGCCCTGGCCCGCCGCGAGCTGGGCTCCAGCGGCTCACGGCTTCGCGAGTACGATCTGCCTCGCCTCTTCCGCACCAGCGCCGCCCCGGGGGCCTTCCCCGCCGACCGGCTGGTCGCCGGCGTCACCGAGCTCCTCGCCGGTCTCGGCCTCGACCTCTCTGCGAGTGGTCGGCTCACCGTCGACGCGGCGCCGCGCCCGGGCAAGATCCCGCGCCCGCTGGTGGTGCCGGTGGAGGTGCCGGGCCAGGTTCGCCTCTCGCTGACGCCGCTGGCAGGCCTCGACGCCGTGCGGGCTCTCCTCCACGCGGTCGGCGTCGGGCTCTCGCTCGCCCACGTGGCGCCGACCGCGCCCTTCGAGGACCGGCGGCTCCCGCCGGCGTGGCACACCCAGGCCTGGGGCCTCCTCTTCGAGGAGATCGCCTCTAGCCCGGACTGGCTCCGGGCGCGCGGCGTCTCACCCGAGGCGGCGCAGCGCGAGGCGGACCTGGACGCCGGCCGCCGGGTCCACGCCACCCGCGCCGCGGCGGCCACGGTGCTGATCGAGCTGGCCCGGGCCCAGCACCCGGCCAGCGCGGCGGCTCGCTGGTCCGAGCTGGGACCGCGCGCGCTCGGCCATCCCATCGACCGCCGTGACCCTCCCCCGTGGCGCCTGGACCCGGATCCGCTCCTGCGCGCCGCCGACACGCTTCGCGCTCACCTGCTGGCGCGCCAGCTCTCCGCTTCCCTGGCGGCCCTGGCCGGCGACCGGCCCTGGTGGCGTTCGCCGGCGGCCGGCGACTGGCTGCGCCGGGCCTGGGCCGGCGGCGGCGGATGGGTCCCCGAGCCCATTGGCCACTCGTCAACCCCTCCTCGAACGTGACCACCCACCGGTCCTGCACCACGAGACGCCGGGCGCTTCGATCTCGTCGTCTCCAGCTCCAGCTTCCAGTGGCTCCTTAGCCTGGAGCCGGCGCTCCGCCAGCGGCTTCACCGGGGGCCGGCTCGAGGAGGCCGTCCGAGTCGAGCGTCACGCCGATCCCGTGTACCCGCGACATGGCACGTGGTCTATGCGGTCGCTTCACGGTAACATCAACCCATCGTGGCAGACGCCCCGGCCAGCTCCGAGTTCAAGCCCCACGCCTTCGGCAAGTTCTTCCTCCTCCAGCGGCTCGCCGTCGGCGGCATGGCGGAGATCTTCCGGGCGCGCGTGGTGGGCGCCGCCGGCTTCGAGAAGGAACTGGTGGTCAAGCGGATCCTGCCCAGCCGCTCCCGCGACCAGGGCTTCATCTCCATGCTGGTGAACGAGGCCAAGCTCACGGTCCAGCTCACCCACAGCAACATCGCCCAGATCTACGAGTGCGGCATCATCGACGACACCTACTTCATCTCCATGGAGCTGGTGACCGGCGTCTCCATGAAGGAGGTGATGCAGGCCTTCGCGCGCGCCGGCGCCACCCTCTCGCCGGAGCAGGCCATCTTCATGGTGGTGCAGCTGCTCCACGGCCTCGACTACGCGCACCGCAGGACCGACGGGCTGGGGAACCCGCTGCAGATCGTCCACTGCGACGTCTCGCCCGACAACTGCCTGATCTCGTTCGACGGCGAGCTGAAGCTGCTCGACTTCGGCATCGCCCGGGCCGCCACCGGCCTCTCCAACTACAAGGAGGGGATGCTGATGGGGAAGCTCGGCTACGTGGCCCCCGAGCAGGCCACGCTGGAGACCCGCTGGGATCACCGCGTCGACATCTTCGCGGCCGGCATCGTCCTCTACGAGCTGCTCACCAGGCAGAAGCCCTTCCCCAAGGCCACCGACGTCGACTCGCTGGTGATCTCCCGCAAGGCCAGGGTGGTGCCGGTCACCACCATCGATCCCCGCTTGCCCAAGGAGCTCGACCAGATCCTGGCCAAGGCCCTGGCCTACGATCCCGCCAGGCGCTTCGCCGACGCACGCGCGTTCGCCGAGGCGCTGGTGGACGTGCTCTTTCCCACGCCCCACTCGGCCATCTCGGACCACCTCGACAAGCAACTGCACCAGGTCTTCGCCGAACGGATCGCCAAGCAGCGGCAGGCCCGGGCCCACGACGCGCTGATCATGAAGGTGCTCGCCAACCTGGCGGAGCGGCCGAACCAGACCCAGCGGTTCGAGGTGGACCAGGCGGTGGCACCGGGGCCCGGCGCCGTCGCCGCGGCGGATGAGGACCACCCGGAGCTGGAGCCGCTGGCCGTCAACGGCGAGGATCACTTCGAAGCCCACACCCCCTCGAGGCGGCGCCCGGCCCGCCGTCCCGTGGTGGTGCGCCGCGGGGTGCCCTGGTCGGCCGTGTTCCTGGTGGCGCTCCTCTCGGCCACCGGCGGCGCCGGCGGGATCTGGTTCGGAATGCCCTATCTGCGGCGGGGCGCGCTGGTGGTGACCAGCGAGCCGAGCGGCGCCGAGATCTCCCTCGACGGCTCGCCGACCGGCCAGCGGACGCCGGCGGTGATCGAGGACGTCGAGGTGCAGCGGCCCCACGAGGTGACCCTCAGCGGACCGAGACTCCGCCCCACCTCGGTGGCGGTGACGCCGGAGCCGGGGCGGTTGACGCTGCGGGCCCACACCCAGCTCGGTTCGGCGGTCGGTGCCGTCAAGGTGGCCAGCGACCCCGCGGGCGCCGAGGTGCGGTTCGACGGCCAGGTGGTCGGCCTGACCCCGGTCACGATCGGTGACGTGCGCCTCGACCAGCGCCACCGCCTCGACCTGAAGCTGGGCGGCTACGAGATCGACCAGGTGGTGGTCCTGCCGGAGAGGGACGGCACCCACTTCAAGCGAAAGCTCACCCCGGTCGCGCCCGGCCGCGCCAAGGGCCGCTAGGGGACGTCGATGCGGCTCGTGATCGAAGACGAGGCGGGCACGCGGACGGTGGTCCCGTTCTCCTCCGACGAGATCGTGGTCGGTCGCGCCAGCGACGGCGTCGCCTGGCGGCTCCCGGATCGGGACGTCTCGCGCCGCCACGCCCGGTTCACCCACGCCAGCGGCACCGTCTTCGTCGAGGATCTCGGCAGCCTCAACGGCACCTGGCTCAACGGAGAGCGGGTCGACTCGCGGCGGCGGGTTCGCCCGGGCGACCTGGTCGAGATCGGCGCCTTCGACCTGGTGGTGCTGCCGGAGGACATGGCCGTGGCCGGACCGGGCGCGCCGCCGCCGCTGCCGGCCAGCACCCGGCCGGACCCCATGCCGGTGGTCGAACCGCCGGCCACGCCAGCCCCGGCCAGCGCCGGTTCGGCCACGGTCGCCGGCGTCGCCCCGGCGGGCGGAGGCGTGGCCTCCGGCCTGGCGGGCGCGGTGACCGGGCCGGGCTCGGCGCGCCTGGCGCTGCTGCTGCGCCTTGGCGTCGCCGCCCTGGCGGGCGGCGTGCTGCTTGGCTTCCTCTTTCGGCGGCTGCTGACGTGACGCCCGGCCCGATCGACGGCTTTCCGCTCTCCCTCGACCGGTACACCGGCGAGGAGGGGCTCGGGCTCACCGCCGTGCTCACCTCCCGCGCCACCGCGGATCCGCTCAACCTGGCGGCCACCGTGATCTTCGTGCTGGCCATCCTCCACTCCTTCGCCGCCCCCAGCCTGACGGCCGCGTCGCACCGGCTGAGGTCCAGGCTCGACCTCGCCCGCGGCGGCGAGGGGCACAGCTTCGCGGTCGAGCTGCTCCATTTCCTCGGCGAGGTCGAGGCCGTCTTCGGCGTCTGGGTCATCCCCTTGCTGGTGATCCTCGCCGCCATTCGCGGCGCCCGCGCCGCCGAGCAGTTTCTCGGCGGCGTCCAGTTCACCGAGCCGCTCTTCGTGGTGGTGATCATGGCCATGGCGTCCACGCGCCCGGTGCTGGCCGCCACCGAGCAGCTGCTGGGCCTGGTGGCCCGCCTCGGCGGCGGCACGCCGCTGGCGTGGTGGCTCTCGGTGCTGACCCTCGGTCCGCTGCTCGGCTCCTTCATCACCGAGCCGGCCGCCATGGTCATCTGCGCCATGCTGCTGGGGAAGCGGGTCTTCGACCTCGAGCCCGGCGCCACCTTCCGCTACGCCACGCTCGGCCTGCTCTTCGTCGACGTCTCGGTGGGCGGCACGCTCACCAACTTCGCGGCGCCGCCGGTGCTCATGGTGGCCGGCACGTTCGGCTGGGACGCCGGCTTCATGATGTCCAACTTCGGCTGGAAGGCGGTGGTCGGCATCGTGGTCGCCAACGCCGCCTACGCCCTGGCCTTCCGGAAGGAGTTCGCCGCGCTGGACGGCCACGCCAAGGCCGCGGCGCGGGGACTCCAGCCAGACCCGGAGAGCCCGGTCCCGCCCTGGATCGTCGGCGTGCACCTGCTCTTCCTCGGGTTGGCGGTCTACTCCGCGCACACCCCGGCGGTCTTCATCGGCGCCTTCCTCTTCTTCCTCGCCTTCCAGCAGGCCACCGCCCCGCACCAGCAGGAGCTCGATCTGCGTCCGCCCATGCTGGTCGGCTTCTTCCTGGCCGGGCTGGTCATCCACGGCGCCGGCCAGCAGTGGTGGATCGCTCCGGTCCTCTCTCGGCTCGCCGACCTGCCGCTCTTCCTCGGCGCCATCGGGCTCACCTCCTTCAACGACAACGCCGCCATCACCTACCTCGCCTCGCTGGTCCCCGGGCTGGGCCCCTCGCTGCGCTACGCGGTGGTGGCCGGCGCCGTGGTGGGCGGCGGCCTCACGGTGATCGCCAACGCCCCGAACCCGGCTGGCCAGTCGGCGCTCGCCAGGTACTTCCCCGAGGGCGTGGCGCCGGCCGGCCTGCTCGCCGGCGCGCTCCTTCCCACGGTGGTGATGGCGGGCGCATTCTGGCTGCTGCCCTGAAGCGCCGAGGGACCCGTTGGCGGGAGTCCGGCCATGGCCGAGGCCTTGCAGGTGGGAGTGGGCATGATTGCCGCGCGTGCAGGGAGGGACTTTCCGATCGTCTGCGTGGGCGGCTCGGCCGGCGGCCTCGACGCCTACATCCGCCTCCTCCGTCACCTGCCGGCCGACATGGGCGCTGCGGTCGTCATAGTCAATCACGTGCGGACGACGGCCACCCTGCTCCACGAGGTCCTCCCGAGATACAGCGCCATGCCGGTCGAGCTGATCACCGAGCGGCTGCTCGTCGAGCCCAACCACGTGTTCATCATCCCCGAGCAGCGGGACCTGCACGTCCTCGACGGGGAGTTTCGCCTCGAGCCGATCTCGAAGCCCCGGGGCTGGCCCGACGTGATCACCGTCTTCCTCCGCTCGCTGACGGCGCACTGGGACGGCAAGCTCATCGCCGTCATCGTCTCGGGCTATGACGGTGATGGGGCCGCGGCGCTCTGCGGGATCAAGGAGGTCGGGGGCATCACCATCGCGCAGAAGCTCGACACCGCGGCACAACCCGACATGCCCGGGAGTGCCATCGCCAGCGGGTGCATCGACTTCGTCCTGTCACCCGAGGAGATCGCCAGGCAGATCGTCAAGATCGCGCGCGCCGAGCCACGAGCGGTGTGACGGTCCGCTCCGGCGCTGGGGAGCGCGGACGGCACGGTCCGTCCCGGCGGCTCGCCGGGTCGCTCGGCGGGGAGAGAATGCTCTGGCCGGTGACACCAGCGGAGGTCCTGGTGTGGGCTCGGCCATCGGGCCGCGTCGGCCGGCTCACCACGGGGGTGACCCTTTCTGGCCGGGGCGCTTCCGAACGTTCGCCGCACGCTCGCGGCTGTTCGACCGGCGCCCCCCCGACTGGAATCGCCACCTGATGGCAGGCCGCTGCACGGCCGCGACCCGGGTACGGCGCGTGCATCGGCTCCTACGGAATGTCGGCTCCTCACGGACGCCGATCATCGCAATTCCGCCGACGGCAGGGAGCGCCATTGAACTGGGATCGAATCGAAGGTCACTGGGATCACTTCAAGGGGAGCGTCAAGCAGCAGTGGGACAAGCTGACCGACGAGCAGCTGCAGGTGATCGCCGGGAAGCGCGAACACCTGGCTCGGCAAATCCAGGAGACCTACGGCGTCTCCAAGGACGAGGCGGGCAAGCAGCTCTACGACTGGCAGAAGCAGCAGAAGGACGCGGGCACCCCCACGCACTGACGTCGCCAAACCTCGTTCCACGGGAGTCACTGATGACGAACCTCAAGATCCACACGATGGTGTTTGCCGCCGGCCTGGCGTTCTGCGCGGTGGCCCTGGCCGACGGCATGTCGAAGACCGGGTACCAGGCGGCGGAGAAGGGCCTGGAGGCCGACTACAAGGCCGCCCGGGCGGGCTGCGACTCGCTGGCGGGGAACACCAAGAGCATCTGCGTCGCCGAGGCCAAGGGCAAGGAGAGCGTCGCCAAGGCCGAGCTGCTGGCCCGGTACAAGCCCTCCCTCAAGGCCAGCCATGACGCGCGCGTCGCCCGGGCCGACGCGGACTACTCGGTCGCCTCGAAGCGCTGCGACGACAAGGCCGGCAACGACAAGGACGTCTGCGTGAAGGAGGCGAAGGCCGCCAGGGTCCGCGCCGTCGCCGACGCCAAGGCCTGGATGGAGACCGCCAAGGCCAACGCGGCGGCGAAGGCGACCTCGGCCGACGCGAACGCCAAGGCCAAGGCGACCGGCACCGAGGCCCGCCGGGACGCCGCCGAAGACAAGCGCGACGCCGACTACGCCGTGGCCAGGGAGAAGTGCGACGTCCTGGCCGGCGCGGCCAAGGACGTCTGCGTCAACGACGCCAAGGCCCGCTTCGGCAAGCGCTAGTGCCCCGGGCTGGACGTCCAGCCCGGAGCAGCAGGTCGGTCAGGTCGGCGGCGAGCACGGACCTGGTTCGCGTTCGTCCGACCTTCGGAGGCTCGCCAGCCTGCCAGCCGGAACCGTAGGATGCTCCATGCCCAGCGAGAGCTTCGTCGCCAGCCGGTTGACCTCCGGAAACCGACTCTTCCCCACCGTCGTGGAGGTCACCGACTCCGCGGTGATCCGGCGGCGGCGCACCCTGTTCAGCCGCAGCGAGGAGAGCATCCACCTCCAGCGCATCGCCTCGGTGCGCATCGAGACCGGGCTCATCTGGTCGGACCTGATCATCGAGAGCACGGGCGGCAGCGATCCCATCACCAGCCACGGCCACCACAAGGCCGACGCCGTGCGGATCCGGGACCTGGTGACGGCGGCGCAGACGGCGCACCTGCCCGCCGCCACCGAGGCCGGCCCCAGCCGGGCCTGCCCGTTCTGCGCCGAGACCATCAAGCTGACGGCCCGGGTCTGCCGCTTCTGCAACCGGGAAGTGTGAAGTCTTCCGCTCGCGCCGTGCGTCCGGGCGCCTACCTCGTCGCCAGTGTAGGCGCGCCACCGCATCGGCGAGCGCGCGGCGCCGCCGTCACATCCGGCCATCCGAAGCGTCCACCCTCGTCGGGCGGGGGACGAGAGGCATATGAACAGCGTTCGGTTGGTGGGGTCGGGGGCGTTTCTTCCACGGAGAGTGATAAGCAACGAGCGCCTCGTCCAGGCCATACCGGGCTGGTCGGCCGAGCGCATCGCAAGTCGCACCGGCATCCAGGAGCGGCGTTACCTCTGGGATTTCGACGCCGAGTCGGGGCGCGCGCTGCCGCCGCCGCCAGACGCCAGCGGCGTGCCGCGCTCCAACGTGGACATGGGCGAGGTGGCGTTGCGCCGGGCCCTGGAGATGTCCGGGCTGGACGCCTCCTCGCTCGACGCCATCTACCTGGTCACCACCACGCCCGACCAGGTCAACTTCTGTCACGACGCGGTCCAGCTCCACCGGCGGCTCGGTTGCCGGTCCGACACCCACGCGCTGGTGGTCGATTCGGGGTGCGGCGGCGCCCTCTACGTGGTCGACATGGCGAGGCGGATGATCCTGGCCGACGCCGCACGCACCATCGCGGTGGTCGCCTCCACCTTCGCCTCGGCCTACGTGGACCGCGAGATCTTCACCTGCGCCATGCCGGAGAACCAGCGGATCAACGCCTTCCTCTCCATGTACATGTTCGGCGACGGGGCCGGCGCGCTCATCCTGCGCGGTGACGACCGGCCCGGGCTGGGCTTCCTGGCCTCGACCTCCGGCACCGGCCACCAGGAGCTGGTGGTCCACCGCGGGGGCGGGGCCAACCTGCCGTCCCACACCCGCGCCACCGTGGCGGATCACGCCTTCTACATCGACGGTCCCGCCGTGGCCGAGGCCTACCCGTTCTTCATGCAGAAGGCGGTGGACGAGCTGGCCGCCATCCGGCCCGCCTCGACCGAGCCCGTTTCCCGCTACTACCTCCACCAGGCCAACAAGCTGGTGCTGGACCGGTTCGTCGCCAGCGCCGGGATCCCGGCCGAGCGGGTGCCGGTCCACGTGAACCGCTACGGCAACACCTCCGCCGCCAGCACGCTCATCCTCTTCGCGGAGGATCTCGAGCAGGGGGTGGTCAAGCTCGGCGGCGGTGAGCTGGTCCTCTTCGCCGCCGTCGGCGCCGGCGTGCATTACGGCGCCCATCTGGTCCGCCTCTAGCCTCAGCACAGCCCGTCGTCCCCCGACACCGGAGCCGCCAGCCATGACCCTCCTCATCCGCCGAGTTGCCGCGCTCTCCTTCCTGCTAGCCCCCCTTCTCGCCCTGGCCGGGGAGCGCATCCTGGTCCTGCGCACCCAGGAGGACCCACGCTACCCCGCCAGCGCCGAGGTCTGCGCCGGCGCGCCGTTCCAGCCCGTCAACGTCCACCTGGGTGCCAGCGTCTGGACCGTCGAGACGAAGGCCCGTGACGGCGCGCTGGTCAACGGCGACGTCCGCTTCGCCGGCACCGTCACCGGCTGCGCCCAGATGACGACCGCCGCCCCGTTCGTGCCCCAGCCGTTCCTGGTCCGGTTCAACCTGCGCGACGGCAGCTACACCGCCGTCGGGACCTGCACCATCACCAGCAACCAGGTTCCGGTCCCGGGGTTCCTCCTCGTCTCCTGCGGCTTGAAGATCGTCTCGGCTCCGGCCGGCGTCCTGGGTGGCAGCGCCACCAGCGCCAGCGTCTTCAACCCCTTTGGCCTGGCCGGCGTCGACACCGGCTCGATCTGGACGCTGCGCATCCATGACGCTCGCTGAGGTCCAGGTCCAGGTCCGGGCCGGCGTGAGCCGTGGCGCGGCGCTGCCGCTTCGCGGTGATCCGCTGGTGCTGGCGCGGAGCGGCGCCTTCCGGCTCCTGGTGCCGCTCGAGTTCGTCGAGCGCGTCCTGCCGGCGGCGCTCCCCACCGCGCGGCCCGACACGGCGGGCCCGGCCCACCCCGTGGTCTCCGTCGGGGGGACGCTCCTGCCCGTCCTCTTCGCCGAGGCGCTGCTGGGCGCCGACGAGGCCCGGCTCCGCGCCGGGGACCAGCTGCTGCAGCTCAGGGACGGGGCTCGCCAGGCGCTGCTCTGGGTGAGCGCGGTCGAGGAGGTGGTGGGCTGCGAGCCGCTGGCGGCCCCGGCGGACCACCGCCCCGGCCTGGTGGCCGGCTTCTCCGACGCCGACGGGCCGCTGGCCGTACTCGACGTGGCCCGCGCCCTCGACCTGACCCTGGCCACCGGGACCGGGGAGGCCACGTGAAGACCATCCTCCTGGTGGACGACAGCAAGGTGACCCGGGAGCTGCTCAAGGTCTACCTGATCGTCAAGGACGTGCGCGTGCTCGACGCCCGTGACGGGATCGAGGCGCTCGAGATCGCCCGCGCGGAGCGGCCCGACCTGATCCTGTGCGACCTTCGCATGCCCCGCCTCGACGGCCCCGGGCTGTGCCGCGCGCTCGAGGCCGAGCCGGCGCTCCGCGACATCCCGGTCATCATCCTCACCAGCAACCGCGACGACGAGTCGCTGCGCCTGTGCCGGGAGGCCGGCGCGCGTGACGTCCTCCTCAAGCCCATCGGGCCGCACATCCTCCACGACGCGGTCCAGCGCCACGCCGGCATCGCCGTCGGCCTGGCCTCCATGCAGACCACCAGACCATGACCACGCCACCCGAGTTCGCCGCCGTCCGCGGCCGGATCTTCCGCCGCATCCTCGCCACCGCCATCCCCAGCGCCGTGGTGGGCGCCTACGTCTTCGGCCTCATGATGGGGCTGACCGGAGGAGCCCTGCTGCGCGCCATCGGCTGGGTCCTCACGCCCATCCTGTTCCTCACGGCCGGGCAGCAGTTCGCCGTGACCTCGATGCTGGTTCGCCGGGCGCTGGAGGAGCGGCCCGGCGACGCCCCGGGCGCGCGGCTCACCCGCATCCTGGAGCTGCCGCGCAAGGTCGAGATCTACTCCAACGTGGCGGCCTGGCTGCTGGGGGCCATCGGCTTCGCGGCCGCCACCTGCGTCCTCTTCGACCGCGAGTTCTCCATGATCGCGATCGGGGTGGTGATCGGCCTGTTCTCCTCCCTGTTCCCGGGGCTCATCCTCACCATGCTGGTCGAGGACGACCTGCGACCCCTGGCCCTGGCCGAGCTGGCGCGCGACCCCACCGTGCCCCTCGGTGGCCGAGGCCTCTTCTGGCCGAGGCAGAAATGGTACCTGCCCTACGCCTTCGCGGTGGCCCTGGTGTCGCTGCTGGTCTTCAGCGGGATCGTGGTGGTGACACGCTGGAGGCAGGCCTCCGACCAGCTGCTCGCCACCGTCGAGGCCAGCGGCTTCGGCCAGGCGAGCTCGCTGGTGCGCGTCGAGCTCGACCGCCTGCTGGTCTCGGCGGGCGTGCCGGTGACCATCATCGCCCTCATCCTGCTGGTCGCCTTCCTCATCACCGGTGGCATGCTGGCGCGGCGCCAGGCGAGGGCCGCCGAGGCGGTGGAGGCGTCGCTGCGGTCCCTGGCTGCCGGCACGCCGGAGAGCCCGCGCTGGATCGCCACCGACGAGACGGGCGACCTGGCCCACGCCGCGGCCCGCATCTCCGTCGAGATGGCACGGGTCTTCGCCCAGCTCCGGGCCATGGCCGCCGGCGACCTGGGGCGCTCTCTGGTGGGAGACAGCGGCCTGGTCCAGGCCTTCCGCGAGTCGCAGGCCGCCATGGTGGCGCTGGGACGGCGCATGTCCGAGCTCTCTCGCGGCGAGGTGGGCGACCAGGCCCGGGTGGCCGGCGATCTCGGGGCGCGCTTCGACGAGCTGCAGCGCGCCTTCCGCGCCATAGTCGAGCAGGCCACCACCATCGCGGCCGGAGACCTCCGCCGCGACGTGGAGATTCCCGGGGCGCTCGGCCAGGCCGTCCAGCGCATGACCGGCAACCTGCGCAGCATGGTGGGACAGACGCAGCAGGCCTCGGGCAACCTGGGCCAGATCGTGGTGAGCCTGCAGTCGGCCGCCAGCCAGCTCTCCACCGCCACCACCGAGCAGGTGGCGGCGGTCACCGAGACCGCCAACACCATGACCGAGATGGCGCAGACCTCGGCGGCGTCGGCGGATCGTGCCCTGGAGCTCATCCGGCGTGGCGAGTCGGCGGCGTCCGTCGTCGAGGACGGTGGCCACACCGCGGGCCAGGCCGCGCGGGCCATGTCCGCCATCGCCGAGTCGCTCGGCCACGTCGCCTCCTCCTCCGCCTCGCTGGCCGAGCGGGTCAAGCGCATCGACGACATCGTCGAGACGGTGGGCTTCCTGGCGGACCAGTCCTCGACGCTCGCCATCAACGCGGCCATCGAGGCCAGCAGGGCCGGCGAGGCGGGCAAGGGATTCGCGGTGGTGGCCCGCGAGATCCGCGGGCTCTCCGGCGACTCGCGGAAGGCGGCCCGGCAGATCCGGGAGCTGCTGGGGGAGATCGGCGTGCGCACCGGGCAGATGGACGGCGCGGTGACCACCGGGGGCCGCACCGTGCAGGAGGGGCAGCGGCAGGTCGAGGAGCTCGGGCAGGCCATCGAGCGGCTGGGCGCCACGCTCCACGACGCGGTCGGGCTGATGCGGCAGGTGGAGGGATCGGCCCGCCAGCACCAGGCCGGCGTGTCCCAGGTGTCCCAGGCGCTGGGCAACATGCAGAAGGCCTCCGAGTCGATCCGCGACGGCGCGCGGCTGCTCGGAGACCTCTCGGGCAGCGCCCACGGCCTGGCCGGCGCGCTGCAGCGCACCGCCGGCGCCTACACCCTGCCCCAGGGTGAAGCGTGACCGGCGCCGGTCCGGCCGGGCGAGCCGCTTCGGTGCGCCAGGCCCTCCGCGCCGCCTTCGGGCTGGGGCTGGAAGGGCTCTCGGACGAGCAGGTGCTGGCCGCCGCCGGCCCGCCGGGGGAGAACCAGGACGCGCCGTCCCGGGTCGAGGCGCTGGCGGCGGTCGTCGACCGCCTGCCCATCGACGAGAGCTGGATGTTCCGCGACGAGTCCATCTGGGCCTGGCTCCAGGAGGACGTGCTGCCCGACCTGGTCGTCGGCGCCATCTCGGCGGGCCGGCGGCTGAACGCCGTCTCGCTCGGGTGCGCCGGGGGCCAGGAGGCCCACAGCCTCGCCATCCTCCTGATGGGGTTGCTGGAGGCGGCCAGGATCCCGGCCAGCGGCGTGGCGGCCTGCGCCCAGGTCCTCGGCCTCGACGCCTCGCCGGCGAGGGTGTCGCTGGCGGCCAGCGGGCAGGCCAGCGCCTGGTCGGTGCAGCGCTGCCCCTCCAGGTGGCTGGGCGAACGGGTCCGGCTGGTGGACGCCGCCGCGGGGCGGTGGCAGATCGACGAGGACGTCCGCGCCATGTGCCGGTTCGAGGTGGGCAACCTCCTCGAGGTGGCCCGGCCCGGGAGCGAGGCGCTGCGCGGCGTGGACCTGGTCCTGTGCCGCCACGTCCTCATCTACTTCCGTCCCGACGACGCGGCCGCCCTGGTGGCGAGACTCGCCGAGGCGCTCGACCCGGGCGCCACCCTGATCCTCTCGCCGGCGGAGGCGGTCTTCGCGACCGACCTGCCCGGCCTGGAGCCGGTCGGGGCTCCCGGAGCCGTCGGGGCCTTTCGCCGCGTCGCGCCGGGGGTTCCGGAGCGTGCGCGGCCGGCGGCGGCGGCGTCCATCACGCCGGTCCGTGGCCGGCGGTCACCGCGCCCCCCGGCGAGGCTCCGCCTCGCCGAGCCGATGTCGCGCCACGCCCAGGCGGCCCTGGAGCACACCTCCGCGGGGCGATCGGCCGAGGCCCTCCGGGAGGCGCGCGCCGCCTGCTACCACGATCCCCGGCACCTCCTCTCCATGCTGGTGCTGGGACGCGAGCTCCTGCGGGTGGACCGCTGCCGCGGGCGCGCCGTCCTGGCCGAGCTGGTCGAGTTGACGTACGCGCTCCCGGCCGAGGCCTCGGTCCCGCACGCTCCAGGCCTCTCGGTCAGCCAGGTCTCCGCGGCGGCCCAGCTGCTCATGAGGCGTGGGGATCACCGGTGAGGCCGCCACGCCTGTTCGTCGAGCCCGGCGACGAGGCCCGGCTGACCAGCCAGGCCCGGGCCGTGGCCCGCGGGGCAGTGGCGCTGGCCGAGGAGCGCGTCACCGTCGCGGTGGTGACCCTCACGCTCGGCGGCCGCGCCTGCGCCGTGGAGGCGAGCGCGGTGGAGCGTGCCGTGGCCCGCCTCGGGCCCACGGCCTCCGTGCCGCAGGCCAGCGGCGTCGCGCGGCTGATCGCATGGGTGGACGAGCAGCCGGTCGCGGTGACCGACCTCGCCGCGCTGGCGGGCCTGCCTCCCCGCTCGGCCGCCGCGCTGGCGCGGGCGCCGGCGCTCCTGCTGGCGACGCCTGCCGGTACCGCGGCGGTGGCGGTCGAGGGCCCGATCGAGCTCGCCGAGGACCGGCTGGAACTGGTGGCGGGCCAGGCGCTCGAAGGCCTCCCCGGCGTGCGCCTGGCCGGACGGTTGGAAGGCGGCGCGGCGCTGCTGGCCGCGTCCTGGCTGGCGGCCTGCGCGGGGGGGGGGCCAGCTCCGTGAGCGTGGACGCCGCCACCCGGTCTCGCCTGGTGGGCCTGTTCGTCGCCGAGGCGGAGGAGGCGCTCCGGGAGCTCGGCGCCACCCACCGGCGGCTGGCCGACGGCTCCGTGGGCGAGGATCTCCGGGTGTTCGGGCGCACCGCCCACGGCCTCAAGGGCGCGGCCGCCGCGCTCGGCTTCCGCCCCCTGGCGCACGTCATCCACCGGCTGGAGGAGGTGTCGCTCGGGCTCGCCAGCTCGCAGGGTCCCGCGCGGGAGGAGCGGCACGGCCGGCTCGCTCTCGCGCTGGAGCTGCTGGACCAGGGCGTGGCCCACATGGCGGTGGCCGGTCTGTCGTCGTTTCCCGCCGGCGTCACCGAGGCCATCGCCAGGGCGCTGGAGGGCGGCGACGAGGCCGGCGCCGCCGAGGGGACCGTGGCTGGTTCGAGGCCGGCTGGGACCACGCCCGGCCCTGCGGAGGCCCCGGCCCCGGTTCCCGCTCCGGTCCCCGAGGGCGCCGCGGAGCGGCTCAGCGTCCCGGCGATTGACGTGGACGAGGCCCTGCGGCTCGCCGCCTCGCTGGCGCGCGCGGTCGCCCAGCTGCAAGGTTCGCTGGCCGGCGTGGACGGACCCCTGGCGGGCGCGACGCAGGGGCTGGCGGCGCGGGCGGAACGGCTCGAGTCCATCATCGCCGGCTTGCGGCTCCTGCCCGCCGAGGTGGCCCTCACCGGCCTGCGGGAAGAGGTCGAGGCGCTGGCGAGCGCCCTGGGCAAGCAGGTCGTGCTGTCGGTGGAGGGGCGGGAGGTGCGGGCCGATCGACGCACGCTCCAGGCGGCCCGCGGGACCTTGCGGCACCTGGTCCGCAACTCGGTCGATCACGGCATCGAGACCCCGGCGGCCCGGCGCGCCGCCGGCAAGCCGCCGGCCGGGATCCTCTCGCTGCGGGTGAGCAGCGCCGAGGGGGCGCTGCAGGTCACGGTGGCCGACGACGGCGCCGGATTCGACGTGGCGGCGGCGCGGGAGGCGCTGGTCCGGAGCGGCGACGACGCGGCCCGCATCCTGGCCATGCCCGAGGCGGAGGTGCTGGCGCGCTTCGCGGCCGAGGGGGGCTCGACCCGCCGGCAGGTCACCGAGGTCTCCGGGCGCGGACTCGGCCTGTCGGCCGTGGCGGCCATGGCGCGAAACGCCGGCGGGACCTTCTCGGTCCGCAGCGAACCCGGCCACGGCAGCGCGGTCACCTTCGCGCTGCCGCTCGACGTCTACTCGGTCGAGGCGCTGGTGGTCTGGGCGGGGGAGCGGACGCTCGGGATCCCGGTCCAGGCGCTGGAGCGGACCGTGCTCCTGCACGCCCGGGACCAGGCGGTGAGCGGCCCGACCGGTCGCACCCTCGCCGCCGGCGAGAGCATCGTCCCGCTCATCGGCCTCGCCGAGACCCTCGGGCTGGAGGCCGACCCGGGCGGCGAGCGGTTCGCCCTGGTGCTTCACGGTGCCGAGGGCGCGGTGGCGCTCGCCGTCGCCGACATCGGCGCGGTGATGGCGGTGGTCCCGTCGCCGGTGCCGGGGGCCGCCGGCGCTGGCGCGCTGGTCGCGGGGCTCGCCAGGCTGGCCGACGGGACCACCCTGCAGGTGCTCGATCCCCGCGGGCTCGTCGTCGCGGCGCGCGCCGCCGCCCGCCGGCCCCGTCCTCATGGCCAGCAGCCGGCGCCGGTTCAACCGGCCGACGCCGCCGTCATGCGCCCGGAGCAGGCCCCGGGTCGGGCCCGGCGAGACGTGGTGCTGGCCGAGGACTCGCTGGCGACCCGCGAGGTGCTGCGCGTGCTCCTCGAGGAGCAGGGCTTCGTGGTCCGGCTCGCCGCCGACGGTGAGGAGGCGCTGGCGCGGATCAGGGAGCGGCTGCCGGACGTGGTGGTCACCGACGTGAACATGCCGCGCCGGGACGGCCTGTCGCTCACCCGCGCCATCCGGGCCGACCCGGCCATGGCCAGGCTGCCGGTGATCCTGCTCACCTCCCAGGACGACCAGTCTTCCCGGACCGCGGGTGCCTCGGCCGGAGCGGACGCCTACCTGGTCAAGTCCCGCTTCGGCGCCGCCGTGCTGGCCACCACGCTGGCGCGCATCGGCGTGGGACCGGCCTCGGGCTCCGAGGCGGGCCAGCCGGCGTGACCAGGCTCGCGGCCGTCGTGGACGACTACGCGCTGGCGGTCCTGCCCGGGCTCGAGCGCGACCTGGCGCAGGCCGGGGTGGCGGTGTTGCGCTGCTTCGAGCGGCTGCCCAGCCCCGGCATGCTGCGCCGATGGCCCGATTGCCGGGGCGTGGCGGTGCTCGGCGGGAGGGACATCCCCTCGCTGCGGGCGCGGCTGGAGACCGCCACCGCCACGCTCTCGG
Organism: Myxococcales bacterium; assembly: GCA_021806645.1. Taxonomy (GTDB): domain Bacteria; phylum Myxococcota; class Myxococcia; order Myxococcales; family Anaeromyxobacteraceae; genus JADKCZ01. Next base: position 100,624 of record JAJZQX010000010.1, on the reverse strand, counting down.
CGCCGGTGGTCGCCGCCCTGCCGCGGGCCGCGGCGTCGCTGCCGGAGCTGCGCGGCCCGGGCGTGGTGGACCTCATCCCGGCCGGGACGCGCGGGGCGGCCGAGCGCGTGATGTTGATGTCGCGCGTCCCCATCGTCTCGGCCTGCGGCCGTCGCGCGGCGCCCTCCGCGATGCCCAGGGCTCCGGGGGCGCCGGTTCCGTCCGCTCCGCCTGCCGTCGCGGGCGGAAGACCGGAGCGGGTTCTAGCCATCGCCAGCTCGACCGGCGGGGTCTGGGTGCTCTCCGGGCTCCTCCAGGCCTACCGGCCGCGGCATGACACGGCGGTGCTGCTGGCGCAGCACATGGATACCGGGTTCGTGGCGTTCTTCGCCGACTGGCTGGCCTCCACCACGCCATGGGTGACCGTGCTGGTGAAGGACGTGGTCCCGCTGGAGGCGGGGCGGCTCTACCTGGCCTCGGGTGGCCGGGACCTGGTGGCCGCGGCTGACCGTGTGGCGGCGGTGCCCGCCCTGTCGCGGTACGTGCCATGCGCCGACCGGCTCTTCCAGACCGTGGCCGCGTCTCACGGCCGGCGGGCGCGAGCCGCCGTGCTCTCCGGGATGGGCGCGGACGGCGCCGAGGGGCTGGCCGAGGTGGCGCGCCGCGGCGGCCGCAGCGTCTGCCAGGCGCCGGGGAGCGCCGTCGTCCCCTCGATGCCGGAGAGCGCCCTGCGCCGCTGCCCCGGCGCCGAGCTGGCCGTCCCCGAGCTGCTGGCCGAGGTGCTGGGGCGCGAGTGAGAGGAGGACCGCTCCGCCCGCCGGCGGCCACGCCGCCGGTTCGACCACCACCTCGACACCGGTCCGGTCCTGGCCGGAGCGGGGCCTACTTCCCCTGGAACCTCGGCGGCCGCCGCTCGGCGAAGGCCCGCCGCCCTTCCTGGATGTCCTCGCTCTCGAAGGCGCGCAGCCGCAGCTCGGCGATCTCGCTCCGCTCCGCCGCAGAGAGGCCTCGCTCGTGCGACATCTCCAGCAGGCGCAGGATCCGCTTCATCCCCTGCACGGCCAGCGGCGCGTTGCGCGCGATCTCCTCGGCCAGGGCCAGCGCCGCTCCTTCCGCCCCCTCGGCCGGAACCAGCCGGTTCACCAGCCCCCAGGCGTGGGCGACGTGGGCGTCGATGGGCCGGCCTGAGAAGAAGAGCTCGCGGGTGCGCGCGCCACCGACCAGTTGCATGAAGCGTCGCAGGCCACCCTCCGGGTAGACGACGCCCAGCTTGGCCGGCGGCAGCCCGAGCAGGATCCCCTCGCGCGCCACTCGCAGGTCGCAGGTGGCCGCCAGCTCGAAGCCGCCCCCGTAAGCCGGCCCGTTCAGGAAGGCCACCGTCGGGCAGGCCACCGCCTCGAGCGCCTCGGCAGCCCGCTCCACGGCCTCGTCCGGCCGTTCGCCGCGCCCGTTCAACCGCCCCATCTCGGCCAGGTCGAAACCGGAGGAGAAGGCCTCGTCGCCGGCGCCGCGCAGCAGGAGGCAGCGCGCACCGTCGCGCACCGCCGTGGCGCAGGCCGCCTCGAGCTCGTCGAGCGCGCGGAAGTCGAGCGCGTTCCGCTTCGCGGGGTTGTCGAGGACCAGGACCCGGACCGGACCGCGGTCCTCGACCCGGACCCGCGGCGCCTGGCTCATCCCAGCACGACGAGGAGTTCGCCCTTCGCCTTCTCGCTTCGAACCACGGTCCCGGTGATGTGGGCTGCGACCTTCTCGGCCATCTTGATCTCCTGGGTGGTGCGTCGGGTCCGGTCAGGCTAGCCTCCCCGCGGGCGGCTGGCCACCACCACGTCGCGCCAGCGCACCTCGGGGCCCTACGCCGTGGGCTTGGGCCCGGCGGGTGGCGCGGGGCTCGGCGCCGAGTCCACCAGCGCCTTCGGGTTCGGCTCGACCGGCGACATCACGGCGGCGCGCGGCGGGGTGGTGACCAGTCCCAGCCGCGCCTTGAGGAGGAAGCGCACCGTGTCGGCGAGGTCGAGGTACTTGATGGGCTTGTGCAGGAAGAGCGTGACGCCGAGCGCGGCCAGCTCGTCCCGCTCCCTCTCGCCGCCCGAGGTGATGACCACCACCGGCATCTGGGCCAGGGAGGGCTCCGAGCGGATCCGCTCGACCAGCTCGATGCCGCTGGTCGCCGGCATGAAGACGTCGGTGATGAGCACGTCGATGGGCGGCTTCCGGAGCACCCGGTCCCAGGCGGCGGCGCCGTCGTTGACCACCTCCACCCCCAGCCCGTCGAACTTGTCGGTCTCGGCCATCCGCCGCAGCGCGGCCGCGTACATGTTGGCCACCAGCCCGTTGTCCTCGCAGAGGAGGATGCGGCAGCTCGGCGCCGGCCCACGGGAGGTGTTGGCGACGAAGCGGGTCACCTCGGCCAGGCGGGCCCGGTGATCGGGCAGGTCGTCGGGCACCCGCACCGCCACGCCACCAGGCTGATCGCCCTGGCTCGGCTGGGCGCGGACCACCTCGACCGTCACCTCGACCGGCTCGAGCAGCTGCGGGAACGAGAGGATCAGGCTGGTCCGTTCACCGGGCGAGAACTGGCGTTCGGTGCGGACGAAGAGGCCCGAGGCGGAGAGGTTCTCCGTGTAGTCGAGCACGGAGTCGGCGTCGAGGTACTTGACGGTGAGGACGAGTGGAAATCGGGGACAGGCGCGGCGCTCCCTGGACATCTCGACTCCTGTTGAGTCCCCCGGCTGACTCGTGTCACCCGGGAAGCGAGTGACACGCCCACATCCTAGCCCACGGCCACGGTGGGTTGTATTTTCCCCCCGCAACTTTCGACCGTTCCCGCCCGGTCGGACGGGCGGGCGACGGCGCGGCCACCTCCTTCCCCGCGGCGCCGGGTACTCCCGGCTTGACGTGGAAGGCCTGGCCCTGCCTAATCCTCGCTTCCCTTTTTCGCAAGGAGCCCCATGCGGACCAAGTTCCTGCTCGGCGAGAACCAGATCCCCACCCACTGGTACAACCTGATCGCCGACCTCCCGGCGCCGCCCGCGCCGGTGCTCCACCCGGGCACCCTGCAGCCGGTGACGCCGGCCGACATGCTGCCGCTCTTCCCGCCCGGCCTGCTCGAGCAGGAGATGTCGGCGGAGCGCTGGATCAAGATCCCGGACGAGGTCCGCGAGATCTACAAGCTCTGGCGCCCCACCCCGCTGATCCGCGCCCACCGGCTCGAGAAGCTGCTGGGGACCCCGGCCAAGATCTACTTCAAGTACGAGGGGGTCTCGCCGGCCGGGTCGCACAAGCCCAACACCGCGGTGCCGCAGGCCTACTACAACAAGCTGGCCGGCACCAGGCGCATCGCCTCCGAGACCGGCGCCGGCCAGTGGGGCTCCTCGATCGCGCTGGCCTGCCAGATGTTCGGCCTGGAGTGCACCATCTACATGGTGAAGATCTCCCACGGCCAGAAGCCCTACCGGAAGTCGATGATGGAGCTCTGGGGCGCCGAGGTGCTGGCCTCCCCCAGCCCGCGCACCAGCGCCGGGCGCGCCATCCTGGCCAGGGATCCCGAGAACCCGGGCTCGCTCGGCATCGCCATCTCCGAGGCGGTAGAGGACGCGGCCACGCACGACGACACCCGCTACGCGCTCGGCTCGGTGCTCAACCACGTCTGCCTGCACCAGACCGTCATCGGGCTGGAGGCCAAGGAGCAACTGAAGGACGCCGGCGACTACCCCGACGTCGTCATCGGCTGCCACGGCGGCGGCTCCAACTTCGCCGGCATCGCCTTCCCGTTCCTGGCCGACAAGGCGGCGGGCAAGAAGGTGCGGTTGCTGGCCATGGAGCCGAGCTCCTGTCCCACCCTCACCAAGGGCGTCTACGCCTTCGACTACGGCGACACCGCCAAGATGGCGCCGGTGGCCAAGATGTACACGCTGGGCCACGACTTCATGCCGCCCGGCATCCACGCCGGCGGCCTGCGCTACCACGGCGCCTCGCCGCTGGTCTCGCAGGTGGTGCACCACGGGCTGGTGGAGGCCCGCGCCGTCGGCCAGATGGCCTGCTTCGAGGCGGCGGTCACCTTCGCCCGCGCCGAGGCGATCATCCCGGCGCCCGAGTCGTCTCACGCCATCCGCGGCGCCATCGACGAGGCGCTGGCCGCCAAGGCGGAGGGAAAGCCGCGCACCATCCTCTTCAACCTCTCGGGCCACGGCCACGTGGACATGGGCGCTTACGACGCCTACTTCGCCGGCAAGCTGGAGGACTTCGAGTACCCGGCCGAGAAGGTGAAGGAGTCGCTCGGTCACCTGCCCAAGGTGGCGTACTAGTGCCCCGACCCGGGGCGGACTACCGCGCCGGGCCCGGCCCGTTCCAGTGCCAGGTGAAGTCGAGCCAGGGGACCGGGATCGGCGAGCCCTGCGGGAAGAGGAACCCGAGATCCACGCCAAGCTGCTCGCCGATGAAGCGGACCGCGGCGCTGCCGATCACGCTGGTGGAGTTGTCCACCGGTACGAACCAGTTCTCGCTCACCAGCGCGATGGAGCGGGAGACGCGCCAGTTTCCGGAGACCGAGAAGAAGGCGCTCCCCAGCTTGCTGGTGCCCTTGTTGAAGGCGAAGGGCGGGCCGCCCGAGACGCCGAGGTGCAGGTCCTCGGTGCCGAGCGTGATCGTGCCGAAGAGGAACCCGACCGCCGGCATCTCGCTGACCCCGGGGATGACCAGCGTCTGGAAGCCACCGGCCAGATGGACGTACCGTGAGGGGGAACCGCCCGCCTTCACCGCCACGATGAAGGGCATGGTGCTCGGCTGGTAGATGGCCCAGGGCAGGATGGTGCCGGCCTGGAGCGTGAGCCAGTCGGTGAGGCCGAAGCCGACCGAGGTGACGAGCAGCTCGGTCTGCGAGAGGTAGCCCTCGCCCTGCTTCAGCATGAAGCCGCTCGGGGAGTAGAGGTAGCGGGTCCGGTTCGGATCGCGCGGCCACGGCCCCTCGGCGGCGACGCTGCCGGGTACCGCCACGGCCTGGATCGAGCCGGCGGGGAGTTGCATCCGCCCCCCCGAGGACTCGATGGTGACGCCGCCCTGGTCCTGGCTCACCAGCGTCCCCTTCAGCTTCTGGCCGTCCTTCAGGACCACCACCACCTCCTGGCCGGGCCGCGGGGCCGCGGGCGAGGGGGCGGGAGCGGCCGCGGGCGGCGGCGGGGCCGCCTCCTGGGCGCGAGTCACCGGGGTGGCGAGGGCCAGGCAGGCCAGGGCAGCGAGCGTGCGGTGCATGTGGAACCCCCTTGACTTTCAGGAGACCAGAACCGTTCCATGACCGCAAGCGAAGAGGCCTCGCGTCGGGCCCCCCCGGGGCCCGCCAGGAGTCGGGCGTCTCCCCGGCCGGCGCCAACCAACCTCCACCCCGGTTCGCCAGGAGTCTCTGGACAATTCCAGTAAAAGCGTACCAGAATGCGTGCTATCCCCATGCCGGAGCTGACGTGATGGAGAAGAGGCTGCTGTCGGGCGACGAAGCCGTCGCCCTCGCCGCGCGAGACACGGGCATCGCCCTCGGGACCGGGTACCCCGGCACCCCCTCCACCGAGATCCTGGAGGCCTTCGGCGCCCTCGGCGGCAGCGCCCAGTGGGCGCCCAACGAGAAGGTGGCGCTCGAGGTGGGGCTGGGAGCCGCCTTCGGCGGTGGTAGGGCCCTGGTGACCATGAAGCACGTCGGCCTCAACGTCGCCGCGGATCCACTCTTCACCGCGGCCTATACCGGCGTCACCGGCGCCCTGGTGGTGGTCACGGCCGACGACCCCGGCATGGCCTCCTCGCAGAACGAGCAGGACAACCGGCGCTACGCCATCGCCGCCGGCCTGCCCATGCTCTCTCCCGCCGATCCGCAAGAAGCCTACGACTACTTCTTCCGGGCGGTCGAGCTCTCCGAGCGCTGGTCGCTTCCGGTCCTGTTCCGGATGACCACCCGGGTCTGCCACTCCAAGGCCCTGGTCACCTCGCGGGCCACGCCGATGACACCGCGCGCCCCCAGCTTCGTGCGCGACATCCCGGGCCGGGTCATGGTCCCGGCCTTCGCCCGCCCAGCCCACCGCAAGCTGCGGGCCAAGCTGGCCGACATGGCCGCCTTCGGCGAGACCAGCGACCTCCACACCGTCACCGAGGGCAGCAGGGACCTGGGGATCGTCACCGACGGCGTCTGCGCCCTGCACGCCGCCGAGGCCTCCCCGGGCGCCAGCTTCTTCAAGATCGGCCTGGTCCACCCGCTCCCCATCGAGCGGCTCCGCACCTTCGCCGCCGGCGTGAAGCGCTGCCAGGTCATCGAGGAGGGCGACCCCGTCATCGCCGACGCCCTGCGCGCCGCCGGCATCGCCGTCGAGTCGAAGCCGGAGATGTTCCGCTTCGGCGAGCTCGACGTGGGCCGGGTCCGCCGCATCCTGGCCCGGGATCTCTCCACCGAGCCGCCGCTCCCCAAGGGGAAGCCGCCAGAGCTCTGCGCCGCCTGTCCCTACCACCCGGTCTTCGCGGCGCTGCGCAAGCTCGACTGCATCGTGGCCGGCGACATCGGCTGTTACACGCTGGGCGTCATGGAGCCCTACCGGGCCCTGGACACCTGCGTGGCCATGGGCGCCTCCATCGGCGTCGGCCTCGGGTTGCGCCACGTCCTCCCCGCCGATCAGGCCAGGCGGGTGGTCTCCATCATCGGGGACTCCACCTTCATCCACTCCGGCGTCTCCGGGCTCATGGAGATGGTCTACAACCCACCCAAGCTGGGCCACGTGATCATCGTCCTCGACAACGGCATCACCGCCATGACCGGGCAGCAGGAGCACCCCGGGACCGGCCGCACCCTCGAGCACGAGGCCACCGGCAAGATCTCCATCGAGGGCCTGGCCCGCGCCATGGGAATCGACACCACCATCATCGATCCCTTCGCGAACCCGGCCGGGTTCGCGACGCTGCTGGCGGAGAAGCTGGCCGCTCCCCTCCTCTCCCTCATCGTGGCCCGGCGCCCCTGCGTGCTGGCGGCGGCCGACATCCGCGGCTGGGAGAAGGCGGCCGAAGCGACCCGTGCGGCGCAGGCCTGCGCCGGCGCGGCGTGCGGCGCGGTGCCGGAGGACGCATGAGCCACACCGTCACCAACGTGATCCTGGCCGGGCTGGGAGGCCAGGGGGTCATCAAGGCCTCCGACATCCTCGCCGACGCCGCCGTTCGCGCCGGTTTCGACGTCAAGAAGGCCGAGGTCCACGGCATGAGCCAGCGCGGCGGCTCGGTCACCTCGGACATCCGCTTCGGCGTGAAGGTGCTCTCGCCCATGATCCCCCGGGGCGAGGCCGACTTCCTGGTGGTGCTGGCCCCCTCCGAGGTCGAGGTCACCCGCCCGCTGCTGCGCCCCGGCGGCGTGCTCCTCGCACCCGACTTCGTCCCCGAGGGGGAACTCATCAACAAGCGCAGCCTCAACGTGGCCCTGCTGGGCGCGCTCTCCGCCTACCTCGACATCCCGGAGCGGATCTTCCTCGACGCGGTTCGGGCCGCGCTGGCGGAGCGCCTCCACGCCGCGAACGAGCAGGCCTTCCAGCAGGGACGTGCCCGCGCCGCCACGTCCGGCGCGGCGGCACTCGGCAAGCGACAGTGAACTCGACGAGGGGCGCCCCCGCCCCGGGAGGTCGACGGTGAGCACCTGGAACGATCCGGCCAACGGCTTTCACCCCCTCAGCGCCGCCGACTACCTGCCGCGCGCCAGGCTCGAGGAGGTCCAGCTCCAGCGCCTCCGCTCCACGGTGGCCCTCGCCTACGCGCGGGTCGAGCACTTCCGGAGCCGGATGGACGAGCGTGGCCTCACGCCCAAGGACGTCCAGACCCCGGCCGACCTGGCCCGGCTGCCCTTCACGGTCAAGGCCGACCTGCGCGACACCTACCCCTTCGGCCTCCTGGCCTGCCCCATGGAGGAGGTGGTGCGGCTCCACGCCTCCTCGGGGACCACCGGCCGGCCCATCGTGGTCGCCTACACCCAGGCCGACATCGAGGTCTGGAAGGAGGTCATGGTCCGGGCCTTCGCCTCCTTCGGCGTCCACCGCGGCGACATCATCCAGAACGCCTACGGCTACGGCCTCTTCACCGGCGGGCTGGGCGCCCACTACGGCGCCGAGGCGCTCGGCGCCACGGTCATCCCCATCAGCGGCGGCAACACCGAGCGGCAGATCATGGTGATGCAGGACTTCGGCGCCACCGTCATCTGCTGCACGCCCTCCTACTTCCTGCACCTGGTCGAGCGCGCCGTGGAGGAGAAGATCGACTTCTCCCGCATGCGCGTGGGCGTCTTCGGCGCCGAGCCGTGGAGCGAGGCCATGCGCCAGCGCATCCAGGATGACACCGGCGTCCGCGGCTACGACATCTACGGGCTCTCCGAGATCATCGGCCCGGGCGTGGGCGCCGAGTGCGTCCACCAGGTCGGGCTCCACCTCTACGAGGACCACTTCTTCCCGGAGATCATCGATCCGGCCAGCGGCGCGGTCCTCCCCGACGGGAGCGAGGGCGAGCTGGTGCTCACCACCCTCTCGAAGCGGGCCATGCCCATGATCCGCTACCGGACCCGCGACGTGACCACGCTCATCGCCGAGCCGTGCGCCTGCGGCCGCACGCTCCGGCGCATCAAGCGCATCGAGCGGCGCTCCGACGACATGTTCATCATCCGCGGCGTCAACGTCTTCCCCTCCCAGGTGGAGACGGCGCTCCTCAGGGTGGATGGGACGCTGCCCCACTACGCCATCGTCCTGACCAGGGAGAAGGGGCTCGACGACATGGAGGTCCAGGTCGAGGTGACCGCCGAGGTCTTTTCGGACAAGATGCGGGCCTTGGAGACGCTCCACCGCAACCTCGGCCAGGAGCTCGAGCGGGTGCTGGGGATCCGGGCCACGGTGACCCTGGTCGAGCCTCGGACCCTGGCCCGGAGCGAGGGCAAGGCCAAGCGGGTCATCGACAAGCGGAAGATCTAGGCGGGAGGAGGGCACATGGAAGTCGCGCAGGTCTCGGTATTCCTGGAGAACCGGTCCGGCGGGCTCGTCGAGGTCGTGGACGTGCTGGCCAGGAACGCCATCGACATGAAGGCGCTCTCCCTCGCCGACATGGCCGACTTCGGCATCCTGCGGCTCATCGTCGACGACCCGGAGCGGACCCGAGTCATCCTCAAGGAGGCCGGGTTCACGGTGGACAAGACGCGGGTGGTGGCCGTGGAGGTCCCGGACCGGCCGGGCGGGCTCGGCGAGACGCTCCACGCGCTCCGCCGCAACGGCATCAACGTCGAGTACATGTACTCGGCGGCGCGGCGCAAGGGAGAGAGCGCCATCATCATCTTCCGCTTCGACGAGATCGGCCGCGCCCTGGACGCCCTCCACGGCGCCGGCGTCACCGTGCTCGACCGCTTCGATCCGCTCTAGCGATCGCGGCAGCCCGACCCCCCGGTGTCCGCGCTCTTCTTCCAGTACCTGATGGCCGGCCTCACCTACGGGATGATCTACGCCGTGGTGGGGATGGGCTTCAACATCATCTACAACGCCACCGGCGTCATCAACTTCGCCCAGGGCGAGTTCGTGATGCTGGGCGGGATGATCGCCGTCTCCCTCGTCAAGATCCTGCCGCTCCCGCTCGCCATCCTCCTGGCGGTCCTCGCCACCATGGTGGTCGGGGCCCTGGTCGAGCTCGTCTTCATCCGCTGGCTCTCCAGCCCCTCGGTGCTGCGGATGATCATCATCACCGTCGGCATCTCCATCCTCATCCGCGAGGCGGCCCTGCTGATCTGGGGCCAGAACGTCCGGGCGCTCCCCTACTTCACCGGCTCGGAGATCACGTCGCTGTCCATCGGCGGTGCCCGCATGTCGCCCCAGGTCCTCTGGACGCTGGGGGCCTGCTCGGCCCTGGTGGCGCTCACCACCGCCTTCTTCCGCTGGAGCAGCACCGGGAAGCAGATGCGGGCCTGCGCCTCGAACCGGGTGGCCGCCTCGCTCTGCGGGCTGCCGACCCGCAACCTCGTCACCGCCTCCTTCATCCTCAGCGCGGGGATGGGCGCCCTGGCCGGCTGCGTGGTCTCGCCCATCACCTACACGCAGTACAACATCGGCACCGGCCTCGCCATGAAGGGCTTCACCGTCGCCATCCTCGGTGGCCTGGGCAGCAGCCTGGCCGCCGTGGCCGCCGGGTTGGTGCTCGGGGTCCTCGAGGCCTTCGCGGTCTCGGTGATGCCCTCCGCCTACAAGGACGCCGTCTCCATCACCCTCCTGCTCGCCATCCTCTTCCTTCGGCCCACCGGCCTCTTCGCGGCCCGGGTTGCCTACCGGCCATAGGGCCCACGTGCACCTCAACCGGTACGGGCAGGTCGGGATCTTCATGGCCAGCGCCGCGGGGCTGCAGCTGGCCGCGGTGGCGGCGGGGAGGGGCTTCCTCCTCACCCAGATGACCATGTCGGCCTACTACACGCTGGCGGTGCTGGGGATCTCGCTGCTCATGGGCTACGCGGGACAGATCTCCCTTGGCCACGCCGGCTTCGTCGCGGTGGGCGGCTACACCTCGGCGGTGCTCACCACGCTCGACCTCACACCGTATCGGGCCCAGCCGCTCGTCGCCGCCTCGCAGGGGCTCGGCCTCTTGCTGGCCCGTCCCGACCTCTACGGGGGAGAGCTGCTGGTGGTCCAGCCGCTGGTCGCCTGCATCCTCGCCGTGGCGCTGGCCACCCTGCTCGCCTTCGTGGTCGGGATCCCGGTGCTCAAGCTCAAGGGGCACTACCTGGCGATGGCCACGCTCGGTGTCGGGACCATCGTCTACAGCCTCGCGCTCGGCACCCAGTGGCTGGGCGCCGCCGACGGCATCTCATCCGTCCCCCCCTTCCCGCTCCCCTTCGGCGCCAGCGTGGGCGGCCCGGCCGGGGGCCGGGTGGTCAACTACTACGTCGCGGTGGCGCTGCTCGGAGCGGCCATGCTGCTGCTGCTCAACCTGGTCCAGGCCAGGGTGGGTCGCGCCCTTCGCGCCATCCACGGCGCCGAGGACGCCGCCGCCGCCATGGGCGTCGACACCGCCAGCCTCAAGCTGAAGACCTTCGTGCTGAGCGCCGCCCTGGCCGCGCTGGCCGGCGTCTTCCTCACCCACTACAACGGCGGCATCGGTCCCTCCGAGGCCTCGGTCATGAAGTCGGTGAAGTACATGGCCATCGTCGCCGTCGGCGGAATGGGCAGCCTCTGGGGCACCCTGGGGATGAGCCTGGCCCTCAACTTCCTCTCGCTCCGCGGCTACTTCGGCGCCTACGACGACGTGGTGTTCGGCCTGATCCTGGTCGGCATGATGCTCTTCGCGCCGGAGGGCCTGCTGGCCCTCCAGCCGCGCCGCGCCCTGGCCGCGCTACGGCTCCGGCTGCGGCGGCGCGAAGACGGCGAGGAGCCTCGATGACGCCCTTCCTCGAGGTGAGCGGGGTCTCCAAGCGCTTCGGAGGCATCCAGGCCGTGAGCGGGGTGAGCTTCCAGGTGCGGCGGGGGATGATCAAGGCGGTCATCGGTCCCAACGGCGCGGGCAAGACCACGCTCTTCAACATGGTGTCCGGCTTCTCGGCGCCTGACCACGGCACCATCACCTTCGGCGGCCACCCCATCCACGGCTGCCGGCCGCACCAGGTCGCCGCCCGCGGCATCTCGCGGACCTTCCAGAACATCCGGCTCTTCGAGCACCTCTCGGCGCTGGAGAACGTCATGGTGGGCCGCCACCTGCGCAGCCGGGCCGGCTTCCTGGCCGGGATGCTCGACCTCGGCTGGGCCCGGAGGGAGGCCACCGCGATGCGGGGCCTCGCCCTGGAGGTGATGGCCTTCCTGGGGATCGAGGCGCTCGCCGACGCCGAGGCCACCAGCCTCGCCTATGGGCAGCAGCGCGCCGTGGAGCTGGCGCGCGCCCTCGCCTCCGACCCGGAGCTGGTGCTCCTCGACGAGCCCGCCGCCGGCCTCAACATGCGGGAGACCCGGGACCTGGCCGGGCTCATCACCCGCATCCGGGACCGGGGCATCACAGTGCTCCTGGTCGAGCACGACATGTCCCTGGTCATGGAGATCTGCGACGAGGTGCTGGTCCTGAGCTACGGTGAGAAGATCGCCGAGGCCGATCCGCGGACCGTGCAGCGGGATCCGCAGGTGGTGAAGGTCTACCTGGGTGAAGAGGAATGCTGACCGTCCGCACCCTCGACGTGGCCTACGGCGCGGTCACCGTGCTCCGCGGCGTCTCACTGCACGTCAAGGAGGGAGAGGTGGTGGCCATCGTCGGCGCCAACGGCGCCGGCAAGACCACGCTGCTCAAGGCCATCACCGGCCTGGTCCGTCCCCGCCGCGGCGACGTCCGGCTGCGGGGCGAGTCGATCCTGGAGGTGGGCACGGCCCGCATCGTCGCCCGGGGGTGCTCACTGGTGCCGGAGGGGCGGCAGATCTTCGGGGATCTCTCGGTGCGCGACAACCTGCTGCTCGGCGCCCACGTCCAGTACCGGCGCGGCAAGGCCGCCGAGGTTCGAGCCGACCTGGAGCGGATCCTGGGCATGTTCCCCATCCTCGGGAAGCGGTCCGGCCAGCTGGGCGGGACCCTCTCCGGCGGCGAGCAGCAGATGCTGGCCATCGGCAGGGCCCTCATGGCCCGGCCCACCCTGCTCATGCTCGACGAGCCGTCGATGGGGCTGGCGCCGCTGGTGGTGAAGGAGATCTTCAACGTCATCTCCACCATCAGCCTGGCCGGCTGCACCGTGCTGCTGGTCGAGCAGAACGCCCGGGGCGCCCTCAAGATCGCCCACCGAGGCTACGTGCTGGAGACCGGGCGCATCGTCCTCGAAGGGTCGGCCGAGGACCTGCTGGCCAGCCGGGAGATGCAGCGCGCCTACCTGGGCCGGGACGTCAACCTGGAGACAGCGAGGGTCACCACATGACCGCCACCTTGTCGCCGGCCGCCTTCTGGCAGCCGGACGAAGAGTGCATGCACCGGGAGGAGCTGGCGCAGCTCCAGCTGGAACGGCTCCAGGCCACGCTGAGCCGGGTGGCGCGCAGCGTCCCCTTCTACCGGGCCGCCTTCGACGCCATCCGCTTCGACCCCGACGACCTGCGGTCGCTCGACGACCTGCGGCGCCTCCCCTTCACCACCAAGGGCGACCTGGCCGACGCCTACCCGTACGGCTTCCTGGCGGTGCCGCTGCGGGAGGTGGTCCGCCTCCACGGCACCGGCGGCTCGGGCGGCTCCGGCATCGTCATGGGGTACACCCGCAACGACATCAAGACCTGGGCCAATCTCATGGCCCGGATGCTGGTGGCCGAAGGGGTGACCAAGGACGACGTCCTCCAGATCACCTTCGACTATGGGCTCTTCACGGGCGCCTTCGGCGTCCACTTCGCCGCCGAGCGGCTGGGCGCGTCGGTGATCCCCATCTCCAGCGGCAACACCAAGCGGCAGATCAAGATCATGGTGGACTACAAGACCACCGCCCTGGTCTCGACGCCCAGCTACGCGCTCCACCTCATCGAGGCGATGCGAGCCGCCAACCTCAACATGAACGCGCTGTCGCTGCGGCGCGTCCTGGTGGGGGGCGAGCCCTTCCGGGAGGAGTCCCGGCGGCAGATCCAGGAGGCCCTCGGCGTCACCGTCACCGACAACTACGCGGTGAGCGAGCTGCTCGGGCCCGGCGTGGCCGGGGAGTGCCTGGAGCGCAACGGCCTCCACCTCAACGAGGACCACTTCATCCCGGAGATCGTCGACCCGGTGACCCTGGCCCCCCTGCCGCCCGGCGCCGAGGGGGAGCTGGTGCTCACCTCACTCACCAAGGAGGCCTTCCCGCTCATCCGCTTCCGCACCCGCGATCTCACCACCCTCGACACCGGGCCCTGCCCGTGTGGCCGGACCTCGGCGCGGATCAGGCGGATGCGGGCGCGCACCGACGACATGCTCATCATCAAGGGCGTGAACGTCTTCCCCGCCCAGGTCGAGGCGGTGCTCGCCGAGGTGGACCAGACCGCGCCCCGCTACCAGCTGGTCATCGAGCGACGTGATGCCCTCGACGTGGCGACGGTGCTGGTCGAGGTGTCCCAGTCGGTCTTCTTCGACGAGATGCGGCGGCAAGCCGGGTACCGCGATCTCCTCCGGCACCGGCTGGCGTCGGACCTCGGCGTCACCTTCGACGTCAAGCTGGTGGAGAAGAGCACCATGGACAGCGTGGCCGCCAAGGGGAAGGTGGTCGACCTGCGGAAGCGGTGAGCGGGGCCGGGGCCTAGATGTACTGCCCGGAATCCACCCGGATCACCTCGCCGGTGACCATGCGGGCGTCGTCGGAGAGCAGGAAGAGGACCACGGCGGCCACGTCATCCACCTCCGGGAGCCGCTTCAGCAGGGTCTCCTCCAGCGCCCTGCGCCGGTGCTCCTCGGCCAGGGCCAGGGTCATCTCGGTGAGGACCATCCCGGGCGCCACCGCGTTCACGGTGATCCCCTTCGGTCCCAGCTCCCGGGCGGCGGTCTTGGTGAGCCCGACCAGCCCGGCCTTGGAGGCGCTGTAGTTGGCCTGCCCGAACTTGCCCCGGAGCCCGTTGATGGAGACCACGTTGACGATGCGACCGTAGCCCGCCGCCACCATGCCCGGAGCCACCGCCCGCAGGACGTGGAAGGCGCCGGTGAGGTTCACGTCGATCACCGAGTTCCACTCCTCGTCGCTCATCTTGAGGAGGCTGCGGTCCCGGGTGATCCCGGCGTTGTTGACCAGGAGCAGGGGCGGGCGCGGCAGCGCGCCGACGGCCGCCGCCACCGCCCGGCCGTCGGTGATGTCGACCCCGTGCTGCCGGATCCCGTCGCCGCCGGCCCCCGGCTCCCGGTCGAGGACGTGGACCTCGGCGCCGAGCCGGGCCAGCCGCTCGGCGATGCCACGGCCGATGCCGCGAGCGCCACCCGTGACGAGGGCGCAGCGGCCGTCGAACCGACCCGCGCTGGAGGTGGTGGAAGCGGTCATGGGCCTGGCCTCTGGCCGGCCACGCCGGCGATGGGCCGGACGAAGGCGAGCCGCTGCGAGTTGCTGAAGCCGGTGCGCGCCAGGAAGGCGAGCAGCGGGATCTCCCGCCAGTCGGCCTCGGTGACCACCCGCTCGGCCCGCAGCCCCTCGAGGTTGAGGAGGAGCTGCTCGAGCAGGGCCCGGCCGATCCCCTCTCCACGATCGTCCGGATCCACCGCGATGGTGTCGAGGACGGCCGTCGGGTCGGTGCGGCCGAACTCACCGAGCTCGACCCTCGCCATGAGGAACCCGGTCAGGCGGCCGCCCTGTTCCGCCACCAGCGCCATGCGGATGGCCGAGCCGCGAAGCGCCTCGGCCAGCTTCCGGGCGTAGTAGGCCGAGCGATCGCGGCGGGTCACCTTGCGGTCGAGCCGCACGATGGCCTTCAGGTCCCGCTCCGTCATCGACCTGACCGGGAGCTCGTCTCCAGCCGTCTCGTCGTCGGCGGGGAGCCGCTCCAGGGTTCGCTCCAGCACCAGCCGCGGCGCCAGGCGGAAGCCGGCCCGGGCAAAGAAGGCGGCCAGCCCCAGGTCGGTCCACTCCACCTGGGTCCGGAGCTCCCGTGCGCCGCGGCCCGCCAGCTCGTGCTCCAGGGCCTGCAGCACCCCGGTGGCCACGCCCTGGTGGAGTGCCTTGGTGTGCACCCCGATGGCATCGATGACACCCACGGGCGCCTTCCCGCCGAACTCGCCGTCGAGGACCCGCGCGAAGGCGAAGCCCGCCACCCGACCGCTCCGCTCCGCCACCACCGCCACGCCGCCCCCCGGCTCCTCCGCGAGCCCCGCCATCCGCCGGGCATAGAACTCGCGCCGGGCGCGCCCGCAGCGCTCGCGGTCGATGGCCACCACCACGTCGAGGTCGGGGGTGCCGAGGGGGCGGGTGGTGAGGCGCTCGGTCATTGGGCGGTCCTCGGGGGCACTACGAGGCGAGCGCGCCGGGGGGCCGCGCGGAGAGCTTCTCGTGACGGAAGGCACCCCACAGCGCCGCGCCGATGGCCCCGGCGTAGATGGCGTCGGGGTGGCTCCTCACCTGGACCGGCAGCTGGGCCTCGGCGCTCGCCTCCTGGATGGCGGCGACCAGCCCGCGGTCGAGCCCGAGGCCGCCGGTGACCAGGACCGTCCCCTCCAGCACGCCGATCCCCCTGACCAGCGCGGCCAGCCGCTGCGCCATGGAGACGTGGATGCCCTTCAAGATGTTGGCGGCCGAGATGCCGCGCGAGACCATGTTGATGACGTCGGTCTCGGCCAGCACCGCGCAGATGGAGGAGACCTTCTCCGGGGCGGTCCCCTGGAGCGAGAGGGTGCCGATCTCGTCCTGGGCGATGCCGAGGTAGCGCGCGATGTTCTCGAGGAACTGGCCGGAGCCCGAGGCGCACTGGCTGGTCATCTTGTAGGAGAGCACCTTGCCGCGGGCGTCGGTGCGGATGGCCCGACCGTGGAGCGCCCCGACGTCGAGGACCAGCCGGGTCGAGGGGTCGAGGTGGATGGCCCCGCGGGCGTGCGTGGTCATCGAGTAGAAGTGGCCGGTGGCGAAGGATATGCTCTCGCCGTCGCCGGTGGTGGCGATGTAGGCGACATCGCCGCGGCGGAGCCCGGCCTCCTCCAGGAGGGCGTCGAAGGCGTCGCCGGCGAGCGCGTAGGGATTGCGCTGGCGGATCCGCTCGACGCGCCGCCCCAGCCAGCGCGGCGCACCGCCGCCGGTCTCGAAGAGCGCGACCTTGACGCACCCGGTGCCGACGTCGATTCCCGCGGTGATGGTCATCACGCCTCCTGGTCCGGTCAGGCCGCCGCGCCGCGCCGGGCGAATGCCGCCGCCCCGAGCGCGCCGGTGTAGATCGAGTCCGGGTTGATGTTGATGGTGACGTCGCCGTAGTTCTCCTTCACGAGATTGCGGAGCTCCCTGACCGCCGCCTCGTTCTTGGCGACGCCGCCGGTGAAGGTGAACTGGTCCCGGATCCCGCCGGAGCGGGAGATGATCGACATGGCGCGCAGGATGATGGCGCGGTGCAGGCCGGCCAGGATGTCCTCGCGCTTGTCGCCCAGCGCCAGCCGGTCGCGGAGCTCGGCGCCGGCGAAGACCGTGCAGGTCGAGTTGATGCGCAGCGTCTTGGTGGCCTGGAGCGCCATGGGCCCGAGTTCGTGGAGCCCCATCTGCATCTCGTCGGCGACGTAGCCCAGGTAGCGCCCGGTGCCGGCCGCGCAGCGGTCGTTCATCTGGAAGTTCTCGACGATGCCGTTCTCGTCCACCTGGATCGCCTTGGTGTCCTGGCCGCCGATGTCGAGGACGGTTCGCGTCCCCTCGTGCATGAGGTGGGCGCCGAGCCCGTGGCAGAGGATCTCGGAGCGGATGTGCTCCTTGGGGAAGGGGAGGCGGACCCGCCCGTAACCTGTCCCGACCACGTAGACCTCCTCGAGCGGGATCTGCAGCGCGGCCCGCACCGGCCGGACCACCTCGTCGGCGACCAGCGGCGGTCCCGCCGCCGCCCCGCCGGCGGCGCGAGTGCGGAGCACGCTGTCGAGCGCCTCGAGGAACTTCCCGTCCATCCCGGCCTCGCCCTTCCGGTTCTCCACCTCGATGATCGACTTGTCGTAGACGTTGAGCATGAGGTCGAAGGAGAGGCCCGACGCCTTGCAGACCGGCTCCGCGGCCGTCATGAAGCCTGATCCGGCCAGGTCCCGGAAGAAGTCGGAGCGGCGGCGCGCCCCGGGCGCGAAGAGCGCGATCGCCTCCTCGCGGAGTTCGCGGAAGACCGCGCCCAGCGCCTCGGCCAGGGCCCGCTCCTGCCCGGCGAAGCGCAGGCCTCCGCTGTGGCGCAGGCAGGTCTCCTCGAGATCCTCGAGCTGGGCCCGGAACTGCACCAGGCGGAAGTGGCGCTCGAGGTCGACGAGGAGCCCGTCGACGCGGCCCGCCAGGGCCGGGGTCGCGGAGAGGGCGCGCCGGAAGAGCGTGAAGCGGGCGGCCACCAAGGCCTCCTGCTTGGAGACCGCCGCGGCGGTGTCGTAGTTGGAGCGGGAGTTGGTGATGCCGCGCCCCAGCACCTTGGCCTGCTCGTCGACGATCACCGACTTGGTGGTGGTCGAGCCGAGGTCGATGCCGATGTAGCACTTCATGGACGTCCTCCCCGCTCCGGTCAGGCCGCGGACGGGGCGCTGCCGCGCTTCTGGTCGATCATCTGGAAGTAGCTCTCCAGCCGGTTCTTCACGTTGGCGGCGGAGAAGTAGCGGGGATCGACCAGGTCGGTCTCGATGAAGGCGGCCGGCTTCCCGGTGCGCTTCTCGACCTCGCGCATGATCATGAGCTGGCCGGCCGAGAAGCTGTTGCAGCTCTTGATGGAGTTGATGAGGAGCCCGTCGGCCTGGTACTCGTCCATGTACTTCTCGAGCAGGTCGATCCGCTGAGGCAGGTTGCGGTTGGTGTAGACCCCCATGCAGTAGTCGGCCAGCGACTCGAGGGGGTGGTCGGGGTCGTGGCGGAAGCCGAGGTCGTAGGTGCCGCCGACCTTGGTGTAGCTCGAGGCCACCACCACCGCCCCGTCGTCGTAGAACATCTTCCAGAACTCGCGGAAGCTGGTCCAGTTGGGCGGCCCCTCCACCACCAGCCGGTACTTCTGGCTCTTCATGTCGCCTTCCGGCGTGATGGGCCCCAGCCCCAGCCGGATCCGCTCGGTGATCTCCGACCGGAGCAGCCGGTAGTATTCGGTCGCGTCGGGCGTGCCGCGGAAGGCCGTGAAGATGGGGCCGATGTAGTAGACGCCGCCGAAGTAGGCGTCGATGGGCGCCGGCTTGTTCTTGGCGCTCTCCAGGACCCAGACCAGGTCGTCCTCGGCGCGCGCCGACTCCCGCAGGTACCCACGCAGCCGGTCGATGTCGAACTTCACGCCGGAGACCCGCTCCAGGGCGGGGATGACCTCCTGGCGCAGCTGCTTCACGATGTAGTCCCGCATGTTCTTGGTCGTCTCCCCGTCCCCCTGGTAGGGCACGTGGAGCATGACGGTGGGGCACTTGTACTCCTCGCGGAGGAGCTCGAACCACTTCATGAAGGTGAAGCAGCCGGTGTAGGAGAGCAGCAGCAGGTCGGGGCGCGGCAGCGGCTTGCCATTGGGCGAGACGTTGCCCTTGGCGATCATCCCCAGGTCGGCCTTCACGTAGGTGCAGACGTCCTCGGAGTGGCCGCGCTTCTCCGCCTCGGCGATGTAGTCGCCGGAGAGCTTGCGCATCCCGTTCTGGATGGCGTTGATCTCGGGGAGGTTGTTGAGCATGTCGAAGCACATGATCAGCTCGTTCAGGTTGCCCGGGACGAAGGTGGAGGCGACCTTGCGGCCATGCTCGGCGGTGCTGGTGAGGAGATCGTAGTTGCGCGCGATCATCTCCTTCTGCTTCACCATCGACGCTTCCTTCACGACCTCCCGGACCGGGACCGGCGAGCGATGGGACGGGGCACTCGCGGTCATGGCGCGCTCCAGAGCTTGATCGAGTCGGCGAAGGTGCCGGCCTGCTCCCGCACCGGCTGCATCTGGGCGGAGTTCTCCGCGTACTTGAAGCCGATGTGCGGGACGTCGACGCGATCCAGGACCGCCTCGAGCATGGGCCGCTCCAGCAGCGCCGGATCGCAGAAGCTGGGGGCGGCGAAGATGACGCCCTCGGCGGCGCTGGCCCGAACCGCGTCGAGGATGTAGCGCCCCTTGAGCTCCCGGCGCGGCTGGTACTTGGCCCCGGTCTCGGTCGAGCCGCCGAGGAAGGCGGTCGCCAGGGCGGCGATGGGGTCACCGCTCACGGGGAGGTCCTCGAGCAGCCACCGGTTCACCAGCATGAAGTCGTCGTCGACCACGTAACAGCCCGACATCTCGATGGCCTTGATGAGGCTGAGTGGAGGCTGCTCGCAGAAGACGCCGTTGAGCACGACGCGGCAGTTGTCGCGTCGCGGCCGCTCCTCGGCCCGGGCCGCGGCCAGGTAGTCGGCCAGCAGCTGGTTGTGCTCCTCGACCGGGAGCACCATCCCGGCCCGCTGCACCAGGTACAGCTCCGAGGCCGGCACCCGCCAGGGGGCCTCGGCCCGGAAGGCGTAGAGCTCGCGGACCAGCCGCCGGTTCCGGTTGTAGAGGGCAAAGGAGGCCCGCAGCGCGTCGTCGCTGATGGGGCTCCCGGCCAGTCGCGCCAGGCCCTCACGGAGCTCCTGGAGCTCGTGCCGGTAGAACGTCCCGCCCACCTCCGGGTCGAAGTTCTGCGGCACGTCGAAGTAGCGGACGTAGACCTCGGGGAAGAGGATCTTCCAGATGCCCGAGAGGTTGCGGATGACGTCGCAGATGGAGGGGAAGAGGAACCCGTCCACGAAGTCGAGGCGGCCGGTGATCCCGAGGTCGAGGGTGGAGCGTGGGATGCGGCAGATGTAGCTCTGGTAGTAGGCGTCGCCATGGATGACCTCGAGGCTCTCGCCGGCCCCGAGGATCCCGAGCGGCAGCATCCCGGCCGCGTGGATGATCTCGCGGGGCACGTAGATGGGCATGTAGGCGACGACCTTCCGCCCCGGAGCGGCCGCCTTCCACTGGCGCGCCGCGCCAAAGGAGATGTCGTCGAAGAGCGCCTGGCATCGCGCCACCAGGGCGGCGGTGGTGATGGTCGCCATGGTCAGCGGTCCTCCCAGCGGGCCGGACGCTTCTCCAGGAAGGCGGTGAGCCCCTCGACCGGGTCGCGGCGCTTCATGAGGTCGTCGAGGTAGATGGCCTCCAGGGCCGCCAGCCTTGGGCGGACCCGCTCGGCGAGTCCGAGGCGGGCGGCGCGGGCGGCGAAGCCGAGCGAGACGGCGGAGCGGCCGGCCAGGTGGGCGTCGAACCAGGCCAGCGCGGCGGCCTCGGGATCGGCGGCCACTGCGCAGGCCAGCCCCAGCCGGTGCGCCTCGACGCCGTCGATGGAGCGGCCGGAGAGGAGCAGGTCGTCGGCCGCGCCCGGGCCGATCCGCTCCGGGAGCAGGCAGGAGGCGGCCGGGGCGAAGACCCCGAGGATGATCTCCGGCTGGCCCAGCTTGGCGTCCGGGGCGGCGAAGACCAGGTGTCCAGCGCAGGCCAGCTCCAGCCCGCCCCCGAGGCACTGCCCCTTCACCGCCACCAGGATGGGGACCGGAAGCTCGAGCATGCGGAGCAGGAGCGCGTGGAAGCCGCGGAGCATGCCGGCGCAGGTCGCCGGGAGGTGTTCCTCGACGCTGGCGCCGAAGCTGAAGTGCGGACCCTCGGCGTCGAGGAGGATCCCACGCAGCGCGGGCCCCTTCCCCGCGGCCACGGCCTCGGCGAAGGCGGCGTCGAGGGCCGCGACCATGGCCGCGTCGAGGACGTTGGCCTTGGGCCGGTCGAGCCGGATCCGGAGGAGCCGGCCGTCGCGTTCGCGCCAGGCGCGCACCGGAGCGGCGGCGGCCATCACCGGCCTCCGTCCGCCTTGGCGGCGGGGAGCAGGCTCTCGACCAGCTCCGGGCTCCAGGGGGTGGCGCGGGCCAGGGCCTGCCGGAGGGCCACGAAGTCGGCCTCCCGGTCGTCCTTGGTCCCCTCGTTGAAGGCCCGGAAGCCGGTGCGGCCTTCGGTCATCATGTTGAGGGCCAGCCAGGCGCGCGAGTTCTCCTTGTTGGCGGTCCAGGCCCGCAGCTTGGGCTTGCGCAGCTCCTCGATGGTCTTGGTGGTGCAGTCGGGGAAGGTGAGGAGGAGCTTGGCGCAGAGCTGCTCGACCCGCTCGTCGAGCCGGCCGAGGTCCACGGTCCCTCGCCTCAGCAGCTCCTTGCCCTCGGCCAGCGCCGTCCCGGTCTTGGGCTCGCCGTGGAGGAAGCGGCCGTACTCGTCGAGAAGGCGGTCGGTCCAGACCAACGGGTTGGCGACGAACTTGCCGTCCACCTTCAGGGCCGGGACCAGGTCGGTGATCATCCCCTCGCGGTAGGCGCGGTGGGCCGACCACGGCTCGCAGAGCAGGCCCGTCTCCATGGCCCGCTCGGCGCCGAGGAGGACGGGGAGGAAGTCGGTGGCGCCGCCGATGGGGGCGGAGCCGTGCTTGGGACCGGCCTGCCCGAAGCGGGCCAGGTCCTGGGCGATGGTGAAGTCGCAGGCCATGCCGATCTCCTGGCCGCCGCCGATGCGCATGCCGTTGACGCGGCAGATCACCGGCTTGTCGCAGCCGAGGATGCCGCTCACCATGTCGTTGAAGAGCCGCATGTACTGCCGGTACTCCTGCGGATTGCCGGCGTAGTACTCGGCGTACTCCTTGGTGTTCCCCCCGGTGCAGAAGGCCTTGTCCCCGGCGCCGGTGAACACCACCGACACCACGTCGCGGGCGCTGGAGGCCGCGCCGAAGGCGAGGATGACCGCCTTCACCATGTCGGTGGTGTAGGAGTTGAACTGGGCCTGGTTGTCGAGGACGATCCAGGCGTTGAAGAGCCCCGGGACCTCGGTCCCGTCGGGGCGGCGCGCCGGGCGCTTCTCGAAGCGGACGCCCACGGCGCCCGGGAACGGCGCCAGCTGGTGGTCCTTGGCCGAAGCTGGCGCCGTCGCGCCAGTCACGGCTTCCGTCCTTTTCGACATGTCGAATCTCCTCCAGGCTCTAGGGGACGAGGATGGCGCGGCGGGAGAGCTTCTTCTGGTGGGCCTCGGCGAACACGGCGTTCACCTCGGCCAGCGGTCGGCGCTCGACGAAGGGGGCCAGCTGGACCTTCCCGTCGAGCACCAGGTCGAGGGCGGCCGGGTAGAGCTCCGGCGCGCAGCCCCAGTTCCCCAGGGCCCGGGCGTGGAAGGCCATCAGGTTGGAGAGCCGCACCTCGACCTTGTCGAGCGTGAACCCGACCACCGCCAGCGTGGCGCCGTGGACCAGCAGGCCCCAGGCGGTGAGCTGGCCGGCGGCCGTGCCGGAGCACTCGAAGATGATCCACTCCCGCGCCGTGGCCCCGCTCTTCCTGGCGTACTCGGCGATGGCCTTCTTGAGCGCCTTCTGGTCGAGCGTGCGGGGGTTGAAGCCGGTGGCCACCCCCTGCGCGGCGAGGAGGTCGAGCTTGGCCTGGTCCACATCCACCGCCGCCACCGTGGCCCCGAGCGCCCTGGCGATCTGCGCCGCATAGGAGCCGACCCCTCCCACGCCGATCACGATGGCCAGCGCTCCCCTGGTCACGCCCGCCTGGACCACCGCCTGGTACGGGGTGGTCACCGCGTCGGCCACCACCGAGAGGTCGGCCAGGGTCAGCCCGGTCCGGGCCAGGCGCGCCTCGTCGACGGGGCAGAGACCGCGGGCGGGGACCGCGACGTGGGTCGCGAAGCCGCCGTGGATGTCGTTGCCGGGCATCTGCTGGGTGGGGCAGATGGTCCCCTTGCCGCGGCGGCAGGCGTCGCACTCGCCGCATGGGATGACGGCCGGGACGATGACGGCGCGCCCGAGCCACGACTCGGCGCCTGGCCCGGCGGCGACCACGCGGCCGCTGATCTCGTGCCCGAGGGCGAGCGGGAGCGCGTGGTTGGTCCGGACCCCGTCGTGGAAGAAGCCCAGGTCGGTGTGGCAGACTCCGCAGCCGGCCACCTCGATCCAGACGCCGCCCGGCGGCGGCGCATCGAGCGCCATGGGCTCCATGACCAGTGGCTCACCCGGCTGCTTCATCACCCAGCGATGCGCCATGGCCCCGGCCTCCCTCAGGTGATCCGCGCTTCGGCACGCCGCCGGACTGGCCCGGGGCGGGTCACCGATTGACGGGATCAGAGTCAAAGTGGTAAATCAGTACCAGAATCCACTGTTCGTCGTCAACAGGTCCCCGGAACGTCCGGGACCACGCGGAGGGAGCCCCCGATGAGTTCCGTCGATCCCGTGTTCCAGTGGGAGGACCCGCTGCGGCTCGAGGACGAGCTCACGGCCGAGGAGCGGATGGTGCGCGACAGCGCCCGCGACTACTGCCGGGAGCGGCTCATGCCGCGGATCCTGGAGGCCAACCGCCGCGAGCAGTTCGACCGCGAGATCCTGCGCGAGCTGGGCCAGCTCGGCATGCTCGGGCCGACCATCGACGGGTACGGCTGCGCCGGCGCCTCCCACGTCGCGTATGGCCTGGTGGCCCGGGAGGTGGAGCGGGTCGACTCCGGGTACCGCTCGGCCATGAGCGTCCAGTCGAGCCTGGTCATGCACCCCATCCACGCCTACGGCAGCGAGGCCCAGCGGCAGAAGTACCTCCCGCCCCTGGCCCGCGGCGACCTGGTCGGCTGCTTCGGCCTCACCGAGCCGGATGCCGGTTCCGACCCGAGCAGCATGCGGACCCGGGCCCGCAAGACCGGGGACGGCTGGGTGCTGAGCGGGACCAAGATGTGGATCACCAACGCCCCCATCGCCGACGTCTTGGTGGTCTGGGCCAAGGACGACGAGGGGAAGATCCGCGGGTTCCTGCTGGAGAAGGGGATGCCGGGGCTCTCGGCCACCAGGATGGAGGGCAAGTTCAGCCTGCGCGCCTCGTCCACGGGCGAGATCGTCATGGACGAGGTGGCGGTCCCGGACGCCCAGCGGCTCCCGGGCGCCTCGGGGCTGAGCGGACCGTTCGGCTGCCTCAACAAGGCCCGCTACGGTATCGCCTGGGGCGCCATGGGCGCGGCCGAGTTCTGCTGGCACGCCGCCCGGACATACACGCTCGACCGCAAGCAGTTCGGCCGGCCGCTGGCCGCCACGCAGCTGGTCCAGCTCAAGCTGGCCGACATGCAGACCGAGATCACCCTCGGCCTGCAGGCCTGCCTCCGCGTCGGACGCCTCATGGACCGGCACCAGGCGACGCCGGAGATGGTCTCGCTCATCAAGCGCAACAACGCCGGCAAGGCCCTGGCCATCGCCCGCGTCGCCCGCGACATGCACGGGGCCAACGGGATCTCCGACGAGTTCCACGTCATCCGGCACGTCATGAACCTGGAGTCGGTGAACACCTACGAGGGCACGCACGACATCCACGCCCTCATCCTGGGCCGGTCCCAGACCGGTCTCCAGGCCTTCACGAGCTGAGCTGTCGGCGGCGCGGGGCCGAGACCCCGGCCGTCCTGGGAGGCGCGCACAGCGGAAGCCTGGATCATCGACGCGGTCCGCACGCCGGTGGGGCGCCACGGCGGCGCCCTGGCCGGCGTACGTCCCGACGACCCCGGCGCGGTGGTGCTCCGTGCGCTGCTGGCCGGCTTCCCCATCGAGGTCGGCGCCCGCACCGTCAACCGGCTCTGCGGCTCGGCGCTGGAGGCGGTGGCCGCCGCGCCTCGTCCACCAGCTTCAACATGGTGGCGAGGGAGATTGAGCTGAGCGTGGCCCGGGCGATGTCGTCTACCTCGTCGAAGACCCTCCGCAAGGCCCGCCCCTCGGCCGACGGCCCCTCGGGCTCCTCGTCTCCCTTGGTGGAGCCGATCGGCTCGAAGAGCTCGATGACGTCGAGGAGCGTCACCCGCCTCGGATTTCCCTTGAACCGGTAGCCCCCGCCCGCGCCGCGGAGCGCCTCGACCAGCCCGGCGCGGCCCAGGGTCCGCAAGACCTTGGAGAGGTGGTTCACCGAGATCCCATAGCGGTGGGCGATCTCGGCGGCGGCGCGCTGGCGGCGGGGATCGGCGGCCAGCTCGAAGATGGCGAAGAGCGCGAGGCGGGTGGCGACCTGGACTCTCATGGATCGAGCCCCATCTCCAGCTGGATGAACGGCCCGGCCATCATCCCCAGGCTTCGGAAGAAGGACATGATGAGCTGGTTGTCCTTGGCCAGCATGGTGCGGACCTGCCGCACCCCCGCCTTGCGGAAGCGGACGCACATCTCGTCGAAGAGCATGCTCCCGATGCCGTGGAGGCGCGCCTCCTGGCTCACGCCGATGGCAAAGATCCAGCCGCTCGGCGGCGAGCCGAACTCCCAGGCTCTCACCTCGCCGACGATGAAGCCGAGCATCCCCTCCGATCGCTCGGCGACCAGGAAGAACCGGTCCGGGCGTCGCCCCACGTACCACTCGAAGCGGCTTTTCCAGTAGGCGGGCTTCGAGATGCCGGTGTCCTCGGCATCGAGGGCCACCACCACGGCCAGGTCCGAGGGGCGAGCGGCGCGGATGCGGACGTCACCGGGCACCGGCTGGGGCGACTTGGTCTTCTGGTACGACATAGCCATTCAATATCCCCCGCCAGGATCCGGCACAACCAGGCCGGATCGGCTGCGGCAATCGACCGCCGGGCCGGCGGCCCGATCGACGCCCCTACTTGGAGGCAGCACCTGCCGCCTCGAGCACGATCGAGATCCCCTGCCCGCCTCCGATGCACATGGTCACCAGCCCCCAGCGCTTGCCGGTCCGGCGGAGCGCGTACGCGCAGGTGAGCGTCAGGATGGCACCGGTGGCGCCGAGCGGATGGCCCATGGCGATGGCGTTGCCCATGGTGTTGACCCGCGCCGGGTCGATCCCCATCTGGCCGAAGTCCTTGATGCAGGCCAGCGCCTGCGGGGCGAAGGCCTCGTTGAGCTCGACCAGGTCGATGTCGGCGCCGCGGATCCCGGCCCGCTCGAGGGCGCTCCTGGTGGCCGGGACCGGCCCCCACCCCATGATCTCCGGGGCGCAGCCGGCCACGCCGACTCCGGCGATCCTGGCCAGCGGCTTCAGCCCCGCCTTGGCCGCGTCGGCTTCCCGGCCGATCACCATCGCCGCGGCGCCGTCGACCACGGCGCTGGCGTTGCCGGCGGTGACGATGCCACCGGGCTCGAAGGCCGGCGGAAGCCGCGCCATCCCCTCGGCGCTGGCGTCGTCCATGACGTGGGTGTCGTGGCGCACCTCGATGGGCTCGGCGGCGCCGTCGCGCCGGACCGTCACCGGCTCGATCTCCTCGTCGAACCAGCCGGCGTCCCGGGCGCGCCTGGCGTTCCGATGGGAGCGCAGCCCGAAGGCGTCCGCCTCCTCGCGCGTGATCTTGTAGCGCCGCGCCAGCTCCTCGGCGGTGTTGGCCATCGACATCTTCGCGCTCGGGTCGTAGAGGCAGGCCAGCAGCAGATCCGTGAGGTGGGTCGCCGGCGGGAGCGACCTGGCCTCGACGGGCCCGAACTTCTGGACGGCGGCGCCCACCTTCTTGCCGCGCATCCCCCAGAGCGAGAACGGGTACTGCATGCTCTCGGCGCCGCCCACCACCAGGAAGGGCCGGTCGGGGTCGTGGCGGAGCCCGGCGGCGATCAACTCGGCGCCGACCACCAGCGCCTCGGCGCCGCTCCCGCAGATGCGCGCCACGGTCAGCGCCGGCACGTCATGTGGAAGCCCCCCGCGCCAGCGCATCCCCTGCGCCCCGTAGATCGAGTCGCGGTGGCTGTGCTGGGCCATGCCCATCACCACGTGGCCGACCCGGTCGACGGGGACGCGGCTGCTGGCCACCGCGGCCTTGATGGCCAGGCCGCCGAGCTGGGTGGCCGAGAACCTGGAGAAGAGCCCCGGCTCCCGGTTGTTGACGAGGAGATCGGCGCGCGGCAGCCGGCGCCCGCCCTCGAGGATGACGATCGCGTCCTGTCCCATGATCCGTTCCCTCACTCGTGGAGAAAGGCCGCCGAAACCCGCGGGCCGTTCTGGACGAAGTTCCTCATGCCGATGTCCATGTCCACGGTCGCCTTGCAGCGGCCGAACCCGCGGGCCTCGATGGCCAGCCCCTCCGCCAGCGGCCGCCGCAGCCCTTCCCGCAGCACCTCCACCAGGATGGCGTCGATGGCCAGCGAGCGGTGGCCGAGGTCCAGCTCGGGGAGCTTGGTGAGCGGCGGGAGCGGCGCCGGATCGACCGGCGCCAGCTTCACCTCTCCGGCCAGGGCCTGGCGGACCAGCGCCACCGCCGCCGCCACCGGATCGTCGGCCGGCTCGCCGCTGGCCCAGCCCCAGGCGCAGGCCTCGGCGGCCCCGATGATCCGGCCGGTGCGGAGCAGCTCGACGGCCCGCTCGACGCCGATGAGCCGGGGCAGCCGCTGCGTGCCGCCGTAGCCGGGGATGATCCCGAGGTTCACCTCGGGCTGGCCGAGCTGGAGGCCGCGGCCGACCACCCGCGCGTGGCAGGCCATGGAGAGCTCGGCGCCGCCGCCCAGCACCGGGCCGTCGAGCGCGGCCACCACCGGCTTCCTCGAGGCGGCCAGGCGGCCCAGGATGGCGTGGCCGACCAGGCAGATCGCCTCGCAGGCGGCCGGGTCGCGGAGCGCGGCCAGCTCGCCGATGTCGGCTCCCGCCAGCGCGCCGTCGAAGCTGGTGAGGACCATCCCCTGCACGGCCGCGTCGTCGGAGAGCGCGGTGAAGGTCTCGTCCAGCTCCCGCAGCGTCCGGGCCGAGAGGGCGTTGCGCACCTCGGGCCGGCGGATGGAGACCACCGCCACCGGCCCCTGCCGCTCCACCTGGACGTCGCGGGCGAAGCGGATTGGCCGCTTCTCGGCGATCGACCTCGGCACCTCGAAGCCAGGGTGGGCCGCCGCGTAGGCCATGACCACCCGGTGGACCTCGTCGGCCCCGAGCCGGTTGGCGAGGTCGAGCAGGCCGGGAGAGAAGCCCAGCGCGTTGCGGGTGAGCCAGTCGAGGTCGGAGGGCTCGCAGATGGCCCGGTCGGCGACGAAGTGGGTCCGGGCCAGCAGCACCGCGAGGATCCGGTCCCTGATCTTCCGGGCCACCTCGGGGGAGCAGGCGGCCCGGGTCGCCTTCCCCGGCTCGTGCCAGGGCTTCACCCCCTGGACCTTGAAGACGGGCGGCGGCTCGAACCAGGGGCTGCCGGTGGGCGCGTCGCGCATCAGCTCGAGGCAGTGGACGTTGAGGGGGTTGCCGCGGGTCAGGTCCATGACCAGGAAGGGGCCGCCGCCACCGACCTCGGCGTCGACGACCGCGTCGATCTGGGCCGGCGTCGCCACCCCCTCGACGAAGATCCGGGCCGCCTCGGCGCAGTAGGACACGAAGATGTCGTCGGCGGCGAAGCAGGCGACGTCGGCGGTGACGATGGGCACCTTGCCCAGCTCCCGTAGCACCCGGACCATGCGCCGGCCGAGCGGCTCGTCGCCGGAGAGGACCACCTCGATGGGGAGCGCCCGCCAGGCCGGGTAGAACGGGTGGTTGACGAAGCAGCGCTCCGGGTGACGGGCCCCGGCGGCGATGCGGGCCCGGGGGAGCCCGGAGGTGGCGAAGCCGATCAGGCAGTCGGGCGCCACCACCGCCTCCAGCGACTTCAGGATGGCCCGCTTGGTCTCGAGGTTCTCGGTGGCCGCCTCGAGGACGTAGCTGCGGTCGGCGAGCGCCTTGATGTCGAGCGAGGTGACCAGCCGCTCGCGCATCTGCCCGGCCTCCCTGGCGGAGAGCTTGCCGCGGGCCACCGCCTTCTCCATGTACCTCTCGATGCGGGCCCGGCCGGCCGCGAGGGCCTCGGGCCGGACGTCGTGGAGGACCACCGTGCCGCCGGTCCGCGCCACCGCCGTGAGGAAGCCGTAGGCGAGGTCTGGACCGATCGATCCCGAGCCGATGACGCCGACCTTCATGAACTCTCCTTGACGCCGCGGAAGCGCGCTGGATGCGCCGCGCCGGGCGGGCGCTCCGGGGATGGCGCTGGACAATATACGCAAAAGCGTACCAGAATGTCATTGAACAGGACAGCACAGTCGCTCCAGGCTCTCCAGGTCGGAAGACGCGGGACGAGGGTGTCGGGCATGCGGATCGTGATTCTCGGTGCGGGGGCGCTCGGCGGGCTCATGGGAGCACGCCTGGGCGCGTCGGGAGAGGACGTCACCTTCCTAGAGGTCAACGTGGCCCGCGCCAAGCTCCTCGCCGAGCAGGGGCTCTTCCTCTCGGAATCGGACATGGGCGAGCAGCACGTCCAGCTGAAGGTGGTCACCACGCTGGAGGGGCAGCCGCCCGCCGACCTGCTCTTCGTGGCGGTGAAGAGCTACCAGACCGAGAGCGCCATCCGCGCCGGGCTCCCGGTCATCGGCGAGAAGACCTGGATCCTCTCCACCCAGAACGGCATCGGGAACGTCGACCGGATCAGGTCGGTGGTGGGGGGCGACCGCATCCTCACCGGGATCACCTTCCACTCCATCCAGCACACCGGCCCCAACCGGATGCGCTACCGGACCGGCATCAAGCCCATCCAGATGGCGCCGGTGGACGGGAAGATCACCGACGAGCTCCGGGCCATCGGCGAGGTCTTCCGCCGCGCCGGGATGGCCACCGAGGTGGTCGAGAGCGTCGACGCGGTGGTCTGGCAGAAGCTGGCCCACAACGCCGTGGTCAACCCCATCTCGGCCCTGACCGGGATGAGCTGCAGCGAGCTGCTCGAGGACGACGAGATGCAGGCGCTGATGCGCGGCCTCAGCCTGGAGATCGCCGAGGTGATGAAGGCCCGGGGCACCGCGCTCGAGGATCCCGAGGATCCCTACCGGCCCATCGTCCGGTCCCAGCAGGCCCTGGCGCGCAACCGCCCCTCCATGTGGCAGGACCTGGTGCGCGGCTTCCGCACCGAGATCGACGCCATGAACGGCGGCATCGTCGCCGAGGCGGAGCGGCTGGGGATGAAGGCGCCGCTCAACTGGGCCATCGTCCAGCTGGTCCACTCACGGGAGCGCGAGCAGCAGCGGCGCCAGGAGCGGGGCGCCGTGACGCTGGCCGGGGTGAAGGAGTCGCAGGCCAGGATGCCCTCACGGCCGGTGGACCGGGTTCCCTTCGCCGGGATGCCGCAGGGGCGGGTGCCCCTGGAGAGCGCGCCGAAGCTCAAGGAGATCCTGAGCGGCTACTGGCGGGAGCTGGCCCGGGCCGCCGGCGACCGCAACGTGGCCTGGTGCTCGACCCACGGCCCGGTCGAGATCGCCCGGGCGCTCGGCTACGTCCCCTACTTCCCCGAGAACCACGCCGCCCTCATCGGCGCCAGCCGGCTCACCGGGAAGTACATCCGGCTGGCCCTGGCCGACGGCTTCTCGCCCTTCGCCTCCAGCGAGATGGCCAGCGACGTGGGCGCCATGCTGGCCGGGGAGTCGCCCCTGGTCGGCCTCCACGGGCTCGACGGCGTCCCTCCCCCGGCGGTCCTGCTCTACAACACCAACATCGGCTCCTACGTGGCCCGCTGGTTCGAGTACTACGGCAACCGGCTCGGCGCCCCGCTGCTCGGCCTCCACCCCCCGCCGGCCCTGAACGAGGTCGAGAAGATCGAGATCGACGCCGCGGTCCAGCAGACGCTCCGGCTGGTCGACCGGCTCGAGAAGGTCTCGGCGCGGACCCTCGACCAGGATCGGCTGGCCGAGGTGGTCGACCGCTCGGCCCGCGCCGCCAAGCTCTGGGGCGAGATCCTCGATCTGGCCTGCCACACCCCCAGCCCCATCACTTACTTCGACACCATCATCCACGTGGCGCCCATGCTGCTGATGCGGGGGACCGAGGAGGCCATCAGCTACTACGAGATCCTGCTGGCCGAGCTCAAGTACCGCATCGCCGGGAAGATCGCCGCCGTGCCGGGCGAGCGATTCCGCTTCTTCTGGGAGGGGGTGCCCATCTGGTGCGCACTGCGGCCGCTGGCCAGCCTCTTCCTCGACGAGGGGATCGCGGTGGTCGGCTCCTGGTACTCGCAGTCCTACGCGCTCCAGGGGCTGCAGCGCGAGAACCCCATCGAGAGCATGGCGGCCGCCTACACCTCCGTCTACCCGAACCGCTCCCGCGAGCACAAGGCCAAGTACCTGGCCCGCGAGTTCGCGCGCTACGGCGTGGACGCCGCCATCTTCCACGACGCCCGGACCGCCCCCGACCACAGCGCGGCGCGCTCCGGACTGCACATCCGGCTCCGGCGCGACACCGGCGTCACCCCCATCGTCATCGAGGCCGACACCCACGACCTCCGGCTGGTCTCGGTCGACCACATCCGCTCCCAGCTCCGCGAGTTCGTGGAGCAGCGGCGGGCCGCCAACAACGGCAGCGGGGTTCGCGAGGCGGCGGCTCACTAGCGGGACTTCAGGCGAGGAGTCGAACATGGTGGTGGCCGGAGTGGACCTCGGAACCGAGTGCGTGAAGACGGTGGTCGTCGACGGCGACGGCAAGATCGTGGGCCGGGCCACGGTGCCGACCCGCGGCTACTTCCAGGACTGCTTCCAGGAGGCGACCGGCACCGCCCTCCAGGAAGCGAAGGTCCCGGCGGCGCAGCTGGCCGCCGTCTGCGCCACCGGCTTCGCCGCCTCCTGCGTCCCCATCGCCAGCCAGGCGCTCTCCGAGACCCTCTGCCACGCCCGCGGCGCCTGGCACACCGTGAAGAAGGAGATGACCGTGGTGGACATCGGCGGCCGTGACCCCAAGGTCATCCACGTCGACGCCAGGGGCGCCGTCACCGCGAGCCGGTCGGTCCGCAAGTGCGCGGTCGGCATCGGCACCTTCCTGATGTTCGCCTCCCGCCACCTCGACGTGCACCCGACCCGGCTCATGGACCTGGCCACCTCGGCGGCCAAGGCGGCCCCGGTGGGGAGCTACTGCTCGGTCTTCTCCGAGGTCGAGGTCATCGAGCTGCTCCGCCAGGGATCCACGGCCGGGGAGATCGCGCTCGGCTGCATGATCTCCATCGCCGACCGGATCCTCGAGATCGACCACCTGGAGAACCCCATCTACATCACCGGCGGCGTGTGCGAGTACTTCCCGGGCGTGGTGAAGGCGCTGGCGGAGCGCTCTGCGCTCTCCGTCGAGATCCTTCCCGAGCCGATCCTGGCCGGCGCCTTCGGCGCCGCCCTCTACGCGCTCGACCAGGCCCGCGGCTGAGGAGGACCATGCCCACCGTCAACC
The DNA here is from genome assembly GCA_021806645.1 of Myxococcales bacterium. Taxonomy (GTDB): domain Bacteria; phylum Myxococcota; class Myxococcia; order Myxococcales; family Anaeromyxobacteraceae; genus JADKCZ01. The sequence continues at coordinate 67,911 of JAJZQX010000010.1, read as the reverse complement.
GTCCGTCCCGCAGCGCCGAGGCCACCTTCCGCTCCTCGGCCCGGCTCAAGGAGCTGATGGCCGCCCACTTCACCGGCGTGGACCGCGCCGCCCGTGAGAAGTCCGCCCCGGTGGCCTGGTGCACCAGCGTCGGACCGGTCGAGCTGCTCCGGGCCCTCGGCTACCAGGTCTTCTTCCCGGAGAACCACGGCGCCCTGCTCGGCGCCTCGCGCGTCGCCGGCGAGGTCATGGGCCGGGCCCACGCCCTCGGCTACTCCCCGGACATCTGCTCCTATCTCACCAGCGACATCGGCGCCTACCTGGCCCGGAAGAGCCCGCTGACGCGCTACGGCCTCTCCGGCGCCCCGCGCCCGGACCTCCTCCTCTACAGCACCAACCAGTGCCGGGAGGTCCGCGACTGGTTCGAGTTCTACGGGCGGGAGTGGAACCTCCCGGTGGTGGGGGTCACCTCCTTCCGCGATCTCGGCGAGGTGGAGGACTCCCACGTCGAGGCCATCACCCGGCAGCTCGAGGGGCTGATCCCCGCCCTCGAGGCGGTGGCCGGGCGGCGGCTCGACGCGCCGGCATTGGAGCAGGCGGTGGAACGGTCGCGGACGTGCAGCGACCTGTGGCGCGACTGCCTGAACTCCTCGGCCTCCCGGCCCGCGCCCCTCTCCTTCTTCGACGCCACCATCCAGATGGGGCCGGCGGTGGTCCTGCGCGGCACCGCCGAGGCCTGCGACTACTACCGGCTCCTCAAGGCCGAGCTCTCGGAGCGCGTCACCGCCGGGGCCGGCGCCCCGCACCGGGAGCGCTTCCGGCTCTACTGGGACGGGATGCCGATCTGGGGCCGGCTCCGCGACCTGTCCACGCTCTTCGCCAGCCTGGGAACCAGCGTGGTGGCCTCGACCTACTGCAACAGCTGGGTCTTCGACGCCCTCGACCCTCGCGACCCGCTCCGATCCATGGCCCGCGCCTCGCTCGAGCTCTTCATCGCACGGGCCGAGGGACCCAAGCAGCGCTACCTGGAGCGGATGGCCCACGAGTTCTCGGTCGACGGCCTGGTCTTCCACGACGCCCGGACCTGCCCCAACAACTCCAACGTCCGCTTCGGCCTCGCCCAGCGGCTCCGCCGCGCCTCCCACGTCCCGGTGCTGGTGCTGGACGGCGACCTGAACGACCTGCGCTGCTTCTCCGACGAGCAGGCCCGGACCAACATCGAGGCCTTCGTCGAGCAGCTGGAAGGCGCGGTTCCGGCCACCGCCGGCGGGGGGCACGGATGAGCGCCGCCCCCTGCTACGCCGGGGTCGACTCCGGCTCCTGGAACACCAAGGCGGCCCTGGTGGACGCCGCGGGCCGGGTGGTGGCCACGGCCATCGTCCGTACCGGAGCCGACGTCCGGGCCGCCGCCGAGCAGGTGGTCCGCGATCTCCTGGAGCGCGCCGGCGTCGATCGCTCCGCGGTCACCGCCCTCTGGACCACCGGCTTCGGCCGCCACGCCATCCTCGACGCCACCAGCTCGCGCACCGAGCTGGACGCCCACGCCCGGGGCGCCCTCCAGTACGTCTCCGGTCCACTCACCGTCATCGACATCGGCGGGCAGGACGCCAAGATCATCACCGTGGACGCGGAGGGCCGGAGAGTCTCGCACAAGATGAACCGGAAGTGCGCGGCCGGGACGGGGAGCTTCCTCGAGGAGATGGCGCTCAGGCTCGACGTGCCCATCGGGGCGCTCCCGGCGCTGGCCCAGGCGTCGCGCGAGGAGATCGAGCTGGGGAGCTTCTGCACCGTCTTCACCGGGACCGAGGTGCTCGGGCTCATCCGCCAGGGAAAGCGGCCAGCCGACCTGGCCCGGGCCGCCTATCGCTCGGTGGTCAAGCGGGTGCTGGAGATGGAGCGGGTCGAGGGGACGGTGGTGGCGACCGGCGGCGTCGTCGCCCATCACCACATGGTGGTCGAGCTGCTGGAGCAGGCCATCGGCAGCCGGGTCATCGTGCCGCGGTACGCGCAGGAGATCGGCGCCGTGGGCGTGGCCTACGCCGCCCGCGCCGCCGCCGCCGCCTGAGCCCGAGCCACTCGCATGCACCAGCTCCTCAACATCGGCGAGATCATCACCGTCAACGCCGGGCTCCAGCCCCATGGGCCGGCGGTGAGGGACCTGGCGCGCTCCTTGACCTGGGCCCAGTACGAGACCCGCGCCAACCGGCTGGCCAACGCCCTGGCCGGACTCGGGCTCTGCCAGGGGGACCGGGTGGCCATCTACGCCCATAACCGCCTGGAGTGGCTCGAGCTATACGCCGCCTGCGCCAAGTCCGGCATGGTGGCCGTGCCGGTCAACTTCCGGCTGGCCACCCCGGAGGTCCGCTACCTGGTGGAGGACAGCGGCGCCGCCGCCGTCTTCGTCGGCGCCGACCTGGTCGAGGCCATGGGACCGGTGCGCGACAGCCTTGGACTCCCCGCCGCCAACTGGATCCAGCTGGGCGGCGCCCGGCTCGAGGCCGGCTACCGCGCCTACGAGGAGTTGCTGGCCACCGGCGCCGACCGCCGGCCCGCCGCCATCGTCCGCCCCGAGGACCCCTGGACGCTGATGTACACCTCGGGGACGACCGGGAGGCCGAAGGGTGCGGTCCGGAGTCACCGGAGCTACGCGCTCTTCTACCTCCTCAACGCCATCGAGTTCGGCTTCACCCGCCACGACGTTGGGCTGGCGGTCATGCCGCTCTGCCACGTCAACTCGGTCTTCTACGGCTTCGCGTTCACCTACCTGGGAGCCCAGGTCTGCGTGTACGATCGCAAGAGCTTCGATCCCGAGCACCTGCTCCGGGTGCTGGCCGAGGAGCGGATCAGCTTCACCTCGCTGGTCCCCACCCACTACACCATGATGCTCGACCTCCCCGAGGCCATCCGCACCGCGAACGACCTCGGCCACGTCGACAAGCTCCTCATCTCCTCGGCGCCGGCGCGCCGCGACACCAAGCTGGCCATCATGTCCTGCTTCCCGTCGTCTCGGCTCTTCGAGGCCTACGGCTCGACCGAGGCCGGGCTGGTGACGCTGCTGCGCCCCGAGCAGCAGTTCGACAAGCTCGGTTCCATCGGCCGTGAGATCCTGGGCATCGGCCGGGTCCGGCTCCTCGACGACCACGGCGTCGAGGTGCCCGAGGGCGAGGTCGGAGAGCTCTGGGCCCGGACGCCGACCGCCTTCGACGGCTACTGGAACCTCCCCGAGGCGACCGCCAGCGCGCTGCGCGACGGGTACTGCTCCGCCGGCGACCTGGCCCGGCGCGACGGCGACGGCTTCTACACGCTGGTCGATCGCCGGAGCAACATGATCATCAGCGGCGGTGAGAAGGTCTACCCCTCCGAGGTGGAGAAGGTGCTGGCCAGCCACCCGGACGTCGGCGACGTGGCGGTCATCGGGCTGCCAGACGCCAAGTGGGGCGAGGCGGTCACCGCGGTGGTGGTGGCGCGAGCGGGGACCGCGCCCACCGCTGCGGCGCTGGCCTCGCTGGCTCGCCGCGAGCTGGCCGGCTACAAGTGCCCGCGGGAGATCCGCTTCATCGCCGCCGAGGAGATGCCCCGGACCGCCACCGGCAAGATCCTGCACCGGCTGCTCCGTGACCGGTACGCCTCGGGGGCGGCCGGCGCTGCTGGTCGCCCGCAGCAGCCGGCGGCTGGCGGAGCGCCAGGTCCGGGCTCGGAGGGCGCGTGAAGGAGAGCGTTCGCTTCGTCGTCAACGGCGACCCGGTCGAGGTGTTGGTCGAGCCCGGCGCCACGCTCCTCGAGTGTCTCCGCCAGGACCTCGGCCTGACCGGCTCGAAGCAGGGCTGCGACAAGGGCGACTGCGGCGCCTGCACCGTGCTCCTCGACGGCCGCGCCGTCCTGGCCTGCCTGGTCCTGGCTCGCTCCGTCGAAGGCCGTCGGGTGACCACGGTCGAGGGGCTGGCCGAGGCAGGCCGGCTCCATCCGCTCCAGGAGGCCTTCGACACGCAGGGGGCCGCCCAGTGCGGCTTCTGCACGCCGGGGATGCTCATGAGCGCCTGCGCGCTCATAGAGGAGAACGACCAGCCGAGCCGCCAGGACGTCCGCGAGGCGCTGTCCGGCAACCTCTGCCGCTGCACCGGCTACACCAAGATCCTGGACGCGGTGGTGAAGGCCGCCGGCGAGGTCCACCAGGCTCGCGCCGCCCCGAAGGGTGGAGGCAAGCCGTGACCGGCCGGCGTCCGGTCGGGCCGGCCGGCCCTGGCCCTGGCAGCGGCGAGGGCGCCGCCTTCTCGGTGATCGGCAAGCGCAACAGGAAGGTGGACGGCCGGCGCAAGGTCACCGGCCAGTCCATCTTCACCGACGACCTGCAGCCGGCGCGGCTCCTCCACGGCAAGATCCTCCGCTCGCCCCATGCCCACGCCCGCATCCGCTCCATCGACACCCGGCGCGCGGCGGCCCACCCCGGCGTCCACGCCGTCATCACCGGGCGCGACCTGCCGGTCGCCTACGGCATCATCCCCTGGACCCGCGACGAGTACCCGCTGGCCATCGACAAGGTCCTATACGTCGGCGACGGGGTGGCGGCGGTGGCCGCCGACGACGAGCGGACCGCCGAGGCGGCGCTCGCGCTCATCGAGATCGACTACCAGGTGCTGCCGGCGGTCCTCACCGTGGAGGACGCGCTGGCCCACCCCGAGAACCAGGTGAACACCTTCTCCGCGAAGGGGAACGTCTCCAAGCAGGTCCGCCTCACCTTCGGCGACGTCGAGGGCGGGCTGGCCGGGGCCGAGGTGGTGGTGGAGGACACCTGGTTCCACGCCGGCTCGACCCACGCCGCCATCGAACCGCACTGCGCGGTGGGCGACCTCGGCGCCGACGGGATCCTCACCGTCCACTCCAGCACCCAGGTGCCGCACTACCTCCACCGCGAGCTGAGCCGCGTCCTCGAGCTCCCCATTGACCGCATCCGGGTGATCCAGCCGGCGGTCGGCGGCGGCTTCGGAGGCAAGAGCGAGCCCTTCGACCTCGAGTTCGCGGTGGCCAAGCTCTCCTGCCTCACCGGCCGGCCCGTGAAGATCCTCTACACGCGTGAGGAGGTCTTCGCCGCGCACCGCGGCCGCCATCCCATGCTGATGACCTACCAGGTCGGGGCCAGGCGCGACGGCATGCTCACCGCGGTCAAGGCGCGGATCCTGATCGACGGCGGCGCCCATTCCTCCTTCGGCCTGGTGACCACCTACTACTCGGGGCAGCTCCTCGGCGCGCCCTACCGGCTCCCCGCCTACGAGTTCGACTCGACGCGCGTCTTCACCAACAAGCCCTCCTGTGGCCCCAAGCGTGGCCACGGATCGGTCCAGCCCCGCTTCGCCTTCGAGTGCGCCCTCGACATGCTGGCCGAGCGCGTCGCCCTCGACCCCATCGAGCTGCGCCGGCGCAACGTCCTCGGCGCCGACACCCGCACCGTCAACGAGTTCCGGGTGACCTCCAACGGCTTCCTCGAGTGCCTGGCCGGCGTGGAGCGGGCCAGCGGCTGGAAGGAGAAGTTCCGGCAGTTGCCCTTCGGCCGCGGCGTCGGGGTGGCCGGCTCCACCTACATCTCCGGGACCAACTACCCCATCTACCCCAACGAGATGCCGCAGTCGGCGGTGCAGCTCAAGGTGGACCGCTCCGGCCGGGTCACGGTCTTCGCCGGGGTGAGCGACATCGGCCAGGGCTGCGATTCGGTGCTGGCCTACATCGTGGCCGAGGAGCTCGGCGTGGCACTCGACTCGATCCGGGTGGTGACCGCCGACACCGACCTCACCCCGGTCGACCTGGGGGCCTATTCGTCTCGCATCACCTTCATGGCCGGCAACGCCGCCATCGCCGCCTGCGCCGGCGTGAAGCGGCGGATCCAGGACGCCATGGCCCAGGCCTGGAGCGTGCCGCCCGGACAGGTCCGGCTGGCCGACGGCTTCGCCACGGCGCCCGGCACCCCGTCGCACGCCGTCCCCATCGCCGAGGCCTTCCAGGCCGCCGAGGCCCGCTTCGGCACCCTCGGCGGCGTGGGGTCCTACAACACGCCCAAGGACGTCCACGGGAGCTACCGCGGGGCCACCATCGGCGCCTCGCCGGCCTACTCCTTCAGCGCCCACGTCGCCGAGGTCGAGGTCGACGACCAGACCGGCCAGGTCCGGGTGAAGAAGATCTGGGTGGCTCACGACTGCGGACGCGCCCTCAACCCCATGCTGGTGGAGGGGCAGATGGAGGGGAGCGCGGCCATGGGCTTCGGCGAGGCGCTCTTCGAGGAGCAGCCCTATGACGAGCGCGGACTGCATCGCGGCCCGTCCCTGCTCGACTACCCGCTGGCGACCACGCTCGACACCCCGGAACTGGAGTCGATCATCGTCGAGAGCGGCGACCGGGAGGGGCCCTACGGCGCCAAGGAGGCCGGCGAGGGACCGCTTCACCCCTCCATCCCGGCCATCGCCAACGCCATCCACGACGCGGTGGGCGTGCGGTTGACGCGCCTGCCGTTCCTTCCGCCGCGCGTGCTGGCGGCGCTCGAGACCCGACGCCAGGCCGGCCTGTCCTGGAAGGGGCGACGCTGATGCTGCCGCTCCCTCCCATCCGCTACCTGGCACCGAAGCGCCTCCGCGACGCGCTCGAGCTGCTCGAGCAGGGCGGCCGCGGCCGGACCGCGCCGGATGGCGACGGGGCCCAGCGGCGTGGGCCGGTCCTCCCCATCGCCGGCGGCACCGACCTGGTGCCCAACCTCAAGCACCGCCTCCTCGACGTGGAACTCCTCGTCGACCTGACCCGGATCGAGGAGCCCCATCTCCGCGGGGTCCGCGAGGTGGCGGGCCATCTCCACGTCGGCGCGCTCACCTCGCTGGCCGCGGCCGCCGCCGATCCACTGCTCCGCCAGCGCCACCCCACGCTGGCCGGCGCCTACCGCCAGATCGGCTCGCCGCAGCTTCGCAACATGGGGACCGTGGGGGGCAACCTCTGCCTCGACACCCGCTGCACCTACTTCAACCAGACCGCCTTCTGGCGGGCGGCGCTCGGTCACTGCCTGAAGCGCAAGGGGACCACCTGCCACGTGGTGCCCGGCGCCAGGGGCTGCGTCGCCGCCTGCAGCTCGGACGGGGCGGCCTTGCTCACCGCGCTCGGCGCCGAGGCCCGGGTCGAGGGCGTGGCTGGCGACCGCTGGATCCCGGTGGAGTCGCTGCTCCAGAGCGAGGGACGGCGGCACCTCGCCCTCCTGCCCGGGGAGCTGGTCACCGAGCTTCGCGTCCCGGCCGCGCCGCCGGGGCGACGGGCCGCCTACGAGAAGCTCCGGATGCGCGAGGCCATCGACTTCCCGGTGCTCTCGGTGGCGGCCGTCGCCGACCTGGCGCCGGGCGGCGCCTGCCGGTCGCTGCGGGTGGTGGTGTCGGCGCTGAGCGCCCGCCCGCGGGTGGTCACCGGCCTCGGCGACCTGGTCGAGGGAAGACCGCTGGATGACGCGGCGCTGGAGCGGGTCGCCGCGCAGGCGTACCGGCAGTGCCACCCGCTGGCCAACATGACCGCCGACCCGGCCTGGCGCCGTGCCATGGTGCCGGTGCTGGTGCGGCGGGCGCTGCGCCGGGCCATGGAGGCTCGATGAAGGCTGGGGACCAGCGCGACCGGACCGACCGCGGCGGCGACGTCTACGAGGCCCTGGTGCTCGCCCGGCGAGCGCGCCTGGTGGCGGTGCTGGCGACCGTGGTGGAGGTGGACGGTTCCACGCCGCAGGCCCCGGGGGCCAAGCTCCTCCTCCTCGCCGACGGGAGCGCCGTCGGGACCGTCGGCGGCGGCACCATCGAGCACCGCGTCCTCGAGCAGGCGCGGGCGATGCTCGCGCCCGGGGGCCCGGCGCAGCGGTTCGCCGCCTACGATCTCTCCCGGGACCTCGGCATGTGCTGCGGCGGGCAGATGAAGGTCTTCCTCGAGCGCATCGAGCCGGTGGCCCGGCTCCTCCTCTTCGGCGCCGGCCACATCGGCGGGGCCATCTGCGAGGCGGCGGCGCGCGTCGGGTTCGCGGTGACGGTCGTCGACGAGCGGGAGGCATGGACCGGGGCTGGACGCCTGCCGTCGGCGCTGGCGATCATCTGCGACGAGCCGGCGGCCGTGGTGGGGGAGCTCGCTCCCGACCAGGCCACCTTCTGCGTCGTCGCCAGCCACTCCCACGCCGTCGACCAGGCCACCGTGAAGGCGCTGCTGGCCACGCCGGCCGGCTTCGTCGGGATGATCGGGAGCCGCCGCAAGCGGGACAAGTTCCTCATGCGGCTCCGGGCGCAAGGAGCGTCGGAGGCGCAGCTGGCGCGGCTCCGCACCCCACTCGGCCTGGACATCGGCGCGGTGACGCCGGAGGAGATCGCGGTCAGCGTGGTGGCCGAGCTGGTGGCGGTGCGGCGCGGGCCCAGGCCTGGCGCAGCCGTCGTCGAGGCCGCCGCGGTGGTGCGGCTCATCCCGGGCGGCGGCGCGGCGGGCGGGGAGCGCGCATGACCGTCGCCGCCATCGTCCTGGCCGCGGGGGCGTCGAGCCGGATGGGGTCGCCCAAGCCGCTCCTCGAGATCCGGGGCGAGACCTTCCTCGGCCGAATCCTCCGCACCCTGGCGGCGGTGGACGGCGTCGGCGTCCGCCTCGCCGTGCTCGGCCACCAGTCGGCGCGGGTGCGGCGGGGCGTCCGGTTCGGCGGCGCCCATCCCGTCACCTGCAGGGCCTGGCGGCGCGGGATGCTGGCGTCGCTTCGCTGTGGCCTCCTCGCGGCGCTGCAGGAGGACCCCGGGCTGGCGGCGGTGCTGGTCTGCCACGTCGACCAGCCGCTCCTGCGAGCCGGCACGCACGCCCGGCTCCTGCGAGCCTTTCGCGACGGTCGGGGCGATGTCCTCATCGCCACCCACCTCGGCCGCCGCGGCCACCCGGTCCTCCTCTCCCGCGCCTTCCTCGACCGGCTCGTCGCCGACCACCGGATCGAGTCGCTGGCGGAGGCCATCGCGGTCCACGCCACCGGGCCGGGCGAGGTGGCCTGCCGGGACGCGGCGGTGACGCAGAACCTCAACACCAGGAAGGCCCTGGCCTCGCTCGGGGTCCAGGTGACGTTTGGCGCGGCAGGTTGATCGACCAGTGGGGCATGGCGCCCCGAGGAGGCTCACGTGATGAGGATGCTGAGGTTCGTTCTGGCTGTGGTGCTGTTCAGTCTGGTGGGACCCGCGACCGCGGGCGAGACCGTCAAGGTCGGCGCGCTGTTGTCGGTGAGCGGGCCGGCCTCGTTCCTGGGCACCCCGGAGGCGCGCACGCTGGAGATGCTGGTGGAGAAGGCCAACGCCGCCGGAGGCATCAACGGCATCAAGATCGAGCTGTTGATCAAGGACACCGGCGGCAGCCCGGAGAAGGCGGTGTCGCTGGCCAAGCAGCTCATCGAGGAGAACCAGGTCTTCGCCATCATCGGCCCCTCCACCAGCGGTGAGAGCATGCAGGTGAAGCGGCTGGCCGAGGAGAGCGGCACGCTGCTGCTCTCCTGCGCGGCGGCCGAGGTCATCGTCCAGCCGGTGGGGAAGTGGGTCTTCAAGTCGCCACAGAGCGACAGCCACGCGGTGATCCGCATCTTCGAGCGCGTCAAGAAGCTCGGCCTGACCAAGGTCGGCCTGCTCACCTCCAACACCGGCTTCGGCCAGGCCGGCAAGGCCCAGCTTGAGAAGCTGGCGCCGACCTACGGCCTCACCGTCGTGGCCAGCGAGGTCTACGACAAGGCGGCCACCGACCTCACCGCCGAGGTGACGAAGATGAAGGCCTCGGGTGCCCAGGCGCTGGTCAACTGGTCGATCGAACCGGCCCAGTCGATCGTCCTCAAGAACGCCCGCCAGATCGGCCTGACCATCCCGCTCTTCCAGAGCCACGGCTTCGGCAACGTCGGCTACGTGAAGGCGGCCGGCGCCGCGGCCGAGGGCGTGATCTTCCCGGCCGGGCGGCTCCTGGTGGCCGAGTCACTCCCCGACTCCAACCCGCAGAAGAAGCTCCTGGTCGAGTACAAGCGCGGCTACGAGGCACGCTACAAGGAGGACGTCTCCACCTTCGGCGGCCACGCCTACGACGCCTTCCTCATGCTCCAGGCCGGCCTCAAGGGCGGAGGGACCAACCGGCAGAAGGCACGAGACGCCATCGAGTCGATCCACGGGATGGCCGGCACCGCCGGCGTCTTCAACATGTCGGCCACCGATCACTGCGGACTGACCCCCGACGCCTTCGAGATGCTGACGGTCAAGGACGGCCGGTTCCAGGTCCTGAAGTAGGCCGAGGCCGGGCCGCCGCGGGCGGCCGAGGACTCATCGGACGGCAGAAGGGGACCTGGGGTCAACCCAGGTCCCCTTCTCATGTGCGGTCCGCTCGTCCCGGTGGGCCACCTTCCAGCCGGATCCACTGAACACGCCTGCAGTACCGGGGTGGGGTCCCCGTGGGCTCCGTTGACATCCCGGGCCGGATCCACCTAGATCCAAACCACTCTGTGGCAAAAAGTGGCAGAAAGTGGATCTACAGCGCAGGATCGACTCGCCCGTGTTCTTCGGAACCTACAACCACACGATCGACGGCAAGGGGCGCACCAGCCTCCCGGCCAGGCTGCGCGAGGCGCTCGCGGCGGCCGGCGAGCCGCGCATCGTGCTGCTGCGCAACTCGCACTCCAGGTCGTTGCTGGCGCTGCCGCAGTCGCAGTGGACCGAGCTGGCCAAGAAGGTCGCCGCCGCCTCGCCGTTCGACGCGCTCATGCAGCGCAACGTCCTCAAGTTCGTCGCCTCGGCCCACGAGGTGGACCTCGACATCCACGGCCGCGTGCTGGTGCCGCCGCCGCTGCGCGAGTGGGCCGGCCTGGCCAAGGAGGTCGTCTGGGTGGGGATGGGTGGCTACATCCAGCTCTACGACCAGGCCGCGTACGAGACGGAGATGGCGGCGGAGATCCCGGTCGCGGAGCGGATCGACTTCTTCAAGGTGTAGGGCTCGGAGGGCGTTGGCATGTACGAGACCAGGCAGATGGACGAGGTGACGGTGATCCGGGGCGTCGGCGAGCTGACCCGCGAGGAGCTGGCCTCCATCGCGCGGGTGGCGGCGCAGGCGCGGGCGCAGGGGCGGACGGTGGTCGTCGACCTGAAGCGGGTCACCCACCTCCACTACGCCGGCGCCGCGCTGCTCAAGGCCATCCCGGGGCTGCGCGCCGCGGGGGCGACGCGCTACGTGCGCGATCTGGTGCATGCCGGCGGGGCCGGCGGGCACGTCGAGATGTTCGCCGATGTCGAGGCCGCCATCCGGGCCGCGTGACCGAGGAGTTCGTCCATGAGCCGGTGCTGGCACGAGAGGTGGTGGAGCTGCTCCGTCCGGGGCCTGGGTTGCTCTTCCTCGACGGCACCCTCGGCGGCGGCGGCCACTCGTCGCTCTTCCTCGAGGCGGGGGCCCACGTGATCGGGATGGACAAGGACCCGCGCGCGCTGGCCGCCGCCGGCGCCCGGCTGGCCCGCTACGGCGAGGCCTTCCGCGCCGTGCGTGGGGACTTCCGCGACGCCCGAAACGTGCTGGCCGCCCTCGGGCTCGACGGCGTGGACGGCGCGCTGGTAGACCTCGGCGTCTCCTCGCCGCAGCTCGACGACCCGGCGCGTGGCTTCTCCTTCCGCCAGGGTGGCCCGCTCGACATGCGCATGGGTCCGGAGGGGCAGACGCTGGCCGACCTGCTGGCGCGGCTCGACGAGCGCGAGCTGGCCGGCATCCTCTCGACCTATGGTGAGGAGCCCTTCGCCCGCCCCATCGCCCGCGCCATCAAGCGCGCGGTCGAGGCCGGCGAGCCGCTCGACACCGCCCGGCTGGCGGAGCTGGTGGGCGGCGCCATCCCGCGCAAGGCCTGGCCGAAGCGGATCCACCCGGCCACCCGGACGTTCCAGGCGCTCCGCATCGCGGTCAACGACGAGCTGGGAGCGCTGGCGGCCTGGCTGGAGTCCCTCCCGCGCCTCATGAAGGCGGGCGGCCGCGCCGGCGCCATCGCCTTCCACAGCCTCGAGGACCGGGCCGTCAAGGAGAAGTTCCGTGCCCTCTGCCAGGCCTGCGTCTGCCCGCCGGGCATGCCGGTCTGCGGCTGCGGCGCCAGGGCCAGCTTCTCGCCGGTGACGCGCAAGCCGGCCATGGCCGGCGACGCCGAGCTGGCACGCAACCCCCGGTCGCGCAGCGCGCGACTCCGCGTGGTGGAGCGGCTCCGGTGATCCGCGCCGCTTCGAGGCGGCCCGCCGTGGCCGGCCCGGTCCTGAGGACCACCCTGTTCGTCACGCTGCTGGCGGCGATGCTGGTGGCCTTCACCTGGTCGCGCACCCGGACGCTCACGGCGGCCTACCAGCTGGGGATGCTCCAGAAGGAGCACGCCCGGCTCAACTCCGAACACGACCAGTTGCTGCTGGAGGTGGAGGCGCTCAAGGCGCCGGCGGCGCTGGAGACGTTCGCGCGGACGAAGCTCTCGATGGCTCCACCCGCGCCGGGCGCGGTCATCGCGGTGCAGGCGACCGCGGCGCGGCTGGCGGTGGAGCCCAGCGGTGGACGGGCGGCGGCGGGTGCCCGCCTGGCGTCGGCGAACGCCGGGCGGGACGCGGAGGTCCTCGGGGCGCACCAGGTCGCGCTCCGGGGGCCGTCGCGGGTGGCCATGTCGCGGGAGTGACCGGCACGCATGCGCCCAGGGCCGGACCCCAAGGCGACGCGCTGGATCGCCATCCGCGTCGGCCTGATCGGCCTGCTATTCCTGGCAGGCTTCGGCGGGCTCGCCTGGCGCGCCGTGCAGCTGCAGGTGGTGCAGCGCGACAAGCTCTCCTCCGAGGCGCGCGACCAGTACCTACGCCAGTTCGTGCTGAAGCCGCGCCGGGGCGTGGTGACCGACCGGGCCGGCGTGCTGCTGGCCGGCAGCGCCGACGCCGAGTCGGTCTTCGTCGATCCCGAGGGGCTGGCCGACCGGTCCGCCTCGATGGCCCGGGCGCTCCGGCCGCTGGCCGCCGCGCTCGGCCTCGACTGGAGGGCGTTGGGACGAAACGTGGAGCGCGGCTCGCGCTTCGTCTGGGCCAAGCGGCGCATCTCGCCGGCCGAGGCCGGCGCGGTGCGCCGGCTGGCAATGCCCGGCGTGGGCCTGGTGGCCGAGAACCGTCGCTACTACCCGAAGGTCACGCTGGCCGGGCAGCTGCTCGGCGTCACCGGCGACGAGGGCTCCGGCCTCGACGGCGTGGAGCTGGCGCTCGACGACCTGCTGCGCGGCGAGCCGACGCGCGTCCCCTCGCTGCGCGACGGCGCCGGGAGGCTGGCGCTGCCGGACGCCCCGGGCTCGGCGCGCGGGCGCGAAGGGGCGCGGGTCGAGCTGACCATCGACCAGGGGTTGCAGCTGGTGGCCGAGCGGGCGCTGGCCAGCGCGGTCCGCGGCTCGCACGCGCTCTCCGGCGTGGCCGTGGCGCTCGACCCGGCCACCGGGGAGGTCCTGGCCATGGCCAGCGATCCGCCGGTCAACCCCAACGCGCAGCGCACCGGGCGGGAGCTGAGGAACCGGGCCGTCACCGACGCCTTCGAGCCCGGCTCCACCATGAAGACCTTCACCATCGCCGGGGCCCTCGACCGCGCCGTCCTCAGGCCCACCGATGCCATCGACTGCACCCCCGGCTACACGGTGGGTGGCCACGTCATCCACGACCACATGGCGTTCGGCTGGATCGGGCCGGCCAAGGTGCTGGCGGCCTCGTCGAACGTGGGCGCCGCCCGCATCGGCGCCCGGCTCGGCAAGCAGCGTCTATCCGAGGTGCTGGCCGCCTTCGGCTTCGGCGAACGGACCGGCGTCGACCTCCCGGGCGAGCGGCGCGGCCAGCTCCCCTTCCCCAGGGCCGACATCACCCTGGCCACCCAGAGTTTCGGCCAGGGGCTCACCGCCACGCCCTTGCAGGTGGTGATCGCCATGGGGGCCATCGCCAACGGCGGCGTGCTGATGAGGCCGCTGCTGGTGAAGCGGGTGCTCGATCCGGCCGACGGTTCGGTGCTCGACCAGGCGCGGCCGACCCCGGTCCGGCGGGTGGTCTCGGCCACCGCCGCCGCCACCGTGGCCCGGTGGCTGATCGGCGTGGTCGAGGATCCCGATGGCACGGGCCATCGAGCCCGCTCCGACGGGTGGCGAGTGGCCGGCAAGACCGGCACCGCCCAGAAGCCCGACCCGGTCACGGGCGGCTACTCGGCCGACCGTCACTTCAGCTCCTTCGTCGGCTTCGCTCCGGCCGAGGCGCCGCGAGTGGTGATCGGGGTCTTCATCGACGAGCCGAAGGGGGAGAGCTACGGCGGGGAGGTCGCTGCTCCGCCGTTCCGCGAGATCGCCGAGTACGCCCTGAGGATGCTCGGGGTTCCGCCCCAGGGTCCGCCGGCCGCCACCGCCGGGCCCGCCGGCGCCTCGTCGATGGCTCGCGTCGCCAGGGCCGCCGTTCGCCACCCGGCGGCCCCTGCCCCTGCTCCCGGCGCCGACGCCGAGCCCGAGTCGCCCACCCCGCCTCCCGTCGAGGTCGCGGCCCGCCGCGGCGCCCACGCCACCGGCAACGTGGCCGTCCCGGCGCTGGGCGGCCTGCCGGCCCGCGCCGCCGTCCGGACGCTGGAGGCCCTCGACCTCGGGGCCGACCTGACCGGCTCGGGCCTGGTGGTCTCCCAGGCGCCGCCGCCCGGCCGGGTCGTCGAACGCGGCGCGCGCGTCAAGATTACCCTCGCGCCCCCGGGCTGACGTACTATCGCCCGGCGCTGGACCCGGCCGGGTCCGACGCCACGCAACCTCCCGCACGGACGCCGGAAATTGGCCGGTCTTCCCCGCGCGTGAGAACCTTCCATCGATGCGGCTCTCGGACGTCATCGCAGGCACCGGCGCGCGCGGCTCGCTCTCCGACGACCCGGAGATCCTCCGCGTCACCGGTGATTCACGGGAGGTGATTCCGGGCTCGCTCTTCTGCGCGCTCCCGGGCGCCCGGGCGGACGGCCACGCCTTCGCCGCCGAGGCCGCTGGCCGCGGCGCGGTGGCGGTGATCGCCGAGCGGCCGGTCGAGTGCGCACCGGCGCGGCTGCTGCTGGCGCCGTCGGCGAGGCGGGCCATGGCGCTCTGCGCCGCCAACTTCCACGGCCGGCCCGGCGACGCCATGCAACTCCTCGGCGTGACCGGCACCAACGGCAAGACCACGGTGAGCTACCTCGTCGAGGCCTGCGCTCGCGCCGCCGGCCGCCCCACCGGCGTGATCGGCACCATCACGCACCGCTTCCCCGGCGTCGAGCGCGCCGCCGCCCACACCACGCCCGAGTCCACCGCGGTGCAGGCGCTGCTCGGCGAGATGCGCGACGCCGGCACCACGCTGGTGGTGATGGAGGTCTCGTCGCACGCGCTGGCCCAGGAGCGGGTGGCCGGCCTGCGCTTCGCCGCCGCCGCCTTCACCAACCTCACCCGCGACCACCTCGACTACCACGGCGACATGGAGGGCTACTTCGCCGCCAAGCGCAGGCTCTTCGTCGAGCACCTCGCCCCCGACGGCATCGCGGTGGTGAATGCCCGCGACGCGTGGGGCGCGCGGCTGGCCGACCAGCTCGGCCCCGGCCGGACCGCCTGGCGCTACGGCACCCGCGCCGAGGACCAGCTCCGCGCCGAGTCGCCGCGCCTCTCCATGGCCGGCATCGAGGCCACCGTGCGGACGCCGCGCGGCCCGCTCGCCCTTCGCTCGCCGCTGGTGGGGGCTCACAACCTGGAGAACCTGCTCTGCGCCGCCGGGCTGGCGCTGGCCGCCGGGCTGCCGCTGGCCGCGGTGGAGGCCGGCCTCTCGGAGAGCCGCGGGGCGCCGGGGCGGCTCGAGCGCATCGACGGGCGCGGCCTCTCGCTCTTCGTCGACTACGCCCACACCGACGACGCGCTGGCCCGCGCCGTCGAGGCGCTCCGCTCGCTGGGGCCCCGCCGGGTGGTGGTGGTCTTCGGCTGCGGCGGCGACCGGGATCGCGGCAAGCGGCCGCTCATGGGCGCGGTGGCCGGGCGCGGCGCCGACCTCGCCATCGTCACCAGCGACAACCCGCGCGGCGAGGATCCGCTCCGCATCATCGCCGAGATCGAGCCGGGGCTCTCCTCGGCCGGGCGGCCGCGCCGCACCGCCGCCGAGGCGGTGGCCGGTGAGCCGGGCTACGTGATCGAGCCGGATCGGCGCGCCGCCATCGAGCTGGCGCTGGCCTGCGCCCGCCCCGGCGACGCCGTGCTCGTCGCCGGCAAGGGTCACGAGGACTACCAGCTGGTGGGCGCCGAGCGGCGCCGCTTCGACGACCGGGAGGAGGCCCGCCGGGCCCTCGGTCTCGCATGACCGGACCGCGCTTCACCGCCGGCGAGCTGGTCGCCGCCACCGGCGGGCGCTGGCTCGATCCGCCGCCCGGCGACGTGGCCGGCGTCTCCATCGACACGCGCACCCTCGCGGCAGGCTCGCTCTTCGTGGCGCTGCGGGGCGAGAGGTTCGACGCCCACGCCTTCCTGCCCGCCGCCGCCCGCGCCGGCGCCAGGGCCGCGGTGGTCGCCGCCGAGGTGGCCGCGCCCACCGGCCCACCGCGCCTCCTGGTGGCCGACACGCTGCTGGCGCTCGGCGCCATCGCCGCCTTCCACCGGCGCCGGTTCGAGCTGCCGGTGGTGGGCGTCACCGGCTCCAACGGCAAGACCACCACGCGCGAGATGATCGCCGCCATCCTGGCCGAACGCGGCCCGGTGCTTCGGTCCGAGGGGAACCTCAACAACGAGGTGGGCGTGCCGCTCACCCTGCTCCGGCTGGCCGGCGAGCACCAGGCGGCGGTGATCGAGCTGGGGATGAGCCACCCCGGCGAGATCGCCCGGCTCACGGCCCTGAGCCGGCCGCAGGTGGGCGTGGTGACCAACGCCGCCGCGGCGCACCTCGAGGGGCTCGGCTCCGTAGACGGCGTGGCCGACGCCAAGGCCGAGCTCTACGCCGGCCTGCCCGAGGGCGGCATCGCCGTGGCCAACGCCGACGACCCGAGGATGCTGGCGCGCGCCCGCGCCTCCGGCCGCCGCCTCCTCACCTTCGCGGTGGGGCGGCAGCGGCGCGGCGACGTGGCGGTGCTGGACCTGCTGGCCCAGGACGCCACCGGGATGCGCTTCCTGCTCGGCGTCGGCAACCGGGAGCTCGAGGTGACGCTGCCGCTGGTGGGCGCGCACAACGCGCAGAACGCCGCCGCCGCCGCCTGCGCCGCCATCGCGCTGGGCTGCAGCGACCGGGAGATCGTCCGCGGCCTGGCCGGGGTCCGGCCGGTGGGGCGGCGGCTGCGGCTGGAGCGGTTGCCGAGCGGCCTGCTGCTGGTCGACGACTGCTACAACGCCAACCCGCTCTCCATGGGCGCCGCGCTGCGGACCCTGGGGGAGCTGGCGCGCGCCGGGGGGGGCCGCCCGCTGGCGGCCCTCGGGGACATGCTGGAGCTCGGATCGGGTGAGGCCGAGCTGCACCGTGGCGTGGGGGCCGAGGCGGCGGGCCTGCCGGTGGCGCGGCTCTTCGGCTTCGGTCCGCGCTCGCGGGAGACGCTGGCCGGGGCGCTGGCGGCCGGGCTCTCGCCCGACCGGACCTTTCACACCGAGGACGTGGCGGCGCTGGCCGACGCGGTGCGCACCGCCGCCGCGCCCGGCGACGTCCTCCTCGTCAAGGGCAGCCGCGGCATGAAGCTGGAGCGGCTCGTCGAGGCGCTCAGACAGGGGCCCGCCGCAGCGAGAGGATCGGCGCTCGCAGTGGGCATCCTCCCGGGGGCGGGCCACTAGGATGCTCTACCACTTCCTCTACCCGCTCTCGGCACGGGTCAGCCTCTTCAACGTCCTCCGCTACCCGTCCTTCCGGATCGTGGCGGCCGGACTGACCGCCATGGTGATCGGGCTGATCCTCGGCCCGGCCTTCATCGAGCGGATGCGCGTCCTCCAGTACGGCGCCAGCAACGTGCGCGAGGACACCCCCGACGGCCACAAGAAGAAGGCCGGCACGCCGTCCATGGGCGGGGCGCTCATCCTCCTCTCGCTTGCCTCCTCGACGCTGCTCTGGGGCCGGCTGGACAACCGCCTGGTCTGGGCGGCCTTGCTGGTGACCATCGGCTACGGCGCCATCGGCTTCACCGACGACTGGCTCAAGCTCTCCAGGCGCGACTCCAGGGGGCTGGCCGGCAAGAAGAAGCTGGTCTTCCAGGTGCTGGTGGTGCTGGCCGTCTACTACGGCCTGCTCACCGACTGGCACGTCCACGCCGACCCCCGCTTTCCCTGGCTCTTCGTGGGCAGCCGCATCGACACCCACCTGACGCTGCCGTTCATCCCCACCCGGCTCTTCGACCCCGACCTCGGCTGGCTCTACCTGCCGTTCATGGTCTTCGTGGTGGTGGCCACCTCCAACGCCGTCAACCTCACCGACGGGCTGGACGGGCTCGCCATCTTCCCGACCATCATCTCGGCGATGACCTTCCTGGCGCTCAGCTACGTGGCCGGCTCCACCATCGCCGGCTTCAGCCTCGCCGAGTACCTGCGCATCGTCTCCATCCCGGGCGCAGAGGAGCTGGGGGTCTACTGCGCGGCGGTGTTCGGCGCCGGCGTGGCCTTCCTCTGGTTCAACACCTACCCGGCGCAGGTCTTCATGGGCGACGTCGGCTCGCTGGCGCTGGGCGGAGGCCTCGGCATGCTGGCGGTGCTGACCAAGAACGAGCTGGCCAGCGCCATCCTCCATGGCGTCTTCCTCGCCGAGACCGTCAGCGTCATCATCCAGGTGACCAGCTTCAAGTACACCGGCAAGCGGGTCTTCCGGATGGCCCCGATCCACCATCACTTCGAGCTGAAGGGGTGGGCCGAGCCCAAGATCATCGTCCGCTTCTGGATCATCTCCGTCATGCTGGCGCTGGTCGCGCTCATGTCGATCAAGCTGAGGTAGCCGTGCCGACCGCACTCAACCTGAGAGGCAAGAAGGTCACCGTGGTCGGGCTGGCCCGCTCCGGTATGGCCGCGGCGCGGCTCTGCGTCCGCGAGGGAGCCTCGGTCACCGTGACCGACTCGCGTCCGGCCGCGGCGCTGGAGCCGTCGTTGGCGGCGCTCGAGGTGCTGCCGCTTCGGCGGATGCTGGGCGGCCACGACGAGCGCGACTTCACCGCCGCGGACCTGGTGGTGGTCTCGCCCGGCGTCCCCATGGCCATGCCGCAGCTGAAGGCGGCCCGCGCCGCCGGCGTGCCGATCTGGGGCGAGGTCGAGCTGGCGGCCCGCTTCCTGGGAACGACGCCGCTGGTCGCCATCACCGGGACCAACGGGAAGTCGACCACCACGGCGCTGGCCGGCGCCCTCTTCTCGGAGGACCGGCGCACCTTCGTGGGTGGCAACCTCGGCACGCCGCTCTGCGAGCACGTCCTCTCCGGCCAACCGGCCGACGTGGTGGTGGCGGAGCTCTCCTCCTTCCAGCTCGAGGGGATCGAGCGGCTGCGCGCGCGCGTGGCGGCCGTCCTCAACGTCACCCCGGATCACCTCGATCGCCACGACGGGATCGACGCCTACGCCGCCGCCAAGTCGCGCCTCTTCGAGACCCAGCAGCCGGGCGACTTCGCGGTGGCCAACCTGCGCGACGACCGGGCCATGGCCATGGCGGCCGCCTCGCGCGGCGCGCTCTACACCTTCGGCTTCGGTCCCCCCGCCCGGGCCGCCGCCCGGGCCCCGGAGGACGGCGCCGGCGAGCTCTGGTTCTACCGCTACGCGGCCGGGTCCCCGGAGCGGTACCGGCTCGCCAACAAGGCGCTGCGCGGGCGCCACAACCTCGAGAACGCCATGGCGGCGCTGCTCTGCGCGCGGCTGCTGGGCGTCCCTGGCGCGGCGGTGCAGCGCGGCCTCGACCACTTCGCCGGCCTCCCCCACCGGCTCGAGCTGGTGCGCGAGCGGGGCGGCGTCGAGTGGATCAACGACTCCAAGTCCACCAACGTGGACTCCACCGGGGTCGGGCTGGCCGCCTTCCCGGCCGGTGGCGCCCGGGTGGTGCTGATCCTCGGCGGGCGCGGCAAGCACGCGCCCTACACGCCGCTCCGCCCGCTCTTCGCCGGCCGGGTCAAGGCGCTGCTCACCGTCGGCGAGGACGCCCCGGCCATCGAGGAGGAGCTGGGCGGCGCCGCCGCCACCGAGAGCTGCGGCACGCTCACCGCGGCCGTCACCCGCGCCGCGGCGCTGGCCGGTCCAGGCGACGTGGTGCTGCTCTCCCCGGCCTGCGCCAGCTACGACCAGTTCAAGAGCTACGAGGAGCGAGGGGAGCGCTTCCGCGAGCTGGTGGGGGCCCTGCCGTGAGCGAGGCCTCCACCGCCCGGCGCCCGGCGCCGTTCGACTGGGTGCTCCTCTTCGCCATCCTCGTGCTCACCGCGGGCGGGGCGGTGATGGTCTACTCCGCCAGCGCCATCACCGCCACCCGCAACCTGCACGACGAGTTCTACTTCCTGGAGCGCCAGGCGGTGGCCTTCGCCATCGGCGTGGCCCTGATGATCGTCGCCCTTCGCGCCGGCTACCGGCGGCTCATCCCGCTGGCCTACCCGCTGCTCGGCTTGACGCTCGCCCTGCTCCTGCTGGTGCTCGTCCCCGGCCTCGGCCGGGTCGCCGGCGGGGCGCGCCGCTGGATCCCGCTCGGCGTCGTCAACTTCCAGCCGGCCGAGCTGGCCAAGGTGGCGCTGGTCCTCTACCTGGCCCGCTCGCTGGCCCGCCAGCGCGACAGGGTGAAGCTCTTCTCCATCGGCTTCCTCCCGCACGTGCTGGTGACCGGGCTGCTGGTGGTGCTCTGCCTGTTGGAGCGCGACATGGGGACCGGCGTGATCATGGTGATGGTGCTCTTCACCATGCTCTTCGCGGCCGGGGCGCGCATCTCGTACCTCATCGGCGGCGTGCTGCTGGCCATCCCCATCGGCTGGCGGCTCATCGCCGGCACGCCGTACCGCATGGAGCGCTGGCTCGCCTACCTCGACCCGTGGGGCCACCGCGAAGGCGCCGGGTTCCAGCTGGTCGAGTCGCTGCTCGGCATCGGCAACGGCGGCTGGATCGGCCAGGGGCTTGGCCAGGGGAAGGGCAAGCTCTTCTACCTGCCGGCGGCGCACACCGACTTCATCGCCGCGGTCATCGCCGAGGAGGTGGGGCTGCTGGGGATCGGCGTCCTCATCCTCCTCTACACCCTGGTGATCTGGAGGGGCCTGCGGGCCGCGCTCCACGCCGGCGAGCCGTTCGGCGCCTACGCCGCGCTCGGCCTGACCACCTTGATCGGCGGCCAGGCCCTGCTCAACCTGGCGGTGGTCTTCGGTCTCCTGCCCACCAAGGGACTGACGCTTCCCTTCGTCTCCTACGGTGGCAGCTCGCTGATGACGCTGCTGGCCGCCTCCGGCGTGCTCCTCTCCATCTCCGGGGACCGGGGCGGCTTCCTGCGCCAGGGCGTGCAGGCGGTGCGGGTGGCACCGCCGGCCGGCGCGGAGGCCACGTGACGGCGGCCCAGGCCAGGCGAGGGTCGCCATGAGGATCCTGATCGCGGGCGGCGGCACCGGCGGCCACGTCTTCCCGGGCCTGGCCCTGGCCGAGGAGGTGGTGACCCGGCACCCCGGCAACGACGCCGTCTTCGTCGGCACGGCGCTCGGCCTCGAGGCGCTGGTGGTCCCGGCGGCCGGCTTCCCCATCGAGCTGATCGAGGTCCGGGGGCTGAAGGGCAAGGGCTGGCTGGCTGGGCTGAAGAACCTGGTCCTGCTCCCCCGGGCCTTCCTGCAGTCGCTCCGGATCCTGCGCCGGTGGCGGCCCGACGTGGTGGTGGGGGTGGGCGGCTATGCCTCCGGACCGCTGGTGCTGGCGGCCTGGACGCTGCGGATCCCGACCGCGGTGCAGGAGCAGAACGCCGTGGCCGGCTTGACCAACCGGCTGCTCGGCCACGTGGTCGACGCCGCCTTCACCGCCTTTCCCGAGGCCGCCGCCAGCTTCCCGGCAGGGAAGGCCCTCCAGCTCGGCAACCCCATCCGGCGCCAGTTGCTTGAGAGCTTCATGCACCCCAGCGGCGGGGAGGCCGTGCCGGGGATGTTGGTCTTCGGCGGCTCGCAGGGGGCCCACGCCCTCAACATGCGGGTGATCGAGGCGCTGCCACACCTGGCCGACCTGCGTGGCCACCTGCGGATCGTCCACCAGACCGGTGGCCGCGACCGGGAGGCTGTGGCGCGCGGCTACCAGGCGGTCGGCTTCCAGGCCGAGGTGCGCGAGTTCATTGAGGACATGGCCGGCGCCTACGCCGCCGCCGACCTGGTGGTCTGCCGCGCCGGCGCCACCACGCTGGCCGAGCTGACGGTCTGCCGCAAGCCGTCCATCCTCATCCCCTTCGCCGCCGCGGCCGACAACCACCAGGTGATCAACGCCATGAGCCTGCTCGACGCCGGCGCGGCGGTCGTGATCGAGGAGCGCGACCTGACCGGCGAGCTGCTGGCCTCGGAGATCCGGGCCATCCTCGCCCACCCCGAGCGGCGGGAGGCCATGGCCCGCGCGGCCGGCCGGCTGGGCAGCCCGGCCGCCGCCAGCGAGATCGCCGACTTCTGCGCCGGCCTGAGCGCACGCCGCTGGGGCTCCCGCTTCGGCCAGGATCGCGGCCCTGACTTCAAGCCGGTCCGCCCGGGTGGCGCGAGGACACCATGACCCTGTTCCGTTCACGCCACGCCAGGATCCACTTCGTGGGCATCGGAGGCATCGGCATGAGCGGCATCGCCGAGGTGCTCCTCACCCTCGGCTACGCCGTCTCCGGCTCCGACCTGAAGGGCAGCGAGCTCACCCGCCGGCTGGCCGGGCTGGGCGGTCGCATCGAGATCGGGCACGACGCCGCCCATGTCCAGGACGCCAACGTGGTGGTGATCTCGTCCGCCGTCCGCCGCGACAACCCCGAGCTGGTGGAGGCCCGGACGCGGAAGATCCCCGTCATCCCGCGCGCCGAGATGCTGGCCGAGCTGATGCGGCTCAAGCACGGCATCGCCATCGCCGGCTCCCACGGCAAGACCACCACCACCTCGATGGCCGCCCACCTGCTCGCCCACGCCGGCCTCGACCCGACCGCGGTGGTGGGCGGCAAGATGAACGCCTTCGGCTCCAACGCCAGGCTGGGCAAGGGCGAGTACATGGTGGTGGAGGCCGACGAGTCGGACGGCTCCTTCCTCCACATCCCGCCCACCATCGCGGTGGTGACCAACATCGACCCGGAGCACCTCGACCACTGGAAGACCGAGGAGGCGCTGCGGCAGGGCTTCATCTCCTTCGTCAACCGGGTCCCCTTCTACGGGCTGGCCATCCTCTGCATCGACCACCCCACGGTGCAGGGGCTGCTCCCCGAGGTGGGGAAGCGGTACGTCACCTACGGGGAGGGGCACCAGGCCGACTACCGCGCCGAGCGGATCGAGGTCTCTGGACACGCCGTCCGCTTCGACGCCTCGCGGCGCGGCGAGCCGCTCGGCCGCTTCGAGGTGGCCATGGTGGGGCGCCACAACGCCCTCAACGCCCTCTCGGTGATCGCGCTGGCCGACGAGCTGGGGATCGACCCCGCCACCACCCGCGCCGCGCTGGCGGCGTTCCAGGGGGTGCAGCGGCGCTTCACGGTGCGCGGGGAGGCCGGGGGCGTCACCGTGGTGGACGACTACGGCCACCACCCGGCCGAGGTGCGGGCCACGCTGCGCGGCGCCCGCGAGGCCTTCGGCCGCCGCGTGGTCTGCGTCTTCCAGCCGCACCGCTACACGCGGACCCGCGACCTGCTCGACGAGTTCGCCACCGCCTTCAACGACGCCGACGTGCTGCTCCTCACCGACATCTACGCCGCCGGCGAGGAGCCGCTGGCGGGGGTGACCGCCGAGCGGCTGGTCGAGGCGGTGCGCGGCTGCGGCCACCGCGACGCCCACTTCGTCCCTCGCGCCGGCCTGGCCGCCGCGGCGCGGGCCCGGCTGCTGCCGGGTGACATCGTCATAACCCTCGGTGCGGGCGACGTGACGCAGGTCGGCCCGGAGCTGCTCGGGCTGCTGGGCCGGTGACGAGGCCGTGACCGACTGGCGCGACGAGATCGCCCGCCGCGTGCGAGGGGAGTGCCGGCGCGACGAGCCGCTGGCCCCGCGGACCTCGATCCGGGTGGGGGGGCCGGCCGACCTGCTGGTCCGCCCGGCCGACCCGGCCGATCTGGCGGCGCTGCTCGGGGCGGTCCGAGAGCTCCAGGTCCCGCTCTCCGTCCTCGGCGGCGGCGCCAACACGCTGGTGGCCGACGCCGGGGTCCGTGGCGTGGTGATCCGGCTCCCCAACGACTTCGGCGAGGAGCGCGCCGACGGCGAGACCCTCCTCCTCTCGGCCGGCGCCCCCATCGGCCGGCTGGCGGCGCGCGGCCACGCCCTGGGGCTGGTGGGGGCGGAGTTCAGCGCCGGCATCCCCGGCACGCTGGGTGGCGCCACCGCCATGAACGCCGGCACCCGCCGCGGCGAAATGAAGCAGCTCCTCACCCGCGTCGAGCTGGCCAGCGCCGAGGGGCTGGCCTTCGTCCCGGCCGAGGCGCTCCGGCTCGCCTACCGCCGCTGCGAGCTGCCGGCCGGATCGGTGGTGACGCGCGTGGAGCTCCGGCTCAGGCCGGGCGACGTGGCCGCCAGCCGCGCGGCCATGGAGGCCGACGTGGCCCACCGGCGCCGCACCCAGCCGCTCCACCAGCCCAGCTTCGGCTCCACCTTCTGGAACCCGCCCGGCCGCTTCGCCGGCCAGCTCATCGAGGCGGTCGGGCTGAAGGGGCACCGGGTCGGCGGCGCCATGTTCTCCGACCTCCACGCCAACTTCATCGTCAACCTGGGGACGGCCTCGGCGCGCGACGTGCTCGGGCTGGTGCGGCTCGCCCAGGCGCGGGTCGAGGAGCGGTTCGGGGTCCGGCTGCAGACCGAGGTGAAGCTGCTCGGCCAGCTCGACCCCGTCGAGGTATGAACGAGGCTGGCCGCCCCGGCTGGGCGGGCGGGCGGGCGGCCGGTCGGGAGGGACCATGGGCAAGTGGACTGGCAAGAAGGTGGCGGTGCTGTACGGCGGGCGCTCCTCCGAGCGCGAGGTGTCGCTCAAGACCGGGGCGGCCTGCGCCGAGGCGCTCGACACCCGCGGCCTCGACGTGACCCTCGTCGACGTCGGGCTCGACGTGGCGGCGCAGCTGCGCGCCTGTGGCGCCGAGGTGGCCTTCATCGCCCTCCATGGCCGCTACGGCGAGGACGGCAGCATCCAGGGGCTGCTCGAGTCGCTCGGCATCCCCTACACCGGCTCGGGGGTGCTGGCCTCGGCGGTGGGCATGGACAAGGTGCTCTCCAAGCTGCTCTTCAAGAGCCTCGGGCTGGCATTGACCGACTACCGCGTCTACCCTCCGGAGCGGGCCGCCACGCTCCACGGCAAGGACTTCCCCTTCACCTTCCCGGTGGTGGTGAAGCCGGCCTGCGAGGGCTCCAGCGTGGGCGTCTCGCTGGTGAAGGACCCGACCCACCTCCCGGCCGCCTGCGTCGAGGCGGCCCGCTGGAAGGGCGACGTCATCATCGAGAAGTACGTGAAGGGCAAGGAGGTGCAGGTGGCGGTGCTCGACGGCCAGGCCATGGGCGTCATCGAGGTGGTCCCGGCCAACGAGTTCTACGACTACGCCGCCAAGTACACCGCCGGCACCACCCAGTACTTCTACCCGGCCCGCATCTCCGAGGCCGACACCCACAGGCTGAAGGAGGCGGCCGAGCTGGCCCACCGCGGGCTGGGCTGCGCCGGCGTCACCCGCACCGACTTCATCCTCGCCGCCGACGGCACCGCCTACATCCTCGAGGTCAACACGCTGCCGGGCATGACCGCCTCCTCGCTGGTGCCCAAGATCGCGGCGGGGAACGGCATCTCGTTCCCCGAGCTCTGCGAGCGGCTCCTCGACGGGGCCTCGCTCAAGAGCTGAGCCGCGGACCGTCACCTCGCGACGCAGTCGCTCGAGCTGGCCCGGATGGCCACGCTGGTGCCGCCCCCGCGGGCCAGTATCGTGGTCAGTACGCGCCACCTGCCGGGCCCCGCGGGCGCGATCGTCCCCCGTACCTCGCCACGCACCGGTCTCCGAAGGCCTGCCGCGCCGCCAGGGCGTTGTGAGCGCGACACACGATCCGGAGGTCATCCGCCGTGTCACCGCCACCGCGCGCCCAGGGCACCACGTGGTCGAGCTCCAGCCGGTGCGTCGAGCCGCAAACGCCGCCGCCGTCGAGCGGCCACGAGCAGCGGCCGCCGTCGCGTCGCCAGACCGCGCGCTTCACGGCCGCGGCGATGGGCTGACGCGAACCGCTGCGGCGATGAGGCGGATCGGCGAAGCCCTGGACCGGCGTCTCGCTCAGCGTCGGGGTCGCGGTCGGAGTCGCGGTCGGAGTCGCGGTCGGGGTCGGGGTCGGGGTCGCGGTGGCAGTCGGCGCCGTGTTCGGGTTCGCGAGCGCCTGGCGCGGCTTCTTGACCAACCCGCGAGCCCTGGCCTGCTTCTCGAGGAGGAGCTCGAGCGCGGCCTTCAGCACCTGCTCCATGCTGGCGCCCGGGATGCTGTGCGAGATGCCGTCCCTGGCGGTGTCGAGCATCTTGAGGAACTGCGCGTCCACGGTGATGTGGAGTCGGCGAAGGTCGGCGGTGAGCGGTTCGACGTCGTCGCGGCGCGCGACGTCCCTCGCGGGGTGGGTCAGGAGCGGTTCAGTCAACTGAACCGTTGCCGGTTCAGCGCTGGCGGGAGCCGGCATGAGTTCCGCCGCCGGCGCAGCCGTGGGCCCCGCCGTCTGCGCCACCATCGCCGCTGGGAGGACCGCCTTCGGCGCCGACAGGGCCGTCACGACGGCGCGCAGCGGGGGCGCTGCCATGGGATTCAACGCAGCGACCACCTCCTTCGCCTCCTGGGAGGAGCAGCCGTAGAACCTGGGCAGCACCTCGGCCCGGTTCGCCTCGGTCAGGACCTTGGCCAACTCCACCACCGTCGTGATGCAAAGGCGGCCGTCGCGAAGAGGCCCGATGACCTCGGGGAAGCGCTGGAGCAGGCGGGCGGCCGTCTGCCGGAAGAAGGCACCGCCCTTAGACAGCCCCAGCTCGATGTGCAGGAACGCGAACAGGCTCGCGAAGCCCAGCGGCTCCCAGCCGCGGCGCCGGTCGAAGTCGGAGAGGGCCAGCAGGAACTCGGCCGCGGTCGTCCGCTCGGCGCGCAGCAGGGTGGCCAGGCCGTCGCGGGCCTGGCGGGCTTCGAGGAGTTCGAGGGAAGGGGAGGTCGCAGCGTGGTGCGAGGCCGCGGCCGAGGAGGGAATCGGGTTTGCGGTGGCGAACATTCACGTACAGTCGCACGCGAGTCTGACATTTCCGGAGTCGTGGAAGTGAAGGAAACCCAGGTGGTACGCCCATTTCGCGCACCACGCCGCCTCCGACTCCGCTGCGCTCACCGCTCCCGCTCCCCGCCCCCGCTCCCGCTCCCAGCCGCCGGAAACCCGCCCGCCGACCAGCGCCGTCGCCCGCTACTTCCCCGCGCAGGCGATCTTGCCGGCCAGGGCGTGCTTCTCGGTGGGGTCGAGCTTGAGCGCCTGGTCGTACTGCTTCACCGCGGCGGCGCAGTCGCCGCGAGCGGCGTGGACGTCGCCGATGAGGGCGAAGGCCGAGCCCATGGGCGCCTTCTCCAGCGCCTTGCCGGCGCTGACCAGGGCCTTGTCGTACTGCTTGATCTTGAGCTGCATGCGGCCGAGGTTGACGTCGCGCCGGGCCACGTCGCGGATGTCGTCGCCTGGCATGGTCCCGATCGGCGGGTTGAGCACCAGCTCCATCCCGGCGGCGTCGAGCTCCCCCAGCAGCACCTTGATGCGCCCCTTGACGATCTCGCAGTAGTCGATCTGGCGGTACATCTCGATGGTGACCAGCTTGAACTTGCCGTCGGCGATGGCGACCATGGGGTGGAGCCGGATGCCCAGCGCCCCGTAGAGCCTGTCGTCCTGATCGACGAGCACCGGCATGGCGATGCCGGTCCTGGTCACCAGGTCCCGCACCTCCGCCGGGACCTCGCTGGAAGAGACCAGGCCGACCCAGTGGACCGGCTTGCCCGCCAGCTCCTTCTCGCAGGTCGCCAGCATCTTGAGCGCTTCGAAGGAGCGCTCCTGGCCGGTGCGGAAGAAGACCACGATGTTGGCCTTGGCCTTCGAGGAGAGCAGCCAATGCTTGCCGCCGTTGATGGTCTTCAGCTCGAGGTTCTCGATGGCGGTGCCGGCCTCGGCGTGAGCCTGGGCGGCGAAAGGGGCCGCCAGGACGACGGCCGCCGCGATGACGGCTAGGCGGAAGGTGATCTTCATGACGCGGCGAATGATCGCACCCCGAACGGGCAGATGGTTGGAAAAACAGCGTGGGGCCTACTTGCCGGCGCAGGCCTTCCGTCCCTCGATGGCGTGCTTCTCGTGCGGGTCGAGCTTGAGGGCTTGCTCGTACTGCTTCAGGGCGGCGGCGCAGTCCCCCCTGGCGGCGGCTACATCGCCGAGCAGGGCGAAGGCCCCTGGGTTGGGGGCCACGCCGAGGGCCTTGTTCGCGCTGGCGATCGCCTTGTCGTACTGCCCGATCTTGAGCTGGCGGCGACCGAGGTTGACGTCGCGGTTGGAGACGTCCCTCGGGTCGTCGCCCGGCATGGAGCCGCGCTGGGGCTCCACCACCTGGTCGACCGCCGCCTGGTCGATCTCCCCGAGCTGGAAGCGGATGCGCGCCGTGATCACCTCGCCGTAGTCGATCTGCCGGTAGGGCTCGAAGCCGGCCACCCTGGCCCTGGCGTCGACCAGGAAGACGACCGGGTGGCCCCGCACCAGCAGCCTCTCGTAGAGCGCGTCCTTGGCGTCGAAGAGCAGCGGCAGCTTGACGCCGGCGGCCGCCGCCAGGGCCCTGGCCTGGTCGGTAGTGGTGTCGCCCGGCAGCACGCCGAGGAACCGGACCGGCCTGCCGGAGAGCGCCTTCTCGCACCTGGCCATCGCCTTGAGCGCCTCGAGCGACCGGTCCTGGCCGGCCCTCACGAAGACCAGCACGCTCACCCTGGCCTTCGGGTCGATGAGCTTGACCTTCTCGCCGCTCACCGAGGCCAGCTCGACGCCGGGCACGGGCGTGCCGACCTCGGCGTGGGCGTGGGCCACGAAGGGCGCCCCCGCGAGGCCGGTCACGGCGGCGAGGAGGGCGAGGGCGAGGCATCGGCGCATGGGTGTCCTCCCGGTGGTGTTCCTGACGGCTCTCGCCCCCCGACCCGTCAGCGGGCGCAGCCCTTCAGCCCCTGGATGGCGGCGGGCTCGGCGGGGTCGATCTTCAGGGCCTGATCGAAGAGGAGCCTGGCGGCCTCGCAGTCGCCGCCGGCGGCGGTGATCTGGCCCTGCAGCGCGTAGGCGGGCGCGGTGGGGACGATGGCGAGGCTGCGCCGGACGACCTCGAGGGCCTTGGCGGCGTTCTTCCGCGCCCAGAGCATGCGGGCCAGGTTGAAGTGGCGCCGGGCGCTGGCCTGGGGCGACCCGGAGGTCGCCTGCTCGGGCTCGAGCACCTTGGCCATGTCGGCCTCGGTCGCCTCGCCCAGCATGACCTTGATGCGCCCCCGGATGATCTCGGTGTAGTTGATCTTCCGGAAGTGCTCGTAGGCGGCCAGCTTCTGGTTCCGGTCGGCCAGCCCGACCACCGGATGGAGCCGAACGCCGAGGGCGCCGTAGAGCGCGTCCTTGACGTCGATGAGCACCGGCGCCGTGAAGCCGGCCTCGGCCACGGTGGCCCGCACCTGGTCCGCCCGCCAGCTGTCCGAGACCACGCCGACCATCCGGACCCGCTTGCCGGCCAGGTCCTTCTGGAGCCCGACCAGCGCCTTGAGCGTCTCGAGCGAGTGATCCTGCTCCGGCCGGAAGAAGACGAAGAGGCTGACCGTCGAGCTGGGCGAGAGCAGCCGGGCGCTCCCGCCACCGAGCAGCGGGAGCCTGGGGTTGTCGAGCCGTTCGCCGACCGCGACGTTGGTGAAGCCCCGGGCGACCGCGGGCACGCCGGCACCGGCCAGTGCCCCGGCGACCACCCAGGCGACGATCCGGCGGGGCGTAGGCACGCGGACCTACTTCGGCGCCGAGGAGGTGAGCGTCTTGTTGTTGTACGACTTGGTCTCGTGGCAGGTCTTCGCGCACGATCCGCCCGTCGGTGTCCGGGTGTAGTTGATCTTCAGCATCCAGCCCTTGGGGCCGTAGGGCACGCCCTCGCGGATGTGGTGAGCCTGCTTGGAGGCGTGGACCTCGTGGCAGGCGCGGCAGGTGCGGCCGCGCTCCTTGTGGACGTGGACGTAGTGCAGGTTGCGCGAGCCGTCGCGGAAGCCGGTCAGCGTGGTGGTCTCGGGGACCGACACCACCTTGTCGTTGTGGCAGCCGAAGCAGAGCGCGTAGGCCTTGGTCTCGTAAGGCGCGTAGAAGGCCGGGGGGTACGGCGCCACCAGCAGGCGGAAGTTGCTGCCGCCGTGGGTGCGGTGGCAGGCGGAGCAGTCCTTGGCCTTGACCGGCTCGTGCCAGACCTTGTTGTCGGCGAGCCAGGCCTTGAAGTTGGTCATCGGCTTGCCGTCGCCGGCGATCATGCCGTCCCTGGAGTGGCACTTGACGCACAGGTCGAAGGGCAGCTGGATCAGCAGCTTCTCGATGTTGGCGGCGTGCGGGTTGTGGCAGTTGGAGCACTTCTCGCCGGTGGAGACGGCGTCGTGCCGGACCTTGGCGTTGGCGATCTGGTCCTTGATGCCCTTGTGGCAGGCCACGCACATCTCGACCATCTCGCCGCTCAGCAGCTTCCGCTCGGTGGCGTTGTGCGGGTTGTGGCAGTTGGTGCAGGCCTCCACGGCCGGCACGTGCTTGAACCTGCGCGCCATGATCCCCTTGAACTCCTCGTGGCACGAGTAGCAGTTCTCGTTGACGCTGGTGGAGATGGGGCCCGGGTTGGCGCGGTCGTTCCGCTCGTGGCAGATGGCGCAGTCGCCGGCCTCGTACGGGGCATGGGACCACTTGACGTTGGGTCCTGGCGGCAGCGGCGCCACGGCGAGGCCCCGGCGCGTCGCCCTCTTGATCACCTCGGTCTTGAGCGGCGCGGCGAGCGCCGGCGTGGTGAGGAGCAGGGCGGGCCACAGGAGGAGCCAGGCAGGGCGCAATGGGCGCATCGTCATCGAGTCCGTTCCGGAGGGGAGTTCCACGCGTTCCACCGGTGCCCCCTCCCAAGTTGGTCCGCGTGGGGCAATCCTACGATGGGGATCCCGGAGAGCCTTGACCGAAGACAACCAGCCTCCACAAAAGCCTTGTCCGCCAGCACCGCCATGATTGTCCGGTCTGCGCGAGCTGGTCGCTGCACCGACCGCTCTGGTCACAGCAGCAGCTTCTTCTTCTTCGAGTTGTGCGGGTTGTGGCAGGCGGTGCAGGTGGCCTTGCCCGAGGGATGTGACTTGCCCTTGCCGAGCCTGACCGGCGCCGTGCCGGCGAACTCGTCGTGGCAGGCGAGGCAGGTCTCGTTGCCCACCCTGGCGGGGCCCGGGTCCCGGGCGTCGGCCCGCTGGTGGCACGTGTCGCAGGCTCCCTGTTCGTAGGGGCCGTGGACCACAGTGGCCCGATCCCTGGGGAGCGGCGCCAGCCTCGTGCCACCGGCCCCGGTGGGGACCGCGGCCAGCAGCAGCAGCAAGGTGAGGACGGCGGGGGCGATGGTGATGAGGCGCATGAGGTCCAGGCTCCGATTCGAGTCGCGGGGCGGGTCCGGCCGGGGGCCGATATCGTTACCTCTTGGCCCGCCGCGCGCCGGCCGTCAAGAGAGGAAGCCGCGGCGACTCGCCTCGACCTCCTGGGAACCAGGCGAAAACTTTACAGGTCGGGGTTCTGCGGCAAGGTGAGCCACTGGGCGATAGCGCCTGGAAGCGGCCGGCAGCGCGGCCGCCCTCCGGGCCGGGAGCGGCGGGTGGCGCGGGGAAACAACCGGCGGACGGCGGCGAGACAACCTGGCGAGACGGCCCGCCGTCTCCGCCGCGCCGTGGCGCTCCTGCTCCCGACCGTGGTCACCCTCGCCGCCATCGCCGGGGCCGGCTGGGCCACCTGGGAATACGGCGTGCGGGGCGACCTGCTCCGCATCCGCGAGATCCGCTACCTCGGCCTCTCGCAGGTCCCGGCCTCGGCGCTGGCGGAACTCTCGCCCGTCCGGCCCGGCGACCACCTGCTCTTCTCCGACACCGAGGCGATGGCCAGGGCCCTGAAGCGCAACCCCTGGGTGGCCACCGTGGAGATCGAGCGGCGGCTCCCTCCCGCGCTCGAGGTGGTGGTGACCGAGCGGCAGGCGGCGGCGCTGGTCGATCTCGGCGGCCTCTACCTCGTCGACGCCACCGGGCAGGTCTACAAGCGGGCCGCCCCCGGCGACGGCCTCGACCTGCCGATCGTGACCGGGCTGGAGCGTGAGGCGTTCGAGACGCGGCGGGACGACGGCGGAGAGGAGCACCGGCTGCGGAGCGCGCTGGGGCTGCTGGGGCGCTGGCGGGAGCGCGGGCTCGACCGCCGCGCCGCGGTCTCCGAGGTGCACCTCGACCCGGTGCTGGGGACCACGGTCTACGCCGGCGACGACGGCATGGAGATTCGACTGGGGCAGGGAGACCTGCCGCGGAAGCTGGAGCGGCTCGACGTGCTGCTGGCACGGCTGGAGACCGACGGCGTGCAGGGCGAGGTGATCCACCTCGACAACCGGCGCCACCCGGACTGGGTGGCGGTGCGGGTCAAGGGGCGGACGGGCGTGGTGGTGGACGGGCGGGGTCCGAGAGGGCCCTGAAGAAACGAATCGGCGTGGGCGCGGCGCGCCTTCCGCCTGGAGGACTCAGTCATGGGCAAGAGCGGAGACGTCCTGGTCGGCCTCGACATCGGCACGACCAAGATCTGCGCCATCGTCGGTGAGATCACCGACGATGGCATCGACATCATCGGCATCGGCACCCATCCCTCGAAGGGGCTGCGCAAGGGCGTGGTGGTCAACATCGACGCCACCGTCGCCTCGATCAAGCGGGCCATCGAGGAGGCCGAGCACATGGCCGGGTGCGAGATCTCGACCGTCTACACCGGCATCGCCGGAGGCCACATCAAGGCCTTCCCCTCCCACGGCGTGGTGGCCGTGAAGGACAAGGAGGTCCGGCCGCAGGACGTCGACCGGGTCATCGAGCAGGCCAAGGCGGTGGCCATCCCGCTCGACCGCGAGGTGATCCACGTCCTCCCCCAGGAGTTCGTGGTCGACGACCAGGACGGGATCAAGGACCCCATCGGGATGAGCGGCGTGCGGCTCGAGGCCAAGGCGCTCATCGTCACCGGCGCGGTCTCCTCGGCCCAGAACATCGTGAAGTGCGCGCAGCGGACCGGGCTCAACGTCGCCGACATCGTGCTGCAGCCGCTGGCCTCCTCGCTGGCCACGCTCTGCGAGGACGAGAAGGAGCTGGGCGTCTGCCTGGTCGACATCGGCGGCGGCACCACCGACATCGCCATCTTCCACGACGGCTCCATCCGCCACACCGCGGTCATCTCGCTGGGCGGCAACCACCTGACCAACGACGTGGCCATCGGGCTGCGCACGCCGACCCACGAGGCCGAGCGCATCAAGAAGCAGTACGGCCACGCCAACGCCAAGAAGGTGGACGGCAGCGAGACCATCGAGGTCCCCAGCGTCGGCGGTGGCGCCCCCCGCATCCTCTCGCGCCACATCCTCGCCGAGATCATCGAGCCGCGCGTCGAGGAGATCTTCATGCTGGTCCAGCACGAGATCCAGAAGTGCGGGATGGAGGAGCTGCTGGCCTCGGGCGTGGTCATCACCGGCGGCTCGACGCTGCTGGAGGGGATGCCGGAGATGGCCGAGGAGGTGCTGGGGATGCCGGTGCGCCGAGGCATGCCGCGCCACATCGGCGGCCTGGTGGACGTGGTGAAGAGCCCCATGTACGCCACCGCGGTCGGCCTGGTGATCTTCGGCGCCAAGCAGCGGGCCGGCAGCGCCTACTTCAAGATCCGGGAGGAGAACGTCTACCGGAAGGTGAAGGACCGGATGAAGCAGTGGCTCGGTGAGATCTTCTAGCCCGTGGGAGACCGGCACATGATCGACTATGCGGACGGGGCGGACGGGGCCAGGATCAAGGTCATCGGCGTGGGGGGCGGCGGCGGCAACGCCATCAACACCATGGTGTCGGCGCGGCTGGAGGGCGTGGAGTTCATCGCCGCCAACACCGACCTGCAGGCGCTGTCGGCCAACAAGGCCCAGGTGAAGCTGCAGCTCGGCCGGTCGTCGTCGCGCGGGCTGGGGGCGGGCGCCAAGCCGGAGGTGGGGCGCGAGGCGGCCCTGGAGAGCGTCGAGGAGGTGAAGGCGGCCCTGGCCGGCGCCGACATGGTCTTCGTGGCCGCCGGCATGGGCGGGGGCACCGGCACCGGCGCCGCCCCGGTGGTGGCCGACCTCGCCAAGAACACCGGCGCGCTCACCGTGGGCGTGGTCACCAAGCCCTTCAACTTCGAGGGGAAGAAGCGGCGCCTCCACGCCGAGAAGGGGCTGGAGGAGCTGCGCGCCGCCGTCGACACGCTCATCGTCATCCCCAACCAGCGGCTGCTCTCGGTGGCGGGCGAGAACATGTCGATGGCCGACGCCTTCAAGCGGGCCGACGAGGTGCTGCTCAACGCCGTGCAGGGCATCTCCGACCTGATCACCGTCCACGGCATCGTCAACGTGGACTTCGCCGACGTCCGCACCATCATGGCCGCGCAGGGGATGGCGCTGATGGGCACCGGCCGCGCCGCCGGCCCCCGCCGCGCCGTGGAGGCGATGCAGGCGGCCATCAGCTCGCCGCTGCTCGAGGACATCACGCTCGACGGCGCCACCGGCCTGCTGGTCAACATCACCGGCGGCCCGGGCCTGACGCTCCACGAGGTTGACGAGGCCATCTCCATGGCCCACGCCGCCGCCGACGAGGACGCCAACATCATCTTCGGCTCGGTCATCGACGAGCGGCTGGGCGACGAGGTGAAGATCACCGTCATCGCCACCGGCTTCGACCGGCTCCGCGACCAGCGCCCGGCGTCGCGGCCGGTCCAGCTCTCGGTGCCGCTCCAGGTGACGGGGCGCGCGCCGCCGCCCCTGCCGGCCACGGCGGCGGCCCGGCCCGCCGAGCAGCCGCTGGTGCGCGCCCGCCCGGCCCCGGCCACCATCAAGGTCGGGGCGCGGGCCCCCTACCAGCCCGGCAACGAGGACCAGTTCGACATCCCCGCCTTCCTGCGCAAGAACGGCGGGCGCGAGGATCGCTAGGCGGGCGCTCGGGGCGCTAGAAGGCGAAGCCGAGGCCGACCTTCAGCCCCGACCAGCCCAGCTCGCCACGCAGCGAGAGCGCGTTGGAGAGCCTTAGCTGGCCGCCCACCGCCAGCTCCGGGTAGACGCCGCCGTAACTGCTGGTGGCGTACACCGGATTCCAGTTGGACGAGTAGGTGTAGTGGACGATGCCGAAGCCCAGCCCGGCCTTCGGGTAGACCGCCACCTTGGGCGTCAGCCAGAAGTTCCAGATCAACCCGGCGTGCAGGTTGAACATGCTGACGTCATAGTAGGGACCCCCGTCGTAGTAGTAGTAGTGGTTCCAGTAGCTCAGGTAGTCGACGCCGAGGTCGAGGTCGAGGCTGTCGCGGAGCCGGAAGCCGGGGTCGTGGATCAGCCCCTGCGGCACCAGGGGCAACTGGAAGGAGGCGCCGACGCCGACGGCGCTGCCCCACCCGAGGATGGCCCAGCCCACCAGCGACTTGCTGTTGACGGCACTGGCGTAGGCAGGTTCGGCGGCCATGGCGGGCGTGGCGGAGAGAAGGACGGCGGCGAGGGCGGCGGTGACGAGGCGGTTCATGTGGCGACTCCTTGCTGGATTGGTGGGTTCCAGATACCCCGGATGGCGGGAATCTGCCAGTCGAGCCGCCTCAGCCGGAGGCCAGCCGCGCCCCCAGCAGCCGCAACGAGCGATCGTACCGGTAGTTGATGCCCATGTGGCCGTCCTCGAACTCCTCGTGGATCACCTCCACGCCGCCGGCACGCAGCGCCTCGGCCACCTGCCGCGCGCCCCAGCGCAGGTGGAACTCGTCGCGGGTGCCGCAGTCGAGGAAGACGGTGGACAGCCGCCGGTAGGCGTCGAGCGCGGCGGGCACGAAGCGGACCGGGTCCTGCGCCAGCCAGCGAGCCCAGACCTCCGGCCGCAGCCGTCCGCTCGGCAGCTCGAACGGCAGCGCGGCGCCGAGCGGGACGGAGGCGTCCGGCGAGTAGGCCGCGCTCATGGCGATGACGTTGAGCACCGGGTGGTCGCTCCCGCCCAGCCTGGTCTCCCGGGCCCGCTTCACCGCCGCGCCGAGCCACGCCGCGGGATCGCCCCCCGCGGCGAGCAGGGCGGCGGCCGCCCTGGGGAGGTCCGGGCCGTAGCACCAGTCGAAGCCGGCGTCGCCGGCGTGGCAGGCCAGGTGGGCGAAGACCTCCGGCCGGTCGCGCCCCATCCGCAGCGCTCCGTAGCCGCCCGAGCTCTTGCCGACGACGGCCCGCGCCTCGCGGCGTGACCGGGTCGAGAGCGTTCGCTCGACGAAGGCCACCACGTCGTCGGCCAGGTAGTCCTGGTAGCGGCCGATGGAGGGCGAGTTGAGCCACTGGCTGCCGCCCAGCGCCGTCCAGCCGTCGACGAAGACGCCCACCAGCGGCGGCACCTCGCCGGCCGAGACCAGGGCGTCGAGCCGCTCCGGCACGGTGGGGCTCCAGGGCGAGACGTTGAGCCAGCTCCGTCCGCTTCCGGTGAACCCGTGCAGGAAGTAGACGGCGGGCAGCCCGGCCCCGTCGCCGCGCCCGGGTGGGAGGTAGACGAGGAGCGGGCGGCGGGACGGGTCGCCGAGCGGGTTGCCGGCGAGGGCGGGCGAATCGAGTTCCAGCTCGAGGAGGCGGCCGTTCATTTGACGCATCATACCCGCCCCGAGTCCGGAGCCTGCTTCGAGGACGACCACTGGCGCGCGCTGAGCAGCTACGACGCTGCCTCGGTGATGCACTACCCCCAGTGCAACGGCTCCAACCGGGGCGACCTGGTGCTGACCAGCCTCGACAAGACGGGCGCCAGGTCGCTCTACCCGTGAGCGCACCCGTGGTCGCTGCGGAGAACCTGGGCGGCACGGAGCACCACCGTGCCGCCCCGTCCGTTTCACGGGAAGCGCCCGGCGCCGCGCTCACCGCCCGCGCGCGAAGACCAGCCCGGTCCGGCTGGTGAGCTTGGTGGTGCGGGCCAGCAGGTCGCGCGCCTCGGCGTAGAAGCCCTCGGCGTCGGCCAGGGCGGTCGGGCCGGCCAGCTCGCCGATCCGGATCAGCAGGTCGCCGACGCGGAGCAGGTGCTGGTGGGCCAGCAGGAGGTCACGCCCCAGCCGCGCCCCCTGCCGCGTGTAGACCAGCCCGGTCTGGTAGAGCCGCGCCAGCGCCTTGCGATTGAGGTCGTCCACGGCGCGGGTCCGGGCCTG
Source organism: Myxococcales bacterium (assembly GCA_021806645.1). Taxonomy (GTDB): domain Bacteria; phylum Myxococcota; class Myxococcia; order Myxococcales; family Anaeromyxobacteraceae; genus JADKCZ01. The sequence continues at coordinate 30,408 of JAJZQX010000010.1, read as the reverse complement.
GAACTCGCGCAGCCGCCGCGCCTCGCGCGCCGCGCAGAGATCGACGACCGTGAGGTCGCAGACGCTCTGCTTGGTGGCGGTCCGGGCGGCGGGCATCGACGCGCGGAAATGTAGGCACCGCCCGCCACGGCGGTCAACGGGCTCAAGCGGTGCGCCGCCGCTCCAGCGGAGGGCGCGGCGCGCTCCTCTAGGCCAGCGCCGCGCTCGCCAGCGCCTTGATGCGCGCCAGCGCGTTGTCGAGGCCGGACGGATCGGCGCCACCGGCCTGCGCGAGATCGGGCTTGCCGCCGCCCGCTCCGCCCACCAGCCGGGCGGCCTCCTTCACCAGGTCGCCGGCCTTCACCTTGCCGGTCAGGTCCCTGGTGACGGCCACCAGCAGCACCGCCTTGCCGTCCACCTCGGCGCCGAGCGCCACCACGCCGCTGCCCAGCTTGTCGCGCAGCTTGTCGGCCAGCTCGCGCAGCGCCCTGGCGTCGCCCTGCACGCGGGCCGCCAGGATCTTCGCGCTCCCCACCACCTCGGCCTGCGCCGCCAGGTCGCCCGACTGCGCCGTCGCCAGCTTGCCGCCGGCCTCCTCCAGCGCCCGCTCCAGTTCCTTGACCCGGCGCTGCGAGGCCTCGATCTTGGCGGCCACCTCGAAGGCGCCCGACCTGAGCAGCCCGGCCGAGCGCCGCAGCTCGTCCTCGATCCGCTGCGCCAGCTCGACGGCGCGCGGGCCGGTGTGGGCCACCATGCGGCGCACCCCGGCGGCGATCGACTCCTCGCTGGCGATCTTGAAGAAGGCGATGTCGCCGGTGCGGCGCACGTGGGTGCCGCCGCAGAGCTCCTTGGACGGGCCCAGCGTCACCACCCGCACCGTCTCGCCGTACTTCTCGCCGAAGATCATCATGGCGCCGGTCTTGCGGGCGTCCTCGATGGCCAGCTCCACGGTCTCGCCCCCGGCGTTCTGGCGCACCAGCTCGTTGACGCGGGTCTCGACCCGGTGGAGCTCCTCGGTGCTGAGCGGCTGGAAGTGGGCGAAGTCGAAGCGGAGCGCGTCGGGGCCGACCACCGAGCCGGCCTGCTTGACGTGCTCGCCCAGCGTCTCGCGCAGCGCCAGGTGGAGCAGGTGGGTGGCCGAGTGGTTGGCGCGGATGAGGTCGCGCCGGGCCCGGTCCACGGTCAGCTCGACCCGGTCGCCGACCTGCAGCTCGCCCTCGGCCACCTCGCCGAGGTGGGTCACCAGGCCGGGCACCGGCCGCTGCGCGTCGGTCACCTTCACGGTGGCGCGCGGCCCGCCGATCATGCCGGTGTCGCCCACCTGGCCACCCGACTCGCCGTAGAAGGGCGTCACCGCGGTGATCACCTCGACCCGGTCGCCGCGCCCGGCCCGGGTGGCGCGCGCGCCGTTGACCACCAGCGCGATCACCTCGCTGTGGGTCGCCTCGGCCTCGTAGCCGACGAAGCGGGTGGCCCCCAGCTCGGCGGCGATGGCCTTGTGGAGGTCGCCCACCGCGGTCTCGCCCGAGCCCTTCCACTCGGAGCGGGCCCGCTGCTGCTCCATGAGGTGCTCGAAGCCGGCCTCGTCGACGGTGAACCCCTGCTCGTCGGCGATGACCCGTGTCAGGTCGAGCGGAAAGCCGTAGGTGTCGTAGAGGCGGAAGGCCATGGCACCGTCGATCTCCTGCTTGGCCGAAGCCGGTGCCTTGCCGCCGTGGCCGGCCGCATTCCGGGTGTTCGAGATGTAGGTCTCGAGCAGCACGAGCCCCTTGTCGAGCGTGCGGCGGAAGCTCTCCTCCTCCTGCTGCGCCACCTTGCGGATGAACGGCTCGTTGTTGGCCGTCTCCGGGTAGGCGGCCCCCATCTCGGCGAGGACCGCGCCGCAGACCTCGGCCAGGAAGGGCCTCTCCAGGCCGAGCCGCTTCCCGTGGCGGATGGCGCGCCGCATGATGCGCCGGAGCACGTAGCCGCGCCCGTCGTTGGCGGGGAGCACGCCGTCGCCGACCAGGAAGGTGGCGGCCCGGGCGTGATCGGCGATGACCCGCATGGAGACGTCGTCGGGGGCCTCGCCGGCGCCGTACTTCTTGCCGGCCGTCTTCTCGATGGCGGCGATCAGGTTGCGGAAGAGATCGGTGTCGTAGTTGGAGCGCTTGCCCTGGGCCACCGAGGCCATGCGCTCCAGGCCGGCGCCGGTGTCGATGGAGGGCTTGGGCAGCGGCGTGAGCTTGCCGTCGGCGCTCCGCTCGAACTGCATGAAGACCAGGTTCCAGATCTCCAGCCATCGATCGCAGTCGCAGGCCACCCCCTGGCACTTCTTGCCGGCCTTCTCCTCGGCGCAGGGGATGTCGTCGCCCTGGAAGTAGTGGAGCTCGGAGCAGGGGCCGCAGGGGCCGGTGTCGCCCATGGCCCAGAAGTTGTCCTTGGCGCCGAGCTTGTGGATCCGGCCGGCCGGCACGCCCTGGGCCTTCCAGAGCTGGAAGGCCTCCTCGTCCCACGGCAGCCCGCCCTCACCGTCGAAGACGGTGGCGGCCAGGCGCGCCTTGTCGAGGCCGAGCCACTTCTCGCCGGTGACGAACTCCCAGCCCCAGGCGATGGCGTCCTTCTTGAAGTAGTCGCCGAAGGAGAAGTTGCCCAGCATCTCGAAGAAGGTGTGGTGACGAGCGGTGAAGCCGACGTTCTCGAGGTCGTTGTGCTTGCCGCCGGCCCGCACGCACTTCTGGGCGGTGGTGGCGCGGGTGTAGTCGCGCTTCTCCCGGCCGGTGAAGACGTCCTTGAACTGGACCATGCCCGAGTTGGTGAAGAGCAGGGTCGGGTCGTTCTGGGGGACGAGGGCGGCGGAGGCGACGCGGCGGTGGCCGCGCTCCTCGAAGAAGCGGAGGAAGGCCTCGCGGATCTGGGCGGCGGAGAGGGTCTTCATGGCGTTTTGTGGGCCGGAGCCTGGGGCGCCGGGAACCTCTTGAGATAACAGAGGTGCCGGGCGGACGCCACCGCCCGAGCCACCTACATGGCCTGCTTCCTGACGACCCTGCGCAGCCGGGCTCCGGGTCAGGCCACCGGGTTGCGCAGGATCCCGAGCCCGCTCACCTCGACCTCGACCCAGTCCCCCGCCTGGATTCGCCCAACACCCTCGGGCGTCCCGGTGGAGACCAGGTCGCCGGGCCAGAGCGTCATGACGCTGGAGATGAAGGCCAGCAGCGCCGGCGGGTCGAAGACCATGTCGCGGGTGGACCCTCGCTGCCGCTCGCTCCCGTTGACCCGGCAGCTGACCGACAGGTCCGCGGCGTCGAGGCCGGTGTCGATCCAGGGCCCCACCGGGCAGAAGGTGTCGAACCCCTTGGCGCGGGTGAAGTGCTTCTCCTCCCGCTGGATGTCACGGGCGGTGACGTCGTTGACGCAGGTGTAGCCGAAGACGGCCTGCCTGGCCTCGGCGGCCCCGGCGCGGGAGAGGGCCCGCCCCACCACCACCCCCAGCTCGACCTCGTGCTGCACGTCGGTCGAGCCGGCCGGGCAGCGGATCGGCTCCAGCGGGCCGATCACCGCGCTGGGCGGCTTGAGGAAGAGGAGCGGCTGCTTCGGCACCTCGTTCCCCATCTCCCTGGCGTGGGCCAGGTAGTTGCGCCCCACGCAGACCACCTTGCTCGGCCGCACCGGCGCCAGCAGCGTCACGTCGCCGAGCGCCAGCGGCTTCCCCTCGGGCAGGCCACCGGCCCAGGGCTCGCCGGTGAGGGGCCGGACCCGGTCCCCCTCGATGAGGCCCCAGCGCTCGGAGCCGCCGTGGCGGTAGCGGCAGGTCCTCATGGCGTCCCTCGCTTGAACCCGAGCACGTCGGCCATGTCGTAGAGGCCGGGCGGGCGGCCCGGGAGCCAGGCGGCGGCGCGGACGGCGCCGCGCGCGAACTGGTCGCGGGCGGTGGCGCGGTGGGTCAGCTCGAGCCGCTCGCCCTCGCCGCAGAAGTAGACGGTGTGCTCGCCGACGATGTCGCCGCCGCGCACGGTCTGGACACCGATCTGGCGGGGGGGCCGCTCGCCGATCATGCCGTGGCGGGCGAAGGTGAGGTCCCTGGCGGCGTCCCGTCCGAGCGCCGCCGCGGCCACCTCGGCCAGCTTCATGGCGGTGCCGCTCGGCGCGTCCTTCTTCCGCTTGTGGTGCAGCTCGACGATCTCGACGTCATAGGCGTCGCCCAGCGCCGCGGCAGCCTGGCGAACCAGCTCGAAGAGGACGTTCACGCCCACGCTCATGTTGGGCGAGAGCAGGATCGGGATCCGCCTGGCGGCGGCCGCCACCCGCGCCCTGGCCTCGGACGTGAAGCCGGTGGCGCCGATCACCAGCGGCACGCCGGCGGCGGCGCAGGCCTCGGCGTGGGCCACCGACGCCTCGAAGTGGGTGAAGTCGATCACCGCGCCGGCGCCCGGGAGCGCGGCGGCCAGCGTGCCCACCACCTTGACGCCGCCGGGCGGCAACCCGGCCAGCGCGAAGGCATCCTGCCCCAGGCCGTCCGGCGCGCGGTCCACCGCTCCGTGGAGCTTGAGCGCGCCGGAGGCGGCCACCAGTCGAACGATCTCGCGCCCCATCCGGCCCGCTGCGCCGCTCACCACCACGTCGATCATCGGGCTCCTCCGCGCCCGGCCTCGCCGGGCACCGACCAGGCTTCAGGAAGGTCAGGCCAGCTTCAGGCCGAACCGCTGCATGGCGGCGCGCACCTTGGCCAGGCTGGCCTCCGAGACCGGCGCCAGCGGCAACCGCAGCTCGGGCCCGGCGCGACCCAGCAGCGCCACGCCGGCCTTGACCGGGCCGGGGTTGGTCTCGACGAACATCATCCGGTTCAGCTCCGCCATGGCCACCTGCAGCCTCAAGCCCGTGGCGAGATCGCCCGTGCGGCAGGCCACCACCAGCTCCTTCATGGCCCGCGGCGCGATGTTGGCCACCACCGAGATGACCCCGTGGCCGCCGCAGGCGATGTAGGGGAGGACGGTGAAGTCGTCGCCGGAGAGGTAGGCCAGCCCGCTCGGCCCGCACAGCTCCACCAGCTGGACCTGCCGGTCCATGCTGGCGGTCGCCTCCTTGATGCCGCAGATGGCGCCGGCCTTGACCAGGCGGGCCACCGTCTCCGGCAGCAGGTCCACGGCGGTGCGCGAGGGGACGTTGTAGGCCACCACCGGGAAGCGGGCCGCCTCCCAGATGGCCTGGTAGTGGCGGTACAGCCCCTCCTGCGTCGGCTTGTTGTAGTACGGGGTGACCACCAGCGCGGCGTCGGCCTTCAGCTCCCTGGCCGCCTTGACCCCCTCGATGGCCTCGTGCGTGGCGTTGGAGCCCGCGCCGGCGATCACCAGGGCCCGCCCCCTCACCTGCTCGACCACCGTCTTCACCACCTCGTACCGCTCCCTGGCGGTGAGCGTGGCGCTCTCCCCGGTGGTGCCGCAGGGGATGATCCCGTCGGTCCCCTCGCTGAGCTGCCACTCGCACAGCTCGCGCAGGCTCCTGTGGTCCACGGCCCCGTCCTTCATGGGGGTGACGATGGCCACCATCGATCCTTCGAGGCGCATGCGGGACTCCAGGCGGAACAGGTTGAGGGTCGGTGTCGAATCTAGCTCAACCGCGCCGCCGCCGGAACGGCCTCGGCTTCGGCGCCGGCCGGGCCAAGGCCTCGCCGCGGATCAGGTCGGGGTAGGTCTCGCGCTGGCGGGCCAGCAGGGCGCGGTCGCCGTCCACCAGCACCTCGGCGGCGCGCGGCCGGGAGTTGTAGTTGGAGGACATGGTGAAGCCGTAGGCGCCGGCCGTCCGGATGCAGAGCAGGTCCCCTTCGGCCGGCAGGACCAGCTTGCGGCCGCGGGCCAGGAAGTCGCTCGACTCGCAGACCGGCCCGACCACGTCGCAGGTGACGGCGCGGGCGCCCGCCGGCGGCGCCACCACCGGCTCGATGGCGTGCCAGGCGCCGTAGAAGGCGGGCCGGACCAGGTCGTTCATGGCCGCGTCCACCACCACGAAGGTCTTCTTGCCGCTCCGCTTCACCTGGATGACGCGGGTGAGCAGGACGCCGGCGTTCCCCACCAGCACCCGGCCCGGCTCGAGGTGGACCGCCCCCTCCCAGCCCGCCAGCGCCTTGCGGATGGCGGCGCCGTACTGGTCGGGCGAGGGCGGCTGCTCGTCGCGGTAGGTGACACCCAGCCCGCCCCCCACGTCGAGGTGGCGCAGCCGGATGCCGGCCCCGGCCAGGTCGGCCGCCAGCGCCCGCACCCGCCCCACCGCGTCCACGAAGGGTCGCAACGTGGTGAGCTGCGAGCCGATGTGGCAGGCCACGCCGCGGACGTCGAGGTGGGGATCCTTCACCGCCTGGTGGTAGAGCCGCCGCGCCTCGGCGACCGGGATGCCGAACTTCGACTCGCGCAGTCCGGTGGCGATGTAGGGGTGGGTCCTGGGATCGACGTCCGGGTTCACGCGGAGCGCGACTGGGGCGCGGACCTTGAGCCGCCGCGCCACCGCCGAGAGGCGCACCAGCTCCCCGGCGCTCTCCACGTTGATGGTGCCGACCCCGGCGTCGAGCGCGAAGGCCAGCTCGTCGTCGCGCTTGCCGACGCCGCTGAAGACCACCTTGGCCGGGTGGCCGCCGGCCTTGAGCACGCGGTAGAGCTCGCCGCCCGAGACGATGTCGAAGCCGGAGCCGAGCCGCGCGAAGTGGGCCAGCACCGCCAGGTTGGAGTTGGCCTTGACCGCGTAGCAGATGGTGGCGTCGAGGCCGCGCAGCGAGCCCTTCAGCACCTTCCAGTGCCGGGTCAGCGTCGCCGTCGAGTAGACGTAGAGCGGCGTGCCGTGCGCCTCGGCGAGCGTGGCGACCGGGATCCGCTCGGCGTGGAGCTGGCCACGGCGCGGCTGGAAGTGGTTCACCTGGCGGGCCCCGTGGCGGGAGGAGCGGCCGGCTGGACGGGCTGGTCGTCTGGCTGGACGAAGGCCGCCCGGTGCGTGTCGGGGTCCTCGGCCGGCCGGAAGAGCTCGTTGGGGGCCTCCTTGTCCGGGGCGCCGGAGGCCCGCGGCGGCGCCTTGACACCGCAAGCGCCGAGCAGCGCCAGCAGGAGGGCGGCGGTCGGCGCGCGGCCGCTCACCGGCGGATCCCCAGCGACCGCTCCCAGCGGCGCAGCTCGCCGGCCACCGCCTTCGGCCCGGGCCCGCCGGGCAGCTCGCGGCGGGAGAGCGACCGCCGCGCGTCGAAGCAGCGGAGCACGTCGGCGTCGAAACGCCGGTGGAGGGAGCGCCACTCGGCGGCGTCGAGCGCCGCCAGCGGCTTGCCCAGCCGGGCGGCCAGCTTGGCGGCCGCCCCGACCGCCTCGTGCGCCTCGCGGAACGGCACCCCTCGCTCGACCAGGTACTCGGCGGCGTCGGTGGCGAGCGCCTCGCCGCCGCCCAGCGCCTCCTCCATCCGGCCGGCATGGAAGGTGGCGGTCTCCACGGCGCCGGCCAGCGCATCGGCGGTGAGGGCGAGCGCCTCCGGGCCGGAGAGGAGCGGACGCTTGTCCTCCTGCAGGTCGCGGTTGTAGCTGAGCGGCAGGTTCTTCACGATGGAGAGGAGCGCCACCAGGTCGCCGATGGCGCGCCCGGCCCGGCCACGGGCCAGCTCGCCCACGTCCGGGTTCTTCTTCTGCGGCATGAGCGACGAGCCGGTGGCGAAGGCGTCGTCGAGCGTCATGAAGCCGAACTCGCGCGTGGTCCAGAGGACGATCTCCTCGCCCAGCCGGGAGAGGTGGACCGCGGAGAGCGCCACGGCGAAGAGCAGCTCGATGGCGCTGTCGCGGTCGCTCACGGCGTCGAGCGAGTTGCGGGTGACGCCGGCCAGGCCGAGCGCCTTCGCCACGGCCTCGCGGTCCAGCTTCAGCGTGGTGGCGGCCAGCGCCCCGGAGCCGAGCGGCGAGACGGCGGCGCGGGCCCGCACCTCGGCGAGCCGTTGCCGATCGCGCCCCAGCATCTCCACGTGGGCGAGCAGGTGGTGGGCCAGCGAGACCGGCTGGGCCCGCTGCAGGTGGGTGTAGCCGGGGAGGATGGTCCGCTGGTGGCGGCGCCCCTGCAGGCAGAGGGCGCGCTGCAGCCGGCCCAGGGCGGCGTCGGTGCGATCGCAGGCGCCGACTATGAAGAGCCGCTCGTCGAGCGCCACCTGGTCGTTGCGGCTGCGCCCGGCGTGCAGGTAGCCGGCGTCCTTGCCGGTCAGCTCGCCGAGCCGCCGCTCGACGTGGGTGTGGACGTCCTCGAGGGCGGGGTCGAAGCGGATCTTCCCGGCGGCGAACTCGTCCCGCACCCGGTCGAGGGCCTTCACCAGCCGCCTTGCCACGGCGGCGGGGACGATCCCCTGCTTCGCCAGCATGGTGACGTGGGCCTGGGAGCCGCGGATGTCCTCGGCATGGAGGGCGCCGTCGTCCTGGATGGAGACGGAGAGCGCCACCAGCCGCGGGTCGGCCTCGCCGGAGAGCGCGGCGCGGGAGACCGGCTTCGCCTTGTTCTTGCGGGTCATTTCGACCGTGGACGGTACCACGGCCGGCGGTCGCTAGAAGCGCGCCGCCAGTCCGAACTTGAGCGTCCAGGCCCTGGTGACGGTGCCGGCGCCGTCGAAGGCGGAGAGCGGCTGGAAGACACCGGCGGCGCCCCAGGCCGAGAAGCCCTCGTCACTGGTGAGCGTGAGCCTGGTGTCGGCCTCGAGGCCGAGCAGGGTGCTGCCCCCGGCGCCGGTCTCCACGTTGGTCGATGGGGACGACGACTTGTAGAGCGACTGCGAGAAGATGGCCGCCAGCTCCCAGGCCAGCCCGTCCAAGACGTCCACGCGGAGGTTGGGCTTGGCGTACCAGGCGTCGGTCACCTGCCCCATGATGTCGCGCCAGAAGATCAGGTCGGGCCGGTAGCCCGGGTCGAAGCGGAAGTTGCGGATGTCATGGTCGCCGGTCTTCAGGTTGTACTGCGTACCCTCGAAGACGCCGTGATACGGCCCCTTGGTCTGGTCGCTGTTGGCCATCCAGGGCCGGTTGCCGTAGCCGGGCGCCCGGTCGCCCGAGGCGACGCCCAGCTCGAACCCGAGCGTCACCTTGTTGGGCGAGACCTGGTAGCTGGTGCGGAGCGCGGCGCCGAACTGCCGGAGCAGGATGGGCAGCTCCTTGATGCCGGTCGGCCGGGTGCTGTCCCCCGAGCCGTAGCCCGGGTCGGTGGTCGGGTTGTTGACGTGGCCGTAGAGGTAGGTCCCCTCGAACTCCGCGGCGAGGCGCGGCGTCCGGTACCGCAGCCAGAGATCGGCCTGGTGATCGTACTCGCCACGGTGGACCGCGTCGCCCGCCGTCAAGGTGCCGGTGGTGGCCGGGTCGATGGCGGTCGGGAAGATGGTGGAGAGCGTGGTGTACTCGTAGAAGGCGCCGTAGTTGAGGCTCCACTCGCCGCGCTCCAGCTTGCGCCGCAGCTCGTCGGCGGTGTCGAGCTTCACCATCTTGAGGCCGAGCACGCGGCCGTCGCCCGAGGAGCCCAGCGTGAAGGGCTGGCCCGACCCGGTCCCGGCCAGCGAGGTCTTGGACCAGCGCGGGTCCCCCTGCAGCGGCCCGTTGGCGAAGAAGTCGAGGTAGGGGATGAAGGTGAGGTTCCCGAAGACGGTCCCCACCGGCATGCTGGCGAACTGGATCCGGTCGGCGATGTCGCCGAAGTCGTCGTCGAGCCCGTCCTGCGCCGGTGCGACGATGCCGAGCCCCCAGACCGACGGCATGCGCCCGAAGGAGAGGAGCCCCAGCGGCGTCTCCACCTCGGCCCAGGCCAGCTTCAGGTTGATGACCGGGCGATCGGTCAGGACCGCGCCGCTGGAGGACGCGCTGGAGTGGCCGGCGTAGTTGCAGGTGGTTCCGGTGGCGCAGCCGGTCAGGCCGAACTGGTCGAGCGGCCTGGAGCCGAGCACGTAGTCGTCGAACAGGTCGGCCTCGGCCCGCACCCGGACCCGCTCCGAGACGTTGATGGTGGGCAGGAGCCGCAGCCTCATGTTCAAGCTGGTCATGGTGCTGCGCGGGTTGGCGGCGCCTCCCAGGTTCCCGGGGAGCACCGGCCCGGGGTAGACGTAGTTGCCCCGGTTTCCGTCAGTGCTGTTGAAATCGGCCCTGTAGTACCCGTTGGCGTTGTCGGCGGCGCGGTGGAGGTCGTACGAGTCCTTCAGGTCGCCGCGGAGCCGGAAGTAGCCGTCGAGCTCGATGAGCTGGAGCTTCGGCCCGGGCGCGGAGGCGCCGGAGAACTCGGCGGTCGCCTGCGCGGTCTGCAGCTCCTGCCGGACCTCGTCGCGCAGCTCCTGCTTGGCCTTCTCCACCGCCTGGCGGATCAGCGCCTCCACCTTGGGGTCTACGGGCGCGTCCTTCTTCGGCTCCTCGGCGAGCGCGCCGGACGAGAGCAGGAGGGCCGCGAGCGCGGCGATGGCGGTGGAGCGGGACATGGAAACCTCTCGAATGTGGTCGGAAACGGGTCCATACATCACGGCCTCCCGAGTACGGTCAAGGAGGTCCAGCCACCACCGGGCGCCCCGCGGGACGACGGCCACCCGCGAGGGGGCCGGTGGTCAACTCTGCTTCAACTCCACGAGCACGCCGCGGCTTCCCCGGGGATGCACGAAAGCCACCCTGGAACCGCCCGCCCCGGTCCTCGGGACCTTGTCGAGCAGTGGCGCGCCGCCCGCCTGGAGGGTGTCCATGGCCTGCTGGAGGTCGGGCACCGCCAGGCAGAGGTGGTGCAACCCCTCCCCCTTCTCCTTGAGCCGCTGGGCCAGGGGGCTCTCCGGATCGGTCGGACAGACCAGCTCCACGCGCCCCAGCCCGTGGCCGAAGATGGCGACGCGGACCTTCTCGGCCGGCACCTCCTCGATCTCGTCGAGGTGGAGGCCGTAGACGTCGCGGTAGAGCTTCACCGCGGCGTCGAGGTCGGAGACGAGGATGGCGACGTGGTCGAGTCCGGTCACTGGGGCTCCTGGGCGGCGGGTCACGGGGTGGGCTCAGCGCCCGGGCTTCACCTCGACGCTCTCCACGCGGAGGGCGCCGAGCAGGCCGATGGTGTCGACCTGCGTGCCGGTGCCGAGGGCGATGTGGGTGGCGTCGGCCACCGGCTGGCCGAAGGTCGGGTCGATGGCGATCCACTCGCCGGCCGAGCGCACCTCGGCCCAGGCATGCCAGTAGAGGGCGTCCTTGCCGTCGGCGTAGCGGGCGTAGACCAGGCCGTGGACCTGGCGCGCCGGGATCCCCAGGGCGCGGGCCAGCGCCACCAGCAGGACCGAGTGCTCGGTGCAGTCCCCCTTGCCGGCGGCCAGCACGTCGCTGGCCCGGTCGTTGGAGGCGCCGTAGGCCTTCTCCAGCCGGCGGTTGACCAGCTCGGAGAGGCGCAGCGCCGCGGCGTACCGCCCCTTGACGTCTCCGGCCACCTCGCGGGCCAGCGCGGCCACCGCCGGGTTGTCCGAGTCGACGGTGGGGCTGGGCGCCACCAGCTCCGGATCGGGACTGGGCGCGGCGCGCGGCGTGTCCCGGGCCGGGTTTACGGCGGCCGGCAGCCGGGCCTTGACGGTGAGGAGCGTCGTGCCGCTGGGGCCGTCGGCGAAGCCCTGCCGGGCGTCGGGGCGCCGGAAGCTCGGCGGCAGCCCGGCCAGCCGGTAGGTCACCGTGGCCGGCACCGTCCGCGGCAGCGGCCCGGGGAGCGCCACCCGCGACATGGCGAAGAGGTCGATGGCCTCGAGCTTGCGGGCCGCCTCGGCGCTCTCGGGGCGGGCCACGATCGACCCGCCGATCCGGATCTCCACCACGCGGCCGTCATCGGCGACCCGGTACTCGGTGGCCATCCGATCGCCCACCTCGGCCTCCGACACCACCGAGACCTCGGCCTCGACGCCGGCGCCGGCCACCCGCTCCCGGCCCACGAACCGCTGCTCCAGCTCACGGACGCGGAGCTTCTCGAGATCGAGCTGGGGGCCGCGCACCGTGGCGCGCCGCGCCGCCGCGAGCCGGACCCCCTCGGCCTGGTCGAGCGTCTCGGCCACCGGCCCCAGCGGCCTCTCCCGCGGAGCCCCGGCGCCCGAGACCAGCCGGGCGGTGCAGCCCGAGGGGGCGCACCGGCCGCTGACGCTACGGTCTCCGCCGTCGCCGCTCCACTCGGCCCGGAAGGAGAGGAGCCGGCCGGCCGGCCGGGCCTCGTAGACCCGCTGCTCCATCACCCTGCGTGAGACCGACTTGTCCCCCACGGTCGCCGAGAGGAGCGTCTCGCTGCTGGCCACCATGACGTCCCGGCCGTCGCGCGGCTCGCGCTTCAGCTCGGTGCGGGTCCAGCCGGCCTTCTTGCCCATCAGGTAGAGGCCGAACCACTCCGGCCCGGCCGGGCGGCGCAGGGAGAGCGCGTCGATGGCGGCCGGGCTGGCGGCGCGGGTGCCGGGGAGCGCCGGGCCGGGGGCCTGGGGCGCGTGCCGGGTCGCGGCCTCGGGGCAGGCGGCGAGGCCAGCGGCGAGGCCCAGGGCGGTGGCGAGGCGAGAGGCGCGCATGCCGGGGTTGTACCAAAAACTGGCCGTGGCGGGTCCACCACCCCAGGATCGCGGCGCATGAGCCTGGTCTGGACCTTCCTGGTCGCCGCCGCGGTCATCACCGCCGCCTTCACCGGCTCGGTGGCCGCCCTGACCGGCGCCATCGCCGAGTCGGCCGGCAAGGCCGTGACCGTCGCGCTCGGGCTGGTCGGGGTGATGACGCTCTGGCTAGGCCTGATGCGGGTGGCCGAGGAGGCCGGGCTGGTCACGCAGGTGGCGCGGCTGGTCCGGCCGGTGATGCGGCGGCTCTTCCCGGAGATCCCGCCCGACCACCCGGCCCTCGGCTCGATGGTGCTCAACCTCTCCGCCAACCTGCTCGGCCTCGGCAACGCCGCCACGCCCTTCGGCGTGCGGGCCATGCAGGAGCTGGAGACGCTCAACCCGAGGAAGGGGGTGGCCACCGACGCCCAGGCCCTCTTCGCCGTCATGAACACCGCCTCGCTCCAGCTGGTGCCGGCCACTGTCATCGCGCTGCGGGCCGGGGCCGGCTCGCGCGCGCCGGCCGAGATCCTCGGCGCCACGCTGGTGGCCAGCGCCTTCGGGCTGGTGGTGGCGGTGACCGTGGCCAGGCTGCTGGCCCGGCTCCGGCTCGGGGAGGCGCCGTGAAGGGCGCGCTCGACCTGCTCTCGGCCTGGGCCGTGCCGCTCCTCCTGGCCGGCATCCCGCTCTACGCCCTGACCCGCAAGGTGAACGTCTACGCCGCCTTCCTCACGGGGGCCAGGAGCGGCTTCGAGACCGGCGTGCGGATCGTGCCGCCGCTGGTGGCGGTGCTGGTGGCGCTGGGGATGCTCCGGTCCTCGGGCGCGCTCGGGGCGGCCGCCCGCGCCCTGGCGCCGCTGCTCGACCCGCTCGGCATACCGGCCAGCGTGCTGCCGCTGGTGGTGATCCGGCCGCTCTCCGGCGGCGCGGCGCTCGGCGTGGTGGGCGACGTGCTGCGGACCGAGGGGCCGGACTCCTACGCCGGCCGGCTGGTCTCGGTGATGTGCGGCTCCACCGAGACCACCTTCTACGTGCTGGCCGTCTACTTCGGCGCGGCCGGGATCACCCGCTACCGCCACGCCCTGCCGGCCGCGCTGCTGGCGGACCTGGCGGGCATGACCGCGGCGGTGGTGGTGGTGCGGCTGCTCTTCGGCGGGTGACGCGCCCTACCGGTGGACCGCCTTGACCGGGTCGAAGGTGCCGGCCGCCTTCATGACCCGGACGGCCGCCAGCTGCGCCTGCAGCATCTCGGTGGCCAGCTGGATCTCGGCGTTGCGCAAGGCCGACGTGGCGTCGGCCTGCTCCACCGCCGTGGCGGCGCCGGCCTTGAACGACACGTCCACCAGCCGCTGGTTCTCCGCGGCCAGGTCTCGCTGCTCCTTGGCCTTCTTGGCATTGGCCCGCGCCGACTCGAGGTCGAGCAAGGCCACCCGCACCTCGGCCTGGGCCCGGTTCTCCAGGTTGCGCCGGTTGGCCTCGGCCTCCGCGATCCGGGCGCTGGTCTCGCGCAGCTCGGCCTCGCGCAGGCCGCCGTCGAGGATGGTCCAGGAGAAGGAGAGCCCGGCCGCGGTGGCCTGGGTCTGCCCGGTCAGGCCGGGCGGATCGGCGTAGGTGTATCGCCCGAAGGCCGCGATGGTGGGGAGGTAGCGCATGGCCGCGACGCGGCGCTGCGAGAGGTAGACCCCCTCCAGCGCCCGGGCCGCCTTGACGTCGGGCCGGTTGTCGAGCGCCCCTAGCTCCAGGCCGCTCACGTCGGCCGGGAGCGCCGGCTCGGGCGGCTCCACCACCTCGAAGTCGGGCTGCCGGTCGAGCAGGATGGCCAGCGAGAGCCGGGCCGACTGGTAGGAGTTCCTGGAGCGGAGCAGGTCCTGATCGGCGCGGGCGAGGTCCATGTCGGCGCGCAGCCTGGCCACCTTGGCGACGGTGCCGGCCTGGTACCGGATGTTGGCGTCCTTCGACTGCCGCTCGGCGATCTCGTGGAGCTGCTGCGAGACCTCGACCAGCCGCTTCAGCGAGGCGACCGCGTAGTAGGCCTGCGCCACGCCGAAGAGCACCTCGCGCCGGGCGTTCTCGACGCTGTAGACCACGGCGTCCTCGGCCCGGTAGGCGCTCTGGATGGCGAACCAGAGCTGCGGCGCCACCAGCACCTGCGTGGCCTGGACCTGGGCGCTGGTCTGCTCCCAGGGCTGGATGGTGAAGTACATGGTGTTGGCCGCCGCCGCCGGGTTGTGCGGGGGGAAGGTCAGCTTGGCGTCGTTGAAGGCGTAGCTCCCCTGCGCGCTGACCTGCAACAGGTGGTAGCTCCAGGCCTTCCAGACGCCGGCCTTGGCGACCCCCACCCTGGCCTGGGCCGCCTTGAGATCGAGGTTCACCTCGTCGGCGCGCTTCAGGGCGTCCTCGAGGGTCAGGGTCTGCGGGGCCTGGGCCAGCGAGAGCGCCAGCAGGGCCGTGGTCAGTGTCGTCATCCGGTCTACTCCTCTGCGAGGTCCGTCAGCTTGCCGATGATCCGAAAGAGGTCAGGGCGTGCCGCCCAGGTCCTCGATCTCCCGGCGGATGTCGTCCTTGTCGTCGGCGTCCGGCTTGAGCGCCAGGTAGGCCTTGAACTCGGTCACCGCGCGCGCCTTGGCCCCCTTCTCCTTGTGGAGATAGCCCAGGTAGTAGTGCGGCATGGGGTTGCCCTTCTCCGCCCTGGCCGCCTTCTCGTACCATGGCAGGGCCGCCGCCGCGCCCTGGGTCTCGTGGAGCGCCCGGGCCAGCTTGTAGAGCACGGCGACCTCGGCCGGATCCGACTTGAGCACCTCGCGGTAGAGCTTGATGGCAGCGGCCCCCCGGTGGTCCTTGAGGCGGCAGTTGGCCAGCTCCACCTTGAAGCGGGAGGTCCTGGGGTCGATGGCCATCGCCCTCTCGAAGAACGGCATGGCGGTGGCGCAGTTGCCGACGCCGGCGTAGAGCAACCCCAGCCGCTCGACCGGATCGGTGAACTTCGGGTCCGCGGCGGCGGCCGCCTGGTAGCTCTCCACCGCCTCGACCATCGAGTTGGTCTTCTCCAGCGCGATGCCGAGGTGGAGCTGGTAGACGGCGTCGCCGGGGTCCTGCTCCACGGCGCGGCGCAGGCGCGCCAGCGCGGCGGGATTCTCCCCCTTGGCCAGCAGCGCCCGGCCCAGCCAGTGCTGCCCCTCCGACAGGCTGGGGTCGAGGCCGGTCCCGAGCGTGAGCGCGTCGATCGCCCCGGCCACGTCGTGGCGGAGCAGCTTCACCGCGCCGAGCCGGATCTGCGCCAGCGCGTTCTTGGGTGCCAGCTGCACCGCGGTGGCGAAGCTCTTCTCGGCCCCCTCGAGGTCGCCGGCCTGCCAGAGCAGGGACCCGAGCGCCGCGTGGGCGCCGGCGTTGCGTGGCTCGAGCGCCAGCACCTTCTCCAGCCCGGCCCGAGCCGCGGCCTCGTCGCCCCGGCCTTGCGCCAGCCGGGCCAGCCCCAGCTCGGCGCCGCCGTACTCGGGATCGAGCAGCAGCGCCGCCCGGTAGGCCGCCTCGGCGCCGGGCTCATCCCCCCTGGCCGCCTTCAGGTCGCCCAGCGCCGACTGCGCCGCCGGATCCCGCGCATCCTTCTCGACCGCGACGGCCAGCGCCGCCTCGGCGGCGGACAGGTCCTTCGCGCCGAGCGCCAACCGCGCGATCGCGACGCGAAACGCCACGTCTCCCGGGGCCTTGGCGGCGGCCTCCTCGTAGAGCTTGCGGGCCTCGGCCGGCCTGGCCTGCGCCTCCAGCACCGCCCCCTTGGCCGCCAGCAGCAGCGGGTTCCCGGGGGACCGGCCCAGGGCGGTGTCCACCAGCTGCGAGGCGTCGAGCACCCGCCCGGCCGCCGCCAGCGCGCGGACCCGAAGCGCGGCCATGGCCGGGTCCCCCGCGGCGCCGGCGGCCACCGGCTCCAGCGCGGCCACCGCCCCGGCCGGGTCGCCGCGTCTCAGCCGGAGCCGGGCCAACCCCAGGCGCAGGCCGGACTGCCTCGGGTCGAGCACCAGCGCCGCCTCGTAGGCCTCGTCGCCGGCCTTCGCGGTGGCGGCCCGGCGTCCCAGCAGCGCGGCGCGTACCCCGAGCGCCCGGGCGCGCTCCCCGGGGCCGAGCCGCGGTCCGGCCTCCTTGGCGAGCAGCACGACCAGTTCCCTCTCGGCCGTCTCCACCTCCCCGGCCGACTCGGCCAGCGCCGCCAGCTCCAGCCGGGTGGGGAGGTGACCAGGCGACCGGGCGAGCGCCTTCTCGAACCAGCCGCGCGCGCCGGCGACGTCGCCGCGAGCGGCGGCCGCCATCCCCAGCGCCCGGGCCGCCCGGACCGTGTTGGGCTGCGCCGCCTCGAGGCGAAGGTCGATGGTGGCCGCCCGTGCCGCGTCTCCGCGGAGCAGGGCCGCCTCGCCCAGCAGGTCGAGCCCGTCGGGCGATGGGCCACCCTTGGCCTTCTCCACCGCCGACTCGGCCGCGGCCAGCGCGGGTCCGCCGTCGAGCGTCGCCACCGCCAGCGCCGCCAGCGCCGAGGCCGGGTCCTCCGGCTCCTGCGAGGCCAGGCCGGTGGCTAGCGCCCGCGCCCGCTGCAAGGCCGCCGCCGGGGCCGCGTGGCGACGATCGAGCGACGCCACCGCCACGGCCTGGAGGCTCGCCGCGGCCGTCTCGCGGTCGTCGGCGCCCAGCGCCTGCTCGGTCGCGGCCAGCGCCGCCTGGTCGGAGACCAGTTCGTCCCTGGTGAGGAGATCGCGCGCCTGCGCCACCAGCTGGGCGATGCGGGCCTTGTCGCCCGAGCCTCGCAGCACCTTGTAGAAGAAGAAGCCGTGGCGAGTGAGGAGCCCGCTCGCCCCGATGCCGAGCACCAGCACCACGGCGGCGCCCGCGATGGCCGCCTTGAGCCACCGCGGCCGCGACCCGGCTCCCGGCCCCTCCCCGGTCAACTTGGCGACCGCCATCCGATCGCCGAACGGCACGCCGGACAGCGCCGCCGGCCGCTTGGCCGGGGCGCCACCGCCCAGCTCGTCCGGCGAGGCGGTGAGCGTCCGCATCGCGTCGGCGAACCGCGGCACCGCGCCGATGGGCTCCCAGACGCCGCCGTCGGAGGAGACGTCCTCGTTGCCCAGCAACTCCCCCTTGGTGACCATCGAGACGATCTGGGCCGCCTCGAACGGCCCGAAGACCTTGCCAGACCGCCGCCGGACCTTGAAACCGGCCCCGGCCGGTCCCCCGCCGGGCTGCGACCGGCCGCCCGGAACACCGAACAGCGGTTCCAGGTCCTCGCCGCCGGCCGGGGCGCGCGACGAGGCGCCGGCATGCGGCGACGCCACCCGCGGGAGCGGCGGCGGCGCCAGCTCGAGTGACGCGAAGGGGTCGTCTCGCGGCGCGGGGACCGGGAGCGGGTCGGCCGGAAGCGGAGGGGCCTCGGCGGGCGCTCCGAAATCGACCTCGCCGAAACCGAGCGACTCGGAAGGAACCGGGAGCGGCGTCTGGGCCGGAGCGGGCGGAATCCCGGCCGGCGTGGAGGAGACCACCGCCGCGGCGAAGGGGGAGTCGATCGGGGCGAACGGACTGCCGGCGGCGGCGAACGGCGAGTCGGCGAACGGCGAGTCGGCGGCGGGGGGCGGACCCGGCGGCGCGGTGGCCATCACGGGCGGTGCCTCGAACGGGCTGGCGGCCGGGGACGGCAGCGGCACCCGCGACGGGTCCGGCGGTGGCGTGGCGATCACCGGTGGGCTGGCCGGGCGCGGCGGAGCGGCGGCCGGCATGGGCGGGACGGGCGGCGGGAATCCCGCCGGGGCCGGAAGCGGAACCGACGACGAGGCGGCGACACCGGCGGCGTCGCCTGCGGCGGCACGGCGCACCGGGAAGGAGTTCTGGCATTTCGGACAGCGGACGTTGGTGCCGCCCTCCGGGATGCGCCCGTCGTCGACGTGGTAGGCGGCGCTGCAGTGCGGGCAGGTGACCCTCATGATCGGTTATCCCTCGGGCTCGAGGCGGCGCTTGAGTTCCAGGTAGGGGACGTCGGCGGCGCGGTGGGGAGTCGGGTTGACCATGCGGGGCGGGCATCCGGGCTCGGCGAAGGCGAAAGCCGTGGAGATCCGCGACGCTACACCCGGAACACCGACCGTTCAAGACGGTGGCGGGGGCTCCGCCACGAGCCCGGCCGATTGCCCCCGTGCTAGATCCCACCAGTGTCGGCGCCGGGCAAGACCATGCGGCAGCACCTCCGCGAGTGGACCTACGAGCTGGGCGGTCCCGGGACCCGGGAGCGGCTGGGGACGCTCACGCAGCCACGCAACGAGTACGGGGTCGATCCCTACGGCTTCGACATCGACTTCACCGTCGCGGCGGCCGCCCCGTTCCTCTGGCTCTACCGCAAGTACTTCCGGGTGACCCTCCACTGCATCGAGCGCGTCCCGGCCAGCGGCCGCGTCCTGCTCGTCGCCAACCACTCCGGCCAGCTCCCCTTCGACGCCGCCATGATCGAGCTGGCGCTGCTCGTCGACATGGACCCGCCGCGCATCGCCCGCGCGCTGGTGGAGCGCTGGGTCCCCACCCTCCCCTTCATCGCCCCCTTCTTCGCGCGGCTCGGCCAGGTGGTGGGGACCCCGGAGAACTGCCGGCGGCTCCTGGCGGCCGAGGAGGCGCTGCTGGTCTTCCCCGAGGGGGTGCGCGGCCTCAACAAGACCTTCGACGCCCGGTACAAGCTGCAGACCTTCTCGACCGGCTTCATGCGGCTGGCGCTCGAGGCCGGCGCGCCCATCGTGCCGGTCGGCGTGGTGGGCGCGGAGGAGCAGGCGCCGGCCCTGGTGGACCTGAAGCCGCTGGCGAGGCTGCTCGGCCTGCCGGCGCTCCCGATCACGCCCTACCTCCTGCCGCTGCCGCTGCCGGTCCACTACCACCTCCACTTCGGCGAGCCGCTCCGCTTCACCGGCTCTCCCGACGCCGACGACGCCGAGCTGGAGCGGCAGGCCGGCGAGGTGCGGACCGCCGTCCAGGGGCTGGTGGACCAGGGGCTGGCCGGGCGGCCCGGGGTCTTCCTGTGACGGCGCCGCTTCCCCCGCCCACGCCGCTCCCCGACCCGGTGCTGGTCACCGGCATCGCCGGCAACCTCGGGCGGGCGCTGACCAGGCAGCTCCACCTCGCGACCACGGTGATCGGCGTAGACCGCCGCCCCTTCCCCGACAGGCCCAGGGCCGTGGAGCACCACCAGCTCGACCTGCGCAAGGCCCGCGTGGACGACCTCTTCCGCCGCCGCCGCCCCGAGGCGCTCATCCACCTCGGCATCTCGCACGACCCGCGCATGCCCTTCTCCGAGGCCCACAGCTTCAACGTGGTGGGGACGCAGAAGATCCTCGAGCTGTGCGTCCACCACGGCGTCAAGAAGGTGGTGGTGCTCTCCAGCGCCAACGTCTACGGGCCGCTCCCCCACAACTCCAACTTCCTCGCCGAGGAGACGCCGCTCATGGCGGCGGATCGCTTCTCCGGCGTGCGCGACCTGATCGAGCTGGACATGTACGCGCAGTCGTTCCTGTGGCGACACCCGGAGGTGGAGACGGTCATCCTGCGGCCGTGCAACATCGTCGGCCCCACGGTCCGCAACGCGCCGTCCAACTACCTCCGGCTGGCGCGGCCGGCCACCGTGATGGGCTTCGACCCGATGATCCAGCTCATCCACGAGGACGACGTAGCCGGCGCGCTGCTGCTGGCGCTCCGCCCCGGCTCGCGCGGCGTGTACAACCTGGTGGGACCGGGTGAGGCGCCGCTCTCGGCCATCCTGCGCGAGCTGGGGCGGGAGCCGCTGCCGGTGCCCGACTTCCTGCTGCGGCCGGCGCTGCGGCGGCTCTTCAAGGCCGGCCTGGTCTCGTTCCCGCCCGAGGAGCTGGACCACCTGCAGTACCTCTGCGTGGTGGACGGGTCGCGGGCCGTCCGGGAGCTGGGCTGGGCCCCGCGCCACTCGCTGCGCGAGACCATCCGGAGCGTCCTGGCATGATCGACCGGCTCTCGCGCGCGCTCGACGACGGCCGCGGCCTGCGAGCCCTGGTGGTCCAGGTCGGCGACCTCGCGCGCATGACGCGGCTGCTCCACGGCCTGGCCCCGACCAGCGCCCAGCTCTTCGGAGAGGCGCTGGCCGCGGCGGCGCTGGTGGCGGCGCTGCGGAAGGACGCGGAGCGGATCAACCTGCAGCTGGAGTGCGCCGGGCCGCTGCGAGGCCTCTTCGTGGACGCCGACTCCGGTGGCAACCTGCGCGGTTACGTGCGCGGCACGGCGGTCGGCATCCCCGGCGCTCCCGCCGAGGCGACCGTGGCGGCCCTGGGCGGGAGCGGCTTCCTCTCTCTGCTCCTCGCCCGCGCCGACGGCACCTTCTACCGGAGCTCGGTGGAGCTCACCCGCGAGCCGCTGGCCGGGGCGCTGCGGCGCTGGTTCGCCTCCAGCGAGCAGGTGGAGACGGCGCTGGCGCTGGAGGTGCTGCCGCGGGGCGACGAGCCGCTCGGCCAGGTGGCCGGGCTGCTGGTGCAGCGGCTCCCCGGGGGCGACGCCGCGGCGGTGGTGGCGGCGCGCGGCGCCGTCGCGGCCGGCGCCTTCCGCGACGCGCTGGCGGCCGGCGCGCCGGCGCTCGGGCTGGTCGAGGCGGTGGCCGGCCCCGGCTTCGAGTTGCTGGGGGAGCAGGAGGTGGCCTACCGGTGCGGCTGCGGCCTCGACCGGGTGCGGAACGCCGTCACCGCGCTCGGAGCCGACGGGATCGCCGACCTGGTCGCCACCGTGGGGCGGGCCGAGGTGGACTGCGAGTTCTGCCACGCCCACTACGTGCTGGAGGCGGACGAACTGCGCGAGCTGGAGCGGAGGATGCGGGCGGGGCACTAATCATCCCGGAGCGCGTCCGTCATCACCCAGCGCTGCGCGATGCCTGCCGAGAAGGCGAAGGCCGCGCCCAGGGTGCGCAGCACCTCGTCGGCGACGCGCAGGGTCCGGGCGTCGAGGCCGGCCGCGCCGCAGTAGGCCCCGGTGGCGTCGTAGCCGAGCCAGGCCACCAGGCTGGCGGTGAGCATCAGCCAGGGCCAGGCCACCAGCCCACCACCCAGCATCAGCGCGGCGCCCAGCACCGGGACGGCGACCACGAAGACGCCCCCGTCGAGCAGGTCGGTGACGACGTCGCCGATCGCCAGCACGTCGCCGTTCATGGCGGCGGGGAGCCGCTCCACCAGGTCCGGACCGGCCACCGCCACCGCCACCGCCACCGCCACCAGCCGGGCCGCCACCCGGGCGGCGCGCGACGTGGTGTCCAGCCCCGAGGCGCGCCAGGCGCGGGAGAGCAGGATGAAGCCCGTCACCGCCATGGCGCCGGACAAGACGCTGCCGAGGAAATCCACCCAGGGCGCGCCGTGGATGGCCGGGTAGAGGCCGTTCGCCCTGGGCCCGATGCGCAGCAGCGCCAGCACCAGGACCAGGTAGGAGCCGGAGAGCAGCAGCCAGCCCGGCCGCATGGGCGCGCCACGGTCGTAGGTGAGGGCGGCCACCAGCGTCCCGCTGGCGGCGAGGAGGTACATGGCGATGGCCCAGCCGAAAAGGGCGCCGGCCAGCTGCACCGGGTCGGCGATGGTGGCGGCGAACGGCGCCGGGAGCAGGCCGACCGCCAGGGTGACGAAGGCGAGGGCCTGGAAGCGGCGGTGTCGCCTGGCCTGGCTCACTGGAACTCCCGGGTGATCTCGCCGAGGAGCTGCTCGGTGGTGGCGGCCCCGAGCAGCGTCCGGAGCGCGGGCCGCAGCGCCGCGGCGAGGCGCGGGACGTCGGCGGCGGTGAGAGCCTCCGCCTCCTTCGAAAGGTCGCGACGGCAGAAGGTGCGCGTCGCGTTCCGGGCCATGTTGGGCCCGAGCAGCGGCGCTAGCCGCGCCTCGATCCGTTCGCTGATGGTTCCTGCGGCCATGCGGGTGTCCACCCTAACCCATCCGGACCGCCAGTCGGCACCGGTCGCCGGCGACGCCCGCCTCGCCGATGGTACGGCGCCGGAGGATCGCCGGGGCGGCGTCGGGGACGGCGATGGCGTCATGCCTTCGCCGCTGGCGCCGCCGCATCCGCGCCGGCTTCCGCGCACTCCACCCGGTTGCGGCCACCGTTCTTGGCCCGGTAGAGCGCGGCGTCGGCCCGGTCGAGGAGCCCCTCGCTGCTCTCGCCAGGCCGCAGCTCCGCCACGCCGAAGCTCCCGGTCACGGCGCCGGCCGGCCCAAGGGGCGTCGCCGCCAGCCGGACCCGGAGCTTCTCGGCCAGCTGGAGGGCGCCCTTCTCGGGGGTCATCGCCGCCACGACCACGAACTCCTCGCCGCCCCATCGGGCGAGGAGGTCCGACTCGCGGGTGCCGGTCTCGATGAGCCGGGCCACGCCGACCAGGACCTGGTCGCCGGCCACGTGGCCGTGCTCGTCGTTCACCCGCTTGAAGTGGTCGAGGTCGAGGATCACCACCGAGAGGGGGTGCCCGTAGCGGCGGGACCGCTCGAACTCGCGCGAGAAGGCGCCGTTGAAACCGAGCCGGTTGAGGAGCCCGGTGAGCGCGTCGCTGTCCGCCTTCCGCTCGAACTCGCGGGCTCGCCCCTCGGCTTCCCGCCGCTTGCCGGCGATGTGCGCCTCGGCGCCGTACTGGCGCTGCATGGCCACGAAGTAGGTGAGGACCACGGCGCAGAGCAGCAGGGTGATGACGATCCCGAGGAGCCGGTTGGCGACCTGGGCCTTCTCCCTCTTGAGGACCACGAGTGACCAGTCGGACCCCGGGATCGGTTTGCCGACGGCGATCTCCTTGCGTCCGTCGACGGAGACCCACTCCGTGCCCACGACGGGGTGACCGAGGACGGCGGGGGCCGCGCCGGGGGCGACACCCGGCGGTGGGGTCCGGGACCCGCGACCGTTCCCCGCGCTCCAGAGGAGACGGTTCACCCGGCCTTCCACGCTGGAGACGAGGATCCGGCCCTCGGCCGAGACGATGCTGGCGTCGTTGGTCCCGGCCGGCCCGAGTTGCTCGGCGGTGAGGTTGCACTTGACCACCGCCACCGCCACCACCCGCCCGTCCGCGCCACGCACCGGCTCGCTCGCGTAGTAGCCGGCGATCCCGCTCACCAGCCCCACGCCGAGGAACCGGTCCGGGCGCCCGCGCACCGCCTCCTTGAAGTAGGGACGAACGGAGAAGTTCTTCCCCAGGAAGCTGTCGGGCTGGCCTCGATTGGAGGTCGAGATGGTCCTCCCGGTGGGGTCGATGACGTAGGCGACCCAGCCGTCCGAGGCCAGCGCGATCGAGTCCACGATGTCGTCGAGCCTGGTGGTCACGAGAGCGCCCTCGGCGACGTCGAGGCGGCCCAGCAGCTTCGCCATGGCCCTCGCGCCGCCCTCGGCTCCCCGCATCTCGTCCAGCAGGTGCTCGTGGACCAGGACCGACGACGACTCGGCGTCTTGGAGGATGTCCTTCTCGTGCAGCTTGCCGAGCCTGTCGGTGAAGAGCCACCCACCGGCGAGCAGCACCACGAGGGACGCGGCCATCACCCAGAACAGCATTCGCCTCTTCCTGGAGACGCTGCCGCGTGAGTCGAGGGAGACGGCCAGCGCCCAGATCGACAGGGCCATTCCCCAGACCAGGAGCCCCCGGACCAGCTCGATGGGAACCCCCGTCAGCTCGAGGAAGGCCTCGGAACTGAGCCAGGTTCCGGGGAGGAAAGGGGCCTGGGGGACGACCAGCCCCGCGGCCAGGCCAAAGGCCCCGAAGCTGGCAGCGCCCCATTGCCGGGCGCGTCGAGATCCGGACCCACCTCCCAGGGCCTGGTTGCGGGCGGCCGCGGTCAAGAACAGCCCCGCCGTCCAGAAGACGGCGGGCGCTGCGATGACCGGGCGAACCGCGGACTCGATGTGCGCCGGACCGAAGGCCAGGGCCAGCCCGGACAGGACGCCACCGAGCAGGACGTGGAGCCACGGGCTCACCGTGGTCCCGTGGACGACCCGGTGGGTCCGACGAGCGAACTCGAGCAGGAACAGGAAGCTCGCCCCGACCAGCACGGTGCGGAAGAAGCTGAACGGCCCCGAATCGCCCCCCGTCAGCGCGACGAGCCGCAGCCACTCGGCGGACCCGTGGGTGATGGCGAAGGCGCCAAGGAGCCACCAGGGCGTGGGGAGCGGCCCGGCCCGCGGCATGGACAGGCAGACCGCGCCGAGGAGGAGGAGCGCCAGCCCGTAGAAAAAGTAGACGTAGTCAAGCTGGCCAACCAGCATGTTCGACATGGTCATGATCCCGGGAGGCCGCTCCACGATGTCGGCCTCCCCCCCTCCGGGCTCATCCATCGCATATCTCGTGCCGCCGCATGGCCGTTGGGCCAGCACCCGACCAGCCAGAATCCAGGTGAGGTTCCGCGTTCGAGTCGGTGGAGGCCACGCTGGGTCCTGCCGGGGGCAGGTGAATGCGGACCCGGGGCCCAGGGCTGTCACGCCCAACGAAAAGGGGATGGCTGGTCCGCGTGGTACATTCCGGCCCGTCGGCCGCGCGTTCGGCCCACTGCCGGAGGGAAAGCCATCACCCGCTCGAAGAAGAAGACCGCCCGGAAGGTCCCCGCCCGCCGCGCCAAGCGCCCCCTGCCGGCCAAGGCGCCGCGTCCGACCAGGCGCCGGGCCCCGGTCGCCTCGCCGTCCGACCACCCGCTCGGCGAGGGCGTGGCCGACGGCTTCGCCCTCCGCCGCCTGAAGGCGCCGGCCCGCCTCTCCCGCACCCCCAGGAAGGCGGTGCGCGAGCTGGGCTGGGCCGCCTTCGGCGAGGTGGCGCGGCAGCTGGCGGCGCGCATCTCGGCCCGCGACCAGCCGGCCGTGGTCCTCGGCATCGCCAAGGGTGGAGTCTTCGTCGGCGGCGCCCTGGCCGCGGCGCTGCAGGCCGACTTCCACGCGGTCCGGATCGAGAAGCGGAGCCGCGACGCCGGCTCCCGCGCCACGCCGTTCGAGCAACTCCCGGATCTCACCGGCAAGCGGGTCCTGGTGGTGGATGACGTCTGCACCACCGGCTCCACGCTGGCAAAGGCGCGCGCCGTGGCGCGCAAGGCGGGTGCGCGGCAGGTCCAGACCGCCGTGCTGGTGAAGCGCCCGGGCGGCGCCCGGCCCGACTGGTTCGCCTTCGAGACCGACCAGCTGGTCCTCTTCGGGTGGGATTACGACCTCCAGGCCACCGGCTCGTTGACCTTCGACCCCGGCGAGGCCGGCGTGTAGCGGCGTTCCGCGCGCGCCCGACCACCCATGCAGCGGGTCGTCATCGGAACCGCGGGTCATGTGGACCACGGCAAGACCGCGCTGGTGAAGGCGCTCACCGGCGTCGACACCGATCGGCTGGCCGAGGAGCGGCGCCGCGGCATCACCATCGAGCTCGGCTTCGCCCACCTCGCGCTGCCGGACGGGAGCGTGGCCGGCGTGGTGGACGTGCCGGGCCACGAGCGGTTCGTCCGATCCATGGCGGCCGGCGCGGGCGGCATCGACCTCGTGCTGCTGGTGGTCGCCTCCGACGAGGGGGTGATGCCCCAGACCCGCGAGCACCTCGACATCTGCGAGCTGCTGGGGGTCCGGCGCGGCCTGGTCGCGGTGACCAAGAGCGACCTCCTCCCCTCGCTCGGCGCCGACTGGTTGCCGCTCCTGCTCGACGAGCTCAAGGCGGCCACCGCGGGCGGCTTCCTGGAGGGCGCGCCGGTCATCCCCTGCTCCACCGTGTCCGGCGAGGGCCTGCCCGCGCTCCGCGACGCGCTGGGCCGGCTGGCCGCCGAGGTGGCGCCGCGCCCCGCCGACGGGCCGCTGCTGCTCCCCGTCGACCGGGCCTTCACGCTGCGCGGGTTCGGCACGGTGGTCACCGGCACGCTCCTCTCCGGCACGCTCACCGAAGGCGAGCAGGTCGCGCTCCTGCCGGCCCCACCCGGCCGCGAGCCGCTCCGCGTCCGCACCCTGCAGGTCCACGGCGCCCCGGTGCGGCAGGCGCTGGCCGGCCAGCGGACCGCCGTCAACCTCCCCGGGCTGGAGGCCGGCGAGGTCTCGCGCGGGCAGGCGCTCACCCGGGCCGGCCTGGTCCCATCGTCGTCGCTGCTCGACGCCGAGGTGACGCTCCTCCCGGCGGCGCCGCGCTCCCTGCGCCACCGCGCCCGCCTCCTGCTCCACGTCGGCACCGCGCAGGTGCAGGCCACGGTGAGCCTCCAGGACCGGGCCGAGCTGGCGCCCGGCGCCACTGCGCTGGCCCAGCTGCGGCTCGCCGAGCCGGTGGTCGCGCTCCCCGGCCAGCGCTTCATCCTGCGCGGCTTCGCCAAGCTCGACGGGCGAGGCGCCACGCTGGCGGGCGGAAGGGTCCTCTCCATCGCGGCGCCCAGGCGACGGCGTGGGCGCCCCGAGTCGCTGGCCCAGCTCGCGCTCCTGGCGGGCCCCTCGGCCGACGCCCGCGTCGCCGCGGTGCTGGCCATGGCCGGGCCGGCCGGCCTCGCCGCCGGGCCGCTCACCGGCCGGACCGCTCTCTCCCCCCGCGCCCTCGACGAGGCGCTGCTGCGGCTCTCCGCGCGCGGCGAGGTGCTCCTGGTGGACCGGGAGCAGCGAACCTGGGTGGCCGGCGCGGTGGCCGACGCCCTCTCGACGCGGCTGCTCGCCGCCGTGGCGGTCCACCACCAGCGGCAACCGCTCGCCGCCGGAATGGGGCGCGAGGCGCTGCGCGGGCACCTCCCGCCGGTGGCCGACCCGCGCCTCTTCCAGCGGCTGCTGGCCCGCGCCTCGGAGGCCGGGAAGCTCGCGCTCGACGGTGACCTGGTCCGCCTCCCCGGGCACCGGGCCGCGTCCAGCGCGGCCGGCGGCGCCCTCAAGGATCGCGTGGCGGCCGAGCTCAAGGCGGGCGGCCTCACCCCGCCGCTCCTCGCCGAGCTGCCTGGCAGGTGCCATGGTCCGCCCGCCGAGGTGGCGGCCGTCCTGAAGCTCCTGGTGGCCGACGGGATGGTGGTCCGGGTGGCGGCCGACCTGCACTACGATGCGGCCGCCCTCGGGGCCCTGGGCGACCGGCTGGTGGCCTGGCTCCACGAACGGAAGGGGATCACCACGCAGGAGTTCAAGGAGCTGGTGGGAGCCACGCGAAAGCACGTCATCCCGCTGGCCGAGTACTTCGACCGGGAGCGGGTCACGCTCCGGGTGGGCGACCACCGGGTGCTGCGCGGCGAGAGAGGCGCATGAGCCAGGCCAACCGCGACCGCGTCACCGGCGGCACCATCGTCCTGCGCGACCGGCGGGTGGTCTACGCCACGGTGGGCGCGCAGGCCCTCTTCGGCCGGACCGGCCGCGACCTGCTGGGGCGCGGGCTGGTCGAGCTGCTGGCGCCGGAGGATCGCGAGCGGGTGCTCGAGCGGCACGAGCGGCGGCGGCTCGGCCAGCCGGTGCCGACCGAGTACGAGATGCAGCTGCTCCTGCCCGACGGCTCGCGACGCACCGCCGAGGCGCGGGTGTCGCTGGAGGGTTCCGAGGTGGTGGTCCAGCTCCAGGACCTCTCCGGACAGGCCGATCGGCGGCGCCGGCTGGAGGGGCTGGCGGCGCTCGGCGTGGCCATCCACCGCGAGCGGACCGAGGCGGCCATCCACGAGCGGGTGCGCGAGGGGCTGGTGTCGCTGGCGCTGGCCCCCTTGCTGCTGCGCCCCAGGGGCGACGGGATCGAGGTGGTCTGGGCTCGCCTTCCCACCACCATCGCCGGCGCGGTCACCGCGCTCCTGAAGCGGCCGCTCGAGGGGCTGACCGGTCCGTGGAGTTCCTTCAGCCGCGAGGCCTGGTCGAAGGGCTCGGCCTACTCCGACGACTGGATCGCCCACGCCGCCCTCTTCGCCCACCAGGGGTTGGGCGATCGGCTGGCCGCGGCGGCGGCCGCCCACGGCCTGGTGCGCGGCCTGGCGGTCCGGCTAGACGAGCGGCCCGGCCCGACCGACTACCTGGTGGCGGCGGGCGAGTGGATCCGGAGCGACGACCTGCCCGCCTTCCGGCTCCTCGGCGCGCAGGTGGCGGCCGCGCTCGACTCGGCCCGCGACATCGCCGAGCTCTCCTCGCGGAACGTGGACATGGCGGCGCTGGCCGAGCTGGGGGCGCTGTCCGGCACCGCGGCCTCGCTCGACGAGTTCCTGCCGCGCGCCCTCGACGTGGTCGTCGCCACCTCCGGCTGCCGGGCCGCCGGCGTCTTCGCCACCTCGCCGGCGCACCAGCAGCTGGAGCTGCTCCACGCCACCGGCCTGGACGCGCCCCCGGCCCGGGTCCTCACCCGGACCGACCTCACCTCGCCGCTCGGCGCGGTGGTGGGCAGCCGCCGGCTGGTGGTGGCCCACCTGGACGAGCTCGACGCGGCCCAGCGCGCCTGGGCCGAGAGGGAGCGGCTCGCCACCTTCGCCTACGTTCCGCTGGTGGCCCGCACCGAGACGCTGGGGGTGATGGTGGTGGCCTGGCGCGAGCGGCTCGACCCCGGCGCCTGCCGGCCCGAGCTCCTGCTGGCCATGGGCTCCCACCTCGCGGCCGCCATGGAGGCGCAGCAGCTGCTCCGGGATCTGCGCCGCCGCGTCGGAGAGCTCGAGGCCATCCACGGGCTGGCCCTGCGCATCCTCTCGACGGCGCCCGGCGAGACGGCGGCGCTGCTGCAGGAGGCGACCGGCGCGGTGGCCAGCGCGCTCTCGGCGAGGCAGGTGGTCATCATGTTGCTGGCCGAGGGAGGGACGGCGCTGGTGCCGGCCGCCACCCACGGTCCGCCGTTGCCGGAGGCCGTCCGGCACCTCCCGCTGGCGCGCCCGTCCCTGGCGGCCGAGGCGCTCCGCTCCGGAGCTCCAGCCTGGACCGAGAGCACCGCGCTCGATCCTCGCAGCGCCGTGTTCGGGCGCCAGGACCTCCCCGCCCTGGCCCTGCTGGCGGTCCCGCTGGCGGCGCGGGCCACCCCGCGCGGCGTCATGCTGATCGCCGGCGCGCCCGGCCACCGCTTCTCCGGGGCCGACCGGGCGCTGGCCTCGGCCCTGGGGGCCGAGCTGGCGCTGGCGCTGGAGAACGCCGAACTCTACTCCAGCCTCCACCAGGAGCAGGAGAAGAACATCCGGAAGTCCCGCCTGGAGGCGCTCGGCGAGCTCTCGGCCGTGATCGCCCACGAGGTCCGCAACCCGCTCGGCGTCATCTTCAACTCGCTCGGCTCGCTGCGCCGCCTCACCGGGGCCGGGGGCGACACCCACATGCTGCTCGACATCGTCGGCGAGGAGGCCGACCGGCTCAACCGGATCGTCGGCGACCTGCTCGACTTCGCGCGCCACTCGCCGCCGCAGCTGGCGCTCGACCGGCTGGAGCAGGTGGTCGACGAGGCGGTCGGCGTGGCGGTGGCCCAGCCTCCAGCGGGGCTCGAGGTGGTCCGGAAGCTCGGCGCCACCTTGCCCGAGGTGGCGTTCGACGCCGGCCAGGTGCGCCAGGCGGTGCTCAACCTGGTGGTCAACGCCGTGCAGGCCATGCCGGGCGGCGGGCGGCTCACGGTGCGGACCTTCCTCGACGGCCCCGCGGCCGTCGTCGAGGTGGAGGACACCGGGGGCGGGGTAGCCGAGGTGATCCGCGCCCGCATCTTCGAGCCCTTCTTCACCACCAAGGCCACCGGCACGGGCCTAGGCCTCCCCGTGGTGAAGCGGATCGTCGAGGGGCACGGCGGCGAGCTCGGGCTCCGCACCAGCCCGGCCGGCACCTGCTTCTCCTTGCGCTTCCCCATCTCGCAGGCCCCGGCCCAGGGCTCGCTCCCCGGCCTCGACCTGGTCCGGTCCTAAACGACCGATCGCGATTCGGAAACACCGACCGCGAGCTTGAGGGAGGGGTTGAGCTTCTTCCGCTGGTTGTAGGCCTTCATGAAGGCGACGACTTGAACCATCAGTTCCTCGATCGTCAGGCAG
>JAJZQX010000020.1 GCA_021806645.1 Myxococcales bacterium | reverse complement strand
CGATCACCTTCGAGGCGCGCGGCGGCTCCGGCGTGGCCATCCGGTCGAGGATGGCCCGCTCCTCCTCGCGCGTCGGGTAGCCCACCTTGACCTTCAGCATGAAGCGGTCCACCTGGGCCTCGGGGAGCGGGTAGGTCCCCTCGTGCTCGATGGGGTTCTGGGTGGCCAGCACGATGAACGGGTCGGGCAGGGCGAAGGTCTGGTCGCCGATGGTGACCTGCCGCTCCTGCATCGCCTCGAGCAGCGCCGACTGGACCTTGGCGGGGGCGCGGTTCACCTCGTCGGCCAGCACCACGTTGGCCACCACCGGCCCCTGCCGCACCGAGAAGGTCTGCGTCCGGGGGTCGTAGACCTGCGTGCCCACCACGTCGGCTGG
Organism: Myxococcales bacterium; assembly: GCA_021806645.1. GTDB lineage: Bacteria > Myxococcota > Myxococcia > Myxococcales > Anaeromyxobacteraceae > JADKCZ01. The sequence goes on along the minus strand of JAJZQX010000020.1, from coordinate 53,201 downwards.
GAGCAGGTCGGGCGTGAACTGGATGCGGCTGAACCTGCAGTCGATGGCGTCGGCCAGCGTCTTCACGGTGAGCGTCTTGGCCAGCCCCGGCACGCCCTCCACCAGCACGTGACCGCCGGTGAGCAGGCCGATGAGGGCCCGCTCCACCAGGTACCGCTGACCGATGATGACCTTGCCGGTCTCGGCGAGGAGCGCGTCGACGAACGCCGACTGCCGCTGCACCTCGTCCGAGACGGCCAGGATGTCCGGGTTCATGCATCCTCCACGCGTCGATTCACGGGAACGGGCGAAGATAGCCGCCGCCCGTCCCGGTGAACAGCCCGGGGGCCGCGCCTCTTCCCGGTGGCGGGGACGTCGCTTGACCCTCCCGTGGTTCGCGGGGGAGAACCGGCGGGTGAGGGTCATGGCCCGACGAGCCTTCGGCGAGGCGACCGCCTTCCTCCGCCACACCCGCCGGCTGGGCTGGGCCGACCTCGCCGTGATGGCGGCGCTCGGCGGCGTGGTCTTCGCCGCCTCCCGGCTGGCCCACGGCGCGGTCCTACCCTTGCGCCCGGCCGTGGAGATCGACCTCTCCATCCGCGCCCTCCCCGGCTACACGCTCCTCTCGCTGATGCGCGGCCTGGCCGCGCTGATCCTGAGCTTCGTCTTCACGCTGGTCTACGGGTACTGGGCGGCGCGCGACGCGGTGGCCGAGAAGGTGCTGGTGCCGCTGCTCGACGTGCTGCAGAGCGTGCCGGTGCTCGGCTTCATGCCCGGGCTGGTCCTCTCGCTGGTGGCCCTCTTCCCCGGCTCCAACGTCGGCCTCGAGCTGGCCGCCATCGTCATGATCTTCACCGGCCAGGCCTGGAACATGACCTTCAGCTTCTACCGCTCGGTGCGGTCGGTGCAGCCGGTGCAGCTGGAGGTGGCGCGCCACTACCGCTTCTCGTGGTGGCAGCGGTTCAAGTGGGTCGAGCTGCCGGCCTCGGCGATCGGCCTCACCTGGAACGCCATGATGTCGATGGCGGGCGGCTGGTTCTTCCTCATGGTGAGCGAGGCCTTCGTGCTCGGCTCGCGCGACTTCCGCCTGCCCGGGCTGGGCGCCTACATGAGCGTGGCGGTGGCGGCCGGCGACGGGCGGGCCATGGTGGCCGCGGTGGTGGCCATGGTGGTCATGATCGTGGCGCTCGACCAGCTGCTCTGGCGGCCGGTGGTGGTCTGGGCGCAGAAGTTCCGGCAGGACGAGGGGCAGGGCGGGGGGGAGGCGGCCCGCTCCTGGTTCCTCGACCTGGTGCGCCGCTCGCGGCTGGTCCGGCTGGTGCGCCACTGGCGACGCCGCGCCGCCGGCTCGGTGGCCGCGCCCCCGCGACCGCCGGCGGAGGCGAAGGCCGGTTCCGGCCTGGCTGCGCGCCTCCTGCCGCTGGCCCTCTTCGGCGGGCTCCTGGTGCTGCTGGTGCTGGGCGCGCTGGCGCTGGTCCACCTGCTGCGCGAGGTCTCGGGGGCGACCTGGGGCACCACCTTGCTGGCGGCCGGCGCCACGCTGGCCCGGGTGCTCATCGCCGTGGCGCTCGGAACGCTCTGGGCGCTGCCGGCCGGGCTGGCCATCGGCCTCTCCCCGCGCCTCTCCCGCCTGCTGCAGCCGGTGGTGCAGGTGGTGGCGTCGTTCCCGGCCCCCATGCTCTTTCCGGCGGTGGTGGCGCTGCTGGCCCAGCTCGGCATCGGCCTCTCGGGCGGCAGCGTGGTGCTGATGCTGCTCGGGACCCAGTGGTACATCCTCTTCAACGTGGTGGCCGGGGCCATGGCGGTGCCCTCCGACCTGCGCGAGGCGGCGGCCAGCTACCGGATCACCGGCTGGCGCCGCTTCAAGCTGCTCCTGCTCCCCTCGGTGCTGCCGTATCTCATCACCGGCTGGGTCACCGCGGCGGGCGGCGCCTGGAACGCCTCCATCGTCTCGGAGTACGTGGCCTACCGCGGCCGGACGCTCACCACCTTCGGCCTGGGGGCGCGCATCGGCATGGCCGCCGAGGCCGCCGACTTTCCGGCGCTGGCCGCCAGCGTGGTGGTGATGTCCGCCGTGGTGGTCCTCTTCAACCGCCTCGTCTGGCGCCGGCTCAACGACCACGCCGAGCGGCGCTTCGCCCCCTGAACGGACCGACCATGGCCGACTCCATCGCCCGCCCGCCGCTCCATGCCATCGAGAACGTCTGCCACACCTTCGTGTTGCCCTCCGGCCAGCGGCTCGAGGTGCTGCGCGACGTGTCGGTGGAGATCCGCGAGGACGAGGTGGTGGCGCTGCTCGGCCCCTCCGGCTGCGGGAAGTCCACCATCCTGCGGATCCTGGCCGGCCTGATCCAGCCGACCAGCGGAACCGTCCGCGTCCGTGGCGCGCCGCTCGACGGCCTGGCGCCGGGCGTGGCCATCGTCTTCCAGGGGTTCGCCCTCTTCCCCTGGATGACGGTGGTGGAGAACGTCCGTGCCGTGCTGCAGGCGGCCGGGCTGCCGGCCGGGGAGGCGACGTCCCGCATCGCCGAGGCCATCCGGATGGTCGGCCTGACCGGCTTCGAGGAGGCCTACCCGCGCGAGCTGTCGGGCGGCATGAAGCAGCGGGTGGGAATGGCGCGCGCCCTCTCCCTCCGCCCCGAGGCGCTCTTCATGGACGAGCCGTTCAGCCAGGTGGACGCGCTCACCGCCGAGGCGCTGCGGGCCGAGATCCTCGACATCTGGGCGGTGCACCACCAGAACCCCTCGGCGATGCTCCTGGTGTCGCACGACATCAAGGAGGTGGTGATGATGGCCGACCGGATCGTGGTCCTCTCCGCCAACCCGGGGCGGGTGCGGACCGTGGTCGAGAACACGCTGCCGCGGCCGCGCGACGCCCGCTCGCCGGAGGTGCTGGCGCTGGTGGACCGCCTGCACGACCTCATCACCGGCCACGAGCTGCCCGACCTCCCCGAGCCGGCCGCGGCCCCGGCCGCCGCGCCTCAGCCGGAGATCCTTCCCACCGCCGACGTGACCGACGTGATCGGCCTCATCGAGTGGCTCGAGGCCCGCGGCGGACAGGACGACGTGTTCCGCATCGCCGCCGAGAGCGGCCGCGACTTCGGCCACCTGCTCCAGGCGGTGAAGGCGGCCGAGCTGCTCGACCTGGTGGACACGCCCAGGCGGCTGGCGGTGCTCACCACCGAGGGGCGGGCCTTCGCCGCGGCCCCTCCGGAGCGGCGCAAGGAGATCTGGCGCGAGAAGCTGCTGGCGCTCAGGCTCTTCGCCGACGTGCGCGACTCGCTGCGGCAGGCGCCCGATCACCGGCTGCCGCGCGAGTTCGTGCTCGAGACCATCGTGATGCGGATGCCGGCCGAGGACTACGACCGGGTCTTCGAGGTCTGGATCGGCTGGGCGCGCTACGGCGACCTCTTCGCCTACGACGAGGACGAGGGGGCGGTGTCGCTTCAGTAGCGGCTGGTTCTCGCGCGGCACCTGGCCGGGGAGACGTGCCGAGCATCAAGCCCGATGCACTGATGGCCGATTGCCTAGGGACGGGCGGGAGCACCCTCCAGGGCGGCCTGCAGCGCGGCGAGCCCGGCCAGGCGCGGCTGCAGCTCGGCGGCCCGCTCCAGGGAGGCACGCGCTCCGTCCCGGTCGCCGAGCGCCAGCCTCAGCCGGGCCTCGACCAGCCTGGACTGGGGCCGGCGCCCGTCGAGCGCCACCGCTCGCGAGGCGGCCGCCAGGGCCAGCTCGAGCTGGTGGCGGGGCGGTTGCGCCACATCGGACAGGGCGCGGGCCTCGAGCAGCGGCCCCTCCGCTGCCCGCGCGTCGGCCGCGGCGAGCCGCTGCCCCTCGACGCGGGCCCGGCGAAGCGCCGGCCCCGGGTCGCCGCCGGTCCGGGCGCTCCAGGCGGCGCGGGTCAGCTCGGCCTCGCCGAGCGCGGCGTGGGCGCCCGGCTGGATGCGCGCCGCGGCCAGCAGCAGCGGCTGGGCGCGGCCGAGCCAGGCCGCCGGGTCGCGCCCCTGCAGCAGCTCGGCCCGGCTGCGCTGGAGGTAGATCCTGCCCACCAGCCCGCCCCACGTCGCGTTCTCCCTGGCCAGCGGCAGCAGCGCCTCGGCCAGCGGCAACCCGGCGTCGAAGGCCGCCGTGGCCACCCGCCCCTCGGCCAGCGCCAGCTCGGCCCAGGTGGCGCTCAGCTGGATCCCTGTGGCCCGCGCCGACCAGTCGCGCGGCGCCTGCGCCGTGGCCTGCCTGACCTGCTCGAGCCCCTCGGCCAGCGGGGCGTCGGCCTCCCCGCCGGCCCGCCAGCGCGCCACGCCCAGCGCCTCGAGCGCCTCGGCCACCATGAGTCGGGCCATGATGGGCCGGGCCCCGATCTCGAGCATCTTCCGTGCATCGGCCAGGGCACCCTCGGCCTCGGCGCGGGCGTCCTCGCCGCGGACCAGGAACCAGTTGGCCCGGGCCGTTCGCAGGTAGGCGAGGTTGAAGTACGGGCCGTGCGACTCCGGTGCCAGGGCGCGGGCTCCCTCGGCCGCGGCCACGCCCTGCTCGAAGACGGCACGCGGATCCCCGCCGGTGTCGGCGATGCGGATGGCCAGGAAAGCGCAGGCGTTGGCGAGCTGGAGCAGCGGCTGGCGACGGTCGCCCGCGACCGCGACCCCGCGCTCGGCCTGGGCCACGGCGGCGCGCATGGCCGGCTCCGGGTCCCGGCCCGCGGCCAGCAGCGCATCTCCCCGGGCCACCTCGACCGCCGACCAGACCACTCGGAGCTCGGCGTTGCCGGGGTGGATGGCCTCGGTCTCGCGCAGCAGCAGCAGCAGCCCGTCGAGCGGCTCGAGCCGGAGCCCCGCGCCGTGAGCCTCGAGCCGATACTGCAGGAGCCGGGCCCGGGCCAGCAGGAGCCGGGGCCCGGGCGCGCTACGGCCCACCTGGATGGTCCGCTCCAGCGAGGCGCGCGCCGCCGCCGCCCGCGTCGCGGTGCCGGGGATGTCGCGCTGCTCGTACAGGGCCCAGGCCCCGTCGAGCAGGGCCCGCCCCTCCAGCGCGCCGGCGTCGAGCGGGTTGGCGCCCGCCTCAAACGCCTGCCGGGCCTGCGTGGCCGCCTCGTCGAAGCGCTCCTCCACCACGGCCAGGCGCGCCGCGTTCAGCAGCCGCTCGGCCTCGCCGGCCACAGCCAGGCCGCGCAACCGCTGCACCGCCGGGTCACGGTAGCGCCTCGCCAGCGCCTCGACCCGTTCCTGCTTGCGGGCCGGATCGTCGAAGCGCCCGAGGGCGAGCAGTTCCTGCGCGTAGAGCTGCCCCTCGACCTCGCCGAGCGCCAGCGCCACCTCGGGCCCACGGAAGCCGAGCGCCCAGGCCCGCTCCAGGTGCCGGTGCGCCTCACGCGGCTCGCCGAGAAGTTGGTGGCCGCGCCCCTGCGTGAACGCCGAGGCGCCGGCCGCGACCGAGGCCGGTCCGCCCGACACCCGCTCGATCACGGCGCGGATCCGGTCGTAGGTCGGGGTGAGGTCGTGCGCGGGGAGCAGCTCCTCGGTGCGGAGCAGGCTCACCATCTGCTCCGCCTGGGCGCCGAGACGAGCCGCCTCGAGCGCCTGGAGGGAGGCCTGTCGCGACGACCAGGCGGCCAGCCCGGCGGCGGCCAGGATGGTCGCGCCGGCCACTCCAAGGGCCCTTGCCGCGACGCGGTTGCGCCGCGCCCACTTCACGACACGCTCGGCCTGGCTGGGCGGGCGGGCCCTGACCGGCTCACCGGCCAGAGAGCGGGCCAGCTCCTCGGCGAAGGCCTCGGCGCTAGGGTAGCGCTCGGCCGGGCTCTTCTCCATCGCCTTGGCGGCCACCAGCCCCAGCTCGCGCGGCGTGCCGGGGGCGGCGCGGTGCAGCGGCTCCGGGGCATCCTCCAGCACGCGGCGGAAGAGCCCGGAGGAGTCGTCGCCTTCCGGAGACGCGCTGGTGCGGAAGGGGGGGCGCCCGGCCAGCAACGCGTACAGCGTCGCCCCCAGCCCGTAGACGTCGGAGCGGAAGTCGACGGGTCCACTGCCGAGCAGCTGCTCCGGGCTCATGTAGTCGAGCGTCCCGGCCGGCACGCCGGTGCGCGAGAGGCCGCCCTCCTCCGCGCGGGCCAGGCCGAAGTCCCCCAGCAGCGCCCGTTGCTTCCCGTCCAGCCCCTCCTCGACCAGCACGTTGCCCGGCTTGACGTCGCGGTGCACCAGCCCCTGCAGGTGGGCGGCGTGCAGGCCGAGGGCCGCCTGCCGCAGCAGCTCGACCCGCTCACCAGGCGGGAGCGTCCCGGCCAGGTCACCCAGTGTAGGGCCGTCGACCAGCTGGAAGACGATGCAGACCCGCCCCTCCAGCGTCCCGACCTCGTGGACCTTGACGACGTTCGGGTGCTCGACGCGGGCCTGCAAGCGGGCCTCGAGGAGCAGCCGCTCCGCCTCGCGGTGGTCGGCAACCAGCTGGAACTTCACGGCCACGGCTCGCTCCAGCTGCGCGTCCCAGGCCCGGAAGACCTCGCCCATGGCGCCCGAGCCGGTCCGGCCGCGCAGCTCGATCCGATCGTCCAGGGCGGGCAGCTGGAGGCTCATGGGCACGCTCCGCGGCGTTTGACTGGGACCCAAGTCCGCCCCGGGGGCGAGCGATAGCAGCGGTCGACCGCGCGCGGCGCGATCCCGAGCATCACGTGTGCATCACCGGACGGCCCGCGGCCTCGACCAGGGCTCGCCTTCGCTGACAGCCTGCCTCGCGTCGAACTCGGCCTCGCCGGCCCGGATCGCGGCGCGCGGCTTGCCCTGCTCACTGTCATCGAGGTCGTCATCGACGAGCGCGACCCCGAACTCGACGCCGTCAAGCCGATCGGTCTGTCCGTCGAGTAGGAGCTTGCCAGCCTTCACACCTGCCTTGAGCGCCCTCATGGTGTCCCCATCCTACCGCCTCTCGGGGTCGTCAGCAGGTCGGCCCCCCACGTGCCTCGCCGCGGGGACGGATTTCGGCCTGGGGAGCGCCGCCCGCCCACCATGCCGGGTGGCTGCTGGCGAGCTCAGGCGCGTGTGTCACCGACCAGGACCGGGATGACGCTCGACACCCGCGGGCCTCCCTCGACCGGTTGCCGCCGCGTGCGGCGCCACGCCCCTACCTCCCCGGCGGCCTCGGCGGCCCGCGCGGCGGGGCGGCCGGTGTCAGGTCGCTGAAGCTGCCGATGGGCACGCCGTCGGCCGGCTCGGCCGTGAGCTCCAGCCCGGCCACCGCCGGTCCCTGCAGCCGGGCGCCGCCGCGGGCGATCAGCTCGCCGATCGGCACCTCCACCACCCCGATGTCCTCGACCAGGCCGCTCGGCTCGGCGTGGAAGACGCGGAAGGTGAGGCGGCGCCGCTCGAAGGCGTTGGCCCCCACCACCACGGTGCTGGCAAGCGAGGTGTAGAGGCCGCGGTGGGGCTGGGTGAGCAGCGGCGGCACCCCGGGCGCGATCACCTCGACCACCACGTGCGGCTGGTTCTCGCGAGGAACCTGGCCGAGCAGCATCAGGAAGGGGGAGCCGGGCGAGGCGCCCGACGCCCGTGCCAGCTCGTTGGCGACGCGGACCACGAACGGCCGCGGCCGGCCCACCCACGGCACTCCGTCGGGGCGCAGCGGCGAGACGAGTACGGAACGGATCCGGACGGCCCATGGCCGGACCGTGACGCGGGCCAGCTGTGCCGCGGCGTAGCCGTTCCGCTCCACCCGCAGGTCCACCATCTGCTGGTAGCCGCGGGTGGCGGCCGGCCAGTCGCCGCGCTCCACGGCGCCGTCGGCCTGGAGCGCGAGCCGGCAGTACTGCTCGGAGGCGCGAGCCCGGTCGTCGGGCATGGCCGCCTGGGCGGCGCTGAAGCGGGCGGCCGCGTCGGCCCAGGCGTTGCGGGTCAGCAGCTGATCGCCCTCGTCCATGAACCGGTCGTGCTCGGCGCGGAGGAAGGCCGCCTGCTCCTGCCGCACCTGCTCGATCCGATCGCGGACGGCCGGCTCGTAGGGGAGCGCCAGCTGCAGCACCGCCAGCGCCTCCGGGTACTGGCGGGCGGCCCGGCGGCGGTCGGCGTCGGCGCTGGCCGCGACCACCAGGGCGCCAGAGGCCTTCGAGAGGGCCTGCTGCACCGCCGGCTCGTTCGAGAGGCGCTGGGCGTGACGGATGGTGGCGTCGGCCTGCCGGAGCCGTCCCTGCGCGATCTGCGAACGGGCCTGCTCCGCCTCGACCAGGGCCAGCTCACGCCCGGCGTTGCGCCGCAGGTCGGAGAGCTCGGCGTGGCCCGGCTCGATGGAGAGGGCGAAGTCGGCCTCGCCCACGGCGCAGCCCCAGTCGCGCCGGGCCAGGCAGCCACGGGCCGCGGCGGTGGAGGCCGTGAGCGCCTCGGCGCGGGCTCGGTCGTACTTCTCCTTCAGCTTCGGGTCGTTCGGCTCGTCGGCGAGCGCCTGCCGGTACTCGCCGTAGGCGGCCTTCCAGTCGCCGACGGCGGCGGCGCGGTCGCCGGCCTTGTCGTGCGCCATGCAGGCGGAGAGGACGACGGAGAGCAGGAGCAGGACCCGGGCGGGAGCGGTTCGCATGCCCATTCGAGTATCAGAGCCGAACCGGGAGCGCGAGATCCTGATCGGGCCGCGCTCGCAGTGGTCATCTTGCCTGGAGCGGGGCACTAGGCCTGGAACTGCGGCCGCGCCGAGATCAGCCCCAGCGCGTCGCGGGGGGCGTCGGAGGGGAACGGGGCCGAGGAGCGGGCCAGCCGCGCCAGCCAGCGGGCGTCGAGCGGCCGGGCGGGGCGGGCCGGCGGCAGCGCCGCGGCGGTGGTCTCCTCCTTGGGCCCGGAGGCGTCGCCGTGCCCCACCACGAAGCCGGCCAGCAGCAGCGCGGCGCGGGTGGCGGTGGCGGTCGAGTAGGTGAAGAGCGCGGCGCCGGGGGCGCAGCGGTCGGCCAGGCGGGCGAAGGCCCCCGCGGTCCAGAGCGCGCTGTTCACCTTCGGTGAGTAGGGGTCCCAGTAGACGAGGTCGGCGCGGAGCGGCTCGGCGTCGAGCCGCTCGAGGGCGTCGCCGAGCGCGAGCCGCCAGGTGAGGCCCGGCTCCTCATGGTGCCCGTCGCGCAGCAGCGCGCCGGCCGCCGCCGTGTCCCGGGGCGACCAGCCGAGCCGGGCGGCGCCTTCGGGCGAGGCGGCCAGCGTCAGCGCCCCCAGCTCGCGCTCGAAGCTGACCACGGTGAGCGGCCGGTGGCCGGGGGGCGCGGCGCGGGCGGCCCGGATGGCGGCCAGCGCGTTGCCGGCGGCGCCGAGGCCGACGTCGAAGAGCACCAGCGGGCCGATCCCCGGCTCGAGGAGTCGCGCGGCCAGGCGCGACTGGGCCACGTAGAGCCGCTCCGACTCGACCGCCGCGCCGATCACCGGGTGCATCACCTCGCCGGCCTCGGCGTCGCGCACCGACGGCTCGCCGCTGGAGGTAGCGACGATCTCGAAGCGGACGCCCGGGGTGAGCGGCGCCGGGGTGGCGCGCGGCGGCGCGGCGCGGCGCCCGGGGGAGCGGCCGGCGAGGTCGTGCTCGTGCCGGTCGATGCCGGCCATGGTCTCGCGCATGAAGCGGCCGTAGCGGCCGGCGTCGATGGCGGCGCGGGCGTCGCGCATCAGCGTCAGGTAGTGGTGCAGGTTGTGGACCGAGAGCAGCCGCGGGCCGAGCGGCTCCTTGCACTTCATCAGGTGGTGCAGGTAGCCGCGGGGGTGGCGCCGGCAGGTGGGGCAGCCGCAGGCCGGGTCGAGCGGCGCGTCGGAGAGCCGGTGCTCGGCGCGGGTGAGCCGGACCCGGCCGGTGCCGGTGAAGGCGGTCCCCTGCCAGGCCAGGGTGGTGGGGATGATGCAGTCGAACATGTCGACGCCGTGGGCGATGGCCTCGAGCAGGTCGGGCGGCGTGCCCACGCCCATCAGGTAGCGCGGCTTCGCCGGCGGCAGGAGCCCGGCGGTGGCGCCCACCACGTCGAACCGCTCGGTGCGCGTGTCCCCCACCGCCAATCCACCGATGGCGAAGCCGTCGAAGGGGTGCTGGGTGAGGAAGCCTGCCGACTCGGCCCGCAGCGTGGGGGAGAGGCCGCCCTGCACGATGGCGAAGAGGGCCTGCTCGCCGTTGCCGCGGGCCGCCAGGCTGCGCAGCGCCCAGCGGTGGGTCCGCTCCATGGCGGCGCGGATCTCCGCTTCACCCGCGGTGGAGGGGACGCAGACGTCGAGCACCATCATCACGTCGGAGCCGATGGCCTCCTGCATGGCCACCGAGCTCTCCGGCGTGAGCAGGTGGTAGCGGTAGTCGATGTAGCTCTGGAAGCGCGCGCCTTCCTCGGTGATGGTCCGGTGTGACGGGAGCGAGAAGATCTGGAAGCCGCCCGAGTCGGTGAGGATGGGCCCGTCCCAGCCCATGAAGCGGTGGAGCCCGCCGAAGCGGCGCATCGCCTCGAGGCCGGGGCGGAGCAGCAGGTGGTAGGTGTTGCCGAGGATGATCTCGGCGCCGAGCCCGTGCAGGTCCTCGGGGGTGAGGCCGGTCACCGTCCCGCGCGTCCCCACCGGCATGAAGGCCGGCGTCTCCACCCGGCCGTGCGGCGTGGTGAAGGCGCCGCGGCGGGCGTGGGTCTCGGCATCGCGGACCCCGGGCTGGAAGGCGAACGGCATGGCGCCGCGCCGGTATAGAACGGAGGCGCCCCGCCGGTCACCTGGGCCGGGGTCCCAGGGCCCTGCCGGCGTCCCGGGAAATGAGGTAAGCCGTCGGACGTTCACCTTCCACACGCCGGATCCAGGAGCCCACCGTGAACCGTGCCCTGCCGCTCGCCGCCCTCGCCGCCCTCGCCTGCGCCGCTCCACGGCCGCCCGCGCCACCCCCCGCGACGCCGCCGGCCGCGGCGACCAGGGCCGTGTTCGCGCCGCCTCCGGCCGCCTCCGGCATCGATCCTTCGCTGGTGAAGAGGGCGCTCGACCCCTGCGCCGACTTCTACGAGTTCGCCTGCGGCGGCTGGCTGGAGAAGACGCCCATCCCCGCCGACCAGTCGCGCTGGGTCCGCTCCTTCAACGTGATGGGGGAGGAGAACAAGCTGAAGCTGCGCGCCATCCTCGATCCGGCAGCGGCCGGGCGGGTGTCGCCGGAGGACCGGTACGGCCAGCAGGTGGCCGACCTCTACGCCGGCTGCATGGACGAGCCGGCCATCGAGAAGGCCGGCCTGGCCCCGCTGCAGGCGGAGTGGAAGGAGGTCGCCGCGGTGAAGGACGCCCGGAGCCTCTCCGCCGCCGTCGGCCGGCTCCACGCCGAAGGGACCGGGGTGCTCTTCTCGGTGGGTTCGACCCAGGACTCCAGGGACTCGACGCAGGTGATCGGCTACGTCGCCCAGGGCGGCCTGTCGCTCCCCGACCGCGATTACTACCTGAAGACCGACGCCAAGAGCGCCGCCATCCGCGCCGACTTCGTCACCTACGTGGAGAAGCAGCTGCGCGCCGCCGGGTCGCCAGCGGCCAGGGCCGCCGCCGACGCCCAGGCCATCCTGGCGCTGGAGACCGCCATGGCCGGGAGCCAGTGGACCCGGGTCGAGTCGCGCGACCCGCAGCGGACCTACAACCGGCTCGACCTCACCGGCCTCAAGAAGGTGGCGCCGCGCTTCGACTGGGACGGCTACCTGGCCGCGCTGGGCACCCGTGGCGTCACCGCATTCAGCGCCACCACTCCGAAGGCGCTGGAGAAGCTGAACGGCCTGCTCGAGACCACGCCGCCCGCCACCTGGCGGGCCTACCTGCGCTGGCACCTGCTCGCCGAGGCCGCCGCGGCTCGCGCGCTGCCCCGGTCGATCAGCGACGCCGCCTTCTGGTTCCGGGCCCACCACTTCACCGGCGAGCAGGCCATGCCGGAGCGCTGGAAGCACTGCGTGGCCCTGACCGACGGGCTGATGGGCGAGGCGCTGGGGCAGGCCTTCGTGCGCCGCTACTTCGGCGGCGAGGCCAAGGCCAGGGCGGAGTCGCTGGTGGGCGGGATCCAGCAGGCGATGAGGAAGCGGATCGCCGGGCTCGGCTGGATGGACGACGCCACCCGCGTCAAGGCGCAGGAGAAGCTGGCCGCCGTGGACAACAAGATCGCCTACCCCTCCAGGTGGCGGAGCTATGACGGGCTGGTGGTCCGGCGCGACGCCTTCCTGGCCTCGGCGGTGGCCGCCAGCGCCTTCGAGGTGACGCGGCAGCTGGCGCAGATCGGCAAGCCGCTGGACCGGACCGAGTGGGGCATGACCGCGCCGACCGTGAACGCCTACTACAACCCGTCCATGAACGAGATGGTCTTCCCGGCCGGAATCCTCCAGCCCCCTTTCTACACGCAGGGGGCCAACGACGCCGTCAACTACGGCGCCATCGGCCTGGTGGTCGGGCACGAGCTGACTCACGGCTTCGACGACCAGGGGCGGCAGTACGACGCGCGTGGCAACCTCACCGACTGGTGGTCGGCGGCGGTCTCCGGCGAGTTCGACCGGCGCGCCGGGTGCGTGGTGAAGCAGTACGCCGCCTACCCGGTCATCGACGACGTCACGCTCGACGGGAAGTTGACGCTGGGCGAGAACATCGCCGACCTGGGCGGCCTGACCCTGGCCTACGCGGCCTACCGGTCCTCGCGCGCCGGGAAGCCCGAGGAGGCGCCGGTGGGCGGCTTCACCGCCGACCAGCAGTTCTTCCTGGCCCACGCCCAGGCCTGGTGCGCCCAGATCCGGCCGGAGAACGCCCGGCTCCGCGCCGTCACCGACCCGCACTCGTCGGCCCGGTGGCGCGTCAACGGCCCGCTCTCCAACCTCCCCCAGTTCGCGGCGGCCTTCCAGTGCCGGGCCGGAGCACCCATGGTCCGGGCCGAGCGCTGCGACATCTGGTAGGCCGATCCCCGCCGGGCGGCTCGTCGCCGGCGGCTCGATGGTTCAGGCCTGGCGCGGGGCGCGGCGGGCCAGCGCCTCGTCGCGGTACCCCCGCTCGCCGGTCACGTCGCGGACCACCGCCGGCTCCAGCCACGCCGGCGGGGTGGCGTCGGTTCCCGGCTCCACCACGGCCAGCGCCAGCCGGCGGTCGGTGAACTCCTCGAAGCGCCAGCCGGGGAGGGAGGCCACCCGGTGGCTGCGGCGAGCGAGCCGCCGACCCTCGGTGAGCGGCCACCAGGCCTGGAAGGCGGCGTGGGTGATCGGGTCGATCTCGATCGAGCCGCGCGGCGCGGGGCGGGCGCGGAACCACCCCTCACCAAGGCCCGAGCGGACCACCCCGACGTGCTCGCGCTCGCCCGGGAGCCAGCCCAGCTCGGACTCCTCGACCTCTCCACCCGTGGCCTCCGCGGGCAGCCCGGTCAGGAGCAGCCGCCGCTCCGCGGCCGGCGGCGCGGCCTGGTCGGCGTCGGCAGTCCCCTCCAGCCCCGCCACCACGGTGTAGGCGAGATCGAGGAGCGCGGTGGCGCGCGACCGCAGGTAGCCCTCGGCGAGCCGGTCGTAGACCTCGGCCGCCTCGCGGGCCGCCAGCTGGTCGATCGCCAGCAGCCCGGGCCGGAGGTCGCCGCTGCCGGCAGCGCGGCCCCGGCGGGCCCGGTCGGCGGCCGCCTCCACCAGCGCCCCGGCCAGCGTCTCGCGAGCCTGGTGCCGGTCGTGCCAGGTGCCCAGCAGCTCCTGGAGCTCCTTGAGCGCGCCGACCGCACCCGTGGCGTCGGCGCCGGGGAGGGTGCGCAGCGGCTCGAGGAGGTAGCGCAGCCTCTTCGCCTCGATCCGGGCCTGGTGCAGGCCGCGCGCGTCCTCGCCGCCGATCACACCGGCCAGCGCCTCTCGAAGGGCGCGGGCCTGGGCGCGGAGGGTGGCGGCCAGGAGCGCAGCCAGCGTGGTCGGCGCGCCGGCGCCGACGGCCGGGCGGGCCGAGAGGCGGCGGGCGAGCCGTGGGGCCAGGCGGCGGAACCGGGGCAGGGCCTCCTCGAGGACCTCGCGGGCCGCTTCGGCCCGGCGCCGCTCAAGCCGGTCGAGGAGCCAGTCGAGCGCGCCGCGATACGGGGCGCCCAGCCGGCCGCGCGCCTCGCCGAGCCAGGCGATGAGCACCTCGGCGTCGCGGGCCGGCCCGGTGCGCCGCGCCAACCTGGAGAGCCGTCGCAGCTGCTTCCCGGTGAGCGCCCCCTCGAGCGCCGGTTCCAGCAGCCGCAGCGTGGAGCGGAGGCGGCGGACCGCGACGCGGAAGTCGTGCAGCGCCTCGAGGTCGGCCGGGTCGCCGAGCCGCGCGGCCGCCTCCTCGGCGTCGGCGAACCGGCCCAGCGCCAGCACGCGCGCCCCCGCGGCGGCGGTGCCGTCCAGGAGCTCCGGGTCGAGCCGCATGCGCACTCCTCTCGGATCAGCCGCCGATGCGGGCGCTGGCCGCGTCGATGGCGGTCCGCAGCCCGGCGAAGTCCCGCACCACCGGGAACTGGGGAAACTCCTCGGCGACGTTCCGCGGTGGCCGGAAGAGGATCCCGGCGTGGGCCTCGCCCAGCATGGCGGTGTCGTTGTAGGAGTCGCCGCCCGCGACCACCTTGAAGTTGAGGGCCTTGAAGGCCTTCACCGCCGCCCGCTTCTGGTCGGGCAGGCGCAGGTGGTAGGCGGCCACGAACCCCTCGGCGTCGGCCTCCAGCCGGTGGCAGAAGAGGGTGGGGAAGCCGAGCTGCGCCATCAGCGGCATGGCGAACTCGTAGAAGGTGTCGGAGAGGATCACCACCTGGTAGGCGAGCCGGAGCGCGTCGAGGAACTGGCGGGCGCCGGGCTCGGGGGCCATGCCGGCGATCACCTGCTGGATGTCGCGCAGCCCGAGCTGGTGGCGCCGCAGCAGGTCGAGCCGGAAGCGCATCAGCCTGTCGTAGTCGGGCTCGTCGCGGGTGGTGCGGCGCAGCTCGGCGATGCCGGTCCGTTCGGAGAAGGCGATCCAGATCTCCGGGACCAGGACGCCTTCGAGATCGAGGCAGACGATCTGCACTTAGTGAACTCCTCGGCGTGAAGCGGGTGGAGCGGCCATCCTAGCAAATCCGCGCCGGAGGCCGTGCGCTTCGCGGGAGCGGAGCGCAGGCGGCCGTGCCATCATCGCCGCCACATGGGAAAGCGTGACCAGACCCCGCCGCCCGCCCCTCCGCCGCCCTTCAACGCCGCGCTGGCCGGGCTGGCCGCCAGGCTGGGCCAGGTCCCTGCGTCGCCGGTGACGCCCGCGCACCCCGAGCCGCCACCGGCCCCGAAGCCGCCCGGCCGGCCGCCCCCGGCGCGCGCGGTGGTCCGGATGGAGCGGGCCGGGCGAGGCGGCAAGACGGTGACGGTGGTGGAGAAGCTGGCGCTGCCGCCGCGCGAGCTCACGGCCTGGCTCGGCGACCTGAAGCGCGCTCTCGGCTGCGGCGGCGTCATCGAGGGCGGGGCGCTGGTGCTGCAGGGCGACACGCGGGAGCGGGTCGGGGCCTGGCTCGAGCAGCGTGGCGTGAAGAAGGTGACGGTGGCGTGAGTGGCCACCGGAGTCCGACCGCTCGCACCCAGATGACCCTTTGGGTCTCTTCATCCCGGCGGCCGATCAGGACACGCTACGGGGCAGGCGGCCCCCGCGGCGTCCAAGACCGGGAGCAGGCCGGAGGCCAGCGTGAACAGCAAGAAGGGCGTCATCGCCATCCTCACCGGTGGGGGCGACGTGCCCGGGCTCAACCCGGCCATCCGCGCCGTCACCATCGCGGCGCGGCGCGAAGGCTACGAGGTGATCGGCATCCGGCGCGGCTGGGGCGGCCTCGTCGACATGATCCCCGACGCCCAGGCCGACAACGGCGAGCACTACCAGGTCCTCACCAACGAGGTGGTGAACCGCGCCGGCCGCACCGGCGGCACCTTCCTCCACTCGTCGCGCACCCGCCCTAGCCACGTGAAGAAGTCCGGCGTGCCGGCCCACCTCAAGGACCGGTACGGCGCCGACGTCAACGACCTGACCCCGCACATCCTCGAGAACCTGGCCTTCCTCGGCGTAGACCACCTCATCCCCATCGGCGGCGACGACACGCTCTCCTACGGCGTGCGGCTGCACCAGGAGGGGGTGAAGGTGGTGGCCATCCCCAAGACCATGGACAACGACGTGCCGGGCACCGACTACTGCATCGGCTTCTCCACCTGCGTGACCCGCACCATCGAGATGACCAACCGGCTGCGCACCAGCGCCGGCTCCCACGAGCGCTTCCTGGTCATGGAGGTCTTCGGCCGCTACGCCGGGTTCACCGCGCTCCTGCCCACCATGGCCGGCGCCGCCAACCGCTGCGTCATCCCCGAGCACAAGTTCGACATGGAGCAGCTCACGCAGCTCATGGTGGAGGACCGCAACCGCAACCCCTCCAAGTACGCGGTGCTGCTGGTCTCGGAGGGGGCCATGTTCACCGGCGGCGAGCGGGTCCTGGCCGACGAGGCGGTGGACGCCTATGGCCACGCCAAGCTGGGCGGCATCGGCGACGTGGTCTCCTCGCACCTCAAGGACCTCTCGGCCAAGTACAACGGCGGCCGCAAGATCGACTGCATCAACCAGAAGCTCGGTTACCTGGTGCGCGGCGGCGACCCCGACGCCATCGACTCCATCGTGCCCATGGCCTACGGCAACCTGGCGCTCGACCTGATCATGAAGGGGATCCACGGGCGGCTGGTCGTGCTCAAGCACGGCCGCTACGACAACGTGCCGCTCGACGTGGTGACCGCCACCAAGAAGGTGGTCAACGTGAAGGAGCACTACAGCACCGAGCGGCTCCGCCCCCGGTACGACAGCTTCGAGATGAAGCCGCTCTTCCTGGTCACCAGCGAGGGGTGAGACGCCGCCGGGGAGGCGGGCCGCGTCCCGGCTCCCCTCAGGCCCCGTGCCTGATGAGCTTGAGCGCCCACATCAGCGCCAGCCCGGCCAGCAGCGCGCCGGTGAGCCGCCACTTGGAGCCGGCGCGCCGGTGCAGGTCGGGCAGGATGTCGGAGAGCGACAGGTGCAGGAAGGTGCCGCCCGAGAAGGCCAGCGCGAAGGCGGTGAACCTCTCCACCGCCACCAGCTCGCGCAGGCCGACGTAGACGGCGGCGCCGAGCGGGACCATGAGCGCGAAGAAGGCGTTCATCCAGAGCGCCTTCATCCGGCCGTACCCCTCGCCGCGCAGGATGGCCGAGAGCGAGAAGCTCGAGGGGATCTTGTGGGCCAGGATGGCGATGAAGACCAGCAGCCCCAGCCCGGCCTCGTGGTTGGCGGCGCCCAGGGCGAAGCCGTCCACCATGGTGTGGATCGACATCCCCACCCAGGCCGCCAGCCCCAGGGTGTGGACCTCGCAGCCGGCCTCGTCGCCGTGGACGTGGCCGGGGTGGTGGTGCGGCGCGGCGATGGTGCCGGCCGAGAGGGCCCGGTTCATCCCCGGCTCGCCGCAGATGTGGATGAGGACGAACCGCTCGAGCAGGTAGAGCGCCAGGAATCCGAGCAGCACCCACGGCACCACCCCGGCGCCGCCCAGCTCGATGGCCTCGGGGAGCATGTGGAAGAAGGCGGCGCCCAGCATCACCCCGCCGGAGAAGGAGAGGAGCAGGTCACTGCGGCGCATGGGGCCGACCAGCGGCAGCACGCCGCCGGCGACGGCGCCGGCCAGGATGGCGAAGGTGTAGAGCGCGAGAGACTGGAGCTCGGTCATTCGGCCTCGTCACCGCCATCCTGCGCCGGGTGCCACCCGGCGTCGAGTTCCCACGGGGCGCCGGGTGGGAACTGCACCTCAATGAGCGTCCGGACGTCGGCGGCCGTCTTCACGTGCGCGCCGCCGCGCCGGAAGGCCACGCCGCCGCGCCGGCCGCGCGAGTACCAGAGCAGGTGGCGCCGCAGCTCGCGCACCGCCTGCTCCTCCACCGCAGGGAGCGGCTGGTGCGGCCGCTGCCGGCGCCGGTGCTCGATCTGGAGCGCCACGTGGCGCATCACCAGCTCGACCCACTCGTCGCGTGTCGGCGGCGGCGGGATCGGCCCGCCCTGCTCGGCGGCCTTGAGCTCGCGGAAGATCCACGGATTCCCGCAGGCGCCGCGCGCCACCAGCACCGCGTCGCAGCCGGTCTCGGCCCGCATCCGCAGCGCGTCGGCGGCGGTCCAGACGTCGCCGGAGCCGAGCACCGGGATCCCGACCGCCTCCTTGACGGCGCGGATGAGCTCCCAGCGCGCCCTCCCCGAGTAGCCCTGGGAGCGGGTCCGGCCGTGGAGCGCCACCGCCGCGGCCCCTGCGTCTTCCGCGGCGCGGGCCACCTCGACGCAGTTGACGGTGCCCTCTTCCCAGCCCGACCGGATCTTGATGGTGACCGGGACGCCCGGCACCGCGGCCACCACCGCCGCCACCGCCGCGCCCACCGCCGCCGGATCGCGCGCCAGCGCCGCGCCCGCTCCCGAGCCGCAGACCTTCCTGACCGGGCAGGCCATGTTGATGTCGATCATCCCGGCCCCCGCCCGCACCGCCGCCTCGGCGCCACGAGCCAGCACCTCCGGCTCCGACGCGAAGATCTGGACCGCGAAGGGCACCTCGGCCGGATCGCGGTCGAGGTAGCTGAGCGTCTGGGCGGTCCCGTGGAGCAGGCCGTGCGCGCTCACCATCTCGGTGTAGGCGAACGACGCTCCCATCTCCCGGCAGATGGTGCGGAAAGGCCGATCCGACACGCCGGCGAGCGGCGCGAGGAAGAAGCGGCCGGAGAAGTGATGTGGACCGATCTGCATGGGGCGTGACCGGGCGGGTACCTAACACGGGCTCCACGCCGCCGCGAGTGCGTCTCGGTCCCACCCCGGGCGGCGTCACCTTTCTTCCCAGGAGCCTGCCCCGAAGGCATTGTTCCCTTCGACCACCTCCATCCTGTAAGACGCGTCCCAATGCGCTCCACCTTCCTCGTCCTCCTCACGCTGCTGGCCCCCGTCGCCGTTCGCTCCGAACCCGTGACGGGCGAGGCCGCCCGGGCGTCGCCTCCGAAGGCCGCGGTGCCGGTCCCGTCCGACGGTGAGGCGGCCGGCGATCCGCCCGAGACCGGTCCGCAGGCGACCGTGATCGACGCGGAGTCCGCGGAGCTCGAGGCGGTCCGCGCCGCGGAGAGCGCCGCGCGCGTCCAGGACGTTCCCAGCCTCGAGTCCCGGGCCGCCGAGGCGGCCGAGGGGCTGGGGCTCGGCTCACCGCTGCGAGGCCAGCTCGAGGCGGCGCTCTCCCGAGACGTGACGGCGCCGCAGGCCGACTCGCCCGACCGGATCGCCCTCCTGCCCGAGATCGACCACGGCCTCGAGAAGCTCCGCGCCGAGTTCGACATCCCCATCGACGTCAACGAGGCGGTGGTCAGCTACGTCCGCTTCTTCCAGTTGCCGTTGATACGGCCCCATTACCTGAAGTACCTCGGGCGCGGCCACCGCTACATCCCTCGCTACCAGCAGATCATGCGCGAGGAGGGTGTGCCGGAGGACACCGTCTTCCTGGCCATGATCGAGAGCGGCTTCGCCAACTACGCCACCAGCCGCGCCAGGGCGGTCGGCCCGTGGCAGTTCATCGCCCCGACCGGCAGGCTCTTCGGGCTGAAGCAGGATTTCTGGGTGGACGAGCGGCGCGATCCCGAGAAGGCGGCTCACGCCGCCGCCCGCTTCTTGAAGCAGCTCTACCAGCAGACCGGCGACTGGCGGCTCGCCTGGGCCGGCTACAACGCCGGGCTGGGGACCGTGCGGCGGGCGAGAGCCAGGGGCTACACGGACTACTGGGCGATGGCCGCGGCCAAGGGACGCCGCGCCCTGCGCGCCGAGACCAAGGGCTACGTGCCGAAGCTGATGGCGGCCGCCATCATGGCGCGCCACCCCGAGGCCTTCGGCTTCAAGCCCGAGGAGATCGAGGCCGAGCGCTGGCCCGACGTCGAGGAGGTCACCATCCCCGACGCGGCGCCGCTGGTCCTCATCGCCGCGGCGGCCGGCGTCGGCGAGGCGGACCTGATCGACCTGAACCCCGAGCTGCGCCGCGCCATCACGCCGCCGCGCCCGTACCAGCTGAAGCTCCCGGCCGCCTCGGCCGCGACCTTCGCCGCCAACTGGCCGGCCATGAAGGCGCGGTTGCCCGTCGCCATCTTCGAGGGGCATGTGGTGCGGCGAGGCGAGACGCTCTCGGGCCTGGCCGTGCGCTACGGCGTGTCGGTCGGCGGGATCCTCGCGCTCAACCCCAAGGTCAATCCCCGCGCCCTGCGCCTCGGCAGCGAGCTGGTCATCCCGCGCCTCGCCGCCCGGCGCACCGCGCGGGCCGCCGCGCCGGCAGCCGCCCGCGCCCCCGCCCCCGCCCCCGCCGCGACGGTGGCCACCCGGACGCGCGCCGGCGTCTGGAGGGTCAAGCGCGGGGACACGCTCTGGTCCATCTCGCGCAACATCGGGCTGCCACTCGACGAGCTCTGCCGGCTCAACGGCATCGGCAACCCGCGTCACCACAAGCTGCAGGTCGGCGCCAGGCTGGTGGTCTCCAGCACCCGCGGGTGACGCCGCCGGGAGCGAGAAGTCCCGTGGACCCGGGCGCTCTTCTCATGACAGCGCCCGGGCCGGATCGACGCGGGCGGCGGCGGCCGCGGGGGTCAGGGCGCCGATCACGGCCGACAGCGCCGTGACGGCCACGCCGGCGGCGAGCAGCCAGGCCGGGAAGACCAGGATCGCCTCCGGCCGGTAGGGAAAGTCGGGGAGGAGGGAATGCCAGGTCAGGTTGCCGACCAGGCCGAGCCCCCGGCCCACCGCCACGCCCACCAGCCCGCCTCCGCCTCCCAGCAGCAGGGCCTCCGCCAGCACCACCCGGCGGACGTCACCGGCGGTGGCGCCGAGCGCCTGGAGGAGAGCGATCTCCCGGGAGCGGGCCGCCACGCTGGCGGCGCGCGACCGGGCGATGGCCAGCGCCGCCAGCGCGGTCATGAGGAGGGCCAGGCCGGTCAGCGCCCCGGTGGTGAGGCCCACCACCGTCCCCACCCGCTCCGCCGTGGCCTGGTCGGTCCGGTCCACGTTGAAGCCCATGCGCCGCGCCGTCGCCGCGATCACCGGCGCGTCGGCCGGTGTGTCGGCCAGCAGTGTCACCTGGCCGTAACCGGGGTCGGAGCGGTTGTAGAGCCGGTGAAGCCGCTGGACCGTGGCCAGCGGGACGGCCATGGCGTAGAGCGGCACGCGGTCGGAGAGGCCGGCCAGCCGCACCCGGACGTCGATGATCCGCCGCTCGGTCTTGCCGGGGATGATGGAGAGGCCGATCCGGAGCGGCAGCTCGATGCCGACCGGGTCGAGCCCAGGTGGCAGGCCGGGGATGCCCCAGGTCGGCGCGATGGTCTTGTTGTAGATCTCCAGCAACCTCCTGGAGAGCACCACCGGGATGGGATCTCCGTCGGCCGGATCGACGAAGGGAATGCCGGTGCGCGTGTCCTCCGCCACCATCGACGGGTCGATCCCGACCACCGGGATCTGCAGCGTCATCCCCGGCGGCCAGACCGACTCCAGCCCTTGCGGCGGTTCGGGGGCCGCCACCGGGACCACCAGGTTCATGCGGGGCCAGACGGCGAGCACGCCCGGCAGGCCGGCCAGCCGCCCGACCGCAGCCTCGTCGAGCCGGCCCCCGCCCAGCAGCCCGCCCAGCGAGAGCTGCGCCGGCACCACCTCGACCAGCCGGGCGTCGGCCGGGAACATCCGCCGCGCCGCCTCGCCGACGCCGAGCCCGAGTGCCACGAAGATCACCAGCGCCGCCGCCCCCACCGCCGCCGCGGCCGAGTCCACCAGCGCCGCGGCCCGGTCGGACCGCAGGTTGGCCCACGCCACCGCCAGCAGGCCGCGCCAGGTCATGACAATCGTCCTTCACGGAGCGTTAGCACGCGGGAGGCGACCCGCGACACGCGCTCCTCGTGCGTCACCACCAGCACCGCCGTGCCCTCCCGGGCCAGCTCGCCGAAGAGCCGGATGATCGCCTCGCCGGTGACGGCGTCGAGGTTGCCGGTCGGCTCGTCGGCCAGCAGCAGCGCCGGCCGCGTCAGCAGGGCCCGCGCGATCGCCACCCGCTGCCGCTCGCCGCCGGAGAGACGGGCCGGGCGGGCGTGGGCCTTGCCGGCCAGCCCGACGCGGTCGAGCGCGGCCAGCGCCCGGACCCGCAGCGCGTCGATCGGCTCACCCTGGCCGTGGCGCAGCATGCCGGGGAGCAGCACGTTCTGCAGCGCCGTGAACGACGGCACCAGGTTGAAGGACTGGAAGACGAAGCCGATGCTCCGGTTGCGCAGCCTGGCCAGCGCCTCCGGCGAGAGGCCACGCAGCCGCTGGCCGGCCACCTCCGCCTCGCCGCCGAACCCGGTGTCGAGCGCCCCGGCGATGGCCAGCAGCGTCGACTTCCCCGAGCCGGAGGCGCCCACCACCGCCACCACCTCACCCGCCGAGACGGCCAGGTCCACGCCCCGGAGGACCTCGAGGGTGCGCCCGTCGTCGGTGAACGAGCGGGTGATGGCGGCGAGGCGGATCACCGGGGTGGGGTCCCGAGCCTCAGGTCGAGGGTGAGCTTGAGCGCCCCGGCCGGCAGGTCGGCCCGGAGCGCCACCGCCGCCCCCTGGCCCAGGGAACTCACCAGCTTCTCCACCAGCGACCGGCCCACCACGGCGTCGGGCCCGGCGCCGAAGGCCGACGGCGGGAGCGCGCGCAGCGCCGCCACCAGGTTGTCGCCGTGGACCACCAGGCCCCCAAGCCCACCGGCCAGCGAGCCGGCCATCCCGGCGGGCGGCTCGAAGCCACGGCCACCCGCCCCGAGCCGCTTCAGCAGCGACGGCAAGCCCCCCGCCGCTCCGGCCGAGAGGGCCACCAGCTTGCCCTGCACCGCCCAGGCGAGCTCGGCGTCGCCGCCACCCAGGACCCACGTCCCCTTGCCGGCCGGCGCGCCCAGCCGCGTCATCAGCTGGTTGCTGGCGACGGCGAAGGCGGCCGGGTCCTTCAGCTCCGCCAGCGCCTCGACCCGCGCCACCTTGAGCGGCTGGGCCAGCGCCTGCCCGCCCAGGAGCGTGGCGAGATCCACCTTGGCCGCCAGCCCGGCCCCCACCTCGACCGGCGTGGCCAGCTGCGCCGCCATGGCGGCGATGGGCTCCAGGATCGGCAGGCCCAGCTGGCCGGCCGCCAGCCGGACCGCCACCTGCGGATCGGCCGAGAGCCGGAACGCCACCACCGTGGCCGGGTCGAGCCGGGAGGGCTGGCTCGAGCCGTCGCCGGTGCCGGCCAGCGGCCGTACCAGCGGCTCCTGCACCCCGAGCATGATCGCCACCGCCAGCCTCACGCCCGACGCCGTGGCCGACAGGCCGGCCGCCACGCCGTCGGTGGCCGGCAGGTCGAGGAGCGCCGGCGCGTCGCGCGGCGCGAAGAAGAGGAGCGGGAAGCCGTCGCCCAGCGCCGTCCGGCCCCGCTTCCAGCTCGGGCTCGCTGCCAGCGAGACGGCCGGGTCGAGCGCCAGCACCACTCGGAGCACCTCGGGTCCCGGCGGCCCGATGGCCACCAGCATGGAGCCCTCGGCCTGGGCCACCGAGAGGAGCGCCGCCTCGCCGGCGGCCCGCCGCCAGACGGTGAACTTGATCCCGTTGGCCACCTGCTCGCCGTGGTCGCCGGCGCCGAGCCGCTCCCGGGCCAGGCGGGTCACCTGCTGCTCGAGCTTGGGGGCGTCGCCGACCGGCAGGATCAGCAGCGGCGTGCCCGGCTCACCCGGGCGCGTCGCCAGCTCGGCGATGGCCAGCCCGCGCTGCACGTCGAGCCCCGCCCCCTCGAGCGACTCGGGGTCGAAGATGTCGAAGGTGAGCTGGAGGCCGAGGCCGGTCCGCTGCTGCCTGAGGCCCTCGCCGCCGGGGCGGGTGGCCAGCGCCTCCAGCAGGGCCGCAGCCTGCCTGGAGGCGTCGGCGACCACCGGGATGACGACGGCGCCGGCGTTGGTGGCCGGGATGAACCGCTCTGGCGGCGGGCCGCCACGGGGCGCGCCGCAGCGGGCGCAGCCGGAGAGGAGGGCGAGGACGACGAGGGCGGGGGTCAGGTGGGAGCGGCGCACTGGCGGTATCTAACATGATAGAGAGCGGCCCGATGATCTTCTCCGGCCCCGATCAGGCCCCCATCGCGGTCGATCGGTTCCCCGACTGGAAGGCGCGCTTCGGCGACCTGGCCGGCCGGCTGGAACTGGAGATCGGCTGCGGCCACGGCGGCTACGCGCTCGCCTTCGGGCGGCTCCGGCCCGGCCGGGCGCTGGTCGGGATCGAGCAGCGGAAGAAGTTCGCCACCACGGTGGCCGAGAAGGTGGAGCGGCGCGGGCTCGGCAACGTCCTCATCCTGCAGGGCGACGGCCGGCTGCTGGCGCCGCGGCTCTTCGCGGCCGGCTCGCTCGCCGCCATCCACGTCCACTTCCCCGACCCGTGGTGGAAGCGGCGCCACGTGCGGCGCCGGCTGGTGGACGACCGGATGTCCACGCTGCTGTTGCGGCTGCTCGCCCCCGGCGGGCTGCTCGACTTCCGCACCGACGTGGAGCGGTACGCGCTCGACGCGGTGGAGCGGCTCGAGGAGGTCGGCTTCGAGAACGAGGCCGGGCCGGGCCGGTTCTGCGAGGCGCCGCCCGACGAGATCCCGTCGACGCGCGAGAAGCGCTACCTGCAGACCGGGCAGCGGGTCTGGCGGTTGAGGATGAGGAGGCGCGTCGCGGCAGACCAAGGTCGTTGAAATCCCAACGACAACTGTCTACCCTGCGCCGCATTTGCCTTCCGAACCAGGCCGGATCGTGAATTGCCGCTTGACGCTTCGTCTGGGCGAGGCGATACCTCTTGGGTCATTCAGACGTGTCGCCGGAGCGACGTCATGCCCAAGATGGCCGTGGCTTCATTGAAGTCCGCCGGTGCGGCTCTCGGCGTGGGACTCCTGGCTTCCGCTTGTGAGCGCAGGTCGATGGCTCGGGACTCGGCGTTTCAGGTGGAGGCGCAATGACAGCCGCGGTCATGTTGATGGTTGCGAGACTGACACTCGCCGGCTGCGTCGATGGCACCGTGACCGCATGTCCACTGGCCGGCTGCGTCCAAGCCCAGCACGAGTGTATTGGAATCAGGTGGACGGCTTGCACGTGCATCATCGCGACATGTGACGACGGGAACTCCTGCACGGCAGACTCATGGAACGGTACTGCTTGCTTGCATACGGCCCTCAACGGCGGAACGTGCAACGACGGAAACGCCTGCACCTACGGAGATATCTGCAGTGCCGGAGCCTGCGTTGGGACGCCCATCTCCTGCACCTCGGACACGTGCAACACCCGAGCCTGTAATGGGACGTCTTCGTGCGCAGTGACCCCACTCGCCGGGAACTACTGCGACGACAGCACGGTCTGCAACGGCAGAGAGACATGCAATGCGGGGACTTGCCTCCCTGGCGTCCCTCCCGTTGTCGATGACGCCAACGTCTGCACGGCCGACAGCTGCGACCCGGTTCTGGGCGTTGTCCACGCGCCACTCACGAACGCTTGCTGCCTGAGCGGTATGCAGGCTGCGGACGGCGCAAGTTGCCCCGCAACGGACCTTTGCAGGGCGGACGGCGCCTGCTTCGCTGGCGTCTGCCAGGCCGGTGCACCGCTTCCCATCGACGACGGCAACCAGTGCACCGCCGACCAATGTTCTCCGGCAACTGGAGTGACCCACCTTCCACTCAACCCAGGGGCGTCCTGCGGAACGGGCAACATCTGTCTGGCTGCCAAGTACTGCGACGGGGCAGGGACCTGCCTCGATGGTGTGCCTCCCCCAGTCGACGACAGCAATCCATGCACAATCGATTCATGTGACAGGTGCCACTCGTTACTACGAGTACGGCCGCTACGACTCCGAGGGCAAGGGCCTGGTCAAGCGCCAGACTGTGCCCGATGTCGTGATGGGGAAGGACGGACGGCCCACGGCCGACTCCATGAATAGCTTGCTATCGGCCGTTTCCAAGAAGGCGGGACACGGAGGCCGAGTCGAGGGCGCCTACGTCCAGAGCGACAGCTTTGACAAGATGGTCGGCTTCACGGAAGGCCGCATGGCCGGGAACGCGGATCCCAAGCGCGAGCCCTACGGCATCACCGACAACAACTGCGGTACGTTCATGAAGCAGACCCTAGAGGCTGGCGGCGTTGATACGCCGTGGATGATCGACCCTCGGCCGAACTCCTACATCAAGGAGCTTCAGTCGGACTTCCCTCGCGTCCAGCAGTCGGGTGCAAAGTGAGCCGCTTCAGGAGCCTGGTAGCGGGCCTTGCGGGTCCCCTGGTGATGGGAGCCTGGGCATGCTCGACGCGCGTGGAAGTGCCATCTAGGCCCGGCGGAGTGCCGATGTCCGCCATGTGGGCGGGCGGCGCCGACGGTGGCGCGTGGTTCGAGTGCACGCCAGCCGGAGAGATGTTCCGGTGCGTCGTCTACCACGATGTTACTGGTGGCGTTGAGGCGCGTGGCGAGTACCGGCTGCTTCCGAACGGAGGCGACCGTTCGTTGACGTATCGCGGCTTCGATGGCGATACGATCTACCTGTCAGGGAATCGGAAGTTGGTTCAAGTTCGTGCGCGCGGGGGCCAGTAGTGCAGCGCGGGCCGAAGGGGGCGCTGGCCAAGGGCGGGGAATGGCCCAAAGGGTCCGGTTCCGGCACGCTCCTGCACCAGCCCGCGAGCAGCGACCCGAGGTCACTTCTTCCCGCCGTGCCGGGTGGCCCTTTCGGCCATCCACCGCCGCAAGCTGGCCCGGCTGACGCCCTTCGACCTGGCCGCCTAGAGCACCGAACAGCTTGAAAGAGATCTCATTACGCGGCCTTCCTCTGGATCGTCTCGAAGTTCTGGATTGCGCAGGCGCGGCGTAGGTCGAAGAGGTTCTTGCGGACGCCGCGGTAGCGGGCGCGGCGTCCCTGCCGGCGACTGACGTGGGCGAGGCGGTGCTCGACGGCGACCCGCTCGCGGAGCTTGGCCCGGCCGGCCGGCGTCTTCTGCAACTTGCGCAGCTTCTGCTGGAGCCGCTCATTCTCGGAGATGGCGACGGTCCGTCCTGTACCTGGGCTGGCGGCCGTGCAGTTGGCGCGGAGGTGGCAGTGGTCGCACGCTTCCGGGTCGAACTCGACGACCGAGCCGAACTCGATGTGCTCGGTCTCGCCGGCCGGGCAGGTGATGGTGCGGTCGCGCAGGTTGATCTTGAAGGCGCCCTTGGCGAAGGACTTCCCGTTGCGCGCCACCCACGGCTTGCAGATGACCTGGCCGCCCGTGCCGAGGACCTCGTCCACCAGCGGGCTCGCGATGTAGCCGCGGTCGATGTTCAGCTCGTCGATGCCACGCCCGAGTTGCTCGATGTCCCGCCTCAGTTCGGGCGCGGCCTCTTCCTCGGGTCGGTTCGCCGGGGTGATCGCGCCGGCCAGGATCAGGTCGCTGTCGAGGTCAGTGGCGATGTGTCGCTTGTAGCCGTTGAACCGCTTCGACTTGCTCTTCCGGCCGTGGCGCATCTCGCCGTCCTCGACCGAGACGCGCCGGTCCGGCGCGACGCCCTCGCGGATCTTCACGCCGCCGCCGCCCGGGTCGGGCTCGAGGTCCTGGCTCATCAGCTGCGCCAGCGTCTTTAGCTCGTCCTTGAGGGGCAGCTTCTTCATCTCTGCCGCCAGTTGCGCGCCAAGCCAGCTCTTCAGGTTGTCGAGCTGCACGCTCAGAGACTTCACCGCCGACGCCTTCTGCGCGGGGTCGCTCCAGTCGAGGTCGAGCGCCTTCTTCACGCTCGACTCGGCGAGCAGCGGAGCCCGGGCGTCGCGGCACACCTGCTCCACCGGCCAGCCGAGCAGCTCCGCCGCGCACTCCGCCACCTTGCGGCCAGCGTGCCCGAGCAAGTTGATGGTGTCCTCGACCCGGCCAGCGCCTTCGAGCGGGCTGGAGTCGATCGCCACCCGCAGCGTCTTCGGCATCTTCTTCCAGTCGAACTCCTTGGTCGCCCGCGCCAGTTCCACCGTGCGCTCCAGCAGGCGGCGGTCCATGTCGTGCGCGATCAGCCGCTCGCGGAATCCCTGGAGCGCGCCCTGGGAGAACGCCGGCTCGGTCTCGCCCAACCGGTCGAGCACCAGTTGCCACCGCAGGTCGAGGACCGTCGCATCCACCGCGTCAGCATCCGACAGCCCCAGGTAGCCCTGCACGACCACCGCCATGGCCAGCAGCGCCGGCGGGACCGGGTCGCTGCCGGCTCCCGTGTCCCGGTACATTGTCTCCAGTTCATCCTGGAACGCGTCGTCGAAGATCTCGTGCCGGTGTCGCCGCAGGAACCCGAAGAGCTTCCGCTTCTTCTCCAGCCGCTTGAGGATGAACTCCTCGCCCCTCGTCACCGCACCCTTGGGCCGCCACCGATCCATCGCCGCATCCTCGCGAGTCCATGCTCGCTCGAAGGCATAGAGGATCACGGCCGGATGGGCCCTGTCGATCCCCGTCGCGCAAGTGGTCGGATTCATGGGGACTTCATGCAGATCGGTGCTCTAGGCGGCCTCAGTCGTCGCCGTGAGCATTGGCGCCGCAATCTTGCTGAACCACTCCAGATGGGCCGCCGTTGCTTGCCTCGCGACGGTGCTACTGCTCCTCACTATTGGGGGATTGGCTACTGGTTGGGGAGGTTTCACTTGGGACTCGTCCTCGCGGTTTCTCAAGGGCGTTGGGCTGACCATCGGACTGGGGTTGCCATGCCTAGCCGCGTTCGTCGGCGTTCTACTTGCTCGGCGGAGGGGCGTTGTTGTTCGGGCGGTGTCTGGCTTGGTTGTTGGGGGGCTCGCTGCATTGGTAGCGCCGACGGTGTGGTTACTGGCGGTGTGCTCCCTTACGGGCGACTGCCTGTAGCTATCGTCAACCAGTCCGCCAGCGGTGGCTGGACCTGGGCCCTCTCGAGCGTGCTCGGCAACTACAACGACAACGTCCTCGGCTCACGCGGCCGCGCCGCCTGGGCGCTGATCACGCTCTCCACCGAGGGCATGACCCCCATCGCCAGCATCACGGCCTTGACCCTGACGGTCGGTGAAGGAACGCCAATCACCTTCGAGGGGAGCGCCCACGCCGGCGGCGCGGCGACCTACATCTGGAGTCTCGGCAATGGTGAGGTGCGGGAGGGACAGCGGATCGATTACGCCTACCCCGACAGCGGCCTGTTAGACCTTTCACTAACCGTCATCACCGCCGCCGGCGCCTCGGCGGCCACCACCCAGGTGACCATCGCGAACCTCCCCCCGGTCGTCACCGCAGGAGCTCCCATCACCGTCGAGGAGGGGACGGCCGTCGCCTTAGCCGGGAGCCTGACGGACCCCGGCAGCGCCGACACCCACACCGCCAGCTGGAGCTTCGGTGACACGCAGTCCGCCACCACGCTGGCCGCCTCGCATGCCTACGCCAACCAGGGCGTCTACACGGCGACCCTCACCGTCACCGACGACGACGGCGCCAGCGCCAGCGACAGCATGACGGTCACCGTGGTCAACGCGGCGCCGACCATCACCTCGACGCCGGCCACGGCGCTGACCGAAGGCGTGCCGTACTCCTATGCCCTGACCGCCACCGACCCGGGGGCGAACGACGTGCTGACCTGCACCGCGCCGGTGAAGCCGGCCGGCGCCACCCTGACCGGCTGCACGCTAGCCTGGTCGCCGACCTTCGCCCAGCTCGCGGCGCCCGCCCCCGTGACCCTCTGCGTCGCCGACGGCGATGGTGGCGAGACCTGCCAGTCATTCGAGATCGCCGTCTCCTTCATCGACGCCGGCGCCGGCTACACGGCCTGGCAGGTGTCGGTGGCGCTCGAGGAGGACGTCCACTACTTCTGGCGGGCGCGCGCCGGAGCCGGTGCGGTCTCCGGAAGCTGGACCACGCCGGAGTGCGAGCTGATCGTCGACGTGACTCCCCCAGCAGCCGCCCCCGCGCCTCCCGCTGCCTCCAGCTCCGGCTGCGGCTGCTCCACCTCCCCGGCGGCGCCAGGCGGGTCGCTGGCGGTGGTCCTGCTGCTGGCGCTCTGGGGAGCGAGGCCCGGAGGCCGGGTGTCGCCGGGCATGGGCCAGCGGCGGCGCGGCGGCCATTCGCGGTGACCTCGGCGCCGAGGTCGTCGATGTTGGGGGCGCCGGTCACACGCGAATGACCTGGGCCCTTGGCTCAGCTGGATAGAACGTCGGACTTCGAATCCGAAGGCCACAGGTTCGATCCCTGTAGGGCCCGCAAGTGGAGTGGCCGGGATGGACCGGGGGACTCCCCCGTCGGGCCCTTGACCCGAGATCTCATTCGGATATTGGGTCCTACCAGCCGCGATTCGGGAGGGGTTCCGGTTCGGCGAGGCAAGAATGTCGACAGGCAATGCGGGTGGCCAGGGGCCGCTTTCTGCGTGGTGGCGCCACGGCACCCTGCTGGTGATGATCTTCGGCTTCTCGGTGCTGACCGTCGTCACCGTCCTCACCTACACCAACGCGCCCCCCATCCCGCGCCAGGTCGTCGACGAGTCCGGCGCCACGCTCTTCAGCGGCGACGAGATCGAGCGCGGCCAGGAGGTGTTCCTCAAGCACGCCCTCATGGAGCACGGAACGCTCTGGGGCCACGGCGCATACCTCGGGCCCGACTACACGGCCGAGCACCTGCACCGCGAGGTCGGGCTGCTACGCGACTTCGCCGCGACGCGCCAGCTGGGGAGGCCCTTCGAGGCGCTCACCCCCGGCCAGCAGGGGCAGGTGGCCGATGCCGTTCGCGTCGAGCTCAAGCGCAACCGCTACGACCCGGCCACCGGCACGCTGACCTTCTCGCCCGGCCAGGCCGCCGCCACGCGGGACCTCGAGGCCTACTGGAGCGGCTATTTCACCGGGCCTCACTCCGCCCCGGGCCTTCCCCCCGGGAGCATCGACGACCCGGACGAGCTCCGGCTCCTGAACGTCTACTTCTCCTGGGCGACCTGGGCGACGGTGACGAACCGGCCGGGCCAGGACTACACCTATACCAACAACTGGCCGTACGACCCGGACGCGGGCAACCACCCCTCCACCCAGGCCTACGTCTGGAGCGCCCTCAGCCTGGTGGCGCTGCTGGGCGGCCTCGGGCTGGTCCTGCTCCTCTTCGGCAAGTTCCACTTCCTCGGCTGGGGAGGGGAGGGCGGGGACGCCGTGGCGCAGCCCCCTGCGACGCTGGTCCTGACCCCGAGCCAGCGCGCCACCGGGAAGTACCTCGCGGTGGTGGCGCTCCTCTTCCTGCTGCAGTCGCTGGTGGGCGGCGGCCTGGCCCACTACCGCGTCGAACCCTTCTCCTTCTACGGCCTCGACGCCATCCTGCGGCTGGCGCCCTACAACCTGCTGCGGACCTTCCACCTGCAGCTCGCCATCTTCTGGATCGCCACGGCCTGGGTGGCCGGCGGGCTCTTCCTGGCGCCGCTGGTGGGTGGCGGGGATCCGCCCGGGCAGCGGCGGCTGGTCGACGTCCTCTTCTGGGCGCTGGTGCTGGTGGTGGTCGGGAGCCTGGCGGGCGAGTTCCTGGGCGTCACCGGCCAGCTGGGGCGGGGCTGGTTCTGGCTCGGCCACCAGGGCTCGGAGTACCTGGATCTCGGGCGCGTGTGGCAAGTGCTCCTGGCGGCCGGCCTCCTGCTCTGGCTCTTTCTCATGTTCCGCGCCCTGCGGCCGGCGGTCCGCGTCGAGGGGCGCAGCGAGGTCTCCGCGCTCTTCCTCTACGCCGGCGCGGCCATCCCGCTCTTCTACCTGCCGGCCCTGTTCTACGGGCCCCGCACCAACATGGCGGTCATCGACAACTGGCGCTTCTGGATCATCCACCTGTGGGTGGAGGGTTTCTTCGAGCTGTTCGCCACGGTCCTGGTGGCCATCATCTTCCGGCAGATCGGGCTGGTCACCACCCGGACGGCGACGCGGCTGGTCTACCTCGACGCCATCCTCTTCCTGACGGGTGGCATCATCGGGACCGGTCACCACTGGTACTTCACCGGCCAGGGCACGCTCAACATGGGGCTGGCCTCGTGCTTCTCCGCCCTGGAGGTGGTGCCGCTCACGCTCCTCACGCTGGACGCCGCGGGCTTCATCCAGCTGCGGCGGCGCGCCACGGCGGAGGACCGGACCAGCCTGGCCGCGAAGCACAAGTGGGCCATCTACTTCTTCATCGCCGTGGGTGTCTGGAACTTCATCGGCGCGGGCGTCTTCGGCTTCCTCATCAACACGCCAATCGTCTCCTACTTCGAGGTCGGCACGACCCTCACCGCAAACCACGGCCACGCGGCCATGTTCGGCGTGTTCGGGATGCTGGGTCTCGGGGTGCTGGTGTTCTGCCTCCGCGCGCTGCAGAGCGACGAGACCTGGAGAGGCACGGAGCGGTGGATCAGGGTGGGGTACTGGGGGCTCAACGCGGGTCTCTCGCTGATGATCATCCTCGACCTCTTCCCGGCGGGAGTCCTCCAGCTCTGGGACGTGATCGCCAACGGGTACTGGCACGCGCGGCGGCTCGACTACCTGATGAGCGGCACCTTCCACACCCTCGAGTGGGTCCGCGTCGCGGGCGACACCGTCTTCCTCGTCTTCGGGGCCCTGCCCATCGCGGTGGCGGCGGTTCTCCCCATGCTGAGGCGGGACCCGCCGCTAAACGCCCGATGACCTCGGGCCCGGCCACGCGCACGCAGGATCCTCCGGATGGCGATCGCACTCCAGCAAGACCCGTCGCCGGCCGCGCTGGCCAGGGGCCCGCGGTCAGCCCGACCATCCCACCGGCACCGGGAGCGGGTTCTCGATGCTCCTCCACGCGGCCGGCGCGGTGGTCTTTCTCGGGAGCTTCCCGCTGGAGCAGCTCGGGGCGGTGGCCGCCCAGGTCGCTTCGGGTTAGGACTTCGCCATGCGGGCCTTCGTCGGCGTCGGCGCCAACCTCGGTGATCGCTGGGCCTGGCTGGCGCTGGCGGCGCGGGCGCTGAGGGCCACGCCCGGCGTGGCGGTGGTGCGCGGCTCGCGGGTCTGGGACTCGGCGCCGCTGGGGCCGCCGCAGCCGCGCTACCTCAACGCCGTGCTGGAGCTGGAGACCACCCTGCCGCCGCGGGCGCTACTGGCCGCGCTGCAAGCGGTGGAGCGGCAGGCGCGCCGCC
Source organism: Myxococcales bacterium (assembly GCA_021806645.1). Taxonomy (GTDB): domain Bacteria; phylum Myxococcota; class Myxococcia; order Myxococcales; family Anaeromyxobacteraceae; genus JADKCZ01. Next base: position 20,167 of record JAJZQX010000020.1, on the reverse strand, counting down.
GCCGCGACGTCCGCTGGGGGGCGCGTACCCTCGACCTCGACCTGCTGCTCTTCGGGGACGCGGTGGTGGCCGGGCCGGGGCTGCTGGTGCCGCACCCGGAGCTGGGCGCGAGGCGCTTCGCGCTCCAGCCGCTGGCCGAGCTCTGCGGGGAGCGCGTCGTCCCGGGGACGGGCCGGACCGTGGCCGAGCTGCTGGCGGCCGCGCCGGCGTGGGAGCTGAGGGACGTGGGGGGGTATCCGGGGTGAGGGGGAGGCGCGATGGCGGCAAACGGCGCCCTGCCCTGCGAGCGCAGCCGGTGGCGACCGGAAGGCGCGGAGGAGGGTGAGTGGGCTCGGCCGGCGCCGTGCGGGGCGCGAGCGGTCCTACCGCGGAAGTTCGCCCTGCCAGAGGCGCACTCCGAGTAACCGTGGGCGCGCGAGGTGGAAGGGCCCCAGCCGATCGCCATCAGCAAAAGCCCGTCCCTGTTGGGTGCCATGTGTCTTCCGCGGGGCCGAAAATGTCAGACCAGCGTGGGACTGTCGGTGAATGATCGCCACCGCACACCCGACCCCTTCCTCGGCCGCGGCTTCCGCTCACGCTCCGGCCAGCCGTCCTCTCGAGCTCCTCGAAGCCCGGCAGCTCCGCGACGGACTGGCAGCGCTTCTCCGCAAGGAGCAGGCCGCCATGGCCGACTTCCTCATCGCCCTGGCCGACTTCGACCGGCGACGCGGCTGGGAGCCGCTCGGGCACGCCAACCTCTTCGCCTTCCTGCACGTCGAGCTGCGGCTCTCGAAGAGCGCGGCCTTCTACCGGAAGAGCGCCGCCGAGCTGCTCCAGCACTTCCCCGAGATCATCGAGCCGCTCCGCGAGGGTCGCCTCTGCCTCTCCACCACCGCCGAACTGGCCAAGGTGCTGACCGATGAAAACCGGGCCGTCGTGGCGCCGCGCTTCTTCGGACTCTCTGCCAGGGAGGCGCAGGAACTGGTCGCGGAGTTCCAGCCTCGCCACGTCCCGTCCACCAGGATGGTGGTGACCAGGGGGCTGGACCAGTCGGTGACGCCGCTGGCCAGTCTCACTCAACCCCTGCTAACGATTGCGTCCGCGTCACCGGTCGATACGCACCCGAACATGGTCCCTCCTTCGCGAGTTCTGACGTCAGAACTCGCGAATGGGGGAGGCGGCCGGCTCGCCGCCAGGCGCGACGAGATCGTGCCGCTCACCGCGGACCTGCGCCGGGTCCACTTCAACGTTGGCAAGCAGGTGGTGAAGAAGCTGGAGGCCGCTCGCGAGGTGCTCTCCCACTCCATCCGCGGCGCCACGATGGAGCAGGTGCTGGAGGCGGCGCTCGACCTGCTCCTGGAGAAGCAGGCCAGGGCGCGTGGGCAGGTGAAGCGGCCGCGGACCACGCTCGCCGTGGCGGCACCTCGTGTAGGGGCTCCGGTGAATGCCGCGGCCGAGCCCCAGGAGGCCTCGCCGCCGCTCGCCCTCGTCCCGTCGGATCCGCCTCCTCATCGCCGCACGGGCCCTCGCGAGACCATTCCAGCCGCCGTCCGCCGCGCCGTCTGGGCACGAGACGGCGGCCGCTGCTCGTGGCCGCTCGACTCGGGCGGTGTCTGCGGCTCGACCCACCGGCTCGAGCTGGACCACATCAATCCCTGGGCACGAGATGGGGAGCCGACGGTCGCCAACCTCCGAGTCGCTTGTCGATCGCACAACGCCCTGGCCGCGCGGCAAGCCTTTGGCGCGCGCCTGATGGGACGGTATCAGGGCGGCCGCCGGGCCACCTGACGAGTGGATGGTGCTTGCGCGATGCGGCAGACGCCTTTGGTCGCGAAGCGTACTGTGGGTTGGCAAGGCATGCGCGGACTCCACGTCTTGGAGCCCCGATGACCAGCTATCGCCTTCGTCGTCCTGCCGGTTCGCTGCTGCTGGCCAGGGCCTTCGCCGCGCCGCATTCCCCTACGGTTCGCCGTTCGAAGGGGTCGGTGTGGCTCCCGACGTGGAGTTTCCGCTCACGTTGGAGTCGCTCAAGGCAGGGCGCGACGAGGCGCTGGAGCGAGCGCTGCACTGGCCGGGAAGTGATTACCGCCCGCTCCCACCCCGCGGCGCCTTGCCGGCGGCCCGCAGCACCGCCTCCACGGCGGCCGCTGGCAGCGGCTCGCAGCGGCCCAGCGCGCGGGCCACCAGCGCCATCCGCGCCACCCGCTCCAGCAGTTCCATGCGCCAGACCGCCTCGTCCACGGTGCGGCCCAGGCAGAGCGCGCCGTGGCGCGAGAGCAGCAGCACGTCGTGGCCCGCCAGGAACGGCGCCAGCGACGCCGGCACCTCGGCGGTGCCGGGGACGGCGAACGGCGCCACCGCCACCGGCCCCAGCGTCACCGCCGCCTCGGGCACCAGGTCGCCCGGCCAGGGGATCCCGGCGATGGTGAAGCCGACCGCCGTGACGGGGTGGGCGTGGACCAGCGCCGCCGCGTCGGGGCGGGCCGCATAGGCGGCCAGGTGCATGGGCAGCTCGGTCGAGGGCCGTCCGGCACCAGAGACCACCCGCCCGGTGGCGTCGATCTCGAGCAGGTCGCCGGGCTGGAGCGTGGCCTTGGAGACGCCCGAGGGCGTGACCAGGAAGGTGCCGCCCGGGAGCCGGGCCGAGAGGTTCCCTTCGGCGGCCGCGATCAGGTCTGCCTCCAGCAGCCGGCGGCCGGCGGCGCAGAGGGCGATGCGGGGCGCGTCCGAGGAGCTCACAGGATCTTGGCGGCCAGCAGGTCCTGGACGTCGAGCAGGCCGACCATCCGCCCCTCGCCGTCCACCACCGGCACCTGGTCGATGCGGGCCTCGCGCAGCACCCGGGCGGCGTCCACCAGCAGGTCGTCGGGCCGGATGGTGCGCGGGTGGCGCCCCATGGCGGCCGCCACCGGCCGCGTGAAGTCGGTCTGCCCCAGCTCGACCAGCCGGCGCAGGTCACCATCGGTGAAGATGCCGACCAGCTTGCCGGCGGCGTCGTGCACCCCGGTGGCGCCGGGCCGGCCCGGCGTCTCGGTCATCACCGCCACCGCCGCGCTGAGCGGCGCCGACTCGGCCACCAGCGGGCAGGCCTCGCCCTGGCGCATCAGCTCGTGCACCTTCATGAGGCCGCGGCCGAGCTTCCCGCCGGGGTGGAAGAGGGCGTACTCCTCCCGGGAGAACTCGCGGTTCTCCAGCACGGTCATGGCCAGCGCGTCGCCCACCGCCAGCAGCACGGCGGTGGAGGCGGTCGGGGCCAGCCCCATGGGGCAGGCCTCCGCGACGTCGCCGATGGCGATGACCAGATCGGCGCCGCGGGCCAGCGGGTTGACCGTGTCGCGGGTGATGGCCACGATCCGCGCGCCGATCTTCTTCAAGGCCGGCAGGAGGCGCAGCAACTCCTCGGTCTCGCCCGAGTTGGAGAGGGCGATGACGACGTCCTCCCGGGCGATCCGGCCGAGGTCGCCGTGGGCCGCCTCGGCTGGGTGGACGAAGTGCGAGGGGGTGCCGGTGGAGGCGAGGGTGGCCGAGATCTTCTGGGCCACGAAGCCGGGCTTTCCCATGCCGGTGATCACCACGCGGCCGGTGCAGCCGAGGATCCACTCGACGGCGCGGGCGAACGGCTCGCCCAGCTTGACGAGCCCGATGGCGGCGGCCTCGGCCGAGAGGACGGACCGGCCGTAGTCGAGCAGGGCGCGGGAGCGGCGGGCGGGGACAGGACGGATCGGCCGGGCCCGGGGGGCGGGGCGGGCCTTCCCGGCCCCGGAGGCGCGTGCGGCTTGCTTGGGGCGGGCGGCGCGGGGATGGCGGCGAGTCGGCATGCGGCGCGCAGTATGTCACGCTGGCGAGTGCTTGCGGGCGCCCTGGCCGGTGCGCTATGGCCAAGCCTTCCCAACCCTTCCGGAGAATTCCCAGATGAAGTTCTTCATCGACTCGGCGGACCTCGGCGAGATCAAGAAGGCCCTCGCCCTCGGGCTGTGTGACGGCGTCACCACCAACCCGTCGCTGGTGGCCAAGACCGGCCGGAAGTTCGACGACGTGTTGAAGGAGATCGTGGCGCTCAAGCCCGGCCCCATCAGCGCCGAGGTCACGGCGGTTGACTGTGACGGCATGCTCAAGGAGGCCGAGCACCTCACCGCCTTCGGCCCCGACATCGTCGTCAAGATCCCGCTCATCATCGAGGGGCTGAAGGCGGTCAAGCTGCTCACCGCCAGGGGGGTCAAGACCAACGTCACCCTCTGCTTCTCGGCGGTGCAGGCGCTGCTGGCGGCCAAGGCCGGGGCCACCTACATCTCGCCCTTCGTCGGCCGGCTCGACGACGTCTCCGAGGACGGCATGCAGCTCATCGAGCAGATCGTCGAGATCTACACGAACTACCAGTTCAAGACGCAGGTGCTGGTGGCGAGCGTGCGCCACCCCGTCCACGTCCTGCGGTCGGCCCGGATCGGCGCCGACGTCGCCACCATCCCGTACAAGGTGATCGAGCAGCTGGCCCAGCACCCGCTCACCGACAAGGGGCTGAAGCAGTTCCTGGCCGACTGGGAGAAGGTCCCCAAGGCCTAGGCGCCGCGGCGCAAGACCGCTCGCGGTAGCCATGCTCCGGCTCACCTTCCTCGGCACCTCGGCCGCCCAGCCCACCATCGGGCGGAACCTGACCGGCCACGCGCTGCGCCGGGAGCGGGAGCTCTTCCTCGTCGACTGCGGGGAGGGGACGCAGCGGCAGATGATCCGCTTCGGCACCGGCTTCGACGTGGCCGCCATCTGCTTCACCCACTTCCACGCCGATCACTACCTCGGCGCCATCGGCTTCCTGCGGACCCTCTCCATGCAGGGGCGGACCGAGCCGCTCGATCTCTACGGTCCGCGCCCGGCCCGCAAGCTGCTCGACACCATGCTCTTCGCCGGCGTTGAGAAGCTGACCTTCGAGGTGCGCATCCACGAGGTGACGCCGGGCGACGAGGTGCGCCGCGACGGATGCCGGCTGGTGACCTTCGCGACCGAGCACAAGCTGGCCTCCTGTGGCTGGGCGCTGGAGGAGGACGAGCGGCCCGGTCTCTTCCACCTGGAGCGGGCCCTGGCCCTGGGGGTGCCGCCGGGACCGCTCTTCGGCGAGTTGCAGCACGGGCGGGCGGTGACGCTGCCCGACGGGCGGCGCGTCGAGCCGGCCCAGGTCGTGGATGGGGCGCGGCGTGGCCGCAAGGTCGTGGTCACCGGCGACACCCGGCCGTGCGCCGCGACGGTGGCGGCGGCGGCCGGCGCCGACCTGCTGGTCCACGACTCGACCTTCGGAGACGCCGAGGCGGCCCGCGCGGTCGAGACCCTGCACTCCACGGCGCGCGAGGCGGCCAGGGTGGCGCGCCAGGCGGGGGTGGCGAGGCTGCTGCTCACGCACCTCTCCACCCGCTACGACAAGGACACCGCCACGCTGCTCACGCAGGCCCGCGCCGAGTTCGGCGCCGTGGACGTGGCCAGCGACGGGCTGGTGGTGGAGCTGCCGCTGCCCGGGTAGGCCGGGCCGGCAGGCGGTGCGGGATCGGTCCGGCTACTTCGGGACGCGCTTGAAGCGGAGCCCAGCCCAGACATTGTCGAGCGCGATCACCGCGGCCGGCTCGAGGCCGAACGGCCCGGCCAGCGCGCGGATCTTCTCGCGGCTCAGGTCGGAGCCGGCGCCCGAGTCGGCCTTGGGGAAGCTGATCCAGACGGTGGCGTCGGCGGTCAGGCGCGGCGACACCTCGCGGAGGCGCGAGGAGAGGGCGGCGCCGTCGCGGGCGAAGAGGTGGACGAAGGCCGCCTCGGCCGGGACCACGTTCACCAACCGGGCACCCTCGGGGAGTGGGCCGAGCTTCTGCCGGTAGCCGGCCGGCGCGCCGAGCACCACGATGGTGGTGCCGGGCTTGACGTCCAGCTTCTCGGTCAGCGGTGCGTTCATCGGGTCGGGGCGCGCGGCAGGCGCCGTGGCCACGGGCTTTTTCGTGGCAATGGTCTTGGGCCGGTTCGTCGGCATGTGGCCTATCAGACCACGTTCCGGGGGTGCCGGCCAGTTTCCCTCGGTGGAACCCATGGAACCGGGCGCCTGGCGGGCCACCGGCCCACCGCTCCGGCGCGGCTCGCCGAGCCGGGCGGGGGAACCCGGGCGGGCGAGGCCGTGCTAGGACTCCCTCCGTGGGCACGCCCGCCGACGACCTGAACGCCTGGATCCCCCGCCTCCTCGCCACCTGGCGCGCCGCGCGCCGCGCTCCCGGCCGCGGCGGCCCTCGACCGCCCACCGACGGGCTCCTGCCCGGCGAGCTCCGCGAGGTGGGAGACGCGGTGATCCGCCTCTCCACCGGGCTGACCCGGGAGCGGGAGCTGGCGGGCGCCCGGTATCTCGACGACGAGCGGCTGCTCGGCGCCTACCTGCTCTTCTACTGGCCGATCTCCTACCTGCAGGCCCGCGGCGTCCTCTCCGAGCTGCCCCGGCGCCCACGCACCGTGCTCGACCTTGGCAGCGGTCCCGGGCCGCTGGCCTTCGCGGCGCTCGACGCCGGGGCGGCCGAGGTGACGGCCTGCGACCGGGCCAAGCAGGCGCTCTCGGCCGCGCGGGAGCTGGCGCGTCTCTCCGGAGAGCCGCTCTCGACACGGGAGTGGAACCCGACCCACGGCAAGCCGCTGGCCGAGCTGACCGGTGGACGCGCGCCCGACCTCATCACGCTCGGCCACGTCGTCAACGAGCTCTGGAAGGGCGACGGCGCCGAGCCGAAGCGCGCCGCGCTGCTCGCCGAGGCGGCCCGCGCGCTGGCGCCCGGAGGATCGCTGGTGGTGATCGAGCCGGCGCTGCGAGACACCTCGCGGGCGCTGCTCCGGGTGCGGGACCTGCTGGTGGCGAGCGGCCACGCGGTCCGGGCGCCATGCTTCTTTCGCGGCGGCTGCCCGGCCTTGCTGAAGGAGAGCGACTGGTGCCACGCCGAGCGGGCCATCGACCCGCCGCCGCTGGTGGCGCAGATCGGTCGCGCCGCCGGCCTGCGCAAGGAGGCGGTGAAGATGAGCTACCTGGTGCTGGCGCCGCCGGGGGAGCCGTGGGCCGAGCCGCCGGCAGCCGGCGCCCCCGGCGACGGCTCTGCCAGCCAGGGGCAGGTCTTCCGCATCGTCTCCGAGCCGCTCGCCGGCAAGGGGCGGCTCCGCTACATGGGCTGCGGTCCGGACGGGCGCAAGGGGCTGGCGCTGCAGGACAAGCACGTCGGCGAGGCCAACCGGCGCTTCGAGACGCTGCGGCGCGGCGACGTGGTGGCGCTGGAGGGGGTCGAGGCGCGCGGCGACGGGCTGGCGCTCGGCGCCGCCTCGCGGGTGACGGTGCTGGCGGAGGCGGGGAGGCCGGTGGCCGGAACGGGGGCCCCCATCCAGGCAAGCTGACTACAGCGAGGCGAGCACGAAGAAGGCGGCGGTGAGGACCGCGAAGATCAGCGGGATGGCGATGTCGAGCACCAGGTCGCGCACGCGGTTCGGGTTCCAGTGCACCGGCTTTCCGTTCGCGTTCATCTCCAGCTCCTTGATCGAGGGCCGACCGCGCCCTTTCAAGGAGTGAAGACACCGTTCTGGTCCGGATGTGACCGGCCCGGATCGGGACTCCCGGCTCGCCCGCCTTCCAGCGCTAGAACGCCAGCACGATCTTCCCGAACGAGTCGTTCTTCTCCATCCGCTCGTGCGCCTCGCGGGCCCGGGCGGCGGGGAGGACCGCGTCCACCACCGGCTTCACCTTGCCGGCGGCGATGAGCGGCAGCACGTCGCGGCCGAAGGCCTGTGTCGCCGCGATCTTCTCCTCGAGCGGCCGCGGGCGGAGCACGGTGCCGTGGATCGAGCCGCGGGCCCGCATCAGCAGGCCGAGGTCGAGCTGGACCTTGGGGCCGCCCATGGTGCCGATCACCACGATCCGCCCGCCCGGGGCCAGGCTGGCGACGTTCTCCGAGGCGTAGGCCCCGCCCACGAAGTCGAGGATGACGGCGGCGCCGCGCCGGCCGGTCAGCTTCTTCACCTCTTCGGCGAACCTCGGCTCCTCCTTCCCGACCAGGAGGCCGTGGTCGAGGCCGAGCGCCCGGGCCTTCTCCAGCTTGTCGGCGGTGCGGCTGGTGCCGATGGTGAGGGCTCCGGCGGCGCGCGCGATCTGGAGCGCGGCGGTGGCCACGCCCGAGCCGGCGGCGTGGACGAGCACGGTGGCACCCGGGCGCAGCCCACCGATGGTGAAGAGGGCGTCGTGGGCGGTCAGGCCGGCCTCGGGCAGCGCGCCGGCGTCGGTGAGCGACATGCCGGCCGGGACCCGCAGCAGCATCCGCTCGTGGACCACCGCCAGCTCGGCCTGGGCCTCGCCGGCGGCGATGGCCATCACCTGGTCGCCCACCTTCCAGCCGGTCACCGCCTCGCCCAGCTCGGCGATCTCGCCGGCCAGCTCCAGCCCGGGGATGTCCTCGCGGAAGCCGGGCGGCGGCGGGTAGAGTCCGCGCCGCTGCAGGAGATCCGCCCGGTTCATGGCGGCGGCCCTGACGCGCACCAGCACCTCGCCGCGCGCCGGCCGGGGCGCCACGACCTCCGCCAGCTCCACCACCTCGGGACCGCCCTTGCCGGTGAACCGGACCGCCTTCATCTAGTGCCCCTTCCCAGGCAAGATGCCTGCTGCGAGCGCCGATCCTCTCGCTGCGGCGAGCGGCCTCGTCTTTCCGCTGCTCAGCGTAGCGCTGCCACGCTTCCGCTGCTCACTCCTCGGGCGCACGCCTCGCTTCGGTCTCGACGCTCTCGTCACGCCATCTTGCCTGGGGCGGGGCACTTGAGCCTCCGAATCCCCGGCGCACCGAAGTGGCCGGTGGCGGCCCCGAAGGGCGCCTGGTGGGTGGTGCCGTCGGCCGCGCGCGCCACCGTGGCGTGGCCCGGCTCGACGTGGGCGAGAGGATACCGATCCGGGCGCGCCGGCGCGACCGCGTCGTGCTCGACGGCGCAGACGCCGGAGAGGTCGAGGCCGGGCAGGGCGTCGGGCGGCTCGACGGAGACCAGCAGCCGGTACTCGTTGAAGGTGCCGGCCCAGGCCATGGTGAGGTCGCAGGGGCGGACCGCGGCGCGCGCCGCGGCGTCGAGGAGCGCGGTGCGGAAGGCGCGGAACGGGGCGGTGTCGTGGCGAGGGTCGGCCCCGGGCGCGGCGTGGCGTCCGAAGGCGGCGCGCAGCTCGTCGAGGCCGAACTGGAGGACCCGGGCGCTCAGGCCCGTGAACCTAGCCCTGTCGCACGCCACCGTCGACGCCGATCACCACGTCGCGCAACGGCACCTGCTTGCCGCTCCTGGCCAGCCCCTCGCGCGCGGCCCAGGAGAGGCCGCCACAGCAGGGCACCTCCATCCGGATCACGGTCACCGAGCGGACGTCTTGGCGGCCGAAGAGGTCGGCCAGCTTGGCGGCGTAGGCCTGGTTGTCGTCGAGCTTGGGGCAGCCGACCAGCACCTTCCTGCCGGCCAGGAAGTCGGCGTGGAAGTCGGCGTAGGCGAACGGGACGCAGTCGGCCGCCACCAGCAGGTCGGCGCCGGAGAGCCACGGGGCGCCAGCCGGCACCAGCCTCAGCTGCACCGGCCAGTGGCCGAGCGTCGAGCCGCCCTGGCGTGGGGCCGGCGCGGCGGCCGGGCCGGGGGCGTCCGCCACCACGGAGAGACCGCGGCGCGGCAGCTCGCGGGGCGCCGAGCCGGGGCAGCCGGCGTGACCGTGCGCGTGGGGCGCGGGGGCGGAGGCCTGCGAAGAGGCGTGTGGCGGCGGCGCGCGGCCGAGCCGCTTCAGGTGCTCGCCGACCGCCGCCTCGTCGAAGCCGGCCGCCTCGCGCTCCTCGACCGTGATGGCGCCCTGCGGGCACTCGCCCAGACAGGCGCCCAGCCCGTCGCAGTAGACGTCGGAGACCAGGCGAGCCTTGCCGCCGACCAGCGCGATGGCCCCCTCGGCGCAGGAGTTGACGCACTGGCCACAGCCGTCGCACTTCGCCTCGTCGATCTGCACGACCTTCCTGAGCATGGAGCGCGTTATCCCACCGTGGCGCGGCCACTTGAAAGGGGGCCCCGGTGTCAAAGTCCGCTTGCAGGGGCGGCGGCCCTGGCGCCGCAACAAACCGTCAGCCTTGACGGTTTCTCGTCCGCTTCCTAGAGTCGCCGCCTCGAGTCCGCGGCCCCGGAGGATTCCATGTTCGATTTCCTGCTGACCAAGGAGCAACGGGCCCTGCGCGACGAGGTGCGCGACCTGGTGCGCTGGGTCCCCCGCCAGATGATCCTGGACATGGACCAGGACAAGCTCCGCTTCCCCAAGGCGTTCTTGCAGGAGGCGGGCCGGCGCGGCCTGATGGGCGTGCGCTACCCGCGCCGCTGGGGCGGGCGGGACATGGACTGGGTCTCCACCAGCATGGTGATGGAGGAGGTGGGGACGCTCGGCTACATGTTCGCCTGCGTCTTCGGGGTGGGGGCGGAGCTGGTCTGCGACGCCATCGTCCTGCACGGCACCGACGCCCAGCGCGAGCGGTACGTGAAGCCGCTGCTGCGCGGCGAGCTCTTCGCCGCCGAGTGCCTCACCGAGCCCCGGGGCGGCTCGGACTTCTTCGGCACCACCACCGTGGCCGAGGACCGGGGCGATCACTTCCTCCTCAACGGCCAGAAGCGCTTCATCGTGGGGGCCGACGCGGCCGACTACTTCCTGGTCTACGCCCGGACCGACCCGGCGGCCAAGCCGCAGGAGGGGATCAGCGCCCTCGTCGTGGACCGCGGCCCGGGCGTGGAGACCAGGTACCTCTACGGCCTGATGGGCTGCCGGGGTGGGGGCGCCGGCCGGATCGTCTTCCGCGACGTGGTGGTGCCCAAGGAGAACCTGCTCGGCCAGCTGCACGGCGGCGCCGCGATCTTCGACACCATGATGATCCCGGAGCGGCTCGGCACGGCGGCCATGACCATCGGGGCGGCGCGCCCGGCCCTGGAGATCGCCACCGGCTACACGCTCAAGCGCAAGGCCTTCGGCCAGCCCATCCACCAGTTCCAGGGCGTCTCCTTCCAGGTGGCGGAGGCGGCCACGCTCCTCGACGCGGCGCGCGCCATGGTGGACGTCACCAGCCGCGCGGTGGACCAGGGCGCCGACCGGGCCACCATCCGGCGCCTGGTCTCGGAGACCAAGAAGTTCGCGACCGAGTCCTGCCAGCAGGCGGCCCACCACGCCATGCAGGTCATGGGCGGCATCGGCTACACCGACGTCTTCCCGCTGGAGCGGATCGTCCGCGACCTGCGGCTGGCCTCGATCTGGACCGGCACCAACGAGGTGATGTCGATGATCACCGCCAGCGAGTGGTACCGGGCCCACCGGAAGGCCAAGGCCGAGGCGCGAACGCGCGACCACGAGCTGGACGCCGTCTCGGCCGACCAGCTGGAGGAGAAGGACTACGGCTAGGCGCGCCCGGGCCGCGCCGAAGAGGCGCCGGACGCAGGCGGAGCGCAGCGCCGGGACGCGCGCCAAGCTCATGGCCGCCGCCATCGACTGCCTCCTGGAGCGGGGCTACGCCGGGACCACCACCACCGAGGTGGCCAGGCGCGCGGGGGTCTCCCGGGGCGCCCAGCTTCACCACTTCCCCACCAAGGAGACGCTGGTCGCCCACGCCGTGAGACACCTGGCGGAGCAGTGGATCGGCCACTTCCGGCAGGTGCGGCAAGGCCTCCCGCCGGAAGGCGACCGCGTCTCGGTGGCCATCGACCTGCTCTGGTCCTCCTTCTCCGGACCGCTCTTCATGGCGGCGGTCGAGCTCTGGGTGGCGTCCCGGACCGACCCCGCGCTGCACGCCACGCTGCTCCTCACCGAGCGGGAGACCGGGCGCTCCATCGCCCAGTTCCTCGACGAGGTGTTCGGGGAGGTGTCGGCCCATCCCCGCTTCGGAGACCTGCGGCGGCTCACCCTCTACCTCATGCGCGGCATGGCGCTGGAGTCGATCCTGGAGCCCCGGGAGCGGCGGCGCCGCTCGGCGCTCGAGCTCTGGAAGCGGCTGGCCTACTTCACCCTGGCGCCCGGGGGGTGAACAAACAAGCACGGTTGCTTGTTTGTCGCGGGCCGGGCTATCGTCCCCCGGACGCGGCGAGGAGGAGACCAATGGGACGCAAGGTGTTCGTCGCCGGCGTGGGCATGACCCGGTTCGAGAAGCCGTTCACCCGGGACTGGGACTACCCCGACATGGCCCGCGAGGCCGGGACGCAGGCGCTGCGGGACGCCGGGGTCCCTTACCAGGAGGTGCAGCAGGCCGCCGTCGGCTACGTGTACGGCGACTCGACGCGCGGCCAGCGGGCCGTCTACGAGCTCGGCCTCACCGGCATCCCCGTCTACAACGTGAACAACAACTGCGCCACCGGCTCCACCGCGCTGTTCCTGGCCAAGCAGCTGGTCGAGGGGGGGCTGGCCGACTGCGTCCTCGCCCTCGGCTTCGAGAAGATGCAGAGGGGCGCCCTGGCCATCGACGCCAGCCAGGGCAACCCGCTCCAGCGCCACCTCGAGACCATGGTCCGGCTCCGGGGCCAGGCGGACGGCCCCCCGGCCGCCCAGCTCTTCGGGAACGCCGGACGGGAGCACATGGAGCGCTACGGCACCCGGGCCGAGAGCTTCGCCCGCATCGCCCTGAAGAACCATCGTCACTCGGTGGAGAACGCCAACTCCCAGTTCCGGCAGGAGTACACGCTCGAGCAGATCCAGCAGTCGCCGGCGGTGCACCAGCCGCTCACCCGGCTCCAGTGCTGCCCGACCTCGGACGGCGCGGCGGCGGCGGTGGTGGTGAGCGAGGACTTCGTGCGGCGCCACCGGCTCGAGGAGCAGGCGGTGGAGATCGCGGGGATGGCTATGGCCACCGACCTCCCCGGCTCCTTCGAGGACAGCGCCATCCGGCTGGTCGGGTCCGAGATGACCCGGCTGGCGGCGCGGCGGGCCTACCAGCAGTCCGGACTCGGGCCGGAGGACGTGCAGGTCATCGAGCTGCACGACTGTTTCTCGACCAACGAGCTCATCACCTACGAGGCGCTGGGCCTCTGCCCGGAGGGCGAGGGCGGGGAGCTGATCGACTCGGGCGCCGTGACCTACGGCGGCCGCTGGGTGGTCAACCCGTCGGGCGGCCTCATCTCGAAGGGTCACCCGCTGGGCGCGACCGGCCTGGCGCAGTGCGCCGAGCTGAGCTGGCAGCTGCGCGGGCTGGCCGGCAAGCGGCAGGTGCCCGGCGCCCGGGCGGCGCTGCAGCACAACCTCGGGCTCGGCGGCGCGGCGGTGGTCACGCTGTACCGGCGCGCGGCCTGACAGGAGGCACGGCATGGAGCGGACGCTCTTCGGCGAGGAACATGGCCTCTTCCGCGCCTCGGTGCGGGAGTTCGTGAAGCGCGAGATCGTCCCCTTCCACGCGCAGTGGGAGGCGGACGGCCTCGTCCCCCGGGAGCTGTGGCGGAAGGCCGGGCAGGCCGGCTTCCTCTGCATGGCGGTGCCGGAGGAGTTCGGCGGCTCCGGGGTCGCCGACTTCCGCTACAACGTCATCGTCGACGAGGAGCTGGCCCGCGTGGGCGCCAGCGGACCGGGGTTCGCCGTCCACACCGGCATCGTCCTCCCCTACCTGCTGGCCTACGGCAACCTGGAGCAGAAGCGCCGCTGGCTCCCGGGGATGGTGAGCGGCGAGACCATCTCGGCGATCGGGATGACCGAGCCGGGGGCGGGGAGCGATCTCGCCGCGCTGCGCACCACCGCCGAACCCGCCGGCGACCACTACCTGCTCAACGGGTCCAAGACCTTCATCACCAACGGCATCCTCGCCGACCTGGTGGTGGTGGCGGCGCGGACCAGCCGGGAGGAGAAGCCGTCCCGGGGGATCAGCCTGCTGGTGGTGGAGCGCGGGATGAAGGGCTTCGAGCGCGGCCGCAAGCTCGAGAAGATCGGCATGCACGCCCAGGACACCGCCGAGCTCTCCTTCGACGGCGTCCGGGTCCCCCGCGCCAACCTGCTGGGCGAGGAGGGGAAGGGCTTCGCCTATCTCATGCAGAACCTGGTCCAGGAGCGGCTCGGCGTGGCGGTGTCGGCGATGGCCTCCTGCGAGGCGGCGCTCGAAACCACCGTCAGCTACTGCCATGAGCGGAAGGCCTTCGGCCAGCCCATCGGCTCCTTCCAGAACTCCCGCTTCAAGCTGGCGGAGATGAAGACCGAGATCGAGATCGGCCGGGTCTTCGTGGACCGCTGCATCGAGGTGCACGATCGCGGCGCGCTGCGCGCCGACGAGGCGTCGATGGCGAAGTGGTGGACCACCGACCTGCAGAATCGCGTCCTGGACCGGTGCCTGCAGCTCCACGGCGGCTACGGCTACATGCGCGAGTACGCCATCGGCCGCGCCTTCGTGGATGCCCGGGTGGCCGCCATCTACGCCGGCACCAACGAGATCATGAAGGAGCTGATCGGCCGGGCCATGGGGTTCTAGCCAGCCAGGGGAAGGCCATGATCGATCGCAAGCACGTCGGCGACGAGTTGCCCGGGCACACCGTCGAGGTGGAGCCGGCGCGGCTGCGGCTGTTCTCCCAGGCCATCGGCGAGGCCGACCCGATCACCACCGGCGCGGCGGCGGCCCGCGCCGGGTTCGCCCCGCGGCCGGTGCCGCCCACCTTCCTCTTCACCCTGGAGCTGGAGAGGCCGGATCCGTTCGGCTGGCTGGCCCCGCTGGGCGTGGAGCTCTCGAGGGTCCTTCACGGCGAGCAGTCCTTCGCCTACCACGCGCCGGTCGTGGCCGGCGACCGCCTCACCTTCGCGCCGCGCATCGCCGACATCCAGTCGAAGAGGGGCGGGGCGCTGGAGCTCATCGTCCGCGAGACCACCGTCACCAACCAGGCCGGAACCCGGGTGGCCACGCTCCGGGCGGTCCTCGCCGTCCGCAACGGCTGAAGGCGAGCGCGCCATGACCGGTCCAACCTACGAGGCGGTGCGGATCGGGGAGACCATCCCGCCGCTCACGCTCCCCCCGGTCGCCCGCGGCACGCTGGCGCTCTTCGCCGCCGCCTCGGGAGACCACAACCCGATCCACCTGGACCCCGGGGTGGCGCGCGCCGCCGGGATGGGGGACGTCTTCGCGCAGGGCATGCTGGTGATGGCCTGGGCGGGGCGGGCGCTCTCCGCCTGGGCGCCGCCCGGCGGCCTCCGCCAGTTCGGCGTCCGCTTCACCTCCCTGACCAGGCCGGGGGACGTGCTCACCTGCTCCGGCACGGTCATCGAGAAGCGCGAGGAGGAAGGCGAGCGGCGGGTTCGCCTGCGCGTCGAGGTCGCCGACGCCGGCGGCGAGGTGAAGCTGGCGGGCCAGGCGCTGGTGGCGCTGCCCTGAGTGACACGGACGTGCACGCGAGGACCGGAGGCGACGTGGGCAAGCTCGAAGGGAAGGTGGCGCTGGTCTCGGGTTCCGGTCGCGGCATCGGGCGCGCCATCGCCCTGAAGCTGGCCGGCGAGGGGGCCAAGGTGGTGGTGAACGACCTGGACCAGGAACCGGCCGAGGAGACGGCGGCGGCGGTCACGAAGGCTGGAGGCGCCGCCCTGGTCTGCCCGGGAAGCGTCACCGACCCCGCCTTCCCGGAACGGTACGTCCGGACCGCGGTGGAGGGCTTCGGGGGCCTCGACATCGTCGTCAACAACGCCGGCTACACCTGGGACGACGTCATCCAGAAGATGTCGGACGAGCAGTGGCAGGCCATCGTGGACGTCCACCTGACCGCCCCCTTCCGCATCCTCCGGGCGGCGGCCGGGTTCATCCGCCAGGCGGCCAGGCGGGAAGCCGAGGCGGGTCGGGAGGTGTTCCGCAAGGTGGTGAACATCTCGTCGGTGGCCGGCACCAGCGGGAACGTGGGCCAGGCCAACTACGCCTCGGCGAAGGCCGGGGTGGTCGGGCTCACGCTGGCGATGGCCAAGGAGTGGGGCCGCTACAAGGTGAACGTCAACGCCGTGGCCTTCGGCATGATCCGGACGCGCCTCACCGAGGCGACCGCCGGCGGCTCGTCCACCATCGACGTCGCCGGCAGGCGGATCCAGGTCGGCGTGAACGCCGAGCTGGTGAAGCAGATGGAGCTGTCCATCCCGCTCGGGCGGGCGGGCACCCCCGAGGAGGCGGCCGGCGCCGTCTACCTGCTCTGCACGCCCGAGTCGAACTACCTGAGCGGGCAGGTCATCACCTGCGGCGGCGGCCTGCGCATCTGAGCGGCCCGGCGCCGGCCACCGAGCGGGTCTCACCACCCACCACTGGAGGACCGACATGATCCTGGCGTCCAAGAAGGCCATCGAGGAGTACACCGCGGCAGGTTGCTGGGGCACCCGGACGCTGCTCGACGACTTCCGGGACCATGCGGCGAGCATGCCGGATCACGTCGCCATCGTGGATCCGCTGAACAAGGAGGTGCTGCTGGGGCGGCCTCCGGAGCGGCTCAGCTACCGGGACCTGGCCCGCGCCGTCGAGGGCACCGCCTCGGCGCTGGCCGCCGCCGGGATCGGCAAGGACGACATCGTGCTGGTGCAGCTCCCCAACTGCTGGGAGCTGGCGATGCTCTACCTCGCCATCGCGCGGGCCGGGGCGATCATCTCCCCGGTCCCCATGCAGTGGAGGTCCAGGGAGCTGGGGTACGTGGCCGAGCTCACCGCCGCCAAGGCGCTGGTGACCGTGGACACCTTCCACGGCTTCGGACACATGGCCATGGCGAAGGAGATCCAGGCGGCCTCCACCGCCCTGAAGATGCTCTTCAGCTACACCGAGATCCGGGCCATGGCGGGCACCGGGCCCGATGCGGGGCTGGACCGCGTCCGGGTCGAGGCCAACGACATCTTCACCATCTGCTGGACCTCGGGCACCGAGGCGCAGTCGAAGGGCTGCCCCCTGAGCCACAACAACTGGCGCTGCCAGGCTGCGCTGGCCTCGAGCGCCGGGATCGGTCCGGGAGACACCCTGCTCACCGCCGGTCCGCTGGTGAACATGGGGGCGGTGGGGACGGTCTTCGCCCCCTGGCTGCTGAACGGCGGCACCATGGTGCTGCACCATCCGTTCGAGCCGCTCCTGCTGCTCAAGCAGATGATGGAGGAGAAGGTCCAGTACACGCTCCTCGTCCCCGCCGTGCTGAACCTCATCCTGAAGCACCCTGCGGCGAAGGGGATCGACCTGGGCGGCCTGAAGTCGATCACCGTCGGCTCGGCGCCGCCGTCGCTCTGGGCGATGGAGGAGTTCGAGAAGCGGTGGAGCGTGGCGATGGGGAACATCTGGGGCATGAACGAGGGCACCGGGATCGTCTCCGGGGTCAAGGACATCCCCGACATCACCCGGCGCGTGGACCAGTTTCCCCGCTACGGCGCCAAGGGCTTCACCTGGTCGGTCCCGCTTACCAACCTCATCCGGACCAAGCTGGTGGATGGCGCCGGGGTTCCCGTCGAAGGGATGGACGCGGTGGGCGAGCTGCTCTACCGCGGGCCCAACGTGATGCCGGGCTACTTCCGCCGGCCCGACCTGAACGAGCGGGCCTTCGACGCCGAGGGCTTCTTCCGGACCGGCGATCTCTTCCAGGTGAAGGGCGCGCAGTACCTGAAGTTCTTCGATCGCGTCAAGGACATCATCATCCGCGGCGGCAACAACATCTCGGCGCAGGAGGTGGAGAACCTCCTGGTGGGCCACCCCGCGATCCTGGAGGTGGCGGTCATCGCCATGCCGGACGAGCAGCTCGGGGAGCGCGTCTGCGTCTACGCCGTGCCGCGTCCCGGCGAGACCCTCACCCTGGAGGGGATCGTCGAGTTCATGAAGAAGGCGGGCGTGGCGACCTACAAGCTCCCGGAGCGCCTCGAGGTGGTGGCGGCCATCCCCAGGAACCCGGTCGGGAAGGCGCTGAAGAGCCAGCTCCGGGCCGAGCTGGCGGCCAGGATGTCGGGAGGCGTGCCGGCCTGACCCGGCGCGCGCCCTCCTCCGGCGTGGTATCCCTGAACGCCGTGGAGGGCACCATGCGAATCGCCGCGACCGTGGTGGCCGCCCTGGCCGTCGCCGCCTGCGCCGGCAACCCCGGGCGCGACACGAACCCTGGCGGTGGGGCCCCTCCGCTGGAGGCGACCACCGGAGAGCTGGCGGCCGCGGCCGCCACCAGCCAGGCGCGCTGCGAGCGTGGCTTCGCCGTCGACTGCCGCAAGCTTGGCCGCGCCCACCTGATCGGCGCCGGCGTTCCGGCCGACGACCGGCTGGCGGCCGCCTACCTGATGAAGGGGTGCGAGATCGGTGAGCCGGCCAGCTGCAGCGACCTCGGCGTCCTGACGCTCCTCGGCCGCGGGGTCGCCCAGGACGACGCCGTCGGCGGCGCCCTCGTCCGCCGCGCCTGCGACGCCGGCTTCGCGCTGGCCTGCTCCAATCTCGGCACGCTCATCATCGAGGGGGTCAGCAAGCTCCCGCTCCGTCCCGAGGAGGAAGGTGAGCGTGGCCCGAGGGTCGTCCGGTCCTTCCGGACGGCCTGCCAGGCCGGAGCGCCGGAGGGCTGCCTCAACCTCGGTACCGCCAGGGAACGTGGCGAGCTGGTGGACCAGGACCTGGCGGGGGCGTACCGGGCCTTCCAGCGAGCCTGCCGGGGCGGGCTCCCGCTCGGCTGCCACCGGGCGGCGCTCCTCGCCGCCGCGGCTCCGGACGCCGCCCATGGGGCCGACGTCGCCGCGCTCAACGACCGCGCCTGCGGCGCAGGGATCGTCCCCGCCTGCACGCCGACAGGTGAGGCGCCGGGCCCGGTCGGTCCGCTCACCCCGTCACCGAGGCTGGTGGCGGAGCGGGACAGCTTCGCCCTGGGCATCCCGGGCACCGGCGGTTTCCACCTCACCGACCTCGCCCTGCCGCCCGGTGGGCCCCGCCTTTCGCGCGCGCTCCTGCGCCACCTCCCGGCCAGCCAGCTCGCCACGCTGCCCGCGCCGCTGCGCCAGCGGCTAAACCTGGAGCAACCGGCCGAAGGCGAACAGAAGCCGGACGAGCCGGTCGAGCTGCTGCTCCGGCTGCGTCGGGCGCAGCTCGCCACCTGCCTGGAGCGGGAGCGGACCACTCCTGCCGCCGCCCAGCTGGCGGCCTTCTTCCTCGTGGAATCGGACGGCAGGCCGGGTGAGCTTCGCGCGGCCACCGAGCCGGAGGACCAGGGGCTCGAGACCTGCGCCATGGACGTGATCGGGGCGTGGACCTTCCCGATGCCGAGCGGCGGCTTGGGCGGCCCCTACCTGGCCCGCTTCGGCTTCGAGGCGGCGCCGCCCGGCCCCGCGCCGGAGTACCCGTCGTCCGATGGCCTGCGCGCGGCGTTGAAGGACCCGGGGTGCGTGGAGAGGAACCTCCGCGTGCCCGAGGCCTATCGCGGCGTCGCCAACGCCGTCACCGTGAAGCTGGTGGTCGACCGGTCGGGCAAGCCGGTCCTGTTCCACGCGCTGACGCCGGCGCCCGAGCCGCTGGTCGCCGTCATCGCCGGGGCGGTGCGCTCCTGCTCCTTCACGCCGGGCGTCGCCGGGAACGGGCAGCCGGTCGCGCTCTGGCTGACGCTGACGGTCCGGCTGGACCGGGACCACTAGCGCCCCCACGATCGGCTGCGTCCCGCGGCCGAAAATTCGCCTCTCGCTTCCCGCGATCCTAGATTTCGGCCGATATCGGCGCGGGGTCGCCGGGGAGCCGTGGTGGCGAATCGCGAGGTGAGCTGGGAGGAGCTGGTCCAGGCGGGCACGGTCCTCTTCGGACCGGGCTTCGCCGCGGCGGTCCACGGCGCCGGCTGGCGCGCCGGGCTCCGGGCAGCCTGGCGCCGCCGCGTGCTCGAGACGCACCCGGACCGCGCCGCCCTGCTGGGCAAGAGCGAGGCCCTGCTGCAGCGCGAGTTCCGCGCGGTGACCGAGGCGTTCGAGCTGCTGGAGTCGTTCTCGATCGGGTCGAAGGGCCCGCCGTCTCCAAGGGCCGGGCCGGCGGTCGCCTCCCCGCCGCGCGCCGCGCGCAGTCCGCCGCCGCCCCGTGGCGCGGCCC
This sequence comes from Myxococcales bacterium, assembly GCA_021806645.1. Taxonomy (GTDB): domain Bacteria; phylum Myxococcota; class Myxococcia; order Myxococcales; family Anaeromyxobacteraceae; genus JADKCZ01. The sequence goes on along the minus strand of JAJZQX010000020.1, from coordinate 185 downwards.
CACGCCCGCCGCCACCGCCACCGCGCGCTCCACCGCCGCGGGCTCCACCGCCGCGGGCGCCGCCGCCGCGGGCGCCGCCGCCGCCGGCCGCGCAAGCAGCCGAAGGCCCGGGGCCCCGGCTGCCGCGCCGCAGGCTCCGCTTCGCCGAGTTCCTCTACTACTCCGGGCGCGTCGGCTGGCAGTCC
>JAJZQX010000030.1 GCA_021806645.1 Myxococcales bacterium | reverse complement strand
GGCGCGTGAACGAGACGGAATCTATGTGGCGGTGACTCTGAGCACGTGACGGGCGGGCCGTCAAGTTGATTCACACGCGCGGCGCCGCCAGCTCGGCGCCGGCCTCAAGCTCCAGCGCCGAACCTTCCGGCGCCGCGCCTGGTTACGGTGCGCCCTCGCCGGACTTCAGCTCGGCCGAGACGCGCGGCGCGGGGGCGGCCGGGAAGGCCGCGACGGTATCCCAGAAGCGCGACCAGATGGTCGCGTGGGTGAAGCCGCCGATGCGGCCGGGGAGCGGCGCGAGCAGCTTCGCCACGAGCTGGACGATGGGCACGAGGGCGATGTACTTCGCGGCGCCCGGCCAGACGGAGGCGACCGCGCCGGCCACCTCGCCCACGTCCTGGGCGACGGCGAGCAGCGGGGCGAGCAGCGCCACGGCGATGGGCACGACGTAGCGGGCGATGCGCAGCCCGCCGCCTCGCACGCGGATGAGCCGCTCCACGGTCACGGTCTTGGGCGTCGCGGTGGCGGTCGGCTCGGTGGTGGTGGGGTCGGTGGTGGTCGCGGTGGCGGTCGGCTCGGCGGTGGTGGTGGGGTCGGTGTCCATGGTGCGGCCTTTCAACGGTCGAGGGGGAGCGGCGACGGGGTGAGCTGCGGTGGGTCGGACAGGTGGCGGGCGGCGGCGGCGGCGAAGCGGCAGCGCGACTCATGGGCGTCGAGGGCGGCGCGCACCTCGGTGCGGATGGCGGCCTTCACCTTGCGGCTCGCGCCGGTCCGGCCGCCGATGAAGCCGCCCACGACGGAGCCGACGAACATGAACACCTCGGGAGGAATCTGGGTCACGCGGCCACCGGGCTCGAGCGGACGATGGAGAGCGCTGCCAGCGCCTTGGGCACGTAGTCGGTGCGGGTGATGTGGGCTGGACCGAGCTGGGCGAAGGAGGTCCGGCCGGCGTTCCACCAGGCGGCGGCGTCCTCGACGGTCTGCGGCGGGCCGCCGGGACGCGCGGCGAGGATGCGGGCCGCCCACCCGGCCGCGAGGTCGGGGTCGGTGGTGAGGTCGGCCATGGGGCCGAGGTAGCCGTAGGCCCGAGCGGTCTTCTCGGAGAGCTGGAATGGTCCCCAGCTTCCGCCGCGCTCACCATCCGCGCCGGACTTGTTCACCGCCGAGAGGCGCCAGCGACTCTCGACGTAGCCGAGCGCTTCCAGAATGTCGGGATTGACGCGCCAGTCCCGCGCGGCGCGCTGGGCGGCCAGGCGCACGCGCCTCTGCTCTGCGTTCATGCTCACTACCACCATGGCGGCGCCTCCCGGTACGACGATGACGACGGCGGCGGCGAGCATGAGCGCCCACCAGGGCACGCCGCGCAGACCGGCGCGGCTCACCAGGACCCCAGCGCGCCCTTGATGCCCGCCACCAGGTCGCGGCCGGCGCTTCCGGCGACGTCCTGGGCCTTCAGTTCGGCCGCGATGTCGGCCACGAGGCCGCGCTTGACGGCGGGCCACGCCACCACAGCCAGCGCGGCGACGCCGGCCAGCGCGGCGAGGCAGCCCCAGAAGGCGGCGCGGGTGGCCTCACGCATGTCGCCTCCCGAGCCAGCTCCAGCCGACGATGACGAGGAAGGCGAGCACGAGGTACGGCCACGCCTTCAGGACGGCGAGCCAGCCTTTGCCGACGCTCTGCGCCGCGTCGCCCAGGTCGCGCAGGGTCGCGCCGCCCACGTCCTTCAGCGCGCCCGTCGGCGTGAGGCCGGCCGCCACCTCCACGGCCAGGCCGGTGTCGGTGTTTCGGTTGATGACGCGCACGAAGGTGTCCGCCTCTTCGTCGGTGGCGAGGCCGGGCCGCTTGCGCTTCATGGTCTCGTAGAGCGTCCGGGTCGCCTTGGCGTCGCTGCGCAGCGCCGAGAGTGACGAGTCGGCGCCGACGGTGCTCGCCCACCACCCGGCGACGCCCGAGGCGGCCGCTTCGGCGAGCCGGTCCATCTTTTCGGCGGCGGCGCCGAGCGCGGCGAGCGCGGCGTCTGCGGTGGAGGCGGCGGCGGGGGAGAGCATGGGGTCTCAGTTGATGACGAGCCAGGAGACCCCCACGGGGGCGGTGCAGGCGGACGGCCCGACGGTCACAGTGAACGAGCCGGCGCCCGGCTGCGCGGCTCGGACGTAGAGGCATGTTGCGTCGATGGTGCGCAGCGTGACCAGGACGCGCGACGTGGGAGAGACGGTGCTGTTTGTGATTGGCACGGCCGTAGCGCCAGCGGCGATGGCGGCCTGTCCGCTGGCCTGGTTGCAGGTCGCGGCACCGGGGGTGGCCGTCGAGTCGCAGCTCGCAATTCCGATGTTGGTCGTGGAGGCGCCAATCAGGGTCATACTGGCTGACCCGGTGGTCGAGTTCGTCAGGACTTCCAGGTAGCTTGCGCCCGCCCCGGTATACAGCGTTGTGTCCGCCGCCCCCAGGTTCAGGTCGATGTAGACCCCACTGTTGCCGACCAGCCGAAACCCCGGGTCGTTCGTGGACGAAGAGGCTCTGATGCGCCGGTCGCCGGCCCCAGACCAGAGCGACACGTACGTCCCGTCAGCCGGCGCATTGAGGCGCCACCGTGCCCCCGACGCGGACGAAAAGGCTGGCGTGCCGGCCGGCGCCGTAGCCGTAAAGCTCGGCGCGGTGAGCGGCTTCCTGCTGACGCCCTGGCCGTTGACCGCGCTCGGCGTGAGCCACTGCGCCTGGGCCGGCCCGGAGGGCGGCACGAGGACGAAGAAGACAGTCAGGGCAGCGACGGCGAGCGCGAGAGCGAGAGAGCGGCGCATGTTAGCGACCCTCCACGGCGAGGAAGAGGCGAGCGGCGTTGACGCCAAGCCCAGCGATGCCCGAGGGCGTCAGGGTCATGAAGAGCGACGGCACCACGATGGCCCGGTCCCACCCGAGTTGGTTCTGAGCGGCCACGAGAGCGTTGTCGCTCGACGGCGCGGTGAAGCCGTAGAGCGCGGGGAGCTGCTCTTCAAGGGCGGCCACCGGCGCCGGGTCCCAGCCGTTCGCGTCGACGATGGTCGGCTCCTGCATGGCGAAGGCGGACTGAGTCGCCAGGGTGATGACCGCAGCGAAGTCGGCCGGCGCCGCGATGACATGGCCGGCGACGTTCATCGGCAGCACGACGATGCGCAGGCCGGTGAGGTTGGCGGTCGGAATCTGAAAGCTCGACCCTGAATTGACGGCGCCCGCAGAGAGGAGCTGCGCGCGGGGGTGGGGCGCGGTGCCCTTGGTTGCCACGATGGAGGGCAGCTCCTCGGCCGTGCCGGCCTTCAGACCGAGGAAGCCGACGAGCGGTGCGGTGTCGACGTTCGACAACGGGAAGACGTCCTTCAGCGCGTTCCAGACGCGGAGGGTGGCGCCTCGCCCGTTGAGCGGCAGCACGTCGCCGGGGCGCATGTAGAACGTCCCGGCCGGGCTCTTCACTCCGAGCACCACGTTGGGCGTGGTGACGCGCGGGTCGAGGTAGAGGAAGGCGAGACCGGACGGAATGGCGACCGCCGACGGCGCCTGGCGATTACCGAGCGCCCAGAAGGCGCCTCGGTCGTTTCCGTTGATGCCGTTCGGGTTGGCGGGAATCATGGCGCCTCGGTGGTGCGAAGAGGGCGGGCGCTCCCCGCGCCGCCTGGCAGGCGCGGCGGGGGAGGCCCTGGTGGTGTTACTTGCGCCGCACGACCAGCAAGAGGACCAGGCCGACGACGGCCGCGAGGCCGAGCCAGGTGCTGGTCTTGCTGAACATGTCCTTCAGGGTCGCGGCGCCCGGTGCGCCCGGGGCGGTCGGGTCGCGCGCAGAGAACGCCAGTGCCGACGGGCCCGTGGGCGGGATGGGAGCGAGGGGCCTGGGCCCACGCGCGCCCATCGTCTCCAGCCCGCCACTGATGACACCGGGCGGCACTCCGAAGACGGAGCCGCCTGCATCGAGCCCCTTCCTCACCAGGCCGCCGAGCGGACTGGTCTTGCTGGTCGGGTCGATGAACCTGCCCAGCTTCTTGAGTGAGAATCCCACGGCGGCCCCCTTCTACTGCCGCGAGAAGAAGGAGACGCGGCGAGGCAGGATGCGGCCGGCGAAGGAGTCGGCGTGCACCGCCGCCTTGCTGGCCGTCTTGGTGGTGAGCTGGGAGGGCGTGCCGAGGCCCATCTTCTGGCTGGCCTTGACCACCTGGGCGTCGGAGAGCGGCTCGACGCGGCGAGCGACGACGCGCAGGCCCGTGGCGGTGCCCGTCCAGCGGATGCGCAGGCCGTTCGGGGCCAGCATCGACTTGGTGAGCTTGCCCTGCCTGGTCGGGTAGATGAGCGGCACCAGCTCGGCCGAAATGGCGTTTCCGGCCCCGACCTCGCCGCCCGGTTCCTGGGAGAGCGCCTCGCCGGGCACCGCCAGGTACGGCGTCGCCGTCGCGTAGCTCGACGGGGCGGCGCCCGCGCTCTTCGTGGCGTTGAAGAGGGCGGTGAGCGCGCCGAGGCTGATGGCGTCGAGGACGGGCGTCCCGTCCACGTAGAGCGTGAGGTTGCCCAGCTCGGCGGCGGTGATGGGCGAGCCGTCCTCCTTGAAGATGGCCAGGTGGGTGTAGACGCCCGGGTCGATGCGCGAGTCCGGCGTCAAGTCGAAGATGTCGAGCATGACCGGCGTGGACACCTTGCCGGGCGCGCCCTGCGTCAGCACCGCGTAGGTCTGGAGGATGCCCGGGGTCACGCTGGTGAATCCAGGGAAGAGCGCGGCGAGCGAACCCATGCCGAGTTCCAGCGGGGTGTCCTTCAGCACCTCGACCGGCGGCGCGGTGTCGTCCGGCTCGAAGGCGTTCACGTCGCTGAAGGGCAGGTAGAGGTTGACCATCCGGTCGAACACGCCGTTCCCGTTGGCCGGCAGGTAGTCGGTGGCGCTGTTGTCGTAGCCGCTCATCACCCAATTCAGGGCGTTGATGGCGGCGCCGGTGAGGTTCCAGCGGCGGCCGGACTTCACCAGGTCAAGCACCCGGTCGAAGGTGCGGGGGAGGACGGCGGCCTGGGCGGCGGCCGGCGCGACGAAGTTGAGGGGGAGGTTGAAGAGGAAGCCGTTGAGGTAGTGGCTGCCGGGGAGCTGGTCCAGCTCCACGATGGCGCGGCCACCGGAGGCGAAGTTGACGGACTTCAGGGGGACGATGCGGCGCATGGCGGTCCTTTCCGACTACCGGGCGGCGGGGAGCTGCGGGACGCGAGCGCGCAGCCGGTTGTAGACGCCGACGATGGCGCCACCGAGGAACACGGCGGCGACCACGGCGACGATGGCGAGCTGGGCCGGGTACTGCTTGGCCATGGAGACGAACTTCTTCAGGAACGACATGGGGCTTCCTTCCGGTGGTGGTGGCGCAGCGTGGGGAGCGTCCAGACGGCGGGCGGGTCGCCCGGTCGCCAGCGGGCCACGCGCTCCCGGAACTCGGGCCCGTACTCGGTCTCCAGCGCATCGAGGTCGGCGCTGGCGGTCTGGAGGAGAGAGGTCACGCGCGTGGCGGTGCGCCGGCACGTCTTCGGTATGTCGATGGCGCACTGACTGACGAGCACGCTCACCACGCCGTCATGATGGCCGTTGCGGTGGAGCCGGGTCAGCACGTCTGCGCAGTGGGGCGCGTAGTCGCCCACTTCATCCGCGCAGAGGACCACGCCACCGTCGGAGGCTCGGCAGGCGGCCACCGTGGCCGCGAAGTCGGCCGGCACGTCGTCGCCCGGCACGACCACGAGGCGCACCACGGTCCCGGAGAGCAGCTCCCTATCCAGGTCGGCCGGAGAGACCTGCTCACCTTCGTCCACGTAGTCGTGACCGGTGGGGTCGAAGAACACGACGCGGCGCGCGGAGGCGAGCCGGGCGCGGGCGTGGTGGGTCTTGCCCGAGCCGGGCACACCCAGCACCAGCTCGTGCGAGCGGTGGTCGAGGAGGCCGAAGGGCTGCATCAGGTCGCCTCCTTGGGCGGCCGACGCTGGGCCAGCTCGCGGACGCGGGCGGTGATACGGGCCGGCACGCCGGCCCAGGTGATGAGCACGTCCACCCAGCGGTAGCGTCGGGCGACGGGCACCCAGGCGGCGCCGTCCTCCTTGGCCTGGGCCTCGGTGAACTTGGCGAGGTCGAGGCTCCAGCCGAACGGGTAGGCCAGCAGCGAGAGGAGCGGCATCAGGAACCCGCGCAGGAACACCGCCGCGTCGGCCGCGCGCTGGGCGTCGGTGCGGGTCGAGTCGGCCGGAGCGTCGGCCTGGCTCGGCGGCGGCTCGGCCTGGCCCTTCACCGGAGAGGCGGCGGCCAGGCGCTCCAGCTCGGCCGCCTTGAACTCGCGGCGCGCCTGCTCCCGGAGCGCCCGCTTGTCCTTCGGAGTCAGCTCGGCCGCCTTGGGCGTGGCCGGCACGGCGGGCGGCACGGTGTCGGGCACGGTGGCGAGCTTGGGAGGGGTCATCGGCGGCGCTCCGCGAGCACGGCGAGGCCGAAGAGGGCCACCACGACCACCACGCCGACCACGATTCCCAGCGTCCCGGCGCGCCTGGCCTGCGCAGGCGCGGCGGAAGGGGGTGGCACGGCGTGCGGCACGGTCTCGGCACGCTGGAGCCGGCGCAGCTCGCCGCGCAGCTCCTCCCGAACGTCGTGCAGGTCCACCATGCGGACCGGGGCGTCATCGTCGGCGCCCTCGGCCACCTCGGCCTTTCGCCTGGCGAGGATGGCCGCCGCTTCGCTGGCGGCCTCCTCTGCTGCAAGCGGGGCGGGCGGGGGGACGGTCTCGGTCGAGCCGTCGGGCGGGGTCGGTGCGGTGGGTTCGTCCACGGGGCCGAAGTTGCGCCGCGTCGGACTTCTCTGTTAGTGGCGTGGTGTGCCGATGAGTGGCGGGGACTGCGGTGGAGTGACGTGGGCCGACGCGGGGGCGGTCGCCCTGGCGGTCGGCGTCGAGGTCCGCACCGTCTGGGCGTGGGTGAGGTCCGGGCGCGTGCTGGCGCGCCGGCTCCCGGGCGAGCGCGGCCGGGTCCGGGTGGCGCTCGACGGGGCTGGGTTCCCCGTCCATGCGGCCCCCGCTCCCGCACCAGCCCGACGCTCTGCACGGCGCCGGCACTGACCCGCTGCGCCAAAAGGGACCGGTCGCGGCGCACCCTGAAACGGAGGCGCCGGCCCCCGAGACGACAGGGACCGGCGCCAGAATTCGGGGCGGGGTTTTTGGCGCGGGTCAGGCGCCCGGGGTGGCCTCGGATGGCCCCCGGGGGTACCGCGTCGCCAGGAAGCGGCGCAGCGTCGGCTCGGCTACGCCCTTCGTCCGGGCCGCCGACCGGATGGACTCCCCGGCGGCCACCAGGTCGGCCGCCGCGTGGAGCAGCACCGGCGAGGCCGGGCGCCGGCCAGCCGGCCAGGTGCCCTTCGGTCCCGAGTAGTCGCGGCGTTCGGACTTCACCCGGGCGAGCCCGGCCTTGGTCCGCTCGATGAGCCGGGCGCGCTCTTGCTCGGCCACCCACCCGAAGACGGCAATGAGCAGCGACCGGGCGGGGCCGGCCGTGTCAAGCCACGTCTCCTGCACGCTCACCACCTGGACGCCGAGCCGGTCCAGCTCCACCACGCGGAGGATGGCGCCCACCATGGAGCGGTCAAGCCGGTCGAGCGCCCAGACCACCACGGCACCTACGCGGCCGGCGCGGGCGTCGGCCATGAGCTGGTCCAGCACCGGGCGCGCCTTGGCGGCGCTCCCCTGCTCCCGGTACTGGACCCGTTCCCACCCGCGACGGAGCGCGAGGCGGTCCAGCTCGGGCACCTGGTTCTCCTCGGTCTGGTCCATCGTCGAGACCCGGAGGTACAGCGCAGCCACGATGGCGCGGGTCACGGTGCGCCTCGGCTGGCCCGCTCGGCTGCGCAGGCGTCGCGCAAGGTCTGCATGGCCTCCAGGTACTCGCTCGATGGTACCCAGCGGTAGCCGGCCGCCAAGTTGAACCGCTCGTCGCGCAGGTGCCACGCCATCGCCGCCCGCGCGGCCTCGATGACGGCGAGACCGAGCAGCTGGCGGCGGCCCGGCGTGATGCTCAGCGAGAGCTGGCCCGTCACGGCGCACCGTCCTTTCGCCTGGCGACCTGGCCGGCCTCGGCCAGCACGCCGGCCGTGAGCGGCATCTGGACCCCCCGCTTGCCGGCGAGGATGTCGCGCCGCTCCTTCGCCTGGCCCTTGAGCTGGAGCAGCCGGTCCTTGTGCTTCTTGGCCGACTCGCGGGCGGCTTCCTCTTCGGCCTCCACCTGGTCGAGCAGCTCCAGCAGCTCGGCGGCGACGGCCTCTCGGTCTTTGCGGCTCATGGGTCCCTCTCGACCAGCAGCATCACGAAGAAGAGGCCGACGGCGACCCGGAGGCCGCCCGTCCATCTGACTTGAAGGCCGACGGCGCACAGCTCGACGCCGGTCACGATACTGGCGCTCCACCGACGGTGGCAGACGCCCGCCTCTCGCCAGTACCGGCGGCGGATGACGTAGCCGGTCATGGCCGACCCCCGATGATGGACGTGGCGCCGCTCACCGCCAGCACGGCGGCTTCTTTCTGGTACCGCGTGAGCGGGCGCAGCGTCGAGATTGCCGCGATGACCTCGCCGTCCTCGCGGTGGACGCCCAGCGTGTAGAGCGGGCGGCCGTCGTCGAGCTTGCTTTCCTCGGTTCGGAAGTAGACGCGCATTACGGCTCCCTCCCCGTCCCGCCGCAGCGCGGGCAGTCGCCCGGCCGGCGCCACGTCTTCAGCGGTTCGACGGCCGCGCCCACCATCCAGCTCCCGGCCATGCCGGCCGCGAGGATGAACACCACCGACCAGGCCGGGTGAGCCTGGAGGAATTCGAGGGCCGTCATGGCGCCACCTCGGCCGGCGGGAGCGTCGGCGTCGCCAGCTCGCCCACGATGACGTAGCGCGCCGCTCGGCGGTGGTGCCTGGTCCAGCCCTTGCGGCCCTTGCGCTCGACGTAGCCGCCCGCCTCCAGCTCGGAGAGGCGAGCGCGCACGGTGTTGATGTTGAGGTGGGCGAAGCGGCTCACCTCGACGAAGGTGAGGCCGCGCCCGGCCGCCCGGAGCGTGGCCAGCACCAGGTCACGGGTCGTCGGCGTGACCTCGGGCATCGGCGCCACGGGCGCGCCGTCGGTGGACTGCGGCCGGCCCCACCATCGGCACTGGACACAGGAGTGGGCCTCGGGCGGGCAGGCGTTGCGACCGTCCATCGGGAGGCAGCACGACTCGTTGGCGGTGGTCATGGGCCAACCTCCTGGCCGCGCTCGGCCCAGCGCCGGCCGCAGCGCCGGCAGACGAACAGCGCGTACAAGTCGCCCTGCGGCGACCGCCCGCCGAGGCCGGTCCTCCACGGGCGGTGGGTGAGCAGCAGGCAGAGGAGCCGGCGCCACCAGGTGGAGCGGGCCACGAGCTTGCGCACCTCGGCCTCGAGCGCCTTCACGCGCCGGTCAAGGAACATACGGCGCGCCTCCTGGGCCGGCGTGCGCACCGGGAAGTTGCCCGGGCTACGCATGGCCCACCTCCGCCTGCACCTGCACCACGGGTTCCGGCGGCCTGGTCTGCGCCTCCAGCAGCGTGCGCAGCACCGACGGCGGCGCGCCAGCGTCGCGCATGATGTCGCGCATGATGCTGAAGGCCACCCGCCATCCGGCGCGGAAGCCGGCCAGGGCGACGGCGTGCGGGGTGAACTCCGTGCCGACGGTCTCTACTTCAACGTGGCGGCTCACGGCGTCACCTCGGCCGGGAGCTTGGTCGCGCCGGGCACGCAGTGGTCCGCCAGCTCGGCCGCCTCCAGCTCGCAGGCGGTCGTCACTTCCACGGTGGCGCCGGCCTGGGTGCGGGCGTGGTCGAGCCGGCGAGAGAGGATGATGCACCGGCCCTGGAGCCAGCCGAAGCGGGCCGCCCAATCCGGGAGCCCGGTGGTCGGGTTGGTGAAGTCGGGCGGCTTGCGGTAGTCGAAGCCGAGGGCGAACAGCTCATCCGCCACCTGGTCGATGAGGGTGGCCGGCATGTCGGGGACCGGCGCCTGCCGGGTCGCGGGGGCGCCGGAAGTCTGAGTCATCCCATGGGGAGCATACGAACCGGTGGGCTGCGCCGCTTTCGCTGGGACGCAGCCCGCCGGGGGGTTGTTCGAGTCATCCCGGCCAGGATGACTCAGACTGGAAACGGGGCCGATGAAGCGGTCACACTCCACGCACCCGTCGTCCACCTCGGCCGAGCCGAAGGCGACGCACACCGACAACGGCTTGCGGCAGCCCTTCACGGCCGACGCCTTGGCTTCGCTACCACCGGACCGACCGACAGGCCCGGCAACGCTCTTTGAATCGCTCGCTTCTGACTTGGGGTGATGCATGTGGTGTTCTCCTTCGTGATGGTGGGACTGCTCTGCCTGCTTCGCCTCGGGGCGGGACCTGCGTTAACAGGTCTCGCCCCACCTTTTTGCGCCGCACCTGGCGGCGCCCTGCCCCGCCGCACCGGCGGGTCGAGCCCTGAGAGCGTCGAGGGGTGCACCGCGACGCCGTGCACGCCCATGTAGCTCGTCCTCGTCACGTACTCCGAAGAGTGGCCCAGCACCTCGGCCGCCTCGGAGAAGGTCTTGCCCTGGCGGCGCATCTCGACGGCCAGTGTATCTCGGAGCGCGTGCCAGGCCTTCTTGCCGGCCGGGAAGGAGAGCGGCGCCCGCTCGCGCAGCCGGTCTATCAGGTCTTTCAAGTCCTGCTCGCGGTAGGGGAAGAGCAGCGAGACGGTGAGCAGGTCCCCGCCACCCATCCCGACCCGCACCGTCGGCCGGCCGGCGGCGAGCACGGGGGCGAGCAGCTCGCGCAAGGGAGCGCGCACCGGCAGCTCGCGGCAGGCGGCCGGACTCTTCGGCGGGGTGTGGCCGAGCCGGTTCGGGTCGGGGCGCTGGCGCACCACGTTGAGTCGCCAGTCCCGGCCGCTCGTCACCACGTCGTCGAGGTCGAGGCCGAGCGCTTCGCCGCGCCGCAGGCCGGCGTAGCGCATCACGCCGAGAAAGGCGGCCTCCCGGCCGTCGCGGCAGGCGTCGAGCAGCAGCGGCCAGACTTCCGCGATGTTGACGATGGGGCGCGGGTCGGGCTGGGAGCGGCGCGCCGGCACCAGGGCGGCCGGGTTGCCGCTCGACAGCCCCAGGTCGGCGCCGTAGCGGTAGACCGCCATCACCGCCTTGCGGTGGTTCTCGACGGTGCCGGGGCCGAACTGCGAGTCGAGCGAGCACATCCAGGCCACCACGTCGGCCGGCGTCGGGTGGTCGGGGAGGGCACGGGCCAGCTCGCCCGAGCGGCGCCGGTTGGCGGCGCTCTTCCTCGGCACGCCGGGGCGGTTCCAGACGTAGCGGGTGACCGCCTCCCACAGCTCACCGAGCGGCAACCCCTTGGCCGCGTGCTCGGCCGCTCCCGCCGGCCTCCACCCGAGCAACGGCACCACCGACGCCCGACGGCCCATCATCGCCTCCTAGAAAAGACGAAGCCCCCGACCCGGCTGCGACGCACGGGAGGGAGGCTTCGTAGCTCGACGGCTTGAGGTCGCCGAACCGGGGTCTTTGTAGCACGCGGTCGCAGGCGCGTGAACGAGACGGAATCTATGTGGCGGTGACTCTGAGCACGTGACGGGCGGGCCGTCAAGTTGATTCACACGCGCGGCGCCGCCAGCTCGGCGCCGGCCTCAAGCTCCAGCGCCGAACCTTC
>JAJZQX010000029.1 GCA_021806645.1 Myxococcales bacterium | reverse complement strand
GTGTTCGGCTCGATCCGGAAGGCGGTCACGACCCGGCAGCCGCGCGCGCCCACGTCCTCGGTGTGGCCTTCCACCCGGGTCTCGCCCACCGCCAGGCGCGCCACGCAGCGGAGCGGCACGCGCAGCGCCTTGCGCGGGTTCGTGATGAAATCGGCCACCAGATCCCCCTCGCGCGGAGTGGCGGCGAGCCCCTCGCCGTGTCGATCGACGCCCCGCCGATCCGAAACGCCCTCCCGGTAACATCCGGATTGTGAACCCTTGGGCGGCGGACCGGAACGCCCCGGACGGGAACTCAGAAGACGAGGGCGAGCCCACCCGGGGCCGGGACCAGCGTGACCCCGGCCGAGCGCTCGCCGGCGGGGTACAGGACCAGCCGCGGCACCGAGAGCCCCACGGCGGTGCCGATGGCGGCGCCGGCGATCACGTCGCTCATCCAGTGGTTGTCGGAGGAGACGCGGAGCAGGCCGGTGGCGGCGGCGCTGACGAAGGAGACCGCGGCGAACCACTTCCAGCCCGGTCGCCCGCGCATTCGCAACACCTGCGTCCCAGCCGCGGCGATGGCGAACGCGGTCGAGCTGTGGCCCGCGAAGAAGGACATCCGGCTGTTGGCGGTGACGCTCCCGCTGCCGGCCCAGGCGTCGGGGCGGGTCCGGGCGGCCGTGAACTTCGCCACCTGCATCAGCGTCAGCGAGATCGCGACCGCCTCGGTCACCATCAGCACGTCCTCCGCCCCTTCGCGAAACCCGGCGTCGTCGGCGTGGGCCATGAGGCTGAGGGTGAGCGTGGCCCCGACCGGGACGGCCACGATCAGGATGTTGCCGATGAAGGTCGCGGCCTTGACGTCGTTCCAGAGCAGCTGGCGCCGCGCCCAGCGATCGACCTGGGGCGGTTGGCACCAGCGGCAGGCCGCGGGGGCCAGCTTCTCCGAGTAGAGCTGGGCGGCGCCGACGGCCACCATCATGCCGCCGGTCAGCCAGCCGTTGGTGGAGAAGTCGAGCGTCAGGCGGGGGTGGAGGTCGGCGCCGACGGCCGAAGCCGGCAGCGGCGCCTCGGTGGCGACCGGATCGTCGGACCGGGTCTCATCGGCCCGGCCCATCCCCGGGCCGGCGCCGAGCAACAGGGCGAACATGGCGGTGCAGGCCGCCTTCGGAGTCGTGCGCATCTTGAAATGGTGTCACGTTCGGGGGGCCATGGTCGTGGTCGTACGGGCCGTGACCCTTGCAGGTCGTTGTATCCGTCGTCACAGGCCCCCCCGTTCGGATGTCGAACGGCCGACGGCGCGACGCTCCGAAGATCCCGGTCGATGGGCGGCCCGAGCGGTGGAGCGGTGCTTGCAATACCACGGGTGAAGCAGCCACTGCGTCGCAGCTCACCCGTTCCTCTCGCCCTGGTGCGAGAAGAGGAGATTCGATGAGGGCGCTCGTCTACCACGGACCCGGCAAGAAGGCCTGGGAGGAGAAGCCGAAGCCCACCGTCAAGGCCCCGACCGACGCGGTCGTGAAGGTGGTCCGGACCACCATCTGCGGCACCGACCTCCACATCCTGAAGGGCGACGTCCCGGCCGTCACCGACGGCCGCATCCTCGGCCACGAAGGGGTGGGCGTCATCGAGGAGGTCGGCGCCGCGGTCTCCAACTTCAAGAAGGGGGATCGCGTCCTCATCTCCTGCATCACCTCGTGCGGCAAGTGCGACGCCTGCAAGAAGGGCATGTACTCCCACTGCGCCGACGGTGGCTGGATCCTCGGCCACCTGGTCGACGGGACCCAGGCCGAGTACGTCCGGATCCCGCACGCCGACAACAGCCTCTACCTGGCCCCCAAGGGCGTGGACGAGGACGCGCTGGTGATGCTGAGCGACATCCTCCCGACCGGGTTCGAGGTGGGCGTCCTGAAGGGCGCGGTCAAGCCGGGCGACACGGTCGCCATCGTCGGCGGTGGGCCGGTCGGGCTGGCGGCGCTGCTGACCGCCCAGTTCTACGCACCGGCCGAGCTGATCATGGTGGACCTCGACGACAACCGGCTCGCCGTCGCCAAGAAGCTGGGCGCCACGCAGACCGTGAACAGCGGCGACGGCAAGGCGGTCGAGAAGGTGATGGCGCTCACCGGCGGCAAGGGCGTCGACGTCGCCATCGAGGCGGTCGGCATCCCGGCCACCTTCGACATCTGCCAGGACGTCGTCACCGCCGGCGGCCACGTCGCCAACGTCGGCGTTCACGGCAAGAGCGTCTCGCTCAAGCTCGAGAAGCTCTGGGTCCACAACGTCACCATCACCACCGGCCTGGTGGACACCAACACCACGCCGATGCTCCTCAAGAACGTGGTGGCCGGGCGGCTCTCGCCCCGGCAGCTCATCACGCACGAGTTCGCCTTCGACGAGTTCGTCAAGGCCTACGACACCTTCGGAAACGCCGCCAAGGAGAAGGCGCTCAAGGTGGTGGTGAAGACCAAGGGGTGAGCCACCGCGCGCGCGGCCGGCCTCGGGGCGAGCGCTCCAGACCGTCCCGCGGCGGGCTCCGACCAGCCCGGAGCCCGAAGGGACCCGGCCGCGAGTTGGCCTGAGGGCCCGGCGCGGCCGAAGCCGCGCTCAGCCCGCGCCGCGCAGGAACGCCCAGACCTCGGTCCAGAGGGGATCGGCCGGGTCGAAGCGGAGGGTGTTGTGGAACGCCCCCGCTTCCTCCCAGAGCCTCCGTGGCCCCTGCAGCACGTCGCGCAGGTAGGTCCGGTCGAGCGCGCTCCCGGCGTTTCCATGCAGCACGACGACCCTGGCCACCGGCGCGACGCTGGGGAGCCGCGCCTGCCAGCCGATGAACCGGCCGTCACCGTCGAGCCACGGCTCGAGCCCGGCGGCGCGCGCCAGCCGCCTCGACTCGGCCAGGGCGCTCACCGCAGGGAAGTAGAGGAGACGCCGCTGGGCGAGGTAGAGCGCCGCCACCGCGGCGATCAGCAGGAGCGCGGCGCCAGCGGCGATGCGCGTGAGCAAGGGCACCGGGACATCCTACCCGGGATGGACCGGCCGGCCCTACTGCCACTCGCAGTGGTACTCGCAGGCGGCGCCGCCCCGGGCCCGGCACTCCTGCTCCACCACCCGGACGTCCCGCCCGCCGGAGAGCTCGACGCCGCGCTCGAGCCAGCCGATGGTGGTGAGGCAGTCGTCGATGCGGGCCTCCTCGGACTCCAGGGTGCGCAGGACCGCCGACCGCTCGCCGGTCTGCACGTACTCGCGCCGGCCGGTGTCGTGCTGCGCGACGTACATCCGCGGCACGTGGCGGAGGAGGAACTGGGGGTCGCCCTCGCGCAGGTAGGCGCGCTGCACGCCGGCCTGGCCGAGGTTGGTCTCCGCCGAGAAGCGGCCCATGTCGCGGAAGAGCTGGTGCCGGTCCCCGCGCGTCAGCAGCGCCGCGATGGTGGTCTCGAGCCGGAGCAGGACGCCGGCGGAGTACCAGCTGCTCGGAAGGATGGTGTCGGCGAGGACCCGCCGATCCTCCTCGGAGAGCCGGCGCAAGACCCGTTCCGTGCTGTCGACCCCCTGGGCCCGGAGGTACTTCATCCGGGCGAGGAGGAGCGTCCCCTTGACCTTGCCGATCACGCCGAGCCGTTTCTCCCCCCCGGAAGCACGATGACGTCAAGTTGTCACGCATGGGACAGGCCGCGCAATGTGTGCTGGCGTAGGTGCCGGCCGCGTTCAGTCACGTCACCAAACGTTCGCGAACGATCCGGATCGGTCCGGCGCGGTCCTCGCGCGCCAGATCGAGCGCCGTTGGGCTCGAATGAGGTCCATTGGCCCGTCCAGGAAGCCCGCTCCGCCTTCCGGGGCATGGCCCGCTCCGTGCATTTCACCGTCGGCGAAGCCGGGCATCTGCCCTCCTGAGGGGGAAGTTCCGTCAGGACCGACCGAAAGGAACCACCATGAACCATCGATCACCGTTGAAGTCCTCGGGAGCCGCGGCGCTCTGTGGCGCGGCCTTGCTGCTGCTGGCCACGCCCGCGCTGGCCGCGGACGACGTGACCGCCGTGCACGAGCCGGCGCCATCGCAGGCCGGGCAGCTCTCCTTGAAGCTCGAGCCCGGCCTGGCCTGGCCCCTGACCAAGCCGCAGTCGCAGCTCTTCAAGCTGGGCGGGGGAGCATCCATCAAGGCGCTCTGGTCCATCAACCAGTACCTCGACATCGGTCCCGCCGTGACCGTCGTGGTGCTGCCCACCAAGACCTCCGGCCAGGAGTCGGGCCGGGCCTTCGCCTACGGCGCCGGGCTACGGCTCAAGGGGCCGCATTTCTATCGCCATGGCGAGAAGGCCACCTCCCTGTCGCCTTGGGTGGATGCCGACGCCTACTACGTCCGCACCGGCCCGCTCAACCGGTTCGGCTATGACGCCGGCGCCGGCGTTTCCTTCCCGGTCGGTTCCAACAAGGCGGTCTGGATCGGCCCGTTCGTGCGCTACTTCCAGATCCACCAGCAGGTTCGGAGCGGCTACGACAACCGCGACGCCAAGATCCTGCTGGTCGGCGTCAGCGTCGACGTGGGTCCGGGCGTGCGGCGCCGGTCGGTGGCCACGGCCTTCGGGCCCTGCTCCGACAGCGACGTCGACGGCGTCTGCGACGCCGACGACCGCTGCCCCGACGTGGCGGGAACTGCAGAGAACTTCGGCTGCCCCGCCTACCAGAAGCTGGTCGTCCAGCCCGACAGGCTCGAGCTGAAGGAGAAGCTCTTCTTCGAGTGGGACCAGGCCAAGCTCGAGCCGGAGTCGTTCCCGGTGCTCGACGAGGTGGTGGTGGCCCTCAAGCAGAACGTCTCCTTCAAGGTCCAGGTCGAGGGCCACGCCTCCTCCGAGGGGACCTACGACCACAACCAGGCCCTCTCCGAGAAGCGGGCCGAGGCGGTGCTCGACTACCTGGTCGCGCACGGCATCGACCGCGGGCGGCTGGTGTCGAAGGGCTTCTCCTCCTCGGTGCCGGTGGCCACCAACATCACCGAGGCCGGGCGAGAGGCGAACCGGCGCGTCGAGTTCGTCGTCCAGTTCACCATCCTCGACGACGGGAGCTACTAACATGAAGACCATCAAGAACGGTGCGCTCCTGGCGCTGGTGTTCCTCCTGGCCTCCTGCGGCCAGCAGCTGGTCGAGTTCCCGCCCGGAGCGGGCGGTGGGGGTACCGGTGCCTGCGCGCAGACGCCGGTGGCGCTGGCCGGAGCCGGGACCTTCGCGGTGCTGGCCGGCTCGGGAGTGACCAACACGGGCGCCACCACGGTGACCGGTGACCTGGGGCTGAGCCCGGGCTCCGCGGTGATCGGCTTCCCTCCGGGAACGGTCATCGGGACGCAGCACGTGAACGACGCGGCGGCCAACCAGGGTCAGCTCGACCTGACCACGGCCTTCAACGACGCCGCCGGCCGGACGCTCTGCCGCACCACCGTCACCCCCACCAACCTGGGCGGGCGGACGTTGACCCCCGGCCTCTACTGGTCCGGGACCTCGCTCGAGATCACCTCGGGGACGCTCACGCTCGACGCCCAGGGCGACTCGAACGCGGTCTTCATCTTCCAGTCGGCCTCCACGCTGACCACCACCTCCGGGCTGGGGATCGTCCTGGCCGGGAGCGCCAAGGCCAGCAACATCTACTGGCAGGTCGGCAGCTCGGCGACCATCGGGACCGGGTCGGATTTCTACGGGACCATCATGGCGAACCAGGCGGTCACGCTCGACACCGGCGCGACGCTCAACGGCAGGGCCCTGGCCCGGATCGGCGCCGTGACGATGGACGCCAACACCGTCACCCGGCCGTAGCCGGAGCCGACTTCAGCTCCTCTCAGGTTGATCGAGGGCGCTCTCCGGGGCGCCCTCGATCATGTCTTCGGCTCGAGGACGTCGAGGTGGAAGGGAAGGTCCTCCTCCTGATCGTCCACCATGACGCTCGCGAACTTGATCTGCATCGTGGTCTCCGGCTAACGACATGAGCGCGGATCCTGGTCGGCGCTGCGCGGAGTGCGGGACACCTTGCTGGACCGGAAGACCTGCCTCTAGTTCCTCCGGCGCCTGGGCGCGAAGGTCACGGCGCGGGTGGACGACCTGGGCGTGGACCTCCTCTCGGTGGCGGGCCACAAGCTCCATGCGCCCAAGGGGGTCGGGGCCCTCTACGTCCGGCGCGGCACCCGGATCGAACCCTTCATGCACGGCGCCGGGCACGAAGCTGGGCGCGGTCCGGTTCAGTCTCGGCCGCACGACCACCTGGGACGAGCTGGAGGAGGTGCTCCGCCTGCTCGGTAGTAGGCCACCAGGCCATCGAGGCTCTCGTCCCCGAGCTGGAGTGGAGCGAGGCCAGGTCCATCACCTCGAACCGCAGGTGAGGCTGCTCAGCCCGGGAAAGTTCGATGCACCGCGGAGACAGGTCCACTGAGATGGTCTGGAGGCCGAGGCGGGTGAGCAGGGCGGCGACGTGGCCACAGGGTCCACAACCGACGTCGGCCACGAGCCCCTTCCCCTCGAGGCGCGCAGCCAAGGCCTCGAACGCGCCCCGGTCGAGTGGCTTGCCGTCGAACTCGTCCCGGAACAGCGCCAGGTAGCGGTCGGCCCTCGGGTCCAAGGCCTCCCGGATGGCCCCGGGGCTCCAACTCGCCGCACTTCTCACGTGAACCTCCGAGGCCTCGCAGGGCTATGGCAGGTCGGAGGCGCGCGCGAGCGCCGCTCGGAGTTCGGTCAACAGCGACGGCAGGTCCTCACGCACGGTCTCCCAGAGCACCTTCACGTCCACGCCGAAGTACTCGTGGGCGACCCGATTGCGCATGCCGCGGACGTCGGCCCAGGGCAGTTCGGGGGCGAGCTTGGGACCCACGTCCTTCAGCGCGCTGGCGGCCTCGCCGATGACGACGATGGCGTAGCTGACGGCGTCGATCGTCTTGAGGTCGGCGGCGAACTGCTCGTAGGTGAGCCCCTGAACGTACCCGAGCGCGCGCTCGGCCGCCTGAACCATGTCGTCGAGGCGGGCGCGCCAATCCCTAGGCGGCACGCACGGCCTCGCCGAAGATGCGGTCCCGCTGCTCGGGCCGGATCATGCCGGGAGTCGCCAGATCGACGCGGCAGCCGAGGAGCCGCTCGAGTTCGTGCTGGACGCGGGCCAAGCCGAGGTAGCCGACCGGCCGGTCGAACTCGGCGATGAGGTCGACGTCGCTGTCGGGCCGGGCCTCGTCGCGGGCGACCGAGCCGAAGACCAGGAGCGAGCTGATGCCGAGCCGCCGGAGGTCGTCCTGGTGGGAAGCGAAGAACTCGATGGCATCAGCGCGGCGCACGACCGGATTGTAGAGCCCGGCGAGGGAGTGTGGAAGCCCGAGGCCCCGGATGATGGTACTGGCCAGAGCCCGGCGAGGCGCCGGTTCAGCCACCTGACCACCTCCTGGGATCGACGTCCAGCCCCTGAGCCGGCTGAGGATTCCGCTGGCCCCGACCTGGTGGCCAGGTTTCGCGGCGTGAGCAGGCCGGCGGTGGTCGCGGCCGCCGAATCCTGATCGGCAAGATCGACGCCGGGATCCGCTCCGGCGATGATCCCCCCGCGCAAACAAAGAAGGGGAGGAGCCGGCGGGCCCCACCGCCCGCGAGCACGGCCACTACGGGATCGGCGAGGCGCCGCTGGCCCGGACCTCCGAGCGGTATCGTGGCCACACCATCGTGCGCGAGTTGTACGCCCGCGACGTGGCCGGGGATCCCGAGGCCGACATCGAGGCCGCCCAGCAGCTCTGGTACGTCCTCTAGACCACCACCGACCGCAGCGGCACCTGCGTCGCCGCGGAGCAGCGCTACTTCATCACCTCGATCCCCACCGGGAGCCTCACCCGAGATCAGGAACTGGCGCTGGTGCGCATGCACTGGGCCCGCGCCATGGAGACGTTCCGTGACGCGTTCCTCGCCGCCCAGGTCGTCGATCACCGCGAGGTTGTCCAAGGCATCACCTGACGTACGGCCCGCAGGCCGACCCCTTCTTCATTGCGCGCAGACAGCACGAACAGCGCCGCTGAGCGCTCGGACGAGGTTCAGCGCCGGCCTACGGGAGCAGCGCGATGAGGTCTCGGCGTTCGGAGATGAAGCGGTAGCCGTGGCCCGCC
Organism: Myxococcales bacterium; assembly: GCA_021806645.1. Lineage (GTDB taxonomy): Bacteria > Myxococcota > Myxococcia > Myxococcales > Anaeromyxobacteraceae > JADKCZ01. Next base: position 3,898 of record JAJZQX010000029.1, on the reverse strand, counting down.
AGGAGGGCCACGCTCGCGTCGGCGTCCTCGTTCGAGAGGTGGACGTGTTCGTAGCGGATCACCGCCGGCCTCAGCCTGGCCAGGTCAATGGTCTTGATGATCTCGAAGTCGTATCCCTCGGCGTCGATCTGGACCAGGTCCACACGCTCCAGCCTGGCTTCGCGCAGGACGCTCGTGACGGTGAGGCACCGGACCCGCTCGCAAACGATCCGGCTCGCCGGGACCTTGTGGCGCAAGAGATGAGAGCGATCGAATGACGCGAACTGGATGGCCCCCCCCTCAGCCGTGAAGAAGTCGCGCTCACCGTCCTGGTCTGCCACCGCCGCCTGGAGGATTCGGACCTGCGGGTAGTCGGCGTAGGTCTTGCGCAGCGCCTCCACGGCGGCGCGCTGCGGCTCCACGATCACCCCTGGAAGGCCGCGCCCCACGACGAGCGGGCGGATCGGATCGTTGGCCTGGCCATCGAAGCCGCCGACCTGGAGAAAGGCGAATCCAGGCCGGGTCTCCATGGCGCGCGCGATCACCAGATCGAGAGGCGATTCGTGGTTCCACTCGGGGTGCCGCAGCAGCGCTGGCGGTCTGTATGAGCGCTCAAGCCGGAAGCGACGCAGGAAGACATCGCGGGCAATCCTCGATCCCATGGTGACTTTCCTCTCCGGTGTCGGCTGTCTAGCGAGCGCACCCGATTCGCCCATCGACCTCAGATTGTCAAGGACGGCAGCGCGCGGCATTCGCGCTCCAACCCGACTGGCGCCGAAGCACTCAGCCCACCAGGCTGAAGGTCGAATTCCAGAATCACGAGGCGCAGCGACGGCTGCGGCTGGCCAGTTTCACGCGAGCAACCGCGCCGGGCAGGATTCTTCCACCCTCATGAACGACCAAGGGCTCCCAGGTCGCCCAGAACTGAAACACCTTCAGAGCGTGAACACCATGCACGCCGCCTCCTGCTGCTCGTGGCTCCGCACAGGGCCTTCTTCCTGTCGAACTGGCGCGAGGGCACTTGGGGCGGCTTCTCAATGGGTGCCCGGCACGGGCTGTACTGCGCCAGTTCCTGTTGGGCGCTCATGGCACTCTCCTTCGTGTTCGGCGCCATGAGGCTCATCTGGATGGCTGCGCTGACGCTATTCCTGCTGCTGGAGAGAGGGCCACGATGTGAACCATGGTTGATAAGGCGCGAACCATGGTTTACATGACGAGGATGCGGACGATCCTCACCACGGAGACGTTCGATGCTTGGTTCAGCGGGCTGCGGGACGTTTCCGCAGCTCGCCGAATCCAGGCCCGCATCGACCGCGCGGAGGCGGGGAACTTCGGTGATTGCGCGCCGGTGGGCCAAGGCGTCTCGGAGATGAGGATCCATCACGGCTTCGGCTACCGGGTCTACTTCGTTCAACGAGGGGTCGAGATCATCATCTTGCTGGCGGGGGGCGACAAGTCGTCTCAGGCGAAGGACATCGCCACCGCTCTGGACCTGGCGCATCACCTGTAGGAGGAACCATGGCCATCAAGCTCAAGAAGTGGGACTCGGCCGAGCACCTCAAGACCGAGGAGGACATCACCCTCTACTGGGAAGCCTGCCTCGAGGAGGCGGAGGATGACCCGGCCTTCATCACGGCGGCCCTCGGCACCATCGCTCGGGCTCGCGGCATGTCCCAGCTTGCCCGCGACACCGGCATGACGCGCGAAGGGCTCTACAAGGCGCTCTCGGCCGACGGCAACCCGGAGTTCGCCACCGTCATGAAGGTGATCCGCGCGCTGGGGCTCCATCTCCACGGAGCTCCGGTCCAGCGGTAGCGGGCGATAGGTTCGACGGAGCTCCGACCTCCCCAGGCTGAGGGTCGCTTCGCCGATGACGACGATGGCGTAGCTGACAGCATCGACCGTTCGTGGGTCGGCGGTGAACTGCTCGAAGGTAAGTCCCCGGACGTACCCGAGGGCGCGCATGGATCCGCGCCGCCCGTGGGAGGATGGCGACGTGTACACGCTCCGCTGCACCGGAAAGCTCTTGGCACGACTCGGAACGGTCACCGAGGTTGCCCGGGAGCCGCCCACAACGGTCCTTGGTGACTGGTACGGTACCCTGATCCATGCACCGGGGATGCAGCTGGTACTCCTGATGAGCGAGCGAACGCTCCTCCCGCTGGTCGTGCCGGCGCGCGAGGCCCGGACGACCTGACGCAGGAGCTGTTGGCGGCGTCGGGCGGGGTGGGGTGAGGGTGTAAGCGACCACAGGGCTCTGGTGAGGTTGAGAGCGGACTACACGCGTGTTATCCAACACTCATGTCCGCCACCGGCTATGGCGCGAGCGCCGTCCTCCAGCTCATCGGCATCAGCTACCGCCAGCTCGACCACTGGGCGCGGACCGGGCTGGTGCGTTCCTCGGTGCGCCAGGCGAGCGGGCGCGGGTCGCGCCGGGTCTACTCCTTCCAGGACCTCGTGGCCCTTCTGGTGGTCGGCCAGCTCCGCGAGGCCGGCGTGAGCGTCCAGACCATCCGCAAGGCCGTGGCGTACCTCAAGCGGCACGCCGAGCAGCCGCTCACCACGCTCAACCTCGTGGGGCACGGCAAGAAGGTCTTCACCCTGACCGACGATCCCTCCAAGCTGATCGAGGCGAGCGAGAACGGTCAGGTGGTCCTGAGCATCAGCGTGGCCTCCCTGGCGCGCCACCTCGAGGCGGGCGTCACCAGGATCAGCGCGCCCCGGGACGTCACCGTCCGGGTGCGCGGCAAGGCCTACCGGTCGGTGTTCACGCCCGACCTGGAGGTCGGCGGGTACACCGTCGAGGTGCCCGAGTTGCCCGGCTGCATCACCGAGGGCGACGACCTCGCCGAGGCGAAGCGGATGACCAAGGAGGCCATCGAAGCGTGGCTGGCGGTGGCCGAGCCGGAAAAGGCCAGGGGCCGGGCCCGGCCCGGGTGAATCGCCCGTGGGGCGCATGGCCACCATCCAGGCGCTCCGGATGATCAAGGCGCTCGTGCGCCTCGGCTGGACGCTGGACCGTGTGGTCGGCAGCCATCACATCCTCACCAAGCCGGGCCACGCCCCCGTCACGGTCCCCGTGAAGAAGGGCGCCACGCTGAAGGAAGGGACCGCGCGGTCCATCTTGCGGCAGGCCGGGATCGGCGAGGACGAGTTCTTCGACACGTACTGACGCCGGACGAACTGACCGCCGACATGGTCGGCATCGGGATGCTCGTTGGCGGAGTCGCGTCGCCGGCCCCTGACCTTGCTGGACCAGAGTCCATCGACGACGAAGGGCTCCCAGGTCGCCCTGGAAGCCCTCGTCATCCCGTCGGAACTTGGAGCGGGAAACCGGATTCGAACCGGCGACCCTCAGCTTGGGAAGCCAATCTCCGGAATCCCAATGCTTCCAACGGTTTCGCAACCATGCGAAACCACGCAGGCCGGACGTATGGTCACGTCCGCTGGCGTCAAAGGATTCGCAGGCTTTCCCAAGCCTTCTTGTGGACCTGGTTGTGGACCGGGGTTCCGGCCGGCTGCAGTCGGCTTGGCGCGCGGAGCAGCCCGGCTCCTGAGCGTTCGTGAGGTAGCGGCCCACCTCAGCGTCTCGACCGCGACCGTCTACAAGCTGGCCAGGACCGGCCAGCTCCGCCACCTGCGGGTGGCCAACACCGTCCGGGTGGATCCCGCCGACCTCGAGGCCTTCATCGCCAGCGGGAGGCCCACGCCATGACCGGCCAGACTCCCCACGGCGAGCGGCCGAAGCGGGTCCCGGAACTCCGGACCCCGTACCCACTCCTCGAGTACCTACATGCGCGTTCGCTTAGCAGGAGCCAACCAACCGACATGACGCCAGAAAGTTGAAGTGGGCCAGCGATTCCGCCTTCACTTGGAGCTGTCAAGGAACCAAGAGAGGGAGGACACCGATGGCCCGAGG
>JAJZQX010000009.1 GCA_021806645.1 Myxococcales bacterium | reverse complement strand
CGTGCTCGATTCACGGACCTCGACCTCGAGCGCCTGGGCCGGATTCCCGACGGCACGGATGGTGGCCCGACCCACCGAGCGAGCCCGAAGTCCACCCTCGGCCGTCACCTCGACGACACTGGGGTCGTTGCTCTTCATGGTCCCGGGCGAGACCGTGCTGCCGACCGCAGCCGGCACGCGGGCGGTGGCGCCGACCCGATCGATCACGACCGACGGCTCGAGGAAGACGACGAACGGGACCTCGTCGGCCGAGGCCGTGGAGGGCGCTCCAGGCGGCGGCTTCTGCTCCTGGTCGCAGGCGCCAAGCACGACGACCACGGCCAACCAGCGCCCGCACGTGCTGGGCGTGCGCAGACACCGTCGGTTTGGGTGCATGTCGGGTTGACGATCCGGGCCGGCGGATGTGACCCACACGACGCTGCGTCGGCGCCGCCCCGGGCCCCGCCGGTCGGGAAGCTGGACGAACGCCCCCCCGTTCAGTCAAGGACATCGGCCAGAGGGGAACAGGAACTCCGGCCGCACGCTCGAGCTGGGGGGCGCTGCTGGTTCGGCGCGCGCACGGCGCGACGGCGAGGTCGTCGAAGCGAGCACAGACCGGCCGCGAAGGGGTGAACCCGGCCGAGATTGGACGGGCTCTCAGGCCGCATGGACGCCTCCGGCGCGCGCCGTTCCGGCCAGCCCGTCGGCCCGCCGGGCCGCGATCCGGCCGTGCTCGACGCGCAGGTCGAGCCGCACCAGCGCCGGCGGCCGCAGCGGCGCGCCGGGGGACGAGAGCCAGAGCCCCACCGCCCCGCCCTGCTCCGCCGCCGTCACCAGCCTGCGGAGCGCCACCTCGGCGCCGCGGAACGGCCGCCCGCGCGGCACGTCGATGGCCACCGCGGCGAAGGCCCCGGAGCCGAGCAGCGCCTCGGCCGCCCAGAGCGCCAGCCGGAAGCCCTCCTCGCCGCCGGGAGTCCGGACGATGAGGAGCCGCCCCAGGTCTACGCCGAGCGCCGCCGCGGCCGGCGGGTAGAGCTCGCCGCGCCCGTCGACGAAGGCGGCCAGCGCGCCGCGGGGGAGCTGGGCGATGACCGCGAGGGCCACCGCCGTCTTGCCGCTCGACGGGCCGCCGCGGAGCTCGGAGAGGGCGCCGCACGGGAAGCCGCCCGGCAGCAGCGCGTCGATGGGCGCGAGGCCGCATGCCACCTGCCCCTCGCGCCGGGCCGGCCGGCGCTCGAGGCGCCTGATCTCGTCGCGCAGGCGCGCGAGCAGGGCTGGGGTGGGATCTGCGTGGGGCATGGACCGGCTCCGACCAGGCGACATTGCTGCTCACCCGTTCAGTTGTCAAGCCGGTCTGACGCCCGACGGTCCTCGTCCGCCGGTCCTACGCCCCCGCCACCTTCTTGTCCTGCTGGGCGATCTCGGCGCGGACCTTCTCCATGTCGAGCGCGCGGACCTGCTTGATGATGTCCTCCAGCGCCGCCTCGGGCAGCGCGCCCGGCTGCGAGAAGAGCAGCACCTGGTCGCGCATGATCATCAGCGTGGGGATGGAGCGGATCTGGAACGACGCCGCCAGCTCCTGCTGCGCCTCGGTGTCGATCTTGCCGAAGACGATGTCCGGGTGCGCCGCCGCCGCCTTCTCGAAGGTCGGCGCGAACATCCGGCACGGGCCGCACCAGGCGGCCCACCAGTCGAGCAGGACGATGCCGTCGCGTTCGACCAGCTGCTTGAAGTTCTCTCCCGTCACCTCGACGGTGCTGCCGCCCTTGGGCCCGCCCGCTGCGCCGCTCATCGATTCGCTCCCGGCGCCCACCGTCCATTCGGCCACGGCGCTCTCGAGATAGGAGCCGCTGAGCGCGAAATCGGTTCGGCTCGCCGCCACGCGCTCGACGCCACTCGAGCACGAACCTGCGACATACCCATCTGGGACGTCGCCCCAAATGGCCCATTTGCGTGGGTAACGCACCCGTTGCGCGCCAATTTTTCGTGGCTTGACTCCCGTCAACGCCAAGTACGCCTCGAAAAGGGCCCAATCATCGAACCGTCAGGCGGCCTCTTCATCCGACCGCCTCAGGAGGATCACCATGCCGCACACCGTGGTCGCGGAAGCCACCGCCCTCTCCCGGCGAGATTTCGTCAAGGTCTGCACGGCGGCCGCGGCCGCGGTGGGGCTGCCGGCCTGGGCCGGCGAGAAGATGGCCGAGCAGGTGGCCAAGGGGAAGAAGCCCTCGGTCATCTGGCTCCATTACCAGGAGTGTACCGGCTGCACCGAGTCCCTGCTGCGCGCCAACGCCCCCGGCGTGGGCGAGCTGATCCTCGACCTGATCTCGCTCGACTACCACGAGACGCTCGCCGCGGCCGCCGGGTACCAGTTCGAGGCGACGCTCGAGTCGACGATGAAGGAGAACGCCGGCAAGTACGTGCTGGTGGTCGAGGGCTCCATCCCGCTCAAGGACGGCGGCGTCTACTGTTACGTCGGAGGGGAGAAGGCCATCGACACCCTCACCCGGGTGGCCGAGAAGGCGGCGGCGGTCATCGCCATCGGCTCCTGCGCCTCCTGGGGCGGCATCCCGTCGGCGTCCCCGAACCCGACCGGCGCCGTCGGCGTGTCGCAAGCCCTCAAGGGCAAGCCGGTGGTCGCCCTCCCCGGCTGCCCGGCCAACCCGTACAACCTGCTCGGCACGGTCCTGCAGTTCGCCACCTTCGGCACGCTGCCGGCGCTCGACGACAAGGGACGCCCGCTGTTCGCCTATGCCCGGGTCATCCACGAGGACTGCCCGCGCCGCGCCCACTTCGACAACGGCCGCTTCGCCCAGGCCTTCGGCGACCCCGGCCACCGCCAGGGCTGGTGCCTCTACAAGCTCGGCTGCAAGGGGCCGCAGACCCACGCCAACTGCTCCCTGCTCAACTTCTGCGAGCTGCCGGGCGCATGGCCCATCGGCCTCGGCCACCCGTGCATCGGCTGCACCGAGCAGGGGATCGCCTTCAACGTCCCCATCCACCAGAACATGCCCATCGACAAGCCGACCGCGCCGATGGCCTACCCCGGCGTCAACCCGCCGCAGGGCCACCAGAGCCTGATCGCCGTCGGCGTCGCCGGACTGGTGGTCGGCGCCGCGGCCGGCGCCGGCTACGCGGCTTCCAGGAAGCTCGCCGTCCCGCCCGGCCAAGGAACCAAGAAGGAGGACTGACCCATGACCGTGTCCAGACGGCACGCGCTCAAGGTGCTCGGTTCGGCCGCGTTCGCCGCGGCGGCGGCCCCGGTGATGGCCGAGGCGCGCAGCGCCAGGCCGTCCGGGCCCGACGACCTCGGCCTCCTCTTCGACACCACCCGGTGCGTGGGGTGCCGCGCCTGCGTCACCGCGTGCCGCGAGGCCAACAAGAAGCCGGCCGACGTGGTCATGATCGGCGGCGCGCCCTACGACGCCCCGCTCGACCTCAACGGCAGCACGCTCACGGTCGTCAAGGCGTGGACCGCCGGCGGCCGCTCGGGCTACGTCAAGGCGCAGTGCATGCACTGCGCCGACCCCGCGTGCGCGTCGGTCTGCATGATGGGCGCGCTGCACAAGGGCCCGCGGGGGGTGGTGCAGTACGACGTGGACAGGTGCGTCGGCTGCCGCAACTGCCAGATCGCGTGCCCCTTCAACGTGCCGAAGTTCGAGTGGGGCTCCAACACGCCGCAGATCGTGAAGTGCGAGCTGTGCCGCCATCGCTGGGCCGAGGGCAAGGGCCCGGCCTGCGCCGAGGTCTGCCCACGCGGCGCGGTGGTGTCGGGCAGCCGGCCCCAGCTCCTGGCCGAGGCGCGCCGCCGCCTGGCGGCGACGCCCGACGCCTACCAGGGTGGGATCTACGGAGCGACCACCGGCGGCGGCACCGCCTGCCTGTACCTGTCGGCGGTCGGCTTCGGGCCCCTCGGGCTGCCCGGGCTGAGCGACGAACCGGTGCCAGCGCTGGTCGAGACCGTGCAGCACGGCATCTACCAGGGCGCGGTGATCCCGCTGGTGCTCTTCGGGGCGTTCGCCGCGGTTACCTGGAAGAACCACCGCTCGGCCAGGCCCGGCCAGGAGGACGAGTCATGACGGCCAGCACTCGTCCCGTCGGAGGTACGATCCTCACCCCGGCCGCCAAGGCGCTGCTGGTGCTCGCGGTCCTGGGGGGGGCGGTCGGCCTGTACCGGCTCACCCAGGGGCTGGGAGCGACCACCGCCATGAACGACGGCTACCCGTGGGGCATCTGGATCGCCTTCGACGTCGCGGTCGGCACGGGCCTGGCCAGCGGCGGCTACGCGCTGGCCTTCGTGGTCTTCATCCTCAACCGCGGCCGCTACCACCGGTTGGTCCGGCCGGCGCTGGTCACCAGCCTGCTGGGCTACGCCATGGCCGGCGTCGCGGTGATGTTCGACCTGGGGCGCTACTGGAGCGTCTGGCGCATCCCGACCCATCCCGGCTCGTGGAACGGCAACTCGGTCCTCCTCGAGGTGGCGCTCTGCATGATGGCCTACACGGCCGTCGTCTTCCTGGAACTCGGACCGGCCTGGCTGGAGGGGCTGTCAGCCAGCCGCCGCCCGGAGCGAGCCCAGCTGGCCGCCCGCTGGCTTCCGCGGGCCGAGAAGGCCCTGCCCTTCCTGGTGGCCCTGGGGCTCCTGCTGCCCACCATGCACCAGTCCAGCCTGGGCTCGCTCATGATGATGGCGGGCCACAAGCTTCACCCGCTCTGGCACACCGCGCTCCTCCCACTCCACTTCCTGTTCACGGCCTTCGTCATGGGCTTCGCGGTGCTCTACTTCGAGTCCACCTTCACCGGCGCGGCCTTCAAGCGGCCCCTCGAGACCCGGCTGCTGGCGAGACTGGGGAAGTACGTGGCCGGCGTCATCATCGCCTTCGTGGTGGTCCGCTTCGTCGGCCTGGCGGTGGAAGGCAAGGCCGGGCTGCTGGTGGGCTCCGGCCTGTTCTCCTTCCTCTTCTGGACCGAGACCGTCCTGCTGCTGGCCGCCGCCGCCCTGTTCCTGCGGCCGCAGACACACCTCAGGCCCGACCAGCAGCTCCAGGCGGCCCTCCTCTCGATGGCCGGGGCCGCGCTCTACCGCGTCGACACGTTCCTGGTGGCGTACAACCCCGGCAACGGCTGGAGCTACTTCCCGAACGTGCCGGAGATCCTCTTCACGCTCGGGCTGATCGCCACCGAGACGTTCCTCTACGTGCTGGTGGTCCGGAAGTTCCCAATCCTCGCCGGCGTCACGCCCGCTCCCGGGCGTGCGGTCCCGGCCGGTCTCAAGCAAGGGGCGACGACATGAGCCAGCGCATCACGATCGATCCCATCACCCGGATCGAGGGGCACCTCCGCATCGACCTGGAGGTGGACGGTGGCCGCGTCTCCAAGGCCTGGTCGTCGGGCACCATGTGGCGCGGCATCGAGACCATCCTCCAGGGGCGCGACCCGCGGGACGCCTGGGCCTTCACCCAGCGCATCTGCGGAGTCTGCACCACGGTGCACGCCATCACCTCGGTGCGCAGCGTGGAGAACGCGCTCGGGCTCGAGGTGCCGCTCAACGCCCAGCTCATCCGCAACATCATCATCTCGGCCCACGCGCTGCACGACCACGTGGTCCACTTCTACCACCTGTCGGCGCTCGACTGGGTCGACGTGGTGGCGGCGCTCAAGGCCGACCCGGCCAAGGCCTCGGCGCTGGCCGAGTCGATCTCCAGCTGGCCCGGCAACTCGACCAAGGAGCTCGCCGCCGTGAAGGCCCGGCTCGCGGGCTTCGTGGCGGCCGGGCAGCTCGGCCCCTTCCAGAACGGTTACTGGGGCCACCCGGCCATGCGGCTGCCGCCCGAGGTCAACCTCCTGGCGGTCGCCCACTACCTGCAGGCCCTCGAGATCCAGCGGAAGGCCAACCAGATCGTGGCCATCCTCGGCTCCAAGACGCCCCACATCCAGAACCTGGCGGTGGGCGGCGTGGCCAACGCCATCAACCTCGACAGCCCCTCCGCGCTCAACATGGAGAAGCTGTACAAGGTCAAGGACCTGCTCGACGAGGTGAGCGGCTTCGTCACCCAGTGCTACCTGGTAGACGTGGCCGCGGTGGCCGGCTTCTACCCCGAGTGGTTCAAGTACGGCGCCGGCGTCACCAACTACCTGGCCGTGCCCGACCTCCCCATCGACGCCAAGATGACCAGGTTCGACCTCCCCGGCGGCGTCATCATGGCAGGCCAGGCCGGCGTCCGGAAGATCGAGAACTGGAACGACGCGTTCCTCAAGGCCAACGTCACCGAGTCGATCGCCCACTCGCACTACGACGGCGACTGGCAGCGCGGCCCGTGGGAGGAGGAGACCGTCCCGAAGTTCACCGGCGAGTGGAAGGCCGAGACCGCGGCGCCGCAGAAGTACAGCTGGGTCAAGGCGCCGCGCCTCGACGGGAAGCCCATGCAGGTTGGACCGCTGGCCCAGGTGCTGGTCGGCTTCCTCACCAACGACCCGCTCACCGTCAAGTGGGTCTCCGCCGCCATCTCCACGGTCAAGGCCATACACAAGATCGACGTCACGCCGGCCATGCTCCACTCCACCCTCGGCCGTCACGCGGCCCGGGCCATCCGCACCGCCATGATGTCCGAGCTGACCCTGAAGCACTGGAAGATGCTGGTGGAGAACATCGGCAAGGGCGACACCTCGATCTTCGTCGATCCCATGCCGAAGCTGCAGAGCGGCTCCTACCGGGGCGTCGGCTTCCACGAGGCGCCGCGCGGGACCCTCTCCCACTGGTGCGTCATCGAGAACGGGAAGATCAAGAACTACCAGTGCGTGGTCCCGTCTACCTGGAACGCCGGGCCGCGCGACGGCCATGACCAGCCCGGCCCCTACGAGGCCGCCCTGGTCGGCAACCCCATCGCCGATCCCAAGCTGCCGCTCGAGGCGCTGCGCACCATCCACTCGTTCGACCCCTGCCTGGCCTGCGCCATCCACACCCATGACGCCGACGGGACCGAGCACGGCATGGTGAAGGTGCTCTGAGCGGCGCGCGGGGCGTGCCGGGGGGTGCGCTCACCTCGACGGCGGGTACTTGTGGAGCTTGCGCTGCAGCGACCGCCGGTGGATGCCGAGCCGGCGCGCCGCCTCCGAGATGTTGTTCCCGCAGTCGTTGAGGACGCGCTGGATGTGCTCCCACTCGGCGCGCGCCAGCGAAGGCGTCTCGGCGCCCGACTTGGGCGCCGAGGTGTCCTTGCCCATGAGCGCGGCGAGGATCTCGTCCGCGTCGGCCGGCTTGGGCAGGTAGCCCACCGCCCCCTCGCGCACCGCCTGCACCGCGGTGGCGATGCTGCCGTAGCCGGTCAGCATGAGCACGCGGGTGGCCGGGTCGAGCCGGCGCAGCTCGCGCAGCAGCTCCAGCCCGGACATCCCAGGCATCTTGAGGTCGAGCACCGCCATCTCCGGCGAGTCTAGGGCGACCTCCTTGAGCGCCTCGGCGGCGTTGCCGGCGGTCTTGACCTCGTAGCCGCGCGCCCGGATGGCTTGCGCCAGCCGCTCACGCAGCACCTCGTCGTCGTCCACCAGCAGCAGGCTGGGCAGGGTGTCGCGCCCCTCTTCGACGTTCTCGGTCATGCGTTGCTCCTCTCGTCGGCCCTGGCGGCCGGCAGCTCGAGACGTGCCTCGGTCCCCTGCTCGGGGCTCGAGGTGATGTGGAACTGGCCGCACAGCTGCTCGGCGAGTGCCCGCGTGAGGAAGAGGCCGAGCCCCATCCCCTCGCCCGGCCCCTTGGTCGTGAAGAAGGGCTCGCCCACCCGGGCCAGCACCTCCGGCGACATCCCGCACCCACGGTCGATGACCGATACCCGGACCAGGCCCGCCGCCGTGGACTCCAGCCGCATGGTCACGGTGCCTTCCGGGCCCGAGGCGTGCAGCGCGTTCTTGAGTAGGCCGCGCAGCGCGTCGGCCAGCGCACGCGGCGGACCGACCAGCGGGACGGCTTCGATCCCCGGCGCGCCTTCCTGCACGACCCGCTCCTTGCCCTGCAGCCCGTCGAGGGCCGCCGCCACCCACTCGGCCACCGTCTGGCTCCGGAGCGGCTCACCCACCTGCTCCCCCGCGTGCCCCGCCATCCGATCGAGGATCTCCCGGCAGCGCCCCACCTGATCCCGGATCAGCTTCAGGTCTCGCGCCACGCCCTCGCTGGCCGTCGCGGCCAGGTTCCGCTGCAGCTCCCTGGCGACCACGGTGATGGTCGAGAGCGGGGTGGAGAGCTCGTGAGCCGCCCCGGCCGCCAGCGTCGCCAGCGAGGCCAGCTTCTCCCGCCGATCCGCCTGGGCCCGGGTCTGCTGCAGCTCCCGCTCGCGGTCGGCCAGGGCCAGCGCCACCCGCCGCACGAAGTAGACGATGAAGACGGCCGCCAGGGCCAACGCCACCCACGAGGCCCTGACGTGGGCGACGAGGAGCTGCTCCGGCGACATCCCGAAGCGGACGTGCTGGGCCGGGCCGCCCAGCCACTCGTGGACGAAGAGCGCCGCGAACCCGAGCAGCGTCACCGCCATCAGGACCCAGGACCAGCGCCCCGGCAACAGCACGGCCGCCAGCGCCACGTTCACCAGGTAGAGCGTGGAGTACGGGTTGGAGGCGCCTCCGGTGAGGTCGAGCAGCAGCGTGAGGAACGCGGCGTCCAGCACCATCACCGTAGCCATCATCGACTCGGTCACATGGGCGGTGTGGGCCCAGGAGCGGAGCACCAGGTTGCCGATCACCTCGGCGGTGAGCAGCGCCATGATGTTCGGGATGGGCAGGTCGAACTCGGTCCAGAGCTCGGCGAGCCCGACCATCAGCACCTGGCCGAGTATCGCCCACCAGTGGAGTTGCACCAGCCAGGAGAGCTTGAGCCGCCCACCCCGGGCCAGCGCGTCGCCCTGGTCGCCAGCCATGCCGGCTGGAGTCACGGATGGCGTGCTTGGCACCGCGGCTGGCTTGGGTGGGCTGGACGTCATCGCTGGCGAGGACCGCACCCGAAGGTAGCACATCGAACACTTCCAGCCGCCTGGCGCGGCCCCTTGCCGCACCAGCTTCACCAGCCGCCCTTGGCGCCCGGGGAGGGCTCCTTGACGCTCGGGCCCTTCGGCCCCTAGCTTCGCAAGATGATGCGAGGACGGCGACAATCGGTGGCCTCGGCCCTCGCGGAGGTGCTCGGACGCCACCGCGAGACCGGGGAAGCGGCCATCGCGGCGGCCTTCGTCGAGGCGTGCGGCCAGCGGCTCTCCCGTTCGGCCTCCTTTCGGGGCGTCATGCGGGACGGACGGCTGCTGGTGCTGGTCTCCGGTCAGGAGTGGGCGGCCCAGGTCGAAGCGCTCGCCGACGAGATCTGCGCCCGGGTGAACGCCCGGCTCGGCCGCCCCGCGGCGCGCGGCCTCGACATCCGCGTCGGCCCGATCGGGAGGAGCCCCTGACAAGCCGGGGGAGGAGCGCATACGGTCGCCGCCCCTCGCACCAACCACTGGCTGCGCTGGCCGCGGCCGCCGCGCTGGCTGCCTGCGCCGCTGGCCAGGGCCGAGCCGCTTCGCCCACCCCGCCCCGCACCGCGGTGGTCGGATCGAACCGACCCGCCCCGGCCCTGGCGATGCTCCGGTACGGCGTCGAGCCCCGGCTGGAGTTCGCGCCCATCGAGCGTCGCGCCATGGAACTGGCCTCGCCCCGCCTCCATCGTCCCGGAGATCCATCCCCCGCTCGCTCCCCCGTGCTGGCGCTCGCCGCCCGAGAGCTGGCCGCCCTGGCCGCCTCGGGCGACCCGGCGCCCCTGTCCCGGGAGCACGTCCGGGACGCCCTCTGGAACGCCGCCGCCTCCGATCCTGCACCTCTCGCCTACTTGATCTCCGGTCCACCCGCCCGGGTGGCCGAGGCCCTCTCGCCGGTCATCTCCGCCCGCTCGTTCGCGGGCCACCTCGGTGCCGGCGTGGTGGAACGGGACGGCACGGCGTGGCTCGTACTGCTGGCCTCCCCCCGGCGGGCCCCGCTCCGCCCCTTCCCCCGTGCCGTGGCGGTCGGTGACACCGCGGTCCTCGAAGGTGAGCTGGTCACCGGCCTCGCCGAGCCACGCCTCTTCGTCACGGCGCCGGATGGCACCGTGCTGGAGCGGTCGGTCTCGGGGGAGCGCCGCTTCAGGGCCGCCCTGCACTTCGACAAGCGGGGGCGGTGGCTCGTGGAGGTGGTGGGGCGTGGCCTGAACGGGCCCGAGGTGCTGGCGCTGCTCGCCGTCGGCGCCGGCGAGGAGTCCCCGGCCGCCGCGACAGGCCCTCCCGCCGGACCCGATCCCGCCGATCCCGCCGCGGCCGAGGCGCGGGTCCTCGAGGCCATCAACGCCACCAGGGGGCGTTACGGACTACCGCCGCTCGAGGCCTCGCCGGCCCTGCAGGCGGTGGCCCGAGCGCACAGCGCCGAGATGCTGCGCCAGGGGCTGCTGGCCCACATCCTCCCCGGCTCGGGCACCATCGGCGAGCGGCTGCGCCGTGCCCACATCCCGTTCCGCAAGGTGATGGAGAACCTCGCCAAGGGGCAGACGGCCCTCGCCGCACACGAGGCGACCGAGGAGAGCCCGGCTCACCGAGACAACCTGTTGACCACCGGCCCAACCCGGGTCGGGGTCGGCATCGCCCGCGCCATGCTCCCCGGAGGTGGACCGGTGGTCTACCTGACGGAGGTGTTCGTGGAGCCGCCCCACGGAACGGCCGCGTCCCCGACGCCGCCGGAGTGGCGGGCTCGACGGGCGGAGGATCGATGAGCGCCCGGCCGCCAGCCCGGCTAGGCCAACCGGCGCTGCGTGGCGAAGGTGTCTATGCTGTCGGCTTCGCCAGGCCCGATCGCGCTCAGGCCGCAGCGCGTACAGCACCAGCTATTCCACCCCTGCCGGATGGCCTCGTCGAGGCAGTCGTCGTAATGCGTGCAGAACAGGTTCCGCTGGTCGTCGAGGCCGCGGTCCGGGCTGATCAAGTTGACCAGTTCCGTGGGGCAAGGCTTGGCGAGCAAGATCGCCTCCTGGTGGCCGACGCAGCCACCTCGTCGTCGAACTGCCCTGGCCGCCTCGGGCGGGGAGGCCAGATCGGGGCACCCATCGTCCATAGCGCGTCGCGATCTGGTGTTGCAAGCCCCCCTGGATCCCGACCCGGCTGGCGGTGGGTGCCGATCCTGATGGCCATGCTGGGTGCCCCTCCGGCCTTCGCCTCCGAACCCCTGTGCAACGCCCTGTCCGGCCTGGGGATCGCCGCCGAGGCCCTCCGTCGCGGCGACACCGCGGCCGGCATCCCGGCCGCCCGGACCGCCTGGACGGCGCTACCCGGGGGGCCGATGGGAGCCCAGCTGGCCGCGACCCTTGGACTGGCCCTGCTTCGGGCCGGCCGCCCGGCCGAGGCCCTCGAGCCGCTCCAGGCCGCCCTCGCCGACCCTGGCGCCGGCCTGGAGGGGCTGCTTCGGCTGGCCCTCGCCCGGGCCTTCCTCGAGGTCGGCCGTCCCAGGGAGGCGCTCGTGCCGCTGGCCCAGGCGGCGAAGCTGGGCCAGGCGCTCGCTCCCCGGAGCGCTCGCTGGCTCGAGGCCGAAGCGCTGCTCGCCGCGGGCCAGGTCGAGCCGGCCATCCAGCGCCTCGAAGCCCTGCTGAGCGGCGGCCGCGATGACCCCTCCGCGCGGCGCGGGAGGCTCCTGCTCGCAGCGGCCAGGCGGCTCGCGGGGCTTGACGCCGAGGCGCTCGCCGGCTACCGGGCCCTGGCCATCGAGGAGGCCGATCAGCCGGAAGGGGTCGAGGCGGCGGCCGTGCTCCAGAGGTGGACAGCGGCGGGTGGCGCCGGGGCCCGGCTCTCGGGCGGCGACCGGCTCAGGCGCGCGGAGCGCCTGCTCCAGCGGGGGCGCGCCGCCGAGGCGCTGGCCGAGGCGGAGCTGGACGCGGGGGCCATGCCGTCCGCCGCAGCCGCTCCAGCGGCCCTGGCCCAGGCGATGGCGCTGGCCAGCCTCGGCCGCTTCGAGGAGGCCGTCGAGCTGGCGCGGCCGCTGGCCGGGTCGAGCGACCCTGGTGTCCGGCGCGGCACCCAGTGGCTGCTGGCGCGGGACGCCTCGCGGGCCGGCCGGACCGGTGAGGCGATCACGCGGTACCGCGCCGTGGCCGGGAGCCAGGCGGTCATCCCTGGGCTCGGCGACCAGCGGAGCCGCGAGGTGACCGACGAGTCGGCCTACCTCGCAGCCTGGCTCTGGTACGACGCCGGCGACTTCAAGAAGGCCACGGCAAGGCTCGACGCCTTCCTCCGCGCCCGCCCCGCGTCGCCGCGCGCTGACGAGGCCCGATGGTTCGCCGCCTGGTCGAGCTTCCGTGGCGGGGACCGGCGCGGGACGCGGGCCCGGCTGGCGCGGCTGGAGACGGGCCCCCTGGCCGACGCGGCCCTCTACTGGGAAGGGAGGCTGGACGGCTCCCCTGCGCGTGCTCGCGAACGGCTGCGCCGGGCGGCGCTGGCGGGTGGCGACGGCTGGTACGGCTGGCTGGCGCGGCGGCGGCTGGAGCAGCTCGGTGCCACGCCGCCCCCGTGGCCTTCCCTCATGCTCCCGGTCTCCGGCCGGCCCGATGACGCCAGCCTGGAGCGGCTGCGCGCCGCCGCCGCGATGTTCGCACTCGGCGGCCGCGACGCGGCGGTGCAGGCCCTCGAGCGGCTGGCCCGCCGCGGCGCGGCCCGGGCCACCGCAGTGGAGGTCTGCCGCCTCGCCACCTTCGCGGGCGAACCGGCCCTCGCCCTCCGCGTGGCGCGTGACCTGCTCGGCCATGCCCCTGGAACCGATCGCTGGCTCTACCCGGCGGCGTTCGGGGAGGTGGTGACGCCGGCCTCCCGCGCCACCGGCCTCGACGAAGCGCTCCTCCTGGCCCTGGTGCGGCGCGAGTCGGGCTTCCGCGAAGGGTCCCGGAGCCGGTCCGGCGCCATCGGGCTCGGCCAGCTGCTTCCCAGGACGGCGGAGCGACTTGGCCTGCTGGCCGGGCTGTCCGGGAACCCCGCCTCGCTGCTCACCACCCCCGCCACCAATCTCCCGCTGGCGGCGCTCTACCTCGGTCTGCTCCGGGATCGCTTCGGAAGCGACGCCGGTGCGCTCGCCGCCTACAACGCCGGCCCCGCGCCGCCGGCCGGCTGGAGCACGCCGCCTGCCGGTCAGCCCCTCGACGAGTGGGTGGAGGACATCCCGTACCGGGAGACGCGGCTCTACGTGAAGGTGGTCCTCGCGTCGCGCGAGGTCTACCGGCGGTTGGCCGGGTTGCCAGCCCTGCTCGATCCGGCGGCGCCCGTCCCGGCGCCCGTCGAGGGGGTGGCGTTCTGAGGAGCATCCCGTGACCCCGGGCCGCGAACGCCGGCGTCGTTCTCCGGCGCGGGCTGGGGATCATGCGACGTGCCCTGGTCGGATCCGGCGTCGCGCAGGGCCGCGTCGATGGCGTCGCCCAGCCGGCGAAGCACCTGCGGGGAGATCCCGGGGATCTTCTCCAGCGCCTCGCGAGTGGTGGGCCGGCGCGAGGCGATCTCCACCATGGTCGGCTCGCCGAGCACCTTGAATGGCGGACGGTCCTCCTGGTCAGCGCGGGCCTCCCGGGCCAGCCAGAGCGCACGGAGCAGCTTCTTCCCGGCCGGGTCGAGTTCCCGCGCTCCCTTGAGCCGCCGCCAGCCCTCCGTGTCGAAGACCCGCTCCTTCGGCACCACGGCGGAGATCCGCTGGAACTCCTGCTCGGCCTGATCGGTGAGACCGCGCGCCGCCAGCTCGGCCTTGAACTCCTCGGCGATGGGCAGGAGGAACTGGGTGTCGAGCGAGGCGTACCGCAGTTGCTCCCGGCTGAGCGGCCTCCGCCCCCAGTCCGACCGCTGATGGGCCTTCGACATGCGGACCCCGAACTTGGCCTCCACCAGCGCCGCCAGCCCGAGCCCTGGGCGCCCGAGCCGTCGGGCCGCAACCATGGTGTCGAAGAGGCGCGGCAAGCGCCAGCCGTACTCCCGGTGCAAGCAGCGGACGTCGTAGTCGGCGCCGTGCAGCACCGTCTCGCGACCATCGCAGAGGACTTCACCCAGTGGGCGGACGTCCACGGCGATCGGATCGACGATGTAGTCGGCCGAGCGGGTCGAGAGCTGCAGCAGGCAGACCCGCTCCCGGTAGACGTGGAAGCTGTTGGACTCGGTGTCGATGGCCAGCACCGGCTCGGGTCGGAGCGCCTCGATGAGGGACTGAAGCGAGGCGGGATCGGCGACGTGGATCGGCGTGGGGCGGGCGGGGTTCGACACCTGGGCATTCTAACCCGGGCGCTCCGGCGCCACCGCCATATCCGCGGCCACGGCGGCGCTTCGCGCGGCAGCGCCAGGCTTGCCTGCCGGGAGCGCCCCCGGGAGTTCGAGCCGATCGACGCTTGTCCCGCCCCCGCTGGCGGGACTACCCTCCTCTCCGATGCCGAAACCGCCCGCTCCCGCCTCCATCGCCGCCGCCGCCCGCGCCGGCAACGCCGCCATGGAACTGGCGACCGACCTGGCCACCGACGTGGTCGACGGGTTCAAGAAGTCGAGCCCTGCCTTCCGGCGCAAGTCGGCGGTGGTGGGCGCCTGGATCCTGCTCTCGGTCGTCACCCTCTGGGCCGCCTGCCCATCGTCAGGCCCGACCAACTCGCTCGGTGCCGTGGCCCGGCTCCAGGCGACCAGCGTCGGCCAGGTGATCTCGGTTCGGAACGACACCGAGAGCAGCATCTGGACCGAGGTGACGCTGGTGCTCGACGACACCTGGCGCTACGAGAAGCGACGGACCATCCGGGCCGGCGACACCATCACGCCCAGGGTCGAGGACTTCCGCAAGGACGGCCTGCCGCCCCCCGCCGGTTACAGGCCCGGGAAGCTCTCCATCCAGTGCGATCAGGGTCGCGTCTCGTTCCGACTGGTCGAGAAGCAGCGGCGCTGAGGCCAGGGCCGGTCGTCGAGCGCGGCCTCGGCCCGGCGGGCCACCCTCACCGCCCTCGCCCGTCGCCACGCCATCTCGAGTCGCTCCACCACGTCGCGCCGGAGCGCCGCCTGGCGCAGGGCGACACGGCAGGTCTCCACGGCCGCAGCCCTGGCCTGGGCCTTCGCCTCGGCCTCGTCCGCCAGCAGGTGGAGTCGCTCCGCCTCCAGGCGCAGGCGTGCCGCCCATCGCGCCTCCTCCACGCCAGCCCCGGACATGAGGGCCCGCGACGCGGCCGACGACGCCCCTCGGCGGAACGCGAGCGCTTCGGCCCCGGCCGCCTGGGACCGCGCCGCCGCCCGGCCCAGCGCGCCGGTCGCATCGTGCTCCTCCTGCCGGCGCAGGTCGAGCAGCGGTTGGAGCGCCCACCTCATGTCGCCACCTCCTCGAGCCGGGCCAGCGTCGTATCGAAGGACGCCACCTCCCCCGCCCCCTGGCGCAAGAAGGACTCCAGCGCCTCGCGCCGAACCAGCGCCCGATCGGTCTCGGGGTCGCTCCCCGGCTGGTAGGCCCCCAGCTGCACCAGGTCCCGGCTCCGGTCCAGCGCCGCCAGCAGGGAGCGGGTCCGGGCCGCGGCCGCCCGGTGGGCACCGCTCGTCACCTGCGGCATGACGCGTGAGACGCTCGCCAGCACGTCGATGGCCGGGTAATGGCCCCGCTCGGCCAGCCGCCGGTCGAGCACGACGTGACCGTCGAGAATGCCGCGAACCTCGTCGGCGATCGGTTCCTCCAGGTCCCCGCCCGCCACCAGCACCGTGTAGATGGCGGTGATGCCCCCCCGCTCC
This sequence comes from Myxococcales bacterium, assembly GCA_021806645.1. Lineage (GTDB taxonomy): Bacteria > Myxococcota > Myxococcia > Myxococcales > Anaeromyxobacteraceae > JADKCZ01. The sequence continues at coordinate 179,624 of JAJZQX010000009.1, read as the reverse complement.
CGGTTGCCGGTCCGCTCCAGCAGGCGAGGCAGGGCCTGGAAGACCGAGGCCGGGTAGCCCTGGCGGGCCGGTGGTTCTCCGGCCGCCAGGCCGACCTCGCGCTGCGCCCGGGCGAAGCGGGTGACCGAGTCGAGCAGGAAGAGCACGTCGGCGCCCCGCTCGGCGAACCACTCGGCGATCGAGGTGGCCACGTGGGCGGCCCGGAGCCGGACCAGCGCCGGTGCGTCGCTGGTCGCCACCACCACCACGCTGCGCGCCAGCCCTTCCCCGCCCAGGGCCTCCTCGACGAACTCCCGCACCTCGCGTCCGCGCTCGCCGACCAGGCAGACCACCGAGAGGTCGGCCCGGGCTCCACGCGCCACCTGGCCCAGCAAGGTGGACTTGCCGACGCCAGCCCCGGCGAAGAGGCCGATCCGCTGGCCCCGTCCGGCCGTGAGCAGGCCGTCGAGCGCGCGCACGCCGAGGGCCAACGGTTCGCGGACGCGGCGTCGGGTGAGCGGGTGCGGCGGCGGCCGATCGACGGGCCAGGCCTCCAGTCCGGCCGGCGGCGGGCCACCGTCGATGGGCCGGCCCAGGCCGTCCAGGACCCTGCCGAGCAGCCGCTCTCCGACGCCCACGGAGAGCGGCGCCCCGCGCGGCCGCACCTCGGCGTCGATCCCGACGCCGGTGGGATCGCCGAGCGGCAAGAGCACGGCCCGCTCCTCCCGCAGCCCCACCACCTCGGCCAGCAGGGCCGGCCCCGGGCGTTCCACCTCGACCAGGTCGCCGAGCTTCACCCCTGCCATGGCCGCTTCCAGGGCCAGCCCCGAGACCTGCGTGAGCCGGCCGGTGAGCCGGAGCGGCGGCGCCCGGTCGAGAGCCGCGACGTGGTGGGCGAGACGCATGGTGCTGTCAGGCCGCTTCCTGCTCGATGGCGGCACGGAAGCCCTCCAGCCGGCTGGCGATCCGTCCATCGACGAGCCCGGCCTCGGTCTCCACCACCACGTCCCCGGGCGCCAGCGCCGGATCGGCCACCAGCTCCAGCGCCGCGCCGGCCGTCGCCTCGGCAAGTGACGCGGCCTGCTCGCGGAGGTTGGCCACGCCGTCGGGGTGGAGCCGCACGCGCAGGGCCCGCCGGCGGCCGGCCGCCCGGAGGGCCGCCACCGCGCCCTCGCCCACGGCGGCCGGATCGCAGTGGAGCTCCCGGCCGATGATCCGCCTCGCCATCTCCACGGCCAGGTCGAGCGCCTCCACCTCGGCGCGAGCCCGCCAGCGAGCCTGGGCCTCGGCCAGCGTCGCCAGGTGGACCGCCAGCTCGGCGCCGGCTTCCCTCCGCCCCTCGGCCCACCCCTCTTCGCGGGCCGCGGCGCGGGCCTCGACGGACGAGCGGCGGACCACCTCCGCCTCGGCCTCGGCGCTGGCGATGAGCGACTGGGCCCGCTCCGCCCCCATCCACTCGGCCGCGGAGATGCGCCGCCTCGGCCATGATTCCGCACCCTTGCCCGCCTTCAGCACCCGGCTGCCGTCCATGTGCCTCCTCCACGCTCGCCGGCTGTCGTGCGGAGCGGCGGCTCCGCGAGCGGCGAGACGAGGCCTGGATTGCACCGCCGATGCCACCGGCAGGGCCCGAAAGCAGGCCGCCCGCCTCCGGCGAACCGGGGCGGGCGGGTACCTTCGGTAACTGGGGAAACTACTACGCCGCGTCTCGCTCCTCGGGGGTCAGGTAACGCTCCAGGAACTGCTTGGTCCTGAGTTCCACCTGCCGGACCCGCTCGCGCGACACCCCCCAGCGCTTGCCGATCTCCTCCAGCGTCCGAGGCTGGTCCTGCTCTAGCCGGTTGTGCACGATGTCCCAGCCCAGTTCGCCAATCCGCTTGCGGACCTTCCCGAGCGCGTCGCGGACGTCGCGGTCGCCTTCCGTCTGCAGGTAGAGGTCTTCCGGGCCCGGGGCGCCGTCCTCGATCCGCTCGAGGTGGGTGGTCTCGCCGTCCTCGTCCACGGCGCTGTCGAGCGACATGTCGGGCTGGGCCACGGTGCCGCTCTGCGGCCGGACCGTGCTGCGCGCCTCCTTGAGGTACTTGCCCACGTAGGCGCGAATCCACCAGACGGCGTAGGTCGAGAAGCGGGTGCCGGCACCCGGGTCGAACTTCTCGACCGCGCGCATCAGGCCCACGTTCCCCTCCTGGATGAGGTCATCGAGCCGGACGGTCCCCCGCCGCTGCTTCCGCGCCACCGCGACCACGAAGGCCAGGTTGTGGCGCACCAGCTTCTGCTTGGCCGAGACCTCGCCCCGGCGCGCCCGCAACGCCGCCGTGTGCTCCTCCTCGCGGGAGAGCGGCGGGAAGTCCCGGACCGCCTTCAGGTAGGGCGCCAGTTCGTCGAACTCCCTGCTGCCGCGCTGCGTGGTCCCGGTCCTCATCGTGTGCGCCTTTCTTCCTTGGTGTCGTCCGGCAGCAGGTCGTCGCGCTTCCTGTTGGCCCTGGGTTTCGGCAAGTTAGCAATCTGGACTTAGTCAGTCAACTAGCCTGTTGCGACTGCCTCTCGATCCAGGTGAAACTCGTATCGAGCCCCCCGTAATCCCACCAACCCAGGACTCACCGCCCACTGGTAAATAGCCTTTGCCATGACTGCACCGAACTAGTCCAGCGCTTTGACGCCGGTCAATAGATAACTCAGCTTGCTGCGACGCGGTCGCATCCGACACTTGTGTTAAATCAAGAGCTTGCGTGTCCAGATTGGCCCCCTCCTCGCAAAAACGGAGAGGCCCAGCCCCATCAGGGACTGGACCTCTCGGTTCCAGGAGGGCGCGCCGCGCCCCGGATCTTTCCGGCTACTCGTCGCCGACCATCACCGCCAAGGCCTCTTCGGCCTCCTCGACGGCATCCACCGGCGTCTCGACCTCGATGTCGAGGTGCTTGTAGTGGTGCAGCCCGGTGCCGGCCGGGATGAGCCGACCCATGATTACGTTCTCCTTGAGGCCGCGCAGGTTGTCGACCTTGCCGCTGATGGCGGCCTCGGTGAGCACCTTGGTGGTCTCCTGGAACGACGAGGCCGAGATGAAGGACTCGGTCGAGAGCGAGGCCTTGGTGATGCCGAGCAGCAGCGGCTCGGCCTGCGCCGGCTTGCCGCCGTCGTTCAGCACCCGGTCGTTCTCCTGCTCGAAGACCCACTTCTCGACCTGCTCGTCGGCCAGGAAGTTGGCGTCGCCCACCTCCACCACGCGGACGCGGCGGAGCATCATGCGGACGATGGTCTCGATGTGCTTGTCGTTGATCTTCACGCCCTGCAGCCGGTAGACCTCCTGCACCTCGTCCACCAGCCAGCGAGCCAGCTCCTTCTCGCCCAGCACCCGGAGGATGTCGTGCGGGTTGGAGGACCCGTCCATGAGCGGCTCGCCGGCGCGGACCCGGTCGCCGGTGTGCACGCTGATGTGCTTGCCCTTGGCGATCAGGTACTCCTTGGCCAGGTCGGGGCGCAGCTTGCCGTCCACCTCGGGGGTGATGACCACCTTGCGCTTGCCCTTGGTGTCCTTGCCGAAGGCCACCACGCCGTCGATCTCGGAGATGACGGCGTGCTCCTTGGGCTTGCGGGCCTCGAAGAGCTCGGCCACGCGGGGCAGGCCGCCGGTGATGTCCTTGGTCTTGGTGGTCTCGCGCGGCATCTTCGCCAGCACCTCACCGGCGTCGACCTCGTCACCGTCGTTGACCACCAGGTTGGCGCCTTCGGGGAGCATGTAGCGGGCGTCGGCCTCCGAGTTGGCCAGCTTGCGGGTCTGGCCGTCGTCGCCCTTGATCGACATGCGGGGCCGGGCGTCCGGATCCTTCGAGGTGACCACGGTCTTGCGTGACAGGCCGGTGACCTCGTCCACCGAGTCGTTGATGGTCACGCCGTCGACGAGGTCGCCGTACTTCACGCGTCCAGCCACCTCGGTGATGATCGGCATCGAGTAGGGATCCCACTCGGCCAGCATGGTCTGGGCCTCGATCTTCTGGCCCTCGCGGACCAGCAGCTTGGCGCCGTACACCAGGCTGTACCGCTCGCGCTCGCGCCCCTGGTCGTCGGTGACCAGCAGCTCGCCGTTGCGGTTCATGACGATCAGCGTGCCATCCTTCTTCTTGGCGACGGCCACGTTGAGCAGCTTCACCACGCCGGGGTTGCGGTTCTCCAGGTTCGACTGCTCGGCGCGCCGGGACGCGGCGCCGCCGATGTGGAAGGTCCGCATGGTCAGCTGCGTGCCGGGCTCGCCGATCGACTGGGCGGCGATGACCCCGACCGCCTCGCCGACGCTCACCTTGCGGCCGCGGGCCAGGTCACGGCCATAGCACTCGACGCAGATGCCGCGCCGGGCCTGGCAGGTCAGCACCGAGCGGATCCGCACCTTGTCGATGCCGGAGGCATCGATCAGCTTGACCTTGGCCTCGTCGATCTCCTCGTTGGCCTCCACCACCACGGTCCCGTTGATGGGATCGAGGATGTCGTCGAGCGCGACGCGGCCGAGGATGCGCTCGCCCATGGGCTCGATGATCTCGCCGCCCTCGACCAGCGAACCGAGGGTGATGCCGTCCATGGCGCCGCAGTCGTACTCGGTGATGATGGCGTCCTGGGCCACGTCGACGAGGCGGCGGGTCAGGTAGCCGGAGTTGGCGGTCTTGAGCGCCGTGTCGGCCAGGCCCTTGCGCGCGCCGTGGGTCGAGATGAAGTACTGGAGGACGTTGAGCCCCTCGCGGAAGTTGGCGGTGATGGGCGTCTCGATGATCTCGCCCGAGGGCTTGGCCATCAGGCCGCGCATGCCGGCCAGCTGACGGATCTGCTGGGCGGAGCCGCGGGCGCCGGAGTCGGCCATGATGAAGATGGGGTTGAAGGAGGGCTGCTTGCGCTCCTCCTTCTTGCCGTCCTTGCCGGTGCCGTGGGCCATCTCGGTGCCGATCTGGCCCATCATCTCCTGGGCCACCTCCTCGGTGACCTGCGCCCAGATGTCGATGACCTTGTTGTACCGCTCGCCGAAGGTGATGAGACCCTCGGCGTACTGGGTCTGGATGTCGTCGACCTCGCCGGTGGCCCGATCCAGCAACTCCTGCTTCTTCTTCGGGATCGCCATGTTGTCGAGGGCGATGGAGATGCCGGCCTTGGTGGCGTGGCCGTAGCCCAGCGACCGGACCCGGTCCGCCAGCAGCACCGTCTCCTTCTCGCCGCAGAGGCGGTAGACCTGGTCGATGAGGGCCTGCAGCTGCTTCTTGTCCATCACCTTGTTGATGGCGTCGAAAGGGAGCCGCTTGGGGACGATGTCGTACAGCATCACCCGGCCCACGGTGGTCTCGACGCGCTTGCCGTCCATGCGCACCCAGACCTTGGCCTGCAGGTCGACCTCGCCCTGGTCGTAGGCGGCGCGGATCTCGTCGGGGCTGGCGAACGACTTGCCCTCGCCCTTGGCGAAGGCCCGCTCGCGGGTCATGTAGTAGATGCCCAGCACGATGTCCTGGCTCGGCACGATGATGGGCTTGCCGTGCGCGGGCGAGAGGATGTTGTTGGTGCTCATCATGAGCACGCGAGCCTCCATCTGGGCCTCGATGGAGAGCGGCACGTGCACGGCCATCTGGTCGCCGTCGAAGTCGGCGTTGAAGGCGGTGCAGACCAGCGGGTGCAGCTGGATCGCCTTGCCCTCGATCAGCACCGGCTCGAAGGCCTGGATGCCCAGGCGGTGAAGCGTGGGCGCGCGGTTGAGCAGCACCGGGTGCTCGCGGATCACCTCGTCGAGGATGTCCCAGACCTCGGGGCGCTCCTTCTCCACCATCTTCTTGGCGGACTTGATGGTGGTGACGAACCCCTTCTCCTCGAGCTTGTTGTAGATGAAGGGCTTGAAGAGCTCGAGGGCCATGATCTTGGGCAGGCCGCACTGGTGGAGCTTGAGCTCCGGGCCCACCACGATCACCGAGCGCCCCGAGTAGTCGACGCGCTTGCCGAGCAGGTTCTGGCGGAACCGGCCCTGCTTCCCCTTGAGCATGTCGCTCAGCGACTTGAGCGGCCGCTTGTTGGGCCCGGTGATGGTCTTGCCGCGACGGCCGTTGTCGAAGAGGGCGTCGACCGCCTCCTGCAGCATCCGCTTCTCGTTGCGGATGATGATGTCGGGGGCGTTGAGCTCCTGGAGCCGCTTGAGCCGGTTGTTCCGGTTGATGACGCGACGGTACAGGTCGTTCAGGTCGGAGGTCGCGAAGCGGCCGCCGTCGAGGGGCACCAGCGGGCGCAGGTCCGGCGGGATGACCGGGATGACCTCGAGCATCATCCAGTCGGCCTTGTTCCCCGAGTTGGTGAAGGCCTCGACCACCTTGAGCCGCTTGGCGATCTTCTTCCGCTTGGCGTCGGAGGTGGCCTCCTTCATGATGGCGCGGAGCTCGTCGCCGAGCCCGGCCATGCCCTCCCCGTACTGGCTCTCGGACGGGCCCACCGCCCGGAGCAGCTCCAGCACCGCCTCGCCGCCCATGCCGGCGGTGAACGAGTCGGAGCCGTGCTCCTCCATGGCCTTGTGGTAGCGCTCCTCGGAGAGCAGCTCGCCGCGCAGCAGCGGCGTGGCCTTCGGGTCGATGACGATGAAGGACTCACAGTAAAGAACCTTCTCGAGGTCCTTGAGCGTGATGTCGAGCAGGTTGCCGATGCGGGAGGGCAGCGACTTGAGGAACCAGATGTGCGCAACCGGGGTGGCCAGCGTGATGTGGCCGAGCCGCTCGCGCCGCACCTTGGACTGGATCACCTCGACGCCGCACTTCTCGCAGACCACTCCGCGGTGCTTCATGCGCTTGTACTTGCCGCAATTGCACTCGTAGTCCTTGACCGGGCCGAAGATCTTGGCGCAGAAGAGCCCGTCCCGCTCCGGCTTGAAGGTGCGGTAGTTGATGGTCTCCGGCTTCTTGACCTCGCCGTGCGACCACTGCCGGATCTTGTCCGGGCTGGCCAGCGAGATGCGGATGGCCGAGAACGACAGCGGGTCCTTGGGCTTCTCGAAGAAATTGAAGATGTCCTTCACGTCGACTCCCTCGCTTCTCGAATTCCGTTGGAACGCTGACTAGGCCGTCTTCTTGTCGCCGCCGGTACGCGGGGCGAGCGGGTCGGTGGCCGCGGTGGCCGCCTCCAGCTCGCGCTGCGCCTTCGCCTCGGCCGACTCGAGGAGCTCCACGTCGAGCGCGAGGCTCTGGAGCTCCTTGATGAGCACGTTGAAGGACTCGGGCAGGCCCGACTCCAGCGTGTTCTCGCCCTTGACGATGGCCTCGTACATCCGGGTGCGGCCCACCACGTCGTCCGACTTGACGGTGAGGAACTCCTGCAGCGAGTAGGCCGCGCCGTAGGCCTCCATCGCCCAGACCTCCATCTCGCCGAGGCGCTGGCCGCCGAACTGCGCCTTGCCGCCCAGCGGCTGCTGGGTGACCAGCGAGTAGGGCCCGATCGAGCGCGCGTGGATCTTCTCGTCCACCAGGTGGTGGAGCTTGAGCATGTACATCACGCCCACGGTCACGTCCTGGTCGAACGGCTCACCGGTGCGGCCGTCGAAGAGGACCGACTGCATGGTGGCGCCGCCCTGGGTGAGCAGGTCGCGCATCTCCTCCTCGCGGGCGCCGTCGAACACCGGGGTGGCGACGTGGACGCCGTGGCGGAGCTTCTGGACCAGCTTGGGCAGCTCGCCCTGCGGCAGGTCGTCGATGAGCGCCAGCACCTTCTCGTTGCCGCCCAGCGCGTCGGCCCCTTCGAAGACCCGCTTGAGCTTCTTGCGGAGCTCGCTGGGCCCGAAGTTCTTCTCCAGCATCTCGTTGAGCCGGAGGCCGACGTTGCGGGCCGCCCAGCCGAGGTGGGTCTCGAGGATCTGGCCCACGTTCATGCGGGACGGGACGCCCAGCGGGTTGAGGACGATGTCTACCGGCGTGCCGTCCTCGAGGTACGGCAGGTCCTCTTCGGGGAGCACGCGGGAGACCACGCCCTTGTTGCCGTGCCGGCCGGCCATCTTGTCGCCGACGGCCAGCTTGCGCTTGATGGCGACGTAGACCTTCACCATCTTGATCACGCCCGGCGGCAGCTCGTCGCCCTTCTTGAGGCGGCCGATCTTCTCGCTGAAGAGCAGCTTCACCAGGTCCTGCTGCTCCTGGAAGTTCTCGATGATCTTGCGGACCAGGTCGGAGACGTCGCCCTCGACCGTGATCTCGCCCCAGTAGCGCTGCGGGATGGCGTCGAGCACCTCGTCGGAGATGGGCTCGCCGCGCTTGAGCAACTGCTCGCCGCGGTCGTCGACCAGGCGGCCGGTGGCCTCCTTGCCGGAGAGCAGCTTGCGGATCTTCTGGTACGCCGAGTCCTGGATGATCCGGATCTCGTCGTTCTGGTCCTTGAGGAGCTTGGCCTCCTCCATCTCCTCGATGGTCTTGGCGCGCTCGTCCTTCTCCACGCCCTTGCGGCTGAAGACCTTGGCGTTGATGACCGTGCCGGTCACCCCCGGGGGCACGCGCAGCGAGCTGTCGCGGACGTCGCCGGCCTTCTCGCCGAAGATGGCACGCAGCAGCTTCTCCTCGGGGGAGAGCTGGGTCTCGCCCTTGGGCGTGATCTTGCCGACCAGGATGTCACCCGGCTTCACCTCCGCGCCGATGCGGATGATGCCCGACTCGTCGAGGTCCTTGAGGGCCTCCTCGCCGACGTTGGGGATGTCGCGGGTGATCTCCTCCTTGCCGAGCTTGGTGTCACGGGCGACGCACTCGAACTCCTCGATGTGCACCGAGGTGAACACGTCCTCCTTGATGAGCCGCTCGGAGAGGAGGATCGAGTCCTCGAAGTTGTAGCCCTGCCAGGGCATGAAGGCGACCACCACGTTGCGGCCGAGCGCCAGCTCGCCCTGCTCGGTGGCGGGGCCGTCGGCGATGACGTCGCCCTTCTTGACCCGCTCGCCCGGCTTCACGATGGGCTTCTGGTTGATGCAGGTGTTCTGGTTGGACCGCTGGTACTTGGTCAGGTTGTAGATGTCGACCGAGTTGGCCACGTCGGTGGTCGAGGTGGCCACGTCGGCCTTCACCACGATGCGCGAGGCGTCGACCGACTGGACGATGCCGTCTCGGCGGGCCACCACGGTCACGCCGGAGTCGCGGGCCACGATGGCCTCGATGCCGGTGCCGACCAGGGGGGCGGTGGTGCGGAGCAGCGGCACCGCCTGGCGCTGCATGTTCGAGCCCATCAAGGCCCGGTTGGCGTCGTCGTTCTCGAGGAACGGGACCAGCGAGGCGGCCACCGAGACCAGCTGGTTCGGCGACACGTCCATCAGGTCCACCTCCTCCGGGCGGGCCAGGATGTACTCGCCCTCCTTGCGGCAGGAGACGTTGGTGCCCTCGAAGTGGCCGCGCCGATCGACCGGAGCGTTGGCCTGGGCGATGATGTGCTTCTCCTCCTCGAGCGCGGAGTAGAAGGTCACCTCGTCGGTCACCCGGCCCTTCTCCACCTTGCGGTAGGGGGTCTCGACGAAGCCGTACTCGTTGACGCGGGCGTAGCTGGAGAGCGACGCGATCAGGCCGATGTTCGGCCCTTCCGGCGTCTCGATGGGGCAGATGCGCCCGTAGTGCGTGGAGTGGACGTCGCGCACCTCGAAGCCGGCGCGCTCGCGGGTCAGGCCACCCGGCCCGAGGGCCGAGAGGCGCCGCTTGTGCGTGACCTCGGAGAGCGGGTTGGTCTGGTCCATGAACTGCGAGAGCTGCGAGGAGCCGAAGAACTCCTTGATCACCGCCGTCACCGGCTTGGCGTTGATCAGGTCGTGCGGCATGAGCGTCTCGATCTCCTGCAAGCTCATGCGCTCCTTGATGGCGCGCTCCATGCGGACCAGGCCGATGCGGTACTGGTTCTCCAGCAGCTCGCCGACCGCGCGGACGCGGCGGTTGCCGAGGTGGTCGATGTCGTCGACGTCCTTGTTCGGCTTGCCGTTCTTGAGATCGATGAGGAAGCGCACCACCTCGAGGATGTCGCGCTTGGTGAGGATGGTGTCGTCGAGCGGCTCCTCGAGGCCGAACTTGTAGTTCAGCTTGAGGCGGCCGACCTTGGAGAGGTCGTACCGCTCGGGGTTGAAGAAGAGGTTGAGGAAGAGCGTGCCGGCCGTGTCCGGGGTCGGCGGATCACCCGGGCGCAGGCGCCGGTAGATCTCCATGATCGCCTCGTCGGGCGTGGCGATCTTGTCCAGCATGAGGGTGTCGCGCAGCGACGGCAGGACGTTGAGGTTGTCGATGAAGAGGACCTTGAACTCGGAGAGGTTGCGCTTGCGCAGCTCCTCGATCTTGGCCTCGGTGACCTCCTCGTTGACCTCGAGCAGAACCTCGCCGGTGCTCTCGTCGACCACGTCCTCGGCGGAGATCTTGGTGTAGACCTCCTCGGGCTCCACCGGCAGCGACTTCATCCTGGCGGCGACCAGCTTCTTGATCGCGCCCTCGGTGTACTTGCGGTTCTTCTTGACGATGACCTCGCCGCTCTTCGGGTCCTTGATGTCGCGCGTGGCGCGCTGGCCCTTGAGCAGATCGGGGTTGAGGTCCTTCTCGTACTTCCCCTTGCCTTCGACGCGGATGGTCTCGACGTCGTAGTAGTACTTGAGGATCTCCTCCGCCGTCCCGCGGAAGTCGATGGGGTTCTTCTTGGCGGTGTCCGGCACGCCGCCCAGGGCGCGCAGCAGCACCGTGGCCGGCAGCTTGCGGCGCCGGTCGATGCGGACGTAGAGTATGTCCTTGTGATCGAACTCGAAGTCGATCCAGGAGCCGCGGTACGGGATGATGCGGGCGTTGTAGAGCAGCTTGCCGGAGGAGTGGCTCTTGCCCTTGTCGTGGTCGAAGAAGGCGCCCGGCGAGCGGTGCAACTGGCTGACCACGACGCGCTCGGTCCCGTTGATGATGAAGGTCCCGTTGGCGGTCATGAGCGGGATCTCGCCGAAGTAGACCTCCTGCTCCTTGACGTCGCGGATCGACTGCGCGCCGGTCTCCTCGTCCTTGTCCCAGACCACCAGGCGGACCACGACCTTGATGGGGGCGGAGTAGGTCATGCCCCGCTGGTGGCACTCGTCGACGTCGTACTTCGGCTTCTCGAGGTGGTAGCTGACGAACTCCAGCGAGCTGGTCTCGTTGAAGTCCTTGATCGGGAAGACCGACTTGAAGACGCCGTGCAGGCCGGTGTCGTCCCGCTTCTCGGGCGCCACGTCGACCTGCAAGAACTTGTCGTAACTCGACTTCTGGATGGCGATGAGGTTGGGAATCTCAGCGATCTTGTTGATCTTCCCGAAGTTCCTGCGGACTCGGAAATTGCTCTGGATCGTCGCCATCGAGAACGGACCTCTTTCGCTGACTCAGGCTGCTGAAAAGCGTCTAGCCGGCCTCGCGGCCGGCTCCCCCACATCATCCGACCATCAGGCCGCGCTCTCCGGATTCACTGGACAGGAGGACAGCTCTTAACGGGCTCGAACCCCTGCGTCAAAGAACCGGAAGCGTGGCGACACGGGATGGACCTCTCGATCCATCCCGTGCCCCCCAACGGCGTTACTTGATCTCGACCTTGGCGCCGGCGGCCTCGAGCTTCTTCTTGATCTCGTCGGCCTCCGCCTTGGGAACGCCACCCTTGACCTCCTTGGGCGCTCCCTCGACCAGGTCCTTGGCCTCCTTCAGGCCCAGGCCGGTCACCACGCGGACCTCCTTGATGACGTTGATCTTGTTCGCGCCGGCCTCGGTGAGGACGACCGAGAACTCGGTCTTCTCCTCGGCGGCGGCGGCGGGGCCGGCTGCGGCCGGGCCCGCGGCCACGGCGACGGCGGCCGCGGCGGAAACGCCCCACTTCTGCTCGAGCTGCTTCACCAGCTCGGCAGCCTGGATGACGGTGAGACCGGACAGCTGCTCCACGATGGCATTCAGATCGGCCATGATTTCCTCTTCCTTTTCTCTTCGCGGGACGGCCTTCCGGGCTCGGCCCCGCAGCGTGCAGTGGGGCGCGCTCCGCGCACCCCGGGTTCAGGTACCGTCTACGACTGCTTCTCCAGCTGCTCCTTCCGCGCGCCTAGCACGCGGGCGAGCTGCTGGGCCGGGGTGCCGATGATCCGCGCGAGCTTCGTCGCAGGCTGGGCCAGCATGCCCAGGATCTGCGCGCGCAGCTCGTTGAGGCCGGGGAGCTTCGCGAGCGCCGCGACGCCCTTGGCGTCCACCAGCGCTCCCTCCACCACCCCGCCGCGAATCGCGAAGTTCTCACGGTCCTTCATGAACTCCGCGAGCAGCTTCGCGGGAGCGACCACGTCGTCGTACGACATGACGAGCGCGGTGGGCCCCACGAACTTGTCGGCAACAGCCTCGACCGGCGTGCCCTTGGCGGCGCGCGCGGCGAGGGTGTTCTTCACGACGCGGTACTCCACCTTGGCGGCGCGCAGCTTCTTGCGCAGCGCGGTGACCGTCTCCACGTCGAGACCCCTGGGCTCCGCCACGATGGCGGCCCGGGCCTTGGCCATCTTGGCGTGCAGCTCCGCGATGACCGTTTCCTTTTCCGTCCGGTTCAAATGTACTCACCACCTTCCTGGCCGCCGACCCGTTGAGGGCGACGGCTTCGCTCGTGGGCTTGGGACGGCCGAAGGCCGGTACCAAAACCCCCTGGCCAAGCAGGGGACGCTGCGTACGACACCGCAGGTTCCGTCTCGGCGGGTCGGGGCCTCTCGGCTCCGCTTGGCCTCCCTCCCCCTTTGACCACTCGCACTCGGGGTCGGGCGGGCCCGCTGTCTTGGACCAGATACCCCGGCGGCGTCATGCCGCCGGGCACATCGTTCCCGCCCGGCGACATGCCGGCGGGTGGAACTCGAAGGCTACGCGTGGTGCGCCGAGAGCTCGGAGGTGTCCAGCTTGATGCCCGGGCCCATGGTGCAGGAGACGGTGACGTTCTTCAGGTAGACGCCCTTGGCGGTCTGGGGCTTGGCCTTGAAGACCAGCTCCATGATCGCCTGGAAGTTGTCCTTCAGCTTCTGCTGGTCGAAGGAGGCCTTGCCGAACGGGACGTGGACGATGCCGGCCTTCTCGACGCGGAACTCCACCTTGCCGGCCTTCTGCTCCTTGACGGCGCGGGCGATGTCCAGCGAGACGGTGCCGATCTTCGGGTTGGGCATGAGGCCGCGGGGGCCGAGCACCTTGCCGAGCCGGCCGACCACGCCCATCATGTCCGGGGTGGCCAGCACCTTGTCGAAGTCCATGAAGCCGCCCTGGATCTTCTCCGCCAGGTCCTCGGCGCCCACGATGTCGGCGCCGGCCTCGGTGGCCTCCTTGGCCTTGTCGCCCTTGGCGAAGACCGCCAGGCGGACCGCCTTGCCCATGCCGTGCGGCAGCACCACGGCGCCGCGCACCACCTGGTCGGCGTGCTTGGGATCGACACCGAGGTTGATGGCGGCGTCGACGGTCTCGTCGAACTTCTTGGTGGCCGTCTCCTTCACCAGCTTGAGCGCGTCGTCGAGCTTGTAATGCCTGGTGCGGTCCACCTTGGTGGCCGCGGCCTTGTACTTCTTCGCAATGTGAGCCATGTGGTCGTTCCTCGCTGAAGGCGGCGTCAGCCGACGATGTCGATGCCCATGGAGCGGGCGGTGCCCTCGATGGTCCGCATCGCGGCCTCGAGGCTGCCCGCGGTCATGTCCTGCATCTTCAGCTTGGCGATCTCCTCGACCTTCTTCCTGGACACCTGCCCTACCTTCTCCTTGCCGGGCTTGTGCGCGCCCGAGCCCTTCTTCTTCTCGGTGTGAAGCCCGGCCGCCTTCTTGAGGAGGACGGCCGCCGGCGGCGTCTTGAGCAGGAACGTGAAGGAGCGGTCCTGGTACACGGTGATGATCACCGGGATGATCAGGCCTTCCTTCGCCTGCGGCTGGGTGGCGGCGTTGAACTGCTTGCAGAACTCCATGATGTTGACGCCGTGCTGGCCGAGCGCCGGGCCCACCGGGGGCGCCGGGTTGGCCTTGCCGGCCGGGAGCTGCAGCTTGATCTGCCCTGTGATCTTCTTCACGTCGTGCCTTCCTTCCGGGCCATTGCCAAAGGCCCTGCGTGGTCTGTCGAGCCCGAAGACCCTTCCACGCGTGGTGTGCGGCAACTACGACTACGACTGCGTCACTGCACCTTCACTGCCCTGCCCAGTTGCTGCCACTACTCGAAGCCTTGCGCGGCCTGAAGGCCGCGCGATTTGACCGGCGGGGTTAAGTCTTCTCCACCTGCATGAAGTCGAGCTCGACCGGCGTGGCCCGGCCGAAGATGGAGACCAGCACCCGGACCTTGCCCTTCTCGGGCTTCACTTCCTCGACCGAGCCGTTGAAGTTGGAGAATGGGCCGTCGATGACACGGACCTGGTCGCCCTCCTCGAACTGGACCTTGGGCTTGGGCTTGAGCGAGCCCTCCGAGATCTGCGCCGTCAGGCGGGAGACCTCGGCGTCGGTGATGGACGGCACGTCCTTCGGGTTCTTGGCGGAGCCGACGAAGCCGGTCACCTTGGCGGTCCCCTTGACGAGGTGCCAGGTGGAGTCGGTCATCTCCATGTTGACCAGGATGTAACCGGGGAAGAACTTCCGCTTGGAAGTCTTCTTCTCTCCCTTGACCATCTCCTGGACCACCTCCATCGGGATGAGAACCTCGCCGAAGAAGTCCTGGAGCGCCTCCTGCTTGACGCGCTCCTCCAGTGACTTCTTCACCTTGTTCTCGAAACCCGAGTAGGTGTGGACCACGTACCACTTCTTGGCCATGCCGCTCTCCGTTCCGTCGATGCGCCGCGCCTCCTGGCTGACGCCCTGCGCCCTGCGCCCGACGACCCCCCGCAATCCGCCCCAGCGCCCTAGTACAGCATGGCGCTGAGCCGGCCCCAGATGAAGTCGAAGATCCCCAGCACGATGGCCGCGATGAAGCTGGCCACCACCACCGCCACCGTCGAGGCCCGCGTCTCGCGCAGGCTCGGCCAGGTGACCCGTTTCAGCTCCAGCGCGATCTCCAGGGAGACCGCCTGCGTCTTCGGAATCCGCCACACCACGATGGCCAGCACCGCGGCGACCGCGAAGCCGAAGAGGGTCGAGAGCGTCCAGCCCTCGACCAGCACGGTCGCGTCGTTGAAACGGGCATACGAGAAGATCAGCGCGCCGATCTTCTCGAAGAACTTGGCCAGCACGATCGCCGCGAGGACGTAGAAGATCGCGACGTAGCGCTTGGGCTGTTCGACGCCGCCTGCGTTTTCCATGGCGCTTCGGGCCTTCTCGGGGTGACGCCGCCGTCCAGGCGGGCTGGTCTCCCCATGTGAGGTGGCAGGCGAGGAGGGATTCGAACCCACAACCCGCGGTTTTGGAGACCGCTGCTCTAGCCGTTGGAGCTACTCGCCTAACTTCCAAGCCGGACTACTTCGTCTCCTTGTGGAGTTCGTGCTTGCGGCAGCGCGGGCAGAACTTGGAGAGGTTGAGCTTGTCCTGCGTCTTCTTCTTGTTCTTGGTGGTGGAGTAGTTCCGCTCCCTGCACTTGGAGCACTCCATCGTGATGATGCTTCGATTTCCGGCCATGACCGCTCCCGTCGCCGTCCGGCGACTGAGTTACTGGATGATCTCCGAGACCACGCCGGAGCCGACGGTGCGTCCACCCTCGCGGATGGCGAAGCGCAGCTCCTTCTCCATCGCCACGGTGGTGATCAGCTCCACCTCCACCGCGACGTTGTCGCCCGGCATCACCATCTCGACGCCGGCGGGCAGGTTCAGCGTGCCCGTCACGTCGGTGGTCCGGAAGTAGAACTGCGGCCGGTAGCCGTTGAAGAACGGGGTGTGACGGCCACCCTCCTCCTTGGTCAGCACGTACACCTGCCCCTTGAACTTGGTGTGCGGCGTGATCGAGCCCGGCTTCGACAGCACCTGCCCGCGCTCCACGTCCTCGCGCTTCAGGCCGCGCAGCAGCGCCCCGATGTTGTCGCCCGCACGCCCCTCGTCCAGCAGCTTGCGGAACATCTCCACGCCCGTCACCACCGTCTTCTGCGTCGGGCGCAGGCCGACGATCTCGACCTCCTCGCCCACCTTCACGATGCCGCGCTCCACCCGCCCCGTGGCCACCGTGCCGCGGCCCGAGATCGAGAACACGTCCTCCACCGGCATCAGGAACGGCTTCTCCGTCGCCCGCGTCGGCGTCGGGATGTAGCTGTCCACCGCGTCCATCAGCCGCATGATCGACGGCTCGCCCAGCTCGCCCTTGTCGCCCTCCAGCGCCTTCAGCGCCGAGCCGCGGACCATCGGCGTCTTGTCCCCGGGGAACTCGTACTTGGTCAGCAGCTCGCGAACCTCGAGCTCCACCAGGTCCAGCAGCTCCGCGTCGTCCACCATGTCGCACTTGTTCAGGTACACCACGATGTACGGCACGCCCACCTGCCGCGCCAGCAGGATGTGCTCCCGCGTCTGCGGCATCGGCCCGTCCGCCGCCGACACCACCAGGATCGCGCCGTCCATCTGCGCCGCCCCGGTGATCATGTTCTTCACGTAGTCGGCGTGGCCCGGGCAGTCCACGTGCGCGTAGTGCCGCGCCCCCGTCTGGTACTCCACGTGCGCCGTGGCGATGGTGATCCCGCGCTCCCGCTCCTCCGGCGCCTTGTCGATCTGGTCGTACGCCATGAACGACGCCCAGCCCTTCTGCGCCAGCACCTTGGTGATGGCGGCCGTGAGCGTGGTCTTCCCGTGGTCCACGTGGCCGATGGTCCCGACGTTCACGTGCGGCTTGTTGCGCTCGAACTTTTCCTTGCCCATGGTGCGCTCCCGATGACGGCGCTGCGGTGCGGTGTGCTGCGTCGCTGCTTCAAGATGTTGGAGCTCTCGTCCAGGATTGAACTGGAGACCTCGTCCTTACCAAGGACGCGCTCTGCCAACTGAGCTACGAGAGCTTCCGCTGCCGATTCGTTCGACCTCACTGGAGCGGGAAAAGGGATTCGAACCCTCGACATTCAGCTTGGAAGGCTGACGCTCTACCAACTGAGCTATTCCCGCACAATTCGCTGCGACTGCCGGCCCAGCGTGGCTTGTTCTCCGTGGTTTCGGTGTTGACGAAAAGTGTGGTGGAGGGGGGTGGATTTGAACCACCGAAGGCGTGAACCGGCAGATTTACAGTCTGCTCCCTTTGGCCGCTCGGGAACCCCTCCGGATTTCTCTCGCTCGACGTCTCTCGTCCCACGACCTGGAGCTGGCGGTGGGAGTCGAACCCGCGACCTGCTGCTTACAAGGCAGCTGCTCTGCCAACTGAGCTACGCCAGCCCAACCCTTTGGAAGTCTTCGAAAACGACCCTGCCGTGCTCCGCGCGACAGACTCCACCCGTCCCGAGTGGAGCCGCGTCTTTTAGACGATGGGGGATCCGGTGTCAAGCGACGCGCGTGACCTTGGAATCACCCCTCTATTTCCGGCGTTGGCGCGCCACCTCGTAGAGGGCCACCGAGGCCGCGGCGGAGACGCTCAGGCTCTCGACCTGGCCGGTCATGCCTATGCGCGCGCCGTGGTCGCAGCTCCTTCTAACGAGGGGGCGTATACCCTCTCCCTCGCTCCCCATGACGAGGGCCGTCGGTCCCTTCAGGTCGAGCTGGCCGAGTTCCCGGTCCCCATCGGCGGCCAGCGCCACCGACCAGACCCCGGCGCTCTTCATTTCCTCAATCGTTCTCGATATGTTCGTCACGCGAGCCACTCGGCACCGGGCCACCACGCCGGCGGAGGCCTTGACAGCGCCCGAGGTCACCCCGACCGCCCGGTCCCTGGGAATCACCACGCCGTGCGCCCCGAACGCCACCGCAGAACGGATGATGGCTCCGAGATGCTGGGGGTCCTCCACCCCGTCGAGGATGACCAGGAGGGGGGGCTCACCCGCAGCGCGCGCCGCCTCGAGCAGCTCGCTGACCTCGGCATAGCGGAAGGTCCCTTCCAGGACGGCCACCACGCCCTGGTGCCGGTCGCTCCCGGCCAGCCGGTCGAGCTTCTGGCGCGGCGCGTGCTTGACCTTCGCCCCCACCTCGCGGGCCTGGCGCTCCAGCTCCAGGACCGGCGGGGAGCGCGCCCCCTCGGCCAGCCAGAGCTCCGCCAGCTCCTCGCCGCCGCCTCGCAGCAGCTCCTTGACCGGGTTGACGCCGTAGATGACCCGCGTCGGGGCGTCGCCGCGCTTCACAAGACCTTGATCGCCACGGTGAGCTCGCGGACCTGCTTGATGCACGCCTGGTCGCTGCAGACGAAGAAGTCCACCTTGGCCTTCACCTCCTGCGGCCCCGCGCTGGCCGCAGTGAAGCCGCCCTCCAGCGCCATCCCCTTCCCGACCGGGCTGGCGTCCCCCTTGCCGAGCTGGGCCTTCGCCAGCGTGAGGCCCACGGTCGGCTCGAGCGTCACCTTGAGCGGTGTCTTCGGATCGACGTGGAAGGCGCCGGACGGCTCGATGACGATGTGGAGCTTGCCCGCGGCGCCGGCCTTGAGAGCGGCCGGCTCGGCCCTGGCGCGCACCGTCACGCTCCGGGTCGCCTCGGCGGCGACATCATCGGCGGCGGCGGCGGTGGCGGTGAACGCGAAGCAGGCGGCGGCGATGGTGACGACGAAACGCATGCGGTGGACCTCCTGGGAAGACCCCTCCATAGCAGGGACGGACGGGGGTGACCACGGCTTCACTTCGTGCGCACCAGCCCTTCGGCGCAGGTCACCACCAGCCCCGCCACGTCCACGACGCAGGCGGTCTCGGCCTCGCGGATCGACGGCGAGGCGTTAACCTCGAAGACCAGCGGGCCGTCCCTCTCGTCTAGCAGGTCCACGGCGCAGAAGCGCAGGTCGAGCACGCGGGCCGCCTCGGCGGCGATCCGGGCGTGTCGCGCGGGGAGCCTGACGGCGTCGAAGCGGGCGCCGGGGCGCAACGTCAGGGCGAAGCGGCCGGCCGCGGCCCGGCGGCGAAGGGCCGCCACCACCTGTCCGCCCACCACCAGCGCCCGGAGGTCCCGCCCGCGCCCGCCGCGCAGGTACTGCTGGACCATCAAGTCCTTGCCCAGGCCATGCACCGCCTCCAGCGCCGCCTCCAGCGACTGGAGGCTCTCGCAGACCATGACGCCTCCCTTGCCGTCGGTGGAGAGCACCTTGAGCAGCACCGGCACGCCGCCCACCCGCTCGACCAGCCCGGCCAGGCCTCGTGGGCCGCTAGCCATCACCGTGCGCGGCACCGGGAGCCCGGCGGCGGCCAGCAACTGCAGGCTGCGCATCTTGTGGCGGCTGGCCTCGATGGCGGCGGCCCCGTTGAGCACCGGTACCCCCGCCAGCTCCAGCTGCTTCACCACCGAGAGCCCGTACTGGTGGATGGAGACGCCGATGCGTGGGATCACCACGTCGGCGCGCGGGAACGGGCCACCCTTCCAGCGCAGCGACGGCCCGGGCGCGGCCAGCCCGAGCTCGACGTCGAGCGGATCGACCACCCGGGCCGAGTGGCCGGCGGCGCGGGCCGCCGCCACCAGCCGGGCGGTGCTGTGTATGCGGGCCGAGCGGGAGAGGACGACGAAGCGCACGAGCCGGCGCTAGACCTGCTTGAACTCCGCGTCCACCACGTCGTCCTTCTTCTTCTCCTCGCCCGCTGGTGGCGCGCCGCCCTCGGGGCCGGCGCCCGGGCCGGGCGTGGCGGACTTGTAGAGCTCCTCGGCCGCCTTGTGGCTGGCCTTCTCCAGCCGCTCGGTGGCCGCCTTGAGCTCCTCGACGGTCCCCTTCTCCCGCAGCTCGTGGACCTTGGCGACCGTCTCCTCCATCTCCTTCACGGTCTCGGCGGACAGCTTCTCCTTGTTCTCCTTGAGGAGCTTCTCCACCTGGTAGGCGAGGTTCTCGCCGCGGTTGCGGATCTCGACCTCCTCGCGGCGCTGCTTGTCCTCGGCCTCGTGCGACCGGGCGTCGGCCACCATCTTCTCCACCTCGTCCTTGGCCAGGCCCGAGGTGTGGGTGATGGTGATCTTGGTCTCCTTGCCGGTCCCCTTGTCCTTGGCGGAGACGTTGAGGATGCCGTTGGCGTCGATGTCGAAGGTGACCTCGATCTGCGGCACGCCACGAGGCGCCGGCGGCAGCCCCTCGAGGTGGAACTTGCCGAGCGCCCGGTTGTCGCGGGCCATCTCGCGCTCACCCTGCAGGACGTGGATCTCCACCGAGGTCTGGCTGTCGGCCGCCGTCGAGAAGGTCTCCGACTTCTTGCAGGGGATGGTGGTGTTCCGCTCGATGAGCTTGGTCATCACGCCACCCAGCGTCTCGACCCCGAGCGACAGCGGGGTCACGTCGAGGAGGAGGATGTCCTTCACCTCGCCGGAGAGCACGCCGGCCTGCACGGCCGCGCCGATGGCCACCACCTCGTCCGGGTTGACCGAGCGGTTGGGCTCCTTGCCGAAGAACTTGCGCACCGCGTCGACGATGGCCGGCATGCGGGTCTGGCCGCCCACCATCACGATCTCGTCGATCTGCGCCCCCTGCAGCTTGGCGTCGGCCAGGCACTTGCGGGTCGGCTCCATCGAGCGCTCGATCAGGTCGCCCACCAGCTGCTCCAGCTTGGCGCGCGACAGCCGCATGGTCAGGTGCTTCGGGCCGGCCTGGTCGGCGGTGAGGAACGGGAGGTTGATCTCGCTCTCCATGGTCGAGGAGAGCTCGATCTTGGCCTTCTCGGCCGCCTCCTTGAGCCGCTGCAGGACCATCTTGTCCTTGGAGACGTCGAGACCGCTCTCCTTCTTGAACTCGGCGATCAACCAGTCGATGATCCGCTGGTCGAGGTTGTCGCCACCGAGGTGCGTGTCGCCGTTGGTGGCCAGCACCTCCACGACGTTCTCGCCCACCTCGAGGATGGAGATGTCGAAGGTGCCGCCGCCGAAGTCGTAAACGGCGATCTTCTCGTTCTTCTTCTTGTCGAGGCCGTAGGCCAGCGCGGCCGCGGTCGGCTCGTTGACGATGCGGCGGACGTTCAAGCCGGCGATCTCGCCGGCGTCCTTGGTGGCCTGGCGCTGGGCGTCGTTGAAGTAGGCCGGAACGGTGATGACCGCGTCGGTGACCTTCTCGCCGAGGTGGTTCTCGGCGGCGCGCTTGAGCTTGAGCAGGATCTGCGCGCTCACCTCGGGCGGGCTGTTCTGCTTGCCGTCGATGTCGATGCGGGCGTCGCCGTTCGGCCCCTCGACCACCTTGTACGGCACGCGCTTGGTCTCCTCGCCGACCTCGTTGAAGCGGCGGCCCATGAAGCGCTTGATGGAGTAGACGGTCTTCTCGGGGTTGGTGATGGCCTGGCGCTTGGCCACCTGACCCACCAACCGCTCGCCGTCCTTGGCGTAGCCGACCACCGACGGGGTGATGCGCGCCCCCTCCTCGTTGGCGATGACGATGGGATCCTTCCCGTCCATGACGGCGACCACCGAGTTGGTGGTGCCGAGGTCGATTCCGATGATCTTGCCCATGTGTCCGTGACCCTCCTGGTCCATGCCAACCTAAGCACCCGCCCCAACGTGTCAAACGTCGGCTAGCCACTTTCGGAGGGGCCGGCGGGTGCGTAGCCCTCTTCGCGGTCGCCACCCTCGCGTGACGCCTCGGCCGGGACGCAGGTCCCGGCACCAAGTTGCAACATCCTGGTTTCCCGGACGTTCCATTGTGACGCGGCGTGGCATATCACTTGCTCCTGGTACAGGACAACCGCGTCAGGTCGCTTCCCGGGGATCTAATGTTCCAACTGGTCGCCAGTGCCGAAAGGCTCGAAGCACCCGCCCTTCCCGTCGCTGCTCCGCTCCGGGTCGCCGTGCTGCTCAACGCCCGGGCCAAGGCCGTCACCGAACGGATGGTGCGGACGCTCTCCCTGATCGTGCCCCGCGAGGACCTCTACCTCTCCCACAGCGACGAGGAGGCGACCGAGATCGCCGACTGGGTGGTGGCGCGCCGCTACCGCACCGTCTTCACCGGCGGCGGTGACGGCACCTTCGTCTCCTGGATCAACCGGATCATCGACGCCGCCGAGCGGCGCCACCAGCGGACCCCGCGCTTCGGCGTCCTGGCGCTGGGCACGGGCAACGCCGTGGCCGAGCTGGTGGGCGCCTCACCGCGCCGCCACGCCCGGGACCTCACCCGTTACCTAGCCGGCGAGTTCGGTGGCACCCGCCGTGTCGACCTCGTCACCTGCGAGGGGCGCCGCACGCCGTTCGCGGGCGTCGGCATCGACGCCGCCATCCTCAACGACTACAACTGGGTGAAGGACCAGCTGGCCGGCACGCCGCTGCAGGCGCTCGGGCTCGGGTTGACCGGCTACGGCCTCGCCGTGGCGCTCCGCTCCGCGCCTCGCAAGCTGCTGGAGCGCAGCCCCACCTACTGCGAGATCGTCAACACCGGCCACGAGGCCTGGCGGCTCGACGGCCAGGGGAGGCGCGTCGGCCCCGCCATCGGCCCGGGCGAGCTGCTCTACGCCGGCCCGTGCATGATGGCCGGCGCCAGCACCGTCCCCTTCTACGGCATGCGGATGCGGATCTTCCCGCACGCCGCCAAGGAGCGGGGGCTGATGCAGCTCCGCGTGGTCTCGGACCCGGCGGTCTCCACGCTGCTGATGAACATCCACCGGATCTGGTCGGGCGACTTCGCCCACGAGAAGGTCCTCGACTTCCACGCCGACCAGGTCTCCCTCCGCTTCGAACGCCCCACGCCGTTGCAGATCGGTGGCGACGCCGAGGGCTGGCGCGACGCCGTGACCTTCGGCATGGCACCGGCGCCGATCGAGCTGGTCGACTTCCGCGTCGCCACCGGGTAGCCGGGCGCCCCGCCTCGCGGGACGCCCCTGCCCCCCCTTACAGGAGGTTGGCGGCCAGTTCGGCCAGCGGCGACCGCTCGCCCTTGGAGAGGGTGATGTGGCCGGCCAGCCGCTCGTCCTTGAACCGGTTCACCACGTGGACCAGGCCGTTGTTGGTCTGGTCCACGTAGGGGTTGTCGATCTGGTACGGGTCGCCGGTCAGGACGATCTTGGTGCCGTCGCCGACGCGGGTGATGATGGTCTTCACCTCGTGCGGCGTCAGGTTCTGGGCCTCGTCCACGATGATGAACTGGTTGGGGATGGAGCGGCCGCGGATGTAGGTGAGCGGCTCGATCTCGAGGATGCCCAGGTCCATCAGCTCGTGCCAGCCACGCCCGGCCTTCTTCTCCGAGCGCGAGAGGTTCATCAGGTACTCGACGTTGTCGAAGATGGGCTGCATCCAGGGATTGAGCTTCTCCTCGATCGAGCCCGGCAGGTAGCCGATGTCGCGCCCCAGCGGGAAGATGGGCCGCGACACCAGCAGCTTCTGGTAGACCGACTCCTCCATGGTCTTCTGCAGGCCGGCGGCGATGGCCAGCAACGTCTTGCCCGTGCCGGCCTTGCCGACCATGGTGACCAGCCGGATCTCGTCGTTGAGCAGCACGTCGAGCGCGAAGGACTGCTCCTTGTTGCGCGGCCTGATCCCCCAGACCCCTTCCTTGGGCGTCTTGATGAGCTGGACGAAGGCGCCCCGCGCCGCGCTGTACTTCCCCACGGCGCTGTGCTGCGGCGCCAGCCTGTCGCGCAGGACGACGAAGGCATTGGGCGGAGGGGGCGCCAGCCCGGGCGGGCAGGCCACCGCGCCCGCGGCGTAGAACTCGTTCACCACCTCCGGGGCGACGTCCAGCTCGGCCACGCCGCTCCAGAGCTCGTCGATCTCCACCCCCTCGACGTCGTAGTCCTCCGCGTGGAGGCCGAGCGCGTCGGCGCGGATGCGGAGGTTGGTGTCCTTGGAGACGAAGACGCAGGGCGTCCCCTTCTCCTTGGTGGCCAGGTCGAACGCCACCGCCAGGATCTTGTCGTCGACCGCGTGGCCGTCGCCCACCTCGGGCGGCAGCTTCCGGTCGGCGAAGAGCACCCGCAGCTTGCCCTTGCCCGGTCCGATGGAGACGCCCTCGCGCAGCTTGCCGGCGCGGCGGAACTCGTCGAGGGAGCGGGAGACCTGGCGGGCGTTGCGCCCCAGCGAGGAGAGATCCCGCTTGAAGTTGTCGATCTCCTCGATGACGTGAATGGGGATGACGACGTCGTTGTCGTCGAACCCGAACATGCTCCTGGGATCGTGCAGCAGGACGTTGGTGTCGAGGACGAAGTTCTTTTTCACGCCGGAGCGGCTCCTCGCGACCGCCGGGGTGGCGGTGACACGAGTCTAGCAGGCGGGGACTCCGGTCGGCCACCGGTGAGGTCGATCCCGGGCGATTCAGGTCGAGGCCCTGGAAGCGCCCGCCGCCACGCACTGGTTCCGGCCGTGGCGCTTGGCGTGGTAGAGGCAGCCATCCGCCTTCTCGACCAGCTTGGCCTTCTCCTGGCCGTGGTCCGGGAAGGTGGCGACCCCGAGCGACATGGTGACCTTCAGGGGCCCCATCGACGTCTCGGTGACGAGCTGGGCGATCCGCTCCCGGATACGCTCGGCGATCACCAGCGCGCCGGCGGCGTCGGTCTCCGGCATCACCACCGCGAACTCCTCGCCGCCGTAGCGCGCCACGATGTCGGTGGTGCGCGCCTCGCGGGAGAGGACGCGGGCCACGCCCCGCAGCACCTGGTCGCCCACCGGGTGGCCGTAGGTGTCGTTGACCGTCTTGAAGTGGTCGATGTCGCAGAGGATGACCGAGAGCTTGCGGCCGTACCGCTGCGCCGCCAGCAGCTGCTCGTCGAGCCGGCCCTGGAAGGTCCGGTGGTTGAGCAGGCCGGTCAGCCCGTCGGTGGTGGCCAGCCGCTCGGTGGCGTCGAAGAGGCGGGCCCGCTGGATGGTCTCGGCCGCCTGCAAGGCCAGCACCTCGAGCTGGCGAACCCGGTCGGCGCCGAAGGCGTCGGGACGGCGGGAGCCGAGCACCAGCGTCCCCAGCACCGGCGGATCCTCGGCCCGCAGCGGCTGGGCGCGCAGCGGGATCACCTTGATCGAGGCCAGCCCCTTGAGCCGGGTGTCGGCGTCGAAGACCGCCGCCTTGCCGGCATCCCGCCCGGCCACGGGCAGGCTTGCGGAGATCCGGACGGCCGAGACCACCAGGCTCCCGGCCTCGTCCCCGAAGGTGAGCCCGTCGAGCGCCGGGGCCTTCCCGGCCGCCGCGCTCCAGGTCCTCGCCACCCGGTGGCGGGCGGGGCCGTCGTCGGCCTCGACCAGGGTGACCGCGCCGAAGTCGATCCCGTCCATCATGGCGCGGGCCACCTCGATCGAGACCTCGGTCACCTCGTCCAGCTTGGTGGCCCGGTTGAGCCGCTCGATGGCCTGGAAGAACCGCTCCTTCTCGTCACGCGTCTGCTTCAGGTCCTCCATGAGCCGTTCGGAGGCGATGGTGCGCAGGATCTCGCTGGCCTGGGTCACCAGCAGCCGCTCGTCCTCGTCGGTGAAGGGGAGGGGCTCGAACCGGTCGGCGACCAGCACGCCCCGGACGTGGCCCCCGCGCCGGTCGAGGAGCGGCACCGCCAGCAGCGCCCCCGGCCTTCGCCCGTCGAGGTGGTAGCTGGCGGCCTTCACCTCTCCGTGGAGCCGCACGGGGGACGCCCGGCGCACCGCGCCGCCCAGGGCCCCCTCCCCGGCCGGCACCTCGGCGGCGATGGTGTCGGTGGAGGCGCGGCACTCGCGCCGTAGCAGCCGCTGGTCGTCGGTGGAGAGGAGGAAGACGGCGCAGGTGTCGGCGTGGAGCGCCGCCGCCGCCACCTCGACCGCGCCGCGGACGGCCGCCTCCACCTCGTGGACGGCGCCGTCGATCCAGCGGCGACCGCCCTCGTCCGGCCCTCCGCCGGCCTCGCCCCGGGGCGCCATGAGCCGGAACTCCTGGGCCCGCTCGCCGATCTCGCGCAGCCGCAGGGCCACGGCGTCCCGCTCGGCGCGCCGCGTGGCCTTCAACTGGGCCGCCAGCACCCCGTGGTAGAGCAGCGCGAAGAGGGCCAGGAAGCCGGCGTGGGTGAGCGGCACGGCCAGCGCCGAGGGCTCGGCGCCGCGCTGCCACCAGGGGCCGGCCTCGAGCCCCATGGCCAGGAGCACCATGGCGAGGCCCACCGGCCTGGCCAGGAAGGCGACCAGGAAGGCCATCACCAGGTAGATGACGGGCTGGAGCGGCGGCTCGAGAGCCCCGGCGCCGGTGGCCTGCACCAGCGCCGCCGACGTCACCACGAAGAGCCCGCCCAGCTCCAGCTGCTCCCGGTACCCGGCGCGCACGCCACGGATGGCGCGGAGGGCCCGCCGCCAGACCACCGAGACCAGCAGGACGGCCAGGGTCGCCAGCGACAGGAGCTGCGGGTACCCCTGGAGTTCCGGCTCGAAGACCCGCAGCGTCACCAGCCCGGCGCCGGCCACCACCCCGGCGGCCGGGATGGAGCGGAGCAGGAACCCGAGCAGCCGGCGACGGGCCGGGGCCCCGAGCGGCCCGGCGTCGCCGAGGATGGCCGCGTAGAGCCTCACCACCGCCGGACGCCTCCGCTGCCCGGCCAGCCGGGCCTGGAGCGTCGCGGTCGAGCCGATGGGAGCCCGCGCCGCCGGTGGCGGCGGCACGCGGGCGGGGCTCACGGCGCCCCCCCGGCCCGGCCGTCGAGCCGGTAGATCAGCTCGCCGGCCCGGATGAAGCGTAGCTCCTCGCGCGCCGCGCGCTCCCGCGCCTTGGGATCCGTGAGCAACGCCCGCGCCTCGCGGGCCAGCCGGTGGTTCTCGAGCTGGAGCCGGTTGTTCTCGCCGGCCAGCCGGACGCACTCCTCCTGGAGGCGGAAGCTCTTGCCGAGCCCCGACGGATCGAGGACACCGGCGACCGCCAGGATGATGGCGGCACCGAGCAAGAACAGCGACGCTTTGCGCCTACCGTGCCAGGACATCACTCGACCCGGCGGCGAACGTACCAGCGAGGTCCGCCTCGTCCAGAAATCTCCCGATAGCTGCGCCATCACCGCCGACTCCGCGTCGGGGAGTCACGGGACAGGCGATCGATTCGCGCGGCCGCGACGCCGCGCCGGCTCCTCCGCGAGCGCCTAGCGCCGCTCGACCGGCTTGACGAAGATCTCGCCGGCGATCTCCGGGTCGAGCGCGATGGTGGTCTCGCCGATCTCGATGACGTAGGAGGGCGAGCGCTGGTGGAGCCGCAGCTCGCTGCCGGGGATGACGCCGAGCGCCGCCAGCCGGTCCATCCGGTCGTGGAACTTGGGGGCGATGAAGACGATCCGGCCCGTCGCCCCCAGCTCGAAGTGGCGCAGCCCGGTGACCAGCGGCCGCACCGTGTTCTGGAAGGCGGCGCAGCAGGCGCCCGGCGGGATGGGGCGGCCATGCGGGCAGGTGGGTGGGTGGCCCAGCAGCGTGCAGACCGACTCGGTCGCCTCCGGCGAGAGGATGTGCTCCAGCTCGCAGGCCTGGTCCTCCATGGTCGACTCGGAGACCGCCAGCAGGTCCTTGAAGAGCCGCTCGGTGAGCCGGTGGCGCCGCACCACGTCGCGCGCCCTCGACTCGCCGGACGGGGTCAGGGCCACGCCCGCGCCATCGAGCCGGAGCAGCCCGTCGGCGGCCAGCGCCTCGAGGTCGGCGCGGCCGGCGTCCGGGGCGTGGGCCACCCCGGCGTGCCGGAGGACCGACGCCGCCTGGTCGCGCCCCTCTTCGCGCTCGGTGAAGACGGTCTCGAGCAGCTCCTCGATCCGGCGTGACGGCATGGTGCTCAGGTGGTGCTCCCCTTCTCCGCCGCGGCGCGGCGGCGCTCCTCGAGGAACCGCTTCAGCCGGCCGGCCAGGCCGGCGCTCTCCTGCGGAAAGCTGTAGCCGCAGCCAGGGCAGCAGACCACGTGGCAGCCGGTGGCCATGGGACAGCTGGGGCGGCACCCCAGCCCCGAGGCGTCGAAGTCGATGCCGCAGAGCGGGCAGTGCTCGAAGCCCAGCGGGGAAGGTGCGGCCATCAGTATACCCGCCGCATCAGCAGGTTCACCAGCGCGCCCACGCCCAGCGAGAACGGCAGGATGAAGGCCATCATGGCCAGCCCGGTCTTCAGCCCCCGCTCCTTCAGGATCATGAAGAAGTTGGCGATGCAGGGGATGAAGAGCGTGATGGTGACCAGCGCCACCACCACCTCGATCTCCATCGACCTCGTCATGGTGCCGGCCGCGATGTACGGCTGGTAGTGGGCGAAGAGCCCGGCCGCGGCGTAGTCGCGCCGCAGGAAGCCGAGGATGAAGGCGCCGGCCGCCTCCTTGGGGAGCCCGAGCAGTCCGGACATGACCGGCTCGGCGCCCCGCTCCAGCGCCGCCAGGAGGTGGAAGCGGTCGAGCCCCCAGAGGATGAGCGTGCCGAGCAGGAAGAGCGGCATGGCCTCGCGCAGGTACCACTCGATGCGGGCCAGGGTCTTGACGGCGACGTTGCCGGCCTGCGGCAGGCGCAGCGGCGGCAGCTCGAGCATGAAGTCCGAGCCGCGCCCCGGGATCACCTTCGCGGCCAGCCAGCCGATGAGGAAGATCACCGCCAGCAGCGTGCCGCCAAACCAGGCCAGCGCCGCCAGCGGCAGCCCCGCGGTCATGGCGAGGATCACCGCCAGCTGGGCGCTGCATGGGACGGCCAGCGCCAGCAGCAGCGTGACGATGACCCGCTCCTTTCGCGTCTCCATGATGCGCGCCGTCATGGTGGCCATGGTGTCGCAGCCGAGACCGAGCACCATGGGCAGCACCGCCTTGCCGTTGAGCCCCATCCGCTTGAAGAGCTGGTTCACCATCACCGCCAGCCGCGGCAGGTATCCGGAGTCCTCGAGGATCGAGAAGGCCACGAAGAAGGTGGCGACGATGGGCAGCACGATGGCCACGGCGTAGGAGAGCCCCATCGAGATCAGGCCGTACCGGCCGATGATGAAGCCCCCGTGCTGCTGGTAGGGGACGCCGGCCGGGCCGATGAGGAACTCGCGCACGGCGCCGCCCGGCAGGATCGCCCGGAGCCCCGCCTCGGTCCACGGCACCAGGTGCCGCTGGAAGACCGTGCGCTCGAGGAAGTCGACGGCGGTGCCCGCCCCGAAGAGCCCGACGAAGAGCCAGGCGATGAAGAGCACCAGCAGCAGGATGGGGATCCCGTAGATCGGGTGGGTGGACCAGGCCCCCAGGCGGCGGGCGAAGTCGCTCCCCGCCGAGCGCGCCCCGCGGGTGACCACCGCGTCGTGGAGCCTGTCGACGGCCGCCAGCCGCTGCTTCGCCACCACGAACCGGAGCGACTCCGGGTAGTGGGCGGCCAGCCCGCGCCCCACCTCCTCCACCCGGGCCAGCGCCTCCGGGGTGAGCCGCGCCGACAGGAGCGCCCGCAGCGAGTCGTCGCCCACCAGCGCCATGAGCCCGAGCGCTCGCCCCCCCAGCCCGCCCTTCGGCATGAGCGGCGCGACCTCGGCCAGCGCCGCCTCGATCCGCTCGTCGTAGCGGGGCAGGAAGCGGGAGGCCCGCGCCGCCCCGAGGCGCGCCTGGAGCGCGGCCAGCCCGTGTCGCTGCACCGCCACGGTCGGCACCACGTCGACGCCAAGGGCGGCGGCCAGCCGGACCTCGTCCACCTGGAAGCCGCGGCCGGCGGCCTCGTCGGACATGTTGAGGGCCAGCAGGAACGGCACGCCGGCCTCGGCCAGCTGCGAGGTGAGCAGCAGGCCGCGCCGCAGGTTCTTGGCGTCGCAGACCTGGAGGCAGACGGCGCCGGACTCGGACTGCAGGATGTCGCGGGTGACCTGCTCGTCCTCCGACATCGGCAGCAGGTTGTTGGTCCCCGGCGTGTCCATGACGTGCCACGCGGCGCCGCCGATGGTGGCGGTGCCGCGGGTCACCTCCACGGTGGTCCCCGGGTAGTTGGAGACCGTGACGTAGTGGCCGGTGAGCGCGCCGAAGAGGACGCTCTTGCCCACGTTGGGGTTGCCGACCAGGATCACCGTCCGGGTCGGCGCCACGAGTCGCTTGGCCTCGAGGGCCTGCGCGCTGGAGGGCGGCGGAGGGGTCATGGCCTCGCTTCCCGTCCCGGGGCTCGCCGGCAGGCGGCGCAGCGACCGTAGAGCTCCAGCTTGTGCGTCTCGACCTCGAAGCCATGGCGCTGCGCGACGCTCGACTGGAGCGTCTCGATGCGCTCCTCGGCGAACTCCTCGATGCTCCCGCAGCGGGTGCAGATGATGTGGTCGTGGTGGGGGCGGCCGCCGGCCGGCTCGTAGCGGGTCTGCGTGCCGTCGAACTGGCGCGGGAAGGCGAGCCCACAGCCGACCAGCAGCTTCATGGTCCGGTAGACGGTGGCGACGCTGACGCGCGGGTCGTTCCGGCGCGCGGCGGCCACCAGCTGCTCCACCGAGACATGGCCCCCCATCCCGAAGAAGGTGTCGGCGACGAGGTCGCGCTGCCGCGAGTGCTTCAGCCCGAGCCGGACGATCTCGGCCGCCAGCGCGGCCCGGCCGCCGTGGTCGGCACGCCCGGCCGCGCCGGAGCCCCGGTCGGCGCGACGAGCGGCCCGGAGCGGGCCGGAATCACCCCGGCCACGGGTCGGGGCCTGGAGGAGGGTCGGACGCTTGCGTCCGGGCGGGCTGGTCGATCTCATGGTGAGAACGGTTCTCATTATCATGAGACCGGCCGGCCGGCAACCCCCTCGGGTGGCGTTCCTCCGACATCGGCCTAAGGGCCGGCCTTGACGCCGCTGGCGGTCCAGTAGGCGCGCCACCGCTCGGCGGCGCCGGGACCTTCGCCCACGTCGAGGCCTGCCAGCGCCACCAGCGTGGCGTGAGCCTCGCGTCGCACCAGCGGCGACTCATCGTGGAGCAGCGCGATGAGCCGCGGGACATGCCCGAGCGCCTCGGGGCGGGGCCGGTGACGGACCACCTCGCTGGCGACGGCCCGGAGCAGCGGCTCGGCGCTGGCGAGCGGCGCGGCCAGATCGAGTCCTGGCGAGGGTCTCCTCGAAACGGGCCGGTCGAGCGCGATGCCGGCGATGGCCACCGTGAGGAGCACCAGCATCGCCACCCGCACCAGCGCCTTGCCCGCCGGGTAACGTCCCGCCCGGACCAAGGTGAAGCGGTAGGTGGCGTAGCCTCCGATGAAGAAGACCAGCAGCAGCACCGGGACCAGCCGCAGCCAGATGGACCAGCCGCCCGCTTCGGCCCTCGGAAGCCCGATGAGAGCGGCCGAGGCCGCCACCAGCAGGATCGCGAAGAGGCCCCAGCGCAGGTACGGGATGGCGCCAGGGACGCCATCGCTCCGGGCATTCGGCTCGTTCGACATGGCGAGGAGTCAACCACGCGAGGCACCGACGGGCAACCACGCGGGTCGGATGGCCCGCCCCGGGCGCTCGCGATCGTCACCTCGCCGGGGCCGGGCCCGGGGTCCGACCCCCGCCTTGACTGGACGCGGCCGGCGTCGCAGGGTGCGCCCCCATGGCGGAGCTGGAGCTGGAGACCATCGAGCGGGCGGTGCGCTGGTGCGCCGAGGCCGGGCGGCAGACCACGCCGCGTGAGGTGCGAGCAGCCCTGGAGACCCTGGGCTGGGATCAGTTGCTGGCTGCCCGGGGGCTCCTGGCCGACCCGCCCCCGACGCGCCCCCTCGGTCCCCACGCCCTGGCCGACCTGGCGCGCGGCGTGCCCCCCGACGTGGCTGCCGAGCGGGAGCGCGAGGAGCGCTACCCGCGCCCTGGCGAGGAGCCGCGGCCTCGCCAGGACGCGTCGCCCCCGCCGCCCCCGGTCGCCGCCGCGAGAAAGAAGGCGGTGAAGCGCTCGCGCCGCGCCCAGGTCGTGGTGCGAAGGGCGGGGGCCCCGGCGCCTGGCCCGGCCCTCGTGCCAACCCGCCTGCCGCTCATCGAGGAACTGCTCCTCCCCGCCGGCCGGGGCGAGCTGGAACGGCTCATCCGCGCCCACGGCGGTCGCCGCCCGCGACTGGTCGCGGCCATCGGCGCGGCGTACCGGCGGGCCGATGGAGCGCCGCCCGGCGACGCCGACCTCGACTCGGCGCTCGAGCACCACGGCCTCGACCGCGCCTTCGGCCGCCGCGAGCGGGACGAACTGGTGCACGCCGTCCGCGCGGCCGGCGCCGTCCTCGCGCAGGCCGCTGCCGCGCTCGGCCACGACCTGGCCAGCCTCGGCGCCGCCATCACCCGGTTGGCGATCGACGCCGAGGTGACGCGGCTGCGCGAAACGCGCCGAAGAGCCCTGCGCTCGCGGGCCACGCTCTCGGAGCGCGCCTTGCTGCTGGTCGGCCACGCCGACGAGCTGGCCGACCTCGAGCTGCTCGAGGAGTTCGAGCGTGACCTCGCCGAACGGCTCCCAGAACACCTCCGGGCCCTCTCCACCACCGGCGAACCGCTGGAGCTGGGGCTGGCCCGGACGCTGGCGCTCCCGGCGGCCTCGGTGCGGCTGCTGCTGGCCCGCCTCGGCGTCGCACTCCGCGTACCCGCAGCGGCCGCACCCCGGGCCCCTGTGCGCACGCCGGCGCCCAGGAGCCCCCGCCCGAGCCCGCTGGCCCCAGCCGCTCGAGGCGCCGCGCGCCCGCCGAAGCGTCCCGCTTCCGGCGGCCGTCCTTCCGGCGGCCGTCCTTCCGGCGGCCGTCCTTCCGGCGGCCGTCCTTCCGGCGGCCGTCCTTCCGGCGGCCGTCCTTCCGGCGGCCGTCCTTCCGGCGGCCGTCCTTCCGGCAGCCGTCCTTCCGGCGGGCGTCCTTCCGGCGGCCGTCGCGGACCACCCCGCTGACCCGATTCCGGCCTGTGAAGGGCCCCGTGGAGGCGACATGCCAATCTACGAATTCAACTGCGCCAAGTGCGGGAAGCTCACCGAGGTGGTGCAGCGCGTCAGCGAGCGCCCTCCCACCTGCCCTCACTGTGGCAGCAAGAAGATGACCCGGGCCGTATCGAGGACCAGCTTCCACCTCAAGGGTGGTGGCTGGTACGCCGATCTGTACGCGACACCGCGCCCCGGGCCCGGCAAGACCGAAGGGGCCGAACCGGCCAGGTCGCCCGAGGAGAAGCCGGCCCCGGCCACCAGGACGGATGGGACCGAGAAGCCGGCCGCCCCGACCGCCGGCACGCCGGGCGCAAAGCCAGAAGCGGCGGCCAAGGAGGCCACCAGCCCGACCCGGCGTCGCCCCTCGCCGCCGCGAAAGCGGCGGTGATCGACTACCTGGCCTTGGGCGCCGGCTTGCCCTTCTCGAAGACCACGCCGTCACCGTACTTCGTCACGATGGCCTTCTTGGTCTTCAGGCCGGTCTGCTCGATCACGAAGGTCGGCACGCGGCGCGCCCGGCGATCGGCGGCCCACCTGGTGATCTCGGCGCGTGGGCGTGTCGCGCTCGCGCGGCGGCCCCGGCCGCCCTTCCCCACCGTCTTCCTCAGCTCGGCCTCCAGCCGCCGCGCCACCGTGTCGGCGATGGAGCGGGCGATGGCGGCGGCGACTCGCTCCACCACCCCTTCGATGCCCTGTTTCACGATGTCGTCGAGCGAGATGTCGGCGTGGCGAGCCATGGTGTACTCCCGATTGGATTGAGCCGCGATTGACACGGTGGGTCAACGTCCGCTCAAATCAGATTTGGGCAGTATAACGACAATCTCACCGGCAGCAATTCCCATTCTCTGTTAATGTCGGCGACCGTTGGCGTGGTGCTCGGCCCTCTGGCGAAATGGTAAACGCGCTCGACTCAAAATCGAGTGGGGCAACCCCCCTTCCCGGTTCGAGTCCGGGGAGGGCCATCTCGGCCACGCCGCCGTGGCCCGTTTCCCCTTGCGGCGAGGGTGAACGGGCGTGTATTGGTCCGCCTTTCGCCCGTCTGGAGCCGCCATGTACAACCTCCTCATCAGCGCCGCTGTTGGCGCCCTCGTCGCCCTCGCCATCTCCACGGGCACCAGCTTCGGCTGGGTGGCCGCCTTCTTCCCGGGCCTGGTGGTCGCCTCGGCCAGCTACGTCTTCATCGCCTTCCGGGTCCGCAAGCGGCTGGAGACGATCAACACCACCGTCCAGAAGGAGCTGATGGCCCGTCACGTCGAGAAGGCGGTGGCCGCGCTCCAGTCCGGCTACTCGCTCGGCCCGTGGCAGTTCCTGGCCGCGGCGCAGCTCCACGCCTCCATTGGAATGCTCCGGTACGTGACCGACGACCTCGACACCGCCCTCCCCGAGCTGGAGGCCGGGCAGCCCAGCGGCTGGCTGGCCAAGCTCGTCAATCGCGACTGGCTCTCCCGCGGCATCCTCGCCGCCGCCCGTTACCGGAAGAAGGATCTGGCCGGCGCCTGGGCGCTGCTGGAGGAGGCCGTCAAGGTGGCGCCCAAGGAGGGGCTTGCCTGGTCCGTATACGCCTGGCTCCTGGAGAAGGAAGGGCGGCACGACGACGCCCTCCGCGTGCTGGGGCGCGGCAACTCGGCCTCCCCGAACGACGAGAAGCTCAAGGAGTCGCTGCAGGCGCTCCAGAACGGCAAGAAGCTCAAGCTCTGGAAGCTCTACGGCGAGCAGTGGTACCAGTTCCGGCTCGAGCCGCCGCGGATGGAGATGGACCCGGCCGCGGTCCGAAGCCGGCGCCAGATGTTCCGCAAGCACTGACCCCCTCTTCAACCCTGGCCGCCCGGGGGCGCCCCGGTCCCGGAGACCGGCCTGGGCGAGCCGGTATCGCCCGGCTGCAGGTCCGGGCGGGCCGGCACCTGCAGGGAGACCAGCTCGATGCCGATCTGCTGCGCGTACTCGAAGATCCGGTTGTCCCGGTAGAACTCGCCGAAGACGATCCGCTTCGCCCCCGAGTTGGCGATGAGCTTGAAGCAGGGCCAGCACGGGGACGCCGTGGTGTAGACCGTGCTCCCGTCGATGGAGACCCCGTTCTTGGCCGCCTGGATGATGGCGTTGGCCTCGGCGTGCACCGTCCGGACGCAGTGGCCCTCCTCCATCATGTGCCCGGCCTCAGAGCAGTGCGGGAGCCCGCGGATCGACCCGTTGTACCCCGTGGAGAGGATGGTCTTGTCGCGTACCAGCACCGCCCCGACGTGCTTCCGGTCGCAGGTCGCCCGGGTGGCGACCACCCTGGCGATGTTCATGAAGTACTCGTCCCAGCTGACGCGGCTGTCCATGATTCCTCCGGCGGCGGACCGTGAGCGGCCAATGTACCTCGGTGCCCCGACGCCGGCGCTTCGACCTGTTTCTGCCTGCGGCGCGTCCCGCGTAGTACGCTGCCGGTAGAATGAACTCGCCAGGCCCCGGCACCATCATCGGGATCGACCTTGGTACCACCAACTCCTGCGCCGCCGTCGCCTTCGGCGACGGCCAGGTGAAGCTCATCCCGTACAAGGGTGGGGACTCGATCATCCCGTCCATCTTCGCCATCGACGACAAGGGCAACGAACTGATCGGCCACGAGGCCAAGCGCCAGTGGCAGCTCAACCCGCGAAACACGCTCTACGCCACCAAGCGGCTCATCGGCCGGGCCCCCAAGGACGACGTGGTCGAGTCGGTGCAGCGCTCCGTCCAGTACCAGGTCCATGCCGGCACCGAGAACGACGTGGCCGTCGACTGCCACGGGCGCGCCTTCCACGTCCACGAGGTGAGCGCCAAGATCCTGCACAAGATCCGCGACGTGGCCTCCGATCACCTCGGCTTCAAGGTGTCCCGGGCGGTGGTGACGGTCCCGGCCTACTTCACCGACCGGCAGCGGCAGGCGGTCAAGGAGGCGGGACGGCTGGTAGACCTCGACGTGGTCCGGATCATCAACGAACCGACGGCGGCGGCGCTGGCGTATGGCCTCGGCAAGCAGCTGACCGAGCGCGTCCTGGTCTACGACCTCGGCGGCGGCACCTTCGACGTCTCGATCATCGAGATCCGCGACCGGGTCTTCGAGGTGAAGGCCACCGGCGGTGACATCTTCCTCGGCGGCATCGACTTCGACAACGCCATGATCCGCCACGTGCTCGACGGCTTCCAGGCCAAGCACGGCATCGACCTCTCCACCGACCCGGTGGCCATGCAGCGGATCAAGGACCTGGCCGAGCGGACCAAGATCGACCTCTCGGCCCGCACCGAGGCCCCCTTCTCCATCCCCTTCATAACCATGACGTCGCAGGGGCAGCCGCTCAACCTCGACGTCAAGTTCGACCGGAAGCTGCTGGAGAAGCTGACCCACCCGCTGGTCGACCGCACCCTCAAGATCGTCGGCTCGGTGATGGTGGACGCCGGCGTCACCGCCGCCGACATCGACGAGGTGATGCTGGTGGGTGGTCAGACCCGCATGCCGATCGTGCAGGAGCGGCTCACCAGGTTCTTCGGCAAGCCGCCGTCCAAGGGGGTCCACCCCGACGAGGCGGTGGCCATCGGCGCCGCGCTCTACGGCTGGTCGCTCCAGGAGAACAGCGATCTCAAGCTCCAGCTGCTCGACGTCATCCCCATGGCCATCGGCCTGGAGCAGGCCGGTGGCACCATGCACGTGGTCTTCCCGCGCAACGCCGCCATCCCCAACGCCAAGGCCATCGCCGCCACCAGCTCGGAGGACGGCCAGACCGAGCTGGTGGTCCGGATCTTCCAGGGCGACCAGGCCGAGACGTCCGGAAACGAGCTCCTCGGCGAGTTCACGTTCAGCGGCGTGAGCCCGGGGCAGGCCGGCGAGGCGCGGCTCGAGATCGTATTCGACGTGAGCATCGAGGGGATCCTGACCATGAGCGCCCGGGACCTCGACAGCGGCCGCCAGATGAGGACCACGGTCCGCGTCACCTCGTCCTGAGCGCCGGCCCGCCTGCCTCTCAGCGGTGGCGCCCGGAGCCGGGCGGACGGGCGTTGACGCCGCCCCACGGCGCCGACGCCCCACCGCGAGGCCATGCGCCGCCGCGAGGCGTGGCGCCCTGGTTCCACTGGCCGCCCCCGTACGGCGTCACGCTCCCGCGCGGCGCGGGGCCCGGCCGGCCCTCGAAGCGGGGCGCGATCGGAGCGCGCGGCGCGCTCCGCTGCCATCCGCTTCCGGGGCGTGGCGAGCCGGGCCCTGAGGGCCAGGTTCGCCCGCCGGGCGAGGCCGGCATCGCGGGCCGTCCCGCCGGAGCCATCGGCCCCATTGGCTCCCCCGGCCGCGCCGCCGGGACGGGGCTCCTGGCGCCGCCCGGGCGCGGGGCGCTCCCGGGCCGGTAGACGCCGATCTCGCCTGCACGCCCACGCGCCGCGCCGGGATAGGGCTCGACCACGATCCTGCTGGCCTGGATGGGCCTCCCGGTCCTCTCCTCGATGTAACGGGGCGGCGGGCCGCCCCACCCGGGCGTAGACCGCGAGGCTGGCGGTGGCCGCGCCGAACCACCGCCCCCGGGCTGACGCCCCAGGTCCTGCGTCCGAGGGCGCGGAGGAGCCGGCCTGGTCGCCCCGTAGAACTGGTAGGCGCGCGATGGCGAGTAGGCCATACCCCAGACCGGCGCCCCACAGAACCGGGCCGAGGGGACGAAGGTCCACCAGAAATCCACGAAGGCGTAGTTGGTCACGTAGAGCGACAGCCCCGGCGCCAGCGGCGCCCAGCCGACCACGTCATCCCCGAACCGCCACGACACCCAGGCCGGAGCCCACTGATAGCCGGGGACCCAGACCCACCCCTGGCCGCCGTCCCAGGCCCAGCGGCCGTAGTGATAGGTCGCCCAGCCGAACGGCTCCTCGGAGACCCAGTACCAGCCTTCGTTGGTCCATTCCCAGCGGCCGTAGTAGTAGGGCCGCCAGCCCGAGGCCACGCGAGGGCGCCAGGCCGTGCCGTAGGCGCCGGTCCGGACCCAGTCGCCGTAGGGTGAGAGCCCGTACTGGAAGCTCTCCAGCGTGACCGCGCCGCCTCCGTCGACGTCGACCTGCACGTCGTAACCGCCCTGCGTCCCTCGCTCGTAGCTGTCGTCCCATTCCCCGTCCTGGGCACGGGCAGAGGTGGCGAGCGAGAGGGCGGCGGCGGCGAGGAGCAGGTGAACGGGAGCGCGGGCGAACATGGTTCCTCCGGCCGCTGGTCCGCCGGGACTCGGCGAACTCGCATGGCCACGCTCCGGTGGATAGCAAGCGGAGTGCCGTCGAGGACCGCCAGGAAAATGGGGACGTTGCACCACCGGCCCGGGTGCGAGCGCGGCACGGTGTGAACCGGTGCCGCTCCAGCCGGGGCCCGGACGGGCCCTCGCCGCTCAGGCCAGCTTCTTTTCCTTCTCGAACGTCAGCAGTGGCGGTTCCTTGTTGAGGATCACGCCATCGGTGATGCGGCACTCCTTGACGCCTTCTCGGTACGGCACGTCGTACATGATGTCGAGCATGGCCTGCTCGAGGATGGCGCGCAGCCCGCGCGCTCCCGACTTGCGCCGCATCGCCTCGTGCGCCGTGGCCCGCAGCGCCTCGCGCGTGAAGGAGAGCTTAACCTTCTCCAGGTCGAAGAGCTTCTGGTACTGCTTCACCAGCGCGTTCTTCGGCTGGGTGAGGATGGTGAGCAGGTCGTCCTCGCTCAGGTCGGAGAGCGTGGCGATGACGGGCAGGCGCCCCACGAACTCCGGGATCAGGCCGAAGCGGGTCAGATCCTGCGGCTCCACCCGCGACAGCAGTTCGCCCAGCGAGCTCTCGGCCTTCTGGTCGATCTTGGCGCCGAAGCCGAGCCCCTTCACGCCGGTCCGGCGCCGGATCACCTGCTCCAGCCCGCAGAACGCACCGCCCACGATGAAGAGGACGTTGGAGGTGTCGACCTGGATGAACTCCTGCTGGTTGTACTTCTTGCCACCGCGCGGCGTGACGTTGGCCCGCGTCCCCTCGACGATCTTGAGCAGCGCCTGCTGCACGCCCTCGCCGCCCACGTCGCGGGTGGTGCTGGGGGAGTCGCCCTTGCGGGCGATCTTGTCGATCTCGTCGATGTAGACGATGCCGCGGCTGGCCTTCTCGACGTCGTAATCGGCGTTGTGGAGCAGGTTCTGGATGATGTTCTCGACGTCCTCGCCGACGTAGCCGGCCTCGGTGAGCGAGGTGGCGTCGGCGATGGTGAACGGGACGTTGAGGAAGCGGGCCAGCGACTGGGCCAGCAACGTCTTTCCGGAGCCGGTGGGGCCGATCAGCAGGATGTTGGACTTCTGCAGCTCGACCTCGTCGCTGCCGCCGGGTCGAGGCTGGCCGGGGCGGGCGGGGCGCGGGGGGCGGCGCGAGTAGACGCGCTTGTAGTGGTTGTAGACGGCGACCGACAGCACCTTCTTGGCCCGGTCCTGGCCGACCACGTAGTCGTCGAGGAAGCCCTTGATCTCGGCCGGCGTGGGGAGCGCCACGGTGGGCCGCCCCTCGTCGCGCTGCGCTTCCTCCGCGATGATGTCGTTGCAGAGCCGGATGCACTCGTCGCAGATGTAGACGGTCGGCCCGGCGATGAGCTTGCGCACTTCGCGCTGCCCCTTGCCGCAGAACGAGCAGGTCAGGTTCCCGTGTTGGTGCTCTTTCCTGCTCACTCGTCCCCTCTCCCAGGCGATGGTACCAGAATCGAGGCCGTCCCGAATAACCCGGGACGCATCACGTTCTTAACCCGGACCGGACCGCTCCGCCTGTTCTCTGGCCGGACCCGCCCGGGGTGGAAGTCAAGCGTCACGGGCGAACCGCTCCAGTTCCTCGGCCAGCGCCTCGGCGCGGGCGGTCAGCGCCTTGGAAATCGCCCCTTCCGCGGCGCACGCCTCGGCCACGCGCCGGGCGGCGGAGGCCAGCTTGGCCATGCGCTCCCCCCGGGGCGGGCGCGGCGCCCGGGGCTCCGGGCCGAACTTCTCGGCCAGCGCCCTGGTCATGGCCGCCGGAGTCGGCGGCCGATCGATCACCTCGTCGCGCAGCTCGCGCCAGCCGTCGGCCGAGAGCCGCCCGGCCGCCTCGGCGCGCGACAGCACCTCGATCACCTCGAACGGGGGCGCCTTCTCGTCGCCCAGCCCCTGGGCCAGCCGCGGCTCGTGACGCTCCAGGAAGCCGAAGCTGGCGGTCAGCTTCTCGGCCGTCGCCTTGCGGATGAAGAGCTCTGACGAACAGTAGCGATCGAAGCTCGGGTAGCCCCACTCGCGCCAGAGTTCGCCGCGCCGCACCTCCGAGAGCAGGCGGGCGAACTCGACCCAGGCCGCCTTGAAGCGGCGGGCCCCCTCGATCACCAGCCGGCGGGTCGAGCCCGGCGGCAGCGCCTCGGCCCGGTTCGCCAGCGACGCGCTGCCGCTCATGGCGCGCTCCGCCCGGACCGGATCACCTGCCCACCTTGAAGACCAGGGCGACGCTGGGGCGCTGGCCCGGGAAGGTGTCGAAGGTCCAGCCCTGGAGGACCCGCTCGAAGCAGTCGCGCAGCGCCCCCTGGCGCATCCGGGGGTCCGGGATGACCACCCGCACCACCTTGCCCTCGTTGCCGATGGTGAACTCGAGCGGCACCTCGCCGGCGAAGTCGGGGGCCCGCTCGGCCTCGGCGCGAAGGCACGGAGCCAGCGTCCGCTGCTGCCGGTTCACGACCTCCTGGATCTTCCCCGCGTCGAACTGCGTGGCCACCAGCTCCCCGCCCTCCGGCTGGGCCGCGGTGGTGGCCGGCGCAGAGCGCGCCGGGCGGGAGCCGTTGACGGGGCGCTGCGCCCGCTCGTCGGGTGTCACCGCCACCTCGACCTCGCCGCCGCCGGCCCGGCCGGCCACGCCGACCCGCGCCGGAACCGAGATGGAGATGCCGGCGCCGAAGTCGTCGAGCAGCGGGCTGTGGTCGCCGCCGCGGCCGAGCCAGAGCGCCAGCACTCCGGCGCCGCCCACCAGCGCCAGCGCGCCGATCAGGAGGCCGGCGGTCCTGGTCCGTGCCCGGCGCACGCGGAGCGCCCGGGCCCCGGTCACCTCCTGCTCCACGCGCAGGGCCGCCTCGGCCTTCTTCACGTGAAGCAGGAACTGGGGAACGTGGGCGACGGGCTGCCAGCCGCCGTCGCCGCTGGAGACCAGCGTCGCCGCGACCAGCTCGCCGCGATAGAGCAGCTCGGCCAGGCGCCGCCCCTCCACCGGACCGTAGACCTTGCCATCGCGCTGGAAGAGCCAGTCGGCGCCGTCGAGGGCCGGGTCGTCAACCTGGAAGGTGGGGGTGGTCTCGGGCATTCGGCGGCGCGCTCCCGGGAGGCTCGCGCCGCGCGGAGAGGCGTGCTCAAATTACCACGACGTGGAACGGCGCCGCTACGCACTCCGACTGGCATACGACGGGCGCGCCTATCGCGGCTTCCAGCGCCAGCCCGGCCTGCCGACGGTGCAGGAGAGCCTCGAGACCGCCTTGCGCTCGCTCGGGATCACCGGCCCGCTGCAGGTGGCGGCGCGGACCGACGCCGGCGTCTCGGCGCTCGACCAGGTGGTCGGCTTCACGGCCCGGCGCGGCCTCGATCCGGAGGAACTGCGGACGGCCGTCAACGGGGCCACGCCCGACTCCCTGGTCTGCCTGGCCGCCGCGCTCGCCCCCGCCCATTTCCACGCCCGGGCCTCGGCGGTGAGCCGCCGCTACGCCTACCTGATCGGAGTGCCGCCGCCGGCGGAGGTGGCTCCCTGGTGCTGGACCCTGCCCGACGAGCGGGCCTTTCCGGGGCTGGCCTGCGGGCTACCGGACGCCTCGCTGATGCGCGAGGCGCTCGCCCATGCCGTCGGCGAGCATGACTTCTTCGGCTTCGCGCGGCCCGGCGACCAGCGCGGCTCGATCCGGACCCTCACCGGCGCCGAGGTGATCGCGGCCACCCACGTGCCCCTGCTCGCCGTGGTGCTGGAAGGGCACGGGTTCTTGCGCGCCATGGTCCGCAACCTGGTCGGCACCGCGGTCGCTGCCGGACTTGGACTGGCGCCCACGACGGTGATCCGGGACCTGCTGGCGCGGCGCGAACGTTACCGGGGCGTCCGGGCACCCGGCTGGGGGCTCACGCTGACGAGCGTGAGCTATCCCCCGGGCACCCTGGACTGGCGCTGACGCACGGCGTCAATGGGACGCATCGACCTCGCCGGCGACCGGGTGCTGGCCGTACTTGAGCAGCAAGTCGCCGACCGCCTCGCGGAGATAGTCGGACTGGCGGACGCGGGTTCGCTTCGCCAGGTTCCGAAGTTCGGTCGCGAAGGCGGGCGGGAGGCGCACCAGCATCGGTTCCAGTCGATTGGCAGGCTCTGAAGAGAGAGTCTCGAAATCTGTGGTCATATGTAGGCTCCTGGAGTGAATTGACTACGTTTGCCTACACGCTACCACCTGATACCAGTGTCGCAAGAAATTGGCTATGGCACCCATCTGGGGCCACCACGGCAGGCGGGCCTACCAGCGGAGTTGCAGTCCGGACACGACCTCCACGCTGGTGATGCGCGCCTCGCCGTAGCCTCCACCGAATCGGGCCGCGGCGTAGAACCCCCACGCCCTTGACGGATCGTAGGCGAGTCCGATCCCTGCCAGCCCTCCGGCCGCCAGCCGCGAGGCGAGGTTCGCCCAGACGCCGATCTCGACGAAGGTCTTCAGCTCCTCCGACCCGAAGTAGGCGCGGTACATGGCGTCGATGCCGTAGAGCCGCTTCACCTTCCGCGGATCGGACCAGCTCCCAAGCCGCACCGTGCCGCCCAGCTGCAGCTCGTCCCCCTCCCCGCTCAAGTCGAAGCCCCAGGCCACCCGGAGCGACGGCCGGTAGCTCGCGTTGGTCAGCCCGCCCACCACCACCGAGTCGCGGGCGACACCCAGCTCGGCCAGCAGCCCCTGCTGGTCGCGGTGGTCGAAGCGCGGCTCCAGGGCAGCCGCCAGGGCGGGCGCGCTCATGCAGGCCGCGGCGAGGGCCATCAGCCCCCAGGCGCCGGCCCGGGGGAACGCCAGGCGGCTCACGACGCCACCACCGGCAACGGGATGCCCGCCAGCTCGTTCATCCGCCCCGAGCGGAACGGCTCGAGGTCGAGCGCGGCGCTCCGGAAGCCTGCCTGCCTCACCGCCGCCCCCAGCACCTCGCGGCGCGCGAAGGCGCCGGCCAGCTCCTCCTCGGCCACCTCCAGCCGCCCCACCTCGCCGTGGTGACGCACCCGGAAGCTCCGCAGCCCGAGCGCCCGAACCGCCGCCTCGGCGCGCTCCACCTGCGCCAGCCGCTCCGGGGTCACCGCCGTGCCGTAAGGGATCCTCGAGGCGAGGCAGGCCAGCTGGGGCTTGTCCCAGGTCGGCAAGCCGAACGCCTCGCTCCAGGCCCTGATGGCCGGCTTTCCCATCCCGGCCTCCGCCAGCGGGGAGAAGACCCCCGCCTCCTCGGCCGCGCGACGGCCCGGCCGATGGTCGCGCCGATCGTCGGCGTTGTAGCCGTCGGCGATGGCCGGAATCCCCTCCGTCGTCGCCACCTCGAGGCAGAGCCGGTAGAGTTCCCGCTTGCAGAAGTAGCAGCGCTGGTCGGTGTTGGCGGTGTAGGCAGGGTCGTCCCCCTCGCGGCTCACCACCTCGACGTGCCGGGCGCCCAGCCGGGCCGCCAGCGCACGCGCCTCGGCCCGCTCCGACTCGGGGACACTGGGCGAGTGGGTCGTGAGTGCCAGCGCCCCGTCGCCGAGCACCTCCCGGGCGACCGCCAGCAGGAAGGTCGAATCGACACCGCCGGAGAAGGCGACCAGCACGCGGCCGTAGCCGGCCAGCTGGCGCCGCAGCCCCTCCAGCGCGGGGCGTGAAGCCTGTCGCAGCGGTTCCACTTCGGCGCGCATGATTCGAAACGTACCGCCCGGCACTTCGGGTAACGGGATCGCGGTCGGGGCGTCAGCGCTTCTTCTTGCCCGCCTTGCCCGCCGCCTTCTTCGCCTTGGCCGCCTTCGGTGGCTTGGCCCCCTGGCCCGCCCTGGCCGGCTTGCCCGACTTCCGCTTCGGCTTGAGGCCGCCGGTGAGCCGCCCGAACTCGGTCGGGCCGATGAACTTGCCGTCTACCAGGGCCTGGAAGATGCGGGTGAGGCAGGCCTCGACCGGCTCCTGCTCGGTGTGGAGCACCAGCTCGGGGTGAACCGGCGGCTCGTACGGAAGGTCAACACCCGCCACCTGCGTGATCTCGCCGGTCATCGCCTTCTTGTAGTAGGCCTCCTTGCCGTCCCGATCCATCAGCTTCTCGATGGTGCAGTCGACGAAGACCTCGACGAAGCGGCGCGCCTCGCGCCGCAGCTGCTCGCGCGGCTCGCGGAACGGGGAGAGTGCCGCGCAGACGGCGATCCCGCCCGACCTGGCCACCGCCTTGGCCGTGTATCCGAACCGCTTCACCGCCGTGACCTGGCCGTCCTTGGAGGGCCCGAGCCCCTCGAGGAGGAACTTCGCCTCGCCGTCCTCGTCGAGCAGCTGGACCACCCGCCCCGCCTGCGTCAGCCGCTGCGCCAGCTGCGTGGCGAGGGTGGTCTTCCCGGCCTTCTTCATTCCGGTCAGCCAGATGACGAACCCGGTGCTCTGCTGAAAGTTCATGCAGACCTCGGTGCGGGGTGAACACAAAGTATATCGCGCCACGCCCTCGGATCCAAGTGGAGTTCGCAAGTCCGGTCGTGTTTTCCCGCGTTCTGTCGGCAGGTTAGAGAAATGCGACCTCGACATGGGAATTCACTCAGCGCCACCAG
This sequence comes from Myxococcales bacterium, assembly GCA_021806645.1. Taxonomy (GTDB): domain Bacteria; phylum Myxococcota; class Myxococcia; order Myxococcales; family Anaeromyxobacteraceae; genus JADKCZ01. Next base: position 135,220 of record JAJZQX010000009.1, on the reverse strand, counting down.
AGGTCGGACGGCTCGAAGCCCTGGCCGGTCCAGCGATGGGCCCGGATGCGCCTCGCCCGGCCACCCTCCAGGGCCACCACCACCTGCGCGGCACCGGGCAGGACCGGGGCGCCGTCGACCAGCGCGCCGGCCACGTCCCGTGGCGACAGGCCGGCCCCGCCGGCTAGGTGGGAGTGGTAGACGGCGACCAGCCGGCCGCCCGCCTCGTCGAGCCGCCGCAAGGCCCCGAGCAGTTCCCGGGGCTCGAACTCGAACGCGCTGGCCGGCGTCGCAGAGACGTTGGTGAACGGCCACGGCTCGACCTCGCCGCCGGTGCCGCTCACCAGCAACCCGCAGACCTCCTCGGCCGGCGAAGCCTCGGCCAGCGCCACCAGCCGGGCGATCGGCCAGCCGCCCGCACCCAGCTCAGGCTTCACTCGCCTCGTCGCGGCCGCAGACGCAGCCCGGGAGCCGCTGGGTGACGCGCACGCTCGGGACCCCGCGGACCACGTCGAAGCGCCGGCCCTCCTTCACCTCCGGCTCGACCATCAAGCGGAGCAGCTCCTGCGCCGCCAGCGAGGCCAGCGCCAGCGCACCCGGGACCGGCGGACGCCCGCCCGCCGCGGTGAAGCGTCCGCAGGCCAGGCACGGAGCGCCCGGCGGGACCGAGACCAGCTGTCCCGCCTCCCCGTCCAGCTCCAGGACCACGTGCGGGATCCCGGCTCGCCGCGCCACCTCTGCCGCCGCCAGCCCCTGCGCCGGCGACGAGGCGCAGATGAGCGCGGCCGACGGCGCGCCTCCGACCGGGTACGGGAGGACGGAGGTGAAGCGGGAGAGCCTCGAAAGGGCCGCCGCGGCCACCGTGGCCCTCGGCTGCCCGACCTCCTGCGGCCGGTAGAGCCAGCCGACCAGGTCGGCCGGGCCGACGGTCTCCGCATCGTCGATCCAGATGGTCCCGACGCCGGCCTGAGCCAGCGCCACCAGCGCCGGCGTGGCCATGCCGTCGGCCCCGACGGCCCGGACCCGCGCGGCCATCAGTCGTTCCTGCCCCGCCGCCCCGAAGCCGGGCACCAGCAGGTGGCGAGCCCACCGGGCGATCCGCTCGGCGTCGAGCTCGGGCGCGCCACCGGCGATGGCCGGCACCAGCCAGAGCCGGTCGCCGTCTCGCAGCGCGGCCCCCAGCCCACCGACTTCGCGCACCTCCTCGTCGCCCAGGAAGACGCCGATGTGGCGGCGCACCTGCCCGGCGTCGTCGAGGAGCCGCTCGCCGAGGCGCGGATAGGCTCTCGCCACCTGGCGGAGCACCTCCCCGACCGTGGCACCCGAGGCGTCCAACTCGGCCTTCCCGCCGGCCAGGTCGCGCAGCGGCGCCGGGATGGAGACGGTCACGGTCATGGCCTCTGCTCCATCGCGTCCTCTCATGGCAGCGCCGGGGGCGCGGCCCCCTTCTCCAGCAGGATCCGCCACGAACCGGCCCGGTCTTCGCGCAGCGGCTCCATGAACACCACGCGGTGACCGTCCTCCGCGGCGCTGCCGGGCAGGTTCTGGAGCGGCTCACCCTCGCGCAGCAGCACCTCCAGCACGTCGCCGAGCTGGAGCCGCTCCAGCGCGATCCGCGTCTTCACCCAGGTGATCGGGCAGGTGAAGGCTCGCACGTCCACGCGCGCCGCCGGAGCCGGCTGGCCGCTCACGGCTGCGCCCCCGCCGGCGTCGCGCAGGCGACCGGCCCGGCCGGCCCGCTCGGCTCGAGCGGCTGCGTTCCGGCGCAGGCTGGACAGCCGGGGCGGCGGCGCACCAGCACCAGCCGGCCGCGACCGGTGCGGGCCTCGAAGACGAAGAGCCGCCCGGCGTAGCTGCCCCGCTCGCCCGCCAGCAACCGGAGGGCCTCGGCGCCCATCAGCCCGCCGGCGAAGCCGGAGAGGGCGCCAACGATCCCGGCCTCGGCGCAGGTCGGGACCTGCCCGGCCGGCGGCGGCGCCTCGAAGAGGCAGCGGACGCAGCCGGAGAAGCCGGGAGCCACGGTGAGGATCTGGAGCGAGGTGCGCAGCACCCCGCCGTGGACCAGCGGCTTGCCGGCCTTGAGCGCGGCGTCGCTGGCGAGGAACTTGGTGGGGAAGTTGTCCGAGCCGTCGAGCAGCACGTCGGCCCCCGAGACCAGCTCGACCGCCTCGCCGGCGTCGAAGCGGCGGTTCAGCGCCGTCACCTGGACCGCCGGGAAGAGCTGCTGGAGCCTCGCCGCCGCCAGCACGGCCTTGGGCTGGCCGAGGTCGGCCTCGCCGAAGAGCGGCTGCCGGTTGAGGTTGGAGGTCTCGACCACGTCGTCGTCGATCACCACCAGCCGGCCGACGCCGCCCGCGGCCAAGGTCAACAGGGCCGGGCCGCCGAGGCCACCCGCGCCGATCACCAGCGCGCTCTTCTTCGAGAGGTCCATCGCGGTCCGGTCATAGCCCGCGGTCTGCCACCCAGCAAGGCGCCCGGCACCATCAAAACGCCAGCGCCCGCCCCTGCTGCGCCAGCCGCCAGAGCGACGGGAGCGGCTCCAGCCCGTCGAGCTTCGCGCGGACCACCTCGGGGTCGAGCCCGGCCAGGCGCACCGAGGTCTCGCAGGCCACCACCCGCAAGCCCAGCTCGCGCCGCGCCTCCTCCAGCGTGACCGCCAGCGGCGGGACGCGCGCCTCGTGGACGGTGGCGGGAGCCCCCTCCTCGAAGCGCCCGCTCATGAAGGCGCGCAGCGGTTCGAACGCCAGCACCACCGTGACCGCGTCGCCCAGCGACGCGGCGGTGACGCCGAGCATGACCGCCTGGTAGCGCTCCCGCCAGCCGTTGCCGGAGAGGAAGATGACGAGCGGCCGGGTCATGCGAAGGCTCCTTGGAGCGCCGATTCTAGCTCCGAATTCCCCTTCGTCATTTCGAACCCGAGGGTGTTCGCCCGTGCTTGCAGCCTCCCCGGGCCTCTGCTACATACCGACCCCGCTTCGAGCCCAGGTGGTGGAACTGGTAGACACACCATCTTGAGGGGGTGGCGCCGTGAGGCGTGCGGGTTCGAATCCCGCCCTGGGCACTGAGTAGATCGAAAGGGACCCGGCCACCGCCGGGTCCCTTTCTCGTTCCGGGTCCACCCGGCGCCGGCCGCCTACTTGGCGGGAGCGGGAGCGGGAGCGGGTGCCGGCGCGGCCGGAGCCGGAGCCGGAGCCGGAGCGAACGGCGCGGCGGGCGCCTCGGGGGCCGGGGCGGTCGAGGCCGGCGGGGTGTGGGCGTCGAGCACCGACTTGGCCTTCGACGAGTTGTACGCCAGCGTGAGCGACGTCAGCATGAAGATGAAGGCGCTGACGCTGGTCACCTTGCCGAGGAAGGTCTGGGCGCCGCGACCGCCGAAGACGGTCTGCGCGCCGGCACCGCCGAAGGCGGCCCCCATGCCTCCGCCCTTGCCCGCCTGGAGCAGGATGATGAGGATGAGGAAGACGCAGACGAGGACGTGGATGACTGTGACGAGGGTAATCAACGGAGTGCACCTTTCACTATGGCGAGGAAGTCCTTCGCCTTTAGGCTGGCCCCGCCGACGAGCGCACCGTCGACGTCGGCCTGGGACATGAGCTCGGCGGCGTTCTCGGGCTTCACCGAGCCGCCGTACTGGATCCGGATCGAGTCGGCCACCGCCCCGCCCAGCTCGCGGAGGATGGCCCGGATGGCGGCGTGGACCTCTTGCGCCTGCGCGGTGGTGGCGGTCTTGCCGGTGCCGATGGCCCAGACCGGCTCGTAGGCCAGGGTGACCGCGGCCAGCGTCGCGGACGGCAGCCCGGCCAGCCCGCCGCGGACCTGCCGGCCGACCACATCGAGCGTCCGGCCGGCCTCGCGCTCCGCCAGCAGCTCGCCGACGCAGACGATGGGGCGCAGCCCCGCCGCCAGCACCGCGCCAACCTTCTTGCGGACCGTCTCGTCGGTCTCGCCGAAGAACTGGCGCCGCTCGCTGTGGCCGACGATGACGTGCTTGACCCCCACGTCGGCGAGGAGCGGCGCGGAGACCTCGCCGGTGAAGGCGCCCTGGGTCTCCCAGTGGACGTCCTGCGCGGCCAGCTGGATGGGGGAGCCGGCCAGCGCCTGGGCCACCGCCGGCAGCGAGGTGAAGACCGGCGCCACCGCCACCTGCACGCGGGCGTCCCCCGCCAGGCCCTCGGCCAGCTCCTTCACCAGCGCGGTGGCCTCGGCGACCGTCTTGTGCAGCTTCCAGTTGCCGCAGACGAACTTCTGGCGAGCCATGGTCAGTCCTCGCAGGCCTTCACGCCGGGGAGTTCGCGCCCCTCGATGAACTCGAGGCTGGCGCCACCGCCGGTGGAAACGTGGGTCATCTGGTCCACCAGGCCGGCCTGTTCTACGGCCGCCGCGCTGTCGCCGCCGCCGACCACCGTGACGCCCTTGGCCTGCGCCATCGCCCTGGCCACGCCGGACGTCCCCTCGGCCCACGGCTTCTGCTCGAACAGCCCCATGGGCCCGTTCCAGAAGACGGTGCCGGCGGAGAGGATCCGCTGCCGGTAGGCGTCGAGCGTCCTGGGGCCGATGTCGAGCCCCATGAGGTCCGCCGGGATGGCGCGATCGGCCACCACCACCCGCCTGGCGGTCTCCTTGGGCGCGTCGCCGCAGACGTGATCGACCGGCAGCAGCAGGTCCACCTTGCGCGCCCTGGCTTTGTCCATGATCTGCCTGGCCAGCTCGAGCTTGTCCTTCTCCACCAGGCTCTTGCCGACCGGCACCTCCTGCGCGGCCAGGAAGGTGTAGGCCATGGCGCCGCCGATGCAGACGGTGTCGGCCCTGGCCAGCAGGTTCTCCAGCACCTTGATCTTGTCGGAAACCTTGGCCCCGCCCACCAGCGCCACGAACGGGCGCGCCGGGTTGCCGAGCGCCTTGCCGAGGTATTCGACCTCCTTCTTGACGAGGAAGCCGGCCGCCTTCTCCTTGACGAAGCGGGCCATGCCGGCCGTGGAGGCGTGGGCCCGGTGCGCCGTGCCGAAGGCGTCGTTCACCCAGACGTCGCAGAGCGCCGCCAGCTCCTTGGCGAAGCCCTCGTCGTTGGCCTCCTCCTCGGGGTGGAAGCGGAGGTTCTCGAGCAGCAGCACCTGCCCCTCGCGCAGCTCGCGCGCCAGCTTGACCACGCCGTCGCCGGCGCAGTCGTCGGCGAGGATGACGTCCTGCCCGAGCAGCTCGCTGAGCCGGACGGCGGCCGGCTCCAGCGTGAACCTTGCCTTGTCGTCCGACTTGCCCTTGGGGCGGCCGAGGTGGGAGGCCAGGATCACCTTGGCCTTCTGGGCGATGGCGTAGGTGATGGTCGGCAGCGCCGCGCGGATCCGGGCGTCGTCGGTGACCTTGCCCTGCTCGTCGAGCGGGACGTTGAAGTCGACGCGGATGAACACCCGCTTCCCGGCCAGCTGCAGTGCGTCGATGGTCTTGAGCGCCATGGCCCTCCCCTCGTCCCTGGGCGCCTAGCGCGTCAGGTGCCTGGCCATGTCGACCATGCGGTTGGAGAAGCCCCACTCGTTGTCGTACCAGGCGAACACCTTGGCGAAGTTGCCCTTGTCGCCGAGCACGAAGGTGTTGGTGGCGTCGAAGATCGAGCTGTGGGGGTTGCCGTTGTAGTCGATGGAGACGGTCTGATCCTCGGAATACTGGAGGACGCCCTTGAGGGCACCGGCCGCCGCCGCCTTGAACGCGGCGTTGATCTCCTCCTTGGTGGCGTCCTTCTCCAGCTCCACGGTCAGGTCCACCAGCGAGACGTTCGGCGTGGGAACTCGGATGGAGGTCCCGTGCAGCTTCCCCTTGAGGCTCGGGATCACCTCGGCCACCGCCTTGGCGGCGCCGGTGGTCGAGGGGATCATGGAGAGCGCGGCGGCGCGGGCCCGGCGCAGGTCCTTGTGCGGCAGGTCGAGCAGGTTCTGGTCGTTGGTGTAGCTGTGGATGGTGGTCATCAGGCCGCGCTTGATGCCGAAGCTCTCCAGCAGCACCTTGGCCACCGGCGTGAGGCAGTTGGTGGTGCAGGAGGCGTTGGAGACGATCCTGTGCTTCGCCTTGTCGTAGGCGGTGTGGTTGATGCCGAAGGCGATGGTGATGTCCGGGTTGGTGGCGGGCGCCGAGATGAGGACGCGGGGGGCGCCGGCGGCCAGGTGGGTCTCGGCCTTCTCGCGCGCCGTGAAGAGGCCGGTGCACTCGAGGGCCAGGTCGATCTTGTTGGCGGCGTGGGGCAGCTCGCCGGGGTTCTTCACCGCCGTGACCTGGATCTCCTTGCCGTTCACCAGGATGCCGGTGGCGGTGGCCTTCACCTCGGCGTCGAGGACGCCGTGCACGGAGTCGTACTTGAGCAGGTGCGCCAGCGTCCTGGTGTCGGTCAGGTCGTTGATCGAGACGAACTCGAGGTCCTTCTCGCCTCGCTCGATCGCGGCCCGCAGGATGCAGCGGCCGATCCGACCGAAACCATTGATAGCAATGCGCGCCATGGTGGGAGTCCTCCCCCCGCAGGGGTCAAGAATTGGGGGGCCAAGCTACTTGCAGCGCCCGGGGGTGTCAACGACGGCTCCACCGCATCCGAGGTCCCAGAAAAGGGAACGGCGCCGCTGGTGGGCGCCGTCCACTTCTCGGTGCTGCGCGCTGCGAGATCAGCTCGCCGCGGGGTGGCCCTACAGCGCCGCGCGCCAGCCCTCGCTCGGCGGCTCGTCCACGGCCGCGAGGTGAGGCTCCTGGACCGCCTTCAGGTCCTTGGTGACCAGGTCGATCAGCTCCGTGGACAGGCCCAGGATCTGGTTCGGCGTGTAGCCGCTGCCGCGAAGCTCCTTGAAGAGCGACTTGGCGAGGATCTGTGTTCCCCTGACGTCGAGCTTGGCTGGTACCATGTGAGGTCTCCCGTGCGAGCGAGCGACAGCGTGGATGCGACACGAGAAGACAAAGCAAGCCGCGGACCAACCCGAAGGGGGCGTTGTGTCTTGCCCTGATATCGCAGACTTGGCGTTCAAGCGGATCGGCTTGTGGGCTGCGGAGTGCGTAGGCCAGTACGCGATGAGCCGGCTGTGCCGTGTTCATGGTGCGTAATGGGCTTCACGCCTCGATGACGTCCAGACGCCCGTGAAGGGAGCATGCGCTACCGGATCCAGAACCTCCCGCACTGGCTCGACGAGGACGACGACGCGCTCCTGCGCCGGGCCGCCGAGCGACTCTCGCTCGCCCCCTCGGCGCTGCGCGACGTGGTGGTGCTGCGCCGTTCGCTCGACGCCCGCAAGAAGGGACACGCGCGCTGGCTGGTGAGCCTGGAGGTGTCGCTCGACGGGCCGCTCGCCTCCACGGCGGCCGACGTGGCCCCCGCCCCCGACCCGCAGCCACCTCCGGTTCGCGTCCGCCCACCGGCCGCCCGCCCCGTCATCCTCGGGGCCGGACCGGCCGGCCTCTTCTGCGCCTGGGGCCTGCTGGAGCGCGGCGTCCCCTCGATCGTCGTGGACCGCGGCCGGACCGTCGGCCCGCGCCGCCGCGACGTGGCCGCGCTGATGCGCGACGGGACCCTCGACCCGGAGTCGAACATGAACTTCGGCGAAGGGGGCGCCGGCGCCTACACCGACGGGAAGCTCGGCACCGGCATCCACCACCCGGCCGTCCGGACCGTGGTGGAGCTCTTCGCCCGCTTCGGCGGCGTGACCCGGATCCTCACCGAGGGGAAGCCGCACGTCGGTTCCGACGTCCTCCCCTCCGCCATCTCGGCCATGGTGGAGGAGCTGACCCGCGGCGGCTGCGAATTCCTCTGGGGGGCCCGCGCCGTCGACCTCGAGCTGCGCGATGGGCGCTTCGCCGGGCTGCGCCTCGCCGACGGCCGGACCATCGACTCGGACCGGCTCATCCTCGCCCCCGGAAACTCGGCCCGCGAGCTCTTCGAGCTCTTCGCCGAGCGCGGCTGGCCGATCGAGGCCAAGCCGTTCGCGGTCGGCTTCCGCGCCGAGCACCCGCAGCGGCTCATCGACTCGATCCAGTACGGCACGGCCGCTCGCCACCCCCGGCTGCCGCCCGCCGACTACAAGCTCGCCGACAACCCGCGGCTGGGGGGCGCGCCGCGTGGGGTCTTCTCCTTCTGCATGTGCCCGGGCGGCGTGGTGGTGCCGACGCCCACCGAGCCGGGCATGCAGTGCACCAACGGGATGTCCAACTCGCACCGCTCCTCGCCGCTGGCCAACGCCGGGATCGTGGTGGCGGTCTCTCCCGGCGACTTCGCCGCCGAGGGCTTCACCGGCCCCCTGGCCGGCCTCGAGTGGCAGCGCAAGTGGGAGCGGGCCGCCTTCGCCCTGGGCGGCGGCGGCTTCAAGGCGCCCGCCCAGCGGCTGGCCGCCTACCTGGCCGGCAAGCCGGGCCCGGCGCCCGGGCGTACCAGCTACCGGCCCGGCCTCACGCACCAGGACCTCGATCCGCTCTACCCGGCGCCGGTGAAGGCGGCCCTGCGCGCCGGGTTGCGCGCCTTCGACAAGCGGATGCACGGCTTCGTCACCGACGAGGCGGTGCTGATCGGCGTGGAGACGCGGACCAGCGCGCCGTGCCGGCTGGTGCGCGGCGCCGACTTCCACTCCCCGGGCCTGCGCGGCGTCTACCCGTGCGGCGAAGGGGCCGGCTACGCCGGCGGCATCGTCTCGTCGGCGGTGGACGGGCTCAAGGTGGCCGGGGCCATTGCGGCCGAGCTGGGGCCAGTCTCGCCGTGACCACGCGCTACCAGGTCCGCGACACCGGGGGGCGCACGCTGACGGTGCCGTCGCTCGGCGACCTCCACGCGCTCTACGACCAGGGGTTCCTCGGCGAGGACGACCTGGTGCGCCAGGAGAGGGGCGGCCCCTGGGTGCGGGCCGGCGCCATGCCGGCGCTGGCCGGGGCGCGCCACCGCCGGACCGGGCCGCGCTGGATCCTGGCGGTGCTGGCCGCCGCGGTGGCGCTGGTGGCGGCGCTCGGGCTGATGATGGCAGGCCGGTGACCGGCCCCGGCGAGGTGGGCGATCAGCGGCCGTAGTCGTCCTGCACGCGGATCACGTCCTCGACCTCGGGCGTGGACACCTCCCAGACGTCGCAGTCGCTCAGGGCGCGCATCCGGTGGACCGTGCCGGGCCGGACCCGGTAGCTCTCACCGACCTTCATGGCGTGGTCCACCAGCTTCTCGCCCTCCTTCAGCACCAGCACCATCTGGCCGGAGGCGAGGTGGATCGTCTCGTCCTTCTTCACGTGGTACTGCAGCGAGAGCTGGAAGCCGGCCTTCACGTGGAGCAGCTTCCCGACGTACTTCTCGCTCACCGCCCACCAGAGCTCGTGGCCCCAGGGCTTTTCCACGCGCTTCGGCTGTTCGAAGAGGCTCATCTGGCCGGACTCTACCTGGCCCGGATGGACACGACCATCCCCTTCGCCCTGGTCCTGGGGGCGAGGGTCTTGAGCATCCTGTCGGCCTCGGCGCGGGTCTCGAAGACGCCGACGCGGACGCGGTAGACGCGCCCCTTGCCGGTCACCTCCGCCGCCTCGACGCGAGGATCGAACTCTTGCAGCTTGCCGGCCAGCCTGTCGGCCTCGGCGCGGCTGGTCGTGGAGATCAGCTGCACCGCGAAGGTGGTGGCGGGGGCCGAGGGCGCGGCGCCACGCGCCGGCGTGGGCGCGCCGGGGGAGGCCGGAGGCGCTGCGGCCACCGGTGCGGCGGGCGTGGGAGCGGCCCTGGCCGGCGGGACCTCGGGAACCGGGGGGCGATCCTTGGTGAGCCGATCGTGGAAGGTGAGCGCGTCGTCGGAGATCGGGCCGGCCGGCATGGGCGGCGGCCGGTCGAGCGCGGCCAGCGCGTCGCCGCGCGTCACGTCGAGCCCCCTGGTCGCCAGTTGCCGGCCCAGGTTGAGCCCGAGCACGAAGACCACGCCGAGCAGCACCAGCGCCCCGACCACGATCGACGCGATCTGGCGGCCGTCGAGCGACAGCTCGACCCGCTCCTTCACCTTCACGTTCTCGTAGTCCATGACCCACCTGCCTGCCGATCGCGAGCCCTCTCTCCCACGGTACCGGCGGCGGCGAGTCTAGGCCTCGGCGCCGATATCGCCAGTTTCCGGCAGGGCCATTCGCTCGGGCGCCGAGACCCCGAGCACCGAGAGGCCGTTGGCCAGCACCTGCGCCAGCGCCCGGCAGAGGAAGAGGCGCGCCCGGGTGGTGGCCGGATCGGTCCCCAGCACCCGCCCGCCCGACCGCTTCCCCTGCGTGTACCAGGAGTGGAAGGCGGCGATGATCTCCTGCAGGTAGAAGACCACCCGGTGCGGCTCGAAGGCCTGCGCCGCGCCGGCCAGCATGTCGGGGAAGGCGGCGATGCGCCGGATCAGGTCGAGCTCCTCGGGCGCGGTGAGAGTGCGGGCGTCGGCGAGGTCGAAGGCCGGGACCGGCACCCCGCTCTCCGCCGCCTTCCGGAAGATGGCGTGGAGCCGGGCGTGGCCGTACTGGACGTAGAAGACCGGGTTGTCGAGCGTCTGCTTCTTCGCCAGCTCGAGGTCGAAGTCGAGCGGCGCGTCGGAGCGGCGGGTCAGGAAGAGGTAGCGAGTGGCGTCGCAGCCCACCTCGTCGACCACCTCGCGGAGCCAGACCACGTTGCCGGCCCGCTTGCCCATCTTCACGGCCTCGCCGCCGCGGGTCAGGTTGACCATCTGGATGAGGACCACGTGCAGGTCGTCGCGGGAGTGGCCGAGGGCCTCCATGGCCGCCTTGAGCCGGGGCACGTAGCCGCCGTGGTCGGCCCCCAGCACGTCCACGAGCAGGTCGGCCCGCTGCCTCTTCTCCCAGTGGTAGGCGATGTCGGCACAGAAGTAGGTGGGCGTGCCGTCGGCCTTCTTGACCGGGCGATCCACCTCGTCGCCGTAGGCCGACGAGCGGAAGAGCGTGAGCTGATCGGCGGCGGCGATGCCCTCCTCGTCCGGTTCCGCCGGCGGCGGGGCCGCTCCCGCGCCCTTCTTCGACTTGGGGGGCGGCAGCTGGCCGACGTAGACCAGATCGCGCGCCTCGAGATCCTTGACGAACCGCTCCACCGTCCCGGACTCGTAGAGCGCCTTCTCCGAGGACCAGCGGTCGAACTGGATCCGGATGGCCCCGAGGTCTCCGCGGATCATGGCGAGCACGTGCTCCACGGCCCGGTCGCGGAAGAGCGCCAGCCAGGCGGCCTCCGGCGCGTCCAGGTACCTCCCGCCGAATTCCTTCGCCAGCGCCGCGCCGATCTCCTTCACGTACTCGCCCGGATAGGCCTGGGCCGGGAAGACCACGGCGCGCCCGAGCGCCTCCTGGTATCGGAGGTGGACGGAGCGGGCCAGGGTCTGGACCTGCGCGCCGTGGTCGTTGACGTAGTACTCGCGGGTCACGTCGTAGCCGGCCCAGCGCAGCAGGTTCTGGACGCCGTCGCCGGTCACGGCGTTGCGGCCGTGACCCACGTGCATGGGGCCGGTGGGGTTGGCCGAGACGTACTCGACGATGACCTTCTTCCCTTGCCCGACGGCGGTGCGGCCGTACCGGGTGCCGGCCACGACCGCCCGCTCCAGCGCGCGCAGCCAGAGGTCGGGGTTGAGCCTCAAGTTGATGAAGCCGGGCCCGGCCACCTCGAGCGAGGTGAGGTCGCCGGCGCTGTCCACGGCGCGCAGCGCCTCGACGATGGCGCCGGCCAGCTCGCGCGGCGGCCGGCCGGCCCGCTTGGCCAGCACCATGGCGGCGTTGAGGGCGAAGTCGCCGTGTTTCTGGTCCCGCGGGCTGTCCAAGGAGAAGGCGACCTCCCCGTCGGGCCACTTCCCATCGGCGGCCCCGCGGGCCAGCGCTACGCGGACCAATTCGATGATGCGATCACGAACCATGAGGCGCCCGGTCATACCGGCTGACGCCCGGGGCTGCAAGGGCCGAGCGCCGCGATCGGCATGGCGGGGCGAGGAAAATTGGACGGTCCCCGCCCCGCCGGTAGCATCGCGGCGATGGCCTCGTCCCGGACGTTCCTGCTGGTCGCCGCCGCGCTCGCCGCCGGCTGCGCCGGCGTGCCGCCGAAGCCGGCGCCACCCGCCGGAGCGCGCGCCGCAGCCGCACCCCGACATCCGGACCAGGGCGCGGCCAGGCGCGCCCTGGAGACGGCCCGATCGCTGGCCGGCCAGAAGGAGATCGTGGTGGGCGGTGTCAATTACGGCGACGGCTGCGCCTCGCTGGTCCTGGCCGCCTACCGGCAGGCGGGCCGGAAGCTGCCGGCCGGCGCCACCGACGTGAGGTCGCTCCAGTCGCTGGCCAGGGCGGAGGGTTCCCTGCGCCGCACGCGCCCGGTCCCCGGCGACCTGATCTTCCTCTCCGACACGCCCGGCGGCCGAGCCGAGCACGTCGGGCTGGTCGAGCGGATCGCCCACGGCGGGACGGTCACCGTGCTGCACCGGACCGGGCGCGGCGTGGCCCGGCTGCGCGTCAACCCCGGCCAGCCCTGGAAGGCCCGGGGCGACGACGGCCAGATCCTCAACGACGTGCTGCTGGTAGGCGGCGGCCGCGTCTCGGCGGGCCGGCTGCTGGTCGCTTACGCCACCCTCCTCTGAGGTGCTGGGCCGCTCACCCCGCGGTCGGGTCCGGCAGTTTCGTCTCCAGCGGCTTCGGCTCCGGCAGTTTCGTCTCCAGCGGCTTCGGCTCCGGTGGAAGCGGTGGCTCCGGTGAAAGCGCCGGCGGCGGGAGAACCGGCGCGGGGGGCGCCGCGGGCACGGACTGTGGAGCCGGGCGCGGGATCCAGGCCGGGCGTGGCGGCGTGGGCGGGGGCGGCGGCGGCTGGATCAGGCGTGGAACGGCCAGCTGCGAACGCAGGCGCTGGGCCCGCTCGTGGCGCGGGTTGGCGGCCAGCAGGCTGACGAGGGTCGAGATGGCCTCTTCGCGCCGGCCAGCCGACATCAGGGCCCGCGCCAGTACGAAGCGGGCGCGGATCAGCTCGGGGTGCGCGCCGACCAGCGCCACCAGCTTCGGGATGGCCAGGTCCCGCGCCGCCCCGTCCCGCCGAGCCGCTAGCCAGAGCTCCATCAGGTCGGCCCAGCCCTCGTTCCCCGTGGCGCGCAGCACCTCCGTGGCTCGCCGCAGTTCCTCCGCATCCGAGTGGAGCACGGCCAGGACCGCTTGACCGCGGGCGGCGTCGACCGCCCCCTTCGGCCTGGCCGCCAGCGCCTTCAGCTCCTCCGACGCCCGGGACGTGGCCACCTCGAACTGCCGCCGCATCGGCGCCAGCTCCACCTCGAGGCGGGTCACCTCCATGGCGAGCGCCCGCTGTGCATCCTCGAATCCTGGCGGCCGCTCCCGCTCCAGCCGCGCCTTCTCCGCCGACGCCGCGGCCAGCCGCTCGTCGAGCGGCTCGGCCTCGTCGGCGAGCGCGGCGGCGAGCAGCGCCATCGCCAGTCCACGTTCCCCGACGCTGCCGTTGGAGGCATGGTCGCCCTGCTGGACGGCGTCGAGCAACTCCACCGCGCGCGCCAGGCTGGCGCCATCGTCCTGCGTGATGAGCGCCATCGCCTCGGTCCGCTGGCGCTGCGACTCGGGATCGGGCTGCCGCTTCCAGGACGACCAGGCGCCATAGACCAGCAGCAGGAGCAGGACCGCCCCCAGGGGCGCCGCCGCCAGCTTCCACCTGGCGAGGTTCCGGAGCCGGGCGTCCATGGCCGAGACGGCATCACGGGGCGGCGCGCCCGCCCGTCCACGGTGGCGGGGCGGTGGTGCGCCGGTGGGTGGCGGTTGGGGCCGACGATAGATGTTGGGGCCGGCGCGCGCGGGACGCGGCGCATCGGCTGACCGGGCGGAGCCAGACGGGACGCCGGACGGCGAGGCCGGCCGCGGTGGTGGCGGGGCCGGCGGCACGACCTGGCTGGCGGCCGCGGCACCGGGCTTCGGCGGCGAGGCGCTGAAGACCGCCTGGCACTTGACGCACTGGACCGAGGAGCCTTCGGGGGCGAGGAGCGTCTCGTCCAGATCGTAGAGCGTCGAACAGCGCTCGCAACGGATGATCACGGAAAGGCCTCCCAGCCCCCAGGGACATCCTATTTACCCCGGCGGGGCCTCGGCGGCTACGGAGGGACGACGACGAGCGCTCGCCGGGCCTGGGCCAGCCGCTTCTCGCCTATACCGCGCACCCGGCGCAGGTCCTCGACCCGCTCGAACCGTCCGCGCGACGCCCGGTCGGTCGCCACGGCGGCCGCCAGCCGGCGGCTCAAGCCGGGGACGAAGGCCAGCGTACCGGGCCGGGCCGAGTTGAGGTCGAGCTGGAGTCCGAGCAGCAATCGCTCCTCGTCGGCCAGCGGGCGGTCCGGCGGCCGCGGCTCGGAAACGCAGGCCAGCCAGTGACGGGGCAGCACCCCCAGCGGCACGGAGTCGCAGCCGGGCGGGCGCGGGGCGGGGCGGAGCCAGGTCCGGAGCGGGGCGGCGAGGAGCAACGGGACCAGGACGACGACCAGGGCGAGCCGGTGGGCCATGACCGGCCTCGAAGCAAGAACCGGGCACGTGCCCGGCCGGGTCGAGCGCCCCGCGGAGGGCTCCACGGAACCAACCGCCGCGAACGCCCTGGTGCGACGCGGGATCGGTGGCCACGCCACCCGAAACGTGGTTATTTCTTGCCCCCCCAACCGACCATCCCCCGCCCGGATCGGAGGCCCGACCATGATCACCGTCGAGAAGATCGGCGGCACCTCGATGTCGCACTTCGAGGATGTCATCGCGAACATCATGCTGCGTGACCCGAAGCACGTCTTCGGCCGGGTCTACGTGGTCTCCGCCTACGCCGGCGTGACCAACCAGCTGCTCGAGCACAAGAAGACCGGCGAGCAGGGGGTCTACGCCACGTTCGCCGCCGGCGGCGACTACTCCGGCGCGCTCGACGCCCTCACCGGCAAGCTCAGGGAGATCAACAGGGGCATGGTGCCGATCGGCCTGCCGCTGGCGGTCGCCGACGGCTTCATCGTGCAGCGGATGTCGGTGCTCAAGGAGTACCTGGACTCGATGCGCCACGTCCTCGCCTCGGGCTACCTGAAGCGCGAGAGCGTGCTGCTGGCCGGCCGCGAGATGCTGGCCGCCGTCGGCGAGTCCCACTCCGCCTTCAACAGCGTGGAGATCCTGAAGGCCAAGGGGATCCCGTCGTTGCTCCTCGACCTCTCCGGATTCGACGACGACGAGCCGCTCACCATCGACGAGCGGATCCACGAGTCGTTCAAGGGCGTGGACCCGGCCCGGCAGGTGGTGGTGGTCACCGGCTACACCAAGGGGGTCGAGGGCATCATGCGGGAGTTCGACCGCGGCTACTCCGAGGTGACCTTCAGCAAGGTGGCGGTGGAGCTGAAGGCGGGCGAGGCGGTCATCCACAAGGAGTTCCACCTCTCCTCGGCCGACCCCGAGATCGTCGGCGCCGGCAACACCGTGGTGGTCGGCAACACCAACTACGACGTGGCCGACCAGCTGGCCGACGTCGGCATGGAGGCCATCCACCCCAAGGCCGCCAAGCCCATGGAGCTGGCCGGAATCGCCATCCGGCTCAAGAACACCTTCGAGCCCGATCACCCGGGGACGCTCATCACCAAGGAATACGTGGGCAAGGAGGCCCGCATCGAGGTGATCGCCGGCACGCCCAAGGTGACCATCGTCGAGATCCACGATCCGAGCATGGTCGGCACCGTCGGCTTCGACCTCGGCCTGATGCAGATCTTCCAGCGACACGGCATCTCGTACATCCTGAAGGCCACCAACGCGAACTCGATCACCCACGTCATCTGGGAGAAGTCGGTGGCACCGAGCTTCATCGAGGAGCTGGAGAACACCTACGAGCTGGTCTCGGTGGTGCCGGCCGCGATGGTCTGCGTCATCGGCTCCAACATCGCCATCCCCGGCGTGCTGGCCCGGGCCGCCAACGTGCTGGCCGAGAACCGCATCAACGTCAACTGCGTGTCGCAGTCGCTGCGGCAGATCAACATGCAGTTCGTGATCGACCGCGGCGCCTACAGGCAGGCCATCACGGCGCTCAACAGGGCGCTCTGCCTGGAGCCGATCAGGGCCGCCTGAGCTGGACCGCCCTCTACCGTGCTACCGCGTGTCACCTGACCATGGCCCATCACGGACCCTGCGGAGCACGAGGTGACGTTCGACGACGGCATTTGTGACCGAAAGCCCCCATTGAGGTTGTTGCCGTGCGATTACCGTGCTACCCGGAGTGGCAGTTGAAAAGCCCGCCCTGGCGGAGCTTCGCTCCAGGAGAACCTCCAGAGGAGGCTCGCCGCTCCCTCACCGATCCCGGGCGGCGGGCGGCCGGCCTGGCGGAAGCGGCCATGGCGGGCACCCCGTGGCGCATGCGCCACCCGGTCGCCGCCTGGCGCGTCGCCTTCGGCGTCCGCTGGAGGATGGTCCTCGGCGGCGGGCTCCGCGCGCTCTTCCCGTCGCCCCGGTTCATGGCCCAGCGGCCCGGGATTAGGGCCGGCTCGCCCCTGCTGCCGCTCACCTACCCGTGGCGCTTCCTCTCGGCGCTCGGTCGAGCGCTGACGGGGCGGTGAGGTCCGGCCGGAGATCAGGCCGGGGAGCCGTCGCCAGCCGGATCGCCTTGCGCAGCCCGGCGAAGCGCGGGATTCGCGCCGCCTCCGCCGCCGGGTGGAACGCCGCCTCGACGTGCTCGTCCGAGAGGCGAGGCTCGAAGCCGGCGGGCAACCGCGCCACGAAGGCCTCCTCGACGCAGCCTCGCACCGGTCCCGGCGGGCGCCCCAGCGCCACCGGATCGTGGCCGAAGCCGTGGCGGTAGCCGAGCGGCGCCACCGCCACGTCAGCCCCGGTCTCCTCGCGCAGCTCGCGGCGCGCCGCTTCGGCGGGCGACTCACCGGGCTCCATCCGGCCGGTCACCGGCTGCCAGAAGCCACCTCGCTCCGGCGCCCGCTTGAGGAGCAGCACGCGGCCGTCGGCCGCCACCGGCACCACCGACACGGTCCGCAGCGGCTCCGGCCCCGGCTCCAGCCGACGCTCCAGCGCCTCCGCCACGTGACCGGCCAGCTGCCGCTCCACCTCCCCGGCGGGCGGCGAGGACCTCCCCCGCCGCTCCAGCTCGGCGGCCAGGCTGGTGACGCCGAGTCGCGGGTCGGCGATGCCGCACGGGACGATGGCCTGGAAGTGGCCGAGGTCCGGGGCGAGGTTGAAGGCGAAGCCGTGGCTGGTGATCCAGCGCGCCAGGTGGACGCCCACCGCGCCGATCTTCCTCGACCCCACCCAGGCCCCGTGGTGCTCCTGGTGGCGGCCCGCCTCCACGCCGTGGTCGGCGCAGGTCCGGATCATCGCCTCTTCCAGCGCGGCCACGTAGCGGCGCACGTCGGGCCGCCCGGACAGGTCCACCACCGGGTAGCCGACCACCTGGCCCGGGCCATGGTAGGTGACGTCGCCGCCGCGATCGGTCTCGTGCAGCTCGAACCCCTGCGACTCGAGCCAGGCCGGGGCGGCGACGAGGTTGGCCCGGTCGGCGGCCCGTCCGAAGGTGATGACCGGCGGGTGCTCCAGCAGGAAGAGGTGGTCGGTCCGAGGCGGCGAGTCGGCGCGTACGGCCTCGGCGGCCAGGCGCATCAGCGCCAGCCCGTCCTCGTACTCGACGCGCCCGAGCCGGTGGACCTGCAGCGACCTCACGTCTTCCTGTCGGCCCGGGCCGGCCGCTCCGGCCGGTTGAGGGCGTGGATGGCCTCGCCCAGCGCCGCCTTGCAGGCCTCCATGAAGGCCTCCGGCAGCGTCGGGTGGGCGTGGACGGTGAGCGCCACGTCCTCGACGTAGGCGCCCATCTCCAGCGCCAGCGCCGCCTCGGCGATCAGGTCGGAGGCCTCCGGGCCGCAGATGGTGACGCCCAGCAGCAGGCCGGTCTTCTTGTCGCCGACCACCTTCACGAACCCCTCGGTCTGGTCCCTGGCGATGGCGCGGCCGAGCGCGGCGAAGGCGAACTTGCCCACCATCGGCTCGTGGCCGGCGGCGCGGGCCTGCTCCTCCGAGAGCCCGACCGCCGCCACCTCGGGATCGCTGAAGATGGCCGCCGGCATCGCCACCCAGTCGCGGGCGCTCTTCTTGCCGGCGATCGCCTCGGCGGCGATCTCGCCCTCCTTGGAGGCCTTGTGGGCCAGCAGCGGCGGCCCGGAGAGGTCGCCGATGGCGAAGACGCTCGGCGCGCTGGTCCGGTACTGCGCGTCCACCTCGACGAAGCCCTTGGGGCCGACCTTCACGCCGGCCGCCTCCAGGCCGAGCCCGTCGGTGACCGGCTTCATCCCCACCGCGACCAGGATCCTGTCGCAGGCGACCGACTGGGCGGCGCCGTCCACCTCGAACTTCACCACCAGCTCCTTCCCCTTCTTCTCGAACCCCCTGGCCTTGGCGTTGACGTGGACGGTGGCCTTGCGCTGGCGCAGCCCCTTCTGCACCAGCCGGACCGCCTCGGCGTCGATGCCGGTCAGGATCTGCGGCAGCGCCTCCAGGAAGGTCACCTCGCTGCCGAGCTTGGCGTAGACGGTGCCGAGCTCGAGGCCGATGACCCCGCCGCCCACCACCACCAGCCGCTTCGGCAGCTCGGGCAGGTCGACCGCCTCGCGAGCGCTCCAGACCTCCTTGCCGTCGAAGGCGAAGCCGGGGATCTCGATGGAGCGGGCGCCGGTGGCCAGGACGAAGGCCGGGGCCTCGACGCGCAGCGGCTCGCCGCCGCCGGCCTCCGCCCCGGTCACCTCGATGGCGGTGGGCGAGACGAACCTGGCCGTCCCCTTGATGACCTCGACCCCGTTCCCCTTCTCCAGCTGGCCGACGCCGCCGACCAGCTTCTTCACCACGCCGTTCTTGAACTCGCGCAGCCTGGCCACGTCGACGCGCGGCGCGTCGGCGAGGATGCCGCGCTCGGCCGCGCCCCGGACGTCCTCGACCAGGTTGGCCGCGGCGATGAGCGCCTTGGAGGGGATGCAGCCCCAGTTGAGGCAGACGCCGCCCAGCGACTCCTTTTCGACCAGCGCCACCTTCTTGCCCAGCTGCGCCAGCCGGATGGCGGCCACGTACCCGCCGGGCCCGGCGCCGATGACGACCGCCTCGAAGTTCCTGGTGACCATGTGCTCCTTCTTTCGTGCCCGGTGAACCTGTGCTTGCTGCTAGACCAGCCGCATGAAGAGCAGCCCCGGTTCCTCGAGGTACCTGATCACCTCGTAGCAGAAGGCGGCCGCCTCGTGGCCGTCCACCACCCGGTGGTCGCTGGTGACCGAGACGTGCATGACGTCGCGGATCACGATCTGCCCGTCCCGCACCACCGGCGTGGGCCGGGCCCGGTGGATGCCCAGGATGCCCACCTCGGGGTGGTTGAGCACCGGCGTGGCGAACATCCCGCCCAGCGCCCCCAGGCTGGTGATGGTGAAGGTGGAGTGGCCCTGGTCCTCGGCGCGGGCTCGGCCGGCCCTGGCGTCGGTCGAGAGCCGCTCGATCTCCCGAGCCAGGTCGAGGAGCGAGAGGCCGTCGGCGTCGCGGACCACCGGCACCAGCAACCCCTGCTCGGTGGCCGCGGCCACGCCGATGTCCCAGTGCTTCTTGAGCACGATCTCGCCGGCCTCCTCGTCGAGGGCGGCGTTGAGCTTCGGGTGGGCCTGCAGCGCCGCCACCACCGCCTTCACCACGAACGGCAGGAAGGTGAGCTTCACTCCCTCGGCCTTGGCCCCGGCCGCCAGCCGGTCCTTGAGGCGGACCAGCTCGGTCACGTCGCACTGCTCGACGAAGGTGAAGTGGGCGGCGGTCCGCTTGGAGAGCGCCATCTTCTCGGCGATCTTCTTGCGGATGCCGCGCAGCGGGATCCGCTCGTCCGTTCCGCGCGAGACCCGCGCCACGGCGCGGCGTTCCTGCGCCGGGCCGCCTCCATCCTGGAAGGCCCGCAGGTCCTGCTTGCTGATCCGGCCGCCGTCGCCGCTCCCGGGGACCCGCTGCAGGTCGAGCCCCAGCTCGCGGGCCAGCGCCCGGACCGCTGGGGTGGCCAGGGCGCGGGTCCCGGTGGGGCGTGCCGGCGCTTCGACGGTGGGGCGGGAGACCGGGAGCGGAGGCCCCGCGGGCGGCCTGGCGGGTGGCAGCGCGGCCTCGGCCGGGGCTCGCGCCGGGGCGCCCCCCTTGGCCGGCGCGCCGGCCGCCTCCAGCTCCAGCTCGATGAGCGCCGAGTGGACCTTGGCCAGCTCCCCTTCCTTCCAGCAGCGGCGCAGCACGCGCCCCCGCCGCGGCGACGGGATGGTCACCGTCGCCTTGTCGGTCATCACCTCGACCAGCGGCTGGTCCTCGGCCACCTCGTCACCTTCGGTGACGAACCACTTCATGATCTCGGCCTCGACGACCCCCTCGCCGATGTCGGGCAGCTCCAGGGTGTAGGGCATGGTTGGCCTCGCGGCGGCTAGTACGTCACGGTGGCGCGGATCGCCTGGAGGATGCGCGGCGCGCGCGGGAGGTACTCGCTCTCCAGCGTGTATGGGAACGGCGTGTCGAAGCCGGTGACCCGGGCCACCGGCGCCTCCAGCGAGAGGAAGCAGCGCTCCTGGATCAGCGCCGCGAGCTCGGCGCCGAAGCCGCAGGTGCGTGGGGCCTCGTGGACCACCACGGCGCGCCCGGTCTTCCTCACCGAGGCGGTGATGGTCTCGATGTCGAGCGGCTGGAGCGACCGCAGGTCCAGCAGCTCGCAGTCGATCCCCTCGGCCTCGGCCTCGCGCGCCGCCTGATCGGCCTCGTGCCACATGGCGCCCCAGGCGATGAGCGTCACCTGTGTGCCGGGGCGCGTCACCGCGGCCTGGCCGAGCGGGATCAGGTACTCGCCCTCGGGCACCTCGCCCTTGGCGGCCCGGTAGACCCGCTTCGGCTCGAAGAAGAGGACCGGGTCGGGATCGCGGATGGCGCTGAGCAGCAACCCCTTGGCGTCGTACGGGCCCGACGGCACCACCACCTTCAACCCCGGGGTGTGCAGGAAGAGCGCCTCGGGCGACTGCGAGTGGTAGTGGCCGCCCTTGATCCCGCCCCCGTAAGGCGCGCGGATGGTGAGCGGGCACGGGTACTGGCCGCCGCTCCGGTAGCGGAACTTGGCCACCTCGTTCACGATCTGGTCGAAGGCCGGGAAGATGAAGTCGGCGAACTGGATCTCGGCCACCGGCCGCAGCCCGTATAGCGCCATGCCGGCGGCCGCGCCGATGATGCCGCCCTCCGCGAGCGGCGTGTCCACCACGCGCGCCGCCCCGAACTCCTGCTGCAGGCCGGCGGTGGCCCGGAACACGCCGCCGAAGGCGCCGACGTCCTCGCCCAGCACCACCACCCGCTGATCGCGGCGCAGCTCCAGCCGGAGCGCGTCGTTGACCGCCTGGATGACGTTCATCACGGGCATGTCAGCCCTCGACGTGGCGCGGGTTGGCGACCCGCGGGTCGGCGTCCATGGCGCGGCGCAGCTCGGCCAGCTGCTCCCGCTGCGCCCAGCCCGGCTCGGCGTAGACGTCCTCGAACAGGCTCTCCACGGGAGGCTTGGGCGGGAAGGCCTCGGCCTCGCGCAGGGCCGCCTGGATCTCCAGCCGGACCTCCTCGCGCAGCACCGCATCGCCCGCCTCGTCGAGCAGGCCGCGCGCTTCGAGCAGCTTCTGGACGCGCTTGATGGGGTCCTTGCGCTTCCACGGCTCGACCACCTCGGCGGGACGGTAGGCGCGCGGATCGTCGGAGGTGGAGTGGCCCTCCATCCGGTAGGTGACCAGCTCCAGCAGCGTGGGCCCCTGCCCGGCCGCGGCCCGTTGCCGGGCGCGGCGCGTCGCGGCCCAGACCGCGATCAGGTCGTTGCCGTCCACCCGCTCGCCGCGCATGCCGTAGCCGATGGCCTTCTGGGCCATGGTCTCCGAGACGGTCTGGCTGGCCGAGGGCGTGCTGATGGCCCATCCGTTGTTGCGGCAGGCGAAGACCACCGGCAGCTTCATCACCGCCGCGAAGTTGAGGCCGGTGTGGAAGTCGTGGGCGCTGGTGGAGCCGTCGCCGAAGAAGGCGATGGGCACCATGTCGTCCCCCTGGATCCTCGCCGCCCAGGCCGCGCCCACCGCCTGCGTCACCTGCGTGGCGACGGGAGAGCTGATCGAGACGAAGTGGCCCGGGGCCCAGCTCTCGTGGCAGGGCATCTGCCGCCCCTTCACCAGGTCGCCGGCGTTGCCGAACAGGTTGGCCATGAAGGTGACCAGCGGCAGACCGCGCATGAAGGCGGCGCCATGCTCCCGGTACGAGGGGAAGATCCAGTCCTGCGGCTCCAGCGCGGCCACCGTGCCGAAGACGGTGGCCTCCTCGCCGATGGCGCCGATGTAGAAGCCGATGCGCCCCTGCCGCTGGAGCGTGATCATCCGCTCGTCGAGGGACCGCCCCAGCAACATCCAGCGGTAGAGACCGAGCAGCTCGCTCCCGGGGAGCTCCAGCTGGGCACCGCCGACCAGCCGGCCCTCCTCGTCCACCACGCGGTAGAGGGGAAACTCCTCGAGGAACCGGCCGGCCGCCCACTCTCGCGCGGTGCCGTGGTCGGCGCGGACCGGGGCCTTCGCGGCCCGCTCACGCTTCATGGCCGCTCCGCGCGGCGGGCTCGGTCCGTGCCGGCAGCTCCCCCCGGAGGAAGAGTTCCGCGGCGCGATACGAGGACCGGACCAGCGGCCCGCTGGCGACGTGACGGAACCCGAGCCCCAGCCCCTGCCGCCGCAGCGCCTCGAACCGCTCGGGCGAGACGAACTCGGCCACCGGCAGGTGCCATGCGCTCGGGCGCAGGTACTGGCCCAGGGTCAGGATCTCCACGCCGTGGCCCCGCAGGTCGCGCATGGTCTCGATCACCTCGGCCTCGGTCTCGCCCAGCCCCACCATGATGGACGACTTGGTGACCACGCCAGGGAACTCGGCCTTCATCCGCGCCAGCACCTCGAGCGTCTGCTGGTAGCCGGCCCGGGCGTCGCGCACCGCCGGGGTCAAGCGCCGCACCGTCTCGATGTTGTTGGCGAACACGTCGGGCGCGGCGCGCCCCACCGTTCGGATGGCCTCGGCGTCGCCCTGGAAGTCGGGCGTCAGCACCTCGACCAGCAGCCCCGGGATCGCCTTGAGCCGGCGGATGGCGTCGGCGAAGTGGCCGGCGCCGCCGTCGGGCAGGTCGTCGCGATCGACGCTGGTCACCACGATGTAGTCGAGCCCGAGCTCGGCCACCGCCTCGGCGAGGTGGCGCGGCTCGTCGGGATCGAGCGCGGGCGGCCGGGCGGCCGTCTTCACCTGGCAGAAGCGGCAGCCGCGGGTGCAGGTGGCGCCCATCAGCATGACCGTGGCGGTGCCGCCGCCCCAGCACTCGCCGACGTTGGGACAGTGCGCCTCGGCGCAGACGGTGTGGAGCTTCAGCGTCGAGAGGGTCGCCTTGACCTTCTGGTACCGCTCGCCGCCCGGCACCGGCACCCTCAGCCAGCGGGGCTTCCGCGCCTGGATCGGCAGTCCTTGCGCCCGGATGGACGCGACCAGGTCCCGACGGGAGGAGGGCTCTGGAGTGGGACCCAAGATGGGCAATCTTTCGCGCGTGGTGCCGGACATGTCGTTGTATCGTTGGCGGCGACTTATCCGCGACCGGCTCCCGGGTCAAGGTGCTGCGCTGCGATGTCTTGATTGCCCACTGGCGGCCCCCCCGGCGGGGCGCGTATCCAACGGAGTCGAATGGTCCATCCCGACACCGATTCGAAACGCGAACAGGTCCGGATCCTCATCGTGGACGACGACGCCGCGGTGCGCAACGCCATCGGCATGCTCCTCCGTGAGGAGGGTTACGACACCACGCTGGTGGACAACGCCGAGGCGGCGCTGGAGATGGCGCGCGCCGAGGAGTACCCGCTGGTCATCAGCGACATGAGGATGCCGGGCAAGGACGGCGCCTGGCTGCGCGATCGGCTCCACGAGGCGCGCCCGGACACCGCCATCATCATGCTCACCGCCTTCGGCGACACCGAGGCGGCGGTCGAGGCGCTCCACAAGGGCGCCACCGACTACCTGCTCAAGCCGCCCAGGGTGACCGACCTGATCCGCGCCATCGAGCAGGCGCTCTCCAAGCGGCGGCTGGAGCAGGCCCGACAGCGCTACCGGACCAGCCTGGAGCGGCGGGTCCGCGACCGGACCGCCGAGCTGCAGCAGGCCTTGCAGGATCTCGAGACCACCTACTCCACCACCCTCTGGGCCCTGGTGGCCGCGCTCGACGCCCGGGAGCAGGAGGTGAGCAACCACTCGCAGCGGGTGGTGCGCTTCACCCTGGCCATCGCGGGACGGCTCGGCGTCGCCGAGAAGGAACTGCCCGACCTCGGCCGGGGCGCCCTGCTCCACGACATCGGCAAGATCGGCATCACCGACTCCATCCTGCTCAAGCCGGGCAAGCTGACCGAGGAGGAGTGGGTGGTGATGCGGACCCACCCTCAGATCGGGTTCGACATCCTGAAGGCCATCCCGTTCCTGGGAGCCCCGGCCGAGATCGTCCTGGCCCACCAGGAGCGGTTCGACGGCAAGGGCTATCCGCGCGGCCTGAAGGGCGATGCCCTGCCGCTGGGCGCCCGCGTCTTCGCCGTGGCCGACACCTACGACGCCATCACCTCCGACCGGCCCTACCGGAAGCGGCAATCGCCCGAGGCGGCGTGCGCCGAGATCTCGCGCTGCTCGGGAACGCAGTTCGATCCGATGTGCGTCGAGGCCTTCCTCTCCATCCCCGTCGCCGAGCTGGAGGCGCTGGCCCGGCCCACCACCGTGCCTCCGATCTAGCCCGTGACCGACCCGGCCACGGCCACCTCGCTGCGCGACGCCCAGGGGCGGTCGATCAGCTACCTGCGGCTCTCGCTCACCGACCGCTGCAACTTCCGCTGCAGCTACTGCTCGCCGCTCTCGCTGGAGCACCACGAGGACCCGCTCACCCGCCCCGAGGTGGCGCGGCTCACCGGCATCTTCGCGCGGCTGGGCGTCCGGCGGGTCCGGCTCACCGGCGGCGAGCCGACCCTCCGCCGCGACCTGGTCGAGATCGTCCGCGACGTGGCGAGCTGCCCGGGGATCGAGGAGGTGGCCCTCACCACCAATGGCCAGACCCTGGCCGAGCTGGCCGGGCCGCTGCGCGCGGCGGGCGCGGGGCGCATCAACATCTCGCTCGACACGCTCGACCCGGCCCGGCTGCTGGCCCTCTCCGGCCGTGCCGCCTCGCTGGAGCGGATCACCGCCGGCATAGCCGCCGCCGGCGCCGCCGGGTTCGCCTCGGTGAAGCTCAACGTGGTGGTGCTCGGTGGCGTGAACGACGACGAGGTCGGAGCGCTGGCCCGCTTCGGCTGGCGCCACGGCGCCATCGTCCGCTTCATCGAGCTGATGCCGTTCGGGCGGGGCGAGCCGGTCCCGCTGGCCGAGGTGAAGCGGCGGCTCGCGGCGCAGGGGATCCGGCTCGAGCCCGACGGCTCACGCGGCTGGGGTCCCGCCTACCACATGCGCGGCTTCTGCGAGGGCGGCCCGCCCGGCGGCGGCCTGCTCGGCTTCATCGGCGCCATGACGGAGAACTTCTGCGACGGCTGCAACCGCATCCGCGTCGCCGCCGACGGCTCGCTGCGGGCCTGCCTGGGCGGGCGCGACCAGGTGTCGTTGAAGTCGCTGCTGCGCGACGGCAGCGCCGACGAGGCCATCGGGGCGCGGATCGTCGAGGCGCTGGGGCGCAAGGCCGACCGGCACGAGATGGGCGCGGCCGGGGGGCAACTGCTTCCGATGGTGGGGACGGGGGGGTAGCGACCGGCGACCGTGACCTTCGACAGGGCGCGAATCCGCTCGCCCGGCCCCGGCCCCAGGTGCCGGGCATGCAGACGGTATGCAGACCCTCTGAACGCCACAAGCGGCGCGCCCAGAGGGCGCGCCAGCTAGGCCGCCGCTCCGCGAGGCTTCACGTTGGCGCGGATCCACTCGACGGTGGTCTGCGTCGAGGTCCCGGGCAGGAAGAGCTCGGCGACGCCCTTGGCCTTCAGCTTGGGAACGTCGTCCTGGGGGATGATGCCGCCGCCGAAGACCTTGATGTCGGAGGCCTTCTGCGCCGCCAGCAACTCGATCACCGCCGGGAAGATGGTCATGTGGGCGCCGGAGAGGATGGAGAGGCCGACCGCGTCCACGTCCTCCTGGATGGCGGTGGCCACGATCATCTCGGGCGTCTGGTGCAGACCGGTGTAGACCACCTCGATGCCGGCGTCGCGAAGCGCGCGGGCGATGATCTTGGCGCCGCGGTCGTGGCCGTCGAGGCCGGGCTTGGCGACGAGGATGCGGAGCTGACGGTTCACGGTGCCCATGGCTTCTCCAGCAAGGCGATGAGGTCCGGCGCTTCGGGTCCTGGCCGGCCGCCGGGGGGCGGGGTGGTGCTCGTCACGGCGCGGAGTCGGAGCCCGGCGCGTCGCGCGAGAGGCTCCCACTCGCCTGGACTGTAGTACCGCAAACGAGCCGTCCCTTCCAGCACGCTCCCGTCGGCGCGGACCAGTCGTCGAGCGCACCGGTCCACTCCCGTGGCCGCGTCGAACTCCGACTGCTCCTCCACCATGCCGCCGTCGGGCAGGCGGCGCCGCGCGGTGGCCCGTGGCTCCCGGGCCAGCGCCAGCGGGTTTCCATGCTGGACCAGCAGCCGCCCGCCGCGCCCCATCAGCCGGGCCACCCGGGCCAGCGCCTGCTCGTTGGCCGCCTCGTCCCACATGAAGAGGGAGGCGTACCAACTCCAGGCCGCGTCGAAGGCGCCGTCGCGGAACGGCGGCGCCCTCAGGTCGGCGCGCAGCCAGCTCACGCCCGGTGGCGGCGCCCCGGCGCGGCGCAGCGGTTCGGGCCAGCGCTCCAGCCCGCAGCACCATCCCACCCGCCCCGCCAGGGCCCGCGCGTGCCGGCCGTGGCCGCAGCCGAGGTCGAGCGCCCGGTCGCGTGGCCCGAGCGCGAGCAGCTCGGCGATCCGGTCGGCCTCGATGGCGGTGAGGCGCGCCGTCAGCAGGTCGGCGGCCGTCGAGCGGTAGAGCTCGCCACCGTAGTAGCCGTCGGTCCAGTCGCCCACTAGTGCCCGCCGCCTAGAACCGGCCGTCGTCCCGGTAGACGCCGAAGACCTTGCGGAACACGTCCGAGATCTCGCCCAGCGTCCCGTAGGCCTTCACCGCGGCGATGATGGGGAGCATCACGTTGGCCCCGTCCCGGGCCGCCCGCTCCACGCCGGCCAGCGCCCTGGCCACCGCCGCGCCATCGCGGCTCGCCTTGACCAGCCGCAAGCGCTCGATCTGCGCCGCCTGCACGTCCTCGTCCACCTTGAGCGTGGCGATGGGCGCCCCCTCGGCCGACTGGAAGGCGTTGACGCCCACCACCAGCCGCTCCTCGGTCTCCACCTCGCGCTGCCAGCGGAAGGCGCTCTCGGCGATCTCGCGCTGCGGGAAGCCGTTCTCGACCGCCTTGAGCATGCCCCCCATCTCGTCGATCTTGGTGATCAGCTCCATGGCCCGCGTCTCCATCTCGTCGGTGAGCCACTCGACGTAGTGGCTGCCGGCCAGCGGGTCGATGACCCGGTCGACGCCCGACTCGTGGGCGATGATCTGCTGCGTCCGGAGCGCCACCGTCACCGCCTGCTCGGTGGGGAGCGCGTAGGTCTCGTCGAGCGAGTTGGTGTGGAGCGACTGGGTGCCGCCCAGCACCGCGGCCAGCCCCTGCAGCGCCACCCGCACCACGTTGTTGAGCGGCTGCTGCGCGGTGAGCGAGACTCCGGCCGTCTGGGCGTGGGTGCGCAGCAGCAGCGACTCGGTCTTCCTGGCCTTGAAGCGGTCGCGCATCAGCCGGGCCCACATCCGCCGGGCGGCGCGGAACTTGGCCACCTCCTCGAAGAAGTCGTTGTGGACGTCCCAGAAGAAGCTGAGCCGCTGGGCGAAGGAGTCCACGTCCAGGCCGCGCCCGACGCACTCCTGCACGTAGGCCAGCCCGTCGGCGATGGTGAAGGCCAGCTCCTGCACCGCCGTCGCCCCGGCCTCGCGGATGTGGTAGCCGGAGACGCTGACCGGGTTCCAGCGCGGCATCTCGCGGGCGCAGAACTCGATGACGTCGCAGTTCATCTTAACCGCGGGTCCGGGCGGGACCATCCACTCCTTCTGCGCGATGTACTCCTTGAGCATGTCGTTCTGCAGCGTCCCGCCCAGCTTCGCCCGTGGGGTCCCCTGCGCCTCGGCCACGGCCACGTACATCGCCAGCGCGATGGGGGCGGTGGCGTTGATGGTCATCGAGGTGGTGACGTCGGCCAGCGGGATGCCGTCGAAGAGCAGCTCGAAGTCGCGGAGCGAGGAGACGGCCACGCCCTCCTTGCCGACCTCGCCGCGGCTCATCGAGTGGTCGGCGTCGTAGCCCATGAGCGCCGGCATGTCGAAGGCGGTGGAGAGGCCGGTGACGCCGTGCTCCAGCAGGTACTTGAACCGCTTGTTGGTGTCCTCGGGCGAGCCGAAGCCGGCGAACTGGCGCATGGTCCAGAGCCGGCCGCGGTACATGGTCGGCTGTGGTCCGCGCGTGAACGGGAAGCGGCCCGGGTAGCCGACGTCGCGGAGCTCGTTGGCGCTTCGCCGGGTGGTGGCGTCGACCACGTCGGGGATGGGGATCCCGGAGTCGGTGTGGAACTCCTTCTTGCGGCGGGGCAGCCTGACGAGGGCCTGCGTCAGCTCCTCGGCGGTCCAGCTGGAGCGCTCCTTCAGGACGGCGGCCAGGTCTTCGGTCGAAAAGGACATGGCGATCTCAGTAGCCTCTCGGCTGCGAAAACGGAAGGGGGATGGAGGCCCGACCGGGGCCGCTGGTCTCCGCCGTCCAGGGGCTGGCCGGGGAATGACGTGAAGCGTCAAGTTCTTCGGGCCACGATGCGAACCGCCGGCGCCTTGATGGCCGCGGACACGGGACTCCCCAGCTGCAGCTCGAGCCGGTCGGCGCTGGCGCGCGTGACCAGCGCCACCAGCCGGACCCCGCACGCCACGGTGATCCTGGAGAGCGGCCCTTCGTCCCGGCGCGCCGCGACCACGCCGGGCAGCCGGTTCTGGGCGGAGGAGGCGTGCCGGTCGTCGGTCTCGAGCACCACCTCCTCGGCCCGGATGCAGGCGTAGGTCTCGTCCTCGACGCCGCCGGGATCGACCGCCACCAGCTCGGCGCCGCTGGGACCACCGGTCCGCACCACCACCAGGCCGCCCTCGCGCCGCACCAGCCGGGCAGGAAGGACGTTCTCGGTGCCGACCACGCGCGCCACCTCCACGTCCATGGGCGACGAGAAGACCTCGTGAACAGGACCCACCTGCCGGATGGCTCCGTCCACCAGGACCGCCAGCCGGTCCCCGAGCGCGAGCGCCTCGAGCCGGTCGTGGGTGACGACGATGGCCGGGACCAGGGCCTGCTCCAGCAGCTGCCTCAGCTCGCCGCGCAGCAGCTCGCGGGTGGGAGCGTCAAGCGCCGAGAGCGGCTCGTCGAGCAGGAGCAGCCGGGGCCGCGGCGCCAGGGCGCGGGCCAGCGCCACCCGCTGTCGCTGGCCGCCGGAGAGCTCGGCTGGATGACGGGGCAGCAGCTCGGAGACGCCCAGCCGGTCCGCCAGCTCGGCCACCCTCGCCTCGCGCGCGGCCCGCCCCAGCCGGTGCAGCCCGTAGCCGATGTTGGCCGCGACCGAGAGGTGCGGGAAGAGCGCGTAGTCCTGGAAGAGCAGGCCGACCCGGCGCGCCTGGGGCGGAACGTCGATGGCCCGGGCCGAGTCGAACCAGGTCTCGCCGTCGAAGGTGATGGTCCCGGAGTCGGGCCGGTCGAGCCCGGCCAGCGCGCGCAGCACCGTGGTCTTGCCCGAGCCCGACGGTCCGAAGAGGACCGTGACCGGGGCGCCCTCGATGGGCCACCCGGCCTGGGCCGAGATGACCGGCCCGCGGACGAAGCGACGGACCACGTCGAAGTTCAGCGTCCGTTCCACTGGAGGACCGTCCGGCGCTGCAGCGCGTAGACCAGCGCCAGCACCGCGAAGGAGATGGCGAGCAGCAGCCCCGCGGTCCGGTGCGCGGCGGCGTACTCGAGCGCCTCCACGTGGTCGAAGATGGCCACCGAGAGGGTCCGCGTCCGCCCCGGGATGTTGCCGCCCACCATCAGCACCACGCCGAACTCGCCTAGCGTGTGGGCGAAGGCCAGGACCGCACCGGCCACCACGCCCGGCCAGGCGAGCGGAAGCGTGACGCGGAAGAAGGTGGCGAGCCGGGAGACGCCGAGGGTGTGGGACGCCTCGACGAGGCGGCGATCGACGCCCGCCAGCGCCCCGGCGAACGGCTGCACGGCGAAGGGCAGGCTGTAGAGGACCGAGGCCACCAGCAGGCCGGTGAAGGAGAACGGGAAGGGATGACCGGCCGCCGCCGCGAAGAGCCGGCCGGCCGGGCTGTGCGGCCCGAGCCCGACCAGCAGGTAGAAGCCGAGCACCGTCGGCGGCAGGACCAGCGGGAGCGCCACCACCGCCTCCACCAGGAACTTCGCCCGCCAGCGGCTGGTCACCAGCCACCACGCCAGCGGCAGCCCCAGCGCCAGCAGGATGGCGGTGGTGAGCGCGGCCAACTCGACCGAGAGGATGAGGGCGGCGACGTCCATGGGGCGGGGTGACTAGGGCAAACCGTACCCGGATCTGGCCAGGATGGCCCGCCCCTTCTCTCCGGTGACGAAGGCGAGGAAGGCGCGGGCCAGCTCCGGCTCCCTGGCGCCGCCGAGCACGATCCCGGACTGCTCGATCCTCGGGTAGAGCGCCTCGGGCACCGGGACCACCCGCCCCGCCGAGAGCGCCGGGGTGAAGGTGAGCGAGCATGGCAGGAAGGCCACGTCGGCGGCGCCGGTGGTGGCGAACTGGGCGGCCTGCGCGACGCTGGTGCCGAGCACCAGCTTCTCCTTCACCGCCTCGAGGACGCCGGCCGCCTCGAGCGCCGCCATGGTGGCGCGACCGAACGGGGCGACCGCCGGGTTGGCGATGGCGATGCGCTTCACGCCGGCCTCCGCCAGCGCAGAGAGCCCGCGCCTCTCGAGATCGATCGTGGAGCCGGGCGGCAGCCAGGCCACCAGCTTGCCGAAGGCGTAGGTCCGCTCGTCGGCCGCCGCGGCGAGCCCCGCCGCCACCACCTTGGCAGGGTACTCGCGGTCGGCGGAGAGGAAGAGGTCGAAGGGGGCGCCGTTCTGGAGCTGGGAGAAGAAGGTGCCCGAGGCCCCGAAGGCCAGCGCCACCTCGACGCCGGGCCGCTCCGCCTCGAAGGCAAGCTTCAGCTCCTCGGCCGCGATCTTGAGGTTGGCCGCCGCGGCGACCGCCAGGGTCCGCTTCGGCGACTCGGCCGGAGCCGGCGACGGCCCGGCGACGAGGACGGCAAGAGCGAGTGCGGGGAGGCAGGACATGTGGGCTCCAGGACGGGACGGTGGCGCAACGAGGTAACGGTACGCAAGCCCCGCTCCGCGGGCGAGGCCCGCCGGCGGGGGTCCCGGCCAGACCCGGTAGCGTGACCAGGGGCATCATAGTGTGACCTCTTCGGTCACGTCGCGCGGCGTGGCGAGGAGTCCACACCCGGGAAACCGCCCGGATTCCCGGCTTGGAGGTGGCGACGTCCGCGGCACGCTCCGTGCTTCGTCTTCCCTCGACGGTCGCGCCTCGCCGACGTGGCGCCACCCACCCTGGAGTACACGACCATGCGCTTCACCACCATCATCTCCGCCGCCTCGCTCCTCGCCCTCGCCGGCGTTCCCGCCGTCGCGCTCGCGCTGGGCGACCACGGCTCCGGCGGCTGCGGTAGCGGAATGCACGGCGCCGGCCACGCGACCACCGCCGCAGCCACGGTCCAGCAGGCCGGCCAGGCCATCGAGCTCTCGGTAACCCGTGACGGCTTCGTCCCCGCCAACATCCAGGTGAAGAAGGGCCAGCCGGTGACGCTGGTGGTCACGCGCAAGACCGACCGGACCTGCGCCACCGAGATCGTCATCAAGGAGATGGGGATCAACCAGCCGCTGCCGCTCAACAAGCCGGTCGTCGTCCAGTTCACGCCCGTCAAGAGCGGCCAGCTCCGCTACGCCTGCGGCATGGACATGATCTCGGGTGTCATCGTCGTCCAGTAGGCCCGCGGCCGAGCCGGTCGGTCAAATAGGACGCGGCCCGCCGACTGATCCCGGCGGGCCGCGATACTGCGCGCTGTTGTTGCCGTTCTGGTGGTGAGGGGGAGAATCGAACTCCCGACCTGGGGATTGTGAGACCGGATCCACTCTCCGTTAACTTTGCGGATTTCAATGATTCCAGGGGTCTTGTGGCTGCCCGTGGCCGTCGTTGGCTGTGGGGTGTGGGGTACAGGTGGGGTACGGATGCTCGCGCGCCCTTTTCCCGCGACGCCCATGTCAACGCGGCTGGCGTGGCCCGAGTGCGACGATCGCCCGCTCACCCTCCCCTCGCCTCACCCGCCCGCCGATCGCCCTCCAGTGAGGCGCTGGCGGCGTCGGCTACTTGCTCGCGGCCGGAGCTGAGCTACCCGGTCAGCTCGTCGTGGTGAGCCCAGTACCACGCCCGGGCCTCTTCGATGACCTTGCCCAAGGTGGGCCAGTCCGGCCCCACCCACGTCACCTCCAGGGCGGCGCCAGTGCGGTGATCGTACTGGTGCCGGTGGTGTCGGTCGCGGTGCCCGGCGTGGTCGTGGGCGTTGTCGTACCGGAAGACGTTGCCGCGCCCAGCGAGACTGACGTTGTACGCGTAGGAGTAGGTCTGGACGGTGGGGTCGGCGGTCCCGGCGCCGTCGACGATCCGCAGGTACTTGTCGACGGTGATCACGAGCCCGCCGGCGCAGCGGACCTCCCCCTCCATGTGGAGGACGTCGCCTGGGAGAGGGAGCAGTTCCAGGTTGTCGCTCTCCACGAAGCCACCGCGCCTCAGCTTGGCGAGTACGGTTTCGTGGATCTCGATGTAGGCGAGGAGGCGGTTAGGCCCGTGCTTCGACACCGGAGACCAGCCTCAGGGCCTCGAGGGACATGAGCCACCGGCAGATCTCCAGCGACTCCTGCAGCCGGCCGTCGCTGAGGCGCACGACCATCTCCGCAGAGGAGAACTCGTACCGGCGCTCGAAGGCGCTGATCTCGTCCTGGAGGGACAGCAGCTCACCGTTGGCAGGGCCATGGGCGGCCCGCGCCAGCTCGGCAACGCTCTCGCGCTGCTGGCCGGGGGTGAGGCGGCTGAACTCGGAAAGGCGAAGGGATCGGCGCACGGGATTGTGCCTCCTTCGCGGAAGGTAGCACCACCCCCCGGGGGAACGGAAGTCCCCGGACGCCCTACCTGGCTCCCTCTGCCACGCCACCAGGAGTTCCCGCACCGCCTCAACAACGGCGGGCTTGGCCTCGCGGGCGTCCTCGGCCGCGAGGTTGCGGGAACGTCCCGCCTCTTGTGAGGCGACACGTTCCTCTGCCTTCTGCGCTCTTGGCACACCGCGCTGACTGGCGGCCCGGTTCCGTTTGCTTTCCGCCTTGGCCCTGGCCTGCTTCTCTGCCAGGCGTCGGAGCCCTCGACCATGCGCCTGCCGATACGACAACGCCCCCGGCCACGGAGGGCGGAGGCGTCGTGCCTGGCCGAAGATCCTGGAACGTCTCCGCGAACTTCCCGAGGTCGTGAAGGGCGAGGTGGTACGGCAGCACCCTCTCAAGGCTGTCGCGGCTGAAACCCGAGAGCGCCGCAGCCCGATCGAGCAGGGCGGGGTCGTGTGCCAATAGCGCTGCACCGACGGCCGCCACGTCCAGCGAGTGAAAGGCCAGCAGATGGCACGCGTCGGGTTCTCCTTCGACCTGCGCCTTGCCCCAGTAGTCGAAGTAGCTCTCCACGATGTGGCGCCCCCTCAAGTGCTGAAGGCACCATGGACCGTAGGTCCGACATCCAGCCCGGCAATTTGTGGCCTGAGGGGCGGCCAACCACTGGGCGGCTCATGGCCGCCTCCGAGGGCAGATCATTCCAACCTGACTTGGACCAACGTCATCGAGACGAGGATGGCGCCAGCCTTCCGCGACCTCAAGCGGACGAGAAACCGCACTGCGGCCCGCCGGGCGATCCCGGCGGGCCGCGAAACTGCGCGCTGTTGTTGCCGTTCTGGTGGTGAGGGGGAGAATCGAACTCCCGACCTGGGGATTATGAGACCCCCGCTCTAGCCGACTGAGCTACCTCACCGAAGCCATCTCGCGGCCGAACAGCCGCAAGGACGCGGGGTTATAGGGCCCCGCGCCCAAGCCGTCAAGCGCCCGCCGGCGGCACCCCGGAGCCGGCCGGCTGGCCATGCCGCTCGGCCTCTAGCGCCTCCTCCTCCTCGTCGCCGAGCGCCTCGGCCGTCCCCTCCGGCGACCTGAAGATGCGTGAGACCTTGATGTGGGACGAGAAGAGGAAGACGGCTCCGAGCAGCAGTTGGAAGCCTACCTGCGACGCCCAGAGCACGTTGGCCCAGGCCACGCCGCGCGTGTGGGCCACGCTCTCGGGCACGAAGAGCGAGAGGCCGAAGGCGGCCGCCAGCTGGAAGGTTCCGACCATGCCGGGCCCGGCCGGGATCATGATGCCGGCCACCAGCACGCCGAGGATGGTGAAGGCGTCAACGAGCTGGAGGTCGATGCCGAAGGCGCGCGCCATCAGCTGCATCCCCCAGCCGTTCACCGCCCAGTAGGCGGCGGTCAGGGCGACGAAGAGCGCCATCTTGCGCCTGCTCGGGACCAGCCGCAGGCCGCGGATGAAGGCGTCGAGCATCCCGCCGGCCCGCCCGGCCAGGCGCGCCGAGAGCGGCCTGAGCAGCCCGCCCACCATCCGGACCGCCAGCTCGCGATTCCGATAGGCCACCACCAGGAAGGCGAGCAGGCCACCGAAGAGGGCCGCCATCACGTAGCCGGCCTTGCGGATCTCCTCGAGGTGCCGCGTCCCCTCCGGCACTGCGAAGAGCGTCAGCAGCAGGAGCAGCGCCGTGAAGATGCCGTCGGCCACCCGCTCCACCACGACCGAGGAGAGGGCCGCCGAGACGCGCAGCCGCGGCCGGTCGGCGATCAGGTAGGGCCGGGCGAACTCGCCGAGCCGGAACGGGAGGACCAGCAGCGCGGTGAAGCCGACCGCCGAGACGGCGTTGAGCCGGGCGAACGGGATCCTGGCGATCGGCTCCAGCAGGATCCCCCAGCGGACGGTCCGCAGCAGGTGGATGACCACGAGCGACACGAGGTAGACGGGCAGGTACCGGTAGTCACCCGCCTGGACCGCCAGCCAGATGGCCCCCAGATCCTTGCCGCGGAAGGTGAGGTAGACGGCGAGGGCCGAGATCCCGATCCCCAGCACCGACTGGACCAGCCGTTTCACCCGAGCTCCTGGCCCGCGAGCACGAGCCGTGGGTTGGACGCGAAGAGCCGCTCCAGCGTCCCATTCCCGCCGCGCTTCTCCAGGAGTTCCATCGCCTCCGGCATCCACTCCTCGGCGCCGTCGGGCCGGTGCAGGTCGGTGGCGGCCACGGCGTAGAGCCCCTCGGACAGGAACTGCTCGGCCAGCCTCCGCGCCGTCTGGCCGTAGAGCCCGGTCAGGGCGCCGGCGTTGAGCTGCAGCGCCCCTCCCAGCCGCACCACCTCGGCGGCCCGCCCCGGCCGTTCGAACTCCTGGCAGCGCTCGGGATGGGCGAAGAGCGGGAGCAGGTCGCGCCGCCGCAGCCGGAAGACCAGGTCGGGGAGCGCCGGCACCGCGCCGCGGAACGGGAGCTCCACCAGCGCCCAGCGCTGGCTCTCGCCGATGCCCCGTCGAGCCGGGACGTCGAGCCGCGCCAGGAAGGCGTCGTCGAGCTTGTTCTCGGCGTTCTGGTGGAGCTGCAGCGGGATCTGCTCGGCCGCCAGCAGCGCGGCCAGCTCGGCTCGCCGGGCGGCGCAGACGGCCACGTCGTGGGAGGGCATCTCCGCGATGGCGTGCGGGCTCGGCGCGGCGTCGCTGAAGCCGAGCGAGGTCAGCAACCGCGCGGCGGCGACGGCCTCCTCGGCCGTCTCGACGCCGTCATCGAGGGCCCACAGGAGGTGGCAGTGAAGATCGACGAAGCCCATCGCGCCGCGCCTCATACCATGAACGCGACCAGGGCGCCGAATCAGGGGGGGGGCTACCGCAAGTGGCCCGACCCAGGCTCCTGGCCTGGGTCCGGGCCCTCGGTGGGCTCGCCCTCACCCGTGCCGGGAGCGGCCTCGTCACCGCCGGCCGGTTCACCCGCTACCCGGTACCGGCCGTCGAACCACTTCCCCAGGTCGAGCAGGCGGCACCGGTCGGAGCAGAACGGGAAGAAACGATTCACGCCTCGCTCGCCGGCCGGCTGCCGGCAACTCGGGCAGCGGCGCGTCATGGCCGGGCCCCAGAACAGGACGGCGCCAGCAGCGGCGCGGTGGCGGCCTCGATCTGGCCCCGGTCCAGCGCTCCTTCGAAGACCTGCGCCAGCCGCCCCTCGCGGTCGAGCAGGAAGGAGCGCGGATAGGCGGTGACACCCCAGGCGGTCGCCACCTCGGCGTGGGGGTCGAGCACGACCGGGTACGGCAGCCGCCTGGCGGCCGCCGCCACGTCGTCGCCGGCCGACTCCTCGACCACACCGAGCACCTCCAGGCAGCGCCCACCGTCCACCTCGCGCGCCGCCGACAGCTCGGGCAGCTCGCGCAGGCAGGGCGGGCACCAGGTGGCCCAGAAGTTCACCAGCACGACCTTGCCGCGCAGCCCGGCCAGCTTGACCTCGGCACCATCAGCCGCACGAAGCGTGAAGGAGGGTGGGGTCGATCCCGTCGCCGGCACCCTCCCCGAGCGCCGCACCATCACCTGGGCGACCACCACCGCCGCGACGCCGGCCAGCGCCAGCTTGAGCCAGGCCTTCACTTAGTGCCCCGACCCAGGCGAGATGCCGTGACGAGAGCGTCGAGACCGAAGCGAGGCTGGCGCCCGAGGAGGGAGCAGCGGAAGCGTAGTGGATCTACGCTGAGCAGCGGACCGACGAGGCCGCCTGCCGCAGCGAGAGGATCGGCGCTCGCAGTAGGCATCTTGCCTGGGCCGGGGCACTGAAGCCTCACTTCACGGCCGGGGTGACCATGGAGGCGGCCCCCATGCCGATCAGCGTCTTCAGGTCGTCGTCGGTGAAGAAGATCCCGCCACCGAAGAAGACGTCGGCCCCCAGCGAGAACTTCGGGCCGCCGGGGTATCGGCCCGACCGCCACTGGTTGAGGAAGTCGTCGGAGCCGGCCGTCACGTGGAAGTGCTGCAGGAAGGACCAGTTGACCCAGACCTTGGCGCGCGGGAAGACCCCCTGGAACGGCCGGCTGAACTGGTAGACCGAGACCGACACCTGCAACCGGTCGTCGAAGAGGTGCAGGTCGGAGCCGACGCCGCCCGAACTCTCGATGACGCCGACGCGGAAGGCGACCGGGCCGTAGCGCTTGGCCATCTGCAGCGAGTAGGTGAGCTTCTGCTCATGGGTGGAGGTGGTGGCGACGGTGGTGGTGTCCGGGGGTGGCTGGGTGGGATCATGCGTGGTGGTGGTGTTGGTGGTGACCGTGTCCACGCCGCGCGGGTCCGAGACCACCTCGAAGATGTAGTACTTGTCCGGGCGCGGCACCAGGCGGATGCCGAAGTAGGTCTTGGCCGCGGTCTGGTTGAGGAGCCACTCGGACCGGAGCCGCACCTCGACCTGCATGCGGTTCACGCTGTCGGCGTAGTTCGCGTAGGTCTCGATGGCTTCGCCGACCTTGTTCCCGAGCCGCTTGTCGCTGAGCAGCTTGCCCGCGACGCTGTCGCCTTCCTGCAGCTTGGCCAGCAGCGTGTCGAGCCGGGCCAGGCTGTCGTTGGCCCTCTCGACGGCCTGCTTGACCCCGCGGGCGTCGCCGCCGGTCGGCGCGCCAGCCGGGCCCGCACCACCGGACGGACCTGGCTGGCTGCCCGTCCCGCCCCCGACGCCCGCCACCGTGCCCGCCCCGGTGTCCGGCGCCGTGACGCCGGCGCCGCCACTCCCGCCGTCCATGACGGCCTGGGCACTGGCCAGCACCTGGCGC
The DNA here is from genome assembly GCA_021806645.1 of Myxococcales bacterium. Taxonomy (GTDB): domain Bacteria; phylum Myxococcota; class Myxococcia; order Myxococcales; family Anaeromyxobacteraceae; genus JADKCZ01. Next base: position 97,196 of record JAJZQX010000009.1, on the reverse strand, counting down.
AGCTCCCTGGAGACGGCCTCGGTGTTGCGGACGATCTCGCGGATCCGCTCCTTCTCCGATCCGGTCAGGTCGCGCACGTCGGCGGAGATGGCCTCGGCGTTGGAGAGCAGGCGAGAGAGCTTCCCTGAGTTCGCCGAGACCGTCTCGTCGAGCCGCCTGGTCAGGTTGGCTATGTTCTCGATGATCTCGCGCATCGAGCCGCGCTGGTCTCCGACCATCCTGGTGAGTTCCGCGGTAACCACCTGTACGTCGGCGGCGATCTTGGACATGGACGCGATCAACTTCTGCGTGCTGGCGCCCTCGCGGACGCACTTCACCTCGCGCTGCTCCCGCGGGAGCGAGGCGAGCGACGGCGAGCCCTCGGCACCCAGCGAGACCTCCAGGAGCGCGTCGGGGAGCAGCGCCGACGGGAAGACCTTGGTGAGACAGGCGTCGGCCTTGAGGTCGATCCCGTTCTTGACGCGCAGGTCGAGCCGGGCGCGTTGACCCTCCAGCGTGATCTTGTCCACCTCGCCGACCTGGATGCCGGCGATCTGGACCCGGCTCTTCCAGGTGAGGCCGGTGGCGTCGGTGAAGAAGGCGTGGACGACGTAGCTCTCCTTCTCGGAGTAGCCACCCTTCTTGAAGAAGGTGAACGCCACCAGGAAGGCGCTCCCCGCCACCGCCACCAGCGCGCCCACCAGGAGGGCCTTGTTGAGCTGCGGCATCTTCACGGGCGTGGGCTCACTGTTTCTCGAACCAGGTGGAGAGATATCGCTGCACGTACGGGTCGCGGCTCGCCTTGACCTCGGCCGGCGTGCCCTCGGCGACTAGGTGCCCATCGTAAAGCACGGCCAGCCGGTCGGCCACCTTGAATGCCGAAGCCACGTCATGGCTGATGACCATCGAGGTGATGCCCAGCTTCTCCTTGGCCGCCAGGATCATCCCGTCGACGTAGGCGGTGGTGATGGGGTCGAGGCCGGTGGTCGGCTCGTCGTAGAGCACCACCTGCGGGTCGGAGACCAGCGCCCTCGCCAGGGCCACGCGCTTGCGCATGCCGCCGGAGAGCTCGGCGGGGTATCGCTCCAGGACCTCCTCGCCCAGGTCGACCACCTTCAGCTTGGCGAGGCACCGCTCGCGCACCTCCTCCGCCGCGGGGGCGTGGCCGCGCTCCACCAGCGGGAACGCCACGTTCTCCTGGACGGTCATGGAGTCGAAGAGCGCCGCCCCCTGGAAGACCATGCCGAAGACGCCACGCGCCTCGGTGAGCGCCTTACCGGTGAGCGACGAGATCTCGACCCCGTCGATGTGGACCGAGCCCCGGTCGGGCTTGAAGAGGCCGATGACGTGCTTCATCAGCACGGTCTTGCCCGAACCGGAGCCACCCAGCACGACGTAGGTCTCGCCGCGCGAGATGGTGAGCGTGATCCCCTTGAGCACCTGGTTCTCGCCGAACGACTTCCAGAGGTCGCGGACCTGGATCACGGCGCTAGCTCCCCACCGAGAAGAGCGTGAGCGCGTAGTCCACCACCAGGATGCCGATGGAGCTGCTCACCACGGCGCGGGTGGTCCCCTCCCCGACGCCACGCGAGCCGCCGCTGGCCGAGTACCCCCGCCAGCAGGTGATCACCGACACCACCGCGCCGAAGAGGACCGCCTTCCACAGCCCGTGGACCACGTCGGCAGGCACCAGGAAGGTCCGGGTGTGCTCGATGAAGGGGCCGACCGGGATCTTGGCGACGTAGACCCCCATCACGTAGGCCCCCATGTAGCCGAGGACGTTGAAGAGCATGGTCAGCGCCGGGAACATCAGGATCGAGGCGATCACCCTGGGAACCACCAGGTACTGGATCGGGTTGACCGCCATGGAATCCATGGCGTCGATCTGCTCGGTGACCCGCATGGTCCCCAGCTCGGTGGCGATGGCGCTGCCGGCCCGGCCGGTGACCATGAGGGCGGTCAGCACCGGCGCCAGCTCGCGGGCCAGCGCCAGCGCCACCGAGCCGCCGACGTAGCCCTCGGCGGCGAACTGCTTCATGGCGTAATTCCCCTGCAACGCCAGCACCATGCCGCTGAAGGTCCCGGTCACGCCGACGATGAATACCGAGCCGACCCCGATGAAGGCCATCTGGCTCAAGATCAGCCCCAGCCGGAAGGGCGGGCGGAAAGCCCAGGCCAGGGCTTCCAGGGCAAAGAAGATCATGCTCCCGAAGTCCTCCAGGGCGGCCTTGAGCCGATTCATGGCCCGGAATATGGCACGCTTCACCGGGATGGTCGCGTTTCCCTCCAAGTGGTCTTTTCCCGCACCGGCTTTGCTGTATGCTGGCGCCAATATGATCAAGGTCGGCGGCGAGGTGGATGCGCTCTGCAGCAAGTGCGAGTTGACGCTCGCACACACGGTGATCGCCATGGTGGGCGGCAAGCCGGCGAAGGTGAAGTGCAACACCTGCAAGGGTGAGCACAAGTTTCGCCCGGCGCCGGGCGCGGTCGCCTCGACCGGCTCGGTGGTGAAGAAGAAGGCCACCCGCCCGCCGCGGGAGAAGAAGGTCGTGGTCTCCTTCGAGGACGCGCTGGCGGCCCACAAGCGCCCGCCGGTCCCCTACTCCCTGAAGCGCCGCTTCGTGGTCGACGACGTGGTAGACCACCCGACCTTCGGCCGCGGCTTCGTGAGCGCCGTGCGAATCGACAAGATCGACGTGACCTTCAGCGCCGAGCCGCGGGTCCTGGTCCACGGCCGGGCCTGAGGCTCGCCGGGCGTTCCACCGCCTCAGACTGGGCTCCGCAGCGCCGCCAGCGCCGCTCCTAGATCGCCCGTGAGCGGCGCCTCGATGGTGAACTGGTGGCCGTCCGGGTGGCGCAGGGTCAGGGTCGCCGCGTGGAGCGGCGTTCGTGCCAGCAACACCGCGCCGCTGGCGGCGCGCCGCGGCTCCGCCTCTCCGTAGTCGGGATCGAAGGCCAGCGGGAAACCGGCCGCCCGCAGGTGGATCCGGATCTGGTGGGTCCGCCCCGTCTCCGGCACCGCCTCCACCAGCGCCAGCGGGCCGTTCCCCCCGGCCGGCTCGAACCGCTCCAGCACCCGGAAGGCGGTGCGTGACCGCTTGCCGCGCGGATCGCCGGCGGGGACCGGCTTCATCTTGCCCCTCCGCGCCGGGGCGATCCCGGCGTCACACTCGAACCGGTCGGGGGGCCGGCCGGCCACCAGCGCCAGGTAGGTCTTGCGCGGCTCGCCCCGCTCGAACTGCATGTTGAGGTCGCGGTGGGCCTCGGCGGTGCGGGCGAAGATCAGCACGCCGCTGGTCCCGCGGTCGAGCCGGTGGACCACCCAGAGGGGGCCGTGACTGACCGTCAACTGCTCCCGGAGCGAGAGCTCCCCGCCCGACCGACCGGGGATGACCAGCCGTCCGGCCGGCTTGTCGATCGCCAGCAGCGCCCCGTCCTCGTGGAGGAGGCGCGGCTCGGGCCCGGCCCCTTCGACACCCACGATCACGTCACCGCCCGGGCCGTCACCACCTTGACCGGGCCAAACCGGGCCAGCTGGGGCCGGAGCCGTCCGGCCGGGCCGACCACCACCACCACCCGCCGGTCCACCGGGAGCCAGCGCCTCCCCACCTCGAGGCAGGCCGCCGCGTCCACCGCCCGGATCCGATCGCGGAACCCGGTCACCTCGTCGGCGGCGAGGCCGTACAGCTCCACCTCGGCCAGCTTCTCGGCCCACTGCTCGTGGGTCTCGAGCCCGAGCGGGTAGAGACCGCAGAGGTAGCCGCGGGTCCGCTCCAGCTCCTCCTCGGTGGGCCCTCCCTCGCGGTACCGGGCCACCTCGTCGAGCGCCACCTGCACCAGCTCGCCGGCCGTCTCGACCTTGGTGAACGAGGAGAAGAAGAAGAGCCCGCCGGCACGGCCGGTGGCGAAGCGGCTGCGGACGCCGTAGCTGAGGCCACGGTTGACGCGGACCGCCTCCATGAGGCGCGAGGTGAACCCTCCGCCCAGCACCGCGCCGGCCACCAGCCCGGCCGCGAAGTCCGGGCTGGAGCGCGCGTAGCCGGCCGAGGCGAAGCGGACCTGCGCCTGCGTCAGCTCGGGGCGATCGACGATCACCACCGCCGGCCCGACCGGCGGCGCCGGCGGCGCGATCTCCAGCTCCGCGCCCGGAACCCCCTTCCAGCCGCCGAACCGCTTCACCGCCAGCGCCAGGGTCCGCTCCACCTCCACCGGCCCGACCACCAGCAGCGTGGCTCGCGACGGGCGCCAGTGGCGGGCGTGAAACGCGGCCAGGTCGGCGCGCCGCATCGCGGCCACGTCGCGGCCGCGACCTTCCGAGGGGTGGCCGTAGGCGTGATCGCCATAGGCGGCCATCAGCGTGGCCCGATCGGCCAGCACTCCGGGCTCGTCGGCGTCGTGGGCGAGCGCCGCCACCTCGCGCCGCCGCAGCCGCTCGACCTCCCCGGCCGGGAAGCTGGGGCGCATGGCCACGTCGGCCACCACGTCCAGCAGCCGCGGCAGCGCCTCGAGCGGCGCCGAGAGGCCGATCGCCGCGGCGTCCTCGTCGACGCCGCCGCCCAGCTCCGCCCCCAGCGCCTCGACCTCGGCGTCGAGCCGCGCCCCGCTGCGCCGCCGGGTGCCTCGCCGGACCGCCGCGGCCACCAGGTGCGCCAGCCCGAAGCGCCTGGCCGGGTCGAGCGCCGAGCCGGCGCGGACCATGAGCCGGACCGCCACCAGCGGCACGCCGCGCCGCGGCGCCACCACCACCTGCAGCCCGTTCGCGAGCCGGGTCCGTTCCACCGGCGGTGCCTGGAGCTGGCTCATGGCCGCGTCTCCGGCACCACGACCACGGTGTTGCGTCGATCCGGCGAGAGGTAGTCGCGAGCCACCCGCCGAACCTCGGCCGGCTTGACGCGGGCGTAGAGCTCCAGCACCCGCCCCGCCTGGCGCCAGTCGCCCAGCAACGCCTCGCCCTCGCCGAGCGCCTGGGCCAGCCCGTGATGCGTGCCCAGCTCGTGGAGCACCGAGCTGCGGAGCAGGGCCCGGGCCCGCTTCAGCTCGGTGACGGCCACCCCGCGCTCCGCCACGCGCGCCAGCTCCTCGGCGAGGATCTTCTCGACCCGCTCCACCTTCACGCCAGGTGACAGCTCGGCGAAGATCGAGAAGACGCCCGGGTCGATGCGCCAGCCGAAGGAGAGCCCCAGCGAGGTCACCAGCGCGTCCTTGTGGATCAGCCGCCGGCGCAGCCGCGAGGACTCGCCGACGCCGAGGCAGGCCTGCAGCATGTCTAGGGCGGCCGCATCCGGGCTCCTGGCCGCGGCGGCGCGCCAGCCGCAGAGCAGCGCCGGTCCCTGGGCCGGGTAGCGGATCTCGGCCCGCCGCTCGCCGCGCTGGTCGGGCTCGCCGGTGGCCACCGGCGCCGGCGCCGGGCCGGCCGGTATGTCGCCGTAGGCGCCCGCCAGCTGGGCCAGGGTCGCATCTGGATCGAGGTCGCCCACCACGTAGACGGCGGCGTTGCCCGGGGCGTAGAAGGTGCGGAAGTAGGCCTCGCAGTCGGCGCGGCTGATCCGCTCGATGTCCGACATCCAGCCGATCACCGGCCAGCGGTACGGGTGGGCCTGGTGGACCAGCGACTCCAGGGCCTCCTCCATGAGCCCGTAGACCGAGTTGTCGGTGCGCAGGCGGCGCTCCTCCTTCACCACCTCGCGCTCCTGCTCCAGGGCCTCGTCGTCGATCCGGAGCGACCGCATCCGGTCCGACTCCAGGTCGATGACCGTCTCGAGGGCGTCGGCGGCGAAGTCCTCGTAATACACGGTCAGGTCGTTCGAGGTGTAGGCGTTGGAGGCACCGCCCCGGGCCTCGAGCACGCGGTCGAACTGCTTGGGACCGTACTTGGCCGCCCCGTTGAACATCATGTGCTCGAAGAGGTGGCTGATGCCGGTCACCCCGGGCCGCTCGTTGCGCGACCCGACCTGGAAGAAGGTGGCGTAGCTCAGCGTCGGCGAGCCGGTCTCGCGGAGAACCCGCAGTCGCAGCCCGTTGGGCAGGACCTGGGTCCGGACGGCGTCGAGTTCGATGAGACCGGTGGACGCGGTGGGGCTGGGCATTTCCGAGGACCATAGCCGCGGGCCGGGCGGCGGTCCAACCGGCCGGCGCCAGCCTTCAGATCGAGTCGAGCGGCCGCTTGCAGGCGGCGCAGCGCCCGTTCCGGCGGCGCAGCGGCAGGCCACAGCCGGGGCACCGGCGCACCGTGCGGGTGCGCTTCGCCACCGCGGCCCGGCCATCCCCCGGCCCGACCCGGCCCGTCTCCAGCTGCAGGACCCGCTGTTCCAACCCTTCGAGGCGGGTGATCAGTGCGGCGACGGAGGGGGGCGCGGCGGTGCGGCGAGCCATCTGGCGAGCGTAGACCCGGCCGGGCGCGGCGCAACTTTCCGGGGGGCACGAATACGCGCGGACCGGCCCGTCCGCGTGTAGGCTCGACCACCGATGACGACCGAGCATCCGCCACCGGCGCCGCCCGCGTGGGAGTCCCCCGAGATCGTGCGGCTGCTGGCCGAGCCGGTCACCGGCCGGCGCGAGGTGCCGGCGGCGCGGCAGGTCTTCGTCAACCGCACGCTGCGCATGGACAAGATCGAGGCCGTCGGCTTCGACATGGACTACACGCTGGCCATCTACCAGCTCCGCCAGATGGAGGCGCTGGCCTTCCGGATGACCGCGGAGCTGATGGTGAACCGCTTCGGCTATCCGGCCGGACTCCGCGACGTCCCCTATGATCCCGACTTCGTCATCCGCGGGGTGGTGGTAGACAAGCTGCACGGCAACCTCTTCAAGATGGACCGGCACAACCACGTCGGACGCGGGGTGCATGGCCGCCGCCCCATTCCCCACGCGGCGCTGCACAAGCTCTACCGCGAGGAGAAGATCCACCTCGGCTCCCCGCGCTTCGCCTGGCTCGACACGCTCTTCGCCCTCCCGGAGGGCTGCCTCTTCGCCGAGACCATCGAGCTGCTGGAACGGACCGGCGACGAGGTGGACTACGCGCGGCTCTACGACCAGATCCGCGAGTCGATCGACACCGTCCACCGCGACGGGTCGCTGAAGCGGCTGGTGCTGGCCGACCTGCCCCGCTACCTGGTGCGGGACCCGGAGCTGGGGCCGGCCCTCCACAAGCTCCGCTCCGGCGGCAAGCGGCTCTTCCTGCTCACCAACTCCTTCGCCGACTACACCGACGCGGTCATGCGCCACGTCCTCGACGGCGTGCTGCCCGAGTACGCCTCGTGGCGCAGCTACTTCGACGCCATCGTCACCGGGGCCGGCAAGCCCGGCTTCTTCGGCGAGCGGCGGCCGCTGCTGCTGCTCCGCCCCGACGGCACGCCGGCGGGTGAGGCCGCTTCGCTGGACCGGGGCAAGCTCTACCAGGGCGGCGATCTCACCCGGCTGGAGGAGCTGCTCGGAATCGGCGGCGATCGGGTGCTCTACGTTGGCGACCACATCTACGGCGACATCCTCCGCTCGCGGAAGAGCTCGCTCTGGAGAACCGCGCTCGTCGTCGAGGAGCTGGAGCGAGAGCTCGACTGGCTCGACGGCCACCGCGAGGAGCTCGGCGAGCTGGCCCGGGTGGAGGGGATCCGCACCCAGCTCGAGGACGCCGTGGCCTCACACCGGACGGCGCTCAACCAGGCGGAGCGGCGGCGCGAGCGGCGCGGGAACGGCGACGCGTCCGGGCTCGAGGAGCGGGTCCAGCGCATCCGGCAGGAGCTGGACCAGCTGCGAGGCGCGCTGCGCGCGGCCGGAGAGCGCATCGAGGCGCTGGCCCGCGCCATCGAGACGGGCGTCAACCCGACCTGGGGGTTCATCTTCAAGGAGGGGAACGAGAACTCGCGCTTCGGCGAGCAGGTGGAGGACTACGCCTGCCTCTACACCAGCCGCGCCTCCAACTTCGGCTACTACTCGCCCGTCGAGCGCTTCCGCTCGCCGCGCGCCGCCATGCCGCACGAGCGGGCCACGGTGGTGCTCTCCATCTGGGGCGAGGAGCACGGCCAGGCCGCCGCCGCCGCGCGCCCTTCGAAGGCGCCGACCTGACCGCGGCGCGAGTTGACTGCTCGCTTGACCCGCCGCGGCCCCTCCCGTACACCGGACGGCGGCAGGGCGTCCTGGGCTGGTGCCGGGCCCGGTCTTCAAAACCGGTGAGTGGTGCTGAGAGGCGCTGCTGGAGGGTTCGATTCCCTTGTCCTGCCGCCATCACCGCGTGGTGTTCCGGTCCGACCCACATGGGCCTATGCTGCGGCCGTGAACTTCGGCCTCGAGCTCTACTGGCGACAGCACGCCGATCTGCTTCGCGCGGCGGCGGAGCTCGAGTCCGAGCTGGCCGGACCGCGGTTCGCCCACTCCGCCGAGGCCGCCCGGAACCATCTGGTCCAGATCTCGGGCAAGCTCACCGTCCACCTGCAAATGGAGGACCGCGGCCTCTATCCGGCGTTTCTCGCCAGCGCCGACCCCAGGGTGCGATCCGTGGCGACGCGCTTCAGGGACTCGATGGGCGGGCTCAAGGCCAGCGCCGACGCCTTCTTCCGCGCCTGGCTGCGGCCCGACGCCATCGCCGCCGACCCGGACGGCTTCCGCGTCGACGCCCGCGCCCTGCTGCGCGCGCTCGCTGAGCGGATCGCGGCCGAGGACATCGAGCTCTATCCGCTCGCCGGCCGGCTCGGGTGAGGCGCGGCGCCGGGGCCCCTACTCCACCTTGAAGCCGACCCGCACGGTGACCTGGAAGTCGTCCACCTTGCCGTCCTTGATGCTGCCGCGCTGCTCCACGACCTCGAACCAGCTCATGTGGCGCAGCGACTTGCCGGCCTCGGCGACCGCCACCTTGACGGCCTCGGCGAAGCTGACCTTCGACGTCCCGACGATCTCGATCTTCTTGTAGACGGCCACGGTGGCGCTCCTAGGTTGCGGCCCCTGAGCCTCGCCGGAGCGGCGGGCCCGGGGGCGGTGACCGATTGGGTATAGCTCGGACGGGAGGTCGCGGTTCCGCTCATTCGGGGTCCCCTCGCTCCGTCTCGAAACCGAGCAGGTAGGTGTACCCCTTCATCACCGTCTCGTAGAAGTCGGAGAGCGAGACGCCGTCCTTGGGCCGGATGGTGCCGTCCTTGATGCGCTGGTCGAGCTCGTTCTTGACGCGGCGGGAGAGGTCGGAGGGCTCGTACTGCACGCGGGAGAGCACCTTGGCGATGGTCTCTCCCGGGATGTACTCCTCGATGTAGAAGTCCTCGGGGTCCTCGTCGTCCGCGAAGACGTGGATCTCGTTGACCCGGCCGAAGAGGTTGTGCATGTCGGCCAGGATGTCCTGGTAGGCCCCGGTCAGGAACATCCCGAGGAAGTACGGCTCCCCGGGCCGGAGCGCGTGGAGCGAGAGCGTCTCGTCCACGCCGTCGCCCTCGATGAACCGGTCGATCTTGCCGTCCGAGTCGCAGGTCACGTCCACGATGGTGCAGTCGCGCGTCGGCGCCTCGCCCATCCGGTGCAGCGGGATGATGGGGAAGAGCTGGTCGAAGGCCCAGTGGTCGGGCGCGCTCTGGAAGAGCGAGAAGTTGGCGAGGTACTGGTCGGCGATCTTGTCGCCCAGATCCCTGGTCTCGCGGGGCAGCCGCTTCTTGCCGCGGTTCATCTCGGCGATGCCGCGGGCCAGCTTCCAGAAGAGCGACTCGACCACGGCGCGCTCCTCCAGCCCGAGCAGCCCCAGCTTGAACATCTGGAGCGCCTCCTCCTTCTTGGCGGCGGCGTCGTGGTAGGCCTCGGCGCGGTTGCGCGCCGTGAGCGCGGCCACGATCTCGCGCATCTCGCGGACGATCTTGGCCTCGCCCGGCTGCGGCACCGAGGCGGCGGCGATCTCCTCGGCCGAGCCGATCTCGATGTGGCCGAAGACGTTCATGATGACGCAGCTGTGGTGGGCGGCGATGGCCCGCCCCGACTCCGAGACCAGGTGCGGCTCGGGCACCCCCTCGTTGCCGCAGATGCGCTGCAGGCTGTAGACGACGTCGTCCACGTACTCGTCCATCGAGTAGTTGATGGAGGAGGAGTGGTCGCTCATGCGGGTGCCGACGTAGTCGACCCCGAGGCCGCCGCCCACGTCGAAGTACTCGATGGGCAGCCCCATCTTGCGCAGCTTGGCGTAGACGCGGGCTCCCTCGTTGACGGCGTCCTTGACCACGCGGATCTCGGTGAGCTGCGAGCCGACGTGGAAGTGGAGCAGCTTGGCGCACTGCTCCTTGCCGGCCTCCTTGAGGATGCGCACGGCGTGGATCAGCTCCGGGATGGTGAGCCCGAACTTGGCGAAGTCGCCCGAGGAGCCCTCCCACTTCCCGGTGCCGCGGGTGGTCAGCTTGGACCGCAGCCCGATCATCGGTTCGACCTGCATCTCGTCGGCGATCTTCAGGAGGGCCGGCAGCTCGGAGAGCTTCTCGATGACCACGATCACCTTGCGCCCCAGCTTGCGCCCCAGCAGCGCCAGCCGCAGGTACTCCTCGTCCTTGTAGCCGTTGCAGATGGTGAGCGCCTCGGGGTCGGTGTTCATCGCCAGCACGATGAGCAGCTCGCCCTTGGAGCCGGCCTCCAGCCCGTAGTGGTAGGGCGCGCCGGAGTCGACGATCTCGTCGACCACCTCGCGCATCTGGTTCACCTTGATGGGGTAGACGCCGAAGTAGCGGCCAGCGTAGTTCTGCTCGGCCACCGAGCGGGCGAAGGACTCGTTGATCTGCCTCACCCGGGCGCGCAGCACGTCCTGGAAGCGGACCACGCACGGGAAGCCGATGTTCCGCTCCCGGATGTCCTCGACCACGTCCATCAGGTCGATGACCGGGCCGGGCTGCCCGTGGGGGTGGACCACCACGTGCCCCTTCTCGTTCACCGAGAAGTACCCGGCTCCCCAGCCGGCGATGTTGTAGTACTGCGTGGCGCGTTCGATGGACCAATCCGACGGGGCCATCGCTGTGGTCGCGTCGCTTCTCGGTTCGGGCAGGATCATCTCTCGTGCTGATTACAGGAGAGCGACGGAAAAATGAAGGGCGCCGCGCGCTCTTCGGCCCCGGCGCGCCGCGGCGCGACGCGGTAGAAGATGGACGCTCTCTCGGGAGGCCACCTTGAACGCTCGCTTCGACGCCCACCTCACCGCGCAGCTGGCCCAGCTGGAAGCCGACGGCATCTACAAGCGGGAGCGGATCCTGACCAGCCCCCAGGGCGCCTGGGTGGAGACGGGCGGCCGGCGCGTCATCAACCTCTGCGCCAACAACTACCTCGGCCTGGCCGGCCAGCCCGAGCTGGTGGAGGCCGGCAAGGCGGCGCTGCAACGCCACGGCTTCGGCCTCTCCTCGGTCCGGTTCATCTGCGGCACGCAGGACGTCCACAAGGCGCTGGAGGCGCGGCTGGCCGCCTTCCTCGGCTTCGAGGACGCCATCCTCTTCTCCTCCTGCTTCGACGCCAACGGCGGGGTCTTCGAGGCGCTGCTGGGCGAGGAGGACGCCGTCATCAGCGACGCCCTCAACCACGCCTCCATCATCGACGGGATCCGGCTCTGCAAGGCCAGGCGGTTCCGCTACGCCAACGGTGATCTCGCCGACCTGGCGGCGCAGCTGGTCGCCGCCGACGCCGGCGGCGCCCGCTTCAAGCTGGTGGTCACCGACGGCGTCTTCAGCATGGACGGCTACCTGGCCAAGTTGCCGGCCATCTGCGACCTGGCCGAGCGGCACGGCGCGCTGGTGATGGTGGACGACAGCCACGCGGTCGGCTTCATGGGCGAGAAGGGGCGCGGCACCCATGAGCACCACGGCGTCATGGGGCGGGTGGACCTGGTCACCGGCACGCTCGGCAAGGCGCTGGGCGGGGCCGCCGGCGGCTACGTGGCCGGCTCCCAGGCCATGGTGGACTGGCTGCGCCAGAAGGCCCGCCCCTACCTCTTCTCCAACACGCTGCCGCCGGTCATCGCCGGCGTCAGCCTGCACGTGCTCGACCTGCTGGAGCGGGGCGACGGGCTGCGCCGGCAGCTGCGCGCCAACGCCGCCCACTTCCGCGCCGGGATGACGGCCCTCGGCTTCGAGCTGCTGCCGGGCCAGCACCCCATCATCCCGGTGATGCTGCGCGAGGCGCCGCTGGCGCAGGAGTTCGCCCGCCGCCTCCTCGAGGAGGGCGTCTACGCGGTCGGCTTCTTCTTCCCGGTGGTCCCCAGGGGGCAGGCCCGCATCCGCACCCAGATGAGCGCCGCCCACACCCGCGAGGATCTCGACCTCGCCGTCGCCGCGTTCGCCCGGGTCGGGCGGGCGCTCGGCGTCATCCGCTGACCGAGGAGCCCACATGAAGGCGCTGGTGAAGTCGCAGCCGAAGGAAGGCCTCTGGATGGTCCGCGACGCGCCGGAGCCGGCGGTGGGCGTCCACGACGTCCTCATCCGGGTGCGCCAGAGCGCCATCTGCGGCACCGACGTCCACATCTACAACTGGGACGAGTGGAGCCGCAAGACCATCCCGGTGCCGATGATCGTCGGCCACGAGTACGTCGGCGTGGTGGAGCGGGTCGGCGCCGAGGTGGAGGCCTTCAAGCCGGGCGACCGGGTCAGCGGCGAGGGGCACCTGACCTGCGGCTTCTGCCGCAACTGCCGCGCCGGCCGGCGCCACCTCTGCCGCCACACCGTGGGCGTCGGCGTCAACCGGGCCGGTTCCTTCGCCGAGTTGCTCAGCCTGCCGGCCGTCAACGTCTACCGGATCCCCGACGACGTCTCCGACGAGCTGGCCTCCATCTTCGACCCGTACGGCAACGCCGCCCACACCGCCCTCTCCTTCGACCTGGTCGGCGAGGACGTGCTCATCACCGGGGCCGGCCCCATCGGCGTGATGGCCGCCGCCATCGCCCGCCACGTCGGCGCGCGCCACGTGGTGGTCACCGACGTCAACGACTACCGGCTGGCGCTGGCCGGGAAGCTGGGCGCGACCCGGACCGTCAACGTGGCCCGCGAGGAGCTGACCGAGGTGATGCGCCAGCTCGGCATGAAGGAGGGCTTCGACGTCGGGCTGGAGATGAGCGGCAACGGCCGCGCCTTCCGGCAGCTGCTCGAGGTGATGAACCACGGCGGCAAGGTGGCACTGCTCGGCATCATGCCCGGCCAGGAGGCCATCGACTGGAGCCAGGTGGTCTTCAAGGGGCTCTTCCTGAAGGGCATCTACGGCCGGGAGATGTTCGAGACCTGGTACAAGATGGTCGCCATGCTGCAGAGCGGGCTGGACATCTCGGCGGTGGTCACCCACCGCTTCCCCATCGACCGGTTCCAGCAGGGCTTCGACGTCATGCGAAGCGGCCAGTCGGGCAAGGTGGTGCTGGAGTGGTGAACTCCGGCTCCCACGCCACGCCCTGCCTTCACGATTGGTCCCGGCGGGACTCGAACCCACGGCCTACTGTTTAGGAAACAGTTGCTCTATCCAGCTGAGCTACGGAACCGGTGCAGCCGACCCGCTCGCGCGGGACCGCGGCGGTATACCACCGACCTCCAGCCTCGCCGAAACCTTAGTTTCGGCAGGCCCCCGTTGACAACGTGCCGCACCGATCCGTTACCATCGAACCGTCGCCTCACCGCCGGTTTCGTTCGCACACCCTCACCGTCGTAGGCAGGGGTCCCCGATGCGTCGTCCCACCGCGGAGCGGCCCGTCCCCGGGCCAGGTCGCCGATGAGCCTTCCTCCCCGGCTGGGCGAACTGGTGGAGGTCCGCGGCGCCCTGCTGGCCGATCGGCGCGGCCAGGTCCATGCCACGGTCAAGGAACTCCCCGCTGCCGCCGACGAGGCGGCCGCGGTGGCCGTCGCCGTAACCGAGCTGGGCGCCGCCGGTGCGGCCCTCGGCTTCGAAGCGCTGCTCCGGCTCGAGATGAAGGGGCCGCACCGGACCACGCTCACCGCGGTCCGCGCCGACCTCTTCCTCTTCGTGGACGTGGACCCGGTCAAGCGGCTCGCCCGCACCATCGAGACGCTGGACGCGTGGCAGCTAGGCGAGGTGCGGCCGGCCACCGGGGCGACCCCGGCGCGGTCGGGCCTCACCGGCTCGCTCCCGGCCGTGGAGCCCCCGTCACCCACTCGCCCTGACCCGGCTCGACCCGCTCCCGCCGCCAGCCTGATGGCCATCGACGACCCGTGGGGCTCGCTGCGCCGGGCGCTGGTCCGCAGCCACCTGACCCACGCCGCCGCCTTCCAGCAGGCCATCGTGGACGCGGGCGCCGACCTGGACCCGGTGCCTGGCAGCGAGCCGCTCCCCGCTCCGGCCCTGCAGGCGGCCATGCAGCGTCTGCTCGAGGGGATCGGCAGCATCATGGCCGGTGACCCGATGGGCGGCGCCCGCACCTTGTCCGAGCTGGCCAGCCAGGCGCAGCCCAACAGCTCGATCCGGTGGCTGGCCCACTACTGGTCGGCCCGGGCCGCCCTGCAGAGCGGCGGCGCCGAGGCGGCGAGGGACCACGTCCGCGACACGCTGGCGCTCTCACGCCAGCTCGACGTCGAGGCGCGGGGCGTCAGCCAGTTGCTGGCGGCCGAGTTGCTGGCCCGCGGCGGCGACCAGAACAAGGCCCTGAGCTGGCTGGCGGAGGCCCGCGGCCGCTTCGAGCGCGTGGCCGACCAGTGGGGCCTCGGCCAGTCCTGGCTCGCCGAGGCGCGCATCCTCTCCACCCGGGATGAAGCCGCCTGCGTCGCCGCGGCCGTTAAGGCCCGCGAGGCCGATCCGACGTGGGACGAGCCGCAGGTCTTTCTCGCCAGCCGGGCGGTGATGGCGGGGGACCCGGCCACGGCCACGGCGGCGCTGGGGGACATCCGCTCCCCCGCCGCCGATCGGCTCCGCATGCTCCTGGAGGCCGTGGCCCAGCGGCGGGTCTCGCTGGCCGACGCCGGCGAGTTCCTGCGCATCCACCTCGCCCCCCCCTCCGGCCAGAACCTGAAGGCCCTGGAGAAGATCGCCAATGCCTCGCCGCGCTTCTTCCAGGCGCGGGAAGCCCTGGCCTGGCTGCTGGTCAAGCTGGGGCGCTACGCCCCCGCCCGTGAGGTCTTCGAGTGGCTGCTCAAGCAGCCGCTCGGGCCTTCCGACAAGGCGCTCGTGACCCTCGGGCTGAGCTGCACCACGACCGCGCTGAAGGCCGCCGGCGGCTTGCCGGCACCCGGGCCCGCCGCGAGAACCACCTCCGGCACGGCCACGGCGCCGGAGGTGGGCGACTCGGCCCTGCTCCCGCAGGGTGCCCGCGCCGCCTTCTCCGGGCTCGACTCGATGTTCTCCGGGCGGCTCAGCGTCTTCTCTCTCGCCGACCTGGTCGAGTTCCTGCGCACCGCGGGGCGAAGCGGCCTGCTCGTCTGCAGCTCGCATGGCGGCATGGGGGCGTTCCGCTTCCGCAAGGGGAAGATCACCGGCGCCGCCGCCCCCTCGACGCCCAGCCTCGGGGAGTTGCTGGTCCGCAACGGCAAGCTCACCGCCGAGGCCCTGGCCTCGGTCGGCCCGGCCCGCGAGGGCACGCTGGTCGATGCCGGCCTGGCCGACCGGCTGGTCCAGCACGGGGCGGCCGATGCCGCCGCGGTGCGCGAGGCCGGCCGGCAGCAGATCGAGCAGGTGCTGCGTGAGCTGATCGACTGGAGCGACGGCGAGTTCGCCTTCACCCGGGAGGAGGAGACGCCGCCCGGTGGCGACGCCAGCATCGAGGTTGACGCCCAGCACCTGCTGCTGGAGCTGTTCAGGGAGCGTGACGAGTCCTCCCGCGGTCCCGTACCCAGCCCCGGAACCTGACCCGCGAAGATGCCGAACGCGCCCGTCACCCTCGACCCCAAAGGCCAAGGGCCCCTGGATCTCTCCAGGCTGGCCGGCGTCAAGCTGGGCAATTACCGGCTCGAGAGGGTCCTCGGGCGGGGCCGGATGGGGGTCGTCTACCTGGCGCAAGACGAAGCGCTGCTCCGCCCCACCGCCATCAAGGTGCTGGCCTGGGCCAGCGCCGAGACTCGCGGGCAGGACCCGGTCCAGTGGTTCCTGGGCGAGGCGAGGCTGGTGGCCCGCATCAACGACCCGCGGGTGATCCAGATCTACGGTGCGGCCAAGCAGGGGGACTACTGCTACATCGCCATGGAGTACGTGGCGGGCCAGTCGACCGAGGCGCTCATCGCCAGGGAAGGGCGGCTGCCGCCCGAGACGGCGACCGACATCCTGGTCCAGGCGGCCTCGGCGCTCCACGCCGCACACGTCGCCGGCGTGGTCCACCGCGACGTGAAGCCGGGCAACCTGCTGATCGGCCCGGGTGGCATGACCAAGCTGGGCGACTTCGGCATGGCCCACGGTTCGGCCGGCGTCCCCGTCGGCAACGCCAGCGTGCGCGCCGGCACGCCGTTCTACACGGCGCCGGAGATCTGGCGCGGCGCCGTGGCCAACCAGGCCTCCGACATCTACTCGCTCGGCGCCACCTACTTCCACCTGCTCACCGGGCGGCCGCCCTTCGTCGGCGCCGACCTGGCCGAGGTCGAACGCGCCCATCTCACCGCGGCGATTCCGGATCCTCGCGAGCTGGTCCACGGGCTCCCCGACTCCAGCGCTTCGATGGTGATGCGCGCGCTGGCCAAGAACCCGACTGACCGCCAGCCGTCCGCCCAGGTGCTGATGTGGGAAGGGCGCCGCGTTCTGCAGGAGCTGGCCACCGCCGAACACGCCGCGAACCCACCGG
The DNA here is from genome assembly GCA_021806645.1 of Myxococcales bacterium. Taxonomy (GTDB): domain Bacteria; phylum Myxococcota; class Myxococcia; order Myxococcales; family Anaeromyxobacteraceae; genus JADKCZ01. The sequence continues at coordinate 80,527 of JAJZQX010000009.1, read as the reverse complement.
CGAGCATGGCGGCTCCGCCCGCCCGACCGCCGCCCCCCAGACCGCCTGCGGCCCGCCCCGCACCGCCGGCGCTGGCTGGACGCCTCAAGTTCACGCAGGCACCCTTCGGCCCCTTCGATCCGGCCGCGGCGCCCTTCCAGGCCGCCCCGCTCGACGGCGTCCGCCGCCAGCTCCGGTCGCTGGTCGAAGGACCCGGCGCCGCGCTGGTCGCGCTCACGGGCCCGGCGGGCAGCGGCCGGTCGACGCTGCTCCGGCAACTGGCCGGCGACGTCTCCGCGTCCGCCGCGAGGCTGGTGCTGCTCGCGGACGGCTCCAGCCGCGATGACGGCCGGACCGCGGTGCAGCGGATCTGCCGCGCCGCCGGTGTCCCCGACGAGGGGGCGACCCGGCTCGACGGCCTGCTTCACCGGCTCGGCGAGGAGCGCGGCCGGCCAGTTCCACTCCTGATCCTGGACGGGCTGGACGGTGGACCGGGGCTCGCGCCCGACCTCGCGACGCTGGCGTCGGCGGCGCACTGGTCACGCACCTTCAAGCTGGTCGTGGCCGGGGCTCCGGGGCTGGGTCGCCGGCTCTCCTCCGAGACCACCCCGGCGACGCCGGACAGCTGCGTCGAACTCCCGGTTCCGCCTCTTGACGCCGATCAGGTGGCCCACTACCTCCGCGCCTGGCTCCTCGCCAGCCGGGCCTCCGGGGCGCCACCCATACACCTGTCCGCCGATGCCCTGTTGCTCCTCGCCCACCGCTCCGGCGGCCGCCCTGGGGTCATCGACGTGATCGGCTCGAACATGCTGGCGCTGGCCGCCGCGATCGGTCGCCCCACCATCACCTCCTGGCAGGCCTGGGCCGCGAGCGCCGAAACCACATGGCCGGAGGCCCGACCGCCGGCCGAGCAGGTCGCCGCGCCGCCGGGCTGGCCGACGCCAGAAGCGCGTGTGGTCATCGACACCTGCCGCCGGAACGCTGGTCTTCCGCCCTGGCCAGAGGAGCGGAACCCTTGAGCGCTCCGAAAGGGTATGCTTGAGTCGGCCTGGACATCGGTCTCACCGCGGCAGCCGCAACGTCGCACCCATCGGAGGGACCACCCCTGGAACGGAGGCCATCACATGACTGAGCTGGAAACCGTGGCGGGCCTGCCTGGCGTCAGCGCCGCCGTGCTCGGCGACCTCGAAGGGACCTTCCTCGGGGCGCACCGCACCGCCGACGGCGAGACCATCGCCGCCGAGATGGGTTTCGTGGGCAGCACGCTGCTGGAGATCGGCGAGGTCCTCGGCCTCGGAGCACTCACCTCCTTCTCGCTCTCCGGACCGGCCGGCGCCTGCTTGCTGGTGGTGCGCCCACGCGCCCTCATCACCGCGCTGGTCACCCCACCGCAGTCACTCGGCCCGGTCGAGCGCGCCGTGGACACCGCGTTCCAGGAGTGGACCTGACATGGAGACCATCCTTCAAGGCTTGCTCGACATGGCTGGCGTCAACGCCGCCGTGCTCTTCGACGGGGCCGGGCGGCTGCTGGCCCACCGAGGTCGCTCGGTCTACGACCGGGCGCTCTGCGAGCAGGTCGGCGGTCCGCTGGCCCGCGCCATCGACTCGATGCAGCTCCAGCACGAGGACTGGGAGTCGGCCTCGGCCCAGTTCACGGACGGCACGTTGCTGCTCCGCCGGCTCGACACCACCTCCGCCGGGCCCTGCGTGCTGGCGCTCGTCGCCGACGCCACGCTCAACCCGGCCTTCGCCACCGTGGCCATCCGCGTCTCCTCCAACAAGCTGAAGCGGGCGCTCGACGGCGGCGCCTCGTCATCGGCGGTCGGGACCGGGCAGGGCTCGTCGGTCGGCTCGCTCCCGACCTACCCACCGTCCCCGGGTCCCGGCGGTTCCCAGGCTGGTCCCCCGGCGGCGAGCGGGTCCCGGCCGGCGCTGGCCAACTCCGGCCTGACCTGGTCGCGCACCGGATCCGGCGGCGTGATGGCGGCCGATCAGGCCTCGGCCGGTTTCCTCAACACCTGCGCCCACGAGCTGGCGCGCCACGTCGGCCCCATGGCCAAGATCTTCGTCGAGGAGGCGGTCCGGAAGGTCTGTCCGGATCTCCCCTTCTCGCTGGCCGCCAGCCGGGCGCTGGCCGACGAGCTGGCCATGCGCATCGAAGACGACGCGGACCGCCAGGCCTTCCTCGCCTCGCTGAAGAAGACCGGCGGCAAGTAGCCCCACGGAGCGGAGACCCCCATGTCACTCATCACCACGATTCGGAGCCGGCTCAGCCTCAAGATCTCGGTGACGCTCGCCATCCTGCTGCTGGTGCTCACCACCGGCGCGGCGGCCATCATCACCGTCACGCGGACCCAGCAGATGGAGGCTTCGACTCTCGAGAAGGCGCGGCTCGCGGCGGCGCTCGGCTCGCGGCAATTCGGGGACACCTTCGACAACGCCATCGACGACGGCCTGCTGACGGTCAACGACGTCTTCGACCGCTCCTACGTCGAGATCAAGGGCTGGGCCTGGGGCGACAAGCCCAAGTTCCACACCCGCTTCGACGCCTTCTGCGACCGGGCGGTGCTGGTCTTCCAGGACAAGTTCCTCGATAGCGGGGACTTCCTCTTCGCGGTGGGCGTCGACGTCAACGGCTACCTGCCCACCCACAACACCAGGTACCAGCAACCGCTCACCGGCATCCCCGAGAAGGACCTGGCCGGCAACCGGACCAAGCGGGTCTTCAACGATCCGGTCGGCCTGGCCGCCGCCAAGAACACTCAGCCGGGCTTCCTGCAGGACTACCCGCGCGACACGGGCGAGCGGATGTGGGACGTCTCGAGCCCCATCTTCGTGAAGGGCAAGCACTGGGGCGCCTTCCGGGTCGGCGTCTCGATGGAGCGGATCGCCGCCAAGCAGCGGACCCTCATCCTGACGCTGACCGTCATCTTCGCCGCCTTCGCGCTCATCACCATCCTCACCATCTACGTGGTGGTGGAGCGGGCGATGCGACCGGTGGCGGACCTGACCGCCGCCGCCAGCGCCATCAGCATGGGCGAAGGGCTCGACACGCCCATCAAGTCCCAGTCCACCGACGAGATCGGGCAGCTCACCAGGACGGTGGAGCGGCTACGCGTCAGCATGAAGGCGGCCATGAGCCGGCTCGGCGGCTAGAGGAGACACGACCATGACCAGGACCACCACCACGTTGTTCGCGTCGTTCCTTCTCGCCGTCGCCGTGCTGGCGCCCACCCCGGGCGTGGCCCAGCCCAAGCCCACCACGGCGCAGCTCGACGCGCTCAACGCGCAGGAGAGGGAGATGTTCGGCGTCGCCCAGGACTTCGCCCGCCGGGTCTCCGAGACCATGGAGGGGTGGCTAGCCGCCAAGGAGGTGAGCGAGGAGCGGCTCTTCTCCTTCCTCTACTATCCCACCGCCAACACCGACCCGCCCAAGTTCACCACCGACTGGGATCGGCTTTCGGACCGGGACATCCAGGGAATCGAGGAGGCCGTGCTGACCCGCTCGGGGAACCTGGTCTTCGCCGTCCTGGTCGACCGGAACGGCTATCTCCCCACCCACAACCTCCGCTACTCCCAGCCGCTGACCGGCAACCTGGCCAACGACCTGGTCAACAACCGGACCAAGCGCATCTTCAACGACAAGACCGGGCTCGCGGCGGCCAGGAGCGCGGCCCCCTTCCTCGTCCAGCGGTACCAGCGGGACACCGGCGAGACCATGGTGGACCTCTCGGTCCCCGTCTTCGTCCGCGGCATGCACTGGGGCGCCGTGCGTCTCGGGTTCCGCGCCGTCGACCAGCGTTGAGGACCCCCGCCCTGGTCGAGATCCCCGGCGCTGCGGGATCGACCAGGAAGGCGACCTGGTCATGGCCAGCGGCTTCCAGGAACCGTCGAGCACCGACGGGGCCCGCGATTCCGGCGCGAGACGGGAGTTCGTCGCGCGTCGACAACGCCCGGCGCCCGTGGTTATCTCGATGCTTCGGCATCGGTCGGCGAGGTCCTGCGAATGGTCGAGGCCACCATCCTGTCCCCATTCACGCGCCTGGCGGAGCGCTGGTCGGCCGCCACAGCGGTCGACCGCCCCCTCGAAGAGGCGACCTGCGAAGCGCTCCGCTCCGTCACCCCTGGCGACCTCGCCGAGGTCGAACCCCTGGTCGGCGCGCTGGTCCAGCGCCTCGGGCCGGAGCCGACCCGGCCGGGGGCGCGCCACGCCCTGATCGCGCTGCTGGACGGCGTCCGGCGCCGCGGCTTCACCGAGACCCTGTCCGAGCCACGCATCGACCCGTGGTTGCGGCTCCTGCTCCCGCTCCTCCGCCACGCCAACTTCACGCTTGGGGAACTGCTCCGCTCGCGCGAGGAGACCGACCCGAAGGTGGTGGCCATCCGGACCATCGGCCCGGACGCCACCGACCTGACCGTGGCCGAGGTGGCGCGCCGCACCCGCGCCATCGCCCGCGGCCTGCTGGCCGTCGTCGGCGACGAGCCGGAGACGCGCGTGGCCATCCTCTCGGAGAACGGCCTGGAGGCGGCGCTCTGCGATCTCTCCTGCCTCACCAACGGCTTCGTGGACTTCCCGCTCCCGGCCAACGCCGTGGCCGAGCAGGTGGTCTACATGCTGAGGCACTCCAGGGCGCAGGTGCTGCTGGTCTCGGACGAGGAGCAGGTCGCCAAGGTGCTTCCTTCGCTGGCGGGGCTGCCGGACCTCAAGGCCCTGGTGGTCTTCGACTCCTCCTGCGCCGAGCGCAACGGGCTGCTGTCGCTCGACCAGATGATCGGGCAGGGCGCGGGCTTCGACGAGCCGCTGCGCGCGGCGCGCGCGGCCCGGGTCAAGGTCACCGACGTGGCCACGGCGATGTACACCTCGGGCACCACCGGCAAGCCCAAGGCCATCGTCTTCACGCACGAGAACCTGGTCTCGAAGCGGCTCTGCCGCGGCTTCGCGCTGCCCCGGGTGGGCGAGGGCGACGTCTTCCTCTGCTACCTGCCGCTCTACCACACCTTCGGCCGGTGGCTGGAGCTGGTGGGCACCCTCTGGTGGGGCGCCACCTACACCTTCGCGCGCTCCACCGCGCAGAGTTCGCTCCTGGAGGACTTCCGCAGCGTGAAGCCGACCGTCTTCATCTCCGTCCCCAAGAAGTGGATCGAGCTGCAGGACGCGGCGGCGTGGGAGGCCGCTGGTGAGGACGAGGAGGAGACCGCCGGCCACCTGCGCGTCATCACCGGCACGCGGTTGCGCCATGGCCTCTCGGCGGCCGGCTACCTCGACCCCACCATCTTCAAGAACTTCCACGAGGCCGGCGTCGAGCTCTGCTCCGGCTACGGGATGACCGAGGCCACCGGCGGCGTCACCATGACCCCGCCTGGCGGTTACGTGGACGGGTCCATCGGGGTCCCGCTCCCGGGCATCGAGTGCCGACGGGCGGAGGACGGCGAGCTGCTGATCCGTGGCATCTACGTCTCGCCCGGCTACCTCGACGGGGGGCCCGAGGTGGCCGGCGCGCACCAACCGGACGGCTGGTTCCACACCGGCGACCTGGTGAGCGTGGACGACGGCCATTACCGGATCGTCGGACGGAAGAAGGAGATCTACAAGAACCGCTCCGGGCAGACCATCGCCCCGGCCCGCGTCGAGAACCTCTTCCGCGACTTCGAGGCCATCGGACAGGCCTTCCTGGTCGGAGATCACCGCGACTACAACACCCTGCTGGTCTGGCCGAACTACCAGCAGCAGCCGCACCTGCGCGAGCTGCCGCCGGAGCGGCTGCGCGACCTCATCTCCTCGCTGGTGGCCAGCGCCAACCGGTTCCTGGCCCCCTTCGAGCGCGTGGTGACCTTCCAGGTGCTGCCGCGGGCGCTCGACGCCGAGCACGGCGAGCTGACCCAGAAGCACACCTTCAAGCGCGAGGCCGTGGGGCAGTCGTGGAAGGAGCTGATCGACAAGATGTACGAGCAGAAGCACCTGGCGCTGGCCGTCGACGGGTGGTTCCTGCGCGTTCCCAACTGGGTGCTGCGCGAGATCGGGGCTCTGCAGCACGAGGTCTCCCTCCAGGAAGGGGTGCTCCGTGCCGGTGACCGCGCGCTGGCGGTCGGCCCCGACGTGGCGGCGCCCGGCTCGTTCCGCCTGGGCGACCTCGCCTACGCCTCGGAGGGGACGGTCATCGACCTCGGCATCCTGCTCTCGCGTCCAGCTCTCTGGCTGGGCAACGAGGCGCTGCGCCGGTTCCTCGGCGACGAGGCCTTCCTGGCCCTGGCCGCCAAGCGGCGCAAGGGCGGCGGCGAGTACCGGATCGACCCGCGGAACTGGCACGGCCCGCCGCCGGAGCGGTTGCCGGCCCTGCTCGATCTCGTGGACCGGCCCGAGGTCAGCTTCCTCTCCATCCACGCGGCCGCCGAGCTGCTCCGGGCCGAACGTCCGGAGGCGAGGCGCGCCATCGCCCACCTGCAGCGCGGCATGACCGCTGCCTCTCCGGAGCAGGCCCGCTTGAGCCGAGCCCTGCTCCGGCGCGCCGCCGACGCGCCCGACGCGGATGTCCGGCGCCGCGCCTTCCGCGTCCTGCTGCCCAACGAGGATCCGGCCCTGACGCTGGAGACGCTGGGCAGCTTCCTCGACCGGATGGAGGCCATGGCGCTGCGCGACGAGGATCTGGCCGACCTCGGCGAGCGCGGCCTCTCCGACGCGCAGGTGCTGCGGCTCCTGGAGTACCTCGCCTCCGACCGCGCCAACGAGCCGCTCCACGACCCGTCCAGCCGGAAGTTGCTCGTCGGCGTGATGCGGCTCCTCACCGCCACCGCCATCGCCCACCCCGCATACTTCGCTCGTGTGCGTGTGCCGCTGGCGCGCCTGACGCTCCACGAGGACGCCGGCATCTGCGCCCGCGCCGGCGAGGAGCTCGACCGGCTGCGCCGCGGCTTCTCCAACTGGATCGGCCCCAACCTCCGGCTCGCCATCGATCCCCAGACCGGCCACGAGTACGGCTGGAGCGACGTGCTGGTCTTCGAGCCCTCGGTCACGCAGGAGGCCAGCCAGATGCTGCTGCAGGCGCTCTCCGACACCACCGTGGTGCGCGCCTCGGTCTTCCTGCTCGGGCGCGGCGTGCTCCTCTCGCTGGCCGACATCCCGCCCGGCGGCGCCACCGTGAGCCTGCTCGGGCGACAGCACGGCAAGGCGGTCTACCGCCTCTCCATCCGCACCCGCTCTCGCGAGACCTTCGACATGGCCATCAACGTGGCCGAGGAGCTCTCCTTCGGGCAGCTGCGCGACGAGGTGAACTGGCTGCTGGCCGCCGGGGCCCCGCCGCCGCTGGTGGAGCAGTTCGCCGGCTACTTCGGCGAGTGGGGAGTCTTCACCGAGGAGTTCATCCCAGGGAACGACGTGGAGCGCCAGGTGGCGCGCCTGCTCCGCCAGGGCGAGGGTAAGCGGCTCGAGCTGCTCTGGCCCTTCGTGGCCTCCACGGCGCTTGAGCTGCACGTCCGCTTCTGGGACCGGGCCGGCCGCCGCCTGGCCCTGCGCCTGCCCTCCCCGTCCGCCTTCATAGTGCCGTCGCACGACTACCAGACCGGGGCGCGGCTGGTTTCGATCGCCGACCGCTCGGCCTGCGACTCGCTCGACGAGCTGCTCGATCGCTTCCAGGCCAGCTTCCTCGACCGGGTCGAGGAGCCGCTCCCCGAGCTGCGCGGCAAGGTCACCGAGCAGCTGCTGCTGGCGGCCGTGGTGGAGGCGCTCGGCGCGGAGCGGGCCATCCGGGTGCTGGAGGAGGCCGCCGGCGGCAAGAGGGCCATCGCCGTCTCCTCCTTCCTCGACCGGCTGCGGACCGAAGGGCCGACGCCGCTCCGGCTCTTCTTCGCCGTCCGCCGCTTCAAGCGCTGGCTGGAGGTCAACCCGCACGCCACGCCGGAAGCGCAGTCGAAGCACCTCGGCGAGCAGTGGGGCACCTACCGGCTCGGCGAGCTCGAGGCGCAGTGGCCCGACACGCGCGTCCGGTTCTTCCGGCAGACCGTCTTCGCCGGCGCCAGGCCCGAGCTGGGTGCCGCGCTCGACCGGCTCATGCACCGGGCGCGGGCGCTGCCGGCCGGCGCGCTCGACCTGGCCGAGCAGGTGGCGGCCTTGAGGTCCGCCGTCAAGCCGACCGAGGCCGAGGACCACGGTCTCGCCCGCATGACCTATCGCTACCTCGGCCCCGCCGAGCAGGTGGCCCTCATCTCCATGCCGCACGGCGACCACTTCACCGCCGAGGTGGTGGTGGCGCAGGACGCCAGCGACGGCAGCCGCTACTCGCTGCGCGGGCCGGTCTCACCGCGAGAGGTGGCGCGCCTGCTCAGCCTCTTCCACGAGTCCAACCTGCAGGTGGCCTTCTCCACCGAGCACGAGTTCCTGCTGGCGCTCGACTCCAGGGAGTCGGTCATCGCCGGCCTCTTCTACCGCCCGGTGTCCGCCTGGCGCGTCCACATGGAGAAGCTGGTGGTCGCCCGCAAGAACCGCAGCAAGGGGATAGCCGACGGGCTGATGCGCGACTTCTTCCGGCGGCTGCGCTCCCGCGGGGTCTCCGCGGTCGAGACCGGCTACTTCCAGCCCGAGTACCTGAAGCGCTTCGGCTTCCGCACCGACCCGTCCTCCGGCGGCCTGGTCCGGGACATCGACGCCGACGAATCCTTCGAGTGGTGACGAGGCCGCATCGACATGTCCAAGCCGAACTGGAAGCTCATCGACTCCACCCTCCGCGAAGGAGAGCAGTTCTCCAAGGCCTCCTTCCGCACCGAGGACAAGGTGGAGATCGCCCGAGCCCTCGACACCTTTGGCGTCGAGTACATCGAGGTGACCTCCCCGGCCGCCTCGCCGCAGTCGCAGAAGGACGCCGCCACCATCGTGAAGCTGGGCCTCGGCGCCCGCATCATCAGCCATTCCCGCTGCGTCCTAGATGACGTCAAGGCCGCGGTCGACTCCGGGGTCAGCGGCCTCGGCCTGCTCTTCGCCACCAGCCGCATCCTCCGCGAGTCGTCCCACGGCAAGTCGATCCAGCAGATCATCGACGCCATGGGACCGCCCGTCGACCACGCGCTCAAGGCCGGCCTCGAGGTCCGCTTCAGCGCCGAGGACACCTTCCGCTCCGATACCGCCGACCTGCTCGAGGTCTACCGGGCGGCGGAGCGACTGGGCGTCCACCGGGTCGGGCTCGCCGACACCGTCGGCATCGCCACCCCCCGCCAGGTCTACGTGCTGGCGCGCGAGGTGCGGCGCGCGGTGAGCTGCGACATCGGCTTCCACGGCCACAACGACACTGGCTGCGCCATCGCCAACGCCTTCGAGGCCCTGCAGGCCGGCGCCACCCACGTAGACGTGTCGGTGCTCGGCATCGGTGAGCGGGTCGGCATCACCCCGCTGGGCGGGCTGGTGGCCCGGCTCTTCTCGCTGGAGCCCCAGGCGCTGGGCGAGCGGTACCGGCTCGGCCAGCTGCGCGAGCTGGAGCGGCTGGTGGCCCGCATAGTCGGCGTCGAGATCCCCTTCAACAACTTCGTCACCGGCGAGACCGCGTACAGCCACAAGGCCGGGATGCACCTGAAGGCCATGATGGCCAACCCCGGCTCCTACGAGATCATCCCGCCCGAGGCCTTCGGCCTGTCCCGCAAGCTCATCATCGGCTCACGCCTCACCGGGCGGGCCGCCATCGCCTACCGGGCCCGCGAGATGGGGATCACCTTTGGTGAATCGGAGCTGAAGGAGATCACCCGGCGCATCAAGGAGCTGGCGGACGCCGGCGAGCTCTCCGAGGCCCAGATCGACCGGGTGCTGCGAGCGTGGGTCACCGCGTAGCCGTCCCGGCCCCATGCGCCACCGCCTCCTGCTCCTCGCCGCCGCGGCCCTCTGGTCCACGGCTGGCGCCGTCATCAAGCTGAGCGCGCTCGACGCGTGGCAGCTGGCTGGCGGCCGGGCGCTGGTGGCCGGGCTCTTCCTCGCCGTCGCGGTCCGAGCCTCGCGGCGCCCGCCGTCGCTCCGCCTGCTGGCCGTGGCGGTGGCCTATGCCTGCACCACGGTCCTCTTCGTGCTGGCCAACAAGCTCACCACCGCGGCCAACGCCATCTTCCTGCAGGACACCGCCCCGCTCTGGGTGCTGCTCCTCTCGCCGTGGGTGCTCGGCGAGCGCCCCACCCGCGGCGAGTGGCTCTCAATCCCGGTCTTCGGCGCCGGGCTCGCGCTCTTCTTCCTCGACAAGCTCTCCCCAGGGCAGCTCGCCGGCAACCTGGTGGCGCTCGTCGCCGGCGTCTCCTTCGCCGCGTCCATCCTCGGCCTTCGAAGGCTAGGCCCCGACGGCCCCGCCGCGCTGGTCTGGGGCAACCTGATCGCCGCCGCGGTCACCCTGCCCCTCTGGCCGCTCGGCCCCTCCGCCGGCGTCGCCGACCTTGGCGCGGTGGCCTTCCTCGGCGTCTTCCAGCTCGGGCTCGCCTACCTCTGCTTCTCCCTCGGCCTGCGTGGCACGCCGGCGGTCGAGGCCTCGCTGCTGGTCCTGCTCGAGCCGGTCCTCAACCCGGTCTGGACCTTCGTCTTCGCCGGCGAGCGCCCCGGCCCGTGGGCGCTGGCGGGCGGCGCCGTCATCTTGCTGGCGACGACCTGGCGCACGCTGCAGCCCTGGCTCCAGGAACGGCGCGCCAGCCGCGCCAGGGCTTGGTAGAAGGGTCCATGCCAGCCGGTTCCGGACTCGCTCACGGTGACCGATCCCGCCCCTGGTCGGGGATGCGGTGGAGGTTCGCCGGGCTGGCCGGCGCGCTGCTCCTCGCCGCCGGCGCCGCACAGGGGATCGCCCTGCTCCTGCTCCACCCCGAGGACGCCAGCCGCCACCTGATGGGGCTTGCGGCCGTGTCGCTCCTGACGGCCCTGGTGGGCGGCGCGCTGGCCTTCTGGCTGGCGGGCACGCTGCTCCGCCCGCTCTCCGGAGTCCGACAGGTCATCGCGGCGCTGGCCAGCGGCCGGATCCCACCGCCGCTCGACCTGGCCGGGCCCGACGGTGAGATGGGGACGCTGGCCGGTGAGCTGAACGGTGTCGGCACGGCCATCCGGCGCTTGCTGATCGACCTGCGCGGCTCGGCGTCCCTGCTGACCGAGGCGTGCCGAGGCCTCCTGGGCGGACTGGCCCGCCATGGCGGCGCCTCCGCCGGCCAGGCCGAGGCCCTGCGCCGGGCCACGGCCAGCGCCACCTCCATCGCCGACTTCACCAGCGAGACGGCGCGGACGGCCGAGTCGGTCATCGAGATGACCCAGCGCGCCGAGGCCCTGTCGGCCCAGGGGTCGAGCGCCGTCGAGCAGGCGGCCCGCTCGGCCGGTGCGCTGGGTGAGCAGGTCCGCCGCATCGCCGCGACCATGGGCGACCTCTCCGAGCGAACGCAGCAGGTCGGCGAGATCGTCGCCTCGGTGAAGGACCTGGCCGAGCAGTCCAACCTGCTCGCGCTCAACGCCTCGATCGAGGCCGCCAAGGCGGGCGAGCATGGCCGCGGCTTCGCCGCCGTCGCCATGGAGATGCGCAACCTCGCCGAGCAGTCTCGGCAGGCGGCGGTCCAGGTGCGCTCCATCCTCGGCGAGATCCAGAAGCACGCGCGCGAGGCGGCGCTGGCCACCGAGGAAGGCTCCACCCGCGCCGAGCTGGCCACCGGCCGCTCGCGCAGCGCCGGCGAGGCGATCGCGGGGCTGGTGCACGTGATCCGAGGCTCGGCCGGCTCGGCCCGCGCCATCGCGGATCGGACCAGCCAGCAAGCGGCGGGCGCCGCCGAGCTGGTGGCGGCCATCGCCACCCTCTCCACGGCCACCCAGCGCCGCGCCGAGGACGCGGCCGCGCTCGAGGTCCACGTCGCCGAGATCACCGAGCTGGCCGGCCGCCTCTCGGCGCTCTCCGGGCGGTTTCGCGCCTGATGCTCCGGTCGCCCCCACCGCCCCGCGGCCAGCTCCCGCCGGGCCGCTGCCCCCGCTGCGCCTTCCCGGCCGAAGGTGGCTGCCTCTGCCAGTCCATTCCACGCCTCTCGGTCCCCTGGCGCGTCGTGGTGGTCCGGCACGCCAGCGAGATCCCTCGGCTCACCAACTCCGGCCGCTGGGCCGCGGCCGCCCTGGAGGGCGCGACCATCTTCGACCACGCCCTCGGTGACGCGCGGTCCGACGACTTGCTCGCCGCGCTGCTTGGCGACGCGCCGGCCTGGCTCCTCTATCCGTCGGCCCACGCCGGGGCGCCGGCCGCCCCACCGCCCGGGACCCTGGTCGTCCCCGACGCCACATGGGCCCAGGCGCGTCGCATGGTGCAGCGGCTCGCCCCGCTCCGCGCCCTGCCAAGGCTGGCGCTGCCCCCGCCACCACCCGCCACGCGGCTTCGCCAGCCTCCTAAGGGCAACGGCATGTCCACGCTTGAGGCCATCGCCGGCGCCATGGACCTGCTCGGTGACGCCGCCACGGCCGGCGCCTTGCGGGAGCTGCACCGGACCGCCGTGGAGAAGACGCTCCGGCTCAAGGGGATGTGGCCCCCGACCAGGACCCACCACCAATCCGGATCCAGATGACCAGCGCATTCGATCCCCATCGCCTCCTCCGCGACGCCGACGCCCAGACCATCTTCGCCAACCTGTGGCGACCGCGACCCGGCCCGCCGGCGGTCCGCGCTCGCTGGGAGCTGGACGACGGCGACTTCCTCGACGTCGACCGGGTGGCCGGCCCGAGCCCGGAGGCCCCGGTGGCGGTGCTCTGCCACGGGCTGGAGGGCTCCTCGACCGCCCCCTACGTCCGCGGCCTGTCCCGAGCCCTGGTGAGCCGCGGCCTGGCGGTGGTGGCGCTCAACTTCCGCACCTGCGGCGGTGAGCCCAACCGGCTGGCCCGCTCCTATCACTCGGGCGAGACCACCGACCTCGATGAGATGGTCCGACGGCTGGTGGTCGAGCAGCCGAAGCGGCCGGTGTTGGTGGCCGGCTTCTCGCTGGGGGGAAACGTGGTGACCAAGTGGATGGGAGAGCATGGCGACGGCCTCCCGACCGAGGTGATGGGTGGCGCGGCCATCTCGGTGCCCTTCGACCTGGCCGCCTGCCAGCGGCGGCTCGACGGTCCCGGGCGGTTCATGTGGATCTACCGCGAGCGGTTCATGCGCCGGCTGCGGCGCAAGGCGGCCGCCAAGGCGCTGCGGTTCCCGGGGCTGTTCGACGCCGCGGCGGTGGCTCGCGCCACCACCTTCGGCGAGTACGATCAACTCTTCACGGCGCCGGTCCATGGCTTCGCCTCGCGCGACGACTACTACGCGCGCTCCTCGGCGGGGCAGTTCGTCGGCGGGATCCGCCGGCCATTCCTGGCCGTCTCGGCGGCCGACGACCCCATGGTGCCGGCCGAGTCACTCCCGGTGGACGCGGCCGCGGCCAACCCGATGGTCCGCCTGGTCGTCAGCCCCCACGGAGGGCACACCGCCTTCGTCGACGGGACGCCCTGGAGGCCCGGGTTCTGGGCCGAGCGGACCGTGGCCGACTTCCTGGCTGCGGCCGCGACGGGCGGCCGGACGGCTACTTCAGCCCCCCCCCTGACGGACGAAGAGGCGCTTCATGGGTGACTACCTGGCTGGCGGTGCGGCGCTGGCGGTCAGTGACTGGCCGGCGTGGCGCCGCTCGTCTTGAACGTGCCGGCCAGGATCGGAACCGAGATCTTCACCAGGATGGTGAAGACCAGGAAGCCGACACCGAAGATGCCTAGCGCGATCGACCACTCGACCAGGGTCGGCCGGTACTCGTAGATCTCGCCCAGGGTGTCCGGGGTCATCCCGGGGATCACCAGCCCGAGCCCCTTCTCGATGTAGACACCCGACCAGATGAGCAGGCAACCCAGGTTGAGGGTGACCCAGTTCTGGCGCAGCTTCGGCACCAGGAAGATGAAGAAGGCCGCGACGCTGGCCAAGAGCGACGACCAGGCGTACGGCACCAGCGCCCGGTGCTTCCCGAGGCCGAACCAGAAGTACTGGGTGTACCGGAGCTCCTGCGTCTGCGAGTAGAACTCCTTGAAGAGCTCGGCCCCCAGCAGGAAGAGGTTGATGAACATGGCGTAGGCCATGAGCTCGGCGAGCTTCCAGATGGCCTCGTCCTTGATGGGGATCCGGGTGGTCTTCCGAAGGATCTGGAAGAGGATGATCATGACCGCCGGCCCGGAGCAGAAGGCCGAGGCCAGGAAGCGAGGCGCCAGGATCGAGGCGTTCCAGTACGGGCGGGCCGCCATGCCGTTGTAGAGGAACGCCGTCACGGTGTGGGTGCTGATGGAGACCGGGATGGAGATCAGCACCAGCGGCAGCAGGATCTTCTTGTTCGTCTCCTTGCCGGCGTAGGACTGGAACAGGATGTAGACCACCACCACCACGTTGAGGATGAGGTAGAGGTTGAGCACCAGCGCGTCCCACGCCAGCAACGAGCGAGGCCAGTTGGGCGTGCCGATGAGGGGAAACATGTGGAGCAGCCGGTCGGGCCGCCCCATGTCCACCATGATGAAGAGCAGGCACATGGCCAGCGCCGAGATGGCCAGCAGCTCGCCGAGGAGCACCACCTCCTTGAGCGGCCCCCAGTGGTAGACGTACGCGGGAATGACCAGCAGCACCGCCGCGGCCGCCACGCCGACCAGGAAGGTGAAGTTGCCGATGTAGAAGGCCCAGCTGACCTGGTCACGGATGTTGGTGGCGATCAGGCCGACCTGCGCCTGGTGGACATAGGCGATGACGCCGATGACGATGGCCACGCTCAGCGCGGCCAGCCACGCGAAGTAGGCGCGGTTCCCCGTCTTGATCTGGCGGCCACAACCCTTGAGGAACTGGAGGATGCCGGTCATGTGGTGGCCCCGTCAGGTGGCGTAGAAGTAGTAGAACTGTGGGTGGGTGGCGAGCTCCTCCTTGAAGACGAAGACCCGCTTGGTCTCCATCACCTGCCGGATCTCGCTCTGCGGGTCGAGGAGGTTGCCGAACTTCCGCGCCCCGACCGGGCAGGCCTCGACGCAGGCGGGGTACCTCCCGTTGCGCGACCGCTGGATGCAGAAGGTGCACTTCTCCACCACGCCCTTGGGGCGCGGCCGGTTGCCCAGGTAGTGCTGCCTGGGGTTGAGCTCGGCGGCCGGCAGCGTGGGCTCGGCCAGGTTGAAGTGGCGGGCGCCGTAGGGGCAGGCCGCCATGCAGCAGCGGCAGCCGATGCACCAGTCGTAGTCGACGACCACGATGCCGTCCTTCTCCTTCCAGGTGGCCTGCGTCGGGCAGGCCTTCACGCAGGGCGGGTTGCGGCACTGCTGGCACTGCACCGGGAAGTAGAACTTGCCGGGCCGGGGCACGGTGGCCGGCTCGTAGTACTGCTCGGCATGGGAGACGTCGACGCCTCCCTCCTTGTCCATCTCCAGCACCCTGATCCACTGGATCTGCGGGTACTCGCGTGACTGGTTGTTCTCCTTGACGCAGGCGTAGACGCAGCGCCGGCAGCCGATGCAGCGGGAGAGGTCGAGACCGTAGCCGAACTCCACACCCTCCATCGGCCCCTCGGCCGTCACCTTCGTGTCCCGCCCGAACCGCTCCTTGTTGCTCGCCTCCACCCGGGCCAGCACCCGCTTCACCTGGCCGGGTGTCAGTTCCTTGAAGTGCCTGCGGAAGAACTCCTCCATGGTGAGGCCGCCACAGCCGGCCAGCGAGGCCAGCGCCGCGCCGGCCGCGGCGGTGCGCAGGAAGGCCCGGCGCTCCGGGTCGACGTCGTGCTCGCGCAGGTCGGGGGCCAGATCGATCGGGGCGTCCGGCACGACGGGGAGCGGGTTGCGGGGGCTCACGGGCGCATCTCCTCCGGCCGCCGGGGCCGGGGCTCGGGCTTCATCTTCTCCAGCGTCGGCATGATCACCGTCTTCCCGTCCACCACCACCTCCTTCTCCCCCTTGAAGAGCGGTGCGTGCGGGTTGTGGCAGTTCACGCAGAGGAAGTAGGTCTTGAGGCCGTCCCATCTGCCGATGCGCTTGCCGTGCACGCCAGCGCGCCAGTCACGCAGCTTGTCGCCGTGGCACTGGCCGCAGAGCCGGTAGGACTGGGTGAACGGGACGAGTTCCCCGCTGGTGAGGTGGAGCTCGTCGCGGTGCTGGGCGTCGTGGCAGTCGAGGCACCAGCGGTGCTTGGCGTCGTGCGCGAAGATCGACTGCTGCTCCTCGTGGAAGCCGAGCACCCGGCGCGTGGTGTCCACCTTCTCCTTCCCGTCGTGGCAGTTGCTGCACGGGAAGATCCCCTCGGTGAACGGGGGCGCGGTGGCCTGGATGAGCGGTCCCTCGGCGGCGGGGTCCTTCTGCTCCGTCGAGCCACCGGCCGCCGTGGGCTTGGGGTCAGAGGCGCCGGCCAGGCCACCGGTCAGCAGGGCCAGCGCCAGCAGCGGCGCCAGCGGGGTGCGGCTCGATCCGTTCGGGAACCACCTCGGGCGCATGCGTCCTCCAGTCGGAGAAGAACGCTACCTCCCGGGATGGGGGCACCCCTTGATCTGGCTCAAGCTGCTCGCTCAATCTTGGGTATCAACAAAGGTTTCTGGCACCGCGCGTCAGGGCTCCAGGGCCGGGCCCGTGGCGCCGGACGCGGGAGGTGGTCCGGAGGAGGAGGCGACCCGCCGCCGCGTCACCGCCACCATGGCGAGCAACACGACGACCCCGACGGACGTCAGCGCGATGTCGGCGAGGATGCTGCCGCGCACGCCGAGGCCAGGCATCCGGGAGCCCCAGCCGTCCAGCGTGGTGACGTAGCCCGAGGCGAGGTTGGCGACGGCGATGAAGGTCGTGTACTTGGTGGCGGCGCCGGCGCCGTGGCCGCAGATCTCAAGGATGAAGGCGGCCAGGGTCGCGAAGGCGATGCCATTGGCGAAGGAGTAGGCCAGCACGCCCCAGGTGTAGGTGGTGGCATCGAGCGGCGCGAAGTACATGGCCAGCGCCGTCCCGGCGGTGAGCGCGCCGGAGAAGGCGTAGGCCAACCGCCGGTTCATCCGGTCGGCCAGCACGCCGCCCACCAGCGCACCGAGCGCGCCGACCACGCCGCCGCCCAGCCCGTTGACCATGGCCACCACGTTCGCGGACGCGTGGTAGTCGCTCGCCATCGCGGTGAAGAGGTTCGTGAGCGCGCCCGCCCCGACCGGCACGGCGCAGATGACGAGGCCCGTCCAGCCGTCGCGGCTGGTGATGGTGCGCCAGACGTCGAGCAGCACGTGGCCCAGCTTCAGCCCAACGTCGTGAAGCCAGCCCTGGCCGCTGGTCACCGCCGCGGCGGCCATCTCCTGGATCCGGAGCGCCGGCAACAGCGCCAGCAGCGTCACACCGGCCAGCGCCATGCCAGCCACCGGCACCGAGCCGCTCACCTTGGCGACCCAGAGCGCCAGCGCCCCGAGCACGCCGGTGAAGCCGACGTTTCCGGCCATGCGGAAGCCGCCGGCCTTCCCCTTGTCCTGGTCGCGCGTCGTCAGCGCCATCAGCCCGTCGGCCGCCGCGGCCGAGGTGGTCCCGGCCACCTGGGCGATGGCCGCCAGCACCGTGTAGGTGACCAGGTGGTGGCCCGGATCGGGGAGGAAGGCCAGCACAGCCAGGGCCACGGCGGTGAGCGCGGTGGTGGCGAAGAACCAGCGCTTGCGGTGCCCACCCAGGTCGACCAGCGGCGCCCAGAGGAACTTGAAGGCGTGCGGCGCGTTGGCGATGCCGGAGATGGTCCCGATGGCGGCCAGTGACACCCCCTGCGCGTCCAGCCAGAACGGAGCGGCGATCGAGACGTAGCCGACCGCGGCGCCGAACGGGAGGATGGTGAAGGCGAAGACCAGCGGCGGGGTGTGGCGGGCGTTGGCCACGCAGGTCGCTACTTGGCCTTGAGCTTGTCGATCTCGGCGTTCTGGGAGGCCACCAGCTTCTCCAGCCGGCGAAGGTCCTCGCGGCGGGTGGAGAGCTCGGCCTCCAGCTGGACCTTCTCGTCACGCAGCTTGAGGTACCCGTTCATCAGCCCCTGCACCTGGGCGGCGAGCCCGGTCAGGTCCTTGAGATCCGTCATGGTGTGACCCTCTTCGGCAAGGACGGCGCCCTCGTGGAGGACGCCCGTCGGAGTGGAGGCCCCTTGAAGCCGCTGGCCGGGGCGCGAGGGCGCGGAGACTCGCACGGCGGTGCCGCCCGAGGCAAGGGCAGAGCGCCGTGCGGCGAGGCCAGGGCGGCCCCGCTGGCACGGCCACCGCCACGAGGCTAGCATCGGCCAGATGCGGCTCCCGAACGCGGCGGTGATGGCCGTCCTGGTGGCGGCGACCGGGTGCGCCACCGGCACCGCCTTCCTCTGCCCGGCCCGCGGGGGCCCTGCCTGGCGCGACGTCGGCAGCGACCACTTCGTGCTCCGGACCGATCTCGAGGTCCGGGACGCCTCGAAGCTGCTGGCGCGACTCGAGCGGCTCCGCACCGCCGTCGTCTCCGCGCTCTTCGACGAGGTCCCGGCCTCGCGGAGCGGCGTCGAGGTGGTGGCCTTCCGGACCGAGGCGGAGTACCGGGCCTTCGCGCCGCCGGGCGTTGACGCCTACTACCTGCGCTCGGCGGGCGGACCACCTCGGATCGTCCTGTCGGGCCAGCTCGACAGCCGCCAGCGGGCCATGCTGGCGCACGAGCTGACGCACCACTACCTGTCCAGCGTCTTCCTGCGCCAGCCGCGCTGGTTCTCCGAAGGGCTGGCGACGCTGATGGAGCCGGTCGGGGACCAGGGGGACGGGCCGCTGCTGAAGGTCGGGCAGGCGCCGGCCTCCCGGCTGGCCCGGCTGCGGAACAGCGCCTATCGGGTCACGACCCGCGAGCTGCTGGTGTGGGAAGGCGGGCAGACCGCGACCCACCCGGCGCTCGACTACTACGGTGCCAGCTGGCTGCTGGTCCACTACCTCGCCTACCGCACGCCGGAGCGGTTCGCCGAGCTGCAGCGGCGGCTGGTGCGAGGCGAGTCTCCCGAGGCCGCATGGCGCGGCGCCTACCCCGACTGGGATCCGGCCAGGCCGCGCGCGCTGGAGGCGCTCGATCTGGCGCTCGAGACCTACCTGGGCGCCGAGGCCCAGACCCGTTACCGGCAGGTGCCGGAGACCTGGCACCAGGAGCCGGCGGTGCGGGCAATCGTCCCCGCCGAGGTCCACGCCATCCGGCTGGCGCTCTGGAACCAGGGGCCGGACAAGGGGGCCTCCGCACTCCGCGCCGAGGTGAGCGAGGCCCTCTCCGAGGACCCGGACCACCCGCTGGCGCTCCAGCTGAAGGCCACCCTGACCGGTGAGCCGACCATCCCGCTGGCCCGGCGTGCGGTTCGCGGCCACCCGGACGACCCGCGAGCCTGGACCTTCCTGGCCTTCGCCCTGAAGGGCGAGGAGAACGACGCCGAGCGGCTGCTCGCCTACCGGACCGCGGCCACGCTGGCCGAAGGAAACGCCGCCGCGCTCCACAACCTCTCCATCGAGCTGCTGGCCCAGGGGCGCAGCGGCGAGGCCCTCCCGGTGACCCGCGAGGCGGTCCGGCTGGCGCCGTGGAGCCCGCCGCTGCTCGACGGCTATGCCGCGGTGCTGGCGGATCTCGGGCGATGCGCCCAGGCCGCCGAGGTGCAACAGCGGGCGCTGGAGGTGCTGCCGGAACGATCCGGCCAGGCGGCCCGCCAGGCGTTCAAGGACCGCCTGCGCCAGATCCGCGTCCAGTGCCGGATGCCGCCGGACCCTTCGCCGACCTCTTCGCCGCCTTCCGCAAGATAGCCAGCCCCGCCTTCAGGTCGGCGGGGAGCGGCGCCTCGAAGCGCAGCGGCTTCCCGGTGCGCGGGTGGTCGAACGCCAGGCGCCAGGCGTGGAGCGCCTGCCGGCCGATCGCCTCGGCCGCCCGCCGGACCGGATCGCCGGCGTCGAGCCGCGCCTCGCGCCGCCGTCCTCCGTAGACGGCGTCGGCCAGCAGCGGGTGGCCCGCCTCGGCGAGGTGGACGCGGATCTGGTGCGTCCGGCCCGTCTCCAGCGCGACCTCCAGCAGCGCCGCCGCGTCACCGAACCGCTCGCGCACGCGCCACCCGGTGACGGCCCGCCGCACGCTGGCGACCCGGCCGGTGTAGCGAAGCCGGTCACGCGGGTGGCGACCGTAGGGCGTGTCGAGCCGCCCCTCGTCCGCCGGCGCGCCGTGGACCAGGGCGAGGTAGGTCTTCTCCACCGTGCGCGCCTTGAAGGCGGCCTGCAGCGCCGCCAGCGACGCCTCGCGCTTCGCCACCACGAGGCAGCCGGAGGTCTCCTTGTCGAGCCGGTGGACCAGCCCGAGCCGCTCGCCGCCTGGCGCCCCGTCGCCGAACCGGTGGAGCAGCGCGTTGACCACGGTCCCGGCCGGCGTGCCGCGCGCCGGGTGGACCACCATCCCGGCAGCCTTGTCGAGCACCAGCAGGTCGGCGTCCTCGTGGAGCACGGAGAGCGGGAGGTCCTGCGCCACCAGCCCGGACGGCTCGGGTCGCGGCAGCGTCAGCGAGACGGACTCGCCACCGCGAAGGCGCGCCGAGGCTCGCGCCTCCCGCCCCGACACGATCACATGGCCCTCGTCGATGAGCCGCTGGGCCCGGGCGCGCGTCAGCTCGGGCCAGAGCCGGACCAGCGCGAGATCGAGCCGCAGCCCGGCGAGACCGTCGGGGACCTGGCGCTCGCTCTGGCCATCTTGCCTGGGGCGGGGCACTTCACTACCAGATCTTCGACCGGATGCGCCCCTTGGGCTTCAGGATCACGTCCACCACGGCGCGGTCGAAGAAGTTGACGCGGCCGAAGATGTCGGGAGTGACCCTCGACCTGAACAGGTCCCGCCCTTCGGCCAGCTCCTCCCTGAGCGCGTCGAAGAAGTTGTCCTGCTGGATGCTGCGGACGATCTTCTCCTCGTTGTAGAGCGAGATGTCCGAGCAGATGGCCCGGGCCAGCCGCATCGCCTGCTCGGGAGCCTCGATGAGCGCCATGACGGGCGATGGTACGAGAGGCCGCGGGTCCGGTCAACGAACCTGCCCCGTGCGGAGCGCTACCGCCCGGGCTGGCCGTCGGTCCCGGCTCCCATCCGATCCAGGTAGGAGCGTGCCACCTTCTGGCCATCCAGCCGCAGCTCACGGGCCAGGCTCACGATGATGCCGCGCAGGTAGACCGGAGCGGGCAGCGCCGTGAACCTGTCCTGCTCGATGTTCTCGAGGTGATGGCGGGTGATTCGCGTCCGCTCCGCCATCTGCTGCACCGTGATCCCGCGCGACTCGCGGACCCGGCGGAGCATCTCACCGGTCCAGGCGCTCCCGTCAGGCACCGTCAGCTCGCCTGGCGCGACCACCTCCCGGTCGAGGAGTATGGGAGCGACCGTCCTGGTCAGCGCGATGGGCCCAGGCGCCGCCGGCACGGTGAGCGGGATGGGCGCGGGAGCTGGTGCGGTCGACGGCGCGGACGCCGCGGGCGGGGCCGGCGCAAGCCCAGCGAGAGGCGTCTGGGGCGGTCCGGCCGTGGCGGCGGCTCCCGGCTCGACGGGAGGCGAGGATTGGGCCACCACGGGGAGGCCGGGGGAGATGGGGCGCGGCTGGTCCGTGGTCGGCTCCGCTTCGGGCAATGGCCACGGGGCCCGCGCCGGCGTGGGCACCAGGGTCGGTCCGGGCGGGCGGTCGGGTTCGGGCGACGGCGTCGCGGGACGAACGCCGATGCGCTCGTCGTAGCGCGCGCGCGCGCCCGGATCGAGCAGGACCGCCCGGGCCTCCTCGATCCGGCTGCTGAGCAGCGCCGTCTCCTCCGCCGAGGCCAGCGTGTAGGTCGCCAGGGACCCGGCGCCGTAGGTGGCGGCGGCCCGATCGCAGGCCCGCTCGACCTCCTCCTTCGGAGCGTCCGCCGAGATCTCGATGATCTCGTAGAGGGTCTGGTCCGAGAGCCGCTTCACGCCGGGTCCGCTGCCAGTCCAGCCGCGTCGGCGAGCAGGAGCCGCTCCGCGATCCGCTCGAAGGCGCGGCCCGCCGGGGCGTCCGGCCGCTCGATCAGCAACGGCCTCCGGTGGCGGACCGCGCGCCACATCTCGTCGTCGTAGTCGATGGCCCCGAGGAACTCCATCTCCAGCCCGAAGTACTTGCGCCAGGCCGCCACCACGGCGTGGCCCATCTCGGCGTCCTGCGGCGAGCGGACCTGGTTGACCACCAGCCGCGGCCGGAAGGCGGCCAGCTGGTGGGCCAGGTTGGCGCCGGCCTCCGGGTCGCGCTCCACCACCGTGGCGACCAGCTCGACCGGGCTGCGGAAGCTGGCGCCGTCCATCACGCCCCGCAGCAGCGCCTCGTATCCGAAGACCTGGGACACGTTCCGCACCCGCCGCCAGAAGGCGGCCTTGACGAACCGGTAGGCGTTCTCGACCGCGGTGGGTTCGGGGATCAGCGCCAGGATGCCGTGATCGGAGATGAGGAAGAAGTCGAGCACGTTGGTGTGGGTGCCCGCGCCCAGGTCGAGGATGGCGTAGTCGACGTCCAGCGCCTGCACGTGGCGCAGCAGCCTCACCTTCTGGGCGTGCTTGGGCGTGGCGGCCTCGAGGTTGTCGAGCGCGCCGGAGACCAGGCCGAGGTTCTCGATCCCGGTGGGGGAGACCACGTCCTCGAGCCGCTCGACCTTGCGAAGGATGAAGTCGGAGAGGGTGCGGCGCGGCAGGTCGAGCCCGAGGGTGGTGTGAAGGTTGGCGCCCCCGAGGTCGGCGTCGATCAGCACCACCCGCTTGCCACGGCGGGCCAGCGCGATGGCGAGGTTGGCGGAGATCAGGCTCTTGCCGATGCCGCCCTTGCCGCCTCCGATCGAGAGGATGCGCTTGGCGCGCTGGTCGGCGCGCTTCCCGCGAGGCCCCCCCCGCGTCGCCGGGGGCGGCGGGGACTCCGTCGCCGGCCCGGGCGGCTGCACCAGCTTGAGGATCGGTCCGTCACCCATGAGCGGTGAGCTTACGCCCGGCTCCCGGAGACGTCCAAGAACCGCGCGCCGGTGGAGCACGGCTCCAGGCTCCGGGACCGACCGCGGCGAGGCCGGCCCGCCAGGCCGGCGGCCTGCTCGGCCTACCGCGGCGGCGCCGTCACCTTCGCCGTGGCCGCGGAGGCGTCCCGACCGGAGAGGAGCCGGTAGGAGGCATCGGACCGGAGCACCCGCTTCACGTAGCCGCGCGTCTCGTCGAACGGGATCTCCTCCACCCACTCGTCCAGGTCGGCGTCCCGCCCGCCGGCCCGCCACCGCCTCACCGCCCCCTGCCCGGCGTTGTAGGCGGCCAGGGCCTGCGCCGGCGCGCCGCCGTAGGCCGTGAGCAACTGGCCGAGGTAGGCCGCGCCGATCCGGATCGAGGTCTCCGGGTCGGTGAGCGCCCTCCGGTCCGGTTTCGGCAGCTTGAGCCGGCGCGCCACCTGCTGCGCCGTGGGGAGCATGAGCTGCGTCAGCCCGATGGCGCCGGACGCCGAGACCGCCTCGGGGTCGAGGGCGCTCTCCTCGCGCATCAACGCCAGCAACAGGCTGGGCGGGACGCCCGACGCCGCGGCGTATTGCTTCACGTACCCCGCGTAGGCGGACGGGTAGGCCAGCGCCCAGATGGCCCGCCCCGCCCCGTCGGGAGGCCGGCGCAGCACCGCCCTGGCCTCGACCCTCAGCACCTGGTGCGCCTCGCGGTGGTCGCCGGCACGCGCCAGCAGGGCGGCCAGCAGCACCGCCTGCGGGGAGGGCTCACCTCTACCCAGGGTGAAACGGCTCCGGTCGATGGCCAGCAGCTCCTCGTCTGCGGCACGCGCCAGGCCGAGCCGGAGCAGCAGCAGGCCGGCGCGGAAGTGCGGGTCGTCGCGAAGTGGACCCGGATCGATGGGCCACGGCTCCTCGGCCGCGGCCGGCAGGGGCGCCGGGAGCGCGACGCCGACCCTCCCCTCCAGCCGCGCCCGCGAGAGCAGCGCATAGAAACCGGCCGGCTCCGCCGCGGTGAGGTCGCGCCAGATGGCCTGGGCGGCCGCCTTCCCTCCGGGACCTCGCGTCGAGAGGAGCGCGGCGCGCCAGTAGGCGGCCCGGGCGTGCTCGTAGGGATCGACCTCGCGCCGGTCCTCTTCGATGGCGAGCAGGGCCGCGATGGCCCCGGCCGCGTCACCCTCCCGGCGCGCCAGCCAGGCCAGCCGGAAGCGGGCCTCGTCGAACTTGTCGCCGCCGGGATGGAGGCGGACGATCTCCAGGAGCGCTTGCTTCGCCTCGGCTGCGCGGCCGGCGCGCGCCAGCAACTCGGCGGAGGCCACCAGGGCGTCGTCGGCCAGCGAGCTGGACGGTTGCTCGCGCGCGAAGCGCCGGTAGAGGGCGATGGCCTCGTCGCGGGAGCCCTGGGCCTGGACCGCGGTGGCGAGGACGTAGAGCGCGCGCGTCCGGATGGCCGGATCGGCGCACCGCTCCGCCACGGGCCGCAACACCTCGGCCGCCCGGCCGTTCTGCCGGTCGCGCTTGAGCGCCCGTCCCATGGCCGCGTGCGCGCGGCAGGCGAGCGGCTGGTCGGCGGCTGGCGGCGGACCGGCCCTGGCGATCGGCTCCAGCAGCGCGATGGCCTCGGCGTTCCGGTTCCGCTCCACCAGCCCTTCGGCGCGGCGAACCGCGGTCTCGGCGTCGGGAGCGGCGCCGGCGTCTCCGGGGAGCGCCTCGAGCGCGGCGAGGCAGCCGGGCGCCTCGGGCGCGATGGGGTGGTCGGCCCAGCAGCGGAGCAGCGCGACGCGTGCGCCGGTCGCGTCGGGGGGCGTGCCCTGGGCGCGCAGCTGGCCGGCCAGGGCGAGCGCGGCCGCGGCCGGGTCGGGCCGGGCCGGATCCGCCGGCGGCGGCTGGTCGAGTACCGCGCCCAGGGCGGTCAGGGCGGCCAACGGCATTCCCGCCGCCGCGAGGGCGCGGGCGCGGCGGACCACGGAGTCACCGTGGGCGACCGACTCGAGCGGCACGCTGGCGAAGGCCGCCGCCGCCTCGCCGGGGCGGCCGAGCGCGGCAAGACAGCGCCCCCGAACCCGATGGATGCGTCCCGCGATGTCCGGGAGGGGCCTGACCAGGCCGTCGAGGCTCACCAGCGCCTCGGCGCAGGCGCCGGTCGCTTCCTCGGCCAGGGCGCGCAGGAAGCGGGCTTCGGGGCGCCTGTCGCCCCCGAGTGCCGCGAGGGCCTCGGCCGCCTTCCCGTCCGAGAGGAGTCGGCCGGCCTCGGCCGGCCTCCCCTGCAGCAGCGGCGCCAGGTCGCGCTCACCGATGGCTCCGGACGCGGTTGGAACCGCGAGCAGGAACGAGAGCAGGACGGGTGACGGTGACATGGGCCGCTCGAGCCTGCGACGGACCGGTGGGCGGGTCAAGCGGCCCTGGGACAGGGTAAGCTCCCCCCGCGTGGACATCCGGACCCAGGCCGCCTTGCTCGCCGCCATCGTGACGCTGGCGCTCGCCGTGGCGGCGCTGCTGCGCGAGAACCGCTCGCGCGTCTTCACCGTCTTCGCCATCCTCGCCATCGACCTCTCGCTCTTCTCGGTCGCGATCTGCTTCCTGCGGTGGCCCGAGTTCGGCTTCGCCGAGACCTGGTGGAACCGGCTCGCCGTCGCTTCCGGATCGCTCATCCCCTCGGCGGCGCTCGCCTTCTACCTCGAGTTCCTCGGCGTGGCCCGCCGCCCCGCCCGGCGCGCCCGCAACGCCATGCTGGCCGGCTCGCTGGGCGGACTGGTGGTTGCCGCCTCCCCGCTCATCCACGTCAGGCTGGCCCGCTTCGCGGTGGCCGCCTACGTCCTCTTCGGCCTGGCGGTGGTGATCTCGGTCCTGCTCAACAGGCTCGGCTCGGCCGCCACCCGAGTGGAGCGGGCCCGCCTCCGCTACCTGCTCGTCGGCGCGCTGGTCGCCATGGTCCTCTCCGCCGCCGAGGTGCTGCTGCCCGCCAGCGTCAACTACCCGGTCGAAGGGCTCGGCTCCATCAGCCTCACCATCTACATGTTCTTCCTGTCGCAGACGCTGCTGCGCCACCGGCTGCTCGACCTGCACGAGTTCCTCGGGAAGATCGTGGTGGTCACCGCGCTCGGCCTGGTGCTGGCGACCGTGTACGGGGGCCTGGTCTCCTGGGTGGGCGACCGGCGGGAGCTCTTCTACTTCAACACCGTGGTCGCCTCCTTCGTGATCCTCTCGCTCTTCGAACCGCTCCGCCACCGCGTCGAGGAGTGGGTGGTGGCCACGCTCTTCAACGAACGGTACGAGCTGGTCCGGAAGCTGGAGCTGATCCGCGACCGGACCGCCACGGTCATCGACCCCGCCGAGCTGGCCGTGACGGTGCTCGACGCCCTGGTCGAGACCCGCCGCGTCACCCACGCCTCGCTCTGGCTGCTCGCCGAGGACCGGCCGGGCTTTCGCCCCATCGAGTCGCGCGGGCCGGCCCCCGCCGCCTTCCTCGAGCCGGCGGCGGCCCGGGCGCTCATGGCCGCGGTCGCGGCCGGACAGAAGGCGGTCCTGCTGGAGAACCTCGTTCGCCGCATGGCCGAGCTGCAGCGCCTCCTCCCCGCCGGCCCCGCCGAGGCGGTGGCCCGCTCCGGCCGCATGGCGCTGGCGGCCGTCGAGGCCGAGCTGAAGCGGCTCAGCGACGCGCGCGCCGTGATGGCCTCGATGAAGGCCGGCATCTGCATGCCGCTGGCGGCCGGCGACCGGCCCGTCGGCTTCTTCGCCTGCTGGGACGAACGGGTCCCGGAGGCCTTCGCCTCCGACGAGATCGCGGCGCTGCTGGAGGTGGCCGACCGCTGCGCCCTGGTGATCGAGAACTCCAAGCTCTACCAGCAGATGAAGGAGCGCGACCGGCTCGCCGCCATCGGCGAGATGTCGGCCGGCCTCGCCCACGAGATCCGGAACCCGCTCGCCGCCATCAAGGGGGCCATCCAGTACCTGGACCCCTCCAAGCTCCCCGTCGAGGACCGCGAGTTCCTCGAGATCGTCGTGGACGAGGTGAACAGGCTCAACGGCGTGGTGAGCCAGTTCCTCGATTACTCCCGCCCGCTGAAGACCGCCCTGGTCCCCACCGACGTCAACGAGGTGCTCTCTCGCACCCTGAAGCTCCTGCAGAGCACCGTGCCGCACGGCATCGAGCTGGTGGCCGACCTGACCGGGCAGCCGCAGCGCGTCCTCTGCGACGCCGAGCAGCTGAGGCAGGTCTTCATCAACCTGGCCCAGAACGCCTTCCAGGCCATGCCGGGCGGCGGCAGGTTGACCGTGACCACCACCGTGGTCCGCGACGAGCTGGCCTTCTGGCGAGAAGGGGCGCGCCGCCCCGACCAGGTGGAGATCCGGTTCAGCGACACCGGGCCCGGCATCCCGGAGGACGAGCGCGAGCGGATCTTCGTCCCCTTCTTCACGACCAAGGAGAAGGGGACCGGACTCGGCCTCGCCATCTGCCTACGGCTGGTCAAGGCCCACCAGGGGACCATCGTGGTCCGGTCGCCGCCCGGCGGCGGCGCCGAGTTCATCGTCGCCCTGCCCGCCTTCCGCGACGAGCGGACCGAGCCCGGTCGCGCCGCCACCCCGGAGGACCTGCAGGCCCGCCAGCGGCGCCGCGAACGCGCCGAGGCGCGGCTGCGCCGGCGCAAGAGCCGCCGCGGCTCATAGTGCCCCGCCCCAGGCCCCGACCTGCCTTCCCGGGGCGATCCGTGCTACCACCTTCATCGTGGCGCACGTCCTGATCGTAGACGACGAGCTGAACATCCGCCGCGTCCTCGCGGCCATGCTGAAGCGCGACGGCTACGAGGTGACGACCGCGGCCGACGGCGAGCAGGCGCTGGCCGTGCTGCAGCGCACGCCGGTCCAGGTGGTGGTCACCGACCTGGTGATGCCGCGCCTCGGCGGGATGGAGCTGCTGGAGCGGGTCCGCGTCGAGTACCCCGACATCCCGGTCATCCTCATCACCGCCCACGGCACCGTGGACAGCGCCGTGGCCGCCCTCAAGGCCGGCGCCTTCGACTACGTGACCAAGCCCTTCGAGCAGGAGGAGCTGCGAAAGGTCATCGCCAAGGCCGCCCGCGCCAACGATCTCGAGCGGCACAACGTCCACGAGGGGACCGCCGAGGGCGACCGCCCGCCGCTGGTCGGCATCTCCCCTTCCATGCGGACCATCTACGACATGGTGGCTCGCGTCGCCGACTCGCCGTCCACGGTGCTCATCACCGGCGAGAGCGGCACCGGCAAGGAGCTGATCGCCAGGGCGCTCCAGCGCGGCTCCTCCCGCCGCGACAAGCCGCTCATCAAGGTCAACTGCGCCGCCATCCCCAAGGACCTGGTGGAGTCGGAGCTCTTCGGGTACCAGAAGGGGGCCTTCACCGGCGCGGTGGGCGACAAGCCGGGCCGCTTCGAGCTGGCCGACGGCGGCACCCTCTTCCTCGACGAGATCGGCGAGATCCCGGTCGAGATCCAGGTCAAGCTGCTGCGCGCGCTGCAGGAGTCGGAGTTCGAGCGGGTCGGTGGCATCAAGACGCTCAAGGTGGACGTCCGGCTCATCGCAGCCACCAACCGCGACCTGAAGTCGCTCATCGCCGAGGGGCGCTTCCGCGAGGATCTCTACTACCGGCTGGCGGTGGTCCCCATCGCTCTCCCTCCGCTGCGCGAGCGGCGCGAGGACATCCCGCTGCTGGTGAACCACTTCATCGAGAAGTACGACCGGCGGCTCGGCAAGAGCGTCGAGCGGATCGACGACGACGCGCTGAAGCTGCTCGTGGACTACGCCTGGCCCGGCAACATCCGGGAGCTGGAGAACCTGATGGAGCGCTCGGTCCTCTTCGCCGACGGCCCCACCATCCACGCCGCCTCCCTCCCCGACTCGCTCCGCGAGACCGGCACGCCGCCGCCGCCCATCGCCGCCATCGGCCCGCTGGGCGCCATCGCCGCGCCGAGCGGCGCCTCGATGAAGGAGATCGTCCGCCAGGCCCAGGCCGAGCTGGAGAAGGAGCTGATCTCGCGGGCCCTCGACGAGACCGGCGGCAACGTCACCCGCGCCGCCAAGCGGCTCCAGATCAGCCGCAAGTCGCTCCAGGTCAAGATGAAGGACCTGGGGCTGCGCGACGCCGAGAGCGGCGCCACCGAGGAATGAGGGCCCCCGGCCGCCCGGTTCGCTTCCCCTTCGCCTTGACCCCGCTCGGGCGCCGCTGCTAGCGTCCCTTCACCCCT
This sequence comes from Myxococcales bacterium, assembly GCA_021806645.1. Lineage (GTDB taxonomy): Bacteria > Myxococcota > Myxococcia > Myxococcales > Anaeromyxobacteraceae > JADKCZ01. The sequence goes on along the minus strand of JAJZQX010000009.1, from coordinate 51,421 downwards.
CCGGAGGAGCTTCATGGGCCGGCTTTCCGCCGTCGTCACCGCCGCTTCGATGCTCGCGCTGGCCACCCCGACCCGGGCGGCCGAGATCACCCATGTCGCCACGGCGGCCGAGCCGGACAACGCCTTCAGCCTCGACCTCTCCCTCCGGTGGGAGCGGACGCAGAAGCGGGCCACCATCACCCGCGAGAAGGCCACCGGCTCGACCCCCTTCCAGCGCGTCGACGACGTGCCGGAGCTGAGCTACAGCGAGATCACCAACGTGGTCGTCCCGCGGGTGGCGGCCGGGCTCTACCAGGACGTCGAGCTGCACTTCGAGATGCCCTACTACCTGGGGCAGGACGTGGCCTGGAAGTACGCCAAGGGGATCACCCTGGCGGCCGACAGCGCCATCAGCACGCCCGGCGTCGACGTCAATGGCAACGCCTGCCCGAGCTGCCAGCTCTTCGCCGCCGGCCCGCGCGACACCACCGTCTACCACGGCGGTGTGGCCGGCGACCTGAAGGCCGGGCTGGCCTGGGGCATCTTCTCCGACGTGAAGGACGACACCAAGCCGTTCTGGCTGGTGGGGGTGGACATAACCTTCCCGACCTCGACCCTCTACGACCCGTGGGCGGGGCGAGTCTCGAGCAACAACTTCAATTCCCCGGCGATGAACGCGGCGCACCCGGCCGGCGTCGGCCAGAAGATCTGGAAGTTCGACCTCCAGACCGCGCTCTCGAAGCGGATGGGGCCGATCGATCCGTACTTCAAGGCCCACCTGACCCTGCCGCGCCGCTTCTCGTCCACCTACTCCAACTGCGACCACGTCAACGACGCCATCAGCCCACCGCCCTCTGCCATGACGCCGAGCAACTGCGCCCTGCCGCGGTGGAAGGACGCCGCCGGGGCCGAGCTGCCCTGGAACACCGGCCTCGTCTTCGGCACCGAGTTCGTCCCGCTCGAGGACAAGGTCGAGGGGCAGCGGATGGTCATCGATCTCCGCCTCAGCGCCGAGTACACGTCGAAGGCGCGCTGGTACAACGAGCTGACCGACGCCACCGGCAAGCTGCTCCACACCGCCGGCTACATGCAGGTCGGCGGGCAGCTCTCGTTCCTCTTCCGCGCCTCCAGGTACGTGGCGGTGCAGGGCGACGCCGGCTACGCCTGGGAGTCGCCGCACCTGCTGACCGGCGAGCCGCTCGGCACCGACGCCGCGGGGATCAACACCGCGGCGCAGAACCCCAACTTCGACTGGCGTTGGGACGCCCCCGGGCGCCGCTTCCGCATCACCAGCGCCAGCGTCTTCTCGCTCCAGATCTCCGGCATCCTCAACTTCTAGCCTGGGACCCGCCGGCCGCGACCGGTCACGGGGGCTCGCGCTTGAGCCGCTCCAGCGCGTCGTAGACCTCGCCACGCTTCAGGCCGCGGGCCCTGGCCACCTCGCGCGCGGTCACGCTGGGCGCCTCGCCCGCCGCCAGCCGACGCCTCAATTCCTGGTCGAGCGGCTCGACGGCCACCTGGGCCGGTGCCTCGTCGGCCCCCGCCACCACGATGGTCACCTCCCCCTTCACCTCGCCGGCGAAGTGGGCCGCCAGCTCGCTGAGCCGCCCGCGGACGAGCTCCTCGTGCAGCTTGGTCAGCTCGCGCCCCACCACCGCCGGTCGGTCACCCAGGGCCTGGGCCAGGTCCAGGAGCGTCGCCGCGGTCCGGTTGCCGGCCTCGTAGAGCACCAGCGTGGCCGGCAGCCCGCGCAGGAAGGCCAGGCGCTCCGTCCGCCCGCCCCCCTTTCGCGGCAGGAACCCGGTGAAGAAGAACTGGTCCGCCGGCAGCCCGGAGGCCATCAGCGCCGCCAGCGCCGCCGACGGCCCCGGGATGGGGATGACCCGGGCCCCGGCCTCCCACGCCGCCGCCACCAGCGCCACGCCGGGATCGGAGACCCCAGGGGTCCCGGCGTCGGTGCAGAGCGCGACCTCCTGCCCGGACCGGAGCCGGTCCAGGATCGGCTCGAGCCGGCCACGCTCGTCGAAGGCCGGCAGCGAGATCAGCGTGGGTGCGCCGGCGCCGAGGTGGGCGAAGAGCCGCGCCGTGCGCCGCGTGTCCTCGGCGGCCACCGCGCGCACCGACCGGAGCACCTCGGCGGCGCGCGGGCTGAGGTCGCCGAGGTTGCCGATGGGGGTGGCCAGGACGTAGAGCGTCCCCCGCGTCGTCCCGCCGCCCGGTCCGCTCACGGGCAGGCCCGCCCCGACGCGTCGAAGGCGCCACGGACCAGCTCGAACCGGGGCTCCCGGCCGTCCAGGAGCACGGCCACCACGTCGAAGCGGAGCGGCTGCTCGAGCGCGCCGTTCCGCGTGGCCCAGTCGGTGGCGGCCGCCACCACCCGGCGCGCCTTGGTGGTCCCCACCGTCTCCAGCGGCGAGCCCTGCGCGGCGCTGGTGCGGCTGCGAACCTCCACGAAGCAGATGACGTCACCGTCGCGGCAGACCAGGTCCACCTCGCCCAGCCGCGTGGCGTGGTTGCGCGCCAGCGTCCGGTAGCCGAGCCCGGCCAGGTAGCGCTCGGCCAGCGCCTCGGCCTCCCGCCCCCGGTCCCGTCGCTTCATGCCCTCTGGAGAGCTCACGACTGGTGGTCCGCCGCCTCGCGGAAGGCCGGGTCCGCCGAGGCGTGGATCACCTGGCCCTGCTTGGCCATCGCCTTGAGCATCCGGCCCGCGGTGCGCCGCACGGTGTCGGAGAGCCCGGCGAAGACGTCCTCGAGGATGGCCACCGACCTGTCGGAGGCCAGCGCCTGTTCCAGGAGCGCCAGCCGCAGCGCCAGGAAGACGAGATCACGCTCGGCCGGCGGCAAGGTCATGGCCGGCACCGGCCGTCCCCCGCTCACCACCTGCACGTTCCCGCGATCGTCGGAGCTCACTACGGTGAACCGGTTGAGCGTGAAGGCGGCCACCGCCTGGGAGGCCTTGGCCGCCACCGCGCGCGCCACCGAGGCCGGGCTCCCGCCCAGCTCCACCGCCGCGCGCTCCAGCAGGCCGCGCAGCGGCTCGCCGGCCGGGCCGGCGGCGGCCGGGCGCGTGGGTGGCGGGTCCATCCCCGGTGCCGGGACCCGGGGCGGCGCCGCCGCCTCGGCCTCCACCCTCGCCAGCTCGGCCTCCACCGCCTGCACGTCGCGCACGAAGCCGCCGGCCTGCTCGGAAAGCCTGGTCTCCACCTCGCGCATCTCCTCCTCGACCTTCCGGTGCTCGGCCAGCGCGTCGGTGGTCTGCGCGTCGGCTTCCCACTCCGTCAGCCGCTGCCTGGCCTCGACCACCCCTTGCTCGGCCGCCGCCAGCCGTTCGAGCGCGTCCTTGAGCTCGGACGGCTTGGTGAAGCCCAGGGCCTGGAGAGCCGCGTTGACCGCCCCGCCGTCGCGAGCGAACTGCGCCTGCACCTTGGCCTCCCAGGCATCGACCACCTGGCCGCGCCGCCCGATCCGCCCCCACGCCTCCTGCGCGTCGATCCAGTGGAGCGCCAGCCAGGCCGACCAGCCGAAGGCCGGGATGTCGAGCAGGGACAGGTAGCGCAGGTCGGAGTCACCGGCCGCGAGCCCAGCCACCAGGAGCGCCAGCCCGCCCACCACGCCCGCCAGGAACGGCGGCGACGCCCAGATCGGTTGCGGCGCTCCCAGGGCCCGCGCCTCGACGATCGCCTCCCGTTCGGCGGCGATCCGGGCATCGGCCTCGGCCCGCCTGGCGGCCGACTTCTCGTACGCCCCGAACCGCGCCTGCGGGTCGCCCAGCGAGGTCGCCGCCGCCGCCACCGGCTCCAGCGCCGCGCGCTCGGCGCCCGCGGCGGCCAGCGCGTCCTGGACCCGCTGGCCGCTCTTCAGCGCCTCCTCGAGCTTGAAGAGGCGCTGCTGGAGTGCGTCGAGCCGCTCCTGCAGCTTCCCGGCGACCTTGGCCCGCGCCAGCTCCACGCGCAGCTCCTCGAGCCGCTTGCGGGCCTGCTCGCCGCTGAGCACGGGGCGCACCGCCGCCGGAATGGCCGGGCTGGTCCCGAGGCCACCGCTGGCCTTGGAGGGCAGCTCCGAGGTGGCGAGCGAGAGCAGCGCCGCCAGCCGCTGCGCCGAGGGGACGCCGATGGGGCCGCGCAACAGCCCGGCGATCTCGGCGAGGTCCTGCGACACGGGCGCGAAGGCGCGCTTCTCGGGATCGAAGCGGTGAAGCTGGCAGCCGGCGTTGAAGTCGCGCACCAGCCGGTAGGTGACTCGGTCGTCGCCGACCAGGGTCAAGCCGGCTCGCGCCGGCCCGACGCCGGGCGCGCCCTGGGCACGCGCCAGGGCGTCCACGTCGCGAGGATCGGGGTAGAGGAGCGCCTCGAGCAGCCGGCGCAGGGCGGCCCCATCGGCCGCCACCACGTTGTAACCGGTGCGGAGCGTGGCGCGGCCGCCGCTCGGCGCCACGCCACGGATACCCTGGGCTGCGAACTCGAGGAGTAGCACGCCGGGCGATGGTAGCGCCGACGCCGCCCAACTGGAAGGACGGAGCTACGCCGGCCCTGGGGTGACGGCGACGACGCCGGCGCCCTCGTCGTGGGTCAGGCGCGCGGCCTTGCCCTTCAGGTCGCGCAGGTAGAAGAGGCGGGAACGGCGGACGTCGCCATGGTTCACCACCTCGATCTTGTCGATGCGCGGGCTGTGGGTCGGGAAGATGCGCTCCACCCCGACGCCGTAGCTCACCTTGCGGACGGTGAAATTGCCCCGCGGGCCCCCTTCGCGCTTGGCGATGATCACACCCTCGAAGACCTGGATGCGCTCCTTGTCGCCTTCCTTGATCTTGGTGTGGACCTTCACCTGGTCGCCGGCGCGGAGCGCGGGGACGTTGGACTTCGTGTACTTCGCCTCGATGTGGGCAATCGCGTCACGCAGCATGGCCTGTCCTTCTCCTTGGAACCGCTCTTCTACAACTCGTCGTCGCCGGCGTCGAGGAGGAGTCGATCTTCCTCCGTCAGCAGGGCCCCCTCGAGGAGGTCCGGCCGCCGCTTCCGGGTGGCCCGCAGCGCCTCGCGCCGCCGCCACCGCTCGATCCGCCGGTGGTCCCCCGACAGGAGGACCGCCGGCACCTCATTCCCGCGGAATACCGGGGGACGGGTGTAGTGTGGGTGTTCCAGCACCCCGTCCTGCCCCGCGAAGCTCTCGTCTCCGGCCGAGGCCTCGTTTCCGAGGACCCCGGGCACCAACCGCGCCGCCGCGTCCACCACGCACAGCGCCGCCAGTTCCCCGCCGGTCAGCACGAAGTCGCCGACCGACAGCTCCAGGTCGATCGAGCCCAGCACCCGCTCGTCCACCCCCTCATACCGCCCGCAGACCAGGATCAGCTTCCCGTGGCCGGCCAGCCGCTGCGCCTGCCCCTGGTCGAACCGGACGCCGCGCGGGCTCATCAGCACCGCCAGCGCCCCTGGCAGCCGCGCCCTGGCCGCCTCGATGGCGGCCGTGAGCGGCTCGGGCTTCATCACCATGCCGGCCCCGCCGCCATATGGCGCGTCGTCGGCGACCCGGTGCTTGCCCTCGGCGTGCTCGCGGATGTCCTCCACCCAAACCGTCAGGAGCCCGCTCTCCTGCGCCTTCCCGAGGATGCTCTCCCCGAGGTACCCCGCGCACATGCGGGGAAACAGCGTCAGGATCTCGACCTCCAGCTTCCCAGCCACGCCCACACCTCGTCGTCAGGGTATTCCAGCTCCTCCTGGCCCGTCGAGCAGTCCCTCCGGCGGGTCCACCACGATCCGCTTCGCCAGCAAGTCCACCTCGACGTACGGCGCGAGCGGAATCAACGCCTCTCCGCGTTCGCCCGTCACCACCAGCACGTCCACCCCACCGGTCTCGTACAACCCTGTCACCGTGCCCAGCCGCTCACCGCCCACCGTCACCACCGGCAGCCCCTCGAGGTCGGCCCAGTAGTGGCTACCCTCACCGGCCTCGCCGAGCTCCTCCCGCTCGGCCAGCACCGCGGAGCCGACCAGCCCCTCGGCGGCGGTCCGGTCGGAGATCCCCTCCAGCCGCACCGCCCAGACCTTGCCTTGCGGCCTCGCCTCCAGCACCGCCAGCCGCCGCTGCTGGCCCGACCGCTCCAGCACCACCTGGCCCAGGCGCGCCAGGCCACCATCCGTGCCGCCCACGCCCACGAGCCCCTTGAGCCCGACCGCCCGCACCACCTTGCCGATGGGGACGAGCGCCACGGCTCAGTCGAGGATGTCGAGCACCGCGCGCCGGCCCTGCAGGCGGGCCGCGGTGTCGAGGACGGTGCGGAAGGCCTTGGCGGTCCGGCCACCGCGTCCGATGACGCGCCCTAGATCGTCGGGGGCAACGGTGAGCTCGAAGACCATCGAACGATCGCGCTCGATGGTCTCCACGGTCACGGCGCCCTTGTCTTCCACGAGTTCACGGGCGAGCCAGAGGACGAGATCGCGCACCGGCGTGCCCCGGCCTACTTCTCGACAGCGGGCTTGGCCAGCTTGGCACGCTTGAGGAGCATCGCCACCGTCTGGCTGGGACGCGCCCCCGCGGCCAGCCAGTGCTGGACCCGCTCGGCCTTGAACTGGATCAGCACCGGCTTCCGCGTCGGATCGTACATCCCGACGTCCTCGAGGTACTTGCCGTCGCGCGGCTTGCGCGAGTCGGTCGCCACCACGTGATAGAAGGGCGCCTTGTGCGTACCCGCACGGGACAGCCGCAGAACAACCGCCATGTGAACCTCACTCCTCGACCCCGCGCGATGGCGGGCGCCGGATAACGACCGCTACTCCGCGGCCTTCTTGGTCTTGGCCTTCGTGGCCTTGGTCTCGCCCTTGGGCGGGGTCTTGGCCGCCACCTTGGTCTCGCCCTTGGCGTCGCCCGCGGCCTCGGCCGCCGCGACGCGATCGACCAGCTCGATCACCGCCATCTCGGCGTTGTCGCCGGCCCGGCGCCCGACCCGGATGATGCGGGTGTACCCGCCCGGCCGCGTCTTGAACCGCTCGGCCACGGGGCCGAACAGCTTCACCAGCACCTCGACATCGCGGATGTCGCGATTGAGGAGGCGCCGGGCGTGCGGGGTCCCGCGCTTGGCCATGGTGATGGCCTTGTCGGCGATCCGCTTCAGCTCCTTGGCCTTGGGCGTGGTGGTGACGATCTTCTCGTGACGGATCAGCGAGGTCACCATGTTCTTGAACATGGCCGTACGGTGCTCGGTGGTGCGATCGAGCCGGCGGCCGACAATCCGATGCTTCATCTGGTTCTTCCTTTCGGACCCGCGGCGCTAGACCTTCGGCGCGACCGGGGCGGTCTTCGGCGGCCAGTTCTCGAGCTTCATCCCGAGCGAGAGGCCCATCTCGGCGAGGATTTCCTTGATCTCCTTCAGCGACTTGCGGCCGAAGTTCTTGGTCTTCAGCATCTCGGCCTCGGTCTTCTGCACCAGGTCGCCGATGGTCTTGATGTTGGCGTTCTGGAGGCAGTTGGCGCTGCGGACCGAGAGCTCCAGCTCGTCCACCGAGCGGAAGAGGTTCTCGTTGAGCTTGTGCTCCTCCACCGGCTTCACCTCCTCGACGGGCTCTTCGGTCTCGTCGAAGTTGATGAAGATGGAGAGCTGCTCCTTGACGATCTTGGCGGCGAAGGCCACCGCGTCGGCCGGCGTCACCGAGCCGTCGGTCCAGACCTCCAGCGTCAGCTTGTCGTAGTCGGTCTGCTGGCCGACGCGGGCGTTGGTGACCTGGTAGTTGACCTTGCGGATGGGGCTGAAGAGCGCGTCGATTGGGATGGTCCCCAGCGGCGCGCCCGGCACCTTGTTCTTGTCGGCCGGGACGTAGCTGCGGCCGCGGCGGGCGGTCATCTCCATCCGGACCCGGCCACCCTCGCTGATGGTGAGGATGTGGTGCCCGGGGTTGAGCACTTCGACCTGGCCGTCGGCGATGATGTCGCCGGCCTTGATCTCCTTCGGGCCGTCGGCCTCGATCCGGATCGTCTTCACCTCGTTGGTGTGGATCTGGAGCAGCACTTCCTTGAGGTTGAGGATGATGTCGGTGACGTCCTCGGCCACCTCGGGGATGGTCATGAACTCGTGCTCGACCCCCTCGACCTTGATCGAGGTGATGGCGGCGCCCTGCAGGCTCGAGAGGAGCACGCGGCGCAGCGTGTTGCCGAGCGTGATGCCGAAGCCACGCTCCAGCGGCTCGGCCACGAACTTGCCGTAGGTGTTGGAGAGCGACTCCTGGTCGATGGTCAGGCCGCGAGGCTTGATGAGATCGCGCCAGTTCTTGGTGGTGATCGCGTCGGATGCCATGTGGGCTGTCTCCTTGCGCCGCCGCCCCCTCCCCGGCACCGCCCAGCCTGGCGGTTCGGGGCACCGTGGGACGCGCGGCCGTTGACGGCGCGGACCCAAGCCTCGGCCGGGCACGCGTCGTGTTGGAACGGCTGCCGCTACTTCGAGTACAGCTCGACGATCAGCTGCTCCTGGATGGGCATGGTGATGTCCTCGCGCGCCGGTGAGGTCCGGACCGTGCCCTTCTGGGCCGCCTTGTCCAGCTCCAGCCACGCCGGCACGCCGCGGCGGTCCACCGCCTCGAGCGCCTCGACGATGCGCGCGACCTTCTTCGAGCGCTCCTTCAGCTCGACGACGTCGCCGACCCGGCACACGTAGCTGGCGATGTTGACCTTGCGGCCGTTCACCTTGAAGTGGCCGTGGCGGACCAGCTGCCGCGCCTCGTTGCGGGTGTCGGCGAAGCCCATGCGGAAGACCACGTTGTCGAGCCGGAGCTCGAGGGCCTGCAGCAGGTTCTCGCCGGTCTTGCCCTTGGAGGCCGCGGCGTTGGCGTAGGCGTGACGGAAGCCGGCCTCGAGGAGGCCGTACATCCGCTTCACCTTCTGCTTCTCACGGAGCTGGACGCCGTACTCCGAGAACTTCACGCGCCCCTGGCCGTGCTGGCCAGGCGGGTACGGGCGGCGCTCGATGGCGCACTTGTCCGTGTAGCAACGGTCGCCCTTGAGGTACATCTTCAGGTTTTCCCGGCGGCAAAGCCGGCAGACGCTTTCGCAGTAACGAGCCACGGTGTTCTCCTGATCAGACGCGACGGCGCTTGGGCGGCCGGCAGCCGTTGTGCGGGATCGGGGTGACGTCCCGGATGAGCGAGATCTTGAGACCGGCGGCGGCCAGCGCGCGTAGCGCCGACTCGCGGCCAGCGCCCGGACCAGTCACGACCACCGAGACGCTCTTCAGGCCGTGCTCCATGGCCTTGGCGGCGGCGTCGCCGGCGGCGACCTGGGCCGCGAACGGGGTCGACTTGCGCGAGCCCTTGAAGCCACGGGCGCCGGCGCTGGACCAGGAGATGACGTTCCCGGTGGCGTCGGTGATGGTGATCATCGTGTTGTTGAAGCTCGCGGCGATGTGCACGATGCCACTGGCGATGTTCTTCTTGACCCGCTTCTTCCCCTTCTTCGGGGTGACGGGCGAAGCGGTGATGGGCTCGATGCCGCTCAGGTTCGGAACCGAGGGGGTGCTCTCCTCGGCCTTGGGCGCCGCGGCCACTTCCGGCTTCTTGGCGGGCTTCTCGGTCGTCTGCTTCTCGTCGGCCACTCGTCGTTCTCCGATGATTGAAAGGCGGCGCTACTTCGGCGCCGGCGCCGCGGTGGGGGCCTTGCGGACCAGCCCCTTCTTCGGGCCCTTGCGCGTGCGGGCGTTGGTGTGGGTGCGCTGGCCGCGGACCGGCAGCCCCTTGCGGTGACGCAGGCCGCGGTAGCAGCCGAGGTCCATGAGCCGCTTGATGTTCATCGAGATCTCGCGGCGGAGGTCACCCTCCACCTTGAGCGACTGCTCGATGGCCTCGCGGATGCGGCGGACCTCGTCGTCCGTCAGGTCCTTGGTGCGGGTGGCCACGTCTACCTTGGCGCGGTCGAGCAGCGCCGCCGCGGTGGTCCGGCCGATTCCGTAGATGTACTGCAGGCTGACCTCGATCCGCTTCTCGCGGGGAAGGTCGACGCCAGCGATGCGAGCCATTCGTCTACTCTCCAGTCTCGCGCCGGGCTAGCCCTGGCGCTGCTTGTGACGGGGGTTGGCCGGGCAGATGATCCGCACGGTGCCCTTGCGCTTGATGACCTTGCACTTGTCGCAAATCTTCTTGACCGACGCGCGGACCTTCATGACCGACGCCTCCCTGGACTGCGCCATCTGAGGACGAAAACCCCGCCGCGGCATCCGGCGGGATCGGCGGTGAGAGCCTTCGCGCTCTCGCTGTCAAACCGCCCGAAATTCTCCGGGTTTTCCCGGATGGGCCGCGTCCTGCACGCGGCTTTGCGGAGGCGGCTCTTTAACACAGGGCTTTTTCTGGTGCAAGCGACCGCCTTGAACCGGGAATCAGCCCCAACGGCTCAACCCGTGCCGCCAGGTGCCCCCGAGGAGGCATCTGGAGTCAACGTAAGGATTTCTGGACCTTTTTCGGTGATGAGCACCGTGTGCTCGAAATGGGCGGACAGCCCCCCGTCGACGGTGTAGGCGGTCCAGCCGTCATCGCGGGTGTCGACCTCGAACCCACCGGCGTTGACCATCGGCTCGATGGCCAGGGCCATTCCGGCCCGCAGCCTTGGCCCGGTGCCGGGAGTGCCAAAGTTGGGGATCTGGGGCGGTTCGTGGAGCCGGCGGCCGATGCCGTGGCCGACGAAGTCGCGCACCACCGAGAAGCCGTGCCGTTCCGCGCAGCGCTGCACCGCGGCGCCCAGGTCGCCCACCCGCCGGTCGGGCCGGGCCTCTTCGACCGCCGCCGCCAGCGCCTCGCTGGTGACCTCCAGCAGCCGGCGCGCCTCTTCGCTGACCCGGCCCACGGGCACGGTGATCGCGGCGTCGCCGTAGAACCCGTCGAGCACCACGCCGAAGTCGAGGCCGATGACGTCGCCCACGCGCAGCACCCTGGCCGCCGACGGGATGCCGTGCACCACCTCCTCGTTGACCGACGCGCAGAGCGAGGCCGGGTAGCCGTGGTAGCCCTTGAAGGCCGGTTCGGCGCCGCGCCTCCGCGCGCCGGCCTCGGCGAGCCGGTCGAGCTCGAGCGTCGTGACTCCGGGTGCGATCGCGGAGCGCAGCTCGGCGAGCACCTCGGCCACCACGCGGCAGGCGGCGCGCAGGAGCACGATCTCCTCGGGAGACTTCACCACGATCCGTTCGCCCGAGCGCGCGTCCATTGACGTTTCGTGAACCGGTCAGCGGCCGAGCCGGCGGCGCGTCTCTGCGAGGATGGCCCCGGGGGCACCGAGCCCGTCGAGCTCGATCACCTGCCCACGCGAGGCGTAGTGGGCCTTGAGGGGCGCCGTCTTGACGGCGTACTCCTGCATGCGCGTCCGGATCTTCGCCGGCTTGTCGTCCTCGCGCTGCACCAGCGTCGCGCCCTCCTTGTCGCAGCGCCCCACCGACTTCGACGGGTTCTGCGTGAGGTGGTAGACGGCGCCGCAGGTCGGACAGGTGCGGCGACCGCCAATGCGATCCACCAGCGCGTCCTCCGACACCTCGTAGGAGAGCACCTTGCCGACCGTGCGCCCCAGCTTCTTCAGCAGCCCGTCGAGGTGCTCGGCCTGTCCGACGGTGCGGGGGTAGCCGTCGAGGATGCAGCCGGACATCACGTCGGCGCGGGAGAGCCGCTCGTCGACCATGGTGTTGGTGATGTCGTCGGTGACCAGGCCACCCGAGTCCATGATGGCCTGGATCTTCTTGCCGAGCTCCGTCCCACGCGCCTTGTGGTCGCGGAACATGTCGCCGGTGGAGATGTGCGGGATGCCGAGGGCCGAGGCCAGCAGCTTGGCCTGGGTCCCCTTCCCGGCGCCGGGAGGTCCGAGCAGGATCAGGATCACGTGTTCCCTCTCGCGTTGCCGCCGCAGCCCGGGAGCGGGCCCGGACGGATCAGGCGCTGGCGGGCTGGTCGGCCCCGAGACGTCGGCCACGGATGCGGGGGCCGCGCGGCCCGGTGAACCCCTCGTAGTGCCGCGTGATGAGGTGCCCCTCGATCTGCTGCACGGTGTCGAGAGCCACGCCGACCACGATGAGCAGCGAGGTGCCGCCGAAGTAGAAGGTGACGCCGAACTCGCTGGTGATGATGGTCGGCAGCACGCAGATGACCGCCAGGTACATCGCCCCGCCGAAGGTGATGCGCGACAGGACGTGGTCGATGTAGGTGGCGGTGTTCTTGCCCGGCCGGATGCCCGGGATGTAGCCACCGTTCTTCTTGAGGTTGTCGGCCACGTCTACCGGGTTGAAGGTCACCGCCGTGTAGAAGTAGGCGAAGAAGATGATCAGCCCGACGTAGACCACGTTGTAGATCCAGGTCCCCGGCGAGAGCGCCGTCTGCAGCGCGCCGAGGAACGGGAACCAGCCGGCCAGCGTGGCCGGGAAGAGCAGCAGCGAGCTGGCGAAGATGGGCGGGATGACGCCCGAGGTGTTGACCTTGAGCGGCAGGTGCGTCGACTGCCCGCCGTACGCCTTCCGGCCCACCACCCGCTTGGCGTACTGGATGGGGATGCGGCGCTGGCCGCGCTCCACGAACACGATGACGCCGATGACCACCATCATCACGATGGCGAGGATGAGGAGGCCGAGCTCGGTCACCTGCGATCCGGGAGCCCGGTAGGCCATGAAGGTCTGGTAGGCGGCGGCCGGGACGCGGGCCACGATGCCGGCGAAGATCACCAGCGAGATGCCGTTGCCGATGCCACGCTCGGTGATCTGCTCGCCCATCCACATGATGAAGGCGGTGCCGGCGGCCAGCGAGACCATGGTCATGAGCCGGAAGCCCCAGCCCGGCTCGGCGACCACCGAGAGGCCGGTCGAGTCACGCAGCGTCTCCAGGTAGGTGGAGATGCCGTAGCCCTGGATGGCCGAGAGGACCACCGTGCCGTAGCGCGTGTACTGGGTGATCTTGCGGCGCCCAAGCTCCCCCTCCTTCTGCAGCTTCTCGAGCGGCGCGTACACCACCGTGAGCAGCTGCAGGATGATGGAGGCGGAGACGTACGGCATGATGCCGAGGGCGAAGATGGAGAGCTGCTCGAGCGCACCGCCGGAGAAGAAGTTGAGCAGGCCGAGCAGGCTGCCCTGCGAGACCACCCGCCGCATGGCGACCCGATCCACGCCCGGGGTGGTCACGAAGATGCCGAGCCGGTAGACGGCCAGCATCCCGAGCGAGAAGAGGAGCCGCTTTCGCAGCTCGGGAATCCGGAAGATGTTGGTCAGCCCGCTCGCCATTCGGATCCCCTCTTTCCCGCCCCGGTCCTACGCCTTGACCGAAGCGGCCCGCTTCGCCGCCTTGGCCTTCTCGTGCTTCGTCACCGGCGCCGGGACCAGCTCCACGGAGCCGCCGGCCTTCTCGATGATGGCGCGCGCCCCGGCGGTGACCCGCTCCACCTTCACGGTGACCTTGCTGGTCAGCTCGCCGCTGCCGAGCACCACCACGCCGTCGAAGCGGCCGTGGACGAGCCTGGCCGCCTTGAGGGCCTTCTCGTCCACCACCCCGGTGAGCCCCTCGAGGTCACCGACCTGGACCTCGGCGTAGACTCGCCGGAAGACGTTCTTGAACCCGAACTTGGGGAGGCGCCGCTGCAGCGGCATCTGGCCGCCTTCGAAGCCGGCGAAGCGCATGTTGCCGGTGCGGGCCTTCTGGCCCTTGGCGCCGCGGCCGGCCGTCTTGCCGAGGCCGGAGCCCTGGCCACGACCCACGCGCTTGCGGACCTTGGTGGCGCCCTTCGGCACCTTCAGTGAATTGAGCGACATGGGGAATTCTCCTTCTAGCACGGGGCCGCGCTACGAGCGCGCCGCCGCCTTCTTGCGGGCCTTGCGGCCGGCCGGGGCGGGAGCGTCGACACGCTCCCACTCGATCAGGTAGGACACCTTGGAGATCATCCCCACGGTCTGGGGCGTGTCGGGGAGGAGCTTCACCGAGTTGGTCTTCTTGAGGCCGAGCCCCACGACCGTGGCCCGGTGGTCGGCCGAGATTCCGGACAGCCCCTTGACCAGCTTCACCTTGATGGCAGCCATGGTTGCTCCTAACCCTGGATCTCGGCGAGGGTCTTGCCGCGACGCCTGGCGGCGTCTTCGGCGGTGCGGAGCCGCTTCAGGCCGGCCACGGTCGCCTTGAGGACGTTGTGCGGGTTGCGCGAACCCTGGCACTTGGTGAGCACGTTGCGGACCCCGGCCGCCTCCAGGACGGCGCGGACGGCGCCGCCGGCGATCACGCCGGTGCCCTCGCCGGCCGGCTTCAGCAGCACCCAGCCGGCGCCGAAGTGCCCGAGCACCTCGTGCGGGATGGTGGTGCCGAAGAGCGGGACCTTGAAGAGGTGCTTCTTGGCCTGGTCTCCGCCCTTGCGGATGGCCTCGGGGACCTCGTTGGCCTTGCCGAGACCGACGCCGACGTGCCCCTGCCCGTCGCCGACCACGACCAGCGCCGAGAAGCTGAAGCGCCGGCCGCCCTTGACGACCTTGGCGACACGGTTGATGTGGACGACACGGTCGGAGAGATCCAGATCGTTCGCGTTGATGGGAGCAGCCATGAGTTCCGATCCTTTGCTGGCGGGTGCCTAGAAGAGCAGCCCACCCTCGCGCGCGCCGGCGGCAATGGCCGCGACGCGGCCGTGGTAGTCGAAGCCGTTGCGGTCGAAGACCACGGCGGTGATCCCCTTCGCCAGGGCGGCCTTGGCGAGCGCCGTGCCGACCTTCTTGGCGGCGGCGGTCTTGTCGTCCTCGGAGACCTCGTCCTTGAGCCCCTTGGTGGTGCTGCCGATGCTGACCAGGGTGGTCCCGGCCACGTCGTCCACCAGCTGCGCGTACATGTGCTTGAGGCTCCGGTAGACCGTCAGCCGCGGACGCGCCGCGGTGCCGGAGATCTTCCTGCGGATGCGGGCCTTGCGCTTTTCGCGCGACGTCACCTTCTGTGCCATGTTGCTCCTCCTTGCGGCGGCGACGGCTCAGCCGCCGCATGAGTGGTGGGGGGCGGGGCTTACGCCGCGCCGGTCTTGCCTTCCTTGCGACGGACGATCTCTTCCGCGTACTTGATGCCCTTGCCCTTGTACGGCTCGGGCGGGCGAAGCGCGCGGATCTTGGCGGCGGTGAGGCCGAGCAGGTGCTTGTCGACCCCCTTGATGACCACGCGGGTCTGCTTGGGGTCCACCTCGGCGGTCACCCCCTCGGGGAGCTTGAAGACCACCGGGTGCGAGAAGCCCAGGGTGAAGTTGATCTCCTTCCCCTTGCCCTCGGCCTTGTAGCCGACGCCGTTGATCTCCAGGGTGCGCTCGTAGCCCTTGGTGACGCCGTCGATGGCGTTGCGCACCAGGGTGCGGGTGAGGCCGTGCAGCCCCTTGGCGAGGCGGCTGTCGTCGGGGCGCGAAACCCGCACCTCGCCGTTGCCGACCTCGACCTTCATCACCGGGTTGAAGGCCAGGGACATCTTGCCCTTGGGCCCCTCGACCCTGACCGTGGTGCCGGTGACGGCCACCTTGACCTTCTCGGGAATCTTGACTGGCAGCTTGCCGATGCGGGACATGTCGGCTCCCTTACCAAACCGTGCAGATCAGCTCGCCGCCGACCTTCTGCTTGCGAGCCTCCCGGTCAACCATCAGTCCCTTGCTGGTGGACAGGATGGCGACGCCGAGGCCGTTGAGGACGCGAGGAATCCCCTCGGTGGCCACGTAGCGACGCAGGCCGGGCTTGCTGACCCGCTTGATGTCGCTGATGGCCGGCTCGCGGTCCGGACCGTACTTCAGGATGATGGTGATGGTGCCCTGGACGCCATCCTCGTGCCGGACGAAGTCCTGGATGAAGCCCTCGCTCTTGAGGACCTCCGCCAGGCGCAGCTTCAGGCCCGAGGCCGGCATCAGCACCTTCTCGTGACGTGCCGACGAGGCGTTGCGAATACGCGTCAGCATGTCGCCAATGGGATCGGTAAAGCTCATCGAAGATCTCCCTTACCAGCTCGACTTGATGACGCCGGTGATCTCGCCCTGCAGCGCCCGCTTGCGGAAGCAGAGCCGGCACATCTGGAACTTGCGGAGGAAGGCGCGCGGCCGGCCGCAGAGCGGGCAGCGGTTGTACTGCCGCACCGGAAACTTCAGCTTGCGCTTGGCCTGCGCCATCTTGGAAAGCTTGGCCATGGTGTTCTCCTGATCCCCTGCGGCTTAGGTGCGGAACGGCATGCCGAGGAAGCGGAGCAGGGCGCGCCCCCCCTCGTCGTCACGGGCCGTCGTCACCACGGTGATGTTCAGCCCCTTGATCTTCTCGACCTGGTCGTAGTTGATCTCGGGGAAGATGATCTGCTCGCGGACGCCCAGCGTGTAGTTGCCCTTGCCGTCGAAGGCCTTGGGCGACACGCCCTTGAAGTCACGGACGCGTGGCAGAGCGATGGAGACCAGGCGGTCGAAGAACTCGTACATCCGGTCACCGCGCAGCGTGACCATGGCGCCGATGCTCTGGCCCTGGCGCAGCTTGAAGTTGGCGATCGACTTCCGCGCCTTGGTCACCACCGGCTTCTGGCCGGTGATGGAGGCCAGCTGGGCCACCGAGGCGTCGATGATCTTGCCGTTGTTGATGGCCTCGCCCAGCCCCATGTTCACCACGATCTTCTCGAGGCGAGGGGCCTGCATCGGGTTGCCGTACCCGAACTCCTTCATCAGGGCGGGGCGGACTTCCTTCTCGTACCGCTCCTTCAATCGCGCTGCCATGGTTCGTCTCTCCTCTTGCCTTCGGCCGGCGCCTGCGTGAGTGCCGGGCGATGCGTTGGACTGCCTACCTGGCCGCCTGGCGCCTGGCCAGGCGGGCCTTTTCCTTGGCGCCCAGCTCGCGGGCCACCTTCTCGAGGCGGACCGGCTTGTCGCCGGCCACCACCATCACGTTGGAGATGGCGACGGTGCCGGCCTTCTCGACGATGCCGCCCTCCGGGCTGGCCTGGCTGCGGCCCTTCCGGACGTGGCGCTTCACCATCATGAGCTTCTCGATCCGGACGCGCCCCTCCTCGCGGAGGACCTCCAGCACGCTCCCGGTCTTCCCCTTCTCCTTGCCGGCGATCACCTTGACGGTGTCGCCCTTGCGGATGACAGGCATGGTTACAGGACCTCCGGCGCCAGGCTGATGATCTTCATGAACTTGCGGGCCCGCAGCTCGCGAGCGACCGGGCCGAAGATGCGGGTGCCGACCGGCTCCAGGTCCTTGTTGATGAGGACCGCGCTGTTGCCGTCGAAGCGGATGTAGCTGCCGTCCGGCCGCTTCACCTCGCGGGCGGTGCGGACGATGACGGCGCGAGCCACCTCGCCCTTCTTCACCTTGGCCTGCGGGATGGCCTCCTTGACCGACACCACGATGACGTCGCCGAGCGAAGCGTACCGCCGCTTCGACCCGCCGAGCACCTTGATGCACATCACCTTCTTGGCGCCGGAGTTGTCGGCCACGTCGAGGATCGTCTGCATCTGGATCACGGCTACACCTCCGTCGCCTTCTCGATGATCTCGACGACCCGCCAGTGCTTGTCCTTCGACATCGGACGAGTCTCGACCATCCGGACCTTGTCGCCCGGGTGGCACTCCTGCTTCTCGTCGTGCGCCTTGAACTTCTTGGCCTGGGTGACGATCTTTCCGTACTTCCGGTCCGGCACGCGGCGCTCCACCTTGACGACCACCGTCTTGGTCATCTTGTTGGACAGCACCACACCGACCCGGGACTTCCGGTTTCCGCGCTCCATGTCCGTCACTCCTTCGCCTTCCTGGCCTTGGCCGGGAGGTCCTTGGCACGCGCCACCGTCAGGCAGCGGGCCACCTCGCGGCGGGTCTTGGTCAGCTCGGCGGTCGAGTCGAGCACGCCCGTCGACGCCTTGTTCTTGAGCTCGAAGAGGCTCTTCTTGAGCTCGGCCGCGCGAGCGACCAGCTCCTGCTTCGACAGCGAACCCAGCTCCTTCACCGTGGCCATGAGATCCCCTCTCCTACAGCGTCGCGCCGCGCTTGACGAGCTTGGTGGACACCGGGAGCTTGTGGGCCGCCAGGCCGAACGCCTTCTTGGCGGTGGCGTCGTCGCAGCCCTCCATCTCGTAGAGCATGCGGCCCGGCTTCACCACGGCGACGTAGTACTCCACGTTGCCCTTGCCGGTGCCCATGCGGGTCTCGGCCGCCTTCTTGGTGATGGGCTTGTCCGGGAAGACCCGGATCCAGAGCTTGCCACCGCGCTTAACGTAGCGGGTGATGGCGACGCGGGCCGCCTCGATCTGGCGGGCGGTCAGGTAACCGCACTCGGTGGCCTGCAGGCCGTACTCGCCCTGGGCGAGGTCCGAGCCGCGGTAGGCCTTGCCCCGCATTCGGCCCTTCATCATCTTGCGGTACTTGGTGCGAGCGGGCTGAAGCATGTCCGTCTCCTGTCCTTGGCCTTAAGCGCGATCGCTGCGGCTGGCGCGAGGAGCGCGGTTGGCTGCCGACTGCGGCAGCACTTCGCCCTTCATGATCCAGACCTTGCAGCCGATCTTGCCGTAGGTGGTCTTCGCCTCGGCGAAGCCGTAGTCGATGTCGGCGCGGAGCGTGTGCAGCGGGACTCGCCCCTCGCGGTACCACTCGTAGCGCGCGATCTCGGCGCCGCCGAGCCGGCCCGAGCAGGCCACGCGGATCCCCTTGGCCCCGAACTTGAGCGCGGTCTGGACCGCCTTCTTCATCGCGCGGCGGAAGGCGATGCGGCGCTCGAGCTGGGTGCAGATGTTCTCCGCCACCAGCTGCGCGTCGGTCTCGGCCTTCCGGACCTCGACGACGTTCAGGTAGACCTCGCTCTGGGTGAGGGCCTGGATCTCCTTCTTGATGGTCTCGATCCCGGCGCCGCGCTTGCCGATGACGATGCCGGGCCGGGCGGTGTGGACGTTGATCTTGACCTTGTTGGCGGCCCGCTCGATCTCGACGCGGGAGACGCCGGCGGCGCCGAGCTTCTCCTTCACGAACTCACGAAGGTGGATGTCCTCGTGCAGCCACTTGGCGTAGTTCCGCTCCTCGTACCACTTGGAGTCCCAGGTCCGGATGACCCCGAGGCGGAAACCGATAGGATGGACTTTTTGACCCACGTTCGTCTCCTTGGCCGCTAGCGGCCAGCGGTCCCGAGTTCCACGTACACGTGGCTCGTCTTCTTCTCGATCTTGAAGGCGCGCCCCATGGCGCGCGGCATGAAGCGCCGCATCTTCGGCCCCTGGTCCACGGTGAGGGTCTTGACGACGAGCGCGTCGACGTCGACCCGCCCGCCCTTCCCCTCCGCGTTGGCGACCGCCGAGCGGAGCAGCTTGGCCAGCGGCTTGGCGGCGGACTGCGGGCGGAACTTCAGGTCCGCCAGCGCGGCGCCGACCGGCATGCCGCGGATGGTGTCGGCCACCAGGCGGACCTTGCGCGGGGCCAGCCGCAGGAAGCGCAGGCTGGCATGCGGCCCGGGCGCTGGCGGCGCCGGGCGGTTCGGGCGGGAACGCGGCAGCGGCGGGGCCCGCCGCTCACGCTTCACGGTCTTCTTGATCTCTGTCTCGGCCATGTCCGTTCCTCGCTACTTCCTGGGCGGCGCGGAGGTCGTCGCGACCTTCTTCTCCGCCGAGTGACCGGCGAAGGTGCGGGTCGGAGCGAACTCGCCGAGCTTGTGCCCGACCATGTTCTCGGTCACGAAGACGGGCACGAACTTCTTGCCGTTGTGCACGGCGAAGGTGTGACCCACGAAGTCGGGCAGGATGGTGCTCCGCCGCGACCAGGTCTTGATGACCGACTTCTTGTTGCCCTTGTTCGCGTCCTCGACCTTCTTGGTCAGGTGCTTGTCGGCGAACGGGCCCTTCTTGATTGAACGCGCCATTTTTCGCTGGTCCCTTCTCGCAGGCTACTGCGGCGTGTTGCGCACGCCCGGCTTGCGCCGCGAGACGATGAACTTGTCGGTGCGCCGGTTGTTGCGGGTCTTGAGGCCCTTGGTCTTCTGACCCCAGGGCGAAACCGGGTGCGGATTGCCCTGCCCCGACTTGCCCTCGCCGCCACCGTGCGGGTGGTCGACCGGGTTCATGGCGAGGCCGCGGACGGTCGGGCGGATGCCCTTCCAGCGGCTCTTGCCAGCCTTGCCCGCGCGGACGCTGGAGCTCTCGATGTTGGAGAGCTGGCCCACGGTGGCCTTGCAGTCCTGCTGAACCTGCCGGACCTCGCCGGACGGCATGCGGATCTGGGCGTACTCGCCCTCCTTGGCCATCAGCTGGCCGAAGGAGCCGGCCGAGCGGATCATCTTGGCGCCGGAGCCGGGCTGGCTCTCGACGTTGTGGATGACCGTGCCGAGCGGGATGCTCTTGACAGGCAGGGTGTTGCCGGGGCGGACGTCGACCGTGTCGCCCGACATGAGCACGTCGCCAACCGCCACCCCGACCGGCGCGAGGATGTAGCGCTTCTCGCCGTCCCTGTAGTGGAGCAGCGCCAGCCGGGAGGTCCGGTTGGGATCGTACTCGATGGCGGCCACCTTGGCCGGCACGCCGTCCTTGTCACGCCGCCAGTCGATGACGCGGTAGCGGCGCTTGTGGCCGCCGCCGATGTGGCGGGTGGTGATGTGACCGTGGTTGTTGCGCCCGCCGGTCCGCTTGACCGTCCTGGTCAGCTTCTTCTCCGGCTTCGCCTTGGTGATCTCGGCGAAGTCGGCCACCGTCATGTGGCGCCGGGCGGCGCTGGTCGGCTTGTAGCTCTTGAGGCCCATGATGTCTCCCGGTTAGGCCGAGGTCCCCTCGAAGAGGGCGATGGTCTCGCCGTCCCTGAGGGTCACGAAGGCCTTCTTCCAATTGGGCCGCTGGCCGGCGTTCTTGCCAACCCGCTTGTTCTTGCCCCGCGCGATGGCGGTTCGAACGGCGAGCACGTGGACGTTGAACAGCTTCTCGACGGCCTGCTTCACCTGGATCTTGGTGGCGTCGCGGTGCACCTCGAAGGCGAAGGAGCGGCTCGCCTCGCGGTTTCGCTCGGCCTTCTCGGTGATGAGCGGGCGCTTCACGACTTCCTCGACCGTGATGATCATGACAGGGTCTCCTCGATCTGCTTGGCGGTGGCCGCCGTGAGGACGAGCGTGTCGTGCTTCAGGATGTCGTAGACGTTCAGCCCCTCGACGGCGAGGAAGTCCGCCCCGGCCAGGTTGCGGACCGACCTGGCGAGGGCGACGTTGGCGCCGGCGTCAACCACCAGGGTCTTCTTGCCGCCCAGCTTGGCCAGCACCTTGGCCGCCGCCGCCGTCTTGGGAGCGCCCGGCTCCCACTTCTCGACGATCAGCAGCTTCTTGTCGTTTCCGCGCAGCGAGAGCGCCGAGCGCAGGGCCGCCTTGCGGACCTTCTTGGGCACGTCGTAGGCGTAGTCACGGGGCTTCGGCCCCATGGACTTGCCGCCCCCCACCCAGTGGGAGGCGCGGGTCGAGCCCTGGCGGGCGCGGCCCGTTCCCTTCTGCTTCCAGGGCTTCCTGCCACCGCCGGACACCAGGGAGCGGTTCTTGACCGCGTGCGTTCCGGAGCGATCCGAGGCCAGCTTCGCCTTGACCACTTCGTAGAAGAGATGCTCGTTCACCTCGCCGGCGAAGACGGCGTCGGCGAGCTCCAGCTCACCCACCTTCTTCTTCTCGAGGTCGTAGATGTCGAACTTGGCCATGGTGTCCTCAACTACATGGTGCCCTCTGCTACTTGATCTCGACGTCCACGCCGGCCGACAGGTCGAGCTTCATGAGCGCGTCGAGCGTTTGGGCCGTCGGCTCGAGGATGTCGAGGAGCCGCTTGTGGGTCCGGATCTCGAACTGCTCCCGCGACTTCTTGTCGACGTGCGGGCTGCGCAGGACGGTGAACTTGTTGATCCTGGTGGGCAGCGGGATCGGACCGGCCACCTTGGCTCCGGTCCGACGGGCGGTTTCCACGATCTCGCTGGCCGACTGGTCGAGCAGCTTGTAGTCGTAGGCCTTGAGCCGGATCCTGATTTTCTGCGTCGCCATCGAAAAGCCTTCTCTCTCTGCTCGGCGCTGCGCGGTGATGGGAGGCTCGTCTACCATGGCGAGCCCCTCGCCGCCGTCCGCCAGGCGGACTTCTTACTGGATGATCTCCGAGACCACGCCGGAGCCGACGGTGCGTCCACCCTCGCGGATGGCGAAGCGCAGCTCCTTCTCCATCGCCACGGTGGTGATCAGCTCCACCTCCACCGCGACGTTGTCGCCCGGCATCACCATCTCGACGCCGGCGGGCAGGTTCAGCGTGCCCGTCACGTCGGTGGTCCGGAAGTAGAACTGCGGCCGGTAGCCGTTGAAGAACGGGGTGTGACGGCCACCCTCCTCCTTGGTCAGCACGTACACCTGCCCCTTGAACTTGGTGTGCGGCGTGATCGAGCCCGGCTTCGACAGCACCTGCCCGCGCTCCACGTCCTCGCGCTTCAGGCCGCGCAGCAGCGCCCCGATGTTGTCGCCCGCACGCCCCTCGTCCAGCAGCTTGCGGAACATCTCCACGCCCGTCACCACCGTCTTCTGCGTCGGGCGCAGGCCGACGATCTCGACCTCCTCGCCCACCTTCACGATGCCGCGCTCCACCCGCCCCGTGGCCACCGTGCCGCGGCCCGAGATCGAGAACACGTCCTCCACCGGCATCAGGAACGGCTTCTCCGTCGCCCGCGTCGGCGTCGGGATGTAGCTGTCCACCGCGTCCATCAGCCGCATGATCGACGGCTCGCCCAGCTCGCCCTTGTCGCCCTCCAGCGCCTTCAGCGCCGAGCCGCGGACCATCGGC
The DNA here is from genome assembly GCA_021806645.1 of Myxococcales bacterium. Classification (GTDB taxonomy): domain Bacteria; phylum Myxococcota; class Myxococcia; order Myxococcales; family Anaeromyxobacteraceae; genus JADKCZ01. The sequence goes on along the minus strand of JAJZQX010000009.1, from coordinate 28,718 downwards.
GTCTTGTCCCCGGGGAACTCGTACTTGGTCAGCAGCTCGCGAACCTCGAGCTCCACCAGGTCCAGCAGCTCCGCGTCGTCCACCATGTCGCACTTGTTCAGGTACACCACGATGTACGGCACGCCCACCTGCCGCGCCAGCAGGATGTGCTCCCGCGTCTGCGGCATCGGCCCGTCCGCCGCCGACACCACCAGGATCGCGCCGTCCATCTGCGCCGCCCCGGTGATCATGTTCTTCACGTAGTCGGCGTGGCCCGGGCAGTCCACGTGCGCGTAGTGCCGCGCCCCCGTCTGGTACTCCACGTGCGCCGTGGCGATGGTGATCCCGCGCTCCCGCTCCTCCGGCGCCTTGTCGATCTGGTCGTACGCCATGAACGACGCCCAGCCCTTCTGCGCCAGCACCTTGGTGATGGCGGCCGTGAGCGTGGTCTTCCCGTGGTCCACGTGGCCGATGGTCCCGACGTTCACGTGCGGCTTGTTGCGCTCGAACTTTTCCTTGCCCATGGTGCGCGCTCTCCTTCCCGACGATCCGTTGAGGTGCTGCGGCTACTTGCCGGCGGCGATGTTGCCCTTGGCCTTGCTGACGATGGTCTCGGCGATGCTGTTCGGCACCTGGGCGTAGTGCCCGAAGTGCATGCTGTAGGTGGCGCGCCCCTGGGTCTTCGACCGCAGGTCGGTGGCGTAGCCGAACATGGTGGCCAGCGGCACCAGCGAGTCGATGGCCTGCGCACCGCCGCGCGAGTTCATACCCTGGATCTTGCCGCGGCGGCTGTTCAGGTCTCCGATGACGTCGCCCATGAACTCGTCGGGGGTGACCACCTCGACCTTCATGACGGGCTCGAGCAGGACCGGCTTGGCCCTGGCGGCGCCCTCCTTGAAGCCCATGGAGCCGGCGATCTTGAATGCCATCTCGGAGGAGTCGACGTCGTGGTAGCTGCCGTCGGTGACCTCGACCCGGATGTCCACCACCGGGTAGCCGGCCAGGATGCCGCCCTCCATGGCCTCGACGATGCCCTTCTCGATGGGCTTGATGAATTCCTTGGGGATGGCGCCGCCGACGATGACGTTCTCGAACTCGAAGCCCTTGCCGGGCTCCTGCGGGATGAGCCGCAGCCAGCAGTGGCCGTACTGTCCCTTGCCGCCGGTCTGCCGGACGTACTTGCCCTCGGCCTCGACCGTCTGGGTGATGGTCTCGCGGTAGGCGACCTGCGGCTTGCCGACGTTGGCCTCGACCTTGAACTCGCGGAGCATCCGGTCCACCAGGATCTCGAGGTGGAGCTCGCCCATGCCGCCCATGATGGTCTGGCCGGTCTCCTCGTCCGAGCGGACGTTGAAGGACGGGTCCTCCATCTGGAGCCGCTGCAGGGCGATGCCCATCTTGTCCTGGTCGGCCTTCGACTTCGGCTCGACGGCCACGAAGATCACCGGCTCCGGGAAGATCATCCTCTCCAGGATGACGGCGTGGTCCTCGTCGCAGAGCGTGTCGCCGGTGGTGGTGCTGCGCAGGCCGACGGCGGCGGCGATGTCGCCGGCGTAGACCTCCTTGATCTCCTCGCGCTTGTTGGCGTGCATCTGGAGGATGCGGGAGATGCGCTCCTTGCGGTCCTTGGTGGCGTTGTAGACGTAGGACCCGGCCTCGAGCTTGCCCGAGTAGACGCGGAAGAAGGTCAGGTTGCCGACGAACGGATCGTTCATCAGCTTGAACGCCAGGGCGCTGAAGGGCGCCTCGTCGGAGCAGGAGCGGAGGACCTCGACGTTCTTCATGTCTACGCCGGTGATGGGCGGCTTGTCGAGCGGGCTGGGGAGGTAGTCCACCACCACGTCGAGGATCTGCTGGACGCCCTTGTTCTTGAAGGCGGTGCCGCAGATGACCGGGAAGAACTTCATCTCGCAGACGCCCTTGCGGAGCCCGGCCATGACCTCGGCATTGGAGAGCGGGTGGCCGTCGAGGTACTTGGCCATCAGCACGTCGTCGATCTCGGAGACGGCCTCCTCGATGGCGGCCCGGTACTCCTTGGCCTGCTCGAGCAGCTCGGCCGGGATCTCGATCTCCTGGTACTTCGCGCCCATGGTCTCGTCGTCGAAGGTGATGCCCTTCATCTTGACGAGGTCCACCATGCCGCGGAACTTGTCCTCGGCGCCGATGGGGAGGTGGATGGGCAGCGGCCGGGCGCCGAGCTTGGTCTTGATGGTGTCCACCGACATGAAGAAGTCGGCGCCGACGCGATCCATCTTGTTGATGAAGCAGACGCGGGGGACCTTGTACTTGTCGGCCTGGCGCCAGACCGTCTCGGACTGCGGCTCCACGCCGTTCACGGCGTCGAAGACCGCCACGGCGCCGTCGAGGACGCGGAGCGAGCGCTCCACCTCGATGGTGAAGTCGACGTGGCCGGGGGTGTCGATGATGTTGACGCGGTGATCGCGCCAGGGGCAGGTGGTGGCGGCGGAGGTGATGGTGATGCCGCGCTCGCGCTCCTGCTCCATCCAGTCCATGACGGCCGTGCCTTCATGGACTTCGCCGATCTTGTGGGTGACGCCGGTGTAGAAGAGGATCCGCTCGGTGGTCGTGGTCTTGCCGGCATCGATGTGCGCCATGATGCCGATGTTCCGGTAGCGCTCGAGGGGATGGGTGCGGGCCATGATCTTCTCTTCCTGGATCTTCGTGCGTGCGCGAAACGAGGCCGCCCCGGGGGCGGCGCTCACGACCAAACCGAGCTGTCAAAGAGCGAAGCGGGTTCCAGTCGAACCGTGCCGGCCCAGCCGGCCGCTCTCCAAAAGCCTCCTCTGTACCTCTACCAACGATAGTGGGCGAAGGCCTTGTTGGCCTCGGCCATCTTGTGCGTGTCCTCGCGCTTCTTCACCGCGTTGCCGCGGTTCGAGGCCGCATCCATGATCTCGCCAGCCAGCTTCTCGGTCATCGTCTTCTCGCCGCGGGCGTGGGAGTACTCGATGAGCCAGCGCATCGCCAGGGCCACGCGGCGGTCCTGGCGAACCTCGACCGGGACCTGGTAGGTGGCGCCACCGACGCGGCGGCTCTTCACCTCGACGACCGGCTTGACGTTGTCGAGGGCCTTCTTGAAGACCTTGAGCGGGTCGTCCTTGAGCTTGGCCTCGACCTGGTCGAAGGCGCCGTAGCAGATCTGCTCGGCGGTGGACTTCTTCCCCTGCCGCATCAGGTCGTTGATGAACTTGGCCACCAGCCGATCCTGGAACTTGGGATCGGCGAGGATCTTGCGCTTCTCGACTACGCGACGACGAGGCATCGAAAACCCTTGTCCTACTGCTGGGGCGCTGGGCGCCGTTCCGTTTGGCTCGGGCGCTTCGCGCCGTGCCGTTTAGCTCGGGCGCTTCGCGCCGTATTTCGAGCGGCTCTGCTTGCGCCCCTGGACGCCGACGGCGTCGAGGGTGCCGCGCACGATGTGGTAGCGGACGCCGGGGAGGTCCTTGACGCGGCCCCCGCGGATGAGCACCACCGAGTGCTCCTGGAGATTGTGGCCGACGCCGGGGATGTAACTGGTCACCTCGAAGCCGTTGGTGAGCCGGACCCGGGCCACCTTGCGGAGGGCCGAGTTGGGCTTCTTGGGGGTCGTCGTGTAGACGCGGGTGCAGACTCCGCGCTTCTGCGGCGACTCCTTGAGGGCCGGAGCCTTCTTCTTCACGGCGAGCTTCTCGCGCCCCTTGCGCACGAGCTGGCTGATCGTCGGCATCGGTTACGAACTCTTTCTTCAGCAAAATCGCCCGTCGACGGAGCGGCGGGCGAACTGGAACCCTCGGGTTGAGGGCGGCGGATTATACGGATCCGTCTCTGTGAGTCAAGCCTTAACCCTCTCGACGGACGAATCAGGCGCGACGGGTTGCGCAAGGTAGCCGAACACGCGCCGTTTGCCAAGCCCTCCCCCCAAGTTTCGGGCTCTTGGCCGCCTCTGTGGCGCTGCAAGCCTGGCCAACAGCGTCCGGACGGCGGAGGAGACGCCGAGCTGACCCGCCCTCCAAGGAGGTGGCCCAACAGAGGCCCAGCCCAACCGGGCGAGGCGTGGCGGCGTGGCGGGGCTACCTCACCCGCTTGTCGATCGCCTCCCAGTTGACGTTCTTGAGGAAGGCCTCGACGTACTTGCCGCGCTCGAAGGCCTTGTAGTCGCGCATGAAGGCGTGCTCCCAGCCGTCGAGCGCCACGACGACGCCGAAGCCGGCCGGCACGTTGTTCTCGTGCAGCGTGACGAAGTGGTTGGAGAGCCAGCCGGTCTTCGGGTCCTGGAAGGTCATGGCCCAGCCGATGCCCGGCATGCCGGCCACGGCCTTGAAGTCGGCCAGCCACAGGTCGTACTTGCCGTAGCTGGCCTCGACGGCCTTGCGGAACCTGGAGCCGGCCGGTGGCTCGGCCTGCGCGCCCGGGGTGAGGTTGTCGAAATAGTACTCGTGGTTGACCATGCCGCCGTACTCGAAGCCGAGGCGGCGGGTCAGCTCGGCGTAGACCGGATCGGCGCCGGAGGCCTTGCCCTCGCTGGCCAGAGCGAAGAGCTTCTCGGTCAGGGCGTTGGTCCGCTTGACGTAGCCCTCGTAGAGCTTGAGGTGCTCCTCGACCTGGTCGTTGGAGATGCCGGCCAGCCCCCGGACCTTCGAGAAGTCGTGCGGGGCGTACTTCTTCACGTCTGCCATGATCCCTCCGGTGGCGCCGGGCCGACTGGCCCGGGTGCACGGTTGTTTCACCGTGCGATATTGCCGGCGGGGTGCCGCGTCAAGGCATCCTTCGGGGCGGCGGCCAACCGCCCCGCCGGACCGGTGCTATAGCTGCCTCATGAACACGGAGCCCAGCGCCGCCCACCCGCGGCGTCTCGTCCGGGGCGCCCTCATCGCCCTGCTCCTGCCGGTGGCCGGGCTCGCCGCGCTCTGGTTCAGCGTCCCCGACCCGGCCGCCTGGTCCAGGGCCGACCCCACCACCACCGCCCTCGTCGAGCAGCGCCGGGCCGAGGCCAGGGCCGCCGGCCGGCGTTTCCGGCCTGCCATGGAGTGGCTCCCGCTGCGGAGCATCTCGAAGCGGCTCGTGGACGCGGTGGTGGCGTCCGAGGACGCCAAGTTCTTCGACCACGACGGCTTCGACTGGGAGGCGCTCCGCCAGGCCATTCGCCTCGACCTCGCGCGGGGCCGCTACGCCCGGGGCGCCTCGACCATCACGCAGCAACTGGCCAAGAACCTCGCCCTCGGCACCGAGAAGAGCCTGCTGAGGAAGGTGCGCGAGGCGCTCCTGACCGCGAAGCTGGAGTGGCGGCTCGGCAAGCGGCGAATCCTCGCGCTCTACCTCAACGTGGCCGAGTGGGGGAACGGTGTCTTCGGCGCCGAGGCCGGCGCCCGCCACTACTTCGGGACCAGCGCCGCCTCGCTCACCACGGCCCAGGCGGTGCTGCTGGCGTCGATGCTACCGGCGCCACGCCGGGTCTCGCTCTCCCCGGCGCCGAGATGGCTCGCCGTCCGCTCTCGCGGCCTGCTCGACCGGCTCCTCGCCGAGGGGGTGATCGAGCCCCCCGAGCACGCGGTCGCGCTCGCCGAGTTGGAGCGGTACGTCGGCACCGCCCCGGCGGCGGCTCCGGGCGAAGAGGAGGCCGAGCCGCCGCCCGACGAGGCGCCGCCGGCGGCGCCGGCCGAGGCGTCGCAGGAAGCGCAGGGCGAGGCGCCTGCCGAGGCGCCCACCGAGGCGCCTGCCGGAACACCCGCCGACGCGCCACCCCCGGGACCGGCGAGGTCTCCGGCGAACGGGTCGGAGGCGGCGCCGGCTTCCGAACCTCCCGCCGGCGCGGAGCCGCCGCCGGCCGCACCAGGGACGCCGCCGGCGCCGGTCGAACCTGCCCCTACCCGCGCTTCGCCTTGAAGTGCTGGAAGGTCCTGGCCAGCCCCAGCTCGAGGCCAACCTCGGCCTTCCAGCCGAGCGCCCGGCCGGCCGCCGCCGGGTCGATGCAGGAGCGACGCTGCTCGCCGAGCCGGGCCGCGGCGTGGACCGGTGGCGCCGACGAGCCCGCCGCGCTGGCCAGCCCGGCGTGGAGCTGCATGACGTCGGTCTCCACGCCGGTCCCGATGTTGAGCGCACCGGCGAACGACCGCTGCGCCGCCAGCAGGTTGGCACGCGCCACGTCGCCCACGAAGACGTAGTCCCGGGTCTGCGTGCCGTCCCCGTAGATGGTGCACGGCTTCCCGTCGAGCAGCCGCCCGCAGAAGATGGCCACCACCCCGGCCTCGCCGTGCGGGTCCTGCCGCGGCCCGTAGACGTTGGCGTAGCGGAGCGCGGCGTATGGGATCCCGTAGTTGGCCTTGAAGACGCCGAGGTAGAGCTCGCTGGCCGCCTTGGCGGCCCCGTAGTGGGAGAGCGGGAGCTGAGGGTGGGTCTCCGGGGTGGGGATGACCGGCGTGTCGCCGTAGGTGGCGCCGCCGCTGGAGGCGAAGAGCACCTGCTTGACCGAGCCGGCGCGCACCGCCGCCTGCATCAGGTTGAGGAGCCCGCCCAGGTTCACGTCGGCGTCGAAGCGCGGGTCGCTCATGGACCGTCGCACGTCGATCTGCGCGGCGTGGTGGCAGAGCACGTCGGGCCGCTCCCGCTCGACCGCCTCGGCGGCGGCGGCGCTGCGGACGTCGCATGGGTAGAAGCGCGCGGCCGCGGGGACGTTCTCGCGCCGGCCGGACGAGAGGTCGTCGAGGACGGCCACGTCCCAGCCGGCGCCCACGAAGGCGTCGGCGATGGTCGAGCCGATGAAGCCGGCCCCACCGGTGATCAGGATCTTCTTGGCCACGTCTTCCTCCGGGGCCCGCGCGGGCCCTCACTGGCGGGTGTCCGGCCACTGGCCGCCGGGCGGCTCAGCCCTGCGAGGCGACCTGCTCCCGGAACCAGGGGACGGTGAGGCGCATCCCGGCCTCGAAGTCCACCGCCGGCTCCCACCCCAGCACCTCCCGGGCACGGCCGATGTCGGGGCGGCGCACCCGCGGGTCGTCCTGCGGCAGGGGCTTGAAGACGATGGGGCAGGCCGAGCCGACGTGGCGCTGCACGGCCTTGGCGAAGTCGAGGATGGTCATCTCCACCGGGTTGCCGATGTTGACCGGCTCCGCGTACGGGTAGCCGAGGAGGCGCCAGATCCCCTCGACGTTGTCGGAGACGTAGCAGAAGGAGCGCGTCTGCGAGCCGTCGCCGAAGACGGTGAGCGGCTCGCCGCGCAGGGCCTGCCCCACCAGCGTCGGCACCACCCGGCCGTCGTCGAGCCGCATGCGCGGCCCGTAGGTGTTGAAGATGCGGGCGATGCGGGTCTCCACCTTCCTGTAGCGCCGGTAGGCCATGGTGATGGCCTCGGCGAAGCGCTTGGCCTCGTCGTAGACCGAGCGCGGCCCGATGGGGTTCACGTTCCCCCAGTAGCTCTCGCGCTGCGGGTGCTCCAGCGGATCGCCGTAGACCTCGCTGGTCGAGGAGAGCAGGAAGCGGGCCCCCTTGCGCTCGGCCAGCTGGAGCGAGAGATCGACGCCGATCGAGCCGACGTGCATGGTCTCGAACGGCTTCTCCAGGTAGTCGATGGGCGACGCCGGCGAGGCGAAGTCGAGCACCGCCGCCACCGGGCCGGTCACCTCGAAGGGCCGGCAGATGTCCTGCTCCAGGAACTCGAAGCGGGGCTCGCGGGCCAGGTGGGCCAGGTTGTCGAGGGTCCCGGTCACGAGGTTGTCCACGCCGAGCACGTCCCAGCCCTCGGCGAGGAACCGGTCGGCGAGGTGGCTTCCGATGAATCCCGCTGCACCGAGGATGACGGAGCGCTGCCTGCCCGTGGTCAACGTTTCTCCCGTCCCAGGTCGTCCAGCGTCAACTGCCCGGGGAGCGCGCCGCGGTACTTCTCCAGCACCATGTCGATCCCCTGCCGGATGTACTCGGCGACGGGCACCCGGGTCCGCGCGTGGAGCAGCTTCAACCGCTCGCCCTGCTCGGGCGTGATGTAGACGGTGGTGGAGATCTTCTTTCGCGCCATGGCGGGTCCGCCGGGGAAGGTAGGTGAGCGTGGGGGTGCTGTCAAACCCGCGGCACTGAACCTTGAGTGGGCCGTCGCGCCGGCGCTACAATGCCGGTTCAAGCCCCCGAGGATCTCCGACATGCGTCGAATCGCCGTCGTCGCCGCCCTGCTGCTCTGCACCGCCTGCGGCTCAAAGCAGAAGGTCCTCCCGCCCGCGCCGGGCCGAGAGGACATGCCGGCCGCCGTCGGCGGCACGCCCAGGCCGGGCGAGACCGTCCACGAGTACGACCTGAACCACGACGGCCACCCCGACGTCTGGTCCTACACGGTGAGCGGCGCCGACGGGAAGGAGGTCGTGGCCCGAAAGGAGAAGGACCTCAACAACGACGGCAAGATCGACAGCTGGGAGGAGAACGGGCCGGGCGGCACCGTCGCCAAGCTGACCTACGACATGGACTTCGACGGCAAGCCGGACGTCACGCTCTACTTCGAGAAGGACCAGCTGGTCCGCAAGGACTACGCCTTCGGCTTCGACGGCGTCCCGCACAGCTCCAATTACTACGAGAAGAACAAGCTGGTGCGGAAGGAGCGGGACGGCAACGGCGACGGCAAGGTCGACACCTGGGAGTACTGGGAGAATGGCGAGGTCGATCGCGTCGGCGTCGACCTCGACGGTGACGGCCAGGTCGATCGCTGGGAGACCCGCAAGACCGCACCGGCTCCCGAGGGCGCGGCCGCGCCGAAGCGGTAGTCACGGGTGGTAGCCGAGGCCGACGATCGCCTCGGCCCCCGAACCGGCGCCGGACGTCCAGCGCCAGCCGAGCGCCACGGTCAGCGAGAGATCCCGCCGGGCCAGGAACTCGACGCCGGCGCGCGCCGCGGCGGTTAGGGCGGCGCCACGCTCCGTCGCGAGGAGTCGCGTCCCCGCCTCGACCCCGATCACCGGGCGCCAGCGGCCGGCGTCGGGGCCCCAGCGCAGGCCGAGCGCCGGCGTCACCGCGTCCGCACGGCGGCCGCCCGGCCGATCGACGGACCCGAAGCCGAGCCGCGCCTCGGCCTCCAGGTCCCCGTCGAGCCAGCAGGAGGCGACGGCGGTGAGGCGCCCGGCCGCCCTGCTGGGCGCCGCGACCACCGCGGTTTCCAAGGAGAAACCGACCGGCGGGGCCAGCGCCGTGGCCAGGGTGGGAACGGCGAGCAGCTGCGCGATGATGGCGGGGGCGAGGGTTCGCATGTGGCACGACCGGAGCAAGGTCCGTGCTCACCATGCGCTCCCGCATCACCACGGGTCCCGCCCCGGCCGTCCTCCAGGCCAGCGTGACCCCCGTCCTGCTCCTCGTCGCCGCCGGCTGCCTCGCCTCGCCGCTGGTCCACCCCCGCGCCGCCGAGGAGCTGCGCCGCGGGTACGCCCACCTCGAGGCCGGCGACGCCGAGCGGGCCGAGGTTGCGTTCGAGCATGCGCTGGAGTTCGCGCCCGACCTGCCCGAGGGCTGGAACGGGCTCGGCGTGGTGGCCCGCGGCCGGGAAGACGACGTCACCGCCCGGAAACGGTTCGCCCATGCCGTCCGGCTCGCGCCTGACTTCGCCGAGGGGCACGCCAACCTCGGCGAGGCCCTGCTCGCGCTGGACCGGCCCGCCGAGGCCGTCGGCGAGCTCCGCGCCGCCCTGCGGATCGACCCCGATCTCGCAGCGGCCCGGCAGAACCTGGCCCGGGCGCTGCTGCGCCAGGGGCTGGCCGACGCGCCCGGCCGCGCAGCGCGCTGGCGGGAGGCCCGCCGCGAGTACCTGCACCTGCTGGAGGCGGTGCCGGACTCCCCGGCGGCCCACACCGACCTCGCCTTCATGGACTACGTCGCCGGCCGCTTCGCGGCGGCCGAGCGCGGCTACCGGCGCGCCACCGAGCTGGCGCCCTCTCCGGACCGGCTGCTCGGGCTCTGTCTCTCCCTGGTCCGGCTCGGCCGGTGCGGCGAGGCGGTCGCGGCATGCGACCGCTGCCTCGCGCTCGACCCGGCGGCGGAGGCCTGCCGGGTGAGCCGGCGCGGCGCCGAGGCCTGCGCGGACTGATCGCGCCGGCGCCGGCTTCTGGTGGCGCCGGCGCAAGCATCGAGCACGGTCTGGTGGCCTGCGTCATGGCGTGACGGCGCCTGCCGCGGCCCGGCGGTGCGGGTCCGCTCCGGACCCATCGGCAAGCGGGCACGAGTCCTCGAGCGGCTCCGGTGCAGAGTCCATGCCCCGAGGCGTCGGGGCGCGGTCGATAGCCTCTTGGGCTTCGCCCGCAGAGGGCATGGGCTAGGACTCCCCCCCATCGTCTTCCAGTTCTGCATGCTCCGCTCGCAACGGCAGTTCGACTCTATCCACCTTCCGTGGATACCGGGCGATGACTTTTCGCTGAGCGGCGTTGACCCCGTATAGCTTCTCGACGACTTCGTCGAGCTCGGTCCAGAGCGCCGACAGAGCCCCACGGACGGCGCTCCGCTGCCCCTCGCTCCGCGCCTTTCGGAGCTGGTCCTGCTGGGTTTCGATCAGCGAACTCAGCTTCGACAACCTTGGAACGAGGGGACTCGTGGACAAGGCCTTGAATGGAAAGGGGACCAGCTCCGCAAACTGCCTGTTGAACTGCCGCCAGCCGCCGTCGCTGAGTCCCGCCTTGGCTCTGGCCAGTGCGCTGAAGAGCGTCGAATTCATCACGCCGGCAACTGCCCCGAGTTCAAGGGCGCCACCTTGGATGCTGAGCGAGTTGATGCGGACGTTGTCCTGGTAGACCTCGCCGTTGCGGTCGACGGCCGCGACCGTGTCCTCGATGGTGGAGGGGAACAGTACTTTCGGACGTGTCTGCTGGACGAGGTTCTTCGGGTACAGATACAAATGCCATCGTTCGCGTCCCTCCGGCAACTCGACGGCGGTACGCAGTGTGTTCCGATTGTGCTCCAGATAGGCCGACGCCTTGGGAAACCGCCGTTTGAATTCCGGCCAGCGAATCTCCGTCGCAGTGTCGCCATCGACGTCGTAGGGAAAGATCACCCAGGCGTCGGCGTTGTCGGAGCGAAACGGGAAGAAGCCTCGATTCCGGCACAGGGGCCGGAGCGCCTTGCGCTCCAGCACGACCTCTGCGCCGAGGCCGTTCACCCCACGGACCGACCGCGCCGTAACCTCCACCGGCCGGAACTGGTAAAGCTTGCCGTACAGGGTCTGGAGGCCGACGCTGATCTCGATCGCGCGGTGCTGGCCGATGGTGCCATGCTGCTTCGCTAGCGCTGCGTGTACCTCGAGCAGGTCGGGCTGGTCGAGCGACCATGGACCGTCGTTCAATTGCGCCACCTTGGACCGGACGGTCAACGCCGGCTGGTTGGCCTGGGCCTGGGAGAGTCCGTCGTAGGTCCGGTACTCGAAGGACTCCGACCCCGCCTGCAGGACGAGGATGGTCGTGTAAGTCGTGCGACCCGGGAACACCTGAATGTCCCGGAAGTCCTCGACGGATTCCAGGAGCTTTCCCTTCCGGAGCCAGCGCCGGGTGGACTCGCCGTACTCGGTCTTGAAAAAGCGATTCTGGATGATGAAGCCGAGACGACCGCCCTTCCTCAACTGCCGGACCCCCATCTCCATGAAGGGCATGGCGATGTCCGTCTTGCCCTGGTCGGCGGTCACGTACCGGCCCCCCTCCTTGAGGTACTGGTACATCTCCGGCATCCACTCCTTGTACCGCTTCACCTCGATATATGGCGGATTGCCCACCACAGCGTGGAATCCGCCCTCATCCAGGACTTTCCCGAAACCGAAGAGCCGGTCTTTCCAGGCGAACGGCATGGTGGCCCGCACGCGGTCCGGGTCAAGCCCGAGGCCGGCGATGTCTGGACCTACCAGCGAGTTTCCTTGGCGGATGTTTCGCCCGATGCCGGCGAGGAGGTCCTTCGGTTCCTCGGGAAAGTCACCGGCGGAACGCTCCAGGTGGCGCAGTGCGAGGGACATGCGCGCCACCTCGACCGCATTGGGATCGATGTCCACGCCGTACAGACACCCTTCGATGATCCTTCGCGAGGTCTGGACCGAGAGCCGGAGCCCCTCCGCATCATCGACGACGAGGCCACTTCGCCGGCGGTCCTTCGAGCTATTCCGGGCCCACTCGAGGATGGCATCCTCCAGGTGATCATAGACACCGAGGAGGAAGCTCGCCGATCCACAAGCTGGATCGAGGATCCTGAGCCCAAGGATGGTCTCGGGATCTGCATCCGCAGTGAGCGGTCCCAGGGTGCGGCCTACAACTCGCCGCACGACCCACGAAAGCGTATAGACCGCGCCTTTCGTCCGCTGGTACTCGGGCTTGAACTCGTCCCTCACGTCATTGCCTACGACGCGCAGGCGCTTGCCAAGGAAGCGCTCGTAGATGCCTCCGAGGAGTTCGATCGGCACGGCATCGAAGCGATACGGCTGAGGGAAATAGAGGCCCCGAACGATCTGCTCGAAGACACGCCCCTTCAGCCACCACTGCCGGAGATGCCGCTCCACCAGCGTCGGGTCGTCTTCCTCGCTATTTGGGAAGAGCAGGCCGTCGTACACCTTGCGATACCGCTTCTCATGGGCCGCGACGAACAGCGGCCAGAAGCCGTCACCGTCGTTGACCATGGCGTTCAAGGAGCCGTACTCCTCCAACCCCAGTTCCTCGCAGAGGCGCAGGAATACGATGCGGTCGAGAATCCGCTGGGCCGCGCCGGAGATGATCTCCGGGTCGCGCGTTCCGCCATGGCGCAGGATCGACTTGGCCAACTCGACGCGCCATTCGGAGAGCTTGGCCTCGAAGACGACGTCGAGGGGCTCGGCACCCCGAGGCCGCTGCTCCTCTGGGTGAAGGCGCTGCAGGGACCCGGCCACGATTGCTTCCCTGGACAGGTAGTCCCAGAGCAAGTCGAACTTCTCGACGTACTCGGTGTACCGGAGGCACTGAAGGCGCGCGACGCGGGCGTCGTCGTCGGCCTCGGGCTTGTGGCTACAGTCCCAGATGGCCAGTTCCTCGAAGTCGCAGGCGTAGCTGAGCCGGAAACCGGCAGACCACCCGTAACTGCGAACCTGAAAGGCGACGTTCTCGTCGTCCTCGATCGAGACGTCGAAACGCTTGACGTCGATGTAGAGGATGCGCTCGCCGGCAACCTTGAGCGCATAGTCCGGCCGGCTGTGACTGGTCCCCTCACGCCGAAGCCTGCGGACTTCGCGCCCCTTGATCGTGTACTCCTGCCGCACCTGGCGGGGGTCCGCCGCATTCCATCCGAACACCGTGAGCAGCTTCTCTACCCAGGAGCGAGCAGTCGCCTCCGATACATCCGCCGTGTGCGCGCCCCGGTCGAGTTCCTCGAACTCCTGGACAAGTTCGGCAAGCGCCTTTTTCGCTCTCTCACGGCTGTCGGACATGATTGAGGACATTACCGCGGGGGTCCGACGCGGGCGGCGCCCAAGTTGAATGGCGCGAGCGAAGGGGCCGGGGCGGCGGCACGTGAAAAGGCCCGCACCCCGAGGTGGGAGTGCGGGCCGTGTCACGAGGAAAGAGGGCCTCCTCGCGTCTTGCGCTGGCGCCACCAGCAGCCGGCGCCAGCACGACTCGGCGCCGACGCTATTTCACTTGATGTTCCAGGTGTCCGAGCCGGCCAGGAGCTTGACGACGTCGACGTCGCCCTTCTTGCCCTTGGCGGCGTTGATCATGTTCCAGGTCAGCTCCTCGGCGGTCGGGCGCGACACGTCGCGGAAGACGCCGATGGGGGTCGGGAACCCCGGCTTGAGCGACAGGTTGGCGAGCATGAAGGCCAGGGTCGGGTCGTCGCGCCTGGCGTCGTGGACCAGGACGTCCTTCTCGGTCACGCCGCCCTCGCCCACCACCACCACCTCGAGCTCCGCGGTCTGCGGGTTGAAGCGGATGCCCTTCTTGTTGTCCTTGCCGAAGAGCAGCGGCTTGCCGTGCTCCATGCGGAGGAGGGCGTCGACCTTGACGCTCTTCTCGGTGATGGAGACGTAGGCGCCGTCGTTGAAGACCGGGCAGTTCTGGTAGATCTCGGTGAAGCAGCTGCCCTTGTGCTCGGCGGCGGCCTTGAGCACCGTCCCGAGGTGCGCGCCTTCCACGTCGATGGAGCGGGCCACGAAGGTGGCGCCCGCGCCGATGGCCAGTGCCGGCGGGTTGAACGGCGCGTCGGGCGAGCCGTGCGGCGTGCTCTTGGTCTTCTTGCCCAGCTCGGAGGTAGGCGAGACCTGGCCCTTGGTCAGGCCGTAGATCCGGTTGTTGAAGAGCAGCAGCTTCAGGTCGATGTTGCGCCGCATGGCGTGGATGAAGTGGTTGCCGCCGATGGCGAGCGCGTCGCCGTCGCCGGTCACCACCCAGACCATCAGCTCGGGGCGGGAGACCTTGAGGCCCGAGGCGAAGGAGGGGGCGCGGCCGTGCAGCGTGTGCATCCCGTAGTTGTTCATGTAGTACGGGAAGCGCGACGAGCAGCCGATGCCGGAGATGAAGACGATGTCCTCGCGCTTCCGGCCGACGGCCGGCAGCACCTTCTGGACCTGGTTGATGATGGAGAAATCGCCGCAGCCGGGGCACCAGCGGGGGTCGACGCCCGACTCGAAGTCCTTCTTGCTGTAGACGGGCAGCGCCGTGTTCTCGGTAGCCATGTGTGTGTGTCCTTTCCGGAGTCCTTAGAGGACCTCGAGCACCTTGCCGGCGAGCTCTGCGATCTTGATGGGCTTCCCGTTGATCCTGTTGAACTGCACCGGGTCGACGCCGGGGTACATGCCGCGCAGGTAGAAGGCCAGCTGCCCGTTGTTCACCTCGGGCACCATGATCTTCTTGAACCCCTTCATGACCGCGCCGAGGTTCTTCGGCAGCGGGTTGAGCCAGCGCAGGTGGACGTGGGAGACCGACTTGCCCTGCCCCTGCAGCTGCTCGGCGGCCCCGCGCACCGAGCCGAAGGTGCCGCCCCAGGAGACCAGCAGCACCTCGCCGGAGGCCTTGCCGTAGATCTCGACGTCCGGCACGTCCTCGATGACGTTGGCGACCTTCTGCGCGCGGGTCAGGACCATCTTCTCGTGGTTCATGCCGTCGTACGAGACCATGCCCGACAGCGAGTCCTTCTCGAGGCCGCCGATGCGGTGCTCGAGGCCGGGTGTGCCCGGGACCGCCCAGGGCCGGACCAGCTTGGCGTCGCGCTTGTACGGCATGTAAGCGCCGTCGTGGTTGGGCGTGGTCTGGTACTTCACGTCGATCCTGGGCAGCTCGCTGGCGGCCGGGATCTTGAACGGCTCCGAGCCGTTGCCGAGGTAGCCGTCGGTGAGCAGCAGCACCGGGGTCATCCACTTGGTGGCGATCTTCATCGCCTCCATGGCGGCCCAGAAGCAGTCGGCCGGGCTCTGCGCGGCGATGACCGGCATGGGCGCCTCGCCGTGCCGGCCGAAGAGCGACACCAGCAGGTCCGACTGCTCGGTCTTGGTGGGCATGCCCGTGGACGGGCCGCCGCGCTGCACGTCGACGATGACCAGCGGCAGCTCGGCGATGACGGCCAGCCCCATCATCTCCGACTTGAGGGCGAGGCCCGGGCCGGAGGTGGTGGTGCAGCCGAGCGCGCCGCCGAAGGAGGCTCCGATGGCGGAGCCGATGGCGGCGATCTCGTCCTCGGCCTGGTACGTCACCACGCCGTGCTCCTTGAAGTGCGACATCTCGTGCAGGATCTCGGTGGCGGGCGTGATGGGGTAGCTGCCCAGGAAGACCTGCTTGCCGGTGAGCTTGGCCACGGTGGCGAAGCCGAGGGCTGCGGCGTAGTTGCCGGTGACGGTCCGGTAGGTGCCGGGGGGCAGCTTCGAGGCCGGGACCTCGTACCGCTGCAGCCCGATCTCGGCGGTCTCGCCGAAGGCGTAGCCGGCCTTGAAGACCTTCTGGTTGGCCTCGACGAACTCCGGCTTCTTCCCGAACTTCTTCTGGATCTGCTCGAGCTGCTGCTCCATGGGCCGGCTGTAGAGCCAGTACATGAGGCCGAGCGCGAAGTAGTTGCGGCAGCGGGCGGTCTCCTTGGAGGAGAGGCCCGAGCCCTCGAGCGCGTGCTCGGTCAGCATCGACATGTCTACGGCGACCACCTTGTAGGCGTGCTTGAGCGCGTCGTCGTCGAGCGGGTTGCTCTTGTAGTCGGCCTTCTCGAGGTTGGAGGCGGTGAAGGCCCCCTTGTTGACGATCAGCATGCCACCCGGGCGCAGGTCGGGCAGGTTGGTCTTGAGCGCGGCCGGGTTCATCGCCACCAGCACGTCGGGCGCGTCACCCGGGGTGTGGATCTCCCGCGACCCGAAGTTGACCTGGTACCCGGAGACGCCTGACAGCGAGCCGGCCGGCGCCCTGATCTCGGCGGGGTAGTCCGGGAAGGTGGCGAGATCCGTGCCCGCCAGCGCGTTGGCGCGGGTGAACTCGGTGCCGGTGAGCTGCATGCCGTCACCGGAATCTCCGACGAACCGGATGGTGACCGTCTCGACCTGCTGGACCTTGGATGGCGTGGACATGTGGCCCTGCATCTCCTTGCGAGGGGGACCCAAGCTGCAAAAAGGGGGTCCTGTATGCCGGATCACCTCCCCGAAGTCAACGCGGTGCGCCGCCAAACCAGCGAAACAACAGGCTTATTCTGGACCTGACTCGTCCGCTTTGCCCTCCAACGGGGGAGGGCCGTCCAGAACAGGCGTGAATCGGGGCGCTTGTGACCTTCAGCGGCACGCGGCGCTGCCGGCCGGCGCGAGCGGATCAAGCGGGAGGAAAGATTTTCCCGGGGTTGAGGATGCCGAGCGGATCGAAGACAGCCTTGAGCCGCCGCTGCAGCGCCACCAGTTCCTTCCCCTGCTCCAGCTCGAGGAAGTCGCGCTTGGCCAGCCCCACGCCGTGCTCGCCGGTGATGGTGCCGCCCAGCTCGACGGCGGCGCGCAGGATGGCCGCCACGGCCTGGTCCACCCTGGGCCGCTCCGCCGCGGTGTCGAACAGCACGTTGCAGTGGAGGTTGCCGTCGCCGGCGTGCCCGTAGGTGGCCACGGCGAGGCCGAGCCCGGCGCCGATCGCCTTGGCGCGGGCCACCATCTCCGGGATCTTCGAGCGCGGCACCGCCACGTCCTCGGAGAGCTTGAGGGGGTGGATCGCCTTCAGGTTGACCGAGAGGTAGCGGCGCACCTCCCAGATCTCCCGGCGCTGCGCCTCGTCCCGCGCCACCAGCACCTCGCCCCGCGCGTCGGCGGCGACCAGGTCGGCCACCCGGACGATCTCGTCGAAGACCTGCTCCTCGTCGTTGCCGTCGGTCTCCACCAGCAGCAGCGCGCCGGCGCCGGCGGGGAAGCGACCGGGCGAGGTCCGGGCGATGGCGGCCAGCGAGACGTCGTCCATCAGCTCCAGGCAGCGCGGGATCACGCCCTGGGCCAGCACGCGAGAGACGGCGCGGGCGGCGGCGTCCACGTCGGCGAAGGCCACCAGCGCGGTGGCCACGTGCCGCGGCCTCGGCAGCAGCTTCACCATCACCTCCGTGACGATCGCCAGCGTCCCCTCGCTCCCCACCAGCAGGGCGGTCAGGTCGTAGCCGGCCACGCCCTTGATCGATCGGTGGCCGGTCCTGATCACCTCGCCGGTCGGCAGCACGGCGCGCAGGCCGAGGACGTACTCCCGGGTGACGCCGTACTTGAGCGCCCGCGGCCCGCCGGCGTTCTCGGCCACGTTGCCGCCGATGGTGCAGGTCTCCAGCGAGTTGGGATCGGGCGGGTAGAAGAGCCCATGCTTCTCCACCTCGGCCTGCAGCGTGGCCAGGATCACGCCCGGCTCGACCCGGGCCACCAGGTCCTCCCCGCTCACCTCGAGGATCCGGTTCATCCGCTCGGTGGAGAGGGCGATGCCGCCCTGGATGGCCAGGCTGCCGCCCGACTTGCCGCTCCTCGCCCCCACCGGCACCACCGGCACGCGGTGGCGGCTGGCCACCTCGAGGACGATGCGGACGTCCTCCTCGTTCTCGGCTCGCACCACCGCCCCGGGCGGGAAGCAGCCCAGGTCCGACTCGTCCAGCCCGTAGGGCTCGAGCGCGTCGCCGTCGCCGGCCAGGAGCCGGCCCGCCGGCAGCCGAGCCTGGAGCTCGGCCAGCGCCACCTCCCACGCGCCGCTCATCCGTACACCTCGAGGTTGGCGCCGGTGGAGGCGTCGGGGGCGTCGAGACCGGCGAAGACCACCACCTTGGCGACGTCGTCCGGGGTCATGTCGGGCGGGAACGGGGTCTGGCGGAGCATGGCGGTGTCGACGCTGCCGGGCGAGACGGCCATGGCCTGGACGCCGTACCGGCGCAGCTCCTCGGCGAGGCACCGCGTGAAGCCGAGCAACCCCCACTTCGACGCGTTGTAGGCGCTCGCCTCCGGGGTTCCGACCGTGCCGGAGATGGAGGCCACGTTGACGACCCGGCCGTGGCGCCGCGCCTTCATGCCCGGCACCACCGCCCGGGCGCAGAGAAACGGCCCGGTCAGGTTGATCTCGATCGAGTGGCGCCACTGCTCGGGCTGGAGCTCGTCCACCGCGCCCCGGACCAGCACGCCGGCGTTGTTGACGAGGAGGTCGCAGGGGCCGAGCTTCCGCTCGTGCTCGGCCAGCAGCCGCGCCACGTCGGCCTCGCTGGAGACGTCCCCGGTCACGGCCAGCGCCGCCCCGCCCTCCTTCACCACCCGCTCCAGCTCGGCCGAGGTGCGGGCGAAGACGGTCACGGCCAGGCCGCGCGCGGTCAGGGCGCGCGCCACCGCCTCTCCGATGCCGCGGCCGCCGCCGGTGACGATGGCGGTGGAAGGCTTCACGGCGCTCCCCGCGGGCTGCGAGCACCGCGGCGGCGCGCGCCGCTGGCCCGCGCCTTCGCCGGCGCCTTCGCCGGCGCCCGAGCCGGCGCCCCCGCCGGCACGCCGCGCGCCACCGCGGCCAGGAAGCGCCGCGCCAGCGCGCCGTCCTCGGCCATGACGCCGGCGAAGAACTGCGCGTGGGCCCGGGCCCGGGGCCGCCGCTCGCCGCGAACCGACAGGCACATCTGCTCCGCCTCCAGCACGCAGGCGGCGCCGCGCGCCCCGGCGTGGACCATCAGCGCCTCGGCCACCTGGCGCGCCAGGTCCTCCTCCAGCACCAGCCGGTGGGCCAGCGCGTCCACCAGGCGGGCCAGCTGGCCGAAGCCGACCACCCGCCCGCCCGGCACGTAGGCCACGTGGGCCAGCCCGCGCGACGGCAGCAGGTGATGTGGGCAGACGGAGTGGAAGTCGATGCCGGTGACCGCCACCAGCCCGCGCCCGGTGGAGGGCATGGACTCGCCGAGGATCTCGGCCGGATCGTGCCGGTAGCCGTCGAGCAGGTCGCTGGCCCAGGCCTCGGCGACCCGCTCCGGCGTCTTGTCGAGATCGTCGCCGTGCCGGACCTCGGGCGGCAGGCCGAGCGCGTCGAGGAACCTGCCGACCGACCCTGCCAGCGCGCCGGACTGCTCCCGCCGCGGCGGCCTCCGCCTACGGGGCGGCACCTGGCCCCCGGTAGGTGACGCAGGAGTCGGGGATCTCGAAGAGCCGAACCTCGGCCAGGCCGGCCAGGTGCGGCGCCAGCGTCTCCCAGAGCCACCGCGCGATGTTCTCGGCGGTCGGGTTCTCCAGGAAGTCGTTGAGCGCCTGGTGATCGGCGCGGGCCAGCACCTTCTCGTTGACCACCTGCTTGATCTCGCCGAAGTCGGCGATCATGCCGGTGGCCGGGTCCACCTCTCCCTCCAGGCCGACGAAGAACCTGTAGTTGTGGCCGTGCATGCGGAGGCACGGCCCCTGGTACCGGGGGAGCCGATGCGCCGCGGCGAAGTGGAACTCCACGTCGAGGCGCATGCGCCGGCGGTCGGTGTAGTCGATGGTCGCCATGCGTGGGTTATAGCCGTGCGCGCCGCCGTCCGCCCGGGCGCGAGACCCCGGGACCGGACGCTACGACACCGACGACGGGGATTCGCCGGCGACGCGGCGGGCCTCCTCGGCGGCCTCGGCCGAGGCGTTGAGCGCGTTCTTGAGCACCTGGCTCGGGCGGAAGGTCAGCACGCGCCGGGCCGAGATCTCGATCTCCTCGCCGGTCTGCGGATTGCGGCCGACGCGGGACTTCTTGTCGCGGACGATGAAGTTCCCGAAGCCGCTGATCTTGATCTTCTCGCCGTGCTCGAGCGTCCCCTTGATGGTGTCGAAGACCATCTCGACGATCTCGGCGGCCTCCTTCTTGGAGAAGCCCACCTTCTCGTAGACGCTCTCGATGATGTCGGCCTTGGTCACGGTCATCCCTCGGTCAGGTCGGGCTAACTACTGAATCCGGTAGCCGATTTTCCGGGGCCTGTCAATTGCGCGTGCGTGGGCCTGGCCCCGGATCCACCTGCTGCTCGGCCCGTTCGCGCGCGGCGCGGCTCCGCTCGGCGGCGGCGTCGAGCTCCTTCGAGGTCTCCCGCTCGCCGTGCGCCGGGACCAGCGGGGCGTCGTCCAGGGTCCGCCCCAGGCCGGCGGTCCGCGCCAGGACCCAGGCCGACGCCACCGACGCGAGCAGCGCCAGGGCGAGCGCGACCCACGCGACGCGGCCGCCCTCGCGCCGGGCGCGGACGGCCAGCGCGAGAGCGCCGAGGCCGGTCAGCAGGCCGAACGGCGCGGCCAGCGGACTCCAGCTGGCCACCAGCGCGGCCAGCGCGAAGGCCAGCGCCATCAGCGCGGGTCGGAGCGGACCAGGCATCTCAGGCCCTGAGCTGGGCGCCGACGGCGCGGGTCAGCCGCTCGACGATCCGCGCGTGGGCGGCGTCGGCCTCGGCGTCGGTGAGCGTCCGATCGGACGCCCGGTAGCGGATCGCCAGCGCCAGGCTCTTGCGGCCGCCGGCCAGCGGCGCCCCGCGGTAGACGTCGAAGAGCGTGACCTCCTCCACCAGCGGCTCCTCGCGGACCAGGGCGGTGACGGCGGCGGCGGCCACCGGCTCGTCCACCACCACGGCGAGGTCGCGCAGCACCGCCGGCAGCCGCGGGATGGGCCGGTAGCCCGGGACCAGCCGCGACGCCGCCAGCAGCGCGGCCGCGTCGAGCTCGCAGGCCAGCACGCCGCGCGGCAGGTCGAAGGCCAGCGCCACTCGCGGGTGGATCTCGCCCAGCGCGCCGAGCCGGGCGCCGTCGCTCGACCGGACCAGCGCGGCGGCGCGCGGGTGGAGCCATGCCACCGCCCGCCCCGCCTGCTCGAAGACGGCCTCGACGCCCAGCGCCGCCAGCACGCTCTCGACCGCGCCCTTCAGGTCGTGGAAGTCGGACGGCTCGCCGGTGGTGGCCCAGGAGAGCGGGCTGCGCCGGCCGGTCAGCACCGCGGCCACCACCGGCCGCTCGACGGCGGGCGGGTCGCGGTCGGCACCGGCGCGCGGCCAGAAGGCGCTGGCCAGCTCGTAGAGCCGCGAGGTGTCGCGCCCCTGCCGCCTGTTGAAGGCGGCGGTCCGCAGCAGGGAAGGCACCACGCTGGTCCGCATCACCGCCAGCTCGGCGCTGATGGGGTTCTTGAGCGCCACCGGCTTGACGCCCGGCTCGAAGGCCTCGAGATCCTGCGGCGGCACGAAGGCGTAGCTCACCACCTCGCGGAACCCATGCCCCTCCAACGCCACCCGGGTGCGGGCCTGCGCCTCGAGGCGGGGCGCGATGGCCGGCGTGTCGAGCGCCAGCCGCGGCAGCGTCTCCGGGATCACCTGGTAGCCGAGGGTCCGGGTCAGCTCCTCGACCAGGTCCTCCTCGATGGTCACGTCCACCCGCCAGCTGGGCACCTCCCAGGTGGCCCCCTCGCCGTCCGAGTCGCGCTCGGTGAAGCCCAGCCCGCCCAGGATGCGCCGGATGTCGCCGGCCGCCACCTCGAGGCCGAGCAGCTGCCCCGGGCGCTTCCAGCGAAGCCGCACCGTGGTCCGGGGGGCCGGCCGGGCCTGCGCGTCCACCACTCCGGGCCGCACCGTGCCACCGGCCAGCTCGGCGATCAGCGCGGCACAGCGGTCGAGGGCGGCCGTGACCATGCCGGGGTCGGCGCCCCGCTCGAAGCGGTGAGACGCCTCGGTGTGGAGGCCGTGGCGCTTGGCGGTGCGCCGGACGGTGGCCGGCTGGAACCAGGCCGACTCGACCAGCACCCGCCTGGTCCCGGCCGAGATCTCCGAGTCGCCACCGCCCATCACGCCCGCCAGGGCGCTGGAGCGATCGCGATCGGCGATGACCAGGTCGTCGGGATCGAGCACCCGCTCCTTCCCGTCGAGGGTGGTCATCCGCTCGCCGGGGCGGGCGGCGCGGACCACGATCTCGGCGCCCGCGACCTTGTCCAGGTCGAAGGCGTGGAGCGGGTGGCCCAGCTCGAGCAACACCAGGTTGGTGACGTCGACCACGTTGGAGATGGCGCGGATGCCGCACCGCTCCAGCCGCCGCTGCAGCCAGAGCGGCGAGGGACCGATGGTGACGCCTTCGACGACGCGGGCCGCGTAGCGGGCGCACTTCTCGGGCGCCTCGATCCGGACCTTGACCGCTTCGGCGGCCGGCGGCCCGCCCTCGCGCGGCGCGGCCGCGGGGCGCTTGAGCGGCGTGCCCGTCGCGGCGGCCACCTCGCGCGCGATCCCCAGGTGCGAGAGGGCGTCGGGGCGGTTGGGGGTGACGTTGACCTCGAAGAGCACGTCGTCGAGCTTGAGCGCGGTGGCGATGGGCGTGCCGGGCACGGCGTCGGGGGGGAGGATGAGCAGGCCGCTGGCGTCCTCGGAGAGTCCCAGCTCGCGCGCCGAGCAGAGCATCCCGAACGACTCGACGCCGCGCAGCTTCGCCTTCGAGATCCTGGTGCCGCCCGGCAACGTGGTCCCGACGGTGGCCAGCGGGACGAGGTCGCCGACCTGGTAGTTCCTGGCGCCGCAGACCACCTGCAGCGGCCGGCCGTCGCCGCGATCGACGGAGGTGACGGAGAGCTTCTCGGCGTCGGGGTGCTTCACCGACGAGAGGATGCGGGCCGCCACCACGCCGTCGAGCCCCTGGCCGGTCCGCTCGACGGCCTCGACCTCGAGCCCCACGGCGGTGAGCCGCCGCGCCAGCTCTTCCGGCGCGGGGAGGTCGACGTACTCGGACAGCCACTGGAGTGAGATGCGCATGGGCGCCACGCCCTCCGGGGGGGGGCTAGAACTGCTCGAGGAAGCGGAGGTCGTTCTCGAAGAAGAGGCGCAGGTCGTCGATGCCGAACCGCAGCATGGCCATCCGCTCGACCCCCATGCCGAAGGCGAACCCGGTGTGGCGGGCCGGGTCGTAGCCGACGTTGGCCAGCAGCCTGGGGTGGACCATGCCGGCGCCGAGCACCTCCAGCCAGCCGGTCTCCTTGCAGGTGCCGCAGCGCTTGCCGTCCTTCTTGCCGGTGCCGCCGCAGATGGTGCAGGAGACGTCCACCTCGGCGCCCGGCTCGACGAACGGGAAGTAGCTGGGACGGAAGCGCGTCCTGGTGCCGGGACCGAAGAAGGCGCGGGCGAAGGCGGCCAGCGTCCCCTTCAGGTCGGCGAAGGTGATCCCCTCGTCGACGCAGAGCCCCTCGACCTGGTGGAACATGGGCGAGTGGGTCATGTCGTAGTCGGAGCGGTAGACGCGCCCCGGGCAGATGACGCGGATGGGCGGCTTGCCGGCGCGGAGCATGGCGCGGATCTGCACCGGCGAGGTGTGCGTGCGCAGCACCACGTCACCCTTCTGCTCGCCGGGGCCGAGCGTGGCCTCGTCCACGTAGAAGGTGTCCTGCATGTCGCGGGCGGGGTGATCGGCCGGGATGTTGAGGGCCTCGAAGTTGTACCAGTCGAGCTCGATCTCGGGCCCGTCGGTCACCTCGTAGCCGAGCCGCTGGAAGACGCCGACGATGGCCTCGCGGACCTGCGTCACCGGGTGACGGCCGCCCCGCGGGGCCAGGTGGCGACCCGGCAGCGTGACGTCGAGCGCCGGGCCCGACAGCTCGGCCTCCAGGGCGGCGCCGGCCAGCGAGGCCTTGCGCGCCGCCAGCAGCGCCTCGACCTGGTCGCGGACCCGGTTGGCCACCTCGCCGACGCGCGGGCGCTCCCCGGCCGGCAGGGCGCCCATGCCGCGGAGCACCGCGGAGAGCTCACCCTTCTTGCCGAGGAAGCGGACGCGCAGCTCCTCGAGCGCCCGCTCGTCGGCGGCGGAGGCGGAGGCCTCACGCGCGCCCATGGCGAGCGACTCGAGCTGTCCCAGCAGGTCGGCCACGCCGGGACCTCTAGGCGCGGGCGGCCTTGACGACGGCGGCGAAGTCGCCGGGCGCCGAGAGCGCCAGGTCGGCCAGGATCTTCCGGTCGACGATCACGCCGGCCTTCCTGAGGGCCGCCGTGAGCTTCGAGTAGGTGGTCCCGTTGAGCCGCGCCGCCGCGTTGATGCGGACGATCCAGAGGGCGCGGAAGTCGCGCCGCTTCTGCCGCCGGTCCCGGGTGGCGTAGTCCTGGGCGCGCTCGACGGCCTGGTTGGCGCGCCGGTAGCAGTTCTTGCGGCGGCCGCGGAACCCCTTGGCCAGCTTGAGCACGCGGTTGCGACGGCGACGGGCCTTGACACCCTTCTTGACGCGCATCTTCTACTCCTCTCGCCGGCGGGAGGCGACCGTCTGGTCGCGCTTGTGGACCCCGCCTGGCAGCTGTGGAACACCCGCGGGCCTAACGGCCGTACGGGAAGCACTCCTTGATCTTCTTCTGATCCGGGGCCGCCAGGTGGCTGGTGCCGCGGAGGCCGCGCTTCTGCTTCGGCGTCTTGCCGAAGGTCGCCAGGTGGCGAGACCCGGCACGGCGGAACTTCACCTTGCCGGACTTCTTCACGACGAAGCGCTTCTTGGCGCCGCTGTTGGTCTTGAGCTTGGGCATCTTCCGGTCTCTCTTCTCTTCCTGGTTTGCGCGCCGCGGACGTCGCGGCGGTGTGACTACGTTCCGGCCGCCGGCCCGGAGGCCGCTGGCGCCGGGGCGGCCTCGACCTGCGCGGGGGTGGCCGGCGTGGGCGGGCCGTCGGGCTCGGCCGCGAACTTGGCCGCCCGGGCGGCCGCCTCGGCGCGGGAGCGCTGCACCTGGAGCATCTTCGGGTTGGGCGCGAGGATCATGAACATCTGGCGACCTTCCATGCGGGGCGCCGCCTCGATCACCGCCACGTCCTTCAGGTCCTCGATGATCTCCTGCAGCACCTTCTGGCCCAGCTCGCGGTGGGACATCTCGCGGCCGCGGAACATGACGGTGATGCGGGCCTTGTTGGAGTCCTCGAGGAACTCGCGGACCTTCTTGATCTTGACGTTGTAGTCGTGCTCCTCGGTGCGGGGCCGGAACTTGATCTCCTTGAGCAGCACCACCACCTGGTTCTTCTTGGCCTCGTTCTGTTTCTTCTTCTCGAGGTACTTGAACTTCCCGTAGTCCATGATCTTGCAGACGGGAGGCTTGGCGAGCGGGCTGACCTCGACGAGGTCCATCCCCTCCTCCTGCGCCTTGGACAGCGCCTGATCGATGGTCAGGACGCCAAGCTGCTCGCCAGACGCACCGATGACTCGCACCTCGCGCGCCTTGATGCGGCGGTTGGTGCGAGCGTCCCGGTTCGTCCTCTGATCCCGCTGATTCAGACCTTGCTCCTTGGGGTCGCCCCCTGCCAGGCGGGGCGAAGCGCCCCGGGCCAGCCCGAAAAGAAGGCGTAGGATATGGATCTAGCGGGCAAAGTCAAACCGGGGGGCCGGCTCCACCCCCCTCGCCGGCTCCCGCCCCAGCCCTGTCGAGCCCCTGGCTACTTCGCGGTCGGGTCCGACGAGTCCTTCTTGGCCTCGCGGATCCAGCTCATCATCCCCCGAAGGCGTCCACCGACCTCCTCGATCGGGTGAGCCGCCTCGGCGACCCGGAACTTGTCGAAGGTGGGCCCGCCCACCATGTTCTCGATGATGAACTCCTTGGCGAACTGCCCGGACTGGATCTCCTTGAGGATCTTGCGCATCTCGTCCTTGGTCTGGGCGTTCACCACCCGCGGACCGCGGGTGTAGTCGCCGTACTCGGCGGTGTCGGAGATGGAGTGGCGCATCCAGGCCAGGCCGCCCTCGTACATCAGGTCCACGATCAGCTTCAGCTCGTGAAGGCACTCGAAGTAGGCGCTCTCCGGCTGGTAGCCGGCCTCGACCAGCACCTCGAAGCCGCACTTGACCAGGGCCGAGGCGCCTCCGCAGAGGACCGCCTGCTCGCCGAAGAGATCGGTCTCGGTCTCCTCCTTGAAGGTGGTCTCCAGCACGCCGGCGCGGGCGCAGCCGATGGCGCGGGCGTAGGCGAGGCCGACCGCCTTGGCCTGGCCGGCGTCCTGGTGGACGGCGATCAGGCCGGGGATGCCGCGGCCGTCCTGGTACTGGCGGCGGACCATGTGGCCGGGCCCCTTGGGGGCCACCAGCACCACGTCCACGCCGGCCGGCGGGCGGATCTGCCCGTAGTGGATGTTGAAGCCGTGGGCGAAGAGCAGCGCCTTGCCCGGGGTGAGGTGCGGCGCGATCTCGGCGTCGTAGACCCGCTTCTGGGTCTGGTCGGGGATGAGGATCATGATGACGTCGGCCTCCCTGGAGGCCTCCGCCACCGACACCACCCGCAGCCCGGCTCCCTCGGCCTTGGCCTTCGACCTGGAGCCGGCGGCCAGGCCGACGCGGACGTCCACGCCCGAGTCGCGGAGGTTGAGGGCGTGGGCGTGACCCTGGCTGCCGTAGCCGATCACCGCCACCTTGCGCTTCTTCAGCAGCTCGAGGTTCGCGTCCTTCTCGTAATAGATGGTTGCCATGTGCGTGCTCTCTTTCTCACTTCAGTGAAGGGGGGGCCAACGTCTTGAAGCCACGCTCCAGCGCGATGCGGCCGGAGCGGCAGATCTCCTGGATGCCGAAGGGGCGGAGCCGATCCTCCAGCGCCTCCAGCTTGCCGGTGTTCCCCGAGGCCTCGACCACCAGCGCGTCGGGCGAGACGTCCACGATGGTGGCCTCGTAGGTCTCGGCCAGCGCCCGCAGCTCGGCGTGGTTGCGCTCCGGGGTGCGGATCTTCACCAGCATCAGCTCGCGCTCGATGAGGTCCTGCGGCGAGAGCTCTCGGACCTCGACCACCGGCACCAGCTTCTGCACCTGGCGGACCACCTGCTCCACCGTCTTGGTGGAGAGCCGGACCACGATGGTCATGCGCGAGTACTCGGGCCGCTCGGTGGGACCCACGGTGAGGCTGGCGATGTTGTAGCCGCGCCGCGAGAAGAGCCCGGCGATGCGGTGGAGCACGCCCGGCTTGTTCTCGACCAGCAGGCTGATGGTGTGGCTGGAGCCGTTCGGCTTCTCTTCGTTCCGTTCCATGTCGTTCACTCCCCGTCGATCATGTCGTTGAGGGGCGCGCCGGCCGGGACCATGGGGAAGACCTTCTCCTGGCGGCGGACGCGCACGTCGATGATGGTCGGCCCGTCCTGGTTGGCCAGGGCCTGGTCGATGACCTGGTCCAGCTCCGCCGGGGTCCGGGCCCGCAGCCCCAGGCAGCCGTAGGCGTCGGCCAGCTTCACGAGGTCGGGGCGGTCGGAGAGCGGGGTCTGGGCGAAGCGGTTCTCGTAGAAGAGCTCCTGCCACTGCCGGACCATGCCGAGGAAGAGGTTGTTGAGGACGAAGATCTTGATGGGCAGGTCCAGGTCGCGCGCGGTGGCGAGATCCTGCAGCGTCATCTGGAAGGAGCCGTCACCGTCGATGCCGATCACCAGCTCGCCGGGGCGCCCGAGCTGGGCGCCGATGGCGGCCGGCATGCAGAAGCCCATGGTGCCGAGACCGCCCGAGGTGATGAACTGGCGCGGCCCGGAGGTCTTCCACCACTGGGCCGCGAACATCTGGTGCTCGCCGACACCGGTGGTGACCACCGCCTTGCCGCCGGTCTTCTTCCAGAGGGTCTCGATGACGTACTGCGGGAGCAGGTACTTCTGCCCGGCCTGCTCGTACTTGAGCGGGTGCTTCTCCCTCCAGGCCTCCACCCGCTTCTGCCACGGGCCTATGTCGGTCCGGCCCTGGGCGGCCATGAGGCGGCGCACCTCCTCGGTGAGCTGCGGCAGCAGCCGCTTCAGGTCGCCCACCAGCGGCACGGTGGCGGTGACCAGCTTGGAGATCTCGGCCGGATCGACGTCGAGGTGGACCACCTTGGCCTCGGGGGCGAAGGTCGAGAGCTTGCCGGTGACGCGGTCGTCGAAGCGGGCGCCCAGGGCGACGAGCAGGTCGGCGTTCTGCACCGCGTAGTTGGCGAACTTGCTGCCGTGCATGCCGAACATGCCGAGGCATTGCGGGCTGGTCTCCGGGAAGGCTCCCTTGCCGTGGAGGGTGGTGACCACCGGCGCGCCCAGCAGCTCGGCGAAGGCGGCCACCTCGCGGTGCGCGTCGGCCGTCCGCACGCCGCCGCCCAGGTAGATGATGGGGCGCGACGCGGACCGGATCAGCATGGCGGCGTCCTTGAGCCGCGGCTCCTCCCGGACCGGCGGGTGGTACCCCGGGATCGACACGGAGTCGGGGTACTCGAACTCGAACTCGGTGTTCTGGATGTCCTTGGGGATGTCGACCAGCACCGGGCCGGGCCGCCCGGTCCGCGCCACGTAGAAGGCCTCCTTGAGGATGCGCGGCAGGTCCTGCACGTCGGTCACCAGCCAGTTGTGCTTGGTGATGGGCATGGTGATGCCGGTGATGTCCGCCTCCTGGAAGGCGTCCGAGCCGATCAGGCTGGTGGCGACGTTGCCG
>JAJZQX010000019.1 GCA_021806645.1 Myxococcales bacterium | reverse complement strand
CCGCTTCATCTGACGGGTGGGTGACCGTGACCGGCCCGCCGGCGGCGATCTGCTCCTTGAAGATGGGGATGACGCTCCCGGCCGAGCCGAGCACGTTGCCGAAGCGGACGGTGACGAAGCGGGTCTTGGACTGCCATGAGCAAGCCCTGGCTGTGGGCCTCGCGGCACGGAGGGTATGAGTCTTGCGCGGGCACCCGCTGTGTGGTTGCTTGGCTCCCCACGCCGTGCTCAAGACAGACGCCGACAAGAGAATCAACGCGCTGGCCCGCCTGAAATCGGAGCCCGAGACGGCCGCCGACCGGCCTCTCATCCAGGATCGCCTCGAGCGTGCACGCTTCGCCCCTGATAGACGGCCGGCAGGCGAATGGACACTCCTCGGCTACAGCATCCTCGGCCTCGACCACCCTGATCAGCCGGGCGTGAAGATAGTCGAGGCGACATCCCTTTCAAGCGCCGAGGTCCACGTGCTCAAGAGAATTCAGGAGGGCAACTGGTTGCACGGCACCACGCCCGCCGAGTTTGTTCAGGATCTTGGCTCGGCCATGCGTCATCCTGCCGCCTGGTTGGTCGTAGGAGTGGAAAACGGACATGCCCAAGCGGGTTGTATGACTGGGAGTCAGGAAGTTGGCTTGATCATGAAGAAATGTAATACTTCCAAGGACATGTGTGTTGTCGTGGTCTACGACGCAAGCGAGTCATTCCTGTCGACCGGTTTCCTGCGCCACACCAGGACAGCACGCCGTTTCGCTGACCGTTGGATTCCTGTCCGTGAGCTTGGTAAGATCTCGCCCCCTCGGCCATGAACGTCTCCAAGTACATCGCGGAATACGAGAAGTCGGTCGGGAACCTGCCGGTCGTGGTGGAGCGCTGGGCCGAGCTTTCCGGGGTCGTTCGCCGTCACCTGGCCGACGAGTTCGCGCTGATGCTCGTGAGCCAGGAGGAAGCGCTCGAAGGCTCCAGGCTGGACGGGACCTACGTGCGCACCGTCGGTCGCCTCTCGCAGCTCAACGCGCTGGTCCTCAACGTCTACGGTGACGTCCTTGACCGCCTTCTTGGGCTTCGCGTGGCCGACTTGCTTGGCCAGGACGCTTCCCCGGTTTCTGTTGTCGCTGGCCCTAGCCGGTTCGGTGCCGTGCCCCCTCCCCAGGACGTTGCCGGGGAAGGGTTGGCGCTCGCAGCCTAGATGAACCGGTCCCCGACCGCCCTGTTCGTAGCCGAGGGCCTCGCGCTCGATCAGTTCACGAGTCGGCTGACGGCGTTCAACATCCTGGACAGCATCTTCGCGCCGAGTCTACCAGCGCGCTTGCCCCGTATCCATGTGGTCGGCATCTATGAGCTTCGGCTGCAAGCAAGTGAGTTCCTCGCACAAGTCGAAATCTTGAGTCCTGGTGGCGCTCCGGTCTCCGAACCGACATCCGTCCACATCCAGATCGGGGCGAGGACCGTGGGGCTGCCCCCGGTAAGCCACACGACCATTCACACCTTCTGGAACATTGCCTTTCGCGAGGAAGGCGACCACCTGGTGCGGTTGAGCCAACGCTCCGATGCAGGGCAGGACTGGGTGGTCGTTCAGGAATTGACGCTGGCTGTGGTCCGGGCACGACACCCGCTGGCCGAAGACCCTGCGAACGCCGGAAAGCCTCAAGAGGAGTAGCCTGGGGACGCCCCCCGCCTCGCGCCCATCCCCCGCGCCCCAACCATCGGTCCCTCGCGGTCGCGTCAGCGTGCCCTCGCCCTCAGCTCTCCCCGTCCGGCCGGTACTCCGGCACCAGCTCGCGCAGCCCGCCGCGCACCGCCACCGCCGTCCCCCCCGCGAGCCCGAGCAGCCGCGCCAGCCCCTGCTCCACCCGGTCCCACTCGTAGGGCCGGAACCGGCCCACGAAGATCTTGGGGTGGCGGGTCTTCTCGGCCGCCTCGTCGCTCACCGAGAGCTCCTCGAAGAGCTTCTCGCCGGGGCGGGTCCCGGTGAACCGGATCTCGAT
Organism: Myxococcales bacterium; assembly: GCA_021806645.1. Classification (GTDB taxonomy): domain Bacteria; phylum Myxococcota; class Myxococcia; order Myxococcales; family Anaeromyxobacteraceae; genus JADKCZ01. The sequence continues at coordinate 65,764 of JAJZQX010000019.1, read as the reverse complement.
ATCCACGCCGGGCGTGAAGCCGGAGAGGGTGATGAGGTCGCGCGCCAGGTCGGCGATCTTCACCGGCTCGCCCATGTCGAGGATGAAGATCTCCCCGCCGTGGCCCATGGTGCCGGCCTGCAGCACCAGTCGGCTCGCCTCCGGGATGGTCATGAAGTACCGCTTCATCTCCGGGTGGGTGACCGTGACCGGCCCGCCGGCGCACCCCTCTGGGCAATCAACGCTTCCGCTTCGCCACGGCGCCTCTTGACCAGCGCCGCCACTCTCGCCCTGTTCGACTTCCTGGCTTCGGCGTCGAGGCTGCGCATGCAGTTGATGAAGTCGTGTGGGATGTGACGCGCGTCGACCAAGGCTGCTCCGACCTCGGAGGGCGCCTTCCCGATGAAGACCACCACCGCGGGCTTCAACGCATCTAGCCAATCAGCGAAGTGGCGGTCGGCACAAGTCCGGGCGAAGGTGACCGGCAGCGGCGCGTTTCCTTGGGTGCGGCAGCGGACGATGTTACAGAAGGCGATGTCATCCAGCCCCAGGCCAAACTCTTCAAGGGAGAAGTGCTTCTGCTTGATCGGCCAGGACTCCATGAAGGTCCTGGTGACCCTCCTCACGGCATCCAGTGACTCGGCGGTCGGCTGGTCGCGAAGAGCGCGGAGTGCGTGGGTGTAGACTTGGTCTTCCCGAGAGAGGGCGAGGGGCGGTGTTGCCGGGTTCTTTCCGACCAGCAGGACCCTGGTCCGCTCGTATCGGTTGCCAACGAATCCGGGTTGAGGAACGTTCTCCCCAGCATCCCGCAGCAGCTTCCCGGTGGCCGGGCAGGCCGTGCAGGAGATGACCCCAACGTAGTGCGCGATAGTGAGCATGTGTGCCCCCGCTCCAGCGAAACGCCAGCAACTTCACCCCTACTTCTTCAGCTTGACCACGTTGTCCCGCGGCTTCTCACCGAGGGACCCCTCGATGCGGTCGAGCGCCGAGGTGACGTGGTCGCAGAGCAGTTCGACGGCGATCTCCACATCGCGGTGGACGGTCTCCCGCCCGTCGGTCCAGGCGAGGTCGAGGTGGTCATGCCCGGGACGCTCGGCGACGAGACCGTAGCGGGCGCGCAGGGCGCGTGGCGGCAGGTCGTCGAGCCCCTGGCTCCAGGCGCCGGCGTCGGAGCGACCGGCCAGCCGGCCCAGGGTGAGACCCACGCCGGAGGCGCCGAAGGCCGGCGCGGACTCGCGCACCACCTCCCAGACCGCTTGCGGCGTGGAGACGGCCCGCAGCCGCTCCCCGGCCCGGCGGACCGCGGTGCGCATGTCGAGGTTGAGCCGGCGATCGACCAGCGCGGCCTGGGCTTTGTTGAGGTCGAGGAACCCGAGGGCGCGGAGCGCCAGGAAGGCCAGGATGGCGACCACCAGCAGCACCAACGCCGTGGCGGGACCGTTGCTGAAGCTGACCGCCAGCGCCGCCGCGCCGAACAAGGCCGCGCCGACGTAGATGACCAGCACGGCCTGCCGCTGGCTGAAGCCGCGATCCATGAGCCGGTGGTGGATGTGGCCTCGATCGGCCGAGAAGAGCGGCGCGCCGCGGAAGGCGCGGCGCCCCATGGCGAGAAGCGTGTCGGAGATGGGGATGCCGAGCGCCAGGATGGGGACGACAATGGCAACGGCCGCGGTGGACTTCTGGGAGGTGGCGATGGAGGTGGCGGCCAGGATGAAGCCGAGGAACATCGACCCGGTGTCGCCCATGAAGATGGTGGCCGGGTTGAAGTTGTAGCGGAGGAAGCCGAGGACGGCGCCGCCGAGCGCCGCCGTGAAGAGGAGCATGAGCGGCTGGTGTTGGACGGCCGCCAGCGTGAACGGCGTGGCGACCGCGATGAGCGCCACACCGCCGGCCAGCCCGTCGAGCCCGTCGATGAGGTTCATGGCGTTGATGACCCCGGCGATCCAGAGCATCGTGACGGGGAGCGCCAGGTGGCCGAGCTGGATGGGCGGGCCGAAGGGCTGGCTGAGCTGCTCGATCCGGAAGCCGGCCCAGTACATGAAGGCGGCCACGCCGAACTGGACGGCGAACTTCGTGCGGGCGCCGCTGCCGCGCAGGTCGTCGTAGACACCGAGCGCCGCGATGATGAGGCCGCCGGCCAGGAGGGCGCCGGCGCGGACCGGCGTGGCCCAGAACATGCGACCGACGTCGCTGCTGACGAAGTGGAGGGCGACGAGCGGGGCGATGAAGGCGAGGACGATGGCGATGCCACCGAGGCGAGGGACGGGCCGGCCGTGGACTTTGCGGGAGGAGAGGCCGTGGTCCACCAGACCGAGCCGCAGGGCCGCGTCGCGCACCAAGGGGGTGGCGAGCAGGGCGAGCAGGGCGGCTGAGATGAAGGCGACGGCGGCGGTTCGCACCGGGATCCTTGGCTTGGGTTCAACGGGAGGTTGAGGAGTGTACTTCCGGGAAGGACATGGGCCAAGTGGGACGCACGGTGGTAGGATTTCCGCATGGAAATGAGGATCGAATGACCTTGAGCGACGGCATCGCCAGCCGGGAGGCCCGGGTCGGCGTCATCGGCCAGGGCTACGTGGGGCTCCCTCTGGCGCTCGTCTTCTGCGAGGCAGGCTTCCGCGTCACCGGCTTCGACGTGGACGAGCACAAGGTCGAGGCGCTCCGCCGGGGCGAGTCCTACATCAAGCACATCGGCCCTGAGCGGGTGACCGCAGCGGTGGCGAGCGGCCGATTCACCGCCTCCAGCGACTTCGACGGGCTGCGCGCCTGCGACGCGATCTTCATCTGCGTGCCGACGCCGCTCGGGCTCCACCGGGAGCCAGACAACTCCTACATCCACCGGACGGCCGAGGAGATTGCCAGGCGGCTCCGCCCAGGCCAGCTCGTGATCCTCGAGTCCACCACCTACCCGGGCACGACCGATGGCGAGGTGCAGCCCATCCTGGAGAAGACCGGCCTCCGGTGCCCAAAGGACTTCCTCCTGGCCTTCTCCCCCGAACGCGAGGACCCGGGACGCAGAGACTTCACAACCAAGTCCATTCCGAAGGTGGTCGGCGGGGTCAACCCGCCCTCGACCGAGGCGGCGGTGGCGCTCTACGCGGCGGCGATGGATCGAGTGGTCCCCGTCTCCTCGTCCCGGGTGGCCGAGAGCAGCAAGCTCCTCGAGAACATCTTCCGCTCCGTCAACATCGCCCTGGTGAACGAGCTGAAGGTGATCCTCGACCAGATGGGGATCGACATCTGGGAGGTGATCGAGGCGGCCAAGACCAAGCCCTTCGGCTTCATGCCCTTCTACCCGGGGCCAGGCCTCGGCGGGCACTGCATCCCCCTGGACCCCTTCTACCTGTCATGGAAGGCCGCGGAGCACGGGGAGTGGGCCCGCTTCATCGAGCTGGCGGGAGAGATCAACACCCGCATGCCGCGATACGTGGTGGACAGGGCGATGCACGCCCTGAACGACGAGGGGAAGGCGCTCAAGGGCGCTCGGCTGCTCGTGCTCGGCCTCGCCTATAAGGCCAACGTGGACGATGACCGGGAGTCGCCCAGCTACGAGATCATCGAACTGCTGCAGGAGATGGGCGCCCAGGTGGACTACTGCGATCCGCACTTCCCGCAGGCCCGCCACGGCCGAAAGCATGCACTCCACCTCGCCTCGGTAGCGTGCGACGCGTCCACCTTCGCCCAATACGACGCAGTGGTCGTGTCCACCGCCCACGACGCCTTCAGACGACCTGACCTATACGCTCAGACCCGGCTGGTCATCGACAGCCGAAACCTGATGGCCGAGACATTCAAAGGGAAGGGGCTCCCGTGCCGGGTGGTGAAGGCGTGACTGGCGCCTGGCGTGAGGCAATCGCAGCCGAGGGACGAACCTGGCTGGTCACCGGCGGCGCCGGATTCATCGGCTCCCACTTGGTGGAGCAACTTCTCGCGATGGGGCAGCGCGTCCGCTGTCTCGACAACTTCGCGACCGGCCTTCGGGCCAACCTGGAAATCGCCACGGCCGGGGCGACCGACCGGTTCTCCTTGATCGAGGGAGACATCCGCGACCCAGTCGCGTGCATCGAGGCCTGCCGGGGCGCCGACGTCATCTTGCACCAGGCAGCGCTCGGGTCGGTGCCCCGCTCGCTCAAGGATCCGCTCACGAGCCACGAGGTAAACGTAACTGGCTTCCTCAACGTGCTCCAAGCGGCCCGTGGCGCAGGGATCCGGCGAGTCGTTTATGCGAGTTCCAGTTCGGTCTACGGGGACCACCCGACGCTCCCGAAGGTGGAGACGCAGGTGGGGCGCCAACTCTCCCCGTACGCGGTGACCAAGTTCGCCGACGAACTCTACGCGCACGTCTTCGGCCTGGCCTACGACTTGGAACTCATCGGACTCCGCTACTTCAACGTCTTCGGGCCACGGCAGGACCCGAACGGCCCATACGCCGCCGTTATTCCAATATGGTTCCGCTGCCTCTTCACGGGCGAGCAGGCCTTCGTGAACGGCGATGGGGAGACGAGCCGAGACTTCTGCTACGTTGCGAACGTGGTGCAGGCCAACCTGCTAGCGGCTACCACCAACAAGCCCGAGGCCATGGGGCGTGCCTACAACGTCGCCTGTGGGGAGCGGACCACGCTCAAGGCGCTATTCGAACTCATGAAGCGGGCTGCAACACGGCTCCAACCGACCGCGGCCGAGGCTGGGCTGGAGCATCGGAACTTCCGTGAAGGGGACGTACACCATTCCCTAGCCGACATCTCGCGGGCGACTACCCTCCTCGGCTACGTGCCGGAGGTACTGGTCGCGCAGGGCATCGAGGCGTGTGCTGGATGGTACGAGGCAGAGGTCTCCAAGTCTTAGTTCTCCCCGTTGTCCCGTGGCGTCTAGCCGATGAACACCCCCGACTACCATGACCCGGCCGAGTGCGAGCCGACCACGAAAGGCGCGAGTCCGCTCCTCCTGTTCGTGGTGAACGATCCTGCCTTCTTCCTGAGCCACCGGGAGCGGCTCGGAGCCGCTGCACGCGCGGGAGGTTACCGCGTCGAGGTGGCGTGCCCCTCGGAAGGGGACACCGCGAGCGAGATCGTGGCTCGTGGCTATGCCCATCATCCACTCCAGCTCACAAGGTGGGGGAGCAACCCGATCTCGGAGCTTGCGGCGTTGTGGGAACTGGTGGTGCTCTTCAGGAGGATCCGCCCGTGTATCGTCCACCTCGTTGGCATAAAGGCGATGCTTTACGGCGGCTTGGTGGCACGCCTGACGAGGGTTCCGGCGGCCCTCTTCGCCGTGTCCGGTCTGGGCTACGTCTTTCTGTCACGAGGAGTTGTGGCGAGCGCTCGCCGGTGGCTCGTCCGCCAGCTGTATCGCCTCGCCTTTGGTCACAGGAACTCGCGGGTCGTCTTCCAAAATGAGGGGGACCTCGCGACGTTTGTGGCCTTCGGCATGGTTCGGCCAGACCGCTCAGATATCGTTCCGGGAAATGGAATCGACCTAGAGCACTTTGCCCCGACGACGGAACCAGAGGGACGGCCTCTCGTGGTCTTGCCGGCCAGGATGCTGTGGGACAAGGGGGTTCAGGAATTCGTTGACGCCGCAGCCCTGCTGCGAACTCAAGGTTCAATGGCACGCTTCGTCCTCGTTGGCGACGCGGCGGCGGGAAACCCGAGCGCGGTCCCAGAGCGGCTCCTTCACGCATGGACTGAGGCCGGCACCATTGAGTGGTGGGGTCGGTGCGCCGACATGTCTCGCGTCTTTGGCGAAGCCAACGTCGTCTGCCTCCCGTCTTACCGAGAGGGGATGCCGCAGGTGCTCATCGAGGCGGCCGCCTGCGGCCGCGCGACGGTCACGACCGATGTCTCTGGCTGCCGGGATGCCATTGTTCCGAATGTTACCGGACTCCTCGTGCCGCGAGGCGAGGTCGAGCCGCTGGCCCGCGCGATCAAGAGGCTCCTCGATGACGCCGCCGAGAGAGCTCGACTGGGTGCAGCCGGAAGGCGACACGTCGAAACCCGGCTGGCACCAAGCGTGGTTATTCCCGCCATGCTCAACATCTACGGGAAGCTCCTCGGTTCACATTCGAATCCAATGGAGTATGGGTGAAATCCTCAGTTCTCTACATAAGCTATGACGGTATTCTGGAGCCACTAGGGCAATCTCAGGTCCTATCCTACTTAGAGCGACTGGCCCCCGAGAGACCGATACACCTCGTCAGCTTCGAGAAGGCCGGCGATTGGAAGAGCGCTTCCAGCCGCGCCGAGATCACCGAACGGATACGTGCCGCCGGAATCCACTGGTACCCTCGTCGCTACCATAAGCGTCCCTCGGCGCTGGCCACCTCGTATGATATCTTCGTTGGGCTACTCACTGGGTGGTGGTTACTGGTTCGGCACGGAATCCGAATCGTCCACGCTCGGAGCTACGTGCCTGCAGTAATGGCCCTCATCCTCCAGAAGACCACGGGTGCGCGCTTCGTTTTCGACATGCGCGGCTTCTGGGCCGCCGAACGGGTGGACGGCGGGCTCTGGCCAAGTGGCTCCTGGCTCTTCCGAGTCGCCACGTGGTTCGAGCGGCGTTTCTTGCTGAACGCCGACATCGTAGTCTCACTCACCGAGGCTGGGCTGGCGGCGATGCGCGGGTTTCCCTTCCTGACCGGACGGTTCCCGAGCGCAGTCGTGATTCCCACATGCACCGACCTCAACCGCTTCCGTCCGCGTCCCGAGGGGCAGAATGTACCTGCCGACCATCCCTTCGTCCTTGGGTACGTCGGCTCCGTGAGCACCTGGTACTTGCTGGACGAGATGCTCGCCTTCTTCGGGGCCATTCGCTCACAGCGCCCCGAGGCACGGATGCTCATCGTGAACCGAAACGAGCACGAGTACATCTGGCGACGAATCGAGGCTAGTGGCCTGCCTTCCGCGTGTTTCGATGTCCGGTCGGCCAGCCATGCAGAGATGGCGAAGGAAATCCAGCGTATGAACGCTGGGATCTTCTTCTATCGACCGTCTTTCTCCCGGTTGGCCACCGCCCCCACCAAAATGGGTGAATTTTTGGCGTGCGGCGTGCCCTGCGTCGGCAATTCTGGGGTCGGCGACGTGGCGGACGTCCTGGCGAGGAATTCGGTTGGGGTCGTGGTCCACCGGCATGATCCTGAGGCGTACAGGAATGCTGTCTCGGAACTGATGGCGTTATGTCAGTCGCCGGAGACCCGGTACCGGTGCGTCGATGCCGCTCGAAGGCAGTTCTCCCTCGCCGAAGGAGCGCTCCGGTACAGCGAGGTCTACGCTTCACTCGACCCGTGAGCCGCGACGGTCGCCAGCCCCCTCGGCGACGTGCCTCCTAAACACCGTAATACTCTCGGTACCACTCGACCAGTTGACGCAGCCCTTCCTCTAGGGTCGTCCTCGGCCTAAAGCCCACGTCGCGTTCGAGTTCACTAACGTCGGCACAGGTCTCTGCCACGTCCCCTGGCTGCATTGGCAGCAACTGCTTCTCGGCTTGCTTCCCAAGCAGTCGCTCCAGCGTGGCGATGAACTCCAGCAAACCGATCGGTGTGCTATTCCCGATGTTGTACAGGCGCGCTCGCACGCCCCCGGTCGGTGGCGGTCGGTCAGCTACCCGCAGGACCCCTTCGACGATGTCGTCCACGAAGGTAAAGTCGCGCTTCATCTTCCCGTGGTTGAAGACCTGGATCGGCCGTCCCTCCAGGATGGACTTGATGAAGATCATCGCAGCCATGTCCGGTCGCCCCCATGGTCCGTAGACCGTGAAGAACCGCAGCCCGGTCAGCGGGATACCAAATAGGTGGCTGTAGGCGTGGGCCATCAGCTCGTTGGCCTTCTTGGTGGCAGCGTAGAGGCTCACCGGGCTATCCACGTTGTCCTGAACCGAGAATGGCACTTTGGTGTTGCCACCATAAACCGAACTGGAGGAAGCGTAGACCAGGTGCTCCACGGGATAGTGGCGGCACCCCTCTAAGATGTTCAGGAATGCCGTGACATTGGCGTCAATGTAGCTGTGTGGTCTCTCCAGCGAGTAGCGAACACCTGGCTGCGCTGCCAGATGGATCACCCTCCTCGGCTTCCAGCGCTCGAAGAGTCTTTCGACTTCCTCCTGGCGCGACAACTCGACTCGCTCGAACTGGAAGCCCGCGATCTTCCCAAGTTGCGCGAGGCGTGCCTCCTTTAGCGCTACCTCATAGTATGAGGATAGATTGTCTACCCCGATGACCCGGCGTCCCTTCTCGAGCAGGCCCCGAGACACGAACGAGCCTATGAAACCCGCCGCACCCGTGACCAGCGTAATCGGTTCGGCCCCCTCCTGATCCAACTCCATCACCTTCTCCTCCTGGGTGCTGCCCACCCCCAAGCATGCAAGGTCTATTGTTGCCCATGCACCTCATCTAACCAGGACTCGAACATCACGACGCTCCAAAGCTTTTGCGTCCAATCGTGGTGGCCAGATAGATGCTCGCGCCAAGCGTGCTGCACCCGCACTGGATCGATGAACCCTTCGCTCTCAAGCCTGCTCGGCCGGATGAGTTCCTCGACCCAAGGCCGCAGCGGTCCTCGGATCCAGTCTCCAACCGGCATCGCGAACCCCGCCTTAGGGCGCTCAGTGAGAGCAGGTGGAACTCGGCAAAGAAGAAGCTGGCGAAGTGCCCACTTGCTCACAGGGCCACGCACTTTCATCGAGAGCGGAAGTCTCCAAGCCGCCTCGGCCACCCGGTGATCCAGGAAAGGGACTCGAGTCTCGAGGCTGACCGACATTGCGGCCCGGTCCACTTTGCACAGGATGTCGTCAGGAAGATAGGTAGTCGTGTCTCTGTACATCATGAGGAGTGCGGGCTGGTCTACTCCGCGGCTTGGCTTCCAGTCAAAGGCCGCAACGGCCGGTTCGACGACGGGGTATCCACCCACGAGCACCAGTCCAGCTCCTTGCCAGGCGGACACCAACGAAAGGTAGAAGTCATCCAAGTTTCGAGCTTCGCGCATCCTTTCTCCGAGCCGGAAGACCTGCGGCGCAAGCGTCGGTCCTGCCCTTCGTGACTGGAGTAGCTGATTGATCACCTTCTCGACCGGTTCCCCTATCCGTAGCGCCAAGGCCGACACGATGGAGCCGAGCCATCTGCGGATCGGAAAGGGCAGCCAGGAAAGAGCGCGCCAGACGGGCGGCCCGTGAATGTGCCGGTTGTAACCGCCGAAGAGTTCGTCGCCCGCATCACCGGACAGCGCCACGGTGACATGCTTCCTAGCCGCCCGGCACACCAAATGGGTTGGGATCTGGGAGGAATCAGCAAACGGCTCGTCATACATCACAGGCAGCCTGGGAATGACAGCGCGCGCGTCCTCCGCAGTCACAATGAATTCGGTATGCTCCGTCCCCAGGTGCCGCGCCACCGCTCGCGCGAACGGCGCCTCGTTAAAGCCCTCGACTTCAAAACCCACCGAAAAGGTCTTGACCGGCCTTGAGACCTGCTCCTGCATTAGCGCGACGATCGTCGAAGAGTCGATACCGCCCGAAAGAAAGGCTCCCAAAGGCACGTCCGCCAGGGACTGAAGCCGGACTGCCTCCTTGAGGGTTCGCTCGACTTCAGCCAGGGCTTCCCGCTCATCCGTGAGTGGCCGCTCCGCTGCTGTTTCCACTAGGCTTGCCAACGACCACCACCGAGTCAGCGTCAGATTCTCGTGCCGAGCCGGTGCTTGAAGTAATTGGCTCGGAGCGCAGGATGGAGGAGCATCGCGGACGGCCAGAAGGCAGCCGGGCTCCAGCTTGAAGATACCCTGATAGATTGACCTGGGTGCGGGCACATACTGAAAACGGAAGTACTGCGCCAGGGCCTCGCGACATACCTGGTTTGAAAACCCAGGAACCGCTCGCAGCGCCTTGAGTTCAGACCCGAACACGAACCTTCCACCCGCCCAACCGTAGTAGAGCGGCTTCTCGCCGAATCGATCCCTCGCCAGAAATAGTGTCCGGTCGCTTCTCCTCCAAAGTGCAATGGCAAACATCCCCACACATCGCGCCAGCGTCGCCTCCACGCCCCAGCGCTCAAATGCGACTAGAAGAGTCTCGGTGTCAGAGTGACCCCGCCAGTTTGTGAGTTCCTGAACGTCCAGCTCGGCTCGCAGCTCTCGGTGGTTGTATATCTCTCCATTGAACGCAAGGACATGCTGGCCACTGACCGACACCATCGGCTGGGCGCCGGCCTCCGTCAGATCGATGATCGCGAGCCGCCGGTGGCCCAATGCGACGTGACCAGATGGGTCGATCCACATGCCTGAAGCATCGGGACCTCGGTGCTCGATGGCAGCAGCCATTCGGCCGACCAAGTCCACACGCTCGGATGCCTGCAGGCGCCCATCGATAAACCCTACCACTCCACACATGGCTACGGTCTCCCAGCCGATTTAGACTGGTTACTATCGGCGCTGATCGCCCGCTGCCGCAAGCACCCTCTTCTACCGATCATTGCCGCCTCGTCAGCTATCAAGCAGATAGAACCGATACGGTATCCACAGATAAGCCATCTTCCCGAAGTTCAACCACACGTATTGCACGAGCGCGTAATATGAAAGCACCAACGTCACAGTAACCCGGGCGAGATTCTTGTCTCCGCCCCAGACACCAGGGAGGCGAGAGAAGACCACCAACTGCAGCGGCAACACGTACAGCCCAATACGGTCAAGAGCGGTACTCGACGGGGTCACAAGAAGGGCAGCCAGCAAAGCCAGGGCTATGGCAGAGACGACAAGCCAGAGCCTTCTCTCTTCCGCTCTAAGCCCGAGCGTCTTACTCCACCCGACCATTACCACAGCCGGCACTCCGTTCATGAGCAGTCTCAAGAAAGTACCCTGCGACTGGTATTCTGCCACGACATAATTTTCGTATAGACCTCTAACCGATTCCTCCAAGAAGACCGAATATGCAACGAATCCAAGCACAGCCATCCAGGCTGCCGTCCAGTACCGACTTCGGGTGGCCGAGAGTGCGGCTATCGGAAGGAGCAGAACGGCCGTCCGGTGAAAGGTCGCGCCGAGAAGCAGCCACATTCCGAAACGCCCGCTTCGACCACGGCCCAGATCGACCAGGCCCACCATAGCCAAGCCGAGCGCGACAGCTTGCCGGCTATACCCCATTGCCACCACGATGACCAGGTACGGCACCGACACCGCTAGCGCGAGCCACGGCCTTGGCTGCGCCTTGCAGAACGTAAGCAAACCGTAAGCGAAGAGTCCTCCACCGATGATGTTTACACCGAATATTCCCCAGCCCGCCTCAGCGGAGATCCAATTCACAACGCGGTCACCAGGATCCGCCGCGCTCAATATTTCGGCCCACCTCATACCGCGCGTCACTTCGAGGCGGTCCATGTAATTCCACCAATCTCCACCGACCTCGACGCGAAAGCCAATCAGCATGGTGAGCGCCAACAGCAAGAGCAGCCACATCCCGCGAAGGCGCGGCAAGTCTGTTCCCAGGCCCACCGACCATCTCGGTTCAGACACGAGGGCGACGGCCGCAGGCAGGATGAACATTAGCCAATATGGAAGCATACTCTAGGCTCTTTCGGCGCTGGCTATAGGACACATCCGCGGCGCACTTAATCCACTATTTCGAATGGCGCGCATCCTCTTGAACCGCCTGCAACAGAAGTTCAATCACTCTTGGCGCTGTAACCTGGACGCAATAGCTCCGCTCCACCTTGGCTCTCCCTACCGCTCCCATCGTCCGGCGAAGTTGCGCGTCGTCAATGAGGGCGCCTAGATACGCCTCCCAGTCCGCAGCAGTGTCGGCGAGGAATCCGCTAACCCCGTGCTCGACGATCTGGGCATTGACGCCGACCGGCGACGCCACCACGGGAAGACCACAGGCCATATACTGTATGAGCTTGTACCCGCACTTGCCGCGCTCAAAGGGGCCGTCAGACAATGGCATGATCCCAATATCAAACGACTTAAGGCTTTCCACTTCCGTCTCTTCGCTCCAAGGAACAGCCTCGAAGCCAAACTTGGTCGCCTCGGACTCGATTCCGATGGCCCGAACCAAGCATCGTCCGCTCGACTGTAGCCGCTGGAGCATTGGCGCAAGCGACTCAAAGAATGCCGCCGTCGAGCGCTGACCGATCCAGCCAATAACGGGCAACGTTGCTGAGCCTCTTCCGACTCCAGTCGGCGACAGAAGGTAGCGATTCAGATCGATTGCGGTCGGTACAATTTCGACGCGGCGCGCGCCCGAACGCCGAGCTTTGCTGGCAAGATATTCGTTGCCCGCTATCACAAGAGTTGCACGCTGCATCAGCAACGTATGCTTGGAACCGAGCACCTTCCGAACAGTCTTGCTCCGATGGCTGTCATAGACGTGGTACACGGCGTCATCGTAGTCCAATATATATGGAACCCTATTGAGCGCCAATGCCATCTCCCACGAAGCTGGAAGCCATGGCAGGAGTTCCTTCTCTATCCAGAAAAGGTCCGAGTCGTCTGCCCGCATTAGCGTTCCAAGGCGACTCCAATAGGCTCGGGCCACCTCGCCAAGCGACCGACTTCCCGCTTGGAGCCCACTCACATAGGCATCAGAGAACAGCGGCGAAACGACCAGCGATAATCCGGCGGCTTCGAACCATTGAATGTACTGGAGTGACCGCATCCGACTGCTGGCGCCCAGCCGGTCATACCGCAAGAGTAGATGGAGCTTCATGAACACCTGCTTGGCCGCACGTGACTTCCTGGCAAGACGTGCGAAAATGAGGACTTCACCTGATGTGTCACGCCGTCTACTAGCGAGGACAAGTCGTTGAAATGCGGAAACGAGATGATCACGCCAGACTTGGCTCCCGCTGAGGCCTGACTTCGGCTGCGAGCCTCTGAATTCGGACGCAGTTGGCCAGTGGTTCGAACGCCGAGGGCAGCGCAAAGCCGTCCGAATCTCCCGGTTGAGAAGAGTCTCAGAAGAGTGACGTTGTCGAGGAACCTGGCGTTGGCAACCTGGCCCGCCGTGGTGCTGGCGGGCATGAGATTCGCCGTCACGCTGCGTGACGTGACTTGGACGGTCCCCGGGGCGGCAGACTTGATTCCCGCTTGGGCCTGACTTCGCGCTCCAGCCCCTGAGCCAGCTTGCGTTCGCGGGGGTGGCGGTACCGGGCCCCACTTTCGCCCGCCGATCGCCTCGGCGCCTTCGCGGAGGCCGTGGCGTGATCGGCAAGATCGACGCGGTGATCGTTCCCGGCGATCATCCTCCTGCACATTGAAGGAGGGGTGAGGGTCTGCGGGCCCCACCAGACTTGATTCCCGCTGACGCCTGACTTCTGCGTCGAGCCCCTGAGCCGCCTGGCGATTCCGGCGGGGCCGATCAGCAGGCTCTGTTTCGCGCGGCGAGTGGCCCTCGCTGGCCCCGACTGCCATTTCCTGATCGGCAAGATCGACTCCGTGATCCTTCCCGGCGATCATCCTGCCGCACAGAGAAAGAGGGGTGGAGCTTGCGGGCCCCACCCCCCCCCACAACAAGCCTGACTCGCACTCGCACAGAGAAAGAGGAAGGCCGAGAGGAAGAAGATCATGCCGATCACCGAAGCACAAGCACGACGTGCGCTCAGGCACGCCGACATCCCTTGGGACGACGAGGTCGATGACCCTCGCGACGCCTCCTGGGTCATCCATGACCACCTCGGCCTGCTCGGCGGGTTGGCGGCGGCGTTCTCTGTCGGCCGCCGGAGCCTGCGCCGCACGGAGGACTTCTTCGCCGACCTCGGCCTGGGGGCGCGCCGAGCCATCGGGCTCGGCCGCGGGGCGCCCTGCGACTCCACCCTCTACCGCCTGCTCGCCGGGCAGTCGCCCGCCGGCCTGGAGGCCACCCTCTTCGCCCAGGTGAAGAACCTCATCGCCCGCAAGGTGGTGAGGAACGACCGGCTCGCGCTCGGCGTGATGAGCTTCGACGGCAAGGGCACATGGTCGCGCACCGACGGCAAGAAGGTGAAGGGGGCCCAGCAGTCGGCCTACGACGCCGAGGGATCGTCGCTCCAGGCCTTCGGCGCTCTCTGGGCCACGCTCTCCTCCTCCTCGGCCTGTCCCTGCGTCGGCCAGCAGCTCATCGGCTCCAAGGAGGGCGAGTCCACCGCCTTCCGTGAACTGCTGCCGCGCATCTGCGACCAGCTGGGTGGCCATTTCCGCATCATCACCGGCGACGCCGGGCTCTGCGCGAGGGAGAACGCCGACCTCGTGACCCGCCTCGGCCGCTGGTATCTGTTCGGCCTGAAGGGCAACCAGCCGCGGTTGCATGAGCTTGCCTGCCAGCACGGGCACTACGCCCTCGGCAAGCCGCCGCTCGCCCGCACCGCCGAGCGGTACCGCGGCCACACCATCGTGCGCGAGTTGTACGCCCGCGACGTGGCCGGCGATCCCGAGGCCGACATCGAGGCCGCACAGCAGCTCTGGTACGTCTGCCAGACCACCACCGACGACCGCGGCAACATCGTCACCGTGGAGCGGCGGTACTTCGTCACCTCGCTCCCGTCGGCGGCGCTCACCCGCGAGCAGGAACTGGCGCTGGTCCGGATGCACTGGGCCATCGAGAACGGCTGCCACTGGACCCTGGACGTCATGCTCGGCGAGGACGAGGGCCATCCCTGCCAGGCGAGCCGGGCCGCCATCGATACGGTCAGCTGGCTCCGGATCATCGGCTACAATGCAGTGGCCGCCTGGAGGCGGCTGGCGCCGCGGAAAGACGGCAAGCCGATGGCCTGGGCCCGCGCCATGGAGACGCTCCGCGACGCGCTCCTCGCTGCCCAGGTCGTCGATCATCGCGAGTTCGCTCAAGCCGTCACCTGAACCACCGGCCCGCAGGCCGCCCCCTCTTCATTGCGCGCAGACAGCACGAACAGCGCCGCGGCCGAGGCCGCCGGCCGACCTGCGTCCCGCCGCCCTCACCCGCGCGCCCCAACGCCGGCGAAGCTCATCCCCACCAAGCGCGGATCGGGTCTGGGGTCAACGGTGGCCGGCCCGTCGCACCACATTTCATCCCAAGCGGGCTACCTGACAAAGAGTGCGTCACCTTGCAGGATCTCGCCATCAAGGGGACCGATTAGTTGAGATATACATCCATGGAACCTGAATCCTCTTGAACGCATCATGTCGCAGACGACTTCAAACGACGGGGTTCCTTCGTAGAGAGGCTCAAAGGACACCTCGATTACTGCTGCCACCGCCATTGCCAGAACCGCATCGGCGCCCAATATTACCTTCTCCTCGAAGCCCTGTACATCAATCTTCAAGAACGGCCTACTGCCCAACGCTAGGCCCCTGCATGCGTCGTCCAACGTCACCACCTGCACCTCAACCTCGGTCTCGGGCTTCGCTGTAAATGGAAACTGCTGCTTATGCAATTCTCTCATCGCCCGCAACGAAGAGGAGTCCGAATATGCATTCCTAAACATCGTGACGGTTCCGGCCTTGTCGCCAACAGCCACCTGGAATCCTCGGATGCTGGGATAGGTCCTCGACAGGCGCACGAGTGCGTCGAAGCAGTCAGGAAGCGGCTCAAAGGAATACACCGGAACATCGGGCAAGACCGTGGAGATTACTTGAGCAAATTGGCCTCTATTCGCGCCGACATCAAGGACGCTTGTCGGCCGAAGCCGCCGGAACCATGGTCTGTTGAACTGAACAAATCCCTCTGGCCCGATACCATTCAACTGCAACCGCCAGGTGGGTGGATTGTCTATCAATACAGCCATTTTGTGAAGCCTTCTACCTAGCGTGGATAGCATCATAATGTCGTGCCTCTAAGGCTTTGCGCTAACGCGCCGAAAGATGTTTAGAAGGGCGAGCACCGAGCGGGCCCCATTCGGGACAACAAAGGCGAACGTCACGACAGAAGCAACCCAACCAAACAGATTCCATAAAGGGTTCCTCGCTTCAGTTGTGGTCACAATCGCGAAAGAAGTAATCAACAATGCCGCCGACGCCAAGTATGGTTTTCGAACCTCTCTCACTGTGATCCCTAGCTTCTTTAGAACTACGTAAAGCGGGATATACGCGAGGGAGAATCCAAAATTTCCCCATGCGACACCCATGAGGCCAACAACAGCCGGAAGCATCCAAATTAGCAGGACCGAACCGACGCCGCCCGCCAGCAACGCCACGCCGTTCGCCATGCTTAGCTTCAGGGCCTGCGCCGCGAAATAGCCGACAACGGTCGAAGAGTAGCTGGCATAGGCTAACACCAGGATGCAGATGAGTTGCGTTAGTTCGCCTGTTCGACTTGGACTTAAGTAAGCCGCAATCCATGGGCTCAACCACATCATCGTGGTCCCGATACCAAACACCATTGTGACATTGAGGTATAGTCCATCCATCACAATCTGCCGCGCTTCATTGTTCGCTTCTCTGCCGCGCGCCTCACTGATAGCCGGGACTGTTGGCTGCAGCGGAACCGCACATAGTTCGTTGAGTTTACTTGCTACGGAAACGCCGGCTGCATACAGCGCAAGACCGCTGGGCCCCACAACTGCATTGACGGCGAGGCGGTCAGCTTTGCTGAAGATTGTCGAGCCAAGGGATGACACCCACTGAAAGAGCGAGAAGCGCGTCAACCCAGGAGGCGGGGCCACCACCGGAGCAGCCAGCAACTCCGCCAGATCTAATCGGAGCGCCCACACGTGCGCTACCACGGCGGCAGACGTGATCACCAAATACCAAGTTGCTAACAACCAATAGCGGCCATCGATCAGAGCCAGGATGGCCAGGCCCGAATTCAGCAGCACAAAGGCACCAGCTTCAATTATCACTTGAGCGTCAAATCGATTTACAGCCGCCTCCCAACTTACTAACAGGCTCTGCCACAGCCTAGGTAGGAGCCCTAGCGCCAGCACTCGACTTGCTGTGACCCAGTCGCCAGTCACGGCGAGTCCTGCCACTCTGCTTCCAAGGGCCGGCGAGAGCAACCCCCACGCAACCGTAACACTGAGGCCGCTTGCGGACACCAAGACCAGCGCTTGGCGCAAAATTGCGCGACGGGCGGAGGGCGAACGCCTCTCTGCAGCCATGAAGACCGCAACGCCCGTAGTGAAACCCAATTCCGCCAAGCCGGCCAATCCAACTAGCGTTAGCAATAGAATCCATGAACCGAACGCGCTTAGGCCGAGGCTTCGAATCATTATGGGCGTCGACAGCAGCACGGCGATTACTCGCGCAGCCATGCCGGCCATCTGCAGGCGTCCATTTCGTGTGATAGAGTCATTCGGCACTATGTGGGCCTTTTCTCCTCGTTCGCCTAGGTAGAGACCGCATTCACGGACCGTTGTCGACCTAAGCGACCGTACTCGATACCCGGTCGACCGCCGCGCCGGCGGCACTACCGATGCTACTCGTGGGATACGAACAGTCGAACCGCAATTCGGGAGGCCGTGCGCGTGGAAACACTGTCCTGCCGGCCTGGGGTGTATTCACGATGGGACGGCTTGGCCTGCTTGGTGCTGGCGGCAGTTTCCCGAATCATTTCGAATCCCCACTCTGCTTCCAGGCCACGGTCGGGCGCCCAGTTGTTGCCTGGTGCCTATGGTCTTCCACTACGCTGATCGGCCCGGTTAAGAGTTGGATGCGGCGCACATGCGGACTAGTGTTCGCCCTTTGCATCGTGCTTGCCTACTGCCAAAGGCCAAAGACGTGCCGTGATCTTGACGCCTCTCACGGGTTTTGCCTAATATTATCAGAGGTTGAGGATTTCCTCCGGTCGCTTAGATGCGAACTAATTCCTCTATGTAAGTCGGAAGACGCGACAGAACATCTGCCATGAGGCTCGGATCTCGCCTGAACCCTCGTAAGATTCTGGAGCCCGCGTGCCAGAAGCGGCCGGCAGCCCACTCATTGGCCGCGTGAGCGACCTCGGAGCACCCGTCCACGCGCCTTTGGGCTCTCGTCCCGGCGGGTCCCTCTGATGGATATAGGGCGCGCAACTCCGCAGCGAAGTCGTCGATCGCGCGCTTCAGGGTTCCCGGTTCACACTGGGACCTGAAGTATGGAGAGGAATAGACACATCCGTACGCAAACAGGACAGGGTCCAGGACGTCCAGTTCTAGGCCCCCAAGCCTCTCCATCAGGGATCCTGCACCAGAGCCCCGGTCGAAGTATTCAACGCGCCGCTGGCGGAATACTGTGCGAATGATTTCTCGCTGTATGATAGCGTGCTGACGTGCTGTGAACATAGGCTCAAGACGCCACTTTTGCAGGAAGTGGGCGCGCGCTTGGAGTGCTCTTGCCTCCCGCTTGCTTGCGCTTTGCCGATGCTCGCGATGTCGAAACCCGATGCGTGGTACTCGAAGGAATTCGCAGCCTCGGATTGCTGCCCGCAGCCAGTAATCCCAGTCCTCGCAAACGTTCACGCTTCCATCGAAGTCGCCCACCTCGGCGAGGCACCGGCGAGTCACAAGAGTACCCGACGGTATCAATAGGTTATCTCTCAGGAGTTTCGCTATTGAAACACTCCTAACTCCTACCCACTTACGGTACTTGCCATCGTCGTCGAATAGTTCGTAGTCGCAATAGACGATTGCTGCCTGACGTTGCCACCTCTTTCCCGATCGAGCGAGCCGCGCGCACGCTTGCTCCACTGCATCACACATCAACACATCATCTGAGTCCAAGAAGAGCACGGCGCTGCCGCCAGACAGTTGCACGCCCCTGTTTCGAGCTGCCGAGGGCCCAGCATTTCCCTGGCGCTCATAGACAATGCGAGTTCCAAACGACGCACAGACGCTTGGCGTCTCGTCGGTGGACCCATCGTCCACGACGATCACCTCCAGATGCGGATATGTCTGGCTCAGCGCGCTGTCAATTGCATCCGCCAGAAATGCCGCTTGATTGAATGCAGGGATTACGATGCTCACCTTCATGAGAAGCGCCTCATGAGAGGCGCCTCTGCCTAAGCGCAGCAGCCCAAGCGTAAAGCCGCGGTCCCGCCACTGCTCTCGCCAAGAATCGAGGAAGCTCATGGGACACAATCTGGTATCGATAGCGTGGCGTCGCCATTGCCGCGGCACGCAGCGCCCCCAGTGCCTCGACATATTCACCGTTCATGAAGAGGAATCGGGCGGCCGCCACCTTGGCTCCAGCCCTCACCACGACGGGGTCCACGTGGTACAGCGGGTATTGAGTGGGGCTCGATATTACCTTTTCGGCGATGCGAAGAATCTCGGGCGCAAACCCAGTTCCGGTAGCGACGCTCTTGGAGGCAGGATGGAGACGCATGGTCGCCAACACTTGTGGCAGCGCTACCGCCTCGAAATTCCCGAGCACGCGCATGAAGAATTCGCCGTCGAGCGCATAGTGGAACGTCGGATCCAGCCTCCCGACTCTTTCGATCGCCTCTCGACGCAAGAAGGCAGCCGGCTGCGGAAGGCTGCGAAATCCGTCTAACATCTCCTGTGGAGTGAGTCTCGTGTTGGTCTCGAGAGCGGGCCTGCCATCCTGCTCGACCCAGCGCGCCTGACCGTACACGACCCCTGCACTCGGATTATTGGTGAAGGCCGCCACGATCCGACTGACCGCGCCCGGAATGTAAGTGTCATCAGAATTCAGGAATGTAACGATGTCTCCCTGACAGCGCGACCAACCTTTATTGATTGCATCTGCTTGACCGCCGTCCTTTTCGCTCACCCAATACGCGATCCTAGAAGCGTGGCGCCGAATGATGTCCACGGTGCCATCCGTCGAGCCACCGTCAATGATCAGCAGTTCGATGCGCGGATAGTCCTGGTTCAAGACCGACAATATGGATTCTTCTATGTAAGCGGCCTGACCGAACGACGGCATGACGACGGACACTAGCGGCGTGTCATGCTCTCTGAGTTGGTCTGAAACTGATTGTGTGCCTTGCATGATTGTCTTGGCCTCTGATGGTCCTAATGGTGCGACAGACCTCTCCTGGCCGAGCCGACGCTACTTCCCTGAGTCATCTGCGGCGGGTCGGTCTTCGCAGGTATCCTCGGCGAGTTCTCCGAGGACCCTCGAAAGCTCCCCGATGAACCAGCGCGCCGTTCTGGAACCTCCATATTGAGCACGGTCAAATCCGTCCAAGACCCGCGGCTCGCCTGCATGACGAAGGCGCGCTATCTCGGGCAGGTGACCGTCCCTCCGTCGCGTGGCAGGAATCCCTACACTTCAGTGCGGCAATGACGAGTTACCTCGCGGACGCGCTCCTCGCCATCCTGGTCACCGATCATCGAAGAGTTGTCCAAGGCGTCACCGATGTCATTGCCTTGCGAGCCTGCCCTCTTGGTGGTGCGCAGCCGGTTTCGATTGAGAGAGCCGGCCAACAGCCGCCGGGCGAGCAAGAGATCAGCCCTCCGCCCCCTTCTCCTTCGCCTTGTCCCCGTAATAATACCCGTACTGGTAATAGTACGCGTACTGTCCGTACTTCTGATCCGATAGGTCCAGATCGTTCAAGACCGCCCCGAAGATCGGCGCGTTGACGTCGTGCAGCTGCTTCACGGCGTGCGCCGCCACGGTGCGCGAGGTCTTGCCGGCCTTCAGGACCACCAGCACGCCGTCCACCCGGGTCCCCATGACCACCGCGTCGGCCACCACGCCCACCGGCGGGGAGTCGATGATCACGCGATCGTAGCCGGCCGCCATCTCGCCGAGCAGCCGCTGGAAGGCGGCGGTGTGGAGCAGCTCGGCCGGGTTCGGGGGCACCGGCCCACAGGGCAGCACGTCGAGTCCCGAGACCTGGGAGCGCTGCGTCACGGACCCCAGGGTGCCTTCGCCCAGGATCAGCGAGGAGAGCCCGGCCCGGTTCTCCAGCCCGAAGATCCGGTGGATCCGCGGCCGCCGCATGTCGGCGTCCACCAGCAGCACCCGGGTACCGCTCCCGGCCATGGTGATGGCCAGGGATGTGGCCGCAGTGGTCTTGCCCTCCTGCGGACCGGACGACGTGACCATGATGGTCTTGAGCGGCTTCTCCGGCGACATGAAGAGCAGGTTGGTCCGCACCGCCCGCAGGCACTCGGCCACCGCCGACTTGGGCTGGGTGTGGACCACCAGGTCCTGGGCGGTGCCGTCCTTGTTACGCTCGATCGAAGGGATGATGCCGAGGAAGGTGAGGCCGAGCTTCTCCTCGATCTGCTGCTGGCTGGTGATGGTCTGGTCGAGCGCCTCGGCCGCGAAGGCCAGGCCGACGCCTCCCAGCAGGCCGACGACAAGCGCCAGCACAAGGTTTCGGACGAGGTCCGGTCTCACCGGCCTGCTGGCCGGCCGCGCCCGGTCGAGAATCCGCACGTTGGAGACCTGCAGCATGCCGGAGACCCCGGTGTCCTTGAGCCGCTTCAAGACCAGCTCGTAGAGCCGCTGGTTGTTGTCGTTGCTCCGCTTCAGCTCCAGGTAGTCGCGCTCGTACTGGTTGAGGCCAAAGGCGTCGGTCTTGGTCTGTTCGAGGAGCGCCTGGAGGTTCCGCTCGGTCTGGATCGTCTCCTGGTACTCCTGCTGGGAGGCGTTGAGCGCGGTCTTGATCTCGTCGCGCAGCCCCTGGCGGGTCTCGCCCAGCTTCTTCTCGCAGGCCTGCAGCCGCGGGTGGTCATCGCCATACCGGCTGCGCAGGTCGGCGCACTCGGCGCGGGCCTCCACGTAGCGGAGCTTGATGGTCTGGATCGCCATGGAGGTGGCCACCGGCTGCAGCGACTCCACCTCGGCGCCGGCCCTGTCGATCGAGTCGCCCACCGCCTTGATGGCGTCGTGGCGCGCCTGCAGCTCGGCCCGCCGCACCTTGGCCCGGGTCAGCGCGTCGTTGATCTGCGTGAGCCGCTGCGTGACCATCGACTGCCGGTCTTCCCAGCTTGCGGCCACGATGTCGTGCCCCTTCTTGAACTCGAAGAGCGCCTTGCCGCTCTCCTCCATCTTCTTCTCCAGGTCCACGAGCTGCGTCTCCAGCCACTCCGAGGCGTTCTGCGTGGTCACCGTCTTCACCGAGAGGTTCTCGGCGATGTAGGCCTCGGCCAGCGTGTTGGCGATCTGCGCCGCGAGCTGCGGGTCCGGGTCCTCGTAGGTGACCCGCACGATCCGCGAGTCCTTCACCGGCTGGAGCTTGAGGTTCTTGAGCAGCACCTGCACCGGATCGACCCTGGCCTTCCTCCGCTCCAGCTCGGCCGGGTCCGTGATGCCGTCGAGGCCGAGGAACTTGAGGTTCTGGCCGAGCTGCAGCTTGTCCACCACCCGCTGCGCCACGGTGCGGCTGGTGAGCACCTTGTACTGCGTCTCGTAGAACTCCTTCGAGTACCAGTAGCCGCCCGAGCCCGACTCCACCACCTCCTGCACCGAGTCCTTGTCGAGCACCTTGGGGGCGGCGAGGTCGATGATGATGGTGCAGGTGGCGTCGTAGATCCGGGTCTGGCGCAGCGTGACGATGCCGGTGACCAGCACCACCGCCAGGAAGAACGGGATGATGAGCCAGCGGCGCCGTACGATGGTGCGCCAGTAGGCGTGCAGGTCGATCGACTCGGACCCCTCGGAGGGCTGCTGGGAGGGCTCCGGAAGGTTGCTGCGCTGTTCGGACATCGGTTTCCCTCGCGGCGGCCCGGCCGGGCGCGCGCCTGCGTGTTGAAGGGTGAGGAATGTAGGGGATCAGGCGGGGGAAAGTCCAACGGGGTAGGGGGGTTCGGGGCCCATCGTCCCCCCCCCTCTCTGGTCTACATCTGCCGACCGCCATGCCCTGACACCGCGGGAGGCGCAGGCGCACCGGCGGATGACGGAGGAGCTGCTGAGGTAGGGGGGTTGACGATATCGAGCGAGTATACTCATACTGCGTCAGTTCACTGTTGTGGGGAACTACGACTGTTCGAGTAGATCATGCCGCCAAAGACTCGCCGTTCCCAGTTCGCGAGCGTCATCCGCGCCTCCGGCGACCTGCTCACGGTGGGCGCCGCCGCCGCCGCGCTCGGCTGCGACCGCGTTGCCGCGGCAAAGACCCTCGCCCGCTGGGCCGGGCAGGGCCGACTGCGCCGACTGCGCCGCGGCCTCTACGCCGTCGTACCGCTCGCCGCTCGCTCGGGGGACCGGGCCATCGAAGACCCGTGGCGACTCGTCCCCGAGCTGTTCTCCCCGGGCTACGTCGGGGGCGTCACGGCCGCGCACCACTGGGACCTCACCGAGCAGCTGTTCCGGAGCGTCTTCGTCTTCACGGCGAGGCCGGTCCGATCGCGCGACGTCGAGATCGAGGGATCGCCATTCGTGGTTCGACACCGCGCCGAGCGCCTGCTCTTCGGAACCCGGCCTGTGTGGCGCGGGACCGCCAGGGTCGACGTGTCCGACCCGCACCGCACAATCATCGACATGCTTGACGAACCGTCCACGGGAGGAGGAATCCGGCAGGTGGCCGACTGCCTTCGCGCCTACCTCGCCTCGAAGGACGCCGATACTGCGGTCCTGTTGGACTATGCCGCGCGCCTCGGCAATGGCGCCGTCTACAAGCGACTCGGGTTCCTCCTCGAGCGGGACGGGCGGCCCGGCCCCACGCTGGACGCCTGCCGCAAGCGGCTCACGCGGGGCAACGTGAGGCTCGATCCAGCGCTTCCCTCGCCGCGGCTCATTTCCCGCTGGCGCCTCTGGGTGCCGGAGGCGTGGTTGGGGGCGGGGCGTGATTGAGCGCCAGGAGATTCTCTCCCTGGCGTCGGACCTCTCGATCGCGCCGGAGGTCGTCGAGAAGGACGAAGGGCGCCTGTACTACCGGGGCCCGCTCCGAATGCCCGGCAGCATCCCGCGGATCAAGCTCGACCTCACCACCGACGAGCTGTTGGTCTTGCCCCCTGTCGCGCAGCCGATCAACCACCCGTACTCGGACCTTCCCACGGCCGGCATGGTCGCTCGCTGCTACGCATTCACCGAGGTCTTCGCCGAGAAGACCCGGGCACTTGGAGAACGCAGCCGGCCGCGGGACCTCTACGACGTCGTGAACCTGTTTCGGGGTGGCGAACGTCGCCCGGCGGCCTCGGCGATCCTTCAGGTTCTCAGCAAGAAGTGCGACTTCAAGGGCATCGCCATTCCAAGTTTCGAGGCGCTCGGACCGGCCGAGGCGGCGCTTCGAGCCGACTGGGAGTCAATGTTGAAGCATCAGCTCCCGGCCCTGCCACCGTTCGAGGCCTACTGGGACGCGCTCCCCGCCTTCTTTCAATGGCTGGAGATGGGCGTGTTGGGCGAGACGCTGCCGGCGGCAGCCTTCGCCGCAGACACCGAGTTGGTGCGGCCGGCACGTGAAGGCTTTCGGTTGGGCGGCTTCGGCCACGCCAAGGAGATCGAGACCATCCGGTTTGCGGCGGCGAACCGGCTCTGCGTCGACCTCGGCTACGACGGGAGCGTGCGCCGCATCGAGCCATACTCGCTCCGCCGCAGCGCGAACGGCGATGTGCTCCTGATGGCGGTTCGCTCCGACGGCGGCGAGTCGCGCAGTTACCGCCTGGACAAGATCCAGGGCGCATCGGTCACCAGGCAGGTCTTCACCCCCCGTTACGCCATCGAGCTTGCAGCCACCGACTTCACCATTCGTCCGACCGCCACCAGACCCTCCGCCGCGTCCTCTCGCTCGCTGCCTCCAAGCGCTGGATCCCTGCCCCGCAAGGCCCGGCCCGCGCGGGGAACTGGACCGACCTACGTCTTCGAGTGCGGGACTTGCGGCAAGACGTTCAGGCGCTCAAGGTTCGAAGCAGCGTTGAACCCGCACCAGACGCCTGGCGGCTACCCCTGCCCTGGAAGACTGGGGCATCTCGTCGACACGCGGTACTGACACCCACGACCTTCAGGCGGCCCTCGCGTCACCTTTCCGAAGCCGGCCTTGGAAGGTTGACCCTTCACCCTGTGCCCCATAGTCTCCCGCCCCAACTCTCCGCGCCGCGGTGAGACCTTCGTCACCCGCAAGGGCCGGCCATCTCGCTGCACGGGGGGAGTTAGCTGGAGCGGTGGTGAGCGCCTTCCCGACGTCCCAGCTATACTGCGAACCATGGCGTCTGAGCCCACCAGCGTCCTCTCGACCGCCCTCGCCCTCCCCACCCGAGAGCGCGCCAGGCTTGCTCACCAACTCCTGCTGAGCCTGGACGACGGCGCCGACGCCGGCGCTGCCGAGGACTGGGTTGCGGAGCTGGAGCAACGCGCCGGCGAGGTGCGTTCTGGTTCGGTCGCTACCGAGGACTGGGCGGCGGTCCGCGCCCGCCTTGTAGACCGCTGGCGCCGCCGGTAGTGGCGCGCTTCCCCTTCGCTGTCGGGTACATCGTCGATGGGGGCGAAGTCGTTGTCCTCGCCGTTGCTCACCTGCGGCGCCGCCCGGGTTACTGGCTCGAGCGGCTGTCCAGCGGTCGGTGACGACCGGGGCGCCTTCTCGCGCGAGTCCGGACCTGTCGGGCCCAGGCTCTGGTCTACACTCTCCCGACCGCCATGCCCCGACACCGCGGCTCGTCCAGCTCCTCCACCGCCTCCTTCGCCGGCGCCGCCGCGCTCGCCCTGCTCGTGGTGGCCGTGCCGCTGGCCCGCGGAGGCGTGGACCTGGCGGTGCAGCTTGCGGCGGCCGGGCTGGCGGCGGTGGCGCTCCTGCTCCTCGCCCGCGGCTCCGACCGCGCGCCGTGGGCCGCCCTGCCGCTCCTCCTCGTGCTCGGCTGGAGCGCGGTGCAGGTGCTGCCGCTCGCAGGCGGCCTGGCGGTGTCGCTCGATCCGCCCGCCTCGGGGCGCGACCTCGCCTCGTCGGCGGCCGCGCTGCTCGCCTTCTGCGCCGCCTGGGCGGTGGCCGGGACCAGGCGCCGTCGCGAGGTGGTGCTGGTGGCCTTCGGGGTCTCCGGGCTGGCCGTGGCCGCGCGCCGACCGCGGCTATTGCCGCGGCCCTGGCCGAGGAAGCGCTGCGCTGGCACCGGGCCGACTACGTGCCGGCCGCCGCGGTGGGTGCCCGCATGGTGCTGGAAGGCCGCTGCGCCCCCGGCCATGCCCTGGCTCACCCGCGCCATGGCGCTCAACCCGACCGCGCCCGAGCCGCACCAGTACGCGGCCCGCTGCCTGGCGGCCGAGGGCCAGGGGGCGCTGGCGCGGCGCGAGTACCGGCTCGCCATGCTCTACGGCTCGCCCGGGGCGCTGGCCGAGGCGGCGGGGCGGTCTGAGGACGTGGACGAGCTGCTGCAGGTGGCGCCCGACACCGGCGACGGCCTCATCGGCCTCGGCTACCTGCTCCTCTCCCGCCAGCGGCCGCACGACGCGGCGCTGGTCTTCCGGCGCGCGCTCGAAGGCTCGCTCGACACCCGGGCCATGACGCCGCTGGCCGGGGCGCTCCTGGCCGCCGGCGAGCTGGAGGAGGCGCTCGAGCTGGCCCGGCGGCGCGCACGCCGCACGAGCAGGCGCTGCGCCAGTTGCTGGTGGCGGCCGCCTTCTCGGCGCAGGGGCGGACCGGCGAGGCGATCGAGCGGGCCCGCTCGGCGGTGGCCGCCCTGCCCGACTCTCCCTGGCCGCTCATGACCCTGGCCGCCTACTGCCAGCAGGGTGGCCGGCTCGACGAGCTCGGCAAGGCGCGGGCGCCGCAGGCGCAGCGGCGGATGACGGAGGAGCTGCTCAGGTAGGGGGGCAGGGGCGCCTGAGCCCAACATGGGGTCACCTCCATGGAGGCGTATGTGGACCTGCGTTTGTCCGAACCCCTCTGCATCCTTCGGACAGGCGAGCAATCACATGCGTGGACGCCCCTTGGACCTGAGGATGAGGGGGCCTCACCGGCGCCGCACGCCGGTCTTCGACCGCGGCTTTGGCTTCCCCGGAAAGCGGCTCCCCGGCCCGTATTCTACTCCCGGTCCGCGCTGGGCCCTGGACGTCTTCCTGATCAGGTGGCGGTCCACCAGATCCTTGAGGATGCCGCGGGCGCGCTGCACCTCGACGTCCAGCATGTTCTGAACGGTCCGGTTGGTGACCTTTCCGTACTCCCGGACATGGGCGATCACCTTCCGGTCGATCTCGTCCACCGTGCGCCGCTGGTACGGGACCGCCGAGCCCAGCTCGCGCAGGACGTCGCCTCTCAGGCGGTAGGAGGGATTGGTCCGGCGCGTCGTCACCCGGGTGGGCTCCAGGATGCCCACGCTGTCCGTCGCCAGGCGCCGCAGGACCTGCTCGACCTCGGGCACGCTCTTCTGCAGCAACGGCGAGAGCTGCTGCGCCGACGCCGTCTTCACCGTGCACAGGCGGAACAGGACCAGCATCGCGTCGGTGTCGTCCCGCTCCTGCTCCCCGAGCTGGGCGACGAAACGCGCGACCTGGGTGTTGGCCCGTCCACCCACCAGGCTGACCCGGACGTGATCGTGGTGGGACTCGATCCGCGGGATGTCCCGTCCGGCGCTGATCATCTCCCGGAACATCAGGTCCACCCCCCGGCCCACCTCCTCGGCGAGCCCCAGCACCCGCGCCGCCTTGGCGAGGCAGGGATTCCGGGGCTTGGACGGGTGCGTCAGGATGTTCGCCGGTGTCACTCCGGAGACCAGCGGCCCGGGCGAGACCACCGCCAGCAGCTCCGGTGAGTGGATCACGTTGACGGGCCCGGTCAGGTGATGGTCACGGTGGATGATGGCGTTCGCGAGCGCCTCCCTGACCGCGAGCGAGGGGAAGTCCTCGAGCTGGACCTGCTGGCCGCCCGGCAGGTTGAGCGGCGTGACGATCTGCCGGGCACGAACCAGCTGGAGCGCCGCCTGGAAGCTGGTGAGCAGTGGTCCCGGTACCCGCTCGATGGCCTTGGGCTCGCCCCCCGGCGTGACGCGGTACTCGTACACGATGGCAGGGGGGCTCCCCTGGGCCGGCTTGGCGAAGAGGAGCTGGCCGGCGACGAGGACTCGCCCTTCGCTCGTGACCACGCCGAGGGCCCGCAGGAGCTCCTCGTGACCGAGCCTCGCCAGCCGGCGGCGCTCGTCGGTGAACTTGCCGAGCAGGTCGCGGGCGGTCTCCAGCGCCGGCTCGGAGAGCTCCGCCAGGCCAAGGTCGGTCTCGCGGGCGGTGAGGTCGATGCCGAGCCGGTCCTCCCGGAGGCGCATCTGCTCGCTCGGGTCCATCGGCAGGCAATCGCGGCCGACCCGGCGCGGCGCCCGGCCCTGCGGGTCGGAGTGGAGCTCCGGGCTCTGGGGGACCGAGACGAGGACCAGGCGGGCGTCGCCCAGCCGCTCCTCCCAGGCATCCACCGTCAGCGGCGGCCTGCTGAGCTCCCAGACCCGCCGGCGAACGGCGTCGATCTCCAGCGTGCTCCCCTGCAGGGCGCTGGCGCCGGCTTGCTGGTCGGCGACCCCGACGACGATCAGCCCGCCCGCCGCGTTGGCGAAACAGAGCGCCGCCTCGGCTATGGTCTTGAGCGCGTCCGCCTCGCTGCGCCCCTGCTCCTTGAACTCGAGGGTCGGGGACTCCAGGTCGCGGGGCGTCGCTCCCCCCTGGATGGCGGCCAGCGCGGCGCGGGCTTCGTCGGTCCTGGGCATGGGCACCTCCGTTTCGAGGGAGTTTATACATACCCTTCACGGTGTAGGGTTGCAATAAACTCGGTCGAAACTCCCGGGGCTCGCCCACCTCCACCTCCGCCAGCGCCGCAAGGCCGACCGCATGACCCAGGCCGAGGCCGCCGCGCTCTGCGGCGTGGGCACCCGCTTCCTCAGCGAGCTGGAGCGCGGCAAGGCGACCGCCGAGCTCGGGAAGGCGCTCCGGGTCCTGCGCGGGCTCGGGCTGGAGCTGGCCGTCACGCCTCGCGGCGGGAGCGTCCGGTGAGCGGGGGCGGCGAGCTGGTGGTCTGGCGGCGTGGCTCCGGCGCCGTCACTGGGAGCGGTTCGCCGAGCAGGTGGAGATCGGGCCGAGGCTGGTGCTCGACACGGTCGCCCAGCTGGCCGCATCGCTCCCTTCCGCGGCCGCCGCGCTCGCCGCCGAGCAGGCGGCCACGCTCGGGCCATCGCCGGTGGTGGACCGGGTGCTGGTGGTGATCCGCGCGCGCTGCGCCCAGGCCGAGCGGGCGCTGGCCTCGCCTGGCGCGCCTTGTCGCGCCACACATCGATGTCGTGGCGCGCTTCGCCGACAGCGGGGTCGCCTTGCCCTTCGCACGCGCCGCCAGCCGCCGGGCCGGTCTGGCTTGAGGCGTCGGCCACGTCATGGTATATCGGCCTCGATATGCGCGTTCTTTGGTACCGCACATCGGCGGGCAACGACCCAGTCAAGAAGTACCTCCTCGCCCTCCCCGCCGAGGAGGCGGCCGAGCTGTACGCGCACCTGAAGGAGATCGAGAACAACGGTCTGGCCGCCGCCGTCACCCGGCAACTGCGGGGCCGTCTTTGGGAGATCAAGTATCGCGCGCAGCGCCTGCTCTTCGTCCTGCTCCCGGGCGGCCGCCTGGTCCTGCTGCATGCCTTCCGCAAGAGCAGCAAGAAGGCTCCACCGAGAGACGTCGACCTCGCATGGAGCCGCATGAAGGAAGTTCTCGAAACAGAAACCTGAAGCCATGGGCAGTCGCCGCTTAACGCAGTCTTCCCGAAGCAGAGTCATCACATGGCCACCATCAAGAACCCGACCAAGAAGAAGAAGCCGACCAAGAAGGCCAACCCGTACCTCAGCAGCGAGACCCTCGGCGACCTCATCGCCGAGCGAGCGGCCAGGGATGTCGAATTCGCCGTGGCCTACAGAAGGGCCGACGCTCGCCGCGCGCTCGCCAACGCCATTCGAGTGGCGCGCCAGAAGCGCTCGATCACTCAGGCGGCCCTGGCCCGCGCCGTCGGTACTCGACAGCCCAACATCGCCCGCCTGGAGGCCGGCCGGGGTGAGCCTGGCCTCGCCCAGCTCAGCCGCATCGCCACGGCTCTCCATCTGGTGCTCGATATCCGCTTCATCGCGCCGACGCGGGCGACAGCCCGCTAGGCGCCGAAGGTGGCCACGCTCACCTTGCCACCCTGCCGCTGCGGCCCAGCTCCCGCGCGAGTGAAACGGGAGACGCCTTCTCGAGCCTGCCGTGATGGTCGATCTCGCTCTGCACGTACCGGGTTCGGGCCGCCTGCTCGAGAATGAAGAGGGGCGAGAGGCCGGGGGCCTTCCCGGACGCCGCCCAGGCAAGGTAGCCGAGCGGCCGCAGGGTGTCGTGGCAGTGGATGGTGTCTACCCGGTCACGCGCCTTCCGACGGCCGGCCAGGGCGAGAACCTTGTTGGTGGCGTGGTCGAAGGGGTGGAGCGTGAGCCACGCGGCAATTCCTGGCAGAACCGGGCGCAAGACCGCGACCCACCGACTCTGGTCTACACTCTGCCAACCGGCATGCCCCGACACCGCGGCTCGTCCAGCTCCTCCACCGCCTCCTTCGCCGGCGCCGCCGCGCTCGCCCTGCTCGTGGTGGCCGTGCCGCTGGCCCGCGGAGGCGTGGACCTGGCGGTGCAGCTTGCGGCGGCCGGGCTGGCGGCGGTGGCGCTCCTGCTCCTCGCCCGTGGCTCCGACCGCGCGCCCTGGGCCGCCCTGCCGCTCCTCCTCCTGCTCGCCTGGAGCGCCGTGCAGGTGCTGCCGCTCGCAGGCGGCCTGGCGGTGTCGCTCGATCCGCCCGCCTCGGGGCGCGACCTCGCCTCGTCGGCGGCCGCGCTGCTCGCCTTCTGCGCCGCCTGGGCGGTGGCCGGAACCAGGCGCCGCCGCGAGCTGGTGCTGGTCGCCTTCGGGGTCTCCGGGCTCTGCGTGGCCGCGGTCGTCCTGGGCGCCGCGCTGCTCGGCCTGGGACCCCTGCTCGAGCCGCGCGCCCCCTTCGTCAACCCGAACCACCTGGCCGGCTTCCTCGCCCTCACCGCCTTCCCGGTGCTCGGGCTGGCGCTGCGCCGCCACGGCCAGGCCCGGCTCCTCTGGCTGCTCGCCTTCGTGGTGGTGGTGGCGGCGCTCTTCCTCTCCCTCTCGCGCGGCGGCATCGGCGCCTTCTTCGGCGGGGTGGCGGTCTTCCTGCTGCTGGCGGCCCGGCGGGAGCGGCCCGACGGCGAGCCGCCGCACCCCTGGCGCTGGGCGGCGCTGGCCGGCCTCACCGCCGCGCTCGGCGCGGTCGCCTACCTGGCGCTCGAGCCGGTGGTGCGCGAGCTCTCCACGCTGCGGACCGCCAGCGACGAGAGCAAGGTCGAGATGTGGCGGCCGGCGTTCGCGCTCATCCGCGAGCATCCGCTCGCCGGCATCGGCCGCGGCTCGTTCGCCACCGTCTTCCCGGCCCTCAAGACCGACCCGGCCGCGGTGACCTTCTCCCACCTGGAGAACGAGTGGCTCCAGCCGCTGGTGGATCTCGGCGCGCCGGCCGGCCTGCTGCTGGTCGGCACGCTCGGCCTCGTCTGGCTCCTCGCGGCACGGCGGCGCGACCTCTCCTCGGTGGAGGTGGGGCTCCTCTCCGGGACCGCCGCCGTGGCGGCGCAGAACCTGGTGGACTTCTCGCTCGGGTTCAGCGGCGTGGGCGTGCCCTTCATGGTGGCGCTCGGGCTGCTCACCCGCGGCAACGGCTCCGTGCGGCTGCGCTGGCGCTGGCTGGCCGGCGGCGCCGGGGCGGTGCTGGCCGTGGTGGTGGCCGGCGCCCTCTTCTGGCGGGCCCACCCGACCGAGGCGGAGGCCTCCGCCGTGGCCCGCGCGCCGACCGCCGACCAGGCCGCCCTGCTGGCCACGGCAGCGCTGCGCTGGCACCGGGCCGACTACGTGCCGGCCGCCACGGTGGGCGTCCGCTTCGTGCTCGAAGGGCGCTGCGCCCCGGCCATGCCCTGGCTCACCCGCGCCATGGCGCTCAACCCGACCGCCCCCGAGCCGCACCAGTACGCCGCCCGCTGCCTGGCGGCCTCCGGGCAAGGGGCGCTGGCCCGGCGCGAGTACCGGCTCGCCATGCTCTACGGCTCGCCCGGCGCCCTGCCCGAGGCGGCGGGGCGGTACCCGGCCGTGGACGACCTGCTGCAGGTGGCGCCCGACACCGGCGACGGGCTGTTGGGCTTGGGCTACCTGCTGCTGGCGAGGCAGCGCCCGGCCGACGCAGCGCTGGTCTTCCGGCGCGCGCTCGAAGGCTCGCTCGACTCGCGGGCCATGACGCCGCTGGCCGGGGCGCTCCTGGCCGCCGGCGAGCTGGAGGAGGCGCTCCAGTTCGCCCAGCGCCGCACCCGCGAGAAGCCGGCCGACCCGCAGGGCTGGCGCGTCGCCTCGGCGGTGCTGCTGGCCGAGGGGTACGACGACGAGGCCCGGGCCACGCTGGAGCAGGGGCTGGCGGCCAACCCGGGGTCGCCGCCGCTCGTGCAGGCGCTGGTCCAGCGTTCGCTGGCCGCCCGGCGCCCGGCCGAGGCCAGGCGGCTGGCCGAGTCGATGGCGGCGCGCACGCCCTCCGAGCAGGCGACGCGCGAGCTGCTGGTGGCGGCGGCCTTCTCGGCGCAGGGGCGGACCGGCGAGGCGATCGAGCGGGCCCGCTCGGCGGTGGCCGCCCTGCCCGACGCGCCCGGGCCGCTCATGACCCTGGCCGCCTACTGCCAGCAAGGTGGCCGGCTCGACGACGCCATCGCCGCGGTGGAGCGGGCCGCCTCGCTCCCCGGCCAGCGGCGCGAGGATTACCAGGAGCGGCTCGACGAGCTCGCCAAGGCCCGCGCCGCGCAGGCCCAGCGGCGGATGACGGAGGAGCTGCTGAGGTAGGGGGAGGCTTGGGGGCGGGTGGTATATTCGGCAACATGGCCAGCTTGAAGGACCCCCGCCCAACACTCGCCGCGTACGGCGCTCCCTTGCCGGTAACACCTCGGCGGGAGATGGCGCTCGAGGAAGCAGTGGCTCGGGCGCTGGTAGCCACGCGGCGCGATCCCACGCTCGGCCTGGTGCTCCTGGTGGTCCTCCTCGACAACACGCTGGATGCTGACAAGTTGCTGGCCGCTGCGAAGGCTCGCAAGGTCGAGCCCGAGCTCGGCATGTTCCTTGCGCTCACCGCACAGGTCGGCCGCCGTCCGCTCCTGGCCCGGCTGGCCCGGCGACTTCCCAAGCACACCGGCGAGCCCCGCTATTACCCGGAACCACTTGGTGGCCGATTCGGCCGCGCGCTCGCCGACCAGAACACACCGGCGGTGGTCGCCGCTTGGGGATTCCGGATGAACGAGACGGAGACCGACCTCCGCGGATTCGTGGAGAAGCACCTTGGATGAGCTGCGTCCTGCGAGCTTCTGGACCCGGCTCCTGGAACTCGTGGACGCCGAGCTGGCGGAGCCCCACGACCTCGTCATCGTGGGTGGTGCCGCGATCGGCCTTCACTACGCCTCGGCCCACATCACCTCGGACATCGACAGCGTCACCTCCACCAGAGGACTGGGAGAGCCGGCTGCGCAAGGTGCCGCTTTCCCTCCGCCACCTCCGGGTCTTCGTCCCGGAACGGCACGATCTCGCCCTCTCCAAGGTCTCCCGCGGCCTCTCCCGCGACTTCGCGGCGTTGAAGGCGATCCACGGCGAGAAGCCCTTCCGGCTGCGAACGCTCGTCGAGCGATACGAGGAAGCGCGATTCGTGCGGGTAGGCGACAACAGGCGCTTCAAGGCGAACTTCCTGGCACTCATCGCCGAGCTCTTCGGAGAGGACGAGGCCGAGCGCGTCGAGCCGAGGCTCCGGGTTGATTGACGGACTGGATAGGCTGGGTTGACCCCATACCCCGCGCCCCATACTCTCCCGCCCCGCATGCCCATCCACTGGCCCACAGAACGCGTCGTGGTCACCGGCGGCGCCGGCTTCCTCGGCTCCTTCGTCACCGAGGAGCTTCGAGCGCGCGGCGCCACGCAGGTGATCGTCCCCCGCTTCCGCGACTACGATCTCGTGGACATGGGCGCGGTGAAGGCGCTCTACCGCGACACCCGGCCGACGCTGGTGATCCACCTGGCGGCCCGGGTCGGCGGCATCGGCGCCAACCGCGACAACCCGGGCAAGTTCTTCTACGACAACCTCATGATGGGCGTGCAGCTCATCGAGGTGGGGCGGCAGGTGGGGCTGAAGAAGCTGGTGGCGCTCGGCACCATCTGCGCCTACCCCAAGTTCTGCCCGGTGCCGTTCAAGGAGTCGGACCTCTGGAACGGCTACCCGGAGGAGACCAACGCCCCCTACGGCATCGCCAAGAAGGCCTTGCTGGTGCAGAGCGAGGCCTACCGGGCCCAGTACGGCTTCGACTCGATCGTGCTCTTCCCGGTCAACCTCTACGGCCCGCGCGACAACTTCGACCTGCGGACCTCGCACGTCATCCCCGCGCTCATCCGCAAGTGCGTCGAGGCCCGCGAGCGGGGCGACCGGCAGGTGGTGGTCTGGGGCACCGGGGCCGCCTCGCGCGAGTTCCTGCACGCCCGCGACGCCGCCGCCGGCGTGCTCGACGCGGCCGAGCGGTACGACAGGAGCGAGGCCGTCAACCTGGGCGCCGGCTTCGAGATCTACGTCCGCGATCTCGTGCCGCTCATCGCCCGCCACTGCCGGTTCCAGGGCGAGATCGCCTGGGACAAGACCAAGCCCGACGGCCAGCCGCGCCGCATGCTCGACACCTCCAAGGCGCTGGCCGAGTTCGGCTGGAAGGCCAGGATCGGCTTCGAGGAGGGGCTGGCCGAGACGGTGGCCTGGTTCGAGCAGAACCGGGGGGAGATCACGTGAAGAAGGCGCTCATCACCGGCATCACCGGGCAGGACGGCAGCTACCTCGCGGAGCTGCTGCTGGAGAAGGGGTACGAGGTGCACGGCATCATCCGCCGCTCCTCCTCCTTCAACACCCAGCGCATCGACCACATCTACCAGGACCCGCACGACACGAACTGCCGGCTCTTCCTCCACTACGGCGATCTCAACGACGCCTCCTCGCTCAACTACCTCGTCAAGAAGCTCCACCCCGACGAGATCTACAACCTCGGCGCGCAGAGCCACGTCAAGGTCTCCTTCGACGTCCCCGAGTACACCGGCGAGGTGACCGGCCTGGGGGCGGTGCGGCTGCTGGAGGCGGTCCGCGAGCTGGGGATGAACGACACCCGCATCTACCAGGCCTCGTCGTCGGAGATGTTCGGCGCCTCGCCGCCGCCGCAGAACGAGAAGACCCCCTTCTACCCGCGCAGCCCCTACGGCTGCGCCAAGGTCTACGCCTACTGGATCGGCGTAAACTATCGAGAAGCCTATGGATTACACGTGTCCAACGGCATACTTTTCAACCACGAGTCCCCCCGAAGGGGTGAGACATTTGTGACCAGGAAGGTGACCCGCGCCGCCGCCCGCATCAAGCTCGGGCTGCAGAAGAAGCTCTACCTCGGCAACCTCGACTCCCGGCGCGACTGGGGCTACGCCAAGGACTACGTCGAGGCCATGTGGCTCATGCTGCAGCAGCCGCGCGGCGACGACTACGTGGTGGCCACCGGCGAGGCTCACACCGTGCGCGAGCTCTGCGAGCGGGCCTTTGGCCACGTCGGCCTCGACTACCAGCAGTTTGTCGAGATCGACCCGCGCTACTTCCGCCCCACCGAGGTGGACTACCTGCTGGGCGATCCGTCGAAGGCGATCAAGGCGCTCGACTGGAAGCCGCGCACCGCCTTCAAGGAGCTGGTCACACTGATGATGGACGCGGATCTCAAGCTGGCCGAGCGCGAGAAGCTGGCCGGCGCCGGACCGGCCATCTCGCTGCACGGGGGGAGTTAGCTCGAGCGGAGGATGACCGAGGAGGTGTTGAGGTAAGGTTCAGCGGTTGCCCCTGTGATGGTACTTTTGGTATCATCCACGCATGGCAAACCCGACGGCACTGGAGGCGGTGGTCCCATCGAGGGCCCGCCGCGCGTTGCTAGCCGCACTCTTCTCCGGGGCGCCGCCTCAGTCCGTCTCCGACCTCGCTCGTGCCGCCCGCCTCACGCCACGCGCCGTGGCCCAGCAGGTCGAGCGGCTGGAGCGGGCTGGACTGGTCACCGGACTGACCACGGGGCCGAGCCGAATGCTCCGGCCCAACCTCCATCACCCGGCCGCGCGGGCGCTGCAGGCGCTGGTGGCCGCGGCGCCGCTCGCCGGGGCCGACGAGGACCTGGCCGCCCGGCGCGCCCTCGCGGCACACGGTGCACCGCTGGCCGGCGTGGCGCCGGATCCGCGCGCCGGACTCGAGGAGGCGGTGCTGCTCGGCGTGGCGGGCGTGCGGCGCGACCCAGGCTTCCTCCGCGTGCTGCCCGTCGTGCTCGCGCGCCACGCGGGGCACCTGGACTTCGGGCGACTGCGGGCACTGGCCGTCGCCCGCGGGCTCCGGGCCGAGCTCGGTCTGGTGCTCGACCTCACCGCCGACGCCGCCGGCCTGCCGGAGCTTCGCCGCCACGCGGCCCCGCTCGTCGATGCCCGCCGGCGCCGCGATCGCGTCCTGCCCGACTCGATGAGCGTTCGTGAGCGGGAGCTGGCCCGGCGCCGCTCGCCTCCGGCCGCCCGGCGCTGGCACTTCCTGGTGAACGTGACGGAGGCGTCGCTCAGGGAGTTGGTGAGAAAGCACTCCGGCGATTTATGCTGAAGTTATCGTCCGCTTCGGTAAGATTCATATAACTGGGTAAGTTCCATATGAATCCAACCAACAACCCGTTCGCTCCAGGCGCCGGTACGCAGCCTCCGGAACTGGCTGGTCGCGACGAGATCATCTCCAACGCCACGGTCGCGCTGGGCCGCGCCAAGCTGGGCCGCCCGGTGCGGAGCCAGATACTTCTCGGACTTCGGGGTGTTGGCAAGACTGTCCTCCTCAACAGGATCGCGGCCATCGCGGAGGGTGAGGGCTACCTGCCCATCATGCTGGAGGCGCCGGAAGACCGCCGGCTCGCCGACATGCTCGTCCCGCCCCTGCGGCAGTTGCTCTTCAAGTTGAGCCGGTCGGCCCAAGCCAAGGATGTGGCCCGGCGAGGTCTGGCCGTCCTTCGGTCCTTCGCCAAGGCGTTCAAGGTCAAGGTGGGCGACGTCGAGTTCACCGTCGAGCCTGAGCTTGGCGCGGCCGACTCGGGCAGCCTGGAATCGGATCTCCCCGAGCTCCTGGTCGCTGTCGCCGCGGCAGCCAAGGAGGCGGGCGCCCCGGTCGCGCTCCTCATCGACGAAGTCCAATACCTTTCCGAAGCCGACCTGGGCGCACTGATCATCTCCGTCCACAAGATCGCCCAGAAGAGCCTGCCCTTCGTCTTCTTTGGCGCGGGCCTTCCGCAAATCGCCGGGCTCGCCGGTGAGGCGAAGTCCTATGCCGAGCGGCTGTTCGAGTACCCCGACGTCGGCCCGCTGGCCGATTCGGCCGCGCGCGAGGCCGTGGCAGCCCCCGTCCAGCGAGAAGGTGCGGAGATCTCGGACCAAGCGCTGACCGAGATCATCCAGCGCACCAGGGGATACCCCTACTTCCTGCAGGAGTGGGGCTTCCACGCCTGGAACGTGAGCCCCTCTTCTCCCATCACGGTCGAGGACGCCCGCACGGCGTCGGGCAAGGCGCTTGCGGCCATGGACAAGGGCTTCTTTCGCGTCCGGCTCGACCGGCTCACTCCGCGGGAGCGAGACTACGTCCGGGCCATGGCCGAGCTCGGCCCGGGGCCTCACCGGTCCGGTGAGATAGCCAGGAAGCTACGGCTGGGCGTCACCGCGGCCGGTCCGCTTCGGGACAAGCTCATCAAGAAGGGCATGGTGTACAGCCCGCAGCACGGCGACACGGCGTTCACCGTGCCCATGTTCGATGAGTTCATGCGGCGGTCCATGCCCGACTGGACGCCGGCCAAGCTTGCCGGAGAGAAGAAGAAGCCTGCCAAGAGGTGACCGCGAGCAGGGACGGCGCTGTCGCAGCGGCGCATGACGGAGGAGCCGTCGAGGTAGGGGATCCGGGGTCCGGGCTTGCCCCGGGCCATCGGCGGCGGTATCACGTGCGTATGGCCACGCCCCGCAGCGTCCAGACCTTCCGGGTGTCCCGTGAACTCCTCCGCAAGGCGGCCAGGCTCGACGGCGTACGCCCTGGCGAGTGGGTCAGGCTGGTCGTCGAACGGGCCGCCCGCGACCGCGTCGCCCAGGCCGAGCAGGAGAAGGCCCGGGCACGAATCCTGCGGCGGATCGACTCCGCTGACTTCGACGACGAATCACCCGCCGAGGTGGCCAGGTACGACCGGATGCGCCACGGTGGCCGTTGAGCGCGCCCAGGATCGTCCTCGACGCCAGCGTGGTGCTCGCCGCCGTCATGACCCCGAACCGCCGCTCGGCCTCCTGCCTGCTGGTGGAAGCCGTGGGGAGCGGGGCGGTCGTCCTCGTCGTCTCGCCTCCGGTCACGGCCGAGTACCGGAGGACGGTGGAAGAGCACCGGTCGGACGCCCACCTCGATGATCCGCTCGGCCTCGTGCTCGACCTCGCCGCAGCGGCCGACCTGGTGGAGCCGGTGCGGGTCCAGGTCGGCAAGGCCGACCCTTCCGACGACGTGTATCTGGGAACCGCGCTGGCCGGGCGCGCCGCCTATCTCGCCACCTTCGACCGCCGGCATCTCCTCCCGCTCGACCCGTTCAAGGGGGTGCGCGTGCTGACCCCGGGGGATCTGCTGCGCGACCTGCGGGGCAGGCTGTAATCGTTCGCGACTTCGTCTCCGCGATGCGCAACCAGCTCGCTCATGGCTACTTCCAGGTGGACTGGTCGCAGGTCTGGAACGTCGTGGAGCGCGACCTGCCGGTCCTGAAGAAGGCCGCGGGTCGGCTCCTCGCGGAAATGGGCGAAAGCTGGTCTCAAGGACCGCGCCGCGCAGGCGCAGCGGCGGATGACGGAGGAGCTCTTGAAGTAAGGTTCAACGGCTTTCCCTATGATGGTACTTTTTGTATCATCCGCGCAGGGCAAGCCCGACGGCACTGGAGGCGGTGGTCCCATCGAGGGCCCGCCGCGCGTTGCTAGCCGCACTCTTCTCCGGGGCGCCGCCTCAGTCCGTCTCCGACCTCGCTCGTGCCGCCCGCCTCACGCCTCGCGCCGTGGCCCAGCAGGTCGAGCGGCTGGAGCGGGCTGGACTGGTCACCGGACTGACCACGGGGCCGAGCCGAATGCTCCGGGCCGAGCTCGGTCTGGTGCTCGACCTCACCGCCGACGCCGACGGCCTGCCGGAGCTTCGCCGCCACGCGGTTCCGCTCGTCGATGCCCGCCGGCGCCGCGATCGCGTCCTGCCCGACTCGATGAGCGTTCGTGAGCGGGAGCTGGCCCGGCGCCGCTCGCCTCCGGCCGCCCGGCGCTGGCACTTCCTGGTGAACGTGACGGAGGCGTCGCTCAGGGAGATGGTGAGGAAGCATCATGGAACTGCTCTCGAAGACGAATCGCCCCACGCTTGACATGCGCTGCGCATGTGAATAGGTGAGTCACATGTCCAAGATGATCCAGATCCGGAACGTACCCGACGAGGTGCACAGGAAGCTGAAGATGCGGGCCGTGGAGGAGGGCGTGACCCTCTCGGACCTCCTGGCGCGCGAGGCCAGGCAGCTCGCCGAGCGCCCGTCCCTCGCGCAGATGCGTGCGCGGCTCCTGCGCCGCGATCGCGTCATCTTGCCGAAGCCGGCTGCGGCCCTGGTGCGGGAGGCTCGGGGCGAGCCGTGATCGTCCTGGACGCGTCGGCGGCCATCGAGTTCCTGCTCAACACGCCGCTCGGCGAGCGCGTTGGGGACCGGCTCTCCGAGGCCGGCGAGACGC
Organism: Myxococcales bacterium; assembly: GCA_021806645.1. Taxonomy (GTDB): domain Bacteria; phylum Myxococcota; class Myxococcia; order Myxococcales; family Anaeromyxobacteraceae; genus JADKCZ01. The sequence goes on along the minus strand of JAJZQX010000019.1, from coordinate 26,206 downwards.
TTCACGCCCCCCACCTCCTGGACGTGGAGGTGTTGCACGTGGTCCGCCGCCTCCGTGCCGGAGGAACGCTCGGTGAGCGCCGGGCCGCCCAGGTGCTCGCCGATCTCTCTGACCTTGCGGTGGTCCGCTACTCCCATGAGGACCTGATCGGCCGTGCCTGGACGATGCGCACGACCGTCTCGGCGTATGACGCGATGTACGTGGCGCTGGCCGAGGCGCTCGACGCGAGGGTACTGACCTGCGCCAGGCGTCTGGCGCGCGCGCATGGCCACCGGGCAGAGGTCGAGCTCGTCGAGCTGGAGGGCCATTGACCCTGGCCCCCCGCGCCCCATAGGCTCCCGCCCCTCATGCCCATCCACCGGCCCGCGGAGGGCGCCCCGGGTCACCCGACCTGCCGCCGCTGCGGCTCGGCCAGGCTGCGCCGCTCCCACAGCCGCTCCCGCCTGCAGAAGCTCCTCCGCCGCACCACCGACTGGGACCGCTACGCCTGCGGGAGCTGCGGCCACCGCGGCTGGACCCTGGGCAAGGTGCCGAGGCGCGAGACGGCCTCGCCCGCGCCGGTGCCGCAGCCGGTGGCCTCGGCCGCCCAGGACGCGGACCGCTCGCTGGCCGGCCGGCGGCTGGAGAAGCGCGATCACCGGCTGAAGCGCCGGCTGCGGCTGCGCACCTACCTCACCGTGGGGCTGTCGCTGCTGCTCGGCATCGTGGCGGCGCTCTACCTGGAGCGCTGCGGGGCGGCCCCGCCGGGGGTGGAGTAGCGCCTCGCTGGAGCGCCGTTCCGGGCGTGGTATCACCGGACCAGCATGACCACCCTCACCGTCATCGTCCCGGTCTTCAACGAGCAGCACCTGGTGGCCGCCTCGCTGGAACGGCTCGAGGCCCTGGAGCAGAGCCCGCTGCTCGAGCGCCTCCAGGTGATCGTGGTGGACGACTCCTCGCGCGACCGCTCCGCCGAGGTGCTGGCCGGGTTCGCCCGGGACCGCGGCATAACGCTCGCCCCCGCCCTCCCCCACGCTCCCCGCGCCCCCGGCCCCGTCGAGCTGGTGGAGCGCGGCGCCGGCCGCGCCGGCAAGGTGGACTGGCTCTTCCTGCAGCACCGGCGCAACGGCGGCAAGGGGGCGGCCATCCGCGGCGGGCTGGCCCGCGCCGACGGCGCCGTCACCGTCATCCACGACGCCGACCTCGAGTACCACCCGCGCGACCTGCTCCGCTTCCTCCCGGTCTTCGCCGAGCAGCAGGCCGACGCCGTCTTCGGCTCGCGCTTCGCCGGCGGCGAGGCGCGGCGCGCCCTGCTCTTCCGCCACGAGCTGGGCAACCGGCTGCTCACGTTCCTCACCAACCTGGTGACCAACGTGAACCTCACCGACATGGAGACCTGCTACAAGGCGGTCCGCACCGACCTGCTCCGCTCCATCCCGCTCTGCTCCGACGACTTCCGGCTCGAGCCGGAGCTGACCATCAAGCTGGCCAAGCGCGAGGCCCGCATCTTCGAGGTGCCCATCAGCTACTCGGGGCGCACCTACCAGGAGGGGAAGAAGATCGGCTGGCGCGACGGCGTCAAGGCGCTGCTGGCCATCCTGCGCTTCGCCTGGTCGGACCACGTCTACCAGGCCGACGCCTGGGGCTCGCAGATCCTCGGCCGCATGGCCCGCGCCCCCCGCTTCAACGCCTGGATGGCCGACACCATCCTCCCCTTCTGCGGCCAGCGCATCCTCGAGATCGGCTCGGGCACCGGCAACCTGACCCGGCGGCTCATCCCGCGCGACCAGTACGTCGCCTCCGACATCAACCCGCTCTACCTGCACACGCTGCAGGGGCTCACCGCCGACCGCCCCTACCTCGACGTCACGCTCACCGACGTCACCCGCGGCGAGACCTTCCCGCGCCCGCCCGGCGGCTTCGACACCGTGGTCTGCCTCAACGTGGTGGAGCACGTGGACGACGACGTGGGGGCGCTGCGCAACATCCGCGAGGTGCTGGCCCAGGCCGGCCGCGCCATCGTGCTGGTGCCGCAGGGGCCGGAGGTCTTCGGCACGCTCGACGAGGTGCTGGGCCACCGGCGCCGCTACACCGTCGAGTCGCTCGGCACGCTGGCCGCCGCCGCCGGCTTCACGGTGAAGGAGCTGGTCCACTTCAACCGGGTGGGCCGGCCGGCCTGGTGGCTCAACGGCAAGCTGCTGAAGCGGCGCACCTTCGGCCTCGGGCAGATCATGCTGCTCAACCTGCTCACGCCGCTCTTCCGGGTGGTGGACCGGCTGCTCCCCTTCCAGGCCCTCTCGCTCATCGCCGTGCTGGAGCCGGCCGCCGCCGCGCCGCGCTCGACCGCGCCGGCGACCAGTCGGCCGGCATGACCGTGAGCCCGCTCCTCCCGGCGCTGCGCGCCCTCACCAGCTTCTCGCCTTCACCCTCGCTACCCGCCTGCGACCTCGACGAGCTGGCGCCGGTGCTGGTGGCCCACGGGCTCGCCCCCATCGCCTCCTGGCACTGCGAGCAGACCCGGCTCGGCGCCGGGCTGCCCGACCGCTTCCGCGAGGCGCTGCTCGGCCACTACAGCGGGACGGTCAACGACAACGTGCTCAGGCTGGTGACGCTGCGCAACGCGCTCAAGGACGTGGCCGAGGTGCCGGTGGTGCTGCTCGACGGCGCCGCCTACGTGGACTGGCTCTACCCGCACATGGCCTGGCGGCCGGTCTCCGACCTGCGGCTGGCGGTGCGCGGCGCAGACGGCCGCCGCTTCGCCGACGGCGTTGGGCGCGGCCTGAAGCTGCTGCGGACCGGTGACGAGGGGCGGACCGCCGTCTTCTCCGACGGCGCGGTCGAGCTGGCCCTGCAGGAGGGGCTCTGGCCCGGGGCCGTGGAAGACGAGGCCCTCTTCACCCGCGCCACGCCCGCCAGGGCCTTCGGGCCGCGGGCCAGCCGCCCCGCGCCGGAGGAGGCGCTCCTCTGCGCCGTGGCCGACCTTGCGCAGGCCGCGCTCTGGGCGCCGCTCATCCGCTACCTGGACCTGCGCGAGCTGCTGCGGCTGCCTCACGACCCGGCCCTGGTGAAGGCGCGGGCCGAGCGGGCCGGCCTCTCCCGCGCCCTCCACGGCGCCACCCTGCTCGCCGCCTTCTTCTTCCCCGAGGTGGCTGAAGCCGCCGCGGCGGTCCGGCCCGAGCTCGGGCCGGTGGAGCGGGCCGCGGTGGAGCAGGTGGCCGACGCCGCGCGCGATCCGGCCCGGCTGCGCCACCTGCGCGGGACCGAGGCGGCCGCCCGGCTGGTGGTCGCGCCTTCCTAGCTTCCGGGCGTGGGCGCCGCGGGGCGTGGTAATTTCGCCGCTCACCGTGGTCCGTGGGAGCTCTAGCGCGCATGAAGATCGCCGTCATCGGAACCGGTTACGTCGGCCTCGTCACCGGCACCTGCTTCGCCGAGTCGGGCCACGACGTCACCTGCGTGGACCACGATCCGGACAAGATCGAGCTGCTGCGCGGGGGCGGCATCCCCATCTACGAGCCGGGCCTCGAGGAGCTGGTCCACCGCAACGTCGCCGAGAAGCGGCTCCACTTCACCACCCGCTACGAGGAGGCGGTGCCGGGCGCCGAGGTGGCCTTCATCGCCGTCGGCACCCCGCCCGGCGAGCTCGGCGAGGCCGACCTCTCCTACGTGCTCGCCGCCGCCGGGTCGATCGGCCGCGCCCTGACCGGCTACTGCGTGGTGGTCAACAAGAGCACCGTGCCGGTCGGCAGCGCCGACCAGGTGCGCGACCGGCTCGCCACCGTCACCAAGCAGCCCTTCGACGTGGTCTCCAACCCGGAGTTCTTGAAGGAAGGGGCGGCCATCGACGACTTCATGCGCCCCGACCGCGTGGTGGTCGGCGTCGCCAGCGACCGGGCCCGCGCCGTCATGGCCGAGCTCTACGCCCCCTTCACCCGCGCCGAGCAGCCGGTCCTCTTCATGGATCTCCGCTCGGCCGAGCTGACCAAGTACGCCGCCAACGCCATGCTGGCCACCCGCATCTCCTTCATGAACGAGATCGCCGCGGTCTGCGACCGGCTCGGCGCCGACGTGGACCAGGTGCGGCGCGGCATGGGGAGCGACAAGCGGATCGGCCACCCGTTCCTTCACCCGGGGGTCGGCTTCGGCGGGTCGTGTCTGGTCGGTGAGGAGTCGGTCCTCGTTCGCCACTCCGGCCGCTGCCGGCTGGTGACGCTGGCCGACCTCTTCGATGCGCTGCTGGGAGAGGACTTCGAGGCCGAGGTGCTCCGCCCAGACGGGCTTGAGGTGCTCTCCTGGACACCCGGTGAGCCGCCCCGATTCCGGCCGGTCGCGGCGGCCACGCGGCGGCATCACGAGGGTGAGGTGCTCACCCTCTCGACCAAGATGGGACGCTCGGTCACCTGCACCCCGGATCACCCGCTGGTGGTGACCGGAAAGGGCGGGACTGAGTTCGCGACCAGGCGAGCCGACCAGCTCACCACCGAGGACTGGCTCCCGCTGGCCCAGGGGACGGCTCCCGCGGCCGCCGAGGCGCCACGGCAACTGAGCCTGCTGGCCGCAATGAACGTCGCCGGGCTCGAGGCCGCCAACGTCATCGTGCATCCCGGCGTCGAGGCGGCGGAGAAGCTCACCGCCATGGGCGGATGCGGCCTGCACCGGGCGCTGGCCCGGCTCGAGCATCCGCGTGGACCGGCGCGGACCCACGACATCCTTCGCAACCAGGCGCTCCGGCTTCCCGAGCTGCGCGCCGCGGGGCTTTCGCTCGATGGGGCTCGGCTGTCCACGGTGAAGAACGGCACCCGCGTCCCGGTCAGCCTGACGGCCGACGAACGGTTCTGGCGGATGGTCGGACTCTACCTCTCCGAGGGCCACTGCACAGGCGACGGCGCGCGCCGGCGCCTCGCCTGGTCCTTCCACCCGACCCGCGAGCCGGAGCTGGTGGAAGAGGTGGCTTCGTACTGGCGCGACCAGGGGGTCAAGGCCTCCGTTCACGACACCGGGACGACGATGCAGGTCTCCGTCTCCTCCCGACTGCTGGCCGCCTTCTTCCTCGAGGTCCTCGACGTCGGCTTCGACTGCTACAGCCACCGGATCCCCGATCTCATCTGGAGCGAGCCGCCCGAGCGGCAGCGGGCCTTGCTGGCCGGGATGTGGCTCGGCGACGGCTCCTGGTCGCTCGTCAACGGCGGCCCGAGCGTGGTGATGCAGTGGGCCTCCGTGAGCGCCGCCCTCGCCGATGGAGTCCTCCGGCTCCTGGGCGGCCTGGGGATCACGGCCGCGCTGAGGGTCGGGCGGTGCACCAGGTCCACGGTCGATACCTTCTGGATCACGGTCGCCGGGGCAGATCAGGTGGAGCGTCTCCTCGACCTGGTGAAGCCGGCCGACCGCGTCGGCATCCAGACCACGCTGTCCCGCCAGGCGAAGCGCATCCGCCCCACCGGCTGTTCTCGCGTGGACTCCGGCACCTTCGTCCGGGTCACAGGCGTCGAGCGCCGGCCACACCGCGGCTTCGTCTATTCGCTCGAGGTCCCGGGCGCGGAGACCTTCGTCACCACCTCCGGGCTGGTGGTCCACAACTGCTTCCCCAAGGACGTGCGGGCGCTCATGACCACCGCTCGCCAGATCGGCCTCGACTTCGACCTGCTGCGCGCCGTCGAGCGAGTCAACGAGCGCCAGAAGCGCTCGCTGGTCGAGAAGGCCATGAAGCACTTCGGCGGCAAGGTGGCCGGCAAGGTCTTCGGCGTCTGGGGCCTGGCCTTCAAGCCCAAGACCGACGACATGCGCGAGGCCCCGTCGCTCACCATCATCGAGGCGCTGGTCGGCAACGGCGCCACTGTCCGCGCCCACGACCCGGTGGCGCGCGAGGTGGCGGCCCGGCTCCTGCCGGCCGCGGTGGAGCTGGTGAAGGAGCCCTACGCCGCCGCCGAGGGGGCCGACGCGCTCCTGCTGGTGACCGAGTGGAACGAGTTCCGCCAGCCCGACTGGGCGCGGCTGAAGAAGCTGATGAAGGGCGACGTGCTGCTCGACGGCCGCAACGCCTGGGACGCGCAGAAGGCCCGCGCCGCCGGCTTCACCTACCACGGCATCGGCCGGCGGTAGGCCCTCGGGGGCGGGGCCGGCGCCCTCAGTTCCGCGGGGTGCGCCCCTGCGAGAGGAGCAGCAGCAGCGCCGCCAGCTCCTGGTCCACCAGCTTGAGCCGCCTGGCCACCTCCGGCTCGGCCAGCACGCGGTAGCGCGCCGCCGGCTCGGTGACGGCGGCCGCCGCCACCAGGTCGGCAATGGCGGCCGGGTCCTTCATGTGCGCCACCGCCTCGGTGAGCCGGCCCACGCCCGACTCGGGCGGCAGGAGCGGGATCAGCTCGTAGCAGAGCTGGCCGAGCGCCTCGACGTCGCCCTGCAGCGCCGCGGCGCCGCCCGGAGGGAAGACGTCCTCCACCAGCTCGGCCCGGAACTCGCGCCACGCCGTGCCCTGGAGCAGCTCCTCGAGCAGCCGCACCCGCCCGGCGCAGTGGAGCAGCACGTCGCGGGTGCCGTCGTCGTTCTCCTGATCGCCGACGATGACGCAGATCCCGGCCACCGGGTGCAGCTCGGGCCGCTCCGCCATGACCTGGGCGTCGTCCACGACGGTCGGGAGCGCCACCAGCCGGTCGCCCGCGAGCGCCGCCTCGAAGAGGGCGAGGTAGCGCGCCTCGAAGACGTGGAAGGGGGCCGGCGCGCCCGGCAGCAGCACCACCCCCGGCAGCGGGAAGACCTTGAGGGCGGCGCACGCCCGGGCCAGCGCCCCCCTCTCGGTCCGCGGAGCGTGGCGCTCCAGGCTCATGCAAGTGCCTCAGTCGTTCGCCGTCTCGATGCGCATGCCGTAGAACGAGCGGTACACGAAGAAGAGCATGACGGCGAGGAAGGCCGCCGAGAGCACCAGCCGCAGCGTGCCCTGGTGGGCGGCGGTCATCTGCAGCGCCAGCTCGACGGCCAGCAGGCCGAACAGGGTGGTGAACTTGATGACCGGGTTCATGGCCACCGAGGAGGTGTCCTTGAAGGGGTCGCCGACGGTGTCGCCGACCACGGTGACGTCGTGCAGCGGCGTCCCCTTGGCCTTCAGCTCGGTCTCCACGATCTTCTTGGCGTTGTCCCAGGCGCCGCCGGCGTTGGCCATGAAGAGCGCCTGGAAGAGGCCGAAGAAGGCGATGGAGATCAGGTAGCCGATGAAGAAGTACTCGTCGAGGAAGGCGAAGGAGAGGGTGGCGAAGAAGACCACCATGAAGATGTTCCACATCCCCTTCTGCGCGTAGAGGGTGCAGATCTCGACGACCTTCTTCGAGTCCTCGACGCTGGCCTTCTCCACGCCCTCCAGCTTGATGTTCTTCTTGATGAACTCGACGGCCCGGTAGGCGCCGGTGGAGACCGCCTGGGTGGAGGCGCCGGAGAACCAGTAGATGACCGACCCGCCCAGCAGCAGGCCGAGCAGGAAGGGGGGCTCGAGGATGGAGAAGTGGCGCGCCACGCCCATGAGCAGGGCGTTGAGTTCGCCCACCGAGACGCCGGCGGCGGCGGTGGCGTGCCCGCCCCCGTTCATCTGGGCGATGGTGACGATGATCGAGAAGATCATGGTGGTGGCGCCCACCACGGCCGTGCCGATCAGCACCGGCTTGGCGGTGGCCTTGAAGGTGTTGCCGGCGCCGTCGTTCTCCTCGAGGAACTCCTTGCCCTTCTCGAAGTCGGGGGTGAAGCCGAAGTCCTTCTTCACCTCGTCCTTGATCCCCTTGACGTTCTCGATCAGCGAGAGCTCGTAGACCGACTGGGCGTTGTCGGTGACCGGGCCGTAGGAGTCCACCGCGATGGTGACCGGCCCCATGCCGAGGAAGCCGAAGGCCACCAGGCCGAAGGCGAAGACGGCCGGGGCGGCCATGATCAGGTCGAAGCCGGTGGTGGTGGAGACCTTGTAGGCGACGCCCATGAGGGAGGCGATGACCAGCCCCATCCAGAAGGCGGAGAAGTTGCCGGCGGTGAGACCGGCCAGCACGTTGAGCGAGGCGCCGCCCTCCTTGGAGGCGGTCACCACCTCGCGCACGTGGCGCGAGTTGGTGGAGGTGAAGACCTTGATCACCTCGGGGATGATGGCGCCGGCCAGGGTGCCGCAGGAGATGATGGTGGAGAGCTTCCACCAGAGGGTGGTGTCGCCGTTGAGGCTGGGGATGAGGAGCAGCGAGACCAGGAAGGTGAGGAGCACCGAGACGATCGAGGTCAGCCAGACCAGGTTGGTGAGCGGCCGCTCGAAGTCCATCTTGTCGGCGTTGCCCCAGCGGGACTTCGAGTAGGCCTCGTTGACCCAGTAGGAGCCGACCGAGGCGATCACCATCATGATGCGCATGGCGAAGATCCAGACCAAGAGCTGGGTCTGGATGGCGGGTGGGGCGACGGCCAGCAGGATGAAGCTGATCAGCGCCACGCCGGTGACGCCGTAGGTCTCGAAGCCGTCGGCCGACGGGCCGACCGAGTCGCCGGCGTTGTCGCCGGTGCAGTCGGCGATCACGCCGGGGTTGCGGGCGTCGTCCTCCTTGATCTTGAAGACGATCTTCATCAGGTCGGAGCCGATGTCGGCGATCTTGGTGAAGATGCCGCCGGCGATGCGCAGCGCCGAGGCGCCCAGCGACTCGCCGATGGCGAAGCCGATGAAGCAGGCGCCGGCCAGGTCGCCGGGGATGAAGAGGAGGATGAAGAGCATGATCAGCAGCTCGACGCTGATGAGCATGGTGCCGACCGACATGCCGGCCTGGAGCGGGATGGCGTAGGTGGGGAAGGGCTTGCCGCGCAGGCTGGCGAAGGCGGTGCGGCTGTTGGCGTAGGTGTTGACGCGGATCCCGAACCAGGCCACGCCCGAGGAGCCGAGGATGCCGACCAGCGAGAAGGCCAGGATGATGGCCACCTTGCCGGGGCCGAAGCCGTCGGAGAGCACGCCGAAGTAGAGGACGATGATGACGGCGATGAAGGCCCAGAGGATCCCGATGAACCTGAACTGGGTCATCAGGTAGGTCTTGGCCGTCTCGTAGATCAGCTCCGAGATCTCCAGCATCGAGCGGTGCACCGGCAGCGCCTTCAGGTGTGCCGAGGCGCGCAGGCCGAACACCAGTCCGGCCGCGGAGACCACCAGGCCGGTGGCGAGCAGCGCCCAGCCGCTGATGGCGCCGCCGAGGAAGCTCACGCCGGCGAGGTCGGGCAGCTTCAGGTTGGCTTCGCCGCCGCTGGCGACGACGAGCGACGAGATGGCGGATGACAGGTTCATGGCTGGGCGGTTCCCTCGTGGGAGATTTCGTGAATCCCTGCGGAAATTCGGCTCGTTGCGCTGTGGGCGCCGCCGATGGGGCATCGGCGGACGGCGGAATCTACTAGGCCGGAAACCGCCTTGTCCAGTCCGGGCTGGGAATATGGGCTGCGCTCTAGGGCGCCGGGGCCTGGACGGCGGCCGAGCCGCTGCCGATGTCGAGGGCGGCGAAGTTGAGGTTGAAGTAGCCGGCCACGCCGCAGGAGTACATCACCCGCTTCACGATCCGGAACGGCACCTTCTGGTCCGCCTGGATGTTGACGATCCCGTCCCACCTGGAGCCGGGATCCGACTGGTGGATGAAGTCCCAGCGCTTCCTGTCCTCGCGCAGCCGCTCCTCGAGCGCGGGGATGTCGAGGTAGCCGGCGTCGCGGTCGAGGTCGGCCACGTCGGCCACCTTCTGGCCGGCCACCACCACCTGCTCGGCCGAGATGGCCACCGTCGGCGCCTGCTCGATCATCTGGCCGTGGCGCGCGTCGGGGAGCCGGATGTCCTTCTGCATGTAGAGCACCTCGCCGGTGGCGCTGAACTGCTGCAGCAGGAAGATGACCAGCATGGTCATCATGTCCACCATGGGGACCACGTTGAGATCGGCGTTGGTGGCCTTGCGGCCCCGCACGATCTTGCCGCCCAGCACCCTGGAGCGCTGGAGCCGCTTGGCGAGCCGCTTGCCGGGCTGGACGATGGCCATGCGGGGGGCTCCCTAGACTCCGGACACGGAGACCTGCATCAGCCCGGCCGCGAGGCAGGCGTCGATGACGTGGACCAGGTCGCCGTAGGGGACGGTGTCCTCCGCGGTGACGATGATGGCGCCCTGGTCGGGGAACTCGCCCTTGACCGCCTTCAAGCGGGTGCCGAGCGACTTGAGATCCTGCAGCACCACCCCCTCGGCGTCGCGGCCCAGGCTGGGGATGTCGTAGCTGGCGTCGCCCACCGACAGCGCCATGCCGCGCTCGCCCACCGCCAGGACGACCGCCAGCGCCTTCTGCTGCTCCTCGACCGGGGTGGTCTCGGGCGCGCCCAGCCCGAGCTGCTGCACCTGCAGCCGCGAGATCTGCGTCCAGACCGCCGTGTAGAGGAGGAAGGTGATCAGGCAGGAGAGGAGGTCGATGGCCGGGACGACGTTGATGACCGCGTCGAGGGCCTTCTTCTTCTTCTTTCCGCCGCCGCCCTGTTCGGGCATCGCGCCGCCGCCCATGTCCTGACCTCCTTTCCGTCCTGCGAAGGGGTGCGCGCCGCCTTACGACTGATCGGCCGCCAGCGTGGCCGGGACCTTCATCTTCTCCCTGTTGGCCACGATCAGGTTGAGCACCGACACGGCCGCCTCGTTGATGTCGTCGAGCATGTGCTGGGTGCGCCCCTGCAGCACCGAGTAGGCCGCCAGCGCCGGGATGGCGACGATCAGGCCGAAGGCGGTGCAGTTCATGGCCTCCGAGATGGAGTTGGCCAGGATGGTCGCCTTGTCGGCCGGGTTGGCGTTGGCCACGGCGCCGAACGCGCCGATCAGGCCGACGATGGTGCCGAGCAGGCCGAGCAGCGTGGCCACGTTGCCGAGCATGGCCAGGTAGCCGGTGCGCATCTCGATCCTGGGCGACTCGCGCAGCGTGGCCTCGTCCATGGCCGCCTGCACGTCCTCCTCCCCCTTGGGCACGTTGATCAGGCCGGCCTTGATCACCGAGACCAGCGGCACCTTCTTCTGCGCCGCGCAGAAGGCGATGGCCTTGTCGAGATCGCCGGCGAAGACGTGCTGCTTCAGCCCGCGCAGGAACGACTCCTTGTCCACCGCCGCCCTGAAGTAGAGGACGATGATCCGGTCAACCATCACGGCGAGGGTGAAGATGAGCGCGACCAGGATGGGGTGCATCATCCATCCGCCCGCGTGGTACTGCTTGGCCAGCGTCCCGAACATCTCGCCCATCGCGGAGACCTCCGTAAGCGGGTGCCGTACGATCAGTCCGTTGCCTGTCGGTCGGACATGGTACGCCGGCTTGCCGTGACCTCATGCGTAGCACGCGAATTTCCCTCGCGCCAGCGCGAGGTTGGGTGCTTGTCGGCCCTGCCCCGAGCGGGTAACGTTTCGCGCCAGCGATGCTGCTCGACTCCGCCTTCGCGCCATACCGACTCGCGCCGGGCGCGCTGCCGGAAGACGGGTCGCACGCCGCCCGCCTGGTGGGGGCCGGACCGCTCGTCGCCGAGCCCGACCTGCCGCTCCGGCCGGCGCTCCTCTCGGAGGCGCTCGCCTCCGTCGAGTCCGGGCGCGCCGCCTCGGAGGCCGAGGCCTGCCGCTCCGCCGCGGGCGGCCTGGCCGGGGATCCCGGGGCCCCGCTGGCCTGCCTGGTCGGCGAACGGCACCGGCAGCGCGTGGGGGAGGAGACCCGCGCGGCGCTGGCCGCCGGCTACGCCGGCGTGGTCTTCCAGCAGCCCGACGCGCCGCTGGTGGAGGGGATGCTGGGGGCCGGCTTCTGCCCCGACTGCCAGCGGGAGTTCCAGCGGCGGCTGGTGCGCAAGTACGGCGAGCAGTTCCAGCCGCTCGACTTCCTCGCCACCGCCCGCGCGGCGCTGGCCGGCGCCCCGGGCGCCCTCTCCACGGAAGCCCTCCCCTTCGGCCGGGACTTCTGGCGTTTCCGCCACGAGTCGCTGGAGCGCGCCGTCCGGGCCCACGTCCGCGCCGCCCGCGACGCCGGGCGGCAGGCCGGCCGTGGCTTCTCGCTCGGCGGCTGGTTCGGCGCGCTCGGCCCCTCGCAGCTGGCGGCGGCGCGCCACCTCGACGCCGCCGTCTTCCCCGTCGCCCTGAGCGGCCACCCGCTGGTCGGCCGCTTCGAGCTCCTGCGCGGCGCGCTCTGGCGCCGGGCGGTGGCGGTCGAGCCGCCGGCCGGCGCGCCGCCGGCGGCCTGGCTCAGGCTGGCCTCGCTGGCCGCGCCCTACGGCATCGGGCTGGCCGGCGTGCAGCCCGGCGGCGAGGCCGGGGCGGTGCTGGCGGGCATCCGGGCCCTGATGAGGGAGGTGGCGGCGCGCGGCGGATCGCCGGCCGCGGCCACGCCGCTCACCGAGTGCTCGGTCCTCTACTCGGCCGAGGCCGACCTCTGGAGCGGTGGCCGCCATCGCCGCGCCGTGGAGGCGGCCATCGAGGCGCTGGCCTCCCGCCAGCTGCAGGTGACGCTGGCGCTCCGCCCCTCCGAGGTCCCCGCCGGAGCGCCGCTGGTGCTGGCCGACGCCCAGCCCCTCTCCCGGGTCGAGTCCCGCGAGCTGGAGAAGCGGCGCGCCACCGGTGGGGTGCTGCTCGCCTTCGCCGGTCCGGGCGACGAGGTCTCCTTCGGGCGGTCCGTGGACGCCATCCTCCCCGCCGAGCGGCGCGCCGTGGCCTTCACCGCCTCGGTGCCGGTGATCGCCGCGGTGCGGGCCCACGCCGGGGGCGTGGACGTCCACCTCGCCACCGCCTGGCCGGAGCGGGCCGCCCGGGTCCGGCTCCGGCTCCCGGTGGTGGCCACCCGCGGGGCCCGCCGGGCCCGCTTCCGCATGAGCGACGGCGCCGAGGCGAGGGTGCGCCTCGACGGCGCGGGCGACTGGGTGGTGACCGAGCTGCCCACCTTCACCGGCTATGCGGTGTTGAGCCCGGAGACCTGAGCGGCACCTTGACCTGGGGGGAGACCAGGCGAGCCGGCAGGTTCACCGTGACGCGGGTGCCCTCCCCCGGCGCGCTCTCCACCACGACGGTGCCGCCGTGGCGCTCCACGATCCCCTTCACGGTGGCCAGCCCGAGCCCGACGCCGCGCCCCGGGCGCGTGGTGAAGAACGGCTCGAAGAGGTGGCCCTGGATCTCGGGCGTCATCCCCTCGCCGTCGTCGGCCACCGAGACGCGGACGTGTCCGCCGTCGAAGTGGAGCCCCAGCCGGATGGTCCCGCCCCTCTTGACGGCCTGCGCCGCGTTGGTGACGAGGTTGACGAAGACCTGGGTCAGCGCCGACCGGCTCCCCGCCACCAGCGGCACCGCCCGGAAATCGCGCTGCACCACCGCGTCCACCTCCTTGAACGCCGGCTTGCAGATCAGCGTCGCCTGGTCGAGCAGCGGCGCCAGCTCCAGCGCCTCCTCCTTGCCGGCGCTGGGCCTGGCGTAGGCGGCCAGGTCGCGCGCCAGCTGCTGGATCCGAAGGCCGGCCTCGCGGATGCCCGCGATCTTCTCCAGGTCGCCCGGATCGCCGTGGCCGTCGCTCCACTTGGTGTAGAGCGAGTCGGCGTACATGGTGACCGCCACCAGCGGGTTGTTCACCTCGTGGACGATGCCGGCCGCGAGCCGGCCCAGGCCCGCCATCTTCTCGGCCTGCTCCGCCGCCGCCTCGAGGTGGCGCAGCCGGGTCTGGTCCTGCCCGATGGCCACCACGCCGTCCACGTGGCCGGCGGTGTCCCGGATCGGCGCGGTGTTGAAGGCGACGCGCGCCTCGCCGCCGCCGGCGCGGGCCAGCGGCAGGTCGAAGCCCTCCACGGCCTCGCCGGCGAGCGTCCGCGTGAGCAGCGCGGCGAGCGGGGTGGCCACCTCTGGGGTGACGAACCTGGCGAGCGGGAGGCCGAGCGCCGCGCTCCGGTCCACGCCGGTCAGCCGCGCCACCGCCCCGTTCCAGACCGTGACCCGCCGGCTCCGGTCCACGGCGACCACCAGCGCGTTGGCGTGCTCGACCAGGTTCTCCAGGTAGCTCTTCAGCTCGGCGAACTGCTGGACCGAGCTGACGTCGTTGAGCCCCAGCGCCGCCAGGATCCCCGGGGTCTCTTCAGGCTGCTCCATCTCCCCCTCCTCCTTCCGCCGCGCCCACCGGCCCCCGCCGCGACGCCCGCCAGGCGCTGGCCGCCTCGGCCAGCACCTCCTTGACCGGCACGCCCCGCTCCCGCGCCCGGGCCAGGCAGTCATCGTACTCCGGCTGGGCGTTGACCACCCGCCCGTCGAGCCGGGCCAGCTTGACGTGGACCGTCCCGTACCGGGTCTCGACCTCGCGGAGCTCGCGCTCCAGCACCTGCCGCTCCACGCGCGTGAAGCGGACCCCCAGCGTGGTGGTCTCGGTGAGAAAGGCGCGCGCCACGGGGTCGCGCCGGCCCGGCTCGCAGAGGGCGCCGAGCAGCAGGCCGGGCCGTCCCTTCTTCATGGTGAGCGGCGCCGCCCAGGCGTCGAGCGCGCCGGCCTCGAGCGCCGCCTCGATGGCGCGGGCCGCCAGCTGCCCGGAGCCGTCGTCGAGGTTGCACTCCACCACCAGCAGCGGCTCGTCCGGCCCCAGGCCGGGCGCCGCTTCACCCAGCGTCAAGCGGACGACGTTGGGCCGATCCGGCCAGCGCGCCGTCCCGGCCCCGTAGCCGACCCGCAGGGGCCGGTGCGGAGGCAGCGGCCCCACCTCGAAGAGGCCGGCCAGCAGCACCGCGCCGGTGGGGGTGACCGCCTCTCCCGGCGGCCCGCCCGGCCGCACCGGCAGCCCGGTGAGCAGCTCCAGCACCGCCGGCGGCGGCACCGGCAGGCGGCCGTGGGCGGTGGTGACGAAGCCGGTCCCCAGCTCCGGCGGCGCCGCCAGCGCGCGCGGCCAGCCCAGCAGCTCCAGCGCCACCACCGCGCCGCAGACGTCCACGATCGAGTCCACCGCCCCGACCTCGTGGAAGTGGACCTCCTCCACCGCGCAGCCGTGCACCCTGGCCTCGGCCCAGGCCAGCCGCTCGAAGAGGCCGCGCGCGGTGGCGCGAGCCCGCTCCGAGAGGCCGCTTCCGTCCACCACCGCGATGAGGTCGGCCAGCCGCCGCGCCTGGCCCGGGGCCGGCTCCAGCCGGACGTCGAGGTGCGTCGCCGCCAGGCCGTTGACCAGGACCCGGCTCACCTCCAGGCGCCAGCCCGGCAGCTTCAGGCTGGCCAGCCGCGCCTCCAGCGCGGCGCGGTCCACGCCCAGATCGAGCGCGGCGGCCAGGAACATGTCGCCGGCCAGGCCGCCGATGGGCTCGAGGAGGAGGAGGAGGCCCGCCATGGTGGGCGCCAGCGGACCACGTCAGCCCCGCGCGATCAACCCGGCCACGAAGCCGGCGCCGAAGCCGTTGTCGATGTTCACCACGGTGACGTTGGGCGCGCAGGAGTTGAGCATGGCCAGCAGCGCCGCGAGGCCGCCCAGGCTGGCGCCGTAGCCGACCGAGGTGGGGACGGCGACCACCGGCCGGCCCACCAGGCCACCCACCACGCTCGGCAGCGCCCCCTCCATCCCGGCCGCCACCACCACCGCCCGGGCCCGGGTCAGCTCGCCGCGCCGGGCCAGCAGCCGGTGGAGCCCCGCCACGCCCACGTCGTAGACGCGCAGCGCCTCCACGCCCATCACCTCCAGCGTGGCCACCGCCTCCTCGCAGACCGGCACGTCGCTGGTGCCGGCGCAGCAGACCGCCACCGGCCCGGTGGTGGCGAGTTCCATGCGGCCGCGGCGCAGCGTCCGCGAGACCGGATCGTAGATCGACCCTTTCACGGCCCGCTTCACCGGCCCCGCCTTCCCGGGTGCGAGCCGCGTCACCAGCAGCGGCCCGTGCGCGGCCAGCTTGCGGGCGATGGCCGCCACCTGCGCGGCGGTCTTGCCCTCGGCCAGCACCACCTCCGGCATCCCCTGGCGCAGAGCCCGGTGGGTGTCGAGCGTGGCCATGTCGCCGAGCCGGTGAATGGGCGCCTCACGCAGCCTGGCCACCGCCTCGTCGAGCGGGGTGGTGCCGCGGGCCACGCGTAGAAGGAGGCGGCGGAGGGCGAGCTCGTCCATGGTCCCGGGTCTCCGCTAGCGCGGGTCGAGGTGCTCGAGGAGTCGCGCGATCCCGGCCGGTTCGGGCATGACCAGGATGAGCCCCTCCAGCCGCGACACCCCGGCGCTGGTGAAGCGGGCCGCCAGCGCCACCGAGCCGGCGTGGTCCACCAGCCGCTCCACGCAGGCCTTGCCGCTCCCGCGCGCGAAGGTGGGGACGGAGAGGAGCAGCGTCTGGTTCACCAGCCGCGCCACCGCGGTGACGAAGGCGCTCCCCACGATGTTGCCGCACTCCATCAGGCCGCTCTCGGCCATGGGGCCGAAGACCCCCCCCGGCGCCGGCGCGCCCAGCGCGGCGGCCATCGCCTCGGCGTCGCGCTCGGGGAGCGCCAGCAGCAGGTGGCCGGTGAGCGGCCCCTCCAGGCGGACGCCGACGGCCACCAGGTCGCCGCCCATGGCGCCGAGGAAGTCGCCGATGGCGCCGGCGCTGGTGCCGATCCAGGACTCGGGGACGTCCATGTCGAGCCGCAGCCCGGTCAGCCGGGCCAGCGCGGTCAGGGCGGCGCCACAGCCGATGGTGGCCAGCTCCTGCAAGGCGTCCACGTGGCGCGGGGCGAGGCTCATGCGGCCAGCAGCCTGGTCACGTCGAGGATGAAGACCGGCCGCCCGGTGCCGAGCACGGTGACGGCGGAGAGGCCGCTCACCGCCTGGAGCGGCGGGCCGAGCGGCTTCAAGACCGCCTCGTGCTGGCCCAGCAGCCCGTCCACCACCAGCCCGATGCGCCCGTCGGCGCCGTCCGCCACCACCACGGCCCGCTCGTCGCGCCCCGCCGAGTCGAAGCCGAGCAGCGCGGCGAGGTCGTGGACCGGCACCAGCTCGCCGTCGTAGGGGAGGACGGGCGCGCCGCGGCTCCGGTCGAGCGCGCCGTAGAGGACCTGGACCGCCCCGTGGACCTTGGCGATGGGGAGCCCCAGCACCTCCTCGCCCACCCGCACCAGCAGCACCGGCTGCACCGCCACCGTGAGCGGCAGCCGCAGGGTGATGCGGGTGCCCAGGCCGCGCGTGCTCTCCAGCTCCAGCGTGCCGCCCACCGTCTCCAGCGTCTTGCGGACGGCGTCCAGGCCCACGCCGCGACCGGAGACGTCGGTGACCTCCTCCGCGGTGGAGACGCCGGGCAGGGTGGCCAGCGCCAGCGCCTCGCGCTCGGTGAGCGCCGCGGCCTGCTCCGCGTCGAGCGCGCCGCGCCGCACCGCCGCCTCGCGCAGGCGGCCGGCGCTCATCCCCTTGCCGTCGTCGGCGACCTCGAGCACCACCCGGTCGCGGTCGCGCCGCGCCGAGATGGTGATCCGGCCGGTGGCCGGCTTGCCGGCCAGCAACCGCAGGTGGGGCGGCTCGATGCCGTGGTCCACGGCGTTGCGCAGCAGGTGGAGCAGCGGGTCGGAGAGCTCCTCGAGGATGGCCCGGTCGAGCTCGATCTCGGCGCCCTGCACCTCCACCTCCACCTGCCGCCCCAGCTTGCGGGCCACGTCGCGGGCGATGCGCGGCAGCCGCTCGGTCACCACCGCCAGCGGCGTCATGCGGACGCCCATGAGCTGGCCGTGGAGCTCCTTGACGATGGCGTGGAGCCGATCCACCCCCTCGTCGAGGAGCGGACGGAGCCCCGGCGGCAGCGCCCGTCCCACCTCGCGGATCCGGGCGGTGGCGATCAGCAGCTCGCCCACCGTGTCCACGAAGCCGTCGAGCACCTCGGTCCTCACCCGCACGGTGCGGCTGGACTCGGCGGCGGCCGGCTGGGCCGGCGCGGCGGGGGCCCGGGCCGGCGTGGAGACCTGCCCGTCCTGGGCACGGATGACGACGGCGCCGAGATCGGAGATCTGCGAGAGGGCCCGCTCGATCCGGTCGAGCGGGTCGGCGCTCTCCAGCACCACGGTGAGCTTCTTGCCGGGCAGTCGGCCGGCCTTGAGTTCCTCGACCGTCGGCGTGGAGCCGACCAGCGACCCGAACGCCGCCAGCTTCTTCACCACCAGGAAGGCGCGCACCGCCGGCACCGGGCAGGCCGCGGCCACCTCGACCTCCACCTCGAGGCGGCGCGGCCCCGGTTTCAGCGCCGGCTCAGGCTCGGCGGGAAGGACCGGCGCGAGCGGCGGCGCGGGAGGGGGCACGGGCGCCCGGGCCGGCCCGGGCGCCGGCTCGGCCTGGGCGGCGCGGCCATCGAGGGCCTGGCGCGTCAGCGCTCCGAGCCGGTCCAGCAGCGCCGGGTCGGGCGCGGGCTTCTGGCCCAGGGCGGCGGCCGCGATCATCTCCTGCAGCGCGTCGCAGGTGGCCAGCAGCGCGTCCACCGCCGCCGGCTCCGCCCTGGCCAGGTGGCGCCGGTAGAGATCGACCAGGTCCTCGGCCCGGTGCGCCAGGGTGGCGATCCCGTCGAGCTGCATCGACGCGCTCATCCCCTTGACGCTGTGGACGTGGCGGAAGATGCCGTCGATGACCGGCCCGGCGTCCGAGCCGGTGCTGACCGACTGCTCCAGCGCCACCAGCCCGTGCGACAGGCCGGCGACGTGCTCGGCGGCTTCACCGACGAAGAGCGAGAGGTAGCGTGAGAGGTCCATCGGCGCGGGGCCGGACCGGTTGGTGGGGGCGCTACACCTCGCCCAGGACCTTCTTGACGACGGAGAGGACGTCCTCGGCCTTGAACGGCTTGACGATGAAGTCGCTGGCGCCCGCCTCGATGGCCTCCATCACCAGCGACTCCTGGCCGAGCGCGGAGCACATGACGATGACGGCGCGGGGGTCGCCCTTGATGATCTCGCGGGTGGCCTCGATGCCGCTCTTGAACGGCATCACGATGTCCATGGTGGTGAGGTCGGGCTTCAGCTCCCTGTGCTTCTCGACCGCCTCCAGCCCGTTGGCGGCCTCGCCGACCACCTCGAAGCCGGACCCGGCGAAGATGTCCTTGATCATGTTCCGCATGAAGATCGCGTCGTCGACGATCAGGACTCTCTTCGGCATGGTCTTGGGCGCCTCCCCGGCGCCTGAAGCTAACACCGCTGGCGCGAGCCCGACAAGGCGGAGTCGGATCACCCGCCCCCGAAGAGCGCCGCGGCGGCGGCCGCCAGGGGCTCGACCCGCAGCAAGGTGACCGCGCCGGCCCGCCCGACGGCGACCCCGGCCACCACCCCCTCGCCGCCCTCCGCGGCCGGCGCCAGCAGCTCCACGCCCAGGACCACGCCGATGAGCAGCCCCATGGCCCGCTTCTCCCGGTCGAGGATCAGCACCTGCCCGTGGCCGCTCAGCAGCGGCTGGGGCGGGAGCCCGACCAGCTCGGCCAGGTCCACGACCGCCACCACGCGGCCACGCAGGTTCATGACGCCGCGCACGGCCCCCCCGGCGCGGGGCACCCGGGCGAAGGGCGGAAGCGGCGGCACCACCTCGCGCACCGCGGAGAGCGGCAGCGCGAAGCGCTCGGTCCCGACGCTGAAGACCACCTGTCGCCCGGTGGGCGGCGCCGGCAGCTCGGCTGGAGCGGTGCCCACCGGGTGCCTACCCGAGCCGGAACCGCGAGACCACTGTCTGCAGCTCGACGGAGAGGTTGGTCAGCTCCTGCGCGGCGCTGGCCATCTGCGCCACCGCCGCGGTCTGCTCGGCGATCACCTTGCGCACCTGCTCGGTGGCGCCGGCGTTGCTGCTGGCCACGTCGGAGATGTGGTCCATGGCCTGCACCATGTCGGCCGAACCCTTGAGCTGGTCGCGGGCGGCGCCGGAGATGACGCCCACCTTGTCGGCGCCGGTGCGGGCGATCTGGGCGATGTCGGCCAGCGCCCGGATGATGGCGTTGAGGTCCTCGCGCCCCTCGCCCAGCTCGGAGACCGACTCCTTCATGGTCTCCACCACCGTGGCGGCGCGCCCGGAGATGTCGGTGGCCACCCCGGAGATCTGCTCGGCGGAGCGCCCCGAGATGTCGGCCAGCTTGCGCACCTCCTCGGCCACCACCGCGAAGCCGCGCCCGTACTCGCCGGCGCGGGCCGCCTCGATGGTGGCGTTGAGGGCGAGCAGGTTGGTCTGGTTGGCCACCTGGGTGATGGCCTCGACGATCTTGGAGATCTCCTTGGTCCGCTCGCCGAAGGCGAAGACCTGCTCGCTGGCCGCCTCGATGCGGGCGAAGACCTTCTTCACCTTCTCGCCGGCCAGCCGCGCCGCCTCGCCGCCCGAGCCGGCCGAGGTGGAGGTCTCGGCCGAGGCGCGGGCCGCCTCCTCGGCGCTCTTGGCGGTCCGCTCGATGGAGGCGGCGATCTCGCCGATCACCTTGGAGGTCCGCTCCACCAGGTCCGACTGCTGGCCGGCGCCCACCGCGATCTTCTCCATCGACGAGGCCACCTCGTCGGTGGAGGCGTTGACCTCCTCGGCGGACGACTGCAGGTCGTTGGCGCTCTCGGCCACCGACTGGGCGGTGCGCTGGATGCGCGAGACCAGGTCGCGCAGGTTCTCCTGCATGGTGCCGATGGCCACCGTCAGGTCGTCGATCTCGTCGTGGAAGACCTGGTTCGGCTCCTCCAGCACGCTCCTCGAGAGGTCGCCACGGCTGATCTCGACGGCCGAGACCTTGAGCCGGCCGACGCGGGCGGTCCGCGCGATGGCCACGGTGAGCACCCAGCCGAGCCCCAGCGTCCCGAGCACGGCCAGGGCGCCGGCGGCGAACGGGTTGGGCACCGCCTCGCGCAGCGGCGGCACCACGAAGACCAGCACCACGCCGATGATGCCGTAGCTCAGCAGCAGCTTGACCTGCAGCGACGCGTTCAGGCCGGTGGAGCTGGGTGTCGGCCGGAGCGGCAGCTCGGCGGCGCGCCCGCGGACGGCCAGCAGGTGGGGGACGTCCTGCCAGCGGGCCGACGGCCGGGTCGAGAGTCGCTCGTCACGGGGAGTCCGTGCCACGTTCACCTCGGCGAGCGGCGCGGTGGAGTCCGCGCCGCGTGAGTGGCGGCGATCCTATGTGGATCCCGGGGGAAGTCAAAACCGCCCGGGCGCGAGGTGGTCGTGGCCTTGCCCCACCGGCAGCGTGCGGCCGTCCGGCCCGAGCACCCGGACGCCGTGGCCGCGCGTGACCTCGCCGATGACCGTGAGCGAAACCCCGGCCCGCTCCGCCGCGCGCATGGCCGCGCCGACCCGGGCCGGGGGCACGGTGACGCACAGCTCGTAGTCCTCGCCGCCGCTGAGCGCCGGCCCCCACGGGTCGGCCCTTCCCGCGCAGGCGGCGCGCGCCGCCGCCGACCTGGGCAGGTCGGCGGCGCGGAGCGTGGCCCCGACGCCCGAGGCGCCGCAGAGGTGGCCGAGGTCCTGGGCCAGGCCGTCGGAGAGGTCGATGGCGGCGGTGGCCAGCCGGCGCAGGCCGAGCCCGAGGGCCAGGCGCGGCGTGGGGCGGCGCTGGCGGCGGCGCAGCGAGGCGGCCGCGTCCGGCGCGAGCCCGAGCGCCGCGTCGCCGAGCGTCCCCGAGACCAGCACCAGGTCCCCGGCCCTGGCGCCGTCGCGCCGCAGCGCCCGGCCGCGCGCCACCGCGCCCAGCACCGTCACCGTGAGCGAGAGTTCCGCAGCGCGGGTGACGTTGCCGCCCACCACCGCCAGCCCGTGGAGCCGGGCGCAGGCCCCCAGCCCGCGGGCGATCCCGCGGAGCCGCGCCGCCGCCGCGCCGCGCGGCACGCCCAGCGCCACCAGCGCCCAGAGCGGCCTGGCCCCCATGGCGGCCAGGTCGGAGAGGTTGACCGCCAGCGCCTTCCAGCCGATGTCACCCGGCGTGTAGCGCCGGTCGAAGTGGACCCCCTCGACGACGGCGTCCACCGTGGCCACCAGCGTCTCGCCGCGCGGCGGCTGGAGCAGCGCGGCGTCGTCGCCGGGACCGAGCCGCACCCCCTCGCCGCTGGTCGGCAGCAGGCCGGTGAAGGCGGCGATCAGCTCGAACTCGCCGGCGGATCCGGACGGGCCTGGCACGGTCAGGCCGGGCCCGCCGGGCCCGCCTGGCCCGCCTGGCCTGCCGCCTGGTCCGGGGTCAGGGGCGTCACCGCCAGCTCGGCCCGCCCGTGCCCCGGCAGGATCATGCTGAAGGTCGAGCCCTGCCCCGGCGTCGAGGCCACCTTGACCTCGCCGCCGTGGGCCTCGACGAAGCTCTTCACGATGGCCAGCCCGAGCCCGGCCCCGCCGTACTCGCGCGTGGTGGACCCGTCCACCTGGTAGAAGACGTCGAAGATCCGCTTGAGGTGCTCGGCCGCGATGCCGACGCCGGAGTCGGCCACCCGCAGCGCCAGCCGCTCTCCGGGGAGCACCTCCGCGGCCAGGGTCACCTTGCCGCCCGCGGGCGTGAACTTCACCGCGTTGGAGGCGAGGTTGATGAGGCACTGGCGCAGCTTCTCCCGGTCGGCGTGGAGGCGCGGGAGCTGGCCCGGCTCGCAGAGCACCTGCAGCCCCTTCTTGCGCGCCGCCGGCAACACCGTGGCCGCCGCGTCGCGGAGCAGCTGCCCCACGTCCACCTCGCCCAGCACCAGCCGCACCCGGCCGGCCTCGATCTTGGAGATGTCGAGGATCGAGGTGATGAGGTGGAGCAGGCTCTCGCCCTTCTCCATGATGATGCCGAGGTACTCGCGCTGCTCGTCGGTGAGCGTGCCGCCCAGCCCCTCCAGCATCATCTCCGAGTAGCCGATGACGCTGGTGAGCGGCGTGCGCAGCTCGTGGCTCATGGTGGCGATGAAGTTGGACTTGAGCCGGTCGAGCTCCTTGAGCCGCTGGAAGTTCTCCTCCAGCAGCCGGTTCTTCTCCTGCAGCTCGCGGTAGCTCTCCTGCACCGCCTCGATGTGGAGCTTGGCGGCGATGAGGTTCTTGTGGCCGGTGAAGACCATCACGTCGAGCAGGTCCATGAAGTGGTTCAGGATCTTCTCGGCGGTCCCGGGCGGCACCCTCCGGATCTTCTTCAGGTAGGAGGCGGCCTGCGCGGCGTCGAAATCCGCGGCGATGCCGGTGAGCGAGGCGGGCAGCTCCGCCAGGTCCTCGGGCACGAACGGCCCGAAGACCACCCGGCCGATGGCGTCCCCCTCGTGGAGCACGGGCTGGACCACGTACCGGCAGCCGGAGAAGCAGGCGAAGGTGACCGCCTTGGCCACCTCCTCGACCGGCGTGGTCTTCACCTTGCCCACGGTGGCGACGCACTGCTCGCGCCCGGAGGCCTTGGTCCAGATGTAGCCGCAGAAGTCGGCGTTGCCCACCTTCACGTCCACCAGCTTGTTGCCGGACTCGTCGAAGACCTTGAGGCCGACGCGGTAGAGCTCGGCGAACGACTGGCAGACCTCGCTGAAGGCGCGCAGGTCCAGCAGGTCGCCCAGCGGCAGCCGCTGCTGGAGGAAGGACGGCGCGGGGTTCATCGCGGCGCCACCTCGTTCTGCAGCCGCGTGCCGCGCAGGTCCACGTGGTCGAAGACCCGCGCCAGGAACTCCCGCTCGCTCACCTTCCAGCGCTCGGCCAGCCCCATCGAGCGGTCGAGGCTCCGGTAGGTGAGGGTGAGCAGGGCCCAGAGCGTCTCCACCACCCCCTCGCCACGGACCGCCACCGCCGGCACCATGGGCGGGCGGATCACCTTGCGCAGGTCGCCTAGCTCGTCCTCCCGCCGCGCGTCGGGCAGATCGCGCTTGTTGAGCTGGATGACGACGGGCAGGGTCCGGTAGTCGAGCCCGTTCGCCTCCAGGTTCTTCAGCATGTTGTTCCAGTAGGCCAGCGTGGCGGCCGCCTCGCCGCGCCGGCTGTCGGCCACGAAGGCCACGGCGTCGGTCCCCTGCAGCACGATGCGCCGCGTGGACTCGTGGATCACCTGGCCCGGCACCGTGTAGAGCCGGAGCTTCACCTTGACGCCCGCCGCCGTCTTGAAGAAGACGGGCATCATGTCGAAGAAGAGGGTCCGGTCGTCCTTGGTGTCCAGCGTCATGAGGCGGCCGCGGACCTCGGGCGAGATCTTCTGGTAGAGCGCCTGGAGGTTGGTGGTCTTGCCGGAGAGCGCCGGACCGTAATAGACGATCTTGATCGCCAACTCTCGCGCGTCGCTGTTGATCTGGACCATGGTCCTCGCCTTGCAGTCGAGCATAGCCGCGCCTCCGGGCGCGATCCAGCCGACGACCCCGGTATCGCCGGCCCGGTGGCGCCGCCCGCTCGCCGTGCTTGGAGGCCACGCCCCCTTCGACTAGGATTCCGCGGTCCCGCACGGTCCCCCCCCCCCCGACCCGTGCCGGAGACCGAGGAGCCCCCCTTTCCGATGGACCGCCCGGTCCCAAGCCGCATCGACGAGATTCCCGAGAGCGAGATCGCGGAGCGGCTCCAGTGGCTGCTGCGGCTGCGCTGGCTCATCGTGCCGGTCTTCGTCGCCGTCGATCTCGCCAACGACCTGCTCACCAGGCGGCGCGCCGCCTGGGCGGCTCTCTTCATCGGCGGCGCCCTGTTGCTGGCCAACGCCGTCTACGCCTGGATCCTCAAGCGCCAGCGCGGGGTGGCCACCCTGCTGCGCTGGACCCGCTTCGAGTCCACGCTGGTGGTGCTGGTCCCGGTGGCGGTGGCCCTGCTCCACGGCGAGACCGACAGCCCGGTCCGCTACGGCGTCCTGGTGGGCGTGGTGGGGGCCGCGGTGGTGCTCCCCCGCACCGGGGAGGTGGCCATCGTCGGCATGTGGGCGGTCGCCGCGCTCATCATCGGCGACGCCATCTCCATGGGGTTCGACCCCGGGCGCATCGACCAGCACGTCGTGGCGCGCTGGGCCTGGGACTCCGGGATCATCGTCACCGTCGCCATCATCGCCGGCCACCTCCACTCGGCGCGCGAGTGGGCCGCCCAGCGGGCCCGCTCCGCCCTCGACGGGCTGGAGCACGCCAGGGCCGAGTGGGAGGCCACCTTCGACTCGCTGAGCGAGATGGTCTTCATCTCCGACCGCGAAGGACGGCTGGTGCGCGTCAACCGGTCCTTCGGAAAGCTGCTGGGGGCGCGGCCGCACGAGCTGGCGGGGCGCCGGCTCCCCGACCTGCTGGCCGGGCACCCCGAGCGCTGGTGGTCGGTGCCGGGCGACGGCATAGTCGAGATCGAGGATCCGGTCTTCGACACCGTCTTCGAGGTCACCTCGACGCGCCTGAACGACCGGATCGTCCGGGTGGCGCGCGACGTGGGCGAGCAGCAGCGGCTCTACGCCCGGCTGGTGCAGGCCGACAAGCTGGCCGCCGTCGGCGTGCTGGCCTCGGGCGTGGCCCACGAGATCAACAACCCGACCGCCTTCGTCACCTCCAACCTGACCGAGCTGAAGCAGTACGTGGCCGGGCTGGACGCGGCGGTGGTGGAGCTCTCCGAGCTGGCGCTCAAGTCGGGCGCGGTGGAGCGGGCCTCGGCCGTGGTGACCCGCTCCGAGCTGGCGTTCGCCCGGCGCGAGGCGCCCAACGCCATCCGCGAGAGCCTGGCCGGGATGGAGCGGATCCGCCAGATCGTCAACAACCTGCGCTCGCTGGCGCGGCGCGACCAGACCGGCGAGCCGGCGGCGCCGGTGGAGCTGGGCGAGGTGGTGCAGGCGGTGGTGCGGACCGCCGCCTACGAGCTGCGCAACGCCGCGGCCCGCGTGGACCTGCAGGGGCCGGTCTGGGTGACCGGCCACCGCGGCGAGCTGGTGGACGTGGTGCTCAACCTGGTGGTCAACGCCGTGCAGGCTCGCGAGGAGGGGCGGGCCAACCGCGTGGTGCTCGAGCTGGGGCGCGACGGGCCGCACGCGGTGCTGCGGGTCGCCGACACCGGCAAGGGGATCCCGGCCGCCCACCTGAAGCGGCTCTTCGAGCCCTTCTTCACCACCAAGGCGCCCGGCGAGGGGACCGGGCTCGGGCTCAACCTGGCCCGGAAGATCGTCCTCTCCCACGGCGGCTCGATCGACGTCTCCAGCGAGGTGGGCGTCGGCTCGACCTTCACCTTGAGGCTCCCGGCCATCGACCCCGAGGGCCGGCCTCGGGCCGCGGCGGCGGCGCTGGACGAGGGCGCGCGCAGCTGAGGCGGTCCGGCCGGGGCGCTAGACAGTATGGAACGACCGGCTCACTCGTTGAGCGCGGGTTAGCCTCGGCAAGGCCGCGGCCAGAGCCGCAAACGAGGAGCCGATCGAATGAAAACTACAACGATGTGGGTCGGAATGGAC
>JAJZQX010000001.1:410000-417145 GCA_021806645.1 Myxococcales bacterium | reverse complement strand
CCACCGCCCAGAGTGAACGCCAGAAGCCAGCCTCCGCGGTGGCCGTCAGGGACCTGCTCGCCCACTCGCCATCACGCTGCTTGGTCGAGATCGGGGCCTACGACATCATCGGGCGTGAGCGGCAACAGCAGGCACGTAGGCAAGACGGTCCTGGCTGGCCTGGCGTTCGTCGTCCTGCTGGCCCTCATCTTCGCCGACCTCCTGATCGCGAGCCCCATGAGGACGTGGGTCGAGAGGACGCTCAACTCCCAGCTGGACGGCTACACCGTCCAGCTCGCCCAGGTTCGCCCGCACATCTGGCGGGGGGCCTTCGAGCTCAATGACCTGGTCCTGGTGCAGGACACACACCCGGACCCGCCCGTGGGGAACTTCGCCGCTCTCAAGTTCTCCGTGGAGCTGAGAGCGCTGCTCCGATTCAAGGTGGTCGGCGACCTGGTCATCGTTCGTCCGGAGATTCACGCCAACTTGGCCCAGCTCGCGGAGGAGGCCGGCAGCACCGTGAACCTGCAGGACCGGGGTTGGCAGAAGGCGGTCGAGTCCATCTTCCCCTTCAAGCTGAACCAGGTGCGGGTCGAGGATGGGTCCGTCCGCTACCTCCCCGGCAGCGCGGCCGGAAAGCCCATCCAGCTCACCGGGATCTTCATGCTCGCCAGGAACGTGCGGAACGTCGCCGCGGACAAGGGGACGTATCCCTCGCCGGTCACCCTGCAAGCGGTGGTGTTCGACACCGGCAAGCTCTCATTCAAGGGGGCGGCGGACTTCCTCCGCGAGCCGCACGCCGCCGGCCTGGGTGAGATCCGCCTGGAGCAGGTGTCCCTGGACCGGCTCGACCCCATCGCCCGGGAGTTCCAGGTGAGGACCAGGGGTGGGCTCCTCTCGGTGGACGGCACGTTGGAGTACACACCGGAGGTCCAGTCGGCCCATCTCACCAAGGTCCTCCTCGAGGACCTTCGACTGGACTACGTGACCACCAAGGCCACCAAGGCCGTCGAGGAGAAGCGGCTCAGCCAGGCGATCAAGGTGGCCAGCAGTGCTCGAAACGCCCCGGGGCTGTTCCTCCGGGTCGACACCTTGAAGCTGACCAACGCCCAGCTCGGCTTCGTGAACGACGGGAGCAAGCCTCCGTACCGCGTCTTTGCGCAGGGCGTGGAGCTGGAGCTCGAGAACCTGGACAACCAATCGGATCGTGGAAGGTCCAAGTTCCAGGGCCGGGGCGTCTTCATGGGAAGCGGCAAGACGGTGTTCTCGGGTGGCTTCCTGGCCCTGGCGAAGCCGGCGGACTTCGACGTTCGTCTCAGGGTGGACGACACCAGGCTGTCCGACCTCAACCCGCTGCTGCTGTCCTCGACGGGAGTGGACGTGGCCCAGGGCCGGCTCTCCGTATACACCGAGCTCGCCGTGAAGAAGGGCCGGATCGAAGGCTACATCAAGCCCCTCTTCAAGGGCCTGAAGATCTCCGAGCACGAGAAGGACAAGGGGAAGCCCTTCATCAAGCGCGCCGAGATGCACCTGCTGCAGTTCCTGGCCTTCGTCCTCAAGAACCACACCACGCAGGAAGTGGCCACCGTGATCCGCGTCTCCGGCTCCACCAACGATCCCAAAGCCGACGAGTGGGACGTCATCTGGAGGCTCATCGGGAACGGCTTCGCTGCCGCCATCCTTCCCAGCTTCCGGGATGACTCCAAATCGGCGAACCCTCCCGAGCCCGCCGCCGCTCGGCAGCCCTGAAGGCGCAGGGACCAGGGGGAGCCCGCGCCCGGCCCGCTGCCAGATCTCGCGGCACACCTCGTGGCGATTGACGAGCGCGTCGCGCACCGGACCGGGTTCGAGGGCGGCTCGGAGCATGTTGACCGCGACGCCCTGCGGAAGTGTCGCCCCCAGCAAGGCCAGCAGGTCGGCCGCCTCACGATTGGCCTGCACCAGGGTTCACGTCTCGTCGAGCACCAGCGCCGTTCGCCGCGTCGCCGAAGAACACCGAGAAGAGCTCCCAGCCGTGGCGCTGGATCACCACCCGTGTAAGCGAGCAGCGACCCGGCCATTGGCAGCAGAAGGACCCGAACTGCATTCATGACCCCTCCCAGGGTGAGCGTGTGACCGAGGAGGATGGAGGCCTGCAGGCCGGAGCAATGACGTCGCGGTCATGTCGGAGGCACCGCTCCTCCGGCGCTGGCGACCAGGCCGCGTGCCACCCGCTCCCAGGGCACAACGAACCGGAGGGTGAGGCTGGAGCGGTTCGAGAGGCGCAGGTCGTGGGGAGCAATATGGACGGGCCTTTCGCGAGAGCGGAGGGCCCGTCGTCTTTGGTGGAACTGGCGGAAGCCGGCGGCCTCGCCTTCCACTCTCGCGGCCGCAAGCCCCGGCCCGTTACCTTCACCGGCTCTTCGGCGGCCGCGGCGTTGCCCTTCGGCCCGGGCTCGTCTACAGCCTTGGACAGGTCCCGGAGCCACCAGATGGAACACCACGCCACCTCTCGCGCTGTCGCCGGTCTCTTCCACCTCGACTGGAGCCCGCCTGATCTGCGCGGCCCGCCCCTGCTCCTGATCCACGGCGCCGGCGGGAGCCATCGCCACTGGCCCCTGGAGGCGCGGGAGCTGCCGGGGCGCCGGGTCATCGCCGTCGATCTGCCCGGTCA
The DNA here is from genome assembly GCA_021806645.1 of Myxococcales bacterium. Classification (GTDB taxonomy): domain Bacteria; phylum Myxococcota; class Myxococcia; order Myxococcales; family Anaeromyxobacteraceae; genus JADKCZ01. Next base: position 414,513 of record JAJZQX010000001.1, on the reverse strand, counting down.
CGGGGACTCGCCGGGGCCGGGACGCCGCTCCGTCGCCGAATACGCCCGCCACCTGCTGGCCCTCCTCGACGCCCTGGCGATCGACCGCGCCGTGGTGGTCGGCCACTCCATGGGCGGCGCGATTGCCCTGACGTTGGCGCTCGACTCGCCGGATCGGGTGGCCGGTCTCGGCCTGGTGGGCACCGGGGCCCGGCTCCGCGTCACCCCGGCCCTCCTGCAGGCCACCGCCGATCCAGCCACCTTCCCCGCCGCCGTCGAGGTGATGACCGACTGGTCCTTCGGCCCGGGGGCCAGCCCGGACCTGCGGAGCGAGTTCAGCGAAGGCCTCCGCCGCCTCCCGGCCTCGGTGGTCCACGGCGACTTCTGCGCTTGCGACCAGTTCGACGTCCTGGCGCGGCTCGGGGAGCTCCGCATGCCCACCGCGGTGGTCTGCGGTGACGCCGACCGGAGCACGCCGCCGCGGTACTCCGAGTACCTTCAGGCCCACATCGCGGGCGCCCGCCTGACCCTGGTCCCGGACGCCGGCCACATGGTGGCCCTCGAGGCGCCCGCTGCCACCGTCGCCGCGCTCGCCGGCCTGTAGTCCGGGCCGCCCACGCCAAGGCAGCGGGCCCGCGTTGACCTGGGCGCTCGGGGCGGTGGATAAGCGTGCCCGCATGCGCGTGACCCACCGCTCCTGGACCGTCGTCGCCATCCTCCTCTCGATGTTCCTCGCGGCCATGGAGATGACGGTGGTCTCCACGGCCATGCCGACGGTGGTCGGCGACCTGGGCGGCCTGCACCTGTACGCCTGGGCCTTCGCCGCCTACATGCTCACCTCCACGGTGACCGTGCCGATCTACGGCAAGCTCGCCGACCTGCGCGGCCGCAAGCCGGTCATGCTCTTCGGCATCGCCCTCTTCCTGGTGGGCTCCTTCGCCTGCGGCCACGCCGACTCGATGGCCGAGCTAATCGGCTTCCGCGCGCTGCAGGGACTCGGCGCGGGCGCCGTCCAGCCCATCGGCCTCACCATCGTCGGCGACCTCTTCGACGCCCGGCAGCGGGCGCGCATGCAGGGGATCTTCGGCGCGGTCTGGGGGCTGGCCGGCCTGGCCGGGCCGCTACTCGGCGGCGCCATCGTCCACTCGCTCGGCTGGAGGTGGGTCTTCTACGTGAACCTGCCCTTCGGCGTCGGTGCGATGGCCGTCCTCGCCTGGGCGTACCACGAGCGGCTGGAGCGCCACTCGCACAAGCTCGACCTGGGCGGCGCGGCGCTCCTCACCGCCACCGTGCTGCTGGCCCTGCTGGGCTCACGCTCCCCGCGCGCGGCGATGTTCGCGATCCCGGCGGCGGCGCTCGCGCTGGCCGCCTTCGTGGCGGTGGAGCGGCGCGTGCGGGAGCCGCTCTTCCCGCTCGACCTCTTCGCGCAGCGGGTCATCGCGGTGGCCTCGGCGAGCGGCGCGCTGGTTGGCGCGGCGATGATCTCGATGGTCACCTTCGTGCCGCTCTGGGTCCAGAGCGTCCTCGGCGCCACGCCGACGCAGGCCGGCGCCTCGATCGCCTTCATGGCGGTCGGCTGGCCCATCGCCAGCGCGCTCTCCGGCCGCCTCCTCCCGGCGCTCGGCTACCGCCGGCTGGTGCGCGGGGGGCTCGGGCTGGTCGCGCTGGCCGCGATCGCGCTGGCGCTCCTGCTGCGCCCCGGGGTGCGGCTCCTGGTCCCGCAGCTCCTCACCTTCGCCTACGGTCTCGGGCTCGGCTTCGCCAACACGCCGCTCGTCATCGCGGTCCAGGCCAGCGTCCCGTGGAACCGCCGCGGCGTCGCCACCTCGAGCACCATGTTCTTCCGGACCATCGGCGGGACGCTCGCGGTCGGCATCCTCGGCGGGGTGCTCGCCAACACGCTGGCGGCGTCCGGCGCGAGCGCCGAGGTGGCCGAGAAGCTGCTCGGCCCGGAGCGGGCGCTCCTCCCGCCCGCGCTGGTCGCCGGGCTCGCCTCTTCGCTGCAGGGCGCCATGAGCACCGTCTTCTGGGCCGTGGCCGCCATCGCGGCGGCCGCGTTCGCCGTGAGCCTGCTCTTCCCGCGCCTCGAGCTCGCCCCGGCGCCGGCCGAGCCAGTCGGGCAAGGACCTGGTCCACAGCCGCCACTTGCCCCAGAGTAGTTCTGGATTTCGCTCGAGCAGGACGGCTTCGTACGGCGCACCGCCTACCCCGAGGTGCCGCCGCGCGTGGAGTACCGGTTGACATCGATGGGACGCGAGGTCGCCGCTCGAATCGAGGGGTTGGTCGGCTGGATCGAGCAGAACCTGCGCCGGGTGCAGCGCGCGCAGGAGCCGTGGTGTTCCCGCAGCCGACCACCTGCCCGGCCAGTTCCACGGTCGGGATGTTGATCACGCACTCCCCGGTCGCCCTCAGGGCCGCGAAGCTGTGGTTGCGCCCGCTGATCACGCAGCCGACCAGCGGCGGCTCGAACTCCATCATGGTGTGCCATGACATGGCCATGACGTTCGCCCGCCCGCGGTGGGCGGTGCTGACCAGGACCACCGGGCCCGGCTCGAGCAGCCGGTAGACCTGGGACAGTGGAAGGGACTTCTTCGCCATGGCGCACCTCCACCGGACGAGCCGCAGGGTACGAGCCGCACCACGCTACCGCCACGACCACCGTCGCGGAAGACCGCGAGTAGAATGGGCCATGTACCTGCCCACCCACTTCGACGAACCCCGTCTCGATCTCCGACACGCGGCCATCCGGAACGCCGGGCTGGCCACGCTGGTGACCTCGGTCGAGGGCGGCCTCGACGCCAGCCACATCCCGCTCCTCCTCGAGCCGACACCTGCGCCGCTCGGCCTGCTCCTCGGCCACGTGGCCCGCGCCAACCCCCAGTGGCAGGCCACGCCACCCGAGGCGGACGGTCTCGCCATATTCCTCGGCCCCGACGCCTACGTGACGCCTTCCTGGTACGCCACCAAGCGCGAGACGGGGGCCGAGACCGGCATGAAGAGGCCGGTGGATTACGCTGCTACGCGGTAAGCAACAGCCGCCAGGCCCGAACTCGCCGCCTGGGCCGAGTCCCTCCTCAAGGTCGTCTACCAGGGGCTCCTCGCCCCGCCCTCGCCGTCCAGTCCTCGTCGCGCCGTCCTCTTACCCGCTGGTCATCTCAACGGAGCCACCATGCCTCCCCCTTCCGCCGGACGCCGCGCCTTCTCGGTGGCCATCTTCTGCCGCCACCAGGGCGCCGTGCTGCTCATTCACCACCGGCGGCTCGGCACCTGGCTCCCGGTGGGCGGTGAGCTCGAGGCCGGGGAGTCGCCGTTCGACGCGGCTCAGCGGGAGCTCCTCGAAGAGACGGGCCTTTCCGGCCATTTCCCGACCGGTCTCGGCGTCGACGGCACGCCGCCGGGGCTCATCGGCTACGAGGAGCACCTGGCGGGATCGAAAGGGCTCCACATGAACTTCGCCTTCGTCGCCGACGTGGCGACGCGCGAGGTCCACGGCTGCGACGAGTTCGACGCCGTCCGCTGGGTCACCGCCGGCGAGCTGGCCGCCATCGACTGCCCGCGCAACGTCCGGGAGCTGGCCTTGAAGGCGCTGGCCGCGCCGTCGGCCTGAGCAAGCGGGCCTGGTAGCCCGCCGGTCCCGGAGGTCCCCGCCAAGGGCGGCTACCCGAGGTACTTCTCGAGCAGCGGCTTGAGCCGCTGCCGGGTCTCGGGGGTGAGCTTGCTCTTGTCCGACCAGATCCCGAGCGCCAGCGCCGACTGGCACGGGCACGGCTTCTCGGCCAGCGCCGCCACGTGGGGCATGGAGCGCCGGATCAGCTCGATGGCGTTCTGCGTGGCCACCTTCACGTTGGCGAGGATCTCCTCGATCAGCTTGGCCTGGTCGAGGTTGGCCGGGTGCGGCCGCCAGCAGTCGTAATCGGTCGGTAGCGCCACCAGGGCGTAGCAGAGCTCCGCCTCGCGGGCCAGCTTGGCCTCCGGCATCACCGTCATGCCGATCAGCGAGGCGCCCCAGCTCCGGTGCAGCTCGCTCTCGGCGCGGCTGGAGAACTGCGGCCCCTCCATGCAGACGTAGGTGCCCCCCTGGTGGATGCGGACCGGGCCCGGGAACCCGGCGCCGCCCTTGACCAGCGCGTTGCGCAGCCCGCCACAGAACGGGCTGGCCAGCTCGACGTGCACGGCCAGGTCGTCGAAGAAGGTGCTGGGGCGGCGGAAGGTCTTGTCGATCACCTGGTCCGGGATGACCAGGTTCTTCGGGGCCACCTCCTCGCGGAGGCTGCCGACGGCGCCGCTGGCGACCACATGCGTCACGCCCAGCGTCTTGAGGGCGTAGATGTTGGCCCGGTACGGCACCTGGGTGGGGTTGAGCAGGTGCCCTTCCCCGTGGCGTGAGAGCAGCGCCACCGGCACCCCGGCCACCTCGGTGAGCGTGATGGGCCCGGAGGGACGCCCGAACGGCGTCTCGACCTCGCGGACCTCGCCCTGCCCGAGCGTGCCGAGCGCCTCGCCCAGCCCGGTGCCGCCGATGACGCCGACGACG
>JAJZQX010000001.1:0-402500 GCA_021806645.1 Myxococcales bacterium | reverse complement strand
GTGGTTGACGGAGCGGATCTCCACGGCGATCTCCTCGCCGCCCGACGCCCCACCTCCGGCCCCGAAGCCGGTCATGCTGCGGATCATGGCCCCATCCTCCCGGTCCCGGCCAGGCGCTCTCCGTTCATGTCAGGGGCCTGGCCTCGTCCACCAGCATCACCGGGATGCCGTCGTCGATCCGGTAGACGAGGCGGCACGCCGTGCAGTGGATCTGGCCGGCCTCCTCGTGGAACTCGAGCGGCCCCTTGCACTTGGGGCAGGCCAGGATCTCCTTCAGCTCGGGCGACAGGGGCATCGGTGATCTCCGTCTGGTGGACCGGGGCGCGGTCAACGCCTCGGCTCCGTGGCTGCTTCCAGCGTGGCTATGAGCGCCGTGGTGGAGTGGTTCTTGGGATCGCCGGCGACGGCGACGCGACCGCCGTAGGCGCGGACCTCGTCGGCCTCGGGGATGGTCTCCGGCGTGTAGTCGGTCCCCTTCACGTGGACGTCGGGGCGCAGCGCGCGGATGATCGGCACCACGTCCCGCGACGGGAAGACCACCACGAAGTCGACGCAGGCCAGCCCGGCGACGATCTCGGCCCGCTCGTCCTCCGGCACCACCGGGCGCCCGGGCCCCTTGTAGGCGCGGGTGGAGGCGTCGCTGTTGACCGCCACCAGCAGCAGGTCGGCCTCGGCCTTGGCGCCCTGCAGGTAGCGCAGGTGGCCGACGTGGAAGAGGTCGAAGATCCCGTTGGCCAGGGCGATGGTGCGGCCCGCGGCGGTGGCTTCGGCCCGGACGGTGGGCAGGTCGTCGAGCGTGATCCGCCGGGCCATGGCTCAGGGCCCCTGCAACTCGGCGGCCAGCTCCGCCCGTGACACGGTGGCGGTCCCGGGCTTCTGGACCTGCAGCGCGCCGGCCACGTTGGCAAGCTGCGCCGCCGTCAGGGCGTCGCCGCCCGCGGCCAGCCCGGCCGCGAAGGCCGCCGCCACGGTGTCGCCGGCGCCGGTGACGTCGACCGCGTCCTGGCTCCCGTGCGCCGCGAGGTGGACGGGCGGCAGGCCGGGACGGAAGACCGACATGCCGTTGCGGCCCCTGGTGACCAGCAGCACCTCGCAGGCCACCTTGCGCAGCAGCGCCCTGGCGGCGCGCTCGAGGCCCCTGGGACCGGCCAGCGAGAGGCCGCTGGCCGCCTCCAGCTCCACCTCGTTGGGCTTCACCATGGTGAGCCCCCTGAACTCGAGCAGCGCGTAGCGGGAGTCCACGCAGACCGGGACACGGGCACGGTGGACGCGCCCCAGCGCCTCGATCACCTCGGGGCCGGCCACCCCCGAGCCGTAGTCGCTGGCCAGCACGGCGCCGGCGCCGCGGCGGGCCCGGCCGACCAGCGCCACCAGCTTGCGGACCACCGCGGCGGGGAGCGGCTCGCTCGCGGCGCGATCGAGCCGGAGCATCTGCTGGCGCCGCGAGGAGCGGCCGCCGGCCAGGATCCGCGTCTTGGCCTCGGTGGCCCGCCCCTTGACGCGCAGGAGGCCGGTGACGTCGATGCCGCCGCCCTCCAGCTCGTCGAGCAGCGCGGTGCCGAGCGCATCGTCGCCGACCACCCCGACGGCGCGGACCTTGACGCCCAGGGCGGCCAGGTTCTGCGCGGCGTTGCCGGCGCCGCCGGCCTTCAGCTCGGACGACTCGTAGCGGACGATGAGCACCGGCGCCTCGCGGCTGATCCGCTCGGTCTCGCCGTAGACGTACTCGTCGGCCACGAAGTCGCCCACCACCACCACCTCGCTGGCGGCGAAGGCGGGCAGCAGCGCGGCGACGTCGTTCAGCGCGGGCGGACGGAGCGCGGGCACGGTGGTTCCCTACCTCGCGGCCCGGGGGGCGTCAATTCGGGCGAGCTGGCCCTGGGGTCGGGCCGGCGGCGGGGGCCGGAGCGGGCTCGGGCGGGCGCGTCTTCCACCGCCGGTGGAGCCAGAACCAGCGCTCCGGATGGCGCCGGACCCAGGCCTCCAGCTTGTCGTTGAGCAGCTGCATGAAGGCCAGGTCGTCGGCGCCGGCGTCCCCGGTCCGGGCCGGCTCGAGCGGTCCCTCGATGACCACCTTGTGACGGCCGTCTCCGAGCGGCACCGAGATCACGAAGACGGCCGCGGCACCGGCCCGGCGGGCCAGGAACGCCGGCGTCGAGGTGGTGGCGGCCGGGACGCCGAAGAAGGTCGGGAAGACGGGGCGCCCCACCTCGTTCTGGTCGTAGACGAACCCGAGCACCCGCCGATCCTTGAGCGCGCGAATTAGGGCGCGCATGGTCTGCCCCTTCGAGATGACCAGCTCCTCGATCCCGGAGCGCTTCCGCGCCAGCCGCAGCAGGTCGTTGAACGGGTTCTTGCCCATGGCCCGCGAGATCTGGGTGATGGGCACGCCCCGCCGCGTGTGGGCCGAGGCCAGCAGGTCGAAGTTGCCGAAGTGGGCGGTGCAGGCGACCACGCCGTGCCCGAGCGCGGCGGCCCGCTCGTAGTTCTCCCACCCCTCGTAGACGAAGAGCCGGTCCAGCTCCTCGGGGGGCAGCGTCGGCACGCGCAGGAAGTCGGGGATCATCTGGCCGAGGTGGGCGTAGTTGGCCCGGGCGATGGCCAGCCGCTCCCCCTCGGTCTTCCCGGGGAAGGCCAGCCGCAGGTTCTCCAGCACCACCCGGCGCCGGATCCGGAGCGTCCAGATGAGCCAGCCGAGAAAGCTGCCGAAGGCGGAGAGGATGGGGCGCGGGATCCGCCCGAGCAGGTCGAGCACCAAGTTCATGGCCCGTTCCTCCGCCCTCTGCGATCGCCGGCGGCCAGGGCGGCGTCCAGCACCGTCTGCAGCGCGCCCTCGCCGGCCACCAGCTCGGCCTCGATCCGCACCACCGCCAGCCGGGGCTCGGCGCCCCACTCCGGCGGCAACCGCATGGCGTCCTTCTCGGTGGTCAGGATCAGCTCGGCCCGGGCGCCGTCGGCCGCGGCCCGCGCCCGGTCGAGGTCGGCGGCGGTGAAGCGGTGGTGGTCGGGGTGGCGCCGCTCGGCCACCACCTCGGCCCCCAGCCCTTCCACGGTGCGCCGGAAGGCGCCCGGCCGGGCCAGCCCCGAGAGGAGCAGCACGCGCTTCCCCCGCGCCGCGGCCAGGCCGCGGGAGCGGGTCAGCGTGCCGTCCAGCAGATCGAGGGGGGCGTGGCGGGACTCGACCGGCCCCCGCCCGGTGTGCCGGAAGGCGAGCACGCGGAGCCGCTCCAGCCGTTCGGGCGTGGCCTGGTCGACGCGAGAGAGCCAGACCAGCCCGGCGCGCCCCAGCGCCCGGCGCGGCTCGCGGTTGGGCCCCACCGGCATGAGGTGGCCATTGCCGAACGGGTTGGCGGCGTCGAGCACCACCACGTCCAGGTCGCGGGCCAGGGCCCGGTGCTGGAAGCCGTCGTCGAGCAGGAGGGCGTTGGCGCCGAGCGCGCCGGTCGCCCGCGTCGCCAGCTCGGCGCGCCGGGGGCCACAGAGGACGCGGACGCCCGGCAGCCGCCGCGCCAGCAGGACCGGCTCGTCCCCCCCCGCTTCGGCCGAGAGGAGCACCCGCTCGCCGTCGGCCACCACCCGCGCGTCGTTCCGGACCGCGCCGTAGCCGCGGGAGAGGATGGCGACCCGCCGCCCACGAGCCGCCAGCCTGGTGGCGATGGCGTGGGTCACCGGCGTCTTGCCGGCGCCTCCCACCGCCACGTTCCCGACCGAGATGACGGGCACCGGCGACGAGGCCACCGCCAGCCAGCGCCGGTCGTAGGCGATGCCGCGGAGCCAGACCAGGCCGTGGAAGAGCGCCTCGGCCGGCCAGAGCGGCGCCAGGGCCGCCCGCTCCAGCCCGGCGGGGCGCTCCGTCCACCAGGCGCGCTCCAGCGCGGTCACGCGAGCAGCTCCCGCGCCGCGGCCAGCACCGGCGCGACCTCGAGCCGGCGCAGGCAGTCGTGGTGGCCCAGCGGACAGCGCTCGCCGCCGTGGTTGGAGCAGGGCTGGCACGGGAGCCCGAGACTGAGCGCGCGCCCCGGCGGCGCCGGGGCCCAGCGGACCGTGCTGGTGGGGCCGAAGAGGGCCAGCGTCGGGACCCCCAGCGCGGTGGCGAGGTGGACCGGCCCGGAGTCGCAGGCCACCAGCAGCTTCAGCTCGCCGAGCGCCCCCGCCAGGACGTCGACGGGCAGCGAGGTCAGATCGGCGTCGAGCGGCGCGTGCAGCGCGGCCCGGAACGCGGTGGCCGCCACGGCGTCGCCGGGGCCCGCCACCAGCACCAGCCCGTGGCCGGCCGCGTGGAGCGCATCGGCCACCGCCGCGAACCGCTCGGGCGCCCAGCGCTTGGTGGCCCATGTGGCGCCCGGCGCGATCCCGACCAGTGGCCGCCTCGCGCCGGCCAGCGCCTCCCGCGCCAGGGCCCGGGCCCGCTCCCCGACCGCGAGCTCGGGCCGGCCCGGTGCCTCGACGCCGAGCGGCGCCAGGACCTCGGCGTAGAGCCGGGTGGCGTGGGCGCGCGTCACCGGCCGGTCGCGCCCAACCAGCGCCCACAGCGCCTGCCCGAAGGTCCGCCGGTGGAAGTGGAGCCGGCGCGGCGCCGCCGCCAGGGCCAGTAAGCGGCTCTTCACCTTCTCCTGCAGGTCGATGGCTAGGTCGAACCGGCCGCGCAGCCGGCGCGCCAGCGCGAGCGGCCCGTGCCCTCCCCGCTTGCCGAGCCGGTGGACCGCGGCGATCCCGGGGAGCCCCTCCAGCAGCGGCGCCAGCGCCGGCGAGGTGACCCACTCGATCCGGGCGCCGGGGAAGCGGCGCCTCAGCGGCTCCATCACGCTGGTGGCGAGCACCACGTCGCCCAGCGCCGAGTAGCGGATGACGAGGATGCGCTGGCCCGAGGCGCCTAGCACGGGACGACGCTCCCGGGCGCGGCGCCCTCGCGAGGCAGCACCGCCAGCATGTGGTCGACGTTTCGGGCGCTGGCGCCGCGGATGGCGGTGACCGCCCGCCTCGCCAGCGTCCCCAGCTCGGCCAGCTGATCGGGGCGGGAGAGCAGTTCGTCGGCGACGCGGAAGAGCTGTTCCGGCGTCCCCACCTGCAGGCCGCCGCGTCCCTGGAGCACCTGGACCGAGTCCTTGAAGTTCTCCATGTGCGGTCCGAAGAGGACCGGCCTTCCCTGCGCCGCCGGCTCCAGGACGTTCTGCCCGCCGCGGGTGACGAAGCTGCCGCCCACGAAGACCAGCGAGGCGAGCCGGTAGGCCGCCGCCAGCTCGCCGATGGTGTCGAGCACCACCACCGGCGCGCGCCCGGCCGCCGCCCCGGCGCTGCGCAGGCGGACCCCCAGCCCGGCCTCCGCCGCCATGGCCATGACCCGGCCCGCCCGCTCCACGTAGCGTGGCGCCACCACCATCCGGAGACCGGCGTGGCGCTCGGCCAGCCGGCGGTAGACCTCGAGGAGGTGCTCCTCTTCCCCTTCGTGCGTCGAGCCGGCCATGAAGACCGGCGCCCCGGGGTCGAGCCCCATCTCGACCCGTAGCGCCTCCTCCCGCCCCGGCGGCGGATCGAAGATCAGCGCGTCGAACTTGGTGTTGCCGGTGGCCCAGACCCGGTCCGGCGCCGCCCCGAGCAGCAGCGCCCGCTCGGCCTCCTCGTCGGAGCGCATCAGGAAGCAGTCGATGGCCCGGAGCGGGTTCCCGACCAGGGCGAAGAGGAGCCGGTAGCTCCGCAGCTTGGCCGGGTTGAAGCGGCCGTTGGTCAGGGCGATGCGGGCCCCGGCCCGATGGGCGGCGCGGATCAGGCCGGGCCAGATCTCGGTGTACTCCAGCACCAGCAGGTCGGGACGCAGCGCCCGCACCGCCCGCGCCGTGGCCCCCGGCAGGTCATAGGGGGCGTAGACCACCACGTCGGCCTCGGCCAGCATGCGCCGCGCCATCTCCTGGCCACTGTTGGTGATGGTGCTCACCACGATGCAGCAGCCGGGGCGGCGCGCCTTCAGTTCCTTCATCATCGGCTGGAGCGAGAGCAGGTCGCCGGCGCTGGCGCCGTGGAGCCAGATGCGCGGCCGGCCCGTCCCCAGGTCGATGGAGCGCGCGTAGAAGCCGAGCCGCTGCGCGATGCCGTGACGCAGCTTGGGGTGCGTGAGCAGCACGGGGAGGCCGAGCAGGAAGATCGCGATGGTCGCGATGGCGTAGAGGAGTTGCACCGGGGTGAGCCTTCTACTCGATCACCACGGGGTTGGTGAAGATCCAGGGACGGCCGCCGCGGGTCGCGACCGCCCGGTAGATCCCCGGGCCGCAGCCGCCGGCGCAGTCGAACCGGACCGCTCCCGACTCGCCTCGGCCAGAGGCCACCACCGCGCCGGCGCGCCAGAGCCGGGCCTCGGCGCCGTCGAGCGAGCCGTCGGCGGAGAGCTGCATGGCTGCGCCGGTAGCGTGTGCGAGCCGGACCCGGGCCGCCGGAGCCACGCCGTCGAAGACGCAGGCGGCCCGTCCGTCGAAGAGCGCCGCCAGCACCGCCTTGCCGTCGGCGGCGGCGTCGCCGGTCGGCCGCACCGGGACATGCATGCTGAAGGCCTCGAAGGCGGCCTGGTAGCTCGGGTAGCCGTGGGCGTCGGCCGAGCAGAGCAGCACGCGCGACGGGGCCAGCGAGCCGTCCGGACGGCGTGGCCCGGCGCCCCAGGCGCGCAAGGCGCCGTCGAGCACCGCCTCTTCACGGTCCGTCGAAGGGACGAGCCCGATCACGGCCCTGGCGGCGTCGAATGGGAGCGCTGCCAGCCCGGGGAGTAGCCGGCTCCAGCCGCGCCCCACGGTGATCTCGCCCCATGCGGTGTCGTTGGAGACCACCTCGATGCCGCGCCAGGGTTCGCGCTCCCAGCCGCTCCAGGGGCGGCGAGGATGGAACGGGTGGGCCAGCACCGCCTCGCCGCCGAGCGCGTCGATGGTGTCGAGCGGCTCGCCGCCGCGCTCCTCCGGGGTGAGCGCGCGGGGGAGGCTGGCGGCGACCACGTGGCCAAAGCGGGAAGAGGACTCCGAGGCCTCGATCACCAGGACGCCGTCGTGCCACCCGGCGTCCCCTGGGGCGACGACGTTGTGATCGGTGACCACCACGAACTGCAGGCCGGCGGCGCGCGCGGCGCGGACCACCTCGTCGAGCGTGCCCCGGCCGTCGCTGCGCGTGGTGTGGACGTGCCAGGCGCCGCGCAGCTCGCCGGGGGGCGGTGGCGGCCGTGGCGCACGGGTGGCGCGGACCACCCCGAGCCCCCAGCCGAGCCAGGCCACCAGGGCTATGCCCAGTCCCGCCAGCGCCCGGCGCCACCTGCTCCGTCCGGCGTCCGTCATGCCAGCGAGGCCGGCGACGCCGCGGCCTGCCCCTCCCCTTCGTAGATGGCGTGAAGCCGCGCGTACTCGCCTCGGCGGGACAGCAGCTCGGCGTGGCGCCCCTCCTCGACCACCCGGCCCCGCGACAGCACCACGATCCGGTCGGCGCCTCGGATGGTCGAGAGCCGGTGGGCGATCACCAGCGTGGTCCGGTGGCCAGCCGAGCCGAGCCCCATGAGCTGCTCGAGGGCGCGCTGCACCTCGCGCTCGCTCTCGGCGTCGAGCGCGCTGGTGGCCTCGTCGAGGATGAGGATGGGCGCGTCCTTCAGGAAGGCGCGCGCGATGGCCAGCCGCTGGCGCTGACCGCCGGAGAGGAGCGTCCCCTTCTCGCCGACCTGGGTCTCGTAACCCAGCGGCATCGCGGAGATGAACTCGTGCGCCTGCGCCATGCGAGCGGCCCGCTCCACGTCGGCCAGGGGGATGTCCGGGGAGCCGTAGGCGATGTTGTTGCGGATGGTGTCGTTGAAGAGGACGGTGTCCTGGGTGACCAGGGCCAGCTGCCCACGCAGGCTCCGCAGGGTCACCTCGCGGATGTCCCGGCCGTCGATGGTGATCCGCCCACCGGTCGGGTCCCAGAAGCGCGGCAGCAGGTTGGCCACGGTGGTCTTGCCGCCGCCGGAGCCGCCCACCAGCGCCACCACCTCACCCTTGCGGATCTCCAGCGAGAGCCGGTGCAGCACCGGCGCGTCGCCGTAGGCGAAGGAGACCTCCTCGTAGCGGATGGCTGTCTGGAACGGGCCCAGCTCGCCGGTCCCGGCATCAGGGACGGCCGTGACGGCGTCGAGGATCTCGAAGATCCGCTCGCCCGCCGCGGCGCCCTGCAGCGCCATCTGGCCAACCCGCCCCAGCTGCTTGACCGGCTGGTAGAGCAACATCACCGCGGTGATGAAGGAGAAGACCTTCCCGGCCGGCAGCCTGCCCGACACGATGTCCGGCCCTACCCAGGCGATCAGGGCGGCGAAGCCGGCCGCGGCCATCACCTCCATGAGCGGCGACGAGAAGGCCCTGACCCGGACGTTGCGTCGCTGGATCTTGAGCCACTCGCCGTTGGCGGCGTCGAAGCGGGATGCTTCCCATCGCTCCATGCCGAAGGCCTGCACCACCCTGATGCCGGAGATGGTCTCCAGCACCATCTCGGCGATGCGCCCGATCGAGGCCTGACCCTGGACGGTGTTCTTCTTGAGCCACTGGCCGAGCCGGACGATGGGGTAGAGCGTGATGGGGATGACGCCGAAGACCACCAGCGACATCTTCCAGTCGAGCACGAAGCAGGCGCCCAGCAGGACCACCACCTGGATCCCGTCGCGCAGGTAGCTGGCGACGGAGTTGGTGATCGCCATCTCGACGGCACCGACGTCGGAGGAGAACCGGGACATCAGGTCCCCGGTGGGACGCCTGTTGAAGAACGCCGGAGCGAGGAAGAGGATCTTGTCGTAGAGCGCCCGGCGCAGGTCGGCCACCACCCGCTGCCCCAGCACGCCGATCAGGTAGGCCTGCCCGAAGGCGGCCACGCCCTTGAGCAGCGACACGCCGATGATGACGAAGGGCCAGGCCGCCAGGATCTGCCCGCGCTCGGTCTGCTCCAGCAGCGCCTTCAGGCGGGAGGCGAGCCCGAGCATGTCGCCCGAGGAGACGGAGCTGAGCTTACCGGTGAAGAGGAACTCGATCAGCGGCCCGAGCAGGAACATGTACGCGGCGTTGGCCACCGCGTACACGACCATGCAGAAGATGGCGGCGGCGAGGCGGGCGCGGTACGGAGCGACGAAGCGGAGTAGGCGAAAGTAGGCGTTCACGGCAGGCGCATCCTAGCGCCAATCCGGCCTGGCCGCCCCAACTCCGCTCGCGGCGCTACTTCTCCTCCTCGACGCCCTTCACCTTCCCCTCGGCGCGCCGCTTCTCGATGATCTTCTGGGCCAGCGGCGGGGGCACGGGGTCGTAGTGCGACGGGGACATGGTGAAGTAGCCGAGCCCCTGGGTGAGCGACCGCAGGTCGGCGTCGTAGGTCATGGCCTCGGCGTGCGGGCAGGTGGCGCGGATGGTGACGCCACGGGTGGCCGGCTCCATCCCCTGCACCCGGGCGCGCCGTGAGTTGAGGTCACCCATCACCGGGCCGACGTACTCCTCCGGCACCCGGACCTCCAGCTGCATGATCGGCTCGAGCAGGATGGGGCGCGCCTCGGCCATGGCCTTCTTGAAGGCCATCGAGCCGGCCACCTGGAAGGCCATGTCGGAGCTGTCGACGTCGTGGTAGCTGCCGAAGACCAGCTTGGCCTTGAAGTCGACCACCTGGTAGCCGGCCAGCGGTCCCGAACCCAGCGCGCCGCGGATCCCCTTCTCCACCGAAGGGATGAACTGGCGCGGCACGGTGCCGCCGACGATGGCGTCCTCGAACTCGAAGCCGGCCCCCCGCGGCAGGGGCGACAGCTCGACGTGGGCGTCGCCGAACTGGCCGTGGCCGCCGGTCTGGCGCTTGAACTTGCCCTGGGCCTTGGCGGCGGCGGTTATGGTCTCCAGGTAGGCCGGCGACGGCGGCGTCAGCACGATCTCCACGCCGTGCTTGCGCTTCACCCGCTCGACGGTCACCTCGATGTGGGCCTGCCCCATCCCCTGCAGCAGCATCTCCCCGGTGTCGGGCGAGCGGGCCAGCTCGAGCGCCGGGTCCTCCTCGATGAGCTTGTGCAGGGCGGCGGCGGCCTTGTCGTCCCCGCCCTTGGCGTGGACGGCGTAGGAGACCGGCCGGGGGTGCTGCGCGAACGGCGGCAGTAGGATGGGCGCCTCGCGATCGCAGAGGGTGTCGCCGGTGTGGGCGTCCTTGAGCTTCACCAGCACCACGAACTCGCCCGGCCCGGCCTCCGCCACCTCGGCGGACTGCGCGCCGTCGGTCCGGAAGAAGTGGGACACGCGCTCCTCGGCGCGGGTTCGCGGGTTCATCAGCGTGGTCTCGGGCCTGAGCGTGCCGGAGAAGATGCGGAGGTAGTCGATGCGCCCGGTGAAGTGGTCGATGGTGGTCTTGAAGACCTGGCCGCAGAAGGGGGCGTTGGGCTCCCCGGCCCAGATGGTCTCCTTGCCCCCCAGGTCGGTGCCGGCCACCACCCGCTCGGCGGGCGAGGGGAAGAGCAGGACGGCCAGGTCGAGCAGCTCGCGGACGCCCAGCCCCGACTTGGCCGCGGCGACGGCCACCGGAAGGAACTTCCGGGCCCGGGTGCCCGCCGAGAGCCCGCGCCGCAGCTCCTCCTCGGTGAGGGTCCCGGCGTCGAGGTAGCGGCCCAGCAGGTCGTCGTCGGTCTCGGCCGCCGCCTCCATCATGGCGGTGCGGAGCGCCGTGGCCTCGGCCAGCAGCCCGGCCGGCACCTCGGCCTCGCTGAACTTGCCGAAGACCTTCGGGTCGATGAGGTGGGCCTTCATCGCGACCAGGTCGATCAGCCCCTTGCACCCGGGCCCGGCGCCGATGGGGAGCTGCACGGCGACCGGCCTCACCTTGAGGGACGCCTCGATGTCGGCGAGCGCCTTCCGGAAGTCGGCCTGCTCGTGATCGACACGGGTGATGACACCGAGGGCTGGTACGCCGGCATCGGCCAGCACGTCGAAGGTCCGCTCGGCGCGGTTGTGGCAGCCGTCGGCCGCGGAGATGGCCATCACCGCGCCGTCGGTCACCCGCAGCGCCCACTCCACCTCGGTGAGGAAGGCGGCGAAGCCCGGGCAGTCGAGGACGTGGAAGCTGCGACCGCCCTCGTCGAAGGACTCGGGATGGAGACTGAGCGTGAAATTACGTTTCTTCTCCTCGGGCTCGGCGTCGAGACGCGCGGAGGAGCCGTCGGGGCTGGCGTGGCGGGGATCGGCGAGCCGGAGCAGCCCCTCCACCAGGGCGGTCTTGCCGGCGCCGTCGGCGCCGAGCATCGAGAAGGTGCGGATCACCCGGGGCGTAGCCATGGTCTCGCTGCCTCCTGCCCGCGCGGCGCGCGCGGGACCTCGATCGGTTTCCCCGGAGTCTACTTGAGCTCCGGCAAGTCGTCTTGCCAGAACTCCCGTTCAGCCCGGACCTCCGAGTGGCCCCGAGAAGCGCTACGAACCCGGCTGGAGACGCCCCAGCGCCCCGGCCAGCCCCGGAAGCCCCTCACCCAGCCCGTCCATCATGAACTGGATGGCGATGGCGACCAGCAGCAGGCCAGCCACCCGCTCGAGGATGGCCATCGTGGTCTTGCCCAGCACCCTCTCGGTCCGGGCGGCGCCGGCGAGGATGAGCCAGGCCGACGCGCAGGTCACGGCGATGGCCGCCAGCACCGCCGCCATGTGCCACCACGCGCCGATGCGCGCCCGCGCCATGAGCACGATGGCGGTGGCGATCGACCCGGGGCCGGCCAGCAGCGGCATCGCCAGGGGGACGATGGCGATGTCGTCCTTGCCCGCCCCCTCCTCCACCTCGCGGTCGGTGATGCGGGTCTTGGAGGGCTGCGTCCGGATCATGTCGAGCGCCAGCAGCATCAACACCACGCCGCCGGCAACCTTGAAGGCCGGCAACCCGATGCCGAGCAGCCTGAAGATCCAGGCGCCGCCGAGCGCGAAGGCGGAGAGGACCAGCGCCGCCGTGACCGAGGCCCGCAGCGCCGTCTCGCGCCGCTTGCCGACCGAGTCGTTCCTCGTCATGGCGAGGTAGATCGGCACCGCCGAGAGCGGGTCGACGACGAAGAAGATGGCCGAGAGGGCGACCAGGAAGGTGGCGAGGGCCTCGTGCACGCCGCGAAGATACCCGGGAACCGGACGGGCGTCGCGCCCCCCCGGGGCCCGGTCCGGTCCTTACCAGCCGCTCAGCCGGATCGACCAGACCTTGCGGATGGCCTCGAGGACGATGCGGCGGGACATCTTGGAGTGGCCGACGCGCCGATCGGCGAAGACGATGGGGATCTCGCGCACCTGGAAGCCGCGGCGCACCGCCCGGTAGGTGAGCTCGATCTGGAAGGCGTAGCCGGTGCACTCGACGGAGGCCAGGTCGATGGCCTCCAGCACCTCGCGCCGGAAGCACTTGAAGCCGCCGGTCAGATCGCGCACCGCGAGGCCCAGGATGGTCCGGGCGTAGAGGCTGCCGCCGCGCGAGATGAGCGTGCGCGCCAGCCCCCAGTTCACCGTGCCGCCACCCTTCACGTAGCGTGAGCCGAGGACCAGGTCGGCCTCAGCCGCCGCTGCCAGCATGCCGGGCAGGTACCTGGGGTCGTGGGAGAAGTCGCAGTCCATCTCCAGCACCAGCCCGTAGTCGCGGGCCAGCGCCCAGGCGAAGCCGGCCAGGTAGGCCCGCCCCAGCCCCTCCTTGCCGGCCCGGTGGAGCACCTTGACCCGCGGCTCGCGGGCGGCGATCTCGTCGGCCAACCGGCCGGTCCCGTCGGGGGAGTTGTCGTCGATGACCAGCACGTCGACCCGCGGGACCACCGCCAGGATGGCGTCGATCATCGGCGCCAGGTTCTCGCGCTCGTCGTAGGTTGGAAGGCAGAGCAGCGCCTTGCGTCCGGCCGTCATGTCGAGAGCATCTCCGCCACCTCGCGCGCCACCCGCTCGGGCGCGCCGGGCTCCCCCAGCGTGGCCCGCACCTCGAGCAGCCCGGCCAGCTGGGCGTCGCGGGCCGGGCCGTCGGCCAGCACCCGCTCGAGCGCGGCCGCCAGCCTTTCCCCCGTGGCCTGGCCCTGGAGCAGCTCCGGCACCACCTCGCGCCCCACCAGCAGGTTGACCAGCGAGAAGTGGGTGAGCTTCACCAGCAGCTTGCCGATGAGGTAGGAGAGCCATGAGAGCCGGTAGGCCACCACCATGGGCCGGTGCATCAGCCCCGCCTCCAGCGTCGAGGTGCCGCTCTTCACCAGCGCGGCGTCGCTGGCCCCGACCGCGTCCGCGGTCCGGCCGTCCACCAGCCGGACCTCGAGCGCGGCGTGGGCCGCGAGGTACGGGGCGAGCAGGGCCCGGTCGAGCGTCGGGGCCACCGGCAGCACGAACTGCGCATCCGGGTGGTTGGCGCGCAGCCGCTCGGCGGCGTCGAGCATGGGCGGCAGGAGCCGCGCGACCTCGCCGCGACGGCTCCCCGGCACGATGGCGATGGTGGTCCGGTCGCGCGCCAGCCCGAGCGCGTCGCGGTAGGCGGCCGCCGGCGCGGGGAGCGGCCGCTCCGCGAAAGGGTGACCGACGAAGCGGGCTCGCACGCCGGTGCCACGGTAGGCCTCGGGCTCGAAGGGCAGGATGCAGAGCATCCGGTCGACCACGCGGGCGATCTGACGGGCGCGCCCCTTCCGCCATGCCCAGATGGTCGGAGAGATGTAGTAGACCACCTTCACGTCCAGCACCTTGAGCTTGGCGGCCAGCCGCAGGTTGAAGTCCGGGAGGTCGACGAGCAGCGCCACCTTGGGACGCCTGGCCTGGGCGGCGCGCGCCAGGCCGCCGAGGATCGAGAGGATGCGCGGGATCCGGGGCAGCACCTCGACCAGCCCCATCACGCTGATCTCCTCGGCCGGGTAGAGGGTCTCCAGGCCGGCCGCCCGAAGCGCCGGCCCGCCCACGCCGAAGGCGCGCAGCCCGGGGCGTAGCTTGCGGAGCTCGATCAGCGCCCGCGCCGCGTGGAGGTCCGCGCTCGCCTCGCCGGCGACGATGAGGATTTCCTCTCCCACCCGGGCCGTATAGCACGACTCCCGTAGGGCGCCGCGCCGCGGCGGCGGTCCGGTCCACGATGGGTTCAGCGGCGGCAGCGCTCAATGCAGGCCACCAGCCCCTCCAGGTTTCGCTCCACGAGCCGGTAGGTGGCGAAGCCGTCGCGGCGGTCGGCGGCCACCAGCCCGTGGCCGCGCAGGATGCGCAGCTGCTGCGAGACGATGGGCTGGGCCGCGTCAAGCCGCTCGGCGAGCTCGGAGACGTTGGCGTCACCCTCGACGAGGATGGCGATGATGCGGAGCCGCAGCGGGTGGGCCACCGCCTTGAGCACCTCGGCGAGGTGGGCGGCCCTCCCCGCGTCCCGGCTGATGAGCGGGGTGCCGCTGGCGAGGCGGCGCGCCGGCCTGGTTGCGGATGGGCTCATTCGTCCTTCTTCAACTCCTTCTCCAGCAGCCTGTCAAACCAGAGCGATGCGCTCATGAGCCGGCGCTTCTCGATCTCGGCCTTGGAGTAGCCGAGCGCCTGGAAGTCCAGCCGCCCGCCCGACGGGACGTGGCACTTGTCGCAGGTCAGCGCCTTCTGGCGCGTCACCAGGTGACTGTTGGCGAAGTAGATGGTCTGCCAACCCGGGACAGGCTGGACGTCCTTGAGCCCCATGGTCCGGGCGGCGCTGGCGACTCCGGCCAGCGTGTTGCCGGTGGCGGTCGGCGGGGCGAAGTCCATGGCCAGCAGCTGGCCGGACTTCCGATCGTAGTAGGCCTTCCCCTCGTAGATCTTGAACGGGAAGATCTTGCTCCTGGGATCGGTGCGGCTCCCCTTCGGCCCGATGAAGTGCGGCTGGTTCACCACCGTGCCGTTGAACCAGGCGTAGACCGGCATGGCCTCGCTGGGAGCGCGGACGATGGTGGACGGCTCGTAGAACCCGGTCTCCAGCTTGGTCCAGCGGGTGAAGTCCTTGGCCACGGCGCCGCCGGCGCCCGGGACGTGGCAGGTCTGGCAGGCGATCCGGCCGAGGTGGGCGTCGTAGGCCTGGTCCTTGTGCGGCTTGCCGGGGTGGCAGTCGGCGCAGGAGAGGCGCACGCCGTCGTTGGCCCAGGTGTTCGGATCGAAGCCGGTGGGGACGCGGTGGTCCTTCGCCTTGTGGCAGTCGACGCAGACCATCCCCTTGGCGGCGTGGGCGTCGTGCTCGGCGTCGAAGGCGAAGCCACGCTTCACCAGCGGGCCGCCGCCGGCCCCCTCGTGGCAGGTCATGCAGTTCTTGACGGCCGGCTTGCCGACCGCCATGGCCGCCTCGGCGCTCCGGTCCTGCCCCATGGCCACCTGGCCGTTGGCGGTCTTGTACGGCCTGCGCTTCGAGTAGTCGTACTTGCTGGAGTGGCAGACCAGGCAGTCGATGGCCTGCTCCGCCTCCGGCCCGGTGGAGCCCACGTCGGAGAGGTGGTTGCCGGGGTGGCAGCTGTTGCAGCCGATCAGCTTGGTCTTCCCCTTCTCGTTGGCCGGGATCTCCTTCAGGTTGTTCACCAGGTCGTTGCCGTTGCAGAACGTGTAGATGCGGTTCTTCATCCCCCACTCCTGCCTGGGGTCCACGCCTTCCACGTTGGAGACCTTGGAGGCGTGCTTCCAGTGGACGGTGTCGAGGAACTTTCGCGCCGTTCCCTCGTGGCAGGTCTCGCAGGTGCGTGGGCCGTCGTAGCCGTGCTCGGCGATGTAGGCCTTGCCCTCGTGCTCGGCGGCGCCGGCGGAGGAGGCGAAGAGGAGGGAAGCTGCGAGGAGCAGGTTCGTGCGCATCGTGTTCACCAGTCGTGGGTGGTTGGGGAGGCCGGCGAGCTAGCAGCCGCCCGGCTTCTTGAAGAAGGTGGCGACGTTCTTCCCGTCCTTCACCTCGTACTTGCACTTGATGTCGTCACCGATGGTGATCCGCTTGTCGGCGAACTTGTCGAGCGTGAGCTTGTCCTGGACGGTGATGGCCACGGTCTTGCCGGCCTCGTCCTGCAACGTGGCGGTGGCCACCTTGGCCTCGGGGCCGGCCATCTCGATCTTCACCACCTTGCCGAGGAACTTCTCCCCGGCCCGGGCGGCGGCGGGGGCGGCGAGCAGCGCCAGGGCGGCGACTGCGGTGAGCGCGGCGATGAGCTTCTTCATGTGGTTTTCTCCTTCGGGTGGAACCGTTCAGGCGAGGGGGCCGGCGGCCGGATCGCGCCTGGCGTTGACGAGCCGCTCGATGGCGCCGGCGCCGGCAAAGCAGCCGACCGCCGCGACCGCGATGAGGACCGCGAGGGCGAGCGGCGGCAGGTGGAGCAGCCGGTAGAGGAAGACGCCGCCCAGCTTCCCGCTGTCGTGGAAGCCGGCGACCGCCGGCTGGACCTCGGCGTAGGCGACCATGCCGATCACCACTCCGGCCACGGTGAGCAGGCCGTCGAGCTTGCCCGAGGCCGCCGCCACCACCGAGGTGCCCGGGCAGTAGCCCGAGACCACGAAGCCGGCGCCGACCAGCAGCCCTCCCACGATCATGGGCCAGAGGTAGGTCGGGTAGTTGACGGTCACCGCCTTGAGGTCGAGCAGCCCTACCGCGGCCAGGAGCGACGTGCCGACGGCGGCGGTGACCACCGCGGTGAACATGACCCGGAAGACGGTCATGTCGGTCAGGTAGAACTGGGCCACCAGCTTCTGGGCCCGGCCGAAGCCGGACCGCTCCAGCACGAAGCCGAAGGCGGCGCCGAGGACCACTGCCCCGAGGAGCGAGACCGGGGTGAGCGCGTCCTGCGAGAGCAGATCGGTCGGGAAGATCATCGCCATTGCCTCCGCACCAGGGCGGCCAGCGCATAGCCGCCGCCGAAGAAAGCCAGGAAGAAGGCCCAGGCGCCGGCCGACATCAGGCCGCCGCCGGAGAGGGCCTGCCCCGAGGCGCAGCCGCGAGCCAGCTGCGCGCCCACGCCCATCACCGCGCCGCCGCCGATGGCCATTGCCCACCGGCCACCAGCCGGGAAGGTCGAGCCCTTGAGCGTCTCGCCGCGCAGCCGGCCGCTGGTGAGCGCCCCGAGGAAGCCCCCCAGCGCCACGCCCACCACCTCGAAGACCAGCCAGTTCTTGAGAGGTGAGCCGTCCTCGGTGGTCGCCGCCAGCATGGGCACCTGCTCGACGTGCGAGGGCGCCACCGCGTTGACCACCGCCGCGCCGGCGCGGAAGCTGGCGCCGCTGGCGCCCAGCCCCTTGCCGGTGAGCAGGTAGGTGGCGAGCAGCACCAGGCCGAGCGCCACGCCCGCCAGGTAGGGGTTCCAGTATCGGTTCTCGTCTCTCGTCATCCCGCGCCCCCTGGACGCACCCAATGGATGGCGCCCGTTGATGTAGCGGTATTGCTATGTCGCGATGATGCTCTGCAACGGGTTGGCCAGATCGATGGGCGGCCAAGCACGTGAACTCCGGTGTGTGGGGCCGGCGCCCACCGGGTGAGATCGCGCAGCGGCTGCGCCAGAAGACCCGCCCGCGCACCGCGGGCGCGCCCAGCCCAGGCGAACCCTTCTCCCTGGGAGCGGCTCCGAGAAGGCACCTCCGGCCAGGATCAGCGCGGTCTCGCGCGCTGCGGCCGTTCGCCGCGTAGAGAAGATCGGTGCTCGCGGTGGTCAGCTCGCCCGGGGTGGGTTACTGAACCTTCAGCCAGTCACGGGCCGAGGAGGCCTCCCGCCATGTCGACTCCCGACGCCGCCAGCCCCGCCGTTCCACCTCCCGCGCCGCCGACGCGTGACCCGGTCTGCGGCCTCGACGTGGACCCGGCCAGCCCGCCGGGCGGGACGGTGGAGCGCGGCCGGTACCGCTACCACTTCCACGACGCCGCCTGCCGAGCCCGCTTCGAGGCGGAGCCGGAGCGCTACTTCGCCCACGACCCCGTCTGCCACATGGAGGTCAACCCCAGGTCGCCCAGGGGCGGGCAACTGGATCACGCGGGCAAGACCTGGTTCTTCTGCAGCTCGAAGTGCCTCGCCAGGTTCAGCTCCGACCCGGCCACCTACCTGGCCCGCAAGCCCGGCGAGCCGGCCGCGGTCGCCCCCCCTTCCGCACCGCCGGGGGCCGAGGTGGTCTGGGTCTGCCCGATGGATCCCGAGGTGCGGGAGAAGTCGCCGGTCCCCTGCCCCATCTGCGGCATGGGGCTGGAGCCGCTGGTGGTGGGCGGGCTCCCCAGCGCCGACGAGCCTCCGAACCCGGAGCTGACCAGCATGACCCGGCGCTTCTGGTGGGGGCTGCTGCCGACGCTGGCGCTGCTCGCCGTCGCCATGGGGGACATGGCCGCCGGGATGCCTCTGCAGCACGCCCTCGGCTTCCGCACCTTCGCGCTGCTGCAGCTGGCGCTCTCGGCGCCGGTGGTGCTGGTGGGAGGCTGGCCCTTCTTCGAACGGGCCTGGCTCTCCCTCCGGACCTGGAAGCTCAACATGTTCACGCTGATCGGGAGCGGCACCGCGGCCGCCTTCCTGTTCAGCGCGGTGGCGACGCTGGTGCCGCCCGGGTTCTTCCCCGCCGCCTACCTGGAGCACGGCGCCCCCCCCATCTACTTCGAGTCGGCGGCGGTGATCATCGAGCTGGTCTGCCTCGGCCAAGTGCTGGAGCTGCGGGCGCGCAGCCGCGTCTCCGGGGCCATCCGCGCGCTGCTGCGCCTGGCGCCCAAGACGGCCCGGCGCGTGGCGGCCGGCGGGATCGAGGCCGACGTCGAGGTCACGGAGCTGAAGGTGGGCGACCTGCTGCGTGTCCGCCCGGGCGAGAAGATCCCCGTCGACGGACGGCTGGTCTCGGGGGCTTCGAGCGTGGACGAGGCGATGGTGACCGGCGAGCCGGTGCCGGTGGAGAAGCGCGAGGGCGACCCGGTCACCGGCGCCACCGTCAACGGCACCGGGAGCTTCGTGATGCGGGCCGAGCGGGTCGGCGGCGACACCCTGCTCTCGCAGATCGTCCGGATGGTGATGGACGCGCAGCGGACTCGCGCCCCCATCCAGCGGCTGGCCGACGTGGTCTCCGGCTGGTTCGTGCCGGGCGTGGTCCTCTCGGCGGTGATCGCCTTCGCGGCCTGGGCGCTCCTCGGCCCCGAGCCGCGGCTGGCCCACGGGCTGGTGGCGGCGGTGGCGGTGCTGATCATCGCCTGCCCGTGCGCGCTCGGGCTGGCCACGCCGATGGCCATCATGGTCGGCACCGGGCGCGGCGCAACGTCCGGCGTGCTGGTGAAGAGCGCCGAGGCGCTGGAGCGGATGGAGAAGATCCAGGTGCTGCTGGTCGACAAGACCGGCACCCTCACCGCCGGCAAGCCGGTCCTCTCCGGCGTGACGCCCGCCGCCTCGTTCACCGAACGTGATGTGCTGCGGGTGGCCGCCACGCTGGAACGAGGCTCGGAGCACCCACTGGCCGCCGCGGTGGTGGCGGGGGCGGCGGCGCGGGGCGTGACCCTGGCCGAGGCGGCCGGCTTCGAGGCCGTGCCGGGGCGCGGCGTCCGCGCCACGGTGGACGGCCGCGTGGCCATGCTGGGGACTCCGGAGTGGCTCTCAGAGTCGGGCGTGGACCCGTCGCCGCTGCGGGCCGCCGCCGAGAGGGCCCGCGCCGAGGGGGCCACGGCCATGTTCCTCGCCGTCGACGGGATGCTGGCCGGCCTGCTCACCGCCGCCGACCCGGTACGGACCGGTGTCGCCGAGGCGCTGGCGGCGCTTCGGGACGAGGGGCTCGAGGTGGTGATGGTGACCGGCGACGCCCGGACCACGGCGCTGGCCGTGGCCGCGCGGCTCGGCATCACGCAGGTCGAGGCCGAGGTCCGCCCCGCCGAAAAGGCGGCGGTGGTGGCGCGCTACAAGGCGCGCGGCCTCTCCGTGGCCATGGCCGGCGACGGGATCAACGACGCCCCGGCGCTGGCCGCCGCCGACGTCGGGATCGCCATGGGGACCGGCGCCGACGTGGCCATCGAGAGCGCCGGGCTGACGCTGGTGAAGGGCGACCTGGCCGGCATCGTCCGGGCCCGCCGCCTCTCGCGCGCCACCATGCGCAACATCCGGCAGAACCTCTTCTGGGCCTTCGCCTACAACGTCGCCGGCGTGCCGCTGGCGGCCGGCGTGCTCTTCCCGTTCACCGGGATGCTCCTCTCGCCGATGATCGCCAGCGCCGCCATGAGCTTCAGCTCGGTGACCGTGATCGCCAACGCGCTGCGGCTCAGGCACGCCAGGCTGTAGTCCGTTACGAGCTGGCCCGGTCGATGACGCGCTCCAGCACCGGCCCGCGCCAGGCCGCGAGCTGGTCGAGCAGCGCCGCCGGCTCGTGGCCGACCAGGAGCAGCGCCCGGTGCGCCGGGCGGAGGAAGCCGGCCCCGACCGCCCGGTCGAAGAACTCGGCCAGTGGCTGGTAGTAGCCGGCCACGTCGAGCAGCCCCACCGGCCGGGCGTGGAGCCCCAGCTGCGCCCAGGTGAGCACCTCGGAGAGCTCCTCCAGCGTCCCCATCCCCCCGGGCAGCGCCACGAAGCCGTCGGAGAGCTCGGCCATCAGCGCCTTGCGCTCGTGCATGGATCCGACCACGTGGAGCGTGCTGAGCTTCTTGTGGGCCAGCTCGCGGATCTGGAGCACCTGCGGGATGACGCCGACCACCTCGCCGCCCGACGCCAGCGCCGCGTCGGCCACCGCCCCCATCAGGCCAACCGAGCCGCCTCCGTAGACCAGCCCGAGCCCGCGCCGGGCGATGGTCCGGCCCATGGCGCGCGCCGCCTCGAGGTAACGGGGGTCGTGCCCCGGGGAGGAGCCGCAGAAGACGCAGATCCGCTTCATGGTTGGACGAGCATACCGCTCCATGGCATGAAGCGCCCGTGCGCATGTCCCGCTCCCGCGTCCTGCTCCGGCTGGTCCTGCTGCTCGTCGGTTCCGGCTTCATGGCCTGGAAGGCGTGGGACACCGAGGCGTCGTCGCGCGCCGCCGGGCTGGAGCCGGGGGGGGCGCTGCTGCTCCACCGGATCGCCCTGGTGGAGCTGCTCCTGGCGGTGCTGGCGCTCGGCACCGCGGTGGCCGCCGGCCTCGCGCTGCGCCGGCGGCCGGCGCGACGCCGGCTCGGGCTCCTCGCCCCGGGGCCCCCGGCTTCCGGCGCCACCACGCCGGGCGACGACGGCCCGCCTGGGCCAGGCGGCCCGCGCGACCGTCAGTAGATCCGCGCCACCTCGGCGCCGGAGAAGTAGGCCCGCAGGATCTGGCGATACCCCTGGCCCGCCTCGGCGCGCCCGACCGCGCCCCACTGGCACATCCCGGCGCCGTGCCCCCAGCCTCCCCCGCGCAGCACCCACTCCTCTCCCTCCCGGTCGATGACGAACATCGCCGAGGGAAGGTTCCGGAGCAGCCGCCTGATGCGCAGCTCTCCGCTGACGTCGGCGGCACCGTCCGCCCCTTCGACGCGCAGCACGGTGGCGCGCCCGGAGACGCCTCGTGCCATCACCGCGAGCCGCCGCACCTCTCCGACCCCGAGCGGCCCGGCCAGCAGGTCCAGGTCGGCCGGCGTGAAGCGACGCTCCCAGCGGAACCGGTCCTTGCGCGCCGCCGCCGGCCGCTTGCACCAGGCGTCGATGGGCGCCACCAGGAAGCGGCGCAGGACCCCCTCGTCCTTGAGCTTGCCGGCCCAGGCGGCCGCATCGCCGTTGGCCAGGTCCGGTTGCCCGCGCAGGCTGGCGCTGGGCGCGACCGGCCAGACGGCGTCGTTGTCCTCGCCGTGGCCGCCGCAGAGCGCCGAGTAGACGCCGTCGACCAGGGTCCGGTCGGCCTTGCCGAAGAGCGCCTCGCCCGCGGTGGCCCGGATCGCCTCGTCGGTGCGCGGGTGCACCGCGCCGGCACCCCGGTAGGCCTGGCAGTGCACCTCGGCGCAGATGACGTAGGGGTCGGCGAGGTGGCGGGTGCCGAGCTGCGCGAGCACGTTGGAGCGGGCGGTCACCGCCTGCGCCTTCAGCGCCTCGAGGGGCGACGAGGCGGGCATCTCGGACGGCACCAGCCCTCGCAGCAGTTCCTCGAGCGGCACCACCGCCACCAGGGCCAGCCGCCCGGCCGCGTCGATGGTGGCCACCAGTCGCGAGCGGTAGCGCCGCTCCTCCCGCGCCGGCTTCCCACCGAGGGCGTGCTCGACCGACTCGACCGCCAGCTCGGCGCCCCCCACCGGCTCCACCGAGGCCGCGGTGTCGGCCTCGCCGAGCGGACCGGCCTCGCCGGCGACCTCGAGCCGGCCACGCGGACGGGCCACCAGGTCGACGTCGAGCGGCAGCTTCAGGCCCGGCAGCTCCCTCCCGGCCACCAGCTTCTGGCGCCGCGTGTCCACCACGCGACCGGCGATCCCGTAGACGCCTCCGATGGTGCGCAGCCGGACCGGCACGCCGCGGGCGGCCCATTCGGCCCGCGCCGCCTCGATGGTGCCCCGGTCGGCCCACGCCGCCTCGGCCAGCAGGGGCGCGGCGTCGAGCCTGGCCGGCACGGTGTCACGGGCCCTCACCACCAGGCGCGTCCCAGCGGGCAGGTCCACGCTGGGGCCAGATCGCAGCAGCAGCCGCGCCGGGCCGACGGTCCGGATCACCAGCTGATCCTGCCCCTCCATCAGCCGGATGCTGACCAGGGGCTGGCCGCCCGGCCCGAACTCGATCCGGTGGCCCCAGAGCAGGTCGAGGATGTCGGCCCCGCTCGAGGTGGCCGGTGGCGGCGTGGCGTGGGGCGACGGCTCCGGCGGCGGCGTGGGTGGCGGCAGCGGCGGCGGGAGCAGCGCGGACTCGCCTGGAGGCGGCTCGGCAGGGCTCGCCGATGGCTCGGGCACGGCGCCGGCCACCGCCGCGCCGGCGAGGAGCACGGCAGCGAGGAACGAGGCCGGCCAGCGCCGGCCTCCCCGAACCTGACCCGAGGGTGGAGCCATCTGGCTGCACCTTATCGCGGCGCTCCGTCATTCCAGTGGGCCGTACACCGGTAACTTCGCCAGATACCCGAATGATCCCGGAGGGTTTCTTGACCCGGGGCGATCCGGTGATATCACCGGCCCAGTGCCCCGACCCAGGCAAGATGACGTGACGAGAGCGTCGAGACCGAAGCGAGGCTGGCGCCCGAGGAGGGAGCAGCGGAAGCGTAGCAGCGCTACGCTGAGCAGCGGACCGACGAGGCCGCCTGCCGCAGCGAGAGGATCGGCGCTCGCAGTAGTCATCTTGCCTGGGTCGGGGCACTAAATGGATTCGGTCGAATGCATGCACTGCCAGGTGACGATGACCAGCTGGGCGACCGCTGGGAGCACGGTCCGGTACTTCCAGTGCCCGCTCTGCGCTCGGACGTACTCGTCGCTGTACGACGAGGTCTTTCGAGCCCGGGCCGGCGCCTGCCGCGTCGACGTCCCGATGCATCCGGCATCCCCGGGCAAGCTCCCCATGGCCAGCCCCGAGGATCAGCGCTGGGCCACCGTCCGGGCGCGTGCCTCCCGCTGGTTCTCCCGGCTCGAGACGGAACAGCGGCTGGTGGCCCGAGCGCTCCCGGCGCCGCCCGCTGGTCAGCGGCCGGGGCGGTGCGCTGCCACAGTGACCGCGGTTGCCGCGGCCCGGCCGGCCCGCCACAGGTAGCTCCAGACCGCCGCCAGCAGGCCGAGGCCGAGCGCCACCCGCGCCGCGAGCGGAAACCGTCCGGCCGGCGACACGGTGGCCTCCACGGCCGCCACCAGCAGGAGCAACGGCGCCACCAGCACCAGGATCCGCGCCGCCTCCCGGCCGCGCCGAGCCAGCGACTCCCGTCGCGGCCACTCCCCCGGCCTCACCAGGCCTCCGGCGAGCACGAAGCCGGCCTGCCCGGCCAGCACCAGCGCGCTCAGTTCCACCGGACCGTGCGCGGCCACGAACCCGGCCAGCCCGGCGCCGAGCCCGGCCCGCCACGCCGCCACCAGAACGGCCCCCAGCAGCGCGCCGTTGCCCACCAGCAGCAGCGCGGTCCCGACGCCACCGGTGAGACCGAGCGCGAAGCAGAGGGCCGCGACCGAGAGGTTGTTCCGGGCGATGGCACCACCAGCCAGCCCGGGCGCGGCGCTGAGCAGGTCGTCGGTCCAGAGCCGCTTCGCCTCCAGCGCCTCGCGCACCGACGCCGGGAGGAGCCAGCGCCAGCCCTCGGGGTCGAGCGCGGTCGCCAGCGCCCCCGACAGCAGCCCGGCCAGCAGGAGCGCCGCGGCCAGGGCCAGCGCGCCGCGGTGTCGGACCACCTCCGCCGGTCCCTCGGTCCGGAAGAGCCACATGGCCGAGCGCCAGCCTCCGCGCCGCCCCCGGTGGAGCGACGAGAAGGCGCGCGCGGCCAGCTGCGCGAGGAAGCCCTCGGCGTCGGTGCCGGGGAAGACGGTGCGGGCGTGGGAGAGATCGCCGATGGTCCTCCGGTAGAGCCGATCGAGCTCGTCCACCTCGGCCACCGTCAACCGTCCCCGCTCGACCCGCGTCACCAGCAGCTCGAGTCGCTCCCAGCCGGCGCGGCGGCCGCGGACGAAGGCGGCCACCCCCCGCGGTCTCATGGCGCCCCCTCCGCGGCGAAGGCGTGGAACGCCTCGAGGAACGACTCGGCTTCACCCGCCGCCGGCGGCGCCACCCCGGCGCGCGCGGCCAGCACCGCCGCCAGCCGCCGGGCGAGCCGGGCACGAGCCACCTCGTCGAACTCGGTCCGCCGCCGCAGGAAGTCGAGCAGCCGCTCGAAGTCGGCCGGTGCCAGCAACCCCACGGCCCGCCCCTTCAGCTCGCGCCAGCGCGCCTCGGCCGCGGGCGGCGCGCCGTAGCGCGAGAGGTCGAAGCGCCGCTCCTGCACCACCAGCGTCCCCGCCACCAGGTCGCCGAGCCGTTGCCGCCGCGCCGAGAGCGCCACCGCCAGCACCGCCGGCGCGTAGCCGAGCGGCAGCTCCACCACGCGCAGCGCGTTGCGCACCAGCGACTCGGGGAGCCCGACCGGCGCGCCGTCGAGCCGGACGACACGCAGGCCGAGCGCCCGCTTGCCCGGTGTCTGGCCGCGCCACCCCACCTCCCAGGCCACGTCCCAGCCCCACCCGGCCGCCAGCACCGCGCCGACCAGCAGCAGCTGGCCGGCCCAGGAGAGCGCCTGCCAGCGCCCCAGCAGGTCGCCCCAGATCGAGTAGACGAAGAGCCCCACGATCCCGCAGAGGAAGACCGCCAGCAGGTCGATCAGCGCCGCCAGCGCCCGCGCCCCGACGCCGGCCAGCGGCAGCGAGAGCGCCACCTGCTCCGGCGTCTCCACCTGCCACTGGTCCAGGCCGCTCACCCCGCCAGCATAGCCCGGGGCTGGTCGCGCCGGCCGACACCACGGGCCTGGTGACATGCCCAGGGCGACGGGTCAGCCCCGCACCACGGCCCGGTTCTGCTCACGCAGCTCGTTGACCGCGTAGATGCCGTGGGCCCAGAGGACGCCCTGGGTGAAGCCGAACCAGCGCATGGCCCGCTCGCGCTCGCCGGCGTCGAGCGCCTTCTGGATCTCGGAGCACATCCAGGCGGCGTGCTCCAGCTGCCGGCTGCGCGGGAAGCTTGCGGTGGTCCGATCGAAGTCGATCTGCGCCGGCCGGTAGCCCTCGCGCTCCAGCCGCTCCTGGTAGGCCCTCACCACCTGCTTCACCTGCGCGTCGGTCACGGCATGGCTCCTCGTCGCGGGTAAGGCGGCAGGATAGCAGCCCGGCCGAGAACTCCAACCGGCCCCGGGGCGAGACACGAGCAGTCGTGGTATCAAGCGACCGCGGCGAGCCGGTCCGAGGCGCTAGCTCAATGGTAGAGCATTGGCCTTTTAAGCCAGTGGCTGTGGGTTCAAGTCCCACGCGCCTCACTTCACCACCCCCGCAGGTCGAGCACCACGGGCCGGTGGTCCGAAGCCGCCGCCACGTCGGGGCCGGCCGCCACCCAGCCGGCCAGCAGCTTCCCGCGCCGCGCCGCGCCGTTCCTGGTGGGGACCCCGTCCGGATTGCTCTGCTCACGCGCTTGCTCCGGATTTCGAGTGGACGTCCGCGGTCGCGCACCGCTGCAAACGGACGCTCTCGCTGGCCGCTCCGGCTTTGACACCGGAGCGGCCATTGGGTACGAAGCCCCCCGACCCCATCGTCTAGAGGCCCAGGACGCCGCCTTTCTCGAGGCGGAAACCAGCGGTTCGAATCCCTGTGGGGTCACAGGTTCCAGGCCCCATCGTCTATCGGTCAGGACGCGAGCCTTTCAAGCTTGCAAGGCGGGTTCGATTCCCGCTGGGGTCATTTCCACCGCGACGCGCTCGTCAGCGTCTGTCGCGCCACGGCTCGGCCGACCGCAGCGCCGCCACGATGGCGCGGGTCGAGGTCGAGCGGTTGAGGGTGTAGAAGTGGATGCCCGGCGCCCCGCGCCGGAGCAGGTCCTGGCACTGGAGCGAGGCGTAGGCCACGCCGAGATCACGCGCGGCGTCGGGGTCGGCTCGCCGGACCTCCATGGCCGCTTGCAGCCGCGCGGGGATGGTGGCGCCGCAGGTGGCGGTGAACCGCTCGACCTGCTCGACGTTGGTGAAGGGCATGATCCCCGGCAGCACCGGCGCCTGGATCCCCGCCGCCCGCGCCCGCGCCACGAACCCCTCGTAGGCGGCGTTCTGGAAGAAGAGCTGGGTCACCAGGAAGTCCACGCCAGCGTCCACCTTGGTCTTCAGGTGGCGCAGGTCGGCGTCGAGGTCGCGCGTCTCCGGGTGGCCCTCGGGGTAGGCGGCGGCGCCGAGGCAGAAGCTCCAGCGCCTGGGTTGCCCACGGATGAAGGCCACCAGCTCGGAGGCGTGGCTGAAGCCGTCGGGGTGCGGCGTGAAGGCGGTCTCGCCCCTGGGCGGATCGCCGCGCAGCGCCAGCACGTTCTGCACGCCGACGCTGGCGAACTCGTCGAGCGTGGCGCCGATCTCGTCGCGCGAGGCCCCCACGCAGGTGACGTGCGCCATCGCCTCGATCTCGGTCTCGCGCTTGAGCCGCTTCACCAGCTCGACGGTCCGGGCACGCGTGGACCCACCGGCGCCATAGGTGACCGAGACGAAGCCGGGGGCGAGCGGCCGCAGCGCCTCGACCGTCTCGAAGAGCGCCTTCACGCCCTCGTCGGTCCTGGGCGGGAAGAACTCGAAGCTGAACACCGGCTCGCCCCGCTCGCGGGCGAAGCGCAAGAGATCGCTGATCTTCACGCCCCGGTTCTATCGCGCCGGCGCCGCGCCGCGCCAGTCCGCGCCCGATCCGCGCCAGCGCCCGCCGGCCTTGACGCCGCTGGCATTCGCGGCCATCACTCTGGCGAAACCGGCATGGCCAAGGCGCACTACATCACCCCCGAAGGGTTCCGCCGCCTCTCGGAGGAGCACTGGGCCATCTGGACGGTGCAGCGGCCGAGGATCGTCGCCGAGGTCGAGGCGGCCGCGGCCATGGGCGACCGCAGCGAGAACGCGGAGTACATCTACGGCAAGCGCAAGCTGCGCGAGCTCGACCGGCGCCTGCGCTACCTCTCGGAGAGGATGGACTCGCTCTCGGTGGTGGAGCCCAAGCCGGACCGGACCGGCCGCGCCTTCTTCGGCGCCTGGGTGACGGTGGAGCAGGAGGACGGCGAGGCGCGGACCTACCGGCTGGTCGGGGCCGACGAGTTCGACCTGGCCAACGGGCGGCTCTCGGTCGACTCGCCCCTCGGGCGGGCGCTGCTCGGCAAGCGGGAGGGGGACGTGGCCATGGTGCAGCGCCCCGCCGGACCGGTGGAGGTGACCATCGTGGAGGTCTCCTGGGAGGCGCCGTGACGGCCAGGATCACCGACCGGGCGGCGCCGCGCTCTAGGCCTCGTCGGCCCCCGCGCCGGTGAGCCGGTTGATCCGCGCCCAGAGCGCGTCGGTCCCGGTCCCCTCCTCCGCCGAGAACGGCTCGGCGCTACCGGGCTCGAGCCCCAGCGCCTTCTCGGCGGTGCGGAGCGCCAGCGCTCGCCTGGTGCGCGGCAGCTTGTCCATCTTGGTGGCCGCCACCACCACCATCCGCCCGGCGCCGGAGAGGAACTGGAGGGCGTCGTGGTCCGACTCCATGGGCTCGTGGCGCGCATCGACGATGAGCACCACGGCGCGGAGCGTGTGGCGCTCCTTCAGGTAGTCCTCGATCATCGCCGTCCACTTGGCCCGCTCGTCCTTGGAGACCTTGGCGTAGCCGTAACCGGGCAGGTCGCAGAAGCGGACGACGCGGGGGCGCGCCGCCGGGTTGGGCCGGTAGCGCACCTCGAAGAACTGCAGCGCGCGGGTCCGGCCAGGCGTGTTGGAGACCCGGGCCAGCCGCTTCTTGCGCGTCAGGGCGTTGAGCATCGACGACTTGCCCACGTTGCTGCGGCCGACGAAGGCGAACTCGGGGAAGTCGCCGCGCGGCCACTCGGACGGCTTGGTGGAGGTCTGGAGGAACTCGGCGGAGACGACCTGGATGGGCACGGTGAACCCGATGGGCGGCGTGGGAGCGGCGGTGGGACTACTTGGTCCGGCCCGGAGTCGGGTGGGCGATCAGCTTGACCTTGCGGGCGTAGTCGAACTTGCCCAGGCTGGGCGTGCTCTCGGTGTGGCAGCCGGAGCAGGTCCGCTCGCCCGGGTCGGCGAGCCCGACGGCACGGGCCAGCTCGGCGTCTCTCATCACGTAGGCGGCGGCGTAGCGGCGCCCCGGCCCATGACACGCTTCGCACCCCACGCCGTCCATCCCCGCTTCGGCCGCGGGCGAATGGCAGGAGAGGCAGCGCCTGTCGGCGCGCCGGTCCGGCGGCAGGCTCTCCAGCGCCCGGGCGTGTGGCCCGTCCTTCCAGGCGGTCCACGCCGGGAGGTGACACCCCTTGCAGGTCTCGGGTCCGACCAGGTCCCCGGCCGGGGCCAGGGCCGGAAGACAGCACACGATGGCGATCAGGAGGCGCACGGGTCGCAGTATAGTGCGGCATGGCCCCGATGCGTCTGGCATCCTTGATCATGGCGCTGCTCCTCCCCGCCGTCGTCCCCGCCAAGGCCTGGCAGGGGATCGAGCCCGGCAAGTCCACCGCCGCGGAGGTGGAGGCCAGGTTCGGCGAGCCGACCAATCGCGTGAAGCGCGGCAACCTCCTGGTGCTGGCCTACAAGGCAGACCAGGCCCTGCCCGGCACCAAGGAGGCCCAGTTCCACTGCCGGACCGATGGCGTGGTCGAGGAGATCACCGTCTTCCTCTCCGTTCCGCTCGACGCCGAGTCGATCGAGGGAACCTACGGGAAGCCGACCAGCAGGACCTTCACCGACTCGTTCCAGAAGGTCTGGCAGTACCCGCGAAAGGGCGTGATGGTCTTCTTCGATCGCGAGGGGACCGTCCAGGCCATCACCTTCAGCCCCGGCCCCGCCGCCAAGGGGACCGAGAAAGCCACCGACAGGCTCCGCGCCGAGCCGAGGAGCCACCCGGCGCCGGAGAAGTCGGCACCCGACAAGGCGGGCGCCGGCGGCGACGCCGACCCGCCCGCCCGGTAGCTCGAGCCCCGTGCGGCTCATCGGCCTCACCGGCGGGATCGCGACGGGCAAGAGCACCTTCGCCGCGGCGCTCCGCGCGCTCGGCTGTCCGGTCATCGACGCCGACCGGCTGGCGCGCCAGGTGGTCGAGCCCGGCACGCCGGCGCTGGCCGCCATCGCCACCGCCTTCCCGGGCGTGGTGGGGGCCGGCGGCCAGCTCGACCGGAAGGCGCTCGGGGCCCGGATCTTCGACGACCAGGCGGCCCGGCGGCGGCTGGAGGCCATCACCCACCCGGCCATCCGCGCGGCCATGGTGGCCGAGACCTCCCGGCTCGCGGCCACCGGCCACGACCTGGTCTTCTACGACACCCCGCTCCTCTACGAGGTCGGCCTCGAGGAGGCCATGGACCTGGTGGTGGTGGTCTGGGCGACGCGCGAGGCCCAGCGACGCCGGCTGGCGACGCGCGACGGCCTCTCCCCGGTCGAGGCCGAGGCGCGGCTCCGAGCCCAGCTCCCCGTGGACGAGAAGGCGGCACGCGCCGACGTGGTCGTCGAGAACGACGACGAGACGGTGCCGCTCGGCCCCAAGGCCGCGCGCCTGGTGGCGGCGCTGCGGGCCGGGCTGGGACGGAGACTTCCCGGGAGCGCGCCGGCGCGCTATTGAACCGGCCACCTGGAGCGCGGTGATCGGGAACCGACGCGGACCTGGCACCCTCAGGCGGCGATGACGCCGTCGAGCAGCAGCGCCGCCAGGATGCGCGCCGTGTCGAGGCGCGGCAGGCCGGAGAGGGCGAAGAGGCTCTCGTAATCGACGGCCCCGTCGATCTGGGAGAGAAGGAAGCCGGCCCGGTGGTCGAGGTTGAGCCACATGATCTCCTCTGGCTTGATGACGAGCCGGGGGACGGCGCCCATCGGGCCGAGCTTCGACTCGTACATCGCCACCAGCGTGGCCTCGTTCCGGGTGAGGTAGTCGCGGGCTTCGGCGTGCTCCGGATCGACCTTGAGGATCTTCTCGATCATCTCCAGCGATCCGGAGAAATCACCCAGGGCCAGCAGGTCCTTCGCGGCGGTCATCCAGACCGCCACGTCGTCCTGGGACGTGGTGGGGCGCGCGGACCAGGGGACCAGCAGCCGGACGTCCGACTTCTCGGCCACGGCGTCGAGGTTGAGCCCGCCCTCGCCGCCGACGAAGATGGACGGTGAGGAGGCTGGGCCGTCGTCCCACGGTGACGCGGCGTACTGGGGTCCACGACGGGCCGGCGCCGGACCGGGGGGCGCCGCCACCGAAGGCGCCTCGGGTGCCGGCCGCACGGGTCTCGGCGGCGCGGGGGCCGGCGGCGCGGACGGCCCGTTCTCCAGCCCAGCCTCCAGCCCGCCTGGCAGGAGCAGCAGATAGGAACGAGCCCGCGAGCTGGCGGGATCGAGCCGCAGGGCCTCCTCCAGGAGCCGGCGGGACTCCTCGAGCCGACCCTCGACGTAGGCCCTGATCCCCTTCTCGACCAGTTCGTGGGCGGTCGCCACGGCTCAGGCTCCCTGCGGCGGCGACGCCGCCAGCCCCTTGAAGAGCTGGAGGGTCCGCTCCAGCGCCTCTTCGACGCGAGCCAGCTCCGCGGTGTCCTTGCCGTCGAGGGCCAATCGCGCCCGCGCCAGCACCCCCTCGGCCTTCTGGACGGCGTCGCGGCCGAACCGGGAGCGCTCCAGCGCCGCCTGCACCGCCGGCACCAGGGCCTCGATCTCGGCGATGGCGGTGGTGACCCGGGCGCGCGACCGCTCCAGGTCGACCGTCGACTGCTTCTTCTCGAGCAGGTCGTCGAGGTTCTCGTCGATGATCCGCTTCAGCTCGTCCTCGGTGAGTCCCGAGGTCGCGGTGACGTTGATGGACTGCTCCTGCCCGGTGGCCACGTCCCTAGCCGACACGCCGACGATGCCGTCCGCGCTGATGTCGAAGGTGATCTCGATCGAGACCTCGCCGCGCCGCGCCGGCCGGATACCGGCCAGCACGAACTCGCCCAGCAGCTCGTTGTCGGTGGCCTTGTCGCTCTCGCCCTGCAGCACCGCGATGCGGACCGAGGTCTGGTTGTCCTGCACCGTGGTGAAGAGGTGCGTCTGGTTGGTCGGGACGGTGGTGTTGCGCGGGATGATGGTCTGGAAGTACCCGCCCACCACCAGGATGCCGAGGTTCTGCGGCGTCACGTCGAGCAGCAGCACCTCGCTGCCGGGCTTGGGTGGCGCCGCCAGCGCGTGGGCCTGGATGGCCGCCCCCAGCGCCACCACCTCGTCGGGGTGGACACCCTTGCAGGGCTCCCGGCCGAAGAAGTCCCGCACCGCCTTCTGCACGCGAGGCATGCGCGTCATGCCCCCCACCAGGATCACCTCGTCCACCTGGGCCGGCCGCACGCCGGCGTCCTTGAGCGTCTTCTCGGTGACGGCGACGCACCGCTCGACGAGGTCCTTGGTCAGCTCCTCGAGCTTGTCCCGGGTGAACTGCTTGGTGAGGTGGAGCGCCGCCTTCCCGTCGCCACCCGCCACCAGGAACGGGAGGTGGATGTCGGCGGTCGGCGTGCTGGAGAGCTGGCACCTGGCCCGCTCCGCCGCGTCGCGCAACCGCTGCAGCGCCATCTTGTCCTGGCGCAGATCGACTCCGCCGTTCTCCCGGGCGAAGTTGAAGGTGAGCCAATCCATGACGCGGCGGTCGAAGTCCTCGCCGCCGAGGTAGGTGTCGCCGCCGACGGCGACCACGTCGTATACGCTCTGGCCGATGTCGAGCACCGAGATGTCGAAGGTGCCGCCGCCGAGATCGAAGACCACCACCTTCTTCTCGAGCTTCTTGCCGAAGCCATAGGCCAGCGCGGCGCTGGTCGGCTCGTTGATGATGCGCAGCACCTCGAGCCCGGCGATGCGGCCGGCGGCCTTGGTGGCCTGCCGCTGGCCGTCGTTGAAGTAGGCCGGCACCGTGATGACCGCGCGAGAGACCGGGACGCCGAACCAGGCCTCGGCGTCGGCCCTCAGCTCGCCCAGCACCTGCGCGGAGATCTCCGCCACCGAGACGGGCTTCCCGCCCAGCGTGATCCGGACGTCATTCCCATCCGGCCCGGCCACCAGCGTGTAGGGGAGGACCCGCCGGGCGTCCTCCACCTCCTTCGAGCCCCAGCGCCGTCCGATGAGCCGCTTGGCGGCGTAGACGGTGTTCTCGGCGTTGGTGATGGCCTGCCGCTTGGCCAGGGCCCCGACCAGCGCCTTGCCGTTCCTGGCCACCGCCACCACCGACGGCGTGAGCTGCTGGCCGCTGCGATTGGGGATGACGAGCGGCACGCCGTCGCGCACGGTGGCCACCACCGAGTTGGTGGTGCCGAGATCGATGCCGACGACCGGATCCATCTCGCTCATCCGAGGAAGCTCCAGCGCAGCTTCTTGAGCCGCTCCTTGGCCGAATCCAGCCTGGGATCGATCTCCACCGCGCGCTCCAGGGCCTTCCTGGCGTCGCCCCGCTTCCCGGCGGCCTCCAGGGCGGCCCCCAGCGCCTCGTGGGCCGCCGCGCTCCTCGGCTGCACCCGGATGGCCTGCTCGGCCAGGTCGCGGGCCGCGCCGGGGTCGCCGGCCTCGGTGGACGCGCGACTGGCCAGGATCAACGCGCGGGCGTTGGCCGGCTCGGCCTCGAGCGCCGCGCGGTAGGCCGCCAGGGCCCCTGGCCAGCTTCCCATGGTCTCGGCGGCGAGCCCCCTGTCGATGCACTCGGCCACGCGAGCCGCCCCCGCCTTCTTGCGCGCCTCGGCGGCCAGGGGCCCGGCCTCGGTGCCGCCAGGGTCGAGGCTGGCGACCAGCTGGAAGTCGTTGGCGGCCTGGGCGAAGCGGCCGGCCGCCATCAGCTCCCGGCCGCGCTTCAGCAACTCGGAGATCCGCTCGGCGCGGGCCAGCAGCGGGTTGTGGCGGGCCAGCCGGCCCCGACGCTCCGTCGAGCGTCGCTCGTCCTCCAGCCGCCGCGCTTCGATCCGGGTGCGCTCCAGCGCCGGGGCCGTGGCGAGGACGTAGGCGGCCCGCTTCTCCTCCGAGACCAGGACGTCCCGCGCCTCGGTGACCCGCCGGAAGACCCGCTCCAGGCGCGTCCGGTAGCTCCCAAGCCTCTTGCCGGGATACTGGTCCGGGTGGAAGAGCTTCACCTGGTCGATGTAGGCCGCGCGCACCGCCTCGACGCTGGAGTTCCACGGGAGGCCGAGCACCTGCCAGTGGGTCCACTCGGCCAGCTTGGCCTCGGCGAAGAGGATGAGCTTGCGCCGCTCGACGTCGAGGTCGACCGCCTCGGAGAGATCCGCCGGGTTGAAGAGATGATCCTGGTAGCGATCCACACTCACTCGACGTGCCCCCACGCGTTGCGACCCACCTGGACCCCGAGAGTCGAATGTAGCCAGCAGTACCAGCGGGGGTCAATCGCAAGCCAGCAACGACTCCAGCAGGGCCTTCTGGACGTGGAGCCGGTTCTCGGCCTGGTCGAAGACCGCCGAGCGCGGCCCCTCCAGCACCGCGTCGCTGATCTCCTCGCCGCGGTGGGCGGGCAGGCAGTGGAGGACGATGGCGTCGGGTCGAGCCCTGGCCACCAGCGCCTCGTCGACGATGAACCCGGCGAAGTCGCGCTCCCGCCTGCCCTGCTCCGCCTCTTGCCCCATCGAGGCCCAGACGTCGGTGTTGACGACGTGCGCCCCGGTGACCGCCTCGACCGGTGTCCGGACCACCCGGGCCCGGCCGGCGCAGCGGGCCAGCAGCGCCGCATCCGGGTCGTAACCGGACGGGCAGGCCAGCACGAGCTCGAAGCCGAGCAGCGCGCAGGCCTCCAGCCAGCTGTTGGCCATGTTGTTGCCGTCGCCGACCCAGGCGACCCGCAGGCCGGGCTTCTGCAGCGCCTCGGCACCGAATCGTTCCGAGGTGGTGAGCAGGTCGGCCAGCACCTGGCACGGGTGGGAGGCGTCGGTGAGCGCGTTGACCACCGGGATGCTGGCGTGGTGGGCGATCGTCGTGAGCTTCTCGTGCTCGAAGGTGCGGACCACCAGCGCGTCGAGGTAGCGGGCCAGCACCCGGGCGGTGTCCTGGATGGGCTCGCCCCGGCCCAGCTGGGTGTCGCGCGGAGAGAGGAAGACGGCGCCGCCGCCCAGCTGGCCCGCGGCCACCTCGAAGGAGACCCGGGTGCGGGTGGAGGCCTTCTCGAAGACCAGCCCGATGGTCATGCCGTCGAGCGGCCTCGGCCCCGTGCGGCCGAGGAGCTTCCACTCGGCGGCCCGCTCGACGAGCTCGAGCAGCCCGTCGCGGTCGAGATCGGTGATGCGTAGGAAGTCGCGCTTGGTCCGGGCCATGGGCTACCTCTCCGGCGCCGCGGCGATGGCCGCGCCCAGCTTCTCGACGGCCTCGTCGGCCTCGGCGTCGGTCAGCGTCAGCGCCGGGGCCAGCCGCACCACCGAGTCGCCGATGGCATTGCAGAGCAGCCCACCCTCGCGAGCCAGTCCCACCACGGCGGCGGCGTCGATCCCCTTCACCACCACGCCGAGCAGCAGGCCGCGGCCGCGCACCTCGACCACCCGGCCGCCCGCCGAGAGGGCCCCGAGCCTGGCGGTGAGGCGGGCGCCGACCCGCACCGCGTCGGGGAGCGCCTCCTGGATGAGCTGGAGCGAGCGGAGCGCCACGGCGGCGCCCAGCGCGTTGCCGCCGAAGGTGGAGGCGTGGCTCCCCGGCGTGAGGTGGCGGCCCACCTCCTCGGAGGCCAGCAGCGCGCCCATGGGGTAGCCGTTGGCGAGCGCCTTGGCCGCCGACATCATGTCGGGCGCCACGCCGTCCCACTCGTGCCCCCACATCTTGCCGGTCCGCCCCATGCCGACCTGCACCTCGTCAAAGCAGAGCAGCGCGCCCTTCTCGCGGGTCAGCTCGCGCGCCGCCGCCAGGTACCCGGCCGGCGCCGGGAAGACCCCGGCCTCTCCCTGGATCGGCTCGACGAGGAAGGCCGCGGTGGTGTCGGTCAACGCCGCCTCCAGCGCCCCCGCGTCGCCGAAGGGAACGTGCCGCACCCCCGGCACCAGCGGCTCGAAGCCATGGTGGTACTTGGGCTGCCCGGTGGCGGCCAGAGCGAACATGGTCCGGCCGTGGAACGAGTTGTGGCAGGCGACGATCTCGTTCCGCTCCGGGTGGCCGAGATCGGCCTGGTACTTGCGCGCCAGCTTGAGCATCGCCTCGTTCGACTCGGCGCCGCTGTTGCACAGGAAGACGCGCCTCGCGAAGCTGGTGCTCTTCACCAGCGCCTCGCAGAGCTCGACGGCGCACGGGTTGTAGAAGAGGTTGGAGACGTGCCAGAGCTCGCGCGCCTGCCGCTCGATGGTCTCGACCAGCGCCGGGTGGCAGTGGCCGAGCGCGCAGGTGGCGATGCCGGCGATGGCGTCGAGGTACTCCCGCCCCTCGGCGTCCCACACCCGGCTGCCCCGGCCCCGCACCAGCACCACCGGCGCCTGCCGGTAGTTGGGGGTGAAGACGGCCTGGGCGCGCTGGACGATCGACTCGGTGAGCGTCATCCCGGGCTTGTATCAAGTGCGGGGCGCGTGATCCAGCATCCCGCGGAGGCGGAGCGATCGGTCACGCCCGGTTGGCGCGCGGGTGGGCCTGGTCGTAGACCGTGGCCAGCCGCTTCCAGTCGAGCTGCGTGTAGCGCTGCGTGGTGGAGAGCGAGGCGTGGCCGAGCAGTTCCTGGATGCCGCGCAGGTCGGCCCCATTGGAGAGCAGGTGGGTGGCGAAGCAGTGACGCAGCACGTGCGGGTGAACATGGCGCGGCAGGCCCACCTTCGCGACCCAGCCGTCGATGAGGCGGGCGACCGAACGGCTGCTGAGCCTGCCGCCACGGAAGTTGAGGAACAGGGCGTCACCGGCGGTCCGACCCCCCGGGCGCGCCTCCAGCACGGGGCGCGCCGTGGCGAGGTAGCGGGCGATCGCCTCGCGGGCCGGGTGGCCGACGGGGACGAGCCGCTCCTTGCGCCGCTTGCCGAGCACCCGGACCAGCCCCTGGGCCAGGTCGATCCCCTTCACGTCGAGGGCGGTCAGTTCGGAGACGCGGAGGCCGGAGGCGTAGAGCAGCTCCATGAAGGCCCGGTCCCTCAGGTGGAGCGGCGCGCCGTCCGCGGTGGGAGCCTCGACCAGGGCCGCGGTCTCCTCCTCGGGGAGCACCTCGGCGAGCCGCGTCGGCCGCTTCGGGGAGGCGACGGCGCGAGCCGGGTTGGTGGCGGCGAGCCCTTCCTTGACCAGGTAGCGGTAGAAGGAGCGGATGGTGGATAGCTTGCGCGCCAGCGACACCGGCCCCGCCTCGCCGGCGGCGTTCGCGATGAACCCCCGCACCAGCGCCGGCGACGAGGGGATGAGCGGCTCCTCGCGCTCGGCGAGGTAGGCGGCGTACTGGGCGAGGTCGGCGAGGTAGGCCTTGAGGGTGTGGGCCGAGGCGCGCCGCTCCACGCGGAGGTGCGCCTCGAAGATCCGGACCTCGGGGGGTCGCGTGACGGCGGTGTCCGCGGCGGTCATGGGGGATGGGTATCACTCCCGGAAGGCCGGGGCGAGTTCCGGACCCGTCCCCGGAACCCTCCGCGCCCAGCTACCCTGGCGGTGGAACGATCGCGACGTAGGCGCCTGCCCGCTTCGCCTGGACCACCGCGTAGGCCACGCGCTTCGAGTCGGGGCCGAGGAAGCGAATGCTTCCCGGCAGCGCCGCCCGGTCCACCTGCACCAGCTTCCCGTCCCGCCAGACGCCGAAGTCCAGCGCCACCAGGTCGGCCCGCTGCCAGGTCAGGAGCAGACGCCCGGCGTCGCGCGGATCGAACTCGAAGCTCTTCACGCCGCGCGCGATCTCCCTGGGTTTCGCCTCCGCGCCGCCCGCCGCCACCCGCTCCAGGTCGCAGGCGTCGCCGTTCCGGGTGCAGCGGGTCCGGAAGTAGAGCCAGCGGTTGTCGGGCGAGAAGGAGAAGCCAAAGACCCCGCGCGCCACCTTCCGCGGCTCGCCCATCACGTCGCCGGCCCACAGGTCCACCGAATAGCCACCGTCGACCGTGTGCCGCAGGAAGGCCACCTGGGCGCCGTCCGGCGACAGCTCGAACTCGGTCACGTGCTTGCCGAACCTCCGGGCCGCCACGCCCGGTCCCCCCACGCCGAGCAGGCCGGAGCGACCCCGCGGATCGTACTGCTCGAGCCACGCCAACCGCGACGCCGCGCTGGCCCAGCGATGCTCCCCCACCTCGCGGCCAAGCCGCTGCGGCGCGCCCCCCGGCGCCGCCACGAAGAGATCCCCCTGCTTCCCTGGCGCGGCGTCGGCGATCCAGGCGAGCGCGCCGCCATCCGGAGCGAAGGCGAACGAGCGTGCGCCGCCCGCGACGCGCACCGGTCTCCGCGTCTTGCCACCCGCGAGAAAGAGCTCCGTGCCTCGCCGGCTCGTGACGCTGTAGGCGAAGGCCTGGCCTCCAGGCGCCATGCTGAAGTCGGCGGTGTCATCGGCGATCGCCCCGCCGGCTCGATCGAGGTGTCGCAGGTCGAACTGGAAGAGCTCGCCTCCCCGGGCGCCAGGCGCCCGGCCAAGCCCCACCACCGCCCCGTCGGCCGTCTTCCTGAGTTCGAAGCTGCCGAGGGACGGCGCGGCGTGCCGGCCGAGGAGCCGGCCGTCCGGGCCGATGACGACCAGGCGCCCCTGGGCCACGGCGGCCACCGATCCGCCACCGCCGGGCACGAAGCCGTGGAAGGTGACTCCGCGCGCCGCCTCCCTGGCCACGCCTTCGCTCACCAGCACCAGCGTCCCCGCCCCGCTCTCGAAGTCGTAGTCGGCCAGCGCCGCCAGCGTGCTCCCCTCCGGTGCGAAGCCGGCGCCGTGCGGCAGCGTCGGCACGGCCTTCGCCACCAGCCGAGGCTCGCCTCCACGGGTCGGGATCACCTTCAGGTCGCAGGTCGCCGTCCCCGGCGGCAGGAAGCGCCCCTTCACCTCGACGCACCCGTCGAGTGTCGCCAGCCAGGCGCCGTCGGCCGACGCCACCAGCGCCTTCACCGGCCCGGCCGCGAGCCGGTGCCCCAGCCCGGACCGCTGGACCGGCCCGCCAGGCTGGCACGCCGCCAGCCCCAGCGCCGACACCATCAACGCGGCGATCCGCCGAGCCCCATCACGCCATCGGCTCCGCCTCAGGTTCAGGAAATCCACGCTCCCAGCTCCTCTCGCGCCCGAGCCACGTGCGCCATCTTGCGCCCTTCCTTGCCGCCACGCACCCATCCCGGCAGCGGCGGGAAGAGCGCGAAGATCACGTTGCTCGGCTGGTGCTCGTGGCCGGTGGGGTGCGCCGCTCCGGTCAGGTGGCGGTGCAGCCCACCCAGCGCCGTGGCCTCCGGCGGTGGCCTGAACGGCCGGCCCGCCAGGCGATCGAGGATGGCCCGGGCGGCGAGATGGCCGCACGCCGCCGACTCGACGTACCCCTCCACGCCGGTGAGCTGCCCGGCCAGGAAGAGGTGAGGCCGCGCCCGCACCGAGAGGTCGGGCGCCAGCACCCGCGGCGCGTCGACGAAGGTGTTTCGGTGGACCTGCCCGAGCCGCAGGAACTCGGCGTTGGCCAGCCCCGGCAGCGTGCGGAAGATCCGCCGCTGCTCGGGCCAGGTGAGCCGCGTCTGGAACCCGACCAGGTTCCAGGCCGTCCCGGCCACGTCCTCGCGGCGCAGCTGCGCCACCGCGTGGGCCCGCTTCCCGGTGCGCGGGTCCTCGAGCCCCACCGGCTTGAGCGGCCCGTGGGCCAGCACCTCCCGCCCGCGCTCCGCCATCACCTCGATCGGCAGGCAGCCGTCGAAGTAGCGCGGCTCCTCGAACTGGTGCGGCGCCACCTTCTCGCCGGCCAGCAGGGCGTCCACGAAGGCGTGGTACTGGGCCTCGTCGAGCGGCAGGTTGAGGTAGTCGGCGCCGCTCCCCTTGTCGTAGCGGGAACGCGCGAAGGCGATCGTCATGTCGATCGACTCGGCCGAGACGATGGGGGCGATGGCGTCGTAGAAGAAGAGCCGCCCGCCACAGAGCGCCTGCAGCCCGGCCGCCAGCCCGTCGCCGGTGAGCGGCCCGGTGGCCACCAGCGCCAGCGCCGGCCCCTCGGGCAGCGCAGTCACCTCGGCGGCGTGAAGCCGGATCTCCGGCCGCTCCGCCAGCCGCGCCGCCACCCGCCGGCTGAACCGCTCCCGATCGACCGCCAGCGCGTCACCGGCCGGCACCCGCGTCTCGTCGGCCGCCGCTAGCACCAGGCTGTCGAGCCGGCGGAGCTCCTCGTGGAGCAAGCCCACGGCGTTGAGCGGGTTGTCCGAACGGAGGGAGTTGGAGCAGACCAGCTCGCAGGGGCCGTCGAGCACGTGGGCCGGCGAGCGCCGGGCCGGCTTCATCTCCCAGAGATCGACCCCCACGCCGGAGCGCGCCAGGCGGTGGGCCGCCTCGCAGCCCGCCAGCCCGGCGCCTATTATGGTCACACGCTGCGTCATGGGGTCACGCCCGTGGCCCGCCCTCCCGGGGCGTCTCACTCGGGCCGCCCGGGGTATACGCTTCGATCCGAAGGGAGCGCAACGTGACCACGAGCAGACAGCAGAAGGCGAAGAAGGAGCTGGAACGCCGTCGCGCCGCGGTCCTCCAGGCCACCCGCCGTGGAGAGGCTGAGCTGGACGGCCTGCGGTCGGCCGAGCGGGGCCAGGAGTTCGAGGAGGCGGCGCAGAAGGAGCAGGGGGTCGCCGATCTGACGCGCCTCAACGAGACGGAGCGGCTGGAGCTGCGGCGCATCGAGGCGGCCCTCCAGCGCATCGACGAGGGGCGCTGGGGCGAATGCGTGGAGTGTGGGCGCCCCATCGAGACCCGGCGGCTGGAGGCCCTGGCGTGGGCCATCCGCTGCACCGGCTGCGCGGAAGCCAGGGAGCGAGCGGGCCAGTCCGGTGGGAGCTAGTGCCCCGACCCAGGACCCCGGCGAATCAGTCGTTCTTCATCACCATGAACTTGTACTCGCCCAGCTCGGCCTGCCCGGCCGTGTAGAGGATCTCCATCAGGGTCCGATAGGTGATCTTCC
The DNA here is from genome assembly GCA_021806645.1 of Myxococcales bacterium. Taxonomy (GTDB): domain Bacteria; phylum Myxococcota; class Myxococcia; order Myxococcales; family Anaeromyxobacteraceae; genus JADKCZ01. The sequence continues at coordinate 362,029 of JAJZQX010000001.1, read as the reverse complement.
TGTCGGCGATGACGTTGATCCGACCGCTGAACGGCGCGTTCTTGTTGTACTGGGCGATGTACTTCTGCTTGTCGACTTCCTTCTTGAGCGCGTCGTAGACGGGGCCGACGTAGAAGGCCTCGGCCCTCCCGCCCTCCTTGTAGGCCGGGGGGATGATCCCGCGTTGCATCGGCACCACCGCGCGGTCGTTCACCGCCACCTCGTTCATCGAGACGGTGATCGAGATGTTCTCCTGCGGCACGAGCTGGGTCGAGGAGACCGGGATGGTCAAGCCCTCGCTCATGTTCACGCTGAGCGTCGAGGCCTGGTACGACTTGAGGAGGAACACCAGCAAGATGGTCATCATGTCCATCATCGCGACGATGTTCAGCTCCTTGATCTCGCCGGCCCGCTCGCGCGCCTTGCGCCGGTCGCGCCGGTAGAGCCGGACCTGCCGCTCCCGGAGGAGCTTCGCCTGTTCGCCGTCGCGGGTGGATTCAGGGCTGGCCATGGCTCACCCGATCACCGACAGGGAGACGTCGAAGAAGAGCGGCTTCCGCTCGACCTTGCCGTCGGCGGACTTCACCACCTGCTCACGGCAGGCGTCCATGGTCTGGATGAGGATGTCGTATATGACCGAGCCGTCCGCGGTCAGGATCACCTGCGTCTCGTTGGGGAATTTCTCCTTGATGGTCACCAGCTGCGCCGAGAGGGCCGCGAAGTCGTAGGTGCCGTCATCGCGGAGCGGGATGGTGGGAGGCCGCGCCAGGTCGGTGGCGCTGGCGTTGGAGCCGAGCACGCCACCCGCGCCGGCGACGTAGAAGCCCTGGCGCCCGACCGCCACCGTTAGCAGGAGCTTGGGCGCGGCCTCCTGGGCGACGGCCGCGCTCCCCTCGCCGCCGATCTTGGGAGCGGAGACGTTGAGCACGCCCAGGGTGATGAGCCCGGTCATGCTGAGCAGCATGAACATGACCAGGTTCACGACGACGTCGAGGTAGGGGACGATGTTCAGCTCGCCCACATGCTCGTCTTCTCTGATGCGCCGTCGCATCGGGCCTCTCGGTCTGGCCGCGCGGCTAGGCGCCCGCCGCCTCGAGGGGGTTGGTCTCGCCGGCCCCTCGGCGGCTCAGCAGGTTCTCCAGCTTGAGGGCGCTGTACTCGACCTCCTCGATCATCGCCTTGGCCTTCGAGCTGAGCAGCAGGTGGGCCACGATGCAGACCACCGCGATGGTGAGGCCGAACGCGGTGTTGTTCATGGCCTCCGAGATGCCCTTGGAGAGCATCAGCTGCTTCATCTCGGGGCTGGCGGCGCCAAGCGACTTGAAGGTGCCGATCAGGCCGGTGATGGTGCCGATCAGCCCCACCAGGGTGGCCACGTTGGCCAGCGACCAGAGCGGCTGGATCCGCTTGGTCACCATCGGGGTCACCTCGAGCACCGCCTCCTCGAGCGCCCGGGCCACCTCCTGCTCGCCACGGTTGGCCCGGGAGAGGCCGGCCTTGACCACCCTGGCCAGGGCAGAGTTGGGGGCGGCGGCGCAGAGCTTCACGGCGCGGTCGATGTTGCCGGCGAGGACCAGCTTCTGGATCTGCTCCATGAACGGGGGCGCGTTCAGGTTGAGCCGGAACGCCAGCACCACGACCCGCTCGAAGATGATGGCGATCGCCACGGCGCTGGTGGCGACGTTCACGAACATGAACGGACCGCCCTCCTTGAAGAACTCGGCCAGGGTCTGGATCATCTCTGCCTCTCGTCGGCGAGGGGTGGGGAAGGCGCGCACCTTGTGCGGCCTTGTTAGCGAATAGACAGCGGATTTTCCTATCAGCAGCCTGCTCGGGGTGTCAAGCCACCGCTCGCGCCAATGTGCGCCAGGGCGGGCTCCACGCGGCGGCCACCGCGTTCCGCCGGGGCCGCGTTCCGGCCTCCACCCCGTCGAGCCGGGACTCGATCGTCCTACGCACCGCGCCGGACGAATCGCTGCCCGGGGCGCTGCTCGCAGAGCCCGTCCAGCTCCAGCGCCAGCAGTCCGGCCAGCGCCTCGCCGGTGGTCCGCCCCGCGGCGCGGGCCACCTCGGAGAGGTGGCGTGGCGTCGCCGTGAGCGCGCCGAGCAGGGCCCGTGCCGACGGGGCCACATCGCCCATCGGCAGCTCCGCCTGTTGCCCTGGCGCCAGGCCGAGGCAGGCCAGCACGTCCGCCGGCTCCGCGGCCAGCCGGGCGCCTTCACGGAGCAGCCGGAGCGGCCCCTCCGAGAGCGGGTGATCGGCATCGCCCGGCACGGCCAGCAGCGGCCGGCGCTGCTCGCGCGCGAGACCGGCGGTTATTAGGGCGCCGCTTCCGCGCCCGGCGCGGACCACCACCACCGCGTCGCTCAGCCCCGACACGATCCGATTCCGCTGCACCAGGCGGAACTCGCGGACCAGCGTGCCGTCGTCGTACTCGGAGAGGAGCGCGCCGCCCGCTGCGAGGAGCCGTTCGAACAGGTCGCGGTTCCCGATCGGGGTGGGCTGGTCCACGCCGCCGGCGAGCACCACCACGGTATGGCCACCCGCCTCGAGCGCTCCCTCGTGAGCCTCGGCGTCGATCCCGCGCGCGCCGCCGGAGACGACCGAGACGCCGGCCCGGACCAGTCCCCGCGCCAGCCGCCGGGCCATGTCGCGACCATATTCGTCCGCGTCGCGCGAACCGACGATGGCGACCCGGGCCACCGGCGACCCCAGCTGGCCTCGCAGCCTCAGCGAAGCCGGTGGGTCGGGGATGCGGGTGAGCAACGCGGGGAAGTCCCGGTCGCCTGGCCGGAGGGTGCGCGCCGTGTCCATTCGGGCCGATTCTCCCCGGCCGGTCCGACACCCGGCGGCCCGGGCGCCGTTCACCGCACCGGGGTGGGCTGGAGGCCGCCGGAGCGGACCATCGGCCCGGGGCCGCGTCCCGCCGTGACGGGCCCTCCTCAGCGCCCGCCGCCGCCCGTATCCGGCTTCGCGCCGCCCGGGACGCGCATCTCCACCAGGTCGCCGATCAGCAGCTCCCGGCGGCTCTTCATCACCAGGGCCGTCGAGGCGGTCTCCTTCACGTCGATGACCATCAGCTCGCCCAGCACCTCGGCGGGCAGGCTCGGATCGTTGGGTGGCGACAGCTGCCTCCTGGTGAGCGGCAGGCCATACGGGTCGCCGCTGCGGATCACCTTGAAGACATTCCCCTCCTCCACCCCGTCGGCCTTCCCCTTGTCGATGAAGACCACGTTCTGCTCGGCGATCTGGGTCAGCACCTCCAGCCGCGTTCCGACGATGCGACCGTCGAGATCCACGGTCGCCTCGCGCGCCTTGACCGGGCGCAGCGAGTGCTCGGCCCAGGGGCCGAGCAGCGCGCCGCGCTCGATGGGGTCGAGCGCCGAGCTGATGACCAGCGTGACCGCCTTGGGATCCTTGGCCACCACCACCGCGGCACCGAGGATGCGGGTCTGGTAGCCGAGCAGCTCGCCGCTGAGCGGGTGGAAGACCTTGCGAACGGTCTCGTAGATCAGGTAGGTCTCGCCGAGCCTGCTGGGCGGCTCCCCGTTGAAGCGCGCGTAGACGCGGTCGGAGGTGGAGAGCATCAGCTTCTCCTCGAACGCGGCGACGATCGTCCCCGACGCCTCCACCTGCGACGGCGTGACGAAGCTGTCGCGGCGGATCATGATGCTCTTGGGCGCCACGTAGCCGACCTTGTAGGGCCCGACCACCGCCACCGCGTCCTCGTCATCCACCGGAACCGGCGCCTTCATGTCGGCACGGGAGAGCGACTCCAGTTCGTGAGGCTCCTCGACGTCGGTCGGCTCGTCCGCCGCCGTTGGCCCGGTGGCCGGCCCGCCGCCACCCGCCGTCTCCACCGGCTCGACGCGAGTGGGCGACTCCTCCTGCGACGGGTAGAACTTGAGGACGTTGCCCGGCTCGATCCAGTGCGGGTTGGTGATGTCCGGGTTGAAGGACCAGACCTTTGGCCAGTACCAGGGATTGTTGAGGAACCGGCCCGAGAGGTCCCAGAGGGTGTCTCCGGGGCGAACCGTGTACGTGTCGGGCGGCGGCACCGCGCCCATCCCCTGGTCAGCGGTCGCCGCGGAGCCCTCGGGGCGGCGGCCGGTGGCCGGCAAGGCGTCCGCCTGGCCGACGGCGATCGGATCGTTGGTCCCGTCCTGGACGGCTGCCGCGTCGGCCGCCCTCACCACCCGCAGGTTCCCGGCCTCGGAGGCCTGGCCGGCTCCCCTGGCCGCCTTCACGGCCTGTGACTGGGCACCGGCGAGCAGCGGCATGAGGGCTGCGACGACGACGCTGATGGTGCGGATCATGGACCGCTCCTTGCTGGGCCGTCCGGCGACGGATCGGCACCTGGACGACCTGGAATCGACGCGAGCCGCTCGCGGGCCAGACGGGCCGCGAGCGAGGTCGGAAAATCGTTGACGACGCGGGAGAGGTAGCGGCGCTCGAGGTCCGGCGCGCCCTTGCGCCCCTCGCACGAGGCGATCTGCAGCAACGCGTCACTCACCTGTTCGCAGGCGGGGTACTCGTCGACGACGCGCCGTTCGAGCGTGCAGGCCGCCTCCGGCCTGCCAGCTTCGGCGTAGGCGGCGGCGGCCTCGCGGAGCGCGCCGCCGGCCTGGGGGTGGCGCGGGTAGCGGGAGACGACGTCCTCCAGCGCGTGGGCCCGCGCCAGCGGCCCGCGACGCCGCGCCGCCTTGAGCTCGCTGTCGGCGTCGCCGGCCAGGTCCCGGCCACCCTTTCGCGCCATGGCGTCGAGCCGGGCGGCGTCGGGCTCGAGCAGTGGCGTGCTGGTGGGCACCGGCGGCGCCCGGCTGGCCTTGGGCGGCGCCACCTTCACCACCGCGAGACCTTCGGGCACCACGGTCGATCCCGAGCCGGAGCCAGCGTCGGCGCCGGGAACCGGCGCGGCGCGAACCGGCTCACCGGCCGGTCTCGCGGTCCGAACGGCCAGGGCGTCCACCCGGGTGGCGAGCTGGTCCAGCGATCGCGTCAACTGGACGTTCTCCTGCCGGAGGGCCTGCACTTCGCCGCGAAGCGACTCGAGGTCGCGGCGCGCCACGGCGTCGGTGCCGGCGCAGCCGGACAGGAGCAGGGCCGCGGCGAGGGCGGACGTTGGGCGGAGCGTCTTCAAGACCTTGGAAATTCTAGGTGGTATCCGGCTTCGGTCAAGGAAGGGCCGCGGGCCGATATCGGCGCGATGAAGCCGACCATCCGTCCGGTCCGGCCGCCGTCGCGCCGATGGGAGAAGAAGAGGCGCGGCTCGCAGGCGGTGCAGCGCCGCAGGACCGCAACCCGGACCACGCCGGCGTCGCGCAAGGCGCGCTCGTTGGCGGCCCAGAGATCGAGCCGAGGGCCCCGCACGCCCTGCTGGATCACGCGCCGCCCGAAGGCGGCGGCGAACCGCGCCGCCAGGTCGTCCGACACCTCGTAGCAGCACGGGCCGATCGACGGCCCGATCACGGCCAGCGGCGCCTCGCCGTCTCCGCCCGCGGCGAGTGCCCGGACCCCTTCGGCGGCGATCCGCTCCAGCGTCCCGCGCCATCCGGCATGGACCGCCGCGACCGCGCTCCCGTCGGGCCGCGCCAGCAGGATCGGCACGCAGTCCGCCACCGCCACGCAGGCGGCCACGCCGGCCGTGGCCGAGACCACGCCGTCGGCCTCCCCGCACGGCGTGGTCGGCCCGGCGCCGACCACCACCTTCGCGCCGTGCACCTGGCGCACCCGGGCGAACCCGAGACCGGTGGCTTCCCCCAGCTGGCGCCAGTTCTCGGCCACGGCCGCCGGATCGTCGCCGACCAGATCGCCGAAGTTGAGTGAGTTGAACGGCGCCGCCGACGCGCCACCGGCCCGCGTCGTGAAGCCGTGGGGAAGCTCCGCGAGGAGCTGGCTGCGGATGAGTTCCATGCCCGTCCCGGCTCAATATCGCGAACGGCGCCCCTTGTCGCCCTCCGGGTCGCGGGGCTAGGCTGCCCGCCCGCGCCATGTTCCGTGCCTTCCGGCGTTCCCTCGGACGCAAGCTCCTCGTCGCCGCCGCCCTCCCGTCCGCGCTCGGAGCGCTGGCCGGCGTCCTCTGGCTGCGCCAGCAGGCGAGCCACGGCGGCCCCGGGTCGGACCTGGCCTTCCGGTTGGCCACCGGGGGCCTGATCTTCTTCGCGGTGCTGGTGCCGGTGGTCCACGCCGTCGCCATCCGGGTGCTGCTGGAGAACCCGCTCCGCCGGCTGGCCGCGGCGATGCGGCGCACCCAGGGCGGGGACTTCCTCCAGCGGATCGAGGCGAAGGGCGAGGATGAACTGGCGGGGCTGGCCAGGACCTTCAACGCCACGCTGGCCGCCATCACCGACCTGCACGTGCTCCGCATCGACGACGCCGCCTCGCTGCGCGCCATGGAGCGCGAGCTGGCGCTCAAGGCCCAGCTCGAGGCCAGGGTGCGAGAGCTGGAGCTGCTGCACCGGCTGACCGAGGCCCTGGCCGCGACGCTGGACCTGGAGACCCGCTGCCGCAAGGTGGCGGAGCTGGCGGCGGCGCGCTCGCCGGCCGCGCCGTTCGCGCTCCTGCTGGAAGACCTTGTGACGGGAGACCTGGTGATCCGCAGCCTGGCCGGGCTCCCGGGCGAGTTGATGGGGCGGCGCCTGCCGCAGGGCTCGGGCCTGGTCGGGCGCGCGGCCGCCGAAGGTCGGCCGGTGGTGATGGAGGGCGCCGAGCTGACCCGCGAGTGGCTCCCGCTCGCCGAGCCTCCCGCGGCCGCGGTCGCCATGCCGATGCTCCACCAGGACCGCTGCGTCGGCGTGATGCTCCAGGGACTCGCGTCGGCCGCGGCCTTCGACGAGACCGAGGCCCGGCTCATCGGCTCGGCGGCGCGCCTGGTGGCGACGGCCATCGAGAACGCTCGGCTCCACCAGTCGATGGTCCGGCTGTCGCAGACCGACCACCTCACCGGCGTGCACAACCGGCGGCAGTTCTTCGCCAGGCTGGAGGTGGAGCGCGAGCGGGCCGCCCGGTTCGGCGAGCCCTTCTCGCTGCTGCTGCTCGACATCGACCGGTTCCGCGAGCTCAACGAGGCGGTCGGGCATGCCGCGGGGGATGCGGTGCTCCGCCAGGTCGCCGCCCTGCTGACGCGGGAGGCGCGTGCCGTCGACCTGGTGGCGCGGTCGGGTGGCGAGGAGTTCGCGGTGGTGCTGCCCCGGACCGATGCCGCCGAGGCGACGCGGGTGGCCGAGCGACTCCGGGTGGCGGTGGTCGAGACGCTCTTCGAGGGTGCGCCGGGCGGCAGGGTGACCGTGTCGATCGGCGTGGCGGGCCTTCCGTTCCACACCGCCGACCTGGCGACGCTGGTGGACTTCGCCGACGCGGCGCTCTTCGCCGCCAAGCGGGCTGGGCGCAATGCCGTCCGGGCCTTCGAGCCCGGCCAGGCGGAAGACCCGGCCCGCCGGCGCGACGTGGGCACGACCGGCCAGCCCTGAGCCGGGTCACTCCGCGGCGGGTCTGGTCCCGATCCGCTCCAGGACGGTCGGCTCCGCGCTCAACGCCTCCACCCGCCTTCGGGTGGCCTCCAGCTCCGCCCCCAGCGCCGCCGCTTCGGCCCTCGCCGCCGACAGGTCGCCCTCGATCACCAGCGAGCGGCCCAGCGCGTCGTCCCGCTCCCGGGTGGTCTGGGCCAGCAGGCCACCGACCTCCTCCACGTCGGAACGGGCCCGGGCCACCTCCCCGCGCAGCTCGGACTCCCGCATCATCAGCGCCTGGCGGGCCGCCGAGAGATCCCCCTGCAGCCGCTCCACCTCGCGGCGGGCCCCGCGCAGCAGCGCGTCGCGCGCCTCGATCTGCTCGGCCAGCTCGGCCACCCGCTGGTCGGTCTCCAGCGCGGTCCGCCCCAGCCCCTCGATCGTCCCTTCCAGCTCCGCCACCCGCTGGCGCAGCCCGCCCGCCTCCCCGGCCTGGGCCTCGATCCGCTCCCGGAGGCCGGTCGCCTCCTCCGCCGCCCGTGCCAGCCGCTCCTCGCGGGTGCGCAGCTCCCGCTCCTGCTCGTGCATCCGCCGCTCGCTGCCGGCCACCACCTCGATGAGCTCCTTCTCCTCCTTGAACTTCTCGGAGAGGAGCCCCTCCAGCGAGGCCCCGTGCTCGCGGTCCTTCTCGCCCAGCCGGCGGTGGGCGTCGGCCAGCTTCCGCAGCGCCTCCTCCGCATCCGACCGGGCCCGCTGCACCTCGACGTCCTTGGCGTGGATCCGCTCGTCCACGCTGGCCACCTCGCGCTCCCGGATCTCCCAGATCTCGGACAGCCGGGCCAGCTGGGCCTCCCGCCACTTGAGGTCTTCACGCAACAGCGTGAGCCGCCCCTCCGGCGTCGCCAGCAGGTCGCGGCGCGGCGGCGGCCGGCGCCGCTCGGCCTCGGTCAGCAGCGCGTCGCGCCGATCGGCGACCGACTGGAAGGCCCGATCGACGAAGAGCCGATCCGCCTCGGTCAGCAGCTCTCGCCTGGCGCGCCGCGGAACCGGCGGGGGCCCGGCGGTGGGGATGGGCCGCGGCCCCGGAGGCGCCAGGGCGGAGGCCGGGACCGGCGGCCGGGAAGCCGGTCCCGCCACGGCCTCTCCGGGCGGCGCCGCCACCTCGAGCAGGTCAGGATCGTCATCGGCCAGCTCGGTCGGCTCGGCGGAGGCCAGCAGGCGACGCGCCATCACGACGAGCGCCGCGGTGTCGAGCGGCATGGCGAGGTAGCCGTTGGCCGCCCATGGCGTGCGGGCATGCTCGGCCAGCGACTCCGGCGCCGTCTCCGAGCTGAAGAGGATCACCGGCAGCTTCTCCATGGTCCGATCGTGGCGAAGCCGCGCGCAGACCGAGAAGCCCGAGAGGTCGGGCAGCTCGGCCCGAATCACCACCAGGCCGGGCCGGCGCGAGGCGATCTCCAGCTCCGCCTCGGCGGCGCTCCCGGCCACCGCGCTGGTCCAGCCGGCGTCGCGGACCACCCCGGCCAGCGAGAGGGCCAAGGCGGAGTCCGGCTCGACGATGAGGACGCGCGGCGTGGACATGGACGCGGCGATCCTACCCCAGGATCTCGCCGGCCCGGGATCTCACCCGTTCGGAGTCGGCCTCGTGCTTCACCACCACGTCGAGCGTCTCGAGCAAGGCGCGCGGGTCCAGCCGGTCGATGCCGAGCGCCACCAGCGCCCGGGCCCAGTCGATCGCCTCGGCCACCGAGGGCGCCTTGCGCAGGTCCATGGTCCGGAGCCTGGCCACCGCCGCCACCACCTGGCGGGCCAGCGCCTCGGAGGCCTCGCCGGCTCGCGACCGGACGATGGCCAGCTCCCGGTCCTGGGCCGGGAAGTCGATGTGCAGGTGGAGGCAGCGCCGCCGCAGCGCGTCCGAGAGCTCGCGGGTGGCGTTGGAGGTGAGCACCACTCGCGGCACCACCTTGGCGCGCAGCGTTCCCAGCTCCGGCACCGTCACCGCCCAGTCGGAGAGGATCTCGAGCAGGAACGCCTCCAGCTCCTCGTCGGCCTTGTCGATCTCGTCCACCAGCAGCAGCACCGGCCGGTCGGCGCGGACCGCCTGCAGGATGGGGCGCGGCAGCAGGAAGCGCTCGCTGAAGAAGACGTTCCCCTGGGCGGCGATCCGGTCCGCGGCCTCGGCCAGCGTGCCGGCGCCGGCCACGGCCTCGCCGAGCCGATCCCGCAGCAGCTGGGTGTAGAGGAGCTGCTTGGAGTACTCCCACTCGTAGATGGCCTTGGCCTCGTCGAGCCCCTCGTAGCACTGGAGCCGGATCAACTCCCGCCCCGCCGCGCTGGCCCAGGCGCGCGCCAGCTCGGTCTTGCCGACGCCGGCCGGCCCCTCGACCAGCAGGGGCTTCTCCAGCCGGTCGGCGAGGAAGACCGACGTCGCGATCCCACGGGACGGCAAGTACCCCTGCCTGGAGAGCCCCTCCTCGACCGCTTCGACCGTGGCGAACATGCCCGACACAATAGGGAACCCTCCGGAAAAGCGAGAGGCGAAAGCGCGCGGGCCACGGCCACAGGGTCCCCGTGGACCCTGTGGCTCCCTGACCCCTGCGCGCCGTGCCAATCCTCCCTGCCAGCGCGAGCAACGCCCGGCACTTCCCTCGGCGAACCCGATGGGGGGGGATGGCACGCGGCTGGCATCGGGTTTACCCGAGTCCCGCCGGAGGCCGTCCACGGACCTCGTCTTGACGATGCACCAGCCCTTCAGCTCGAATCGCGAGGCCCACCTCCCCGTCGTACGTCCCAGTGGAAGCCAGGACGGAGCTTCCACTCCCACCACCCGCCCGCGCCCGGATTCGGGCTGGGGCGGGACCCGCAGGGGCGCGAGAGCGCCAGGTTGGAGAGGCCGAACGGGCGACCGGGCGGCCTTTCGCTTCTCCGCGGGCCGAGTCCCGCGTAAGCTGCCCGGACCATGGAAGGTCAAGGTCCCCTCACCGAGGAAATGTTCCACTCGCTGCTGCAACTGGCGGTGAAGCGCCAGGCGAGTGACGTCCACTTCGAGGTCGGCTACCCCCCCACCTACCGCGTCTTCGGGGAGCTGCTGGCGGCGAAGTACCCACCGCTCACCGAGGCCGACACCGAGGCGATCGCCGGCTTCGTGCTGCAGGCGCCCGGCTCGGGCTACACGCCCCTCGACTTCCGCGAGGTCGACCGGAGCTACTCGCTCTCGGGGGTCTCCCGGTTCCGCGCCTCCATCTTCAAGCAGCGAAACCGCTGGGGCGCCGTGATGCGGACCATCCCCTTCTCGATCCCCGACTTCGACCCGCTCAACCTGCCGCCCGTGATCCGGACCATCGCCGAGGCTCGCCGCGGGCTGGTCATCGTCACCGGCGCCACCGGCAACGGGAAGTCGACCACCATCGCGGCCATCATCCACCACATCGTCCAGCAGGAGCGGCTGCACGTGGTGACGGTGGAGGATCCCATCGAGTTCATCTTCCCGGGCGGCAAGGGGCTGGCCATCCAGCGCGAGGTCGGCTCGGACACCGCCAGCTACTCCGACGCGCTCCGCGCGGCGCTGCGGCAGGACCCCGACATCATCATGGTGGGCGAGCTGCGCGACCGGGAGTCGGCCGACATCTGCCTCAAGGCGGCCGAGACCGGCCACCTGGTCATCACCTCGCTCCACACGCCCGACGTGCCGAGGGCCATCGGCCGGCTGGTCGGGCTCTTCCCCTCCGACGAGCACGAGACGGTGCGGGCCAGGCTGGCCGACAACCTGCAAGCGGTGGTGGCGCTCCGGCTCCTGATGCGGGCCGACGCCTCCGGCCTCATCCCGGCGGTCGAGGCGCTCCTCTCCACCTCGACCGTGCGCGAGCTGATCCGGAGCGGCTCCAAGGTCGACGAGCTGCGCGCCTACATGGAGAACGCCGGCGCCGACCTGGGGATGCACTCCTTCGACCAGTACCTCTACAAGCTGCACGAGGCGAAGAAGATCTCCCTCGACACCGCCCTGGGCAACGCCACCAACCGCGCCGACCTCGAGCGCCGCATCATGATGGAGACGGGAGGCCGTCCCGCGTGAGCCCCGCCGGCGCCCCGGTGGCGTCGCGCGTCCTGGTGGTGGGCTCGGACGCCGACGTCTCGATCGCGCTCCACCTGCACCTCGAGCGTGCGGGCTTCGCGGTCTACTGCCTGCCCGGCCCGACCGAGCTGGAGGCGATCATGAGGGTGGTGGCGCCGCACGCCGTGGTGCTGGTGCTGCCCGCCGCGCCCGACTCCACGTGGGGTACCGCCCTCACCTCGGCGGCCGGGGCGACCCGCCTCGGCGTCCGGATCGTCATGGTCGGGCCGTCGCGCGACCTGGTCGAGCCGCTGGCCGCGGTCGCCGGGGCCGAGCGCGCCTTCTCCCGCGCCGAGGTGCTGTCCCGGCCGCTGGTGGTGGTGGAGCGGGCCGTCGGCACCGGGTTGATCGGCCAGCCGGCCACCGCCGCGCCGGCCGATTCACCCCGCCCGCCCCCGCTGCCGCCTCCGCCGGCCCCCGCCGTCATCCTCTCCGAATCGGGTTCCCCGCAGCCGGTCCGGAGCAGCCCGTCGCCCACCATCGACCTCCTGGCGCTCATCGACGAGGAACTGGTGGACGAGCCCAGGTCCCGCCCGCAGCCGACCCGTGTCGAGGTGAACGTGTCGCTGGTGTCGGAGCACAATTTCTACGTGGGGACCACCCGACGGGTCGACTCGGGTGGCGTGTTCATCGCCACCGCGCTCCCGCCGGCGGTGGGGACGCGGCTGCAGGTGCGGCTGGGGCTGGCCGACGGGCGCAAGGTCGATCTCGAAGGCGAGGTGGCCTTCCTCCGCGAGAAGAGCGCCACCACCGGCCGGCAGCCGCCCGGCTGCGGCGTGAAGCTCTTCAACCTGCCCGGGTGGGCCACCGAGAGCGTCGACCGCTTCATACAGGCGCGCCAGCCCATCGTCTTCACGCCGAGGTAGGCGCTGGACCCATCCGCTCCAGGGTGACTACTCGTCCACCACCCGGTCCGTCCGGCGCACGCCCATGAGCCACGGCCGGATCAGCCCCTCCAGGTCGCCGTCGAGGACGTCGGCGACCTTGCCGGTCTCCACGCCGGTCCGGAGATCCTTGACCATCTGGTACGGCTGCAGCACGTAGCTCCGGATCTGCGAGCCGAAGTCGATGTCCTTCTTCTGCGCCTCGATGGCGTCGAGCTGCACCTGCCGCCGCTTCTCCTCGTACTCGTAGAGGCGGGAGCGGAGGATCTTCCAGGCCATGGAGCGGTTCTTCTGCTGGCTCCGCTCGTTCTGCATCGCCACCACGATGCCGGTCGCCAGGTGGGTGATGCGCACCGCCGAGTCGGTCTTGTTGACCTTCTGGCCGCCGGCGCCGGAGGAGCGGTAGGTGTCGATGCGGACGTCCGCCTCCTTGATGTCGATGACGATGTCGTCATCGATCTCCGGCGTGACGTCGACGGCGGCGAAGCTGGTCTGGCGCCGGGCGTTCTGGTCGAAGGGGCTGATGCGCACCAGCCGGTGCACCCCCTTCTCCGCCTTGAGGAAGCCGTAGGCGAACTCGCCCCGAACGAAGAAGGAGCCCTGGCTGATGCCGGCCTCCTCGCCCGCGACCATGTCGGCCGGCTCCACCGCCCAGCCCTTCCGCTCGCAGTAGCGGACGTACATCCGGTAGAGCATGGCGGCCCAGTCCATGGCCTCGACGCCGCCGGCCCCGCTCTTCACCTCGACGATGGCGCCGGCCCGGTCGTGCGGACCGGAGAGCATCCGCTGGAACTCCAGCCCCTCGAACTGGCTGGCCACCGCGGCGGCAGCGGCGGCGGCCTCCACGCGCGTGGCGTCGTCCTTGGCCTCCTCGGCCAGCTCGTGCAGGGCCGCGGCATCGTCGAGCGAGCGCGCCACGCCATCGCACGCGCCCACCACCTGCTCCAGCTGCGCCTTCTCCTTCAGCAGCCCCTGGGCCCTGGCGTTGTCTCCCCAGAACTCGGCCGACTCGGAGAGCTTGGTGATCTCGGCGACCCGGTGGCGCTTCCGCTCGACGTCAAAGTGACCCCCGGAGCCCGTCGAGGCGGCGGGTCAGGTCGGCGAGCAACTCGGAGGTCGGGGCGGCCATGGGTGAGGCTCCTAACGGGATGCGGCGGCGCGACGGGCCCGCCAGGCGGCGGCCAGCGCCGCCAGCGAGAGGACGGCGCAGGCGCCAGCGAAGAGATCGCCGAAACGGGCATACGGCGTCAAGCCGTGCCGCCGCGGCAGCCGCCCGCTCAGCATCCGGGCCGGCTCTTCGGGGTCGGGAGCCAGCTCCGGATCGACCGGCCCGACATCCAGCGCCCCGGGCAGCAGCTCCCCGGTGGGTAGGATGAGCGCCGACACCCCGGAGTAGGCCGGCCGGGCGATCGAGCGCCCGGTCTCGATGGCCCGGAGGCGGACGATGTCGAGGAACTGGTAGGGACCGGACGAGTAGCCATACCAGGCGTCGTTGGTGGGGTTGACCAGCAGGTCGGGGTCCTGGCGCGCCAGGGCCACGCCGATCTCGGGGAAGATGGCGTCGAAGCAGATCATCGAGCCGACCCGCACCGGCAACCCGTCCCGCCCCGTGAACTCGAGCAGGTCGAGCGCCCCGCCCGCGCTGGCCGGCGCCAGGCCCGGCACCACCTGCCGCAGGAACGGGAACCACTCGGCCAGCGGCACGTACTCGCCGAAGGGGACGAGGTGGTGCTTCACGTAGCGTCCCATCACCGAGAGGTCGGGGGCGACGAGGAAGGTGCTGTTCTCCACCTTCAGGAGCGGCTCGCCGCGCGGGCCCAGCACCTCCTCCAGCGTCGCGGCGCCGAGCAGCAGGTGGGCCTGCGCGAGCGGCGGGAGCCGGGCGCGGCCCGAGGCGAAGCTTCGCGTGGTGGGGCGCGCGTAGCCTGGGTAGGCCGCCTCCGGCCAGACGACCAGCTCGGCCCCCTCGCGGTCGGCCTCCAGCGTGGGCGGGACGAGCCGCCGCAGCACGCTCTCGACGTGATCGCGGGCCCGGTTCTTGGCCCCCTGATCGAGGTTGACCTGCACCACCGCCACCTCGATCGTGGGCGTCCCGGCCAGCTCGGCGCGGAGGGCCGCGAGCCGCCAGGCGCCGCCGGCCACCACCAGCAGGAGCACGCTCCCCGCGCCGCCCAGCAGCCGCCCGGAGATCGGCCGTCCCTCCAGCCGGGCCTCCAGGGCCTCCGCCAGCGCTGCGTTGACCAGCACCACCAGCCAGGCGATGGCGTAGACGCCGCCCAGCGCCGCCAGCTGCGCGACCGGCAGCGTCCGGACCTGCGTGTAGCCGAGGTTGGCCCACGGGAAGCCGGTGATCAGGTAGTTGCGCAGCAGCTCGGTCGCCGTCCAGAGGAACGGGAGATGGACCCAGGTCGGCCAGCCGAGCGCGCGCCGCACCGCGAAGGCCGCGGCCGTGGCCAGCGCCCAGTGGCCCGCCATGAACGCCACCAGCAGCGAGAGGCCGATGAAGGCGACCCACTGCGGGAGGCCGCCGAAGGCGGTCATGGCGTGGCTCACCCAGTAGATGGCGGAGTAGAAGCAGGCCAGCCCGGCTGCGAAGCCGAGCCCGGCCGCGGCGCGGACCGACCGGGCCCGTTCGACCGCCCAGAGTAGCGGAACCAGCGCCACCCACGCCAGCAGCCCGGCCCAGCCGGCCGGGTCGAGTTCGCGCAGCGAGATCCAGGGCACGACCACGGGGAACGACAGCGCCATGAGGGCGCCCGAGCCGATGGCGGCTAGGAGCGGGGCGAACCGGCGCACGCTCAGGGATTCCGCTTGAAGAAGCTGCCTTCGGCGGGGCGAGGCTCGCCGGATCGGTTTGACGGCTCGCCGGCCTCGCCGGCCGGCCGCCCCTGCGACGCGCCATAGGCCGCCGCGGCGGCGAGGTAGTAAGCGATGGCCTCCCGGATGAGGTGGCCCACGGGCCGGCCAAGTCGAGCCGCCGTGGCGTTGGCGGCCGCCGCCAGGTCCGCCGGCACGCGAACGCTCACCACCTGCGCCTGGCCCAGTGCCGCCTCCAACCTCTCCAGCGCCTGGGAGGGGCGGGCCACCCGGAAATCGCCCGCCTCGATCATCTCCTTGATGCGCTGCGCGAGGCCTTCGCGCGCGTACCACGTGCCGTCGAGCCAGACCGACTCCGAGTCGAGGTCGATGTCCGCGAAGGGATCCATCCGCTCCTGCCCTGCTCCTGCAGCGTGACGCCCACCAACCCGTCAGCCCCCATCAGGGCGGCCTCTTGCTCTGCCATCCGCCTCGCCTCCCCGGGCCGCTCGTGATCGAAGCCGAGCAGGTGGAGGAGGCCGTGGGCGAGGTACCGATCCAGCTCCGCTGCCAGCGACCGCCGCTCGGCGCTGGCCCGGCGGCTCGCCGTGTCGAGCGACAATACCACGTCACCCAGGTACGGCCCACTTCCCGGCGGATGGGTGAACGGAAAGGAGAGCACGTCGGTGACCCTGTCCATGCCCCTCCAGCGCCGGTTCAAGCCGCGAATGACACCGTCGGTGACCACCAGGATGGAGAGCCCCGCCCCGGCCCGGCCCAGGGCCCGGAGATATCGCCGGGCTTTCACCGAGAGCCGGCGAGCCTGGGCCGCGCCACGTGGATGGCTGCTGCGGCTGTCGATCACGGTGAGCGGACCAGGTGGATGGCGCCGGGGATATCGCCGACGGCCCGCGGGGGCTGCTCGGGGCGGGACTGGAGGTGGGTCTGGAGGGCCCTGGTCATCGCCTCCGCCGAGAGCGAGAGGTCGCGCTGCGTCAGCTCGCACTGGTCCAGTTGCCCCTCGGCGACGATCTCGGCGAACCGCTGGTCGACGAGCGATCGCAGTCCCTCGGCGCCGGTCCGCCCGGCGAAGCGCGCGCTCGCCTCGCAGGCGTCCGCCAGCATCACCAGGGCCACCTCGCGGGTCTGCGGCTTGGGCCCCGGGTACCGGAAAGCGGCCTGGTCCGCCGGCGGACCACCAGCCTCCGCCACCCGCAGCTGCTTGGCCCAGAAATACCCGAC
Organism: Myxococcales bacterium; assembly: GCA_021806645.1. Lineage (GTDB taxonomy): Bacteria > Myxococcota > Myxococcia > Myxococcales > Anaeromyxobacteraceae > JADKCZ01. The sequence goes on along the minus strand of JAJZQX010000001.1, from coordinate 345,568 downwards.
CAGCCGCGTCCCGTGGTGCTGTTCGATGAAGGCGAGAACCTCGGCCGGCAGCCGCCAGCGGCGCGCGGACTCCAGCCCGTCCGTCACGTGGCGCCGGATGGCGAGGGCGCTCATCGGCGGCGCCAGCTGGTCGTGCCCGTTCAGATCGTGCTGGTTCTCGGCGAACAGGAGCGGTGACCGGATCTTGCCGAGGTCGTGGTAGTAGGCGCCCACGCGCGCCAGCAGCGGATCGGCGCCGATGGCGCGGGCCGCCTCTTCGACCAGGGCGCCGGCCACGATGGAGTGGCGGTAGGTGCCGGGCGCCTGGATGATCAACTCCTTGAGCGCCGGGTGGTTCAGGTTGGCGAGCGCCAGCAGCTGGGTGTCGGTGACCTGGCCGAGCAGGTGCGCCAGGGGCGGCAAGGCGACCGCGGCCACCACCGGCACCAGCACCGCCCCACCCAGCAGCGCGGCGCCGGCCGAGAGGAGCAGCTCGGGGGGGCGTGCGCCGGCGTGGAGGGCCATGGTGGCCGCCACGGCCGCGCCGCTCAGCCCGGTCGCCCCGGCGCAGCGCAAGAGCGACCAGGCCTCCCGCCGCCGGCCCCGGACGCCGAGCGCCGCCAGCGAGGTCACCGCGGCGTGGAGCGCCAGCGGGACGGAGGCCCCGGCGGTCAACCCCAGGACGAGGCTCCCCACCAGGGCGAGGAGGAGCGCCGCCGAAGCGCCGAAGAGCTCCCGCGCCAGCACGGCCGCCGCGGCGACCGGCACGAGGTAGAGGAGTGGCGCCCTGGTGAGGCCGGGAAGCTGGTCCTGCAACAGGTCGGCGAGCGTGCTCACCGCGAGCCCGGCCAGCATGACACCGGCCAGCAGCACGGCGCCAAGCAGGGCGTCGCGAGCGCCGGCGCGCGGGCTGCCACCGGGCCTCGCCGCGCTCGCCTGCCGCCACGCCACCACCAACAGCAGGGCCACCGCCAGCGCCCCCGCCAACCGGATCCGCCACCGATCCTTCCCGGCTTGCGCCGCCCGCAGCGCCTCGAAGACCGCCAGGTGCCCCGGCTGGAGCCGCTCTCCCCCGGCCACGACCCGTTCGCCGCGGCGCACGATCACGCCCACCGGCTTGACCCGGGCCTCCGCCTCGGCGCGCCGGCGCTCGGTCTCGGCCTGGTTGTAGACCAACGTCGGGTGGACCGACTCGGAGGCGAGGTGGAGCAGCGTGGCGCGCAGCGCCGAAGGCCGTCCGGCCAGCCTTGCGCCGGCCGCGGCGGCCACCTCACTCCGCGCCGTCGCCACCGTCCGGACCAGGGCGAGGTCGGTGAGCATGCCCTCGCCGGTCAGCCGGCCCGAGCGGACCGTCCGGACGTGGAATCCGGCCTGGCGGCCATCGGGCAGCAGGGCCAGGTCCTGGACCACCAGCCCGGTGAGCCCCTTGCGCGCCAGCGCGGCCAGCGCCCGCTCGACCGGCTCGGAGAAGCGGGCCGTCTCCAGCGAGGTGAAGTCGGCAGCACGCACCAGGAGCTGCAACCTGGCCACGAAAGCGTCGCGCTGGGCGGCGTAGCGCGGAAGCAGCTCGACGAGGCTGGCGGTGACCTGCTGCTGCTCGAGCGCCTCCTCTTCCTCCCGCATCAGCGAGAAGGCGGCGTGGATGCGGGCGGCCGCCTCGTCAGGGGCCGCCTCGTCGTGGTCGTAGACCGGGCGCTGCCGCGCGACGGCCTCGGCCCGGCGGCGGGCCGTGGCGTCCTCGTCCACCACGTCGATGTCGCGGTCCGCGCGAATGGTGGCGGGCGCGGGGGTCCCGAGCGCCTCCGGGCCGGGGAGCTGGTCCAGCCCCGGCGGGGCCAGGAGCCATCCGGCCCCGGCGCTCAGGCCTGCCAGCAGGACCAGGAGCAGGAGCCGGATCGGCGCGGCGCGGGGGCGCGGGCCGGGAGGCGGGGCGGAGGGCACGGGGCGGGAGCCTGCACCCATCGCCGAACCTTGGCAACGCCTTCGACCCCCACGAAACGGCCTGGCGGTCCGCTCCGCGACCGGTACCGGTTGGGCCCGGTGACCAGCCGCGGGGCACCCCCTAGGTGCTCGACTCCCCTGGCGCCGGCTCCAGCGCCGCCACCGCAGGCGCTCGCCGGGCCGCCTCGTAGGTCTCGTAGGCGCGCACGACCTCCTGCACCAGCGGATGTCGGACCACGTCCACCTCCGAGAACATGCAGAACTCGATCCCCTCGACGCCCCTGAGCACCTTCTGGGCCTCCAGCAGCCCGGAAGGCCGACCGCTCGGCAGGTCCACCTGCGTCACGTCGCCGGTGACCACCGCCTTGGACCCGTAGCCGAGCCGCGTGAGGAACATCTTCATCTGCTCCGCCGTGGTGTTCTGCGCCTCGTCGAGGATGATGAAGGCGTCGTTGAGCGTCCGCCCTCGCATGAAGGCCAGCGGCGCCACCTCCACGGTGCCGCGCTCGATGAAGGCGTTGGCCTTCTCGTCGTCCACCATGTCGAAGAGCGCGTCATGGAGCGGCCGCAGGTACGGGTTCACCTTCTCCGCGATGTCGCCCGGCAGGAACCCGAGTCGCTCCCCGGCTTCCACGGCGGGCCGGGTCAGCACGATCCGCTTCACCTTCCGTTCAACGAGGGACGAGACCGCCATCGCCATGGCCAGGTAGGTCTTGCCGGTCCCGGCCGGGCCGACGCCGAAGACGATGTCCTGGTCGCCGATGGCTTGCACGTAGCGCTTCTGCGCCAGCCCCTTGGGCGTGATGACCCGGTGGCGCGCCGACACGAAGACGGTGTGGCCGAAGACCTCGCGCAGCGCCACGCCTTGCCCCACCAGCTTGATCGCCTGGTCCACGTCCTCCATGTGGAGGGGAAACCCCGCCTCGAGCAGGCCGTAGAGCTCGCGCAGCAGCCGCTCGGCCAGCGCCAGCCGGCCCGGGTCGTCGCCCCCGACCATCAGCTGCCCGCCGCGAAGCCCGAGCTGGACTCCCAGCCGGCGCTCGATCAGCTTGAGGTGCTCGTTGTGGGCGCCGCAGAGGGCGCGCACCCGGTCGTTGTCGGGCAGCTCGATGCGCAGGGAGCGGGTCGGTCCCGACACGGTTCTCACTCCACCGGCGGTAGCAGGACGAAGCCGCCACCGGTCCGGCGCCTGTAGTGGTACGGCTGGCTCCACGGGCGGCGCAGGTCACGCGGGCTGACCAGCCCGGCCTCGACCAGTTCCCCGAGCCGCTCCGGATACCGCCCCTTCTCCACCCGGAAGACCTCCAGCGCCCCGCGCAGCCTCGCCAGCTGGTAGCGGGCCAGGTAGCGTGGCGCCACGTTGTCGCGCAACGCGATGACGCCCCCGCCGTCCCCGGCGGCGACGCCGCGCTGGTCCACCCACAATGCCAACCCCGCGAGCGCGACCGCGATGGCGCCGGTCGTCGCTCCGCGCACCAGCCAGGTCCGGGTGCGGTGCCGCAGGTCGCGCGCGTAGGCCCCGACGGCGCCGCCCCGCGAACGCGCCGGCGGCACCACGCGCAGGTAGCCGAGGTTGACGAGGTTCTGCAGCGCCTTGCTGGTCTCGAACTCACCGAGGCGCGAGAGGTCGACGATCCGCTCGACGGTGCGCCCGGGCACGGCCAGCTCGAAGGCCCGGCGCTCGCCCCGCCCCAGCGCCAGGTCGGCCTGGCCGCTCTCCACGGCGTCGCCGCGCCCCGGCCCCTCCCCGAGCGCGTCGAAGGCCGCGTCGACGTCCCGGTCGAACGACCCGGTCCGTGCCCGCTCCGGCTCGGGCACGCGAAGCCGCTCGAAGGTCATCTCGGGCGAGCTGATCCGCTTGCGGACCAGCGGCCACTCGTCCACCTGCCGGAACCCCTCCATGAGCACCGACTCGGCGCGGACCGGGGTGACCGTCTCCGGATCCCACTCCACGTCGCCCGGCTCGAAGGCGTAGGTCCCGCTCTTCCACTGGAAGAGCTTGTAGACCGTCTCGGTGGTCTGCAGCGCCGTCATCTCGCGCAGCTGGGCGACGGTCACGTGGCCCAGCTCGACGAGGATGTCGCCGAGCCGCCGCAAGGTCCGCTTCTGGAGATCGAGCGCGTGATCGAGCTGTGCCCGGTCGATCAGGTCGGCGCGGACCAGCAGCATCCCCAGCTTCTCCCGCGCCTTGCGGCCCGCCGATTCGGCGCGGACCACGCTCCCGTCGGCCATGGCGATGTGGATGACGTCGTCGCGGGACTCCAGGTGCAGCACGCCGCTCTTGGCCTGCTGGCCGATGAGCTGGAGGATCTCGGCGATCCCGAAGTCCTTGAGTGTCCCCTTCAGCGCCACGCTTCTCTCCTACGTCCCGGTCCGGCGAAAGAGGTCGCGCACGGCGACCACGTAGACGAGGAGCGCGCTGGGGATCGCGATCGCCAGCTTGCCCACCAGCAGGTAGGGCGTGGGCAGCGGCGGGGGCATCATGCCTCTCCAGAACCAGATCAGGAAGCCGAGGAAGAGGAGCGAGGTCAGGACCGCCAGCCCTCGCCACGGGTAGCCGCCATACAGGTGGCCGCCTCCTCCGCTCGCGACCGCCAGCACCCGGGTGAGCACGTGCTGCACCTGCTCGTGGCGCTTCACCGCCGCGTCCTTGAGCAGCCGATCCCGGGCCTCCACCAGCCCCTTCTTCACGTAGACGTTGACGCACTGGCCGCAGAGCGGCCCGCCCCCTCCGTCGCAGCGGCGGCAGACGGGGCGACCGCACCTCTCGCAGGCGCGGGACGGAGCGACGCGCCCCTGGAGGAACGCGAGCCCCCAGAGCAGCACCGCCAGCGCCAACGGCACCCAGGGCCACGTCCAGGGCGGCAGCGCCCCAGCCAGGCGGGACCGGATCGCCTCCCGGATCGCCTCGGGCTGGCGGTCGCCGCCCGACAGGGCGAGCACCTTGGCGTCCGGCACCGGCACGTCGACCAGGTACCGGTTGGCGGAGAAGTCGTCGTCGGCGCCGAAGCGGCGAAGGAACGGGCCGTCCTCCTGCTCGGCCCGATCGCGAGCCGCGCTCGACCGCTCGATGTCGGAGGAGCGCAGGTACAGCTTGGAGAGGTCGTAGTGCGCCGCCGCCTGGACGGTCCGGTCGCCGGCAGCGCGCTCGACCGCATCGAGGTAGGCCGCCTTGGCCCCATCGAGGTCACCCTGCAGGAAGAGGACGTTGCCGAGGTTCACCTGGACCTCGGCGGCGCGCGGGTCGGCCCGGAGGGCCTCGGCGTACCAGCGGGCCGCGGCGGCCAGTTCGCCCCGCCGCTTGGCGTGGCGCCCCAGGGCGGCGGTCAACGCCGCCGGCGGCGTCCCCTCCGAGGCCAGGGCGACCAGCGCGGCCACCTCGGCGTCGCTGGGCGCCCCGTGCTCGAGCTCATGGACCGCTTCGGCCAGGGTACCGGTCCAGGCGATGGAACGGGCCGCCTCCTGGGCCGCCCAGGGCGAAGCGGCGGCCACCAGCAGCACCGCGGTCAGGGCCAGCCTCTCGGCGGTCGAGAGGTAGAGCCATGCCGCGGCCAGCGCGACCGCGACGACGGTGAGCGGCCCCAGGCCGAAGGCCAGCGGCGTCGCCAGCAGCACCAGGCCGAGGAACCCGGCCTGGATGCCGGCCGAACCGCGCAGCAGCGGAAGGTGATGGAAGTCGTGGAGGAAGAGGCGGAGCGAGCGGAGCAGCAGCACGGCGAGCGCCACCGCGCCCGCGGCCAGCACCGCCGCGAACAGGGCCACGAACAGGTCCGCGAAGAAAGCCCGGCGCGTGTGCGGCTCACCGAACGCCGCGACCGCCGCGTCCCACAGCGCCGAGAGAACCGCGCCCACCTCGCCGGGCGCGCTGGCGAAGCGGGCACGCGCCAGCGCCGCGTGGGCGTCGGCCAGCTGCGGTGCCAGCTGCACCGCCAGCTCGGCGTGGGCCAGCGCGTCGGCCACCACGCCCGCCTCCAGCGCGCGGTTGGCGTCACGGACCTCGCTGTAGGCGAAGGGGACCAGGTTCTCGATGGCCAGCTCCCGGCGCGCTTCGAGCACCGCGGTCGCGGCCGCGGCGGCCCTGACCGGATCCTGCTCCCGGAGCGCGGTCCGGCGGTCCTCCCAATGCCGGAAGAGGCCCTCGAGGGAGGTGGTGACGGGGAGAATCGGCCGGGCCGCCGGCATGGGCGGGGGTTCCGGAGGCTCGGGCGGCGTGGGAGCCGGCAGGCTGTCCGGGGCGTTGGCCGCCGACGGGTCGGGAGGAGGCGCTTCCGCGGCCCGATCGGAAGCCGGTCCGGCCTGCCCCGATGGGTGGTCCTCCTCCCGTGGGCGGTCCACGGCCCGGGCCCGCCGATCCTCCCTGGCCTGGCGTGGCGCCGGCGGCTCGTCGGGGAGCGGAGCCTCCCGCTCGTCGTCCACGCGCGAGGGCGTCGAGACCTGCGCCGTCGCGACCCACGGGAGGAGCGCGAGGACGGTGATGGCGAGGAGCGTCTTCCGGGTCGGCACGCGAGGAAAGGATGCTAGCACGCCCTCCGCTGGGCTAAACACGTCCGATGTCAGCCGCCTCCAAGGCCGTCGAACGCCTGCTCGCCATCATGTCCCGCCTCCGCGCCCCCGACGGCTGTCCGTGGGACCTGGAGCAGACCCTCGAGACCCTCCGCCCGTACCTCCTCGAGGAGACCTACGAGGTGCTCGAGGCCATCGACACCGGCGACGCCGCCGCCCACCGCGAGGAGCTGGGCGACCTGCTACTGCAGATCGTCTTCCAGGCCCGCCTGCGCGAGGAGGCCGGCACCTTCGCCTTCGCCGACGTGGCGGACGCCATCTCCGACAAGCTGGTCTCGCGCCATCCGCACGTCTTCGGCGACGGGCAGGCCAAGGACACCGAGGCGGTGCTGAAGCAATGGGCGGCGCTGAAGCGGGAGGAGAAGCGGAAGAGGGGGGGCGGCCTGAGCGCCCTCGAGGGGGTGCCGCGCGAGCTGCCGGCGCTGGCGCGGGCCGACCGGCTCACCGAGAAGGCCAGCCGCGTCGGCTTCGACTGGCCCGACGCCGCCGGGGCCCGGGCCAAGGTGGCCGAGGAGCTGCGTGAGCTGGACGAGGCGATCGCCGCGGGCCGGCGCCCGGAGATCGAGCGTGAGCTTGGAGACACGCTCTTCGCGCTGGCGAACCTGGCCAGGAAGCTGGGCGTGGCGCCCGAGGAGGCGCTGCGCGGCACCGTGGGCCGGTTCATCTCCCGTTTCACGCATGTGGAGCAGGAACTGGCCCGACGCGGTGTGGCCCATGGCACCGCCACCTTGCACGAGATGGACCGGATCTGGGACGAAGCGAAATCGCTGGAGGATCAAGCGAAATCGTCCGGGCCACCCCACGCGGGGCTCGGCTCCACGCCATTGGGGAAAGAGCGTGGATAACTCCCCGGGCCCCTCGCCGCAGCGAGCCAAAGTTGCAGATCCGACACCGGCCACGGGTACGCCGGAGCAGATGTTTCTTCAGTCTTGGCGGCATGATGAGCAGCATGATCCACATGGTTGTTCACCGTTCCGCGACAGCTCTCACCTCCGGCACCAGGCGTGCCGGCCTGCGGTGGATAACTCTCCAGCGCCGTGGCCATCTAGAGCAGGTGCGGCGCGGGAACGCGGCGCATTCGAGCCGGCTTCGCTTGCGCCGCTAAGGCGGGCCACTCAGGTCGATGGCTGGCCGTTGCGTCGCAAGGCTGCGGAGCGCAACTGTCTGGCGTGAGCCTGCGGCTCTAAGGCCAGCACGACATGCCCCGCGCTCGAACGACAGGTGCCTCGGGCGTGCCAAAGGGGACACCAGGGGCCGGCCACGGTGCAACCCCTTGACTCTCCAAGGCGCGGGCGGTACATAGCGCGCCCTCAACTCGCAGGGAGAGTCTGCTTTGGCGAACACCGTCTCGGCCCAGAAGCGCAACCGTCAGGCGCAGAAGCGCCGCACCCGCAACGTCCAGGTCCGCACCGGCGTGAAGAGCGCCGTCAAGAAGGTGCGTGAGGCCCTCGAGAATGGCGACACGGCCGCCGCGACCGTGGCCCTCAAGGCCGCCGAGCGGACCATCGCCAAGGGCGGTTCCAAGGGCGTGGTGGCCCGGAACGCCGTCTCCCGGAAGATCTCCCGCCTGGCGCACGCCGTGGCGAAGGCTTCCCCGAAGTAGCCGGGGCCGCGCCGCCCGGCCTCCCGGGCGCAGCGCGACCTACTCCTCGAACGCGCTCAGCACGTCGCGGGCCGCCTCACCGGCGAGCCGCCGCAGCGCCTGTGCGCGCCTCGCCTCGCCCTCCAGCGCATCCGCCCCGGCGAGGTAATCCGCCTCGCGCCGGACCTGCCGTTCCAGCACCAGCGCCCCGTCGACCAGCAGCCGCGCCCGGACCACCAGCCCGACGCGCTGGGTGGCGCCGCCGGCGAAGGACGGCGCGACCGTGTCGGTGGTCACCTGGCCGTCGATGAGCGCGCGCGCCCCGTCCCCCGCGGCGCCGCGGCGCGCCAGCGCCTCGCGCAGCGCGGAGGTGACCTCCACCCCGACCGAGGGATCGGTCGAGAGGTTCTCGAAGGGGCGGACCTCGGCTAGCTCGGCGCCGCCGCGCAGCTTCAGGCCGGCCGAGACGGCGTAGCCACAACCCGACAGCGCCACCAGCCCGGCCGCCAGCGTCGCTGCGAGCGTGTCGGAGCCTCGCCTCATCGCCCTACCCCGCCACGACGTAGTTGACGAGCCGCCCCTTCACGTAGACCACCTTCTTCACCGCCTTGCCGCTCAGGTACCCCTTCACCTTCTCCTCGGCCTCGGCGGCGGCCCGCACCTCGGCCTCGCCGGCGGCCGTTGGCACCTGCACCTCGCCGCGCAGCTTGCCGTTCACCTGCACCGCGATGGTCACCGTGTCGGCCACGGTGAGCGGCGCGTCGAACGTCGGCCAGGGCTCCTCGGCCAGGAGCCGGTCCCGCGCCGGCGGCCCGAGCACCTCGTGCCAGAGCTCCTCGGCGACATGGGGCGCGAACGGGGCCAGCAGCGCGGCCATCGCCACCAGCGCCTCGCGCACCGCCGCCTGCTCCGGCTCGGCCTTCGGCTCCAGCCCCTGCAACCCGTTCATCAACTCCATGAGCGCGGCGATGGCGGTGTTGAACTTCAAGTCGTCCTGCATCCCCTCGGTGACCTTCTTGATGGTCCGGTGGGTCCGGCGTCGCAGCTCGAGGAACGGGCCGGCCGCCCGGGCCAGCGCCGTCTCGGAGGCGCCGAAGCAGGCCTGCCGCGCGTGGAAGAGCCGCCAGACGCGGGTCAGGAACCTGAACAGGCCGTCGACCTGCTCGTCCGACCAGTCGATGTCCTTCTCCGGCGGCGCGGCGAAGAGCATGAAGAGGCGCACGGTGTCGGCGCCGAACCGGTCGACCATGTAGCCGGGCGCGACCACGTTGTTCCAGCGCTTCGACATCTTGCGGCCGTCCGGGCCGTTGACGATCCCCTGAGTCACCAGCCGCTTGCAGGGCTCCGGCTCGGCGGTCAGCCCAAGCTCGTGCATGACCCGGTGCCAGAACCGGAAGTAAAGCAGGTGCATGACGGCGTGCTCGGGGCCGCCCACGTAGACGTCCACCGGCAGCCAGCGCCTCGCCAGCGCCGGGTCGAAGGGCTGGGTCTCGTCCCGGGGGGAGAGATAGCGGGCGTAGTACCAGGCCGAGTCGACGAAGGTGTCCATCGTCTCGGTCTCGCGCCGCGCCGGCTTCGCGCAGATCGGGCAGGTGGTGTTGACGAACTCGGGGACCTTGGCGAGCGGCGGCTCGCCGGTGCCGGTGATGATGGCCTGCGGCGGCAGCTTGACCGGCAGCTGGTCGATCGGGACCGGCACCGCGCCGTGGGCGTCGCAGTAGACGATGGGAATGGGCGTGCCCCAGTAGCGCTGGCGCGAGAAGCCCCAGTCCCGCAGGTGCCAGCGGACCGCCGTCCCCCCGAAGCCGCCGGCGGTGGCGTGGGCGCTCATCTTCTCCCGCGCCTCCGCCGAGGGGAGTCCGGAGAACGGGCCGGAGCCCTCGGTGACGCCGTCCTCGGTGGTGGCGGCGCCGAGCTGGTCGCCCGGCGGCGTCCGGTCGCCCGTGACCGGCTGGATCACGGTGCGGATGGGCAGCCCGTACTTGCGGGCGAACTCGAGGTCGCGCCGGTCGTGGGCCGGGACGCTCATCACGGCGCCGGTGCCATACCCGGCCAGCACGAAGTTGGCGATCCAGACCGGCACCGGCTCGCCGGTGAACGGGTTGACGGCGTGGGCGCCGGTGAAGACGCCCTCCTTGGGCGCCCCCTCCCCGGTCCGCTCGGCCGCCTCGGTCTGCTTCATGCGGGCCACGAACGCCTCGACCTCACCCCGCCGCTCCGGTCTCGTCACCGCGGCGGTGAGCGGGTGCTCCGGCGCCAGCACCACGTAGGTGCAGCCGAAGATGGTGTCGATCCGGGTGGTGAAGACCTTGATCTTCTCCGCCCCGCCCTGCAGCTCGAAGTCGATCTCGGCGCCGGTAGACTTGCCGATCCAGTTGCGCTGCATGGTGGTGATGCGCTCGGGCCACGCGGTGAGCGTGTCGAGCCCCGCCAGCAGCCGGTCGGCGTAGGTGGTGATCCGGAAGGCCCACTCGCCGATCACCTTCTCGACCACCGGCGAGCTGCAGCGCTCGCAGAGATTGTCGTCCACCACCTGCTCGTTGGCGATGACGGTCATGCAGCCGGTGCACCAGTTGGCCTTCCCCTGCCGCCGGTAGACGATCCCCTTCTCCAGCATCTTCAGGAAGAACCACTGGTTCCACCGGTAGTACGATGGGTCGGCGGTGACGATCTCGCGGTCCCAGTCGAAGCTGAACCCGAGCCGCTTCATGTCGGCCCGGAAGGAGACGATGTTCTCGGCGGTCCGCTCGGCCGGGTGGCGGCCGTCCTTGATGGCGGCGTTCTCGGCAGGGAGGCCGAGGGCGTCATAGCCGATGGGGTGGAGCACGTCGTGGCCGCGCATGCGGAGGAAGCGGGCCAGGGCATCCCCGATGGTGTAGACGCGGGCGTGGCCCATGTGCATGGCGCCGGACGGGTACGGGAACATCTCGAGGACGTAGCGGGGCTCGGCCTGCGGCCGGCGGCCGGCCTTGAAGACCCCAGCCTCGTCCCACCGCTTCTGCCAGCGCGTCTCGATCGACTGCGGCTCGTATCGCTCGTTCATGCTCATAGGGGGGGCGGATTGTAGCCGAGAACCGGGGGGGCCGGAATGAGGGAGCGGGGTGTGGGAGCGGTCGCGCGCATTCGGGCGCCGTCGTGTGCAGCGGTCGGCGGTCGGGTCGGGATCGAGGTCGGTTCGCGTCAGGCACTCTCCGTGCGGTTCAGGCGCACGAACTACTTCGACCATCGCACGAAAGAACTCGGCGCGCGGAATCGGCGTCCCACTTGGGTTTCCTTCGCTTCCGCGACCCAGCGAATGTCAGGCCCGCGTGCGACTATCCGTGAATGTTCGCCACCGCAAACCCGATTCCCTCCTCGGCCGCGGCCATGCAGCACTCTGCGACCTCCCCTTCCCTCGCACTCCTCGAAGCCCGCCAGGCCCGCGACGGCCTGGCCACCCTGCTGCGCGCCGAGCGGGAGGCCGCGGCGGAGTTCCTGCTGGCCCTCTCCGACTTCGACCGCGGTCGCGGCTGGGAGCGGCTGGGGCATGCGAGCCTCTTCGCGTTCCTGCACGTCGAGCTGGGGCTGTCGAAGGGAGGTGCCTTTCTTGTGACCGCTGCGTGGACCGGTACGCAGCCGCTCGTCCTGGCTGACGGCCATCCTTCCGCTTTCCCCTCCCCGCCACGTGCGCTACCGTGCGCCCCCATGTTCCCCCCCGTCCACGTCGCCGACATCGCCTCGCACGACGGCCAGGAGGTCACCCTCCACGGCTGGCTACACCACCGCGCCTCCAAGGGGAAGCTCCACTTCCTCCAGCTGCGCGACGGCACCGGGGTCATCCAGTGCGTGGTCTTCAAGGGCAACGTCACCCCCGAGGTCTTCTTCGAGGCCGACCACCTGCCACAGGAGACCTCCATCGTGGTCCGCGGCCTGGTGAAGAAGGACGACCGCTCCGCCATCGGCTACGAGCTCGACGTCCGCGACCTGACCGTGGTGGCCAGGCCGTCGCAGGAGTACCCGCTCGGCCACAAGGAGCACGGCGTCGCCTTCCTCATGGAGCAGCGCCACCTCTGGCTCCGCTCCCAGCGGCAGACGGTGGTGCTGCGGGTGCGCGCCACGGTGGTCAAGGCCATTCGCGACTTCTTCGACGAGCGCGGTTTCACGCTGGTGGACGCCCCCATCTTCACGCCGGCCGCCTGCGAGGGGACCAGCAACCTCTTCGAGGTCCCCTACTTCGACCTCGGCAAGGCCTACCTGACGCAGTCGGGGCAGCTCTACATGGAGGCCGGCGCCATGGCGCTCGGCAAGGTCTACTGCTTCGGCCCCACCTTCCGCGCCGAGAAGTCGAAGACCAGGCGCCACCTGACCGAGTTCTGGATGGTGGAGCCCGAGGTGGCCTTCATGGACCTCGAGGGCGACATGGAGCTGATGGAGCAGTTCGTCTCCTCGGTGGTGGGGAAGGTGCTGGAGAAGCACGAGAGGGAGCTGGTCACCGTCCTCGAGCGGGACGTCGCGAAGCTGAAGAACGTCAAGCCGCCCTTCCCGCGCATCACCTACACCGAGGCGGTCGAGGTGCTCCAGAAGGCCGGCCACCCCATGAAGTGGGGCGACGACATCGGCGGCGACGAGGAGACGGTGCTGGCCAGCGCCTACGACCGGCCGGTGATGGTACACCGCTACCCGGCCGAGATGAAGGCCTTCTACTTCAAGAAGGATCCCGCCGACGCCAAGGTGGCGCTCGGCTGCGACGTGCTGGCGCCCGAGGGGTACGGGGAGATCATCGGCGGCGGCCAGCGCGAGGACGATCTCGCCACCCTGGAGGCGGCCATCGCCCACCACGGCCTGCCCAAGGAGGCGTTCGAGTGGTACCTCGACCTGCGCCGCTACGGCACCGTGCCGCACGCCGGCTTCGGCATGGGCGTGGAGCGCTGCGTGGCCTGGGTCTGCGGGCTGCACCACGTCCGCGAGACCATCCCGTTCGCGCGCATGATGGAGCGGATCACGCCATGACAGCGCCGCTAAATCGCGACGGCGCCGGCTTCTGGTGGCGCCGCCGCAAGATGGGTAGAGGCCTCCTATCCGTCCCTTGCGAAGGCGGCGAGACGGGGGGCGATCTCGGAGAGTCCCATCGACTGGTCCACCATCCCGGTGGCCACGGCCGCCCGCGGCATCCCGTAGATCACGGCCGTCAGCTCCGACTCGGCGAGGGTCAGCCCGCCGGCCGCCTTGACGGCCCGCACGCCGGCCGCGCCGTCGTTCCCCATGCCGGTGAGCACCACGGCGCAGAGCCGCCGCGGCATGGCCAGCGCCGCCGAGGTGAAGAGCCGATCGATGCTGGGGCAGTAATGGGCCGAGTAGCCTCCAGCCTCGGGCGGCGCCAGCGTCACCCGGAGCGTCCCGGTCCCCCGCTCCCGCCGCAGCTCGAGGTGCTGCCCGCCCGGCGCGATGAGCACCCGCCCCGCCGCCACCAGGTCCCCGTCGGACGCTTCGGCCACCGTGAAGGCCGAGGTGCGTCCCAGCCTCTCGGCGAAGGCGCGGGTGAACTTCTCCGGCATGTGCTGCGCCACCAGCACACCGAGCGGCAGGTCGCCGGGCAGCGCCCCCAGCACCTCATGCAGCGCCTGCGGCCCCCCGGTCGAGGCGCCGATGACCGCCAGCCGCGCCGGCTCCACCTGCGGCCGTGGGTCGGCCGGTTCGTGGTCGGGCCGCGAGGAGGCGGCCAGCTTCTCGATGCGCAGCCCCCGGATCACCCCGCACTTGGCCAGCAACTCCTCCCGGATCGACTCGAGGCTTCCCAACTCGGGCTTGGCCACGAAATCGAGGGCGCCCAGCTCGAGCGTCTTGAAGACGTCGGCCCGGCGGGAGTTGGACGAGAGGACGATCACCGGCGTGGGCCGCCGCGCCATGAGCAAGCGCAGGAAGGTGAAGCCGTCCATGCGCGGCATCTGCAGGTCGAGGATGACGGCGTCCGGACGCAGCGCCATCACCTCGCGCAGGGCCTGCTCGCCATCCCGGGCGTTCCCCACCACCTCGAAGTCGCCGGAGGACTCCAGCAAACGCCGCAGCTCGCCGAGGACGAGCGCCGAGTCGTCGACCAGCAGGAACCGGAGCCGGCCCGGCGAGGGCGGCCCTCTCACGGGGCTCCGGCCGAGGCTCGGGGCTTCCGGAAGATCAGCTCCCGCTCCAGGTGGACCGACTCGAAGTCGGCGCTGAGCTGCAGGAGCGACTCGGCGTGGCCGAGGAGCAGCCAGCCGCCCTCCCCCAGCCTGGCGTGGAGGTGGCGCAGCACCTGCCGCCGGGCCGGGGGGTCGAAATAGAGCAGCACGTTTCGGCAGAAGATCACGTCGATGGGGGCCCGTGGCAACCCCTCGCCGTCGAGCAGGTTGGCGGCGCCGAAGTGGACCATGCGCCGGAGCGCGTCGCCGACCACCCAGCGCCCCTCCTCCAGGTGAAACCAGTGCCGGAGCGCCTGCCCCTCGGCGCTGCGGAAGGCGTGCTCCCCGTAGGCGCCGGCCAGCGCCCGGGCCAGGCAGCGGCGGGAGAGGTCGACGCCGTGCACCTCGAGTTCCCAGCCTTCGAAGCGCCCCGAGCCGAGCAGCAGCGCCGCCAGGGTGTAGGCCTCCTCGCCGGTGGCACAGCCGGCGGAGAGCAGCCGCAGCCGCCGCGGGCCGCCGCGGTCCCGCTCCAGCGCCGGGAGGATGTCCCGCTCGAAGACGCGAAGCTGCTCCGGCTCCCGGTAGAAGTAGGTCTCGTTGGTGGTGAGCACCTCGGCCGCGTCGAAGAGCTCCGACGGCCCGCGGGGATCGAGCCGCAGGAAGCGCTGGTAGGCGCCGAAGTCGTGCAGCCCGTGGAGGGCCAGTCGCGGCCCGAGGCGCAGCTCCAGCAGGAAACGCAGATCGTCGCCGAACCAGAGGCCGAACCGGTCGTGGAACGACTCGCGCAGGAGACGGAAGGTCGCCTCGGGCAGGACCGGCCGTGATCGCGAGCCGTGCATTCAGCGCCCGTGGCCTCCGGACAGGGCGAGCGCCGCGTCGGCCAGAGCGCGAGCCACCAGCGGATCGGGCTCGGCCGTCGCCGCCCGCTCCGCCTCGTCCCGCAAAGCCGCGTCGCCGCGCTCGGCGATGGCGTGGGCCGCCGCCAGCCTCACGTCCCAACGCTGGTTCGACAGGGCGGCCCGCAGCAGCTCGCGCCCCTCCTCCCCCGGCACCTGGACGGCCGCGGCCACCACCGCCTTGGTCACTTCCGGATCGGGGTGGGCCAGCGCCCAGCGCAGCAGCCCATGCTCTGGGAGGCCGAGCCCCGCCAGCGCACGGAGCGCCGCCACCACCACCTGGGCCGGGGTCGAGCCATCCCGCACCAGCGCTGCGATGGCCGGCTGGTGCTCCGACCGACCGCAGGCCCCGAGCGCCTCGACCGCCGCCGCACGAACCGTCGCCTCGGGGTCGTCGAGCGCGGTCCGAAGACCGCCCATGGCGAGCGAGCAGAGCGGGTGCTCGCCCGCCTCGGGGTCGCCACCCCGGGCTCCGAAGTTGGCCTCTGCCAGGTCGGTGAAGGCGCGGGCGGCCGCGACCCGGACCGGCCAGGCCGGGTCGGACAGCGCCGCGATCAACTCCGGGACATGTTCACCGCGCAGCAGCCCCCGCTGCCCCAGCGCGGCCACCGCGGCAGCGGCCGCCACCCGTCGCTCCGCGGCCCCATCGGAGAGGCCGAGCCGGACCAGCCGCAGGTCCTCCGCCTCGCCGCAGCCGCCCAGCACGCGGTAGAGCGCGGCCGAGCCGCCGGCGGCGGCGCGGGCCCGGCACTCGAGCAGGACCGCTCGCCGAGCGTCACCGGAGCCCGACCCGATCCGGACCAGCGCCTCGGCCGCCAGGCCGGCCACCGAGCGCGAGCCGTGGTGGAGCAGTCCACCGAGCACCGGGGCGCCGGCCGGATGGCCCAGCCGCCCCAGCGCCTCGATGGTCTCCGCCTGGACCAGTGGATCGGGATCGGCGGCCCCCTCCAGCAGCGCCTGCAACGCCGAGGCCTCGCCAGCCCGGGCCAGCGCCACGAAGGTGGCCACCCGCGCCACCGGCGTCAGGCTCGGCAAGATCCGGCCCAAGGCCTCCACCAACCCGGCGCCGCTGGGGAGCGCCTCCAGCGCCTGCTCCACGAGCGGGCGCAGCCGGTCGTCTGTCGCCTTCCGGGCCACGGCGGGCGCATGGGTGAGCTCGCCGATCCAGGACAGCACCAGCAGCGCGCCCTCGGCCACCTGCGGTTCACGCGAGTCCAGCTCGGCCACGCACCCCTCGGCCACGCCCGGCTCCCCGGTGGCGACCCGGCGGACCCCCGCGGCGATGGGGGCCAGCGCCTCGCGCGGACGCCGGGCTCGCTGCGAGCCGATGGAGGCCAGGGCCGCCAGCCGAGCCGATCGCCCACGCTCCGACAGCCCGCCCCCGAGCAGTTCCAGCGCCGCGGGCTCGTCGCTCGCGGCCAGGGCCCGGTAGGCGCCCGGGCGCAGCCCCGGCTCGGCCATCAGCACGGCGACCCGCGTCACCGGCGGGGAGACCTGGAGCACCCCGAGTGCGTCGAGCGCCGTGGCCCGCAGCGTGACGTCGTCGGAGTCGAGCGCGGCCAGCAGCGCGCCGACCGCCTCGGGGCCACCGAGCTTGCCGAGCGCCTCGGCGGCCGCGGCGCGCAGGGCCGGGTCCGGCTCCGCCAGGCAGGCCACCAGGGCCGGGACGGCCCGGCGGCTGCCGATGGCACCGACCGCCGCTATGGCCGAGAGCCGCCGCTCGCCGCTGGACGAAGCCAGCCGCACCAGGAGGGCCGGCAGGGCGGCCGCGCCGAGACCTGCCAACGCCGCCTCCGCCGCGGCACGGCCGGCGATGGTCTCGGCCCCGTCGAGCAGGTCGATCAGCCGCGGGAGCGCGGCGCCCGGCTCGGCGAGGGCCGCCAGCCGCTCCACCGCGGCGGAGCGGACGCGCCAGCTCGAGTCGGAGAGCCGGTCCAGCAGCTCGGTCAGCTCTTCCGTCACCGCGCCGTCGAGCTGGAGGACCGCCTGGTACCGGGTCTCCTCGTCGGGGAGGCGCGCCCGCGCCAGCGGCGTGGTCTCTCCGGTCACGGCTCCCTCGCGGACTCGAGGAGCGCCTGGGCCAGCTCCGCGCCGTCGCCGGGCACCGGATCGAGCAGGGCCTTCACGTTGAGCAGTAGCCGAAGCCGGCCCGCCCCGCCGCGCCGTCCACCACGGACCGTTCCCCGCTCGCCGTCGCAGACCCCGAGAAAGAGCCGGGCGCCCTTCGCGTCGATCGCCGCCGGGGCGGGCCGCAGCTCATCCCGGGCGAGCCGGAGAACCTCGCAGACCTCGTCCACCATGAGGCCGAGCAGCCGTCCGGCCACCTTGACCACCACGTACTTGGCCTGGCGCGTCGGTTCGCCCGGCGGCAGCCCGAGCCGCCGGCTCAGGTCCACCACCGGCACCACGTCTCCGCGGAGCCGGAACACGCCGGCCACGTACCTCGGTGCTTCGGGTATGGCGGTGAGCGGAGCCGGCGGGATGATTTCCCGGACCCGCATGATGTCGACGGCGAAGTGCTCGCCCGCGACCCGGAAGGTGCAGAGTTGCACCTCGGTCCCCTCGGTGGCGGTCGCCGCCGGCCGTGCCGGGAGCGACTTCATCCGGACCTCGCCTCCGCCGCCCGTCGCAGCGGCCGGAGCAGGGCCCGCGTGTCGAGCACCAGGAAGAGCCGGTCGCGCTCCCGCCCGATGCCGAGGTACAGGTCGCCACCGGCGCTCCCGAGGGCCTGCGGACACGGCTCCAGGGCACCGCGTGGCAGCCTGACGACGCCGGTCACCCGCTCGACCAGCAGGCCGCACGCCCCTCCACCGTCATCCACGATCACCACCCGCCCCGCCGGCGGACCCTCGGCGCGGACCAGCCCGAGCCGGCCCCGCGGATCGATCACCGTGACGACCTCGCCGCGCACCGAGATGACGCCCCGGACGTCGGCGGGCGCCCTCGGCACCTCGGTGATCGGCGGCGTTCGCAGCACCTCCAGCACCCGCCCGATGTCGACACCGTACGACTCACCGGCCAGCCGGAAGATCAGGTACTCCTCCAGCGCCACGGGCGCGAAGGTCGTGGCGCCGATCGCGAGCGGCGCGCCCTGCCCCGGGTCCGGCGCCGCCTCGTCCTCCCGGTAGAAGAAGTCGTCGAGAGGCGCGAGTGGAGCCAGTGGCCACGCCCCTTCGCGGACCAGCGCCGGCCGGTCGTCCTCGACGGGTCGGATGGCCGCCAGCTCCGGAAGACCGCCGCCGTCGGGTCGCCATGTCACGAACCTGGAGTCCGCCGAGTGGGGCAGCGCGGACACCCGCGAGCCGAGCTCGGCTTCCAGCCGCATCGCCTCGGGGCTCCCGGCCGGATGCCGTACCGGGCGAGACGGCCCGGCCGGCGGGGGGACCCCGCCGGCCTCCGGCGATGCGGTGCTGGCGGCCTCCAACGGCCTGGCGTCGGCCACGGCTCGGCCGCCCGGCCCGGTCTCCGGCCCGGCCTCGACCGCCGGCGCGCGCCGGGCCGCCGCGGCGGTCTTGGCCGCCCGCTCCTTCGCCTTGCGCCTGATCTTCAGGAAGTCCATGAGCCCGCGGGGAATCCTACTCCGCCGCCCCCGGGCTTCCCATATGGACGCGGAGATCCTCGGCCACCGCGTCGACGACCGCGGCGTCGATGCGCGCGGCGTCCCGCGCGAACCCTTCGAGCAGCGCGCTGGCCGCCAGCTGGTTGACGCGCCGGGGAAGGCCTCCGGAGCGGCGGTGGAGCGCGGCCACGGCGTCGCGGGTGAAGAGCGGCGACGACCGGCCCGCCACCGCCAGCCGGTGCGCCAGGTAGTCACCGACCTCGGACTCGTCCAGCGCGCCGACGTGGTACGCCACCCCGACCCGTTGCGCGAACGGCTCGCCGCCTTGCGTCCGCAGCCGCTCGCGCAGCTCGGGCTGGCCGATCAGCACGAGCCCGACCAGCGGCCGATCGTCGGCGGTCAGGTTGGTGAGGAGCCGCAGCTCATCCCAGGCGGCTCGGCCGGCCAGCAACTGCGCCTCGTCGATCACCACCACCGGAAACTGGCCCGCCTCGTCGAGGGTCTCGAGGTGGTTCGCCAGCGCCGACCAGGTCTCGCTCTTCTTCCGGGCGGCGGGCAAGCCGAATCCCTCGGCGATGGACGAGAGCAGCTGCGCCGCGGGCAGCGCCGGGTTGACGACGAAGCTGAAGCGGCAGCGCTCGGCGAACTCGTCCACCAGGGCCCGCGAGAGCGTGGTCTTGCCGGCGCCGATCTCGCCAGTGAGCACGGCGATCTCGCGCTCCTCCACCGCGTGCGAGAGGCGCGCCAGGGCCTCGGCGTGCTGCCGCGACAGGTAGAGGAAGGCCGGGTCGGGGGTCTTGGAGAAGGGGCGTCGCTCCAGCCCGTAGAACTCGAGGTACATGCCTTATTGCCCCACCGCCTCGGGCAGCGGGTCGCCGGCGACCACGTCCTCGATGATGGCCCCCACGTCGAGCACCAGCACGGTGGTCCGCCGCCCGAGGTCGGTCGCGCCGGCGATGCCGCGAACGCCCGCCAGCAGGCTGCCGAGCGGCTTGACCACGATGTCCTGCTGCCCGAGCAACTCGTCCACCGCCAGGCCGAGCCGCTCCTGCGCCAGGCCCGTCACCACCACGAAGAGCGGGTCCGGCGGCGCCAGCTCCTCCGCGGCGAAGAAGCGGCTCAGGCGGGTGATCGGCAGCGTGCTCCCGCGCAGCGTGATCGCCTCGCGCGTCGAGACGCTCCGGATGTCGGCGTCCCGCACCTCGAGGATCTCCAGCACGCTGTTGAGTGGCACCGCGTAGGTGCGCCCCGAGGCCTTGACCACCAGCACCCGGATGATGGCCAGCGTGACCGGCAAGGTGACCTCGAAGCTGGTCCCGACCCCACGCTCGGTGTGCAGGTCGATGATGCCGGAGAGCGCGGCGATGTTGTTCTTCACCACGTCCATGCCGACGCCCCGCCCGGAGAGGCTGGTCACCTGGCGCGCCGTCGAGAAGCCGGGCACGAAGATCAGGTTCATCACCTCCCTGCGGGTGAGCCCCTTCACCGACTCGGCGGTGGCCAGCCCGCGGCTCACCGCGACTTCCCGGATCCGGTCCTCGTCGATGCCATTGCCGTCATCGGTGACCGAGAGGCGCACGTGGTGGCCGCGCTGGACCGCGGAGAGCGTGATGCGGCCGGCACGCGGCTTCCCCATCCGTTCGCGCACCTCGGGGGTCTCGATGGCGTGGTCGATGGCGTTGCGGACGAGGTGCATCAGCGGATCCGAGAGGTCCTCGACGATCAGCTTGTCGAGCTCCACCTCACCGCCGGAGACCTCCAGCTCGATCTCCTTCCCCACCTCGCGGGCCAGCTTGCGCACCATGCGGGTCAGCTTGTCGAAGACCTGATCGAGCGGGACCATCCGGACCTCGAGGATCCCGCCCTGGAGTTCGCCCAGCTTACGGTCCAGCGAGCGGCTGGCCTGGCGCAACTCGGCCGCCAGCCCGGCGTCGATCCCGTCGCCCTTGAACCGCTCCGAGATCGACTGCAGTGAGCTCTTCACCAGCACCAGCTCGCCCACCACGTTCATGAGCCGGTCGAGCTTGCGGATGTCGACACGAACGGCTTGAGAGGCCGAACGGAGGGTGCCGGTGTCCAGTTCGACGAGCGGTTCGGGGGTTGGCGAGAGCGCCAGGGCCGCGCCGGAGGCGGGCTCCTCGCGGGGGGCCATGACCTCCTCGGCCGGCCTGGGGAGCGGCGCCCGCTTCTGGGCGGCGGGGTGGGGTGCCACCGCGCCGGGTGCCCCGGCCGCCAGCGCCGCGACCACGTCGACGCCGGCGTGGGGGCCGGCCTCCAGCACCACGCTGGCGCGCGGCGCCGAGGTGGCCAGCAGCAGCTCGAAGGCGATGGTGGAGGGATCCTGCATGTCGGCCGACGGCAGCGTCGAGACCACCTCGCCCAGGTCCTTGAGCCTGGCCGATAGCGCCGCCAGCTGCTCGTCGAAGGCGGTCAGCTCGAAGGCCACCCTGACCCTGTAGAGCGCCAGCCCCTTGCGCAGCGCGGAACCGAGCCGGTGCTCCTCGTACTCGGTGAGGAGCCGCCGCACCTCCGGGCCGAGCGCCACGGTGTCGAGCGGATCGTCTCCCCTGACCGCCACAGCGTGCTCCGCGGCGCGGAGCCGTTCGGTGAGCCGCGCGGCCTGGTCGTGATTGGCGTGCGGCGCGCCGGTCGACTCGTCCGAGATGATGCGGGAGAAGATCTCGGGGGCCTCCAGCAGCAGGTCGAGCACGACGACGTCCAGCGGCCGCCGCCCCATGCGCAGGTCGTCGAGGGCGTCCTCCAGCGCGTGGGCCAGGCGTGCCAGCCGCTCCACGCCGAACATCGACGCCAGTCCCTTGAGCGAATGGGCGGCGCGGAAGACGGAGTTGAGGAGCTCGGGATCGGACTCCGCGCCCGCCTCCTCCAGCCGCATCAGCCCCTTGGCAAGGGCGTCGACGGTCTCCTGGGCCTCGGAGACGAAGTCGGAGAGCGCCTTCTGCGATCGGTCGGCCATGGGCGGGTGCGGCGCACCCGCGCCGCTGGCCTCATCGTACCATCGCCGGCGGCGAAGCTGAGAAAGGCGCCACCTCGATCTCGCTCCGCGCCTCGAGGCGGGCGCCGGCGAGATCGGCCGCCAGGGCGCGAGGATCGCCCAGCAGCACCAGCCGGTCGCCCGGGACCGCCGCCGCGGCCCGGAGCCAGGCCCGGCAGGCCTCGGCGCTGGTCACCCCCTTGAAGGGCAGGGCGGCGGTGGCGAACGAGGGCGCCCCGGCCCGTGCCACCACCTCGCAGAGCCGGCCCACCACCGTGGCGAACTCGGCCTCGCCGCGCTCCGCCGCCAGGCCGACCGCCACCACCCGCGCCGCCGGGAGCCGCCCGGCGGTGGACAGGAGCAGGGCCTCGCCCGGACCGGCCGCGTAGAGCCCGTCGAGGAGGGTCCTGGTGAGCGCCCCCGCCAGGCGCCAGTCCACCAGCCCGGGGAGCCCCTGGAGCGGCCGCTCGTCACCGATCAGGAGCGCCAGCGCCTCGACGTCGAGGGCGTCGAGGGTTGCCAGCGAGAGCTCGGCCACCTCGATGCGCCGCACCAGGCTAGCCCTCGCCGCGCCGGGCCGCAGGGAGCCCCTGGGCGACCTTGTCGAGCACGCCGTTGACGAAGGCGCCGCTCTGCTCGGAGCCGTACTTCTTCCCCAGCTCGATGGCCTCGTTGATGACCACCTTCACCGGCGCGTCGCTCTTGAGCAGCTCCCAGGTGGCTAGCCGCAGCACGTTGCGATCCACCTTGGCCATGCGGTCGAGCCGCCAGTTGGTCGAGACATTCTCGATCAGGTCGTCCACCTGGCGCCGATCGACGGCCACCCCGCGAACCAGCTGCTCGGCCAGCTGCTGCACCTCGCGCTCGGTCGGCTCGAAGCTCTTCCAGAAGCTGGCCAGCGCCTCGTCGATCCCGGCCGCGGCCACGTCGATCTGGTAGAGCGCCTGGAGCGCCCGTTCGCGGGCCTTGGTGCGGCGGCCGGTCATCCGCGCCCCCCCTTGCCGCGCTGGCCGGCGGCCAGCTTGAGCACCTGGGCCTGCTCGATGGCCGCCATGGCCGCCTCGGCCCCCTTGTTGCCGGCCTTGACGCCGGCGCGCTCCAGGGCCTGCTCCATGGTGTCGCAGGTGAGGACGCCCATGGTGACGGCGCACCCGGCCTCGAGCGCCACCTGCGCCACCCCCTTGGTGGCCTCGCCCGCCACGTACTCGAAGTGGGGCGTGCCGCCGCGGATGACGGCGCCGAGCGCGATGACCGCGTCGTGACGACCGCTGGCCACCACTCGCCTCAGCAGCGCCGGGAGCTCGAACGTCCCGGGGCAGCGGAAGACGTCCAGGTCGCCGTCGGCGACCCCGTGTCGCCGCAGGGTGTCGACCGCGCCGGCCAGCAGCTGGTCGGTGATGAGCGAGTTGAAGCGCGAGACGACCAGCCCGACCTTGAGGCCGGTGGCGATCAGCGAGCCCTCGTAGACGTTCATGACTTCCTTCCTTTTCGTCCGGCCGGGGCCGGACGGCTGGCGCGCCGCGCCGCGCGCGCCGGCTTCAGGGTGAGCAGGTGGCCCATCTTGTCCCGCTTGGTGGCCAGGTAGACCTGGTTCTCCCGGGTCGGCGCGATCTCCAGCGGGACGCGGGCCACCACCTCGAGCCCGTACCCCTCCAGGCCGACGATCTTCTTCGGGTTGTTGGTGAGCAACCGCATCTTGCGGACGCCCAGGTCGCGCAGGATCTGGGCGCCCAGGCCGTAGTCGCGCAGGTCGGGCTTGAAGCCGAGCTTCAGGTTGGCCTCGGCGGTGTCGTAGCCCTGATCTTGCAGGTTGTAGGCCTTGAGCTTGTTGACCAGCCCGATGCCGCGCCCCTCCTGGTCGAGGTAGAGCAGCACGCCCTTGCCGGCCTTCTCGATCTGGCCGAGCGCGGCGTGGAGCTGCGGTCCGCAGTCGCAGCGCTCGGAGCCGAAGACGTCGCCGGTCAGGCACTTGGAGTGAACGCGGACCAGCACCGGCTCGTTCGGCTTCCACTTCCCCTTCACCAGCGCCACGTGCTGGAACTTGTCGACGTCGTTCTCGTAGGCCACGGCCTTGAAGCCGCCCCGGGTGGTGGGCAGCGGCGCCTCGGCGGCGCGGTGGACCAGGGTGTCCTTGAGCATCCGGTAGGCGATCAGGTCCGCCACCGAGACGATGGGGAGGTCGTGCGCCTTCGACAGCACCTCCAGCTCGGGCCGGCGGGCCATGGTGCCGTCGTCGTTCATCACCTCGCAGATGACGCCGGCCGGCTCGAGACCGGCCAGCCGCGCCAGATCGACGGAGCCCTCGGTCTGGCCGGCGCGCACCAGCACCCCGCCGCGCCGCGCCCGGAGCGGGAAGACGTGGCCGGGCCGGGCCAGGTCCTCCGGGAGGCAGTCGTCGCGCACCGCGGTGAGGATGGTGTGGGCGCGGTCCTTGGCGCTGATGCCGGTGGTGACGCCCTTCTTGGCCTCGATGGAGATGGTGAAGGCGGTCCCGAACGAGGAGGTGTTGGAGCCCTCGTCGACCATGAGCGGCAGGCGCAGCTTCGCCACCTTCTCCTCGCTGAGCGAGAGGCAGATCAGGCCGCGTCCGTGCTTGGCCATGAAGTTCACCGCCGCCGGCGTGGCCAGCTCGGCCGCCATGCAGAGGTCGCCCTCGTTCTCGCGGTCCTCGTCGTCCACCATGATGACCTGCTTGCCGGCGCGGACGTACGAGATGGCCCGCTCGACCCGCTCCACCGACTTCTCCGTCGACATCGTCACGGTGCTCCTCCGCCGGGGTAGCCCCAGGCCCGCAGCGCCCCGGCGTCGAGCGTGACGAACTGGCCCAGCCGCGCCACGTGGCGGGCCACCACGTCCACCTCCAGGTTGACCGGCCGGCCCGGCGCCGCCGCGCCCAGCGTGGTGCGGGCCAGCGTCTCGGGGATGAGCGCCACGTCGAAGCGATCCCGGCCGGCCGACGCCACCGTGAGCGAGACGCCGTCTACGGCGATCGAGCCCTTCTCCGCCACCAGCGGCGCCACCGCCGCCGGGAGCGAGATGGTGAGCCGGGCCCCCTGCCCTTCCGGCTTGCGGGCCAGCACCTCGCCGACGGCGTCCACGTGTCCGGCCACCAGGTGGCCGCCCAGGCGATCCGAGAGGCGCAGCGCCCGCTCCAGGTTGACGCGGGTGCCGGGGCGCCAGCCGCCGAGGGTGGTCCGCGCCAGGGTCTCG
Source organism: Myxococcales bacterium (assembly GCA_021806645.1). Classification (GTDB taxonomy): domain Bacteria; phylum Myxococcota; class Myxococcia; order Myxococcales; family Anaeromyxobacteraceae; genus JADKCZ01. The sequence continues at coordinate 320,712 of JAJZQX010000001.1, read as the reverse complement.
GGGACGGCGTCGAAGGAGACCAGCCCGGCGCCGCGCTCCACCACCGTCAGGCAGGCGCCGGAGCTGGCGATGCTCTCACCCAGTGTGAGATCGTCCACCGGCAGCGCTCCCGGGCGGATCACCAGCCGCACGCCACCGGCGCGCGGCGTGATCCGCTCGACCACACCGATATCGTCGATGAGTCCGGTGAACATAGGGGGCCGGATCCTAGTGCCCCGGCCCGGGCAAGTCGACTCCTGCGAGAGCCGACCCTCTCGTGGCCGCCGGCGCGGGCGCGCCCTGCACCAGCAGGTCGTCACCCAGCCGCTCCACGGTCAGCTCTCGCAGGCGGAGCGCCTCGGACATCCGCGCCGGGCCGGCCGCGCCGCTCCAGGAGAGGCCGCCGCCGAGCACCCTGGGGGCCAGCACCAGCGCCAGCCGGTCTACCAGGCCGGCGGCGAGGAAGCTGGCTGCCACCGCGCCGCCGCCCTCGACCAGCAGGTGGACCACGCCGCGCGCCGCCAGCCTGGCGAGCACGTCGCCCAGGTCGAGCCCGCCCGGCCCGCGGGCGCAGCGCAGCAGGTCGACGCGCGGGCCCAGGTCGCGCTCGCGCCTGGCGGCGTGCAGCACCAGGGTCCGCGCCTTCGACCGCTGCCGGAAGAGCCTGAGCGTGGCGGGCAGCTGGAGCTCGGTGTCGAGCACGACGCGGAGCGGATCACGCCCGGCGCCGCCCGGCAGCCGGGTGGTGAGGCGGGGATCGTCGGCCAGCGCCGTGCCCCGACCCACCAGCACCGCGTCGACCCGGTCACGCAGCCGGTGGACCCAGGCGCGCGCCTCCGGGCCGCTCACCCAGCGTGAATCGCCGGCGGCGGTGGCGATGCGGCCGTCGAGCGTGGCCGCCACCTTGAGCGTGACGAAGGGGCGGCCGCTGGAGATGAAGCGGAACCAGGGCGCGTTGAGCGCGTCGCACTCGGCCTGCAGCGGGCCGGCCACCACCTCGACGCCGGCGCGCCTGAGCCGGGAGGTCCCCTTGCCGTTCACCAGCGGGTTGGGGTCGCGCGACCCGACGTGGACGCGCCGCACCCCGGCCTCGATCACCGCCACGCTGCAGGGGGGCGTCCGGCCGAAGTGGTCGCAGGGCTCCAGCGTGGTGTAGAGGTCGGCGCCGCGCGCCCTCGTGCCGGCCCGCCGCAGCGCCTCGATCTCGGCGTGCGGACTGCCGGCCCGGGCGTGGTGACCGCGCCCGACCACCCGGCCGCCGCGCACCAGCACCGCGCCCACCGCCGGGTTGGGAGCCGTGCGCCCGAGCCCGAGCGACGCCTCCTCCAGCGCCAGGCGCATGTAGCGCGGGTCCGCCGCGCTGCGCTTCGCAGTCAAGACCGGCGACCGCCCTTCTCTCCGGCCAGCCCCTGCAGCTCGCTCATGAAGTCGCCGACGTCCTCGAAGGCGCGGTAGACCGAGGCGAACCGGACGAAGGCCACCGGGTCGAGGTCGCGCAGCCGGCGCATCAGGGTCTCGCCGATGACGCGGCTCTGGACCTCCTTCTCGCCCAGCTCCTGCACCTGGCGCTCCACCTCCGAGACCAGCGCCTCCACCTGCGCCGACGAGACCGGCCGCTTCTGGCAAGCCCGGGTCAGCCCCTCCACGATCTTCTTCCGGTCGAAGGCCTCGCGCCGCCCGTCCTTCTTCACCACCACCGGGAGGCTCTCCTCGATCCGCTCGTAGGTGGTGAAGCGGCGCGCGCAGGCCAGGCACTCCCGGCGCCGGCGCGTGCTCTGCCCGTCTCCCGTCTCGCGGGAGTCCACGACCTTGTCTTCCAGGTGGCCGCAGGAGGGGCAGCGCATCGGCGTCTCAGTAGCGGTCGGCGTACATCGGGAAGCGGGCGCAGAGGGCCCGAACCTCGGCCCGCACCGCCGCCAGCGAGGCGGCGTCGGCGGGCGCGTCGAGGGCCCGGCCGATGAGCGTGGCCACCGTGGCCATCTCCGCCTCGCCGAACCCGCGGGTGGTGAGCGCCGGCGTCCCAACGCGGATACCGGAGGTGACGAACGGCTTCTCCGGATCCCACGGGATCATGTTCTTGTTGACGGTGATGCCGGCCCGGCCGAGCGCCTCCTCGGCCACCTTGCCGGTCAGCTTCTTGGGGCGCAGGTCCACCAGCATCAGGTGGTTGTCGGTCCCGCCCGAGACCAGCCGCAGCCCGGCCGCGATCAGCCCCCGGGCCAGCGCCTGGGCGTTGTTCACGATGCTGGCCTGGTAGGTCTTGAACTCGGGGCGCAGCGCCTCGCCGAAGGCCACCGCCTTGGCGGCGATGACGTGCTCGAGCGGCCCGCCCTGGATGCCCGGGAAGATCTGGCTGTTGAGCTTCTTGGCCAGCTCGGGGTCGTTGGTCAGGATCATGCCGCCGCGCGGGCCGCGCAGCGTCTTGTGCGTGGTGGTGGTGACGATGGCCGCGTGCGGCAGCGGGTTGGGGTGGAGCCCGGCCGCCACCAGGCCGGCGATGTGCGCCATGTCGACGACCAGCTTGGCCCCGACCTCGTCGGCGATGGCGGCGAAGCGGGCGAAGTCGAGCGTGCGCGGGTAGGCGCTGGCCCCCACCACCAGCACCTTGGGCTGGTGCTCGCGGCAGAGCCGCGCCACCTCGTCCATGGCGATCTGCTCGTCGGACTGGCGCAGGCCGTAGGGCACCACCTTGAAGAGCCGCCCGGAGAAGTTGACCGGTGAGCCGTGGGTGAGGTGCCCGCCGAAGTTGAGGCTCATGGCGACGATGGTGTCGCCCGGCTGCGCCACCGCGAAGTAGGCCGCCATGTTGGCCTGCGAGCCGGAGTGGGGCTGGACGTTGGCGAACCCGGCGCCGAAGAGCTGCCTGGCCCGGTCGATGGCCAGCTGCTCCACCTGGTCGACCACCTCGCAGCCGCCGTAGTAGCGCTTGCCCGGGTAGCCCTCGGCGTACTTGTTGGTGAGCGTCGAGCCGGCCGCCTCCAGCACGGCAGGGGAGACGAAGTTCTCGCTGGCGATCAGCTCCAGCCCCTCGGCCTGGCGGCGGGTCTCCTCGCGGATGAGGCGGAAGATCTCGGGGTCGGCCTCGGAGAGGCGGGCGGTGGACATCATGTCGGGACTCCTGGTGGAGGCGGCCGGAGGCGCGTTCATAACGCGCCGGGCCATGGAACGGCAACCGCGCCGTCAGCGATCGAGGGCGTTGACCTTCTCGACCCGCCGGGCGTGACGGCCGCCCTCGAACGGCGTGGCGAGGAAGGCCTCGACGATGGCGGTCGCCAGGCCGGCGCCCGTGACCCGCTCACCGAGGCAGAGGACGTTGGCGTCGTTGTGGGCGCGCGCCATGCGCGCCTCGTACTCGGTGCGGCAGAGGGCCGCGCGGACGCCGGCCAGCTTGTTGGCCGTGATCGACATGCCGATCCCGGTGCCGCAGACCAGCAGGCCGAAGCGGGCGCGGCCGGCGGCCAGCGCCTCGCCGACCCGGACGGCGAAGTCGGGGTAGTCGACGCTGTCGGCGGTGAAGGGGCCGAGGTCCTCGACCTCCACCCCGCGGGCCCGCGCCGCCTTGACCGCCTCGGCGCGCAGCGTGAGCCCGGCGTGATCCGAGGCGGCGACCAGCGTGTCGGCCATGGCGTTCCCCGCGAAAGCGGCCGCTACACGGCCTTGAAGAGCAGCACCGAGTTGGTGCCGCCGAACCCGAAGCTGTTGGAGATGGCGACGTCGAGCTTCTTCTCGCGCGCGGTGTTGGGCACCACGTCGAGCCGGCACTCGGGATCCTGATCGTCGACGTTGATGGTCGGCGGGATGACCCCGGTGTGGATCGCCATCACCGTGACGACCGCCTCGCAGCCGCCGGCGGCCCCCAGCAGGTGGCCGGTCATCGACTTGGTGGAGGAGACCACCAACCCCTCCTGGGCGTGAGCGCCGAAGACCTTGTTGATGGCCTGGCACTCGGCCACGTCGCCCATGGGCGTGGAGGTGCCGTGCGTGTTGACGTAGCCGACCTGGTCGCCGTTCATGCCGGCGAACTTGAGGGCCATCTTCATGGCCCGCTGCCCGCCCTCGCCCTCCGGCGCCGGCGTGGTGACGTGGTAGGCGTCGGCCGAGGCGCCGTAGCCGGCCAGCTCGGCGTAGATCCGGGCGCCGCGCTTGCGGGCATGCTCGTACTCCTCGAGGATGAGGAGGCCCGCCCCCTCGGCGGCCACGAAGCCGTCCCGCCCCTTGTCGAAGGGCCGGCTGGCCTTCTCCGGGGCGTCGTTCCGCTCCGACATGGCGCGCGCCGAGCAGAAGCCGCCCACGCCGAGCGGGGTGATGGTGGCCTCGCAGCCGCCCGCCACCATCACGTCGGCCAACCCGCGCTCGATGTAGAGGAGCGCGTCGCCGATCGAGTGGTTGCCGGTGGCGCAGGCCGAGACGGTGGAGAAGTTGGGCCCCTTCATCCCGTAACGGATGCTGATCTGGCCCGGCGCCAGGTTGATGATCAGGCTGGGGATGAAGAAAGGGCTGAGCCGTCTCAGGCCCTTCTCGGTGAGCAGCGTCCGGCTCTCCTCGATGGTGCCGAGGCCTCCCATGCCGGCGCCGACGATGCAGCCGACCTGCTCGGGGTCCTCCTTGGACATGTCGAGGCCCGAGTCCTTCATGGCCATGTCGGCGGCGGCCAGCGCGAACTGGATGAACCGGTCGTTGCGGCGCGCCTCCTTCTTGTCCATGAAGTCGCCGGGCTCGAACCCCTTCACCTCCCCGGCGATGCGGGTCGGATAGGTCGAGGCGTCGAACTGGGTGATGGGGCCGATGCCGCTGCGCCCCGCCACCAGCGACCGCCAGGAAGGCGCCACGCCAATCCCGACGGGAGAGATGAGGCCCATCCCCGTGACCACGACTCGACGCCTGCTCATCGAACCACCTCTGACGGAGGTTGAAGACACGCCCGCGAGGCACGGACCCCCCTCCGCGCCCCAAGGCCCTGGCCACCACCGCCCCGGGATCTACCCGGGGCGCCGTGACCGCGCCTACTTCTTGTGCGTGGTGATGAAGTTGACCGCGTCCTGCACGGTCTTGATGTTCTCGGCCTCTTCGTCCGGGATCTCGACCTCGAACTCCTCCTCCATCTGCATGACCAACTCGACGATGTCGAGCGAGTCAGCGCCGAGGTCGTCGATGAAGCTGGAGGTCGCCTTGATCTCGTCGGCGTTGACGCCGAGGTTCTCCGCGATGATGGCCTTGACCTTCTGCTCGATGTTCGCCGACATGGTGCTCCTCCTGGTTGGGGGGACTGCTCTTTCAGCTTCAAGATCCGGTGACCGGCCCGGTGCCGCGCCGCGGGGCTCCCGCGACTACATGTACATCCCGCCGTTGACCTTCAACACCTCGCCCGTCACGTAGGCCGCCTGGTCGCTGGCCAGGAAGCAGACCGCGTTGGCGACGTCCTCGGCCGAGCCGAGGCGCGCCAGCGGGATCGACTCGAGCAACTTGGCGCGGGCGGCCTCCGGCAACGCCGAGGTCATGTCGGTGTCGATGAACCCGGGGGTGACCGCGTTGCAGCGGATGTTACGCGAAGCCAGCTCCCGCGCGACACTCTTGGTCAGCCCGATGAGCCCGGCCTTGCTGGCCGCGTAGGCGACCTGCCCGGCGTTGCCCATCTCGCCGACCACCGAGGAGAGGTTCACGATGGCGCCGCCGCGCGCCTTCATCATGGGGCGCGACACGGCCCGGGTGAGGTTGAACGCGCCGGTCAGGTTGACGTCCAGCTGGCGCTTCCAGTCCTCGTCCTTCAGCCGCATCAGCAGCTGGTCGATGGCGATGCCGGCGTTGTTGACGAGGATGTGGAGCGCGCCGAACTCGGCGACCACCTCGTCCACGGCCTTCCCGCAGGCGCCCGGATCGGCCACGTCGAACTTGTAGAGCTTCGCCCTGGGCGCGCCCACCGCCGTCACCAGCTTGAGCGCCTCCTGGGCCGCCGCCTCGTTGCCGGCGAAGTTGAGCGCCAGGCTGGCGCCGCCCCGGGCCAGCGCCACGGCGATGGCCCGGCCGATGCCGCGCGACGCGCCGGTGACCAGCGCCACCTTCCCCTTGAAGTCGTTCATGGCCCTCTAGGCTCCCTTCAGCGCGGCCAGGGTCTTCTCCAGCGACGCCGCATCCTCGACGTTGAACGCCTCGATGGCCGGCGCGATCCGCTTCACCAGGCCGCCGAGCACGCGCCCCGGGCCGACCTCCACCAGGCGGTTGACGCCCTGCCGCGCCAGCTCCTCGACGCACTCGATCCAGCGGACCGGTGCCGTCACCTGCTGCAGCAGCAGCGGGACGACCCGGGCCAGGTCGGAGTTGGGCTTCGCCTCGACGTTGGTGACCACCGGGCAGCCGGGCGCGCGCCAGGTGCAGCCGCGCAGCACCGGCTCCAGCCGCGCCGTCACCGGCGCCATGAGCGCGCAGTGGAAGGGAGCGGAGACGGGCAGCGGGAGCACCCGCTTGGCGCCGGCCGCCTTGAGCCGAACCCCGGCCTGCTCCACCGCGGCGGCGGCGCCGGCGATGACGGTCTGGGACGGCTCGTTGAAGTTGGCGGGCGAGACCACCTGCCCGGTGGCGGCGGCCACCTCGGCGCAGATGGCGGTCACCCGGGCCGGATCGAGCCCGAGCACCGCGCTCATGGCCCCCTGCCCGGCCGGCACCGCCTCCTGCATGAAGGTGCCCCGGGCGCGGACCGCGCGGGCCGCGTGGGCCGCCGAGATGGCGCCGGCCGCCACCAGCGCCGAGTACTCGCCCAGCGAGTGGCCGGCCACGAAGTCGGGGACCACGCCGGCCCGGGCCAGCACCGCCGCCGCGGCCGACGAGACGGCGAGGATGGCGGGCTGCGTGTTGGCTGTCAGCTTGAGCGCCTCCTCTGGCCCCTCGAAGCAGAGGGCGGAGAGCTTCTCCCCCAGCGCCTCGTCGATGGCCTCGAAGACGGCGCGCGCCTCCAGGAAGCGCTCGGCGAGCTCGCGCCCCATGCCCGCCTTCTGCGCCCCTTGCCCGGGGAAGATGAACGCCAGCTTGCCCATGGTCGTCCCGGTCGGCCCGCTCACCAGCGCAGCACGGCGCCGCCCCACGCCATGCCGCCGCCGATGGCCATCATCAGGATCACGTCGCCCGGCTTGAACCAGCCGGCCCGGTTGGCCTCGTCGAGCGTGGTGGGCACGCTCGCCGACGAGGTGTTGCCGTACTTCTCCAGGTTCATCCAGCACTTCTCGGCCGGGATCCCGAGCCGCTGCAGTGTGGCGTCGAGGATCCGCTTGTTGGCCTGGTGGGCGATGACGTAGGTGACGTCCGCGGGCTTGAGCCCTTCGGCCTCGAGCACCTCGTGGCAGACCTCGGCCAGCGCGCGCACCGCCACCTTGTAGACCTCGGTCCCCTTCATGTAGACGTACTGCCTCCCGGCCGCCATCGTCTCCGCGGTGAGCGGCTCGCGCGAGCCCCCACCCGGCTGCAGCAGCATCGAGACCAGCGAGCCGTCGGCGTGGAGCCGGATGGTGGAGAGGCCGCGGTTGGCCTCACCGGTCCCCTTCAGCACCATGGCCCCGGCGCCGTCGCCGAAGAGGATGCAGGTGTTCCGGTCCTTCCAGTTGGTGATGCGGGTCAGGGTGTCGACGCCGATCACCAGCGCGTTCTTGCAGGCACCCGAGGTGATGAAGCGGTCGGCCACCGAGAGCGCGTACATGGAGCCGGCGCAGGCGGCCGAGACGTCGAAGGCGAAGGCCTTCTTGTTGCCCAGCCGCCCCTGCAGCACCACCGCGGTGCTGGGGAACGGGTAGTCGGGCGTCACCGTGCCGACCACGATCATCTCGACGTCGGCGGGATCGAGGCCGGCCATGGCCAGGGCGCGCGTGGCGGCGTGGAAGGCGAGATCGCTGCTGGCCTCTTCAGGCGCCGCGATGTGCCGCTCGCGGATGCCGGTCCGCTCCCGGATCCACTGGTCGTTGGTGTCGACCAGCTTCTCCAGGTCCGCGTTGGTGAGGACCTTGGCCGGGGCGTAGCTCCCGGTGCCGACGACGAGCGAGCGCATCAGTTCTCCTGGGCAAGGGCGAGCAGCGCCTCGGCCGGTGCGACGGCCGTGGCGAGCTCGTCCACGAAGTGGGTCCGTGCGGCCTCGCGGGCCCTCCGGATCGCGTTCTCGATGGCGAGTGCATCGGAGCGGCCGTGGCTGATGAAGCCCACCCCGTTCACCCCGAGGAGTGGCGCGCCACCGATCTCGCGCCAGTCCATGCGCTTCTTCATCGCTTCCAGCGCCTTCTTGGCCAGCAGGCCGCCGACCGACGAGACCAGCGAGCTGCGGATGGCGCGCTTGAGGTGCTCGCCGATCACCTTGGCGGTCCCCTCCATGGTCTTGAGCGCCACGTTGCCGGTGAAGCCGTCGGTGACGATGACGTCGAAGTCCCCGGTGAGGAGATCGCGCCCCTCGCAGTAGCCGCGGAAGTCGATGGCCGCCCCCCGGAGCGCCCCGGCGGCGGCCCGGGTCAGGTCTGTCCCCTTGGCCTCCTCCTCGCCGTTGGAGAGGATGGCGACGCTCGGCCGTGCCACCCCCAGCACGCGGCGGGAGTAGAGCTCACCCATCAGGCCGAACTGGACGAGATGGATCGGCTTGCAGTCGACGTTGGCCCCCATGTCGAGCAGGAGGGGCAAGCCCTTCAAGCCCGGCAGGACGCTCACGATGGCCGGCCGCTCGACGCCCTTGGGGCGGCCGAGGACGAAGATGGCGCCAGCCATGACCGCGCCGGAGTTGCCGGCGGAGATCATGGCGCACGCCTTGCCCTCCGCCACCAGGTCGAAGCAGACGCGGATGGAGTTGTCCTTCTTGCGGCGCATCGCCTGCCCGGGGTGATCGTGGAAGTCGATCACCTCGGTGGCGTGCTGAACCTCGATGGGAAGGGATCTGGTCGCGTGGCGGCGTGCCAGCTCCTCGCGCATCACCCCCTCCGGCCCCACCAGCGTGACCGGGTGGCCCTTGCGCGCCGCGTCAATGGCACCCTGCACGATCGCGCCGGGGGCATGATCACCCCCCATCGCATCGACGGCGACGGGCGCGAGGTGCCTGGTCATCAAGTCTCAGGGCGCGTCGGTGACCTGCGCGCCCTTGTACGTCCCGCAGGACGGACAGACGCGGTGGGACAGCACCGGCTCCTGGCACTTCGGGCACTTGGTGACGTTGACGCCCTTCAACTTGAAGTTGGCCGCCCGGCGGCGGTCGCGACGCATGCTGCTGGTACGCTTCTTGGGAACGCCCACGGTGATACTCCTTCGGCTGGTACCGCGAAATGGACTACGTCAGCTTCACCTTGGCGAGGCCGGCCCAGCGCGGGTCGGGCACCTTGCGGTCGCAGCCGCACTCGCCGTCATTCAAGTTCTTGCCGCAGACGGAGCAGAGCCCCTTGCAGCCCTCCCGGCAGACCGGGTACTCGGGCAGCGACAGCAGCACCTGTTCGCGGAGGAAGGGGTCGAGATCGACCACCTTTCCCTGGTAGGCCTCTTCCTCCGCATGCTGCGGGTCGAAGCTGCCGGCCACCGGGTGGTGGGCCTTGTCCTCCGCCGCCACGCTCTCCTGCTCGTCGTATTCGTCGGCCGGAACCAGCGTCAACGCGAACGCGAAGGGAAGCCGGGAGGCGATGGGGGCGAGGCACCGGCTGCACTCGCCGGCCAGCTCGGCCGTGACCCTGGCCTTCACGAAGACGCGCCGGTCGAGCTTCTCGATCCGGGCCTCGACGTGAGCGCCCCCGCTCGCCCGCCAGCCGGAGCGGTCGCCCAGCACGATGGCGTCGAGCGCCTCGCGGGGCAAGTCCCAGCGCCGGTCGATGCCGGCTTCCTTGATTTCATCAATGTTGACGCGCATTTGCGCAATTATTCCGGTACTCAAAGGGCGCTCATTATAGGGACCGAACCCCGCAAGTCAAGGCGCACGCTCCCGCGGGGCGTGACCTCGTGCGTCATGAGCCCGAAGTGCCGGGATCCGCGGGACTTCTAGGGCTTCACCAGCCCCCGGGCCACGGCGAGCAGCGCCGCCTCGGCCTTGGTGGAGACGTCCATCTTCTCGTAGATCCGCTTCACGTAGGTCTGGACCGTACCCTCGGCCAGGCCGAGCGCCTGAGCCACGTCGGCGTAGGTGTGGCCGTGGACCAGGAGCGCCAGCACCTCCAGCTCGCGCTTGGAGAGCGCCGGGCCGGAGGACGGCTTCTGGTCGGGGGCGTCACCGCGCAGCTCGGCCAGCAGCACCTTGGCGGCGCGCGGGCTGATCGGGGCCGCGTCGCCGCTGAGGACATCCTCGACCGCGCGGACCAGATCGGCGGCGTGGAACGGCTTCAGGATGTAGCCGGCGGCCCCGGCCCGCATGGCAGCCAGCACGCGGGCCGGGATGTCCACCGCGGTGAGCGCGATGCAGGCGGTATTCGGCTGGTCGCGCCGGATGGTGGCGATGACGTCCTCGCCGCTCATCCGTGGGAGGCCGAGATCTACCAGCGCCACGTCCGGCCTGGTCTGCCGGGCCAGCGCCACGCCCTCCTCGCCTGTCGCCGCCGTTCCCAGCACCTCGATGCCGTGGGAGGTGAGGACCTGGGCGATCAGTCGCGAGACCGCCTCGTCGTCCTCGACCGCGATCGCCCGGACCGTCATGGATACCCACCCGTCCGCCGTTGGTCAGCAGTCCCGAGAGCGGGACCGACACAGTCGTAGCAGTCCAACCGAGGAGCGGCAAGCCGCTGGTCGGGATGTGGCTACTCGCCGCCGGTGCCTGAGCCGGCCGAACCGGCCTGGCCCAGCTCGTCGTGTTCGCCGTACCCCTGCAGGTCGAGGGCGATGGCCAGCAGGTAGAGCACCAGCGAGGACACCCCGAGCACTTGCCCCATGCTCATGGCCACCACCAGCAGGAGCGGCCCGGGGAAGAGGATCGAGGCGACCATCAGGAAGAGCGATCCCAGGGTGGCGATGGTGGAGATGAGGACCAAGCGGCGGATGGTGATCTTGGTGACGTTGAACATCGCCTACTCCTTCTGCTCGCCAGCGGGAGCCGGGGCCTTGCCGTTGCCGCCGTGCGCGAAGGCGCGCGGGTGGATCTTCTCGCCGGTGTGGCAGTCGATGCACTTGGCGTCGCCCTTGCGGATGTCCTCGATCATGCCGGCGTGGTCCTCGACGGCCGCCCAGCGCGGCGCCTCGGTGGAGTGGCAGCGCACGCACATGCCGTTCTGGAACTCCTTGTACATGTGGATGGGCTTGCCACCCTCGCCGTACGGACCGGTGTTGGCGTACTCGGTGATGTAGTAATAGAGGTGCTTCAGGCCGTTGGCCTTGGTCGTCATGGCGCCGAAGATCTGGTAGTCGGCGTGGCAGGTGTAGCAGGACTCCGGGCCGAAGGCGGCGTTCCGGCTGTGGATCGAGGCCAGCGACTTCGAGGCCGGGTCGGACGCGTCTTCGACGTAAGGGCGCATGACGTGGCACGAGCCGCAGAAGTCGCGCCTCAGCGTGTACTCGAAGCCGGAGATGTTGCCGGCGAGCGACACGGCGAGCGGCATCACGCCCAGTCCGAACAGGAGCACCACCTTGGTGGCCCGGCCGAGCGGCGGACGGACCGCGAGGTAGTAAACCAGGATGGCGATGGCGATGACGGCCGAGGAGAGCGCCGAGAGACGGAGGACGTCTTCAGTGGAGTGGAGTTCGAACACGGTGCGGCGCTTTGTAGCAGACCGCCCCTGAAGGGCTCAATACTCCCCTTCCACTTTTTCTAAGCACATATGGACTTCACCGGCCCACGATCTTCAGACCCGTGACCCGTCTTGCCTTTCTGGCATGGATGCCCTAAGTACCCACCCCGCACGCGCGGTTAGCTCAGCTGGATAGAGCGTCAGCCTCCGGAGCTGAAGGCCACTGGTTCGACTCCAGTACCGCGCACCATTTCCAGCCAGCGGAAAGCCCCGGCCAACCCCGGGGCTTTCGTTTGTTCCAAGGGCCGGATCGGTGTCGGCGGGTCACGCATTCCAGGTTAGAATCGCCCCGAGCCACGAGGAGGCCAGATGCCCGTCAGCAAGAAGCGGAAGAAGGATGGCAAGCCGGTTCACCGCACCGAGCCGGTCCAGCAGGGTGCCGAGCACGCCATCCACCTGGAGAACAAGACCGCGGTCGAGCCCCTGCCCCGCGGCGGCAAACCGAGCAACCCGTTCGTCGCCAAGCGCACCGCCCGCAGCGCCCAGCGCGGCCGGTAGACCCGTGGTGGCGCGGCGGCCGCGTGGCTGGCGCGTCTACATCCTGCGCTGCGCCGACGGCACGCTCTACACCGGCGCCACCAACGACCTGGAGCGGCGGCTGGCGGCCCACGCCAGCGGGCTCGGCGCGCGCTACACCCGCTCCCGCCTGCCGGTGGAGCTGGCCTGGAGCGCGCCGGCCCGGGGACGGAGCGGGGCGCTCAAGCGGGAGGCGGCCTTGAAGCGGCTGAGCCGGACCGAGAAGCTCGAGCTGGTCAAGGGTCGGGAGGTCGCAGGACCCGGCTGCCGGACCACCGAGGCGCATTGACACCTACACGGCGGCGCCCGGTACCATGCGCCAAAACCGACAGCGTCCTGGACCGGCTCCTGGGGGAAGGAGCGCCCGCCCGGGCGTTCGCACGACATGACGTTCCGTTCGGTTCCCCCGCTCATCTCCGTCGCACTCGCGCTCGCCGCCAGCGGCTGCGTGCAAGGGCCGGTCTCGGGCTCCGCGCCCGTGGACACGGTGGTGTCGATCGGCGTGATCGCCGCGGGCGGGCTGGTGCCGCAGAGCTCCGGCCCCGTCAAGCTCAAGTTCATCGGCTCGAGCGCCGGGCCGGGCGAGGCGCTGGCCCACCGGTTCGCCACGCCGCCTACCCTCGACGGCGACGCCGGCGAGTGGGCCGGCTGGCCGGCCACCGAGGTGGCGCTGGCACCGGCTGGACAGGCCGTCGGCTTGACGCCGTCGGGCTGGTACTGCCGGTGGAGGACACACCACAGCCAGGTGATCGACCCGACCACCGGCACCCCCTACTGCCCGACCCCCTGCGCGCCCGACGCGCCGCCGGCCACCGCCGCGGAGGGCTCGGCCGGCTGCTCGGCGCCGCTGCCCCCCTTCGACCACGGGGTGGCCACCGTCAAGGTCCGGGCCGCCTTCGACGACCGGGAACTCTACCTGCTGCTCCAGTGGAACGCGCCGGTCAAGCACGACGTCCACCAGCCGTGGAGCTGGGACGGCGTGGCCTGGCACTCGGACCGGGGCCGGACCGAGGACGCCGCCTACCTCTCCTTCGCCATCGGCGACAGCGTGCCGAGCCATGCGACCAGGGGCTGCGCCACCGCCTGCCACGTCGCCTCGGCGCCGACGCTCGTCATCCCGCCCACGCCGGCCCCCACGCCGTGGCCACCGCCGGGCTACCTCGCCAGCTTCTCCTGCCGCACCAGCGCCACTGGCGAGCGGCTCGACGCCTGGGCCTGGCGCGCCGCCTCGACCGCCCCCTACGGCCTGGCCGACGACCTCCACATCGACACCACCGGCCCGGCCGGCGACCGCTGCCACGCCGCAGACGGCCTCACCTGCTCACGCGCCTGCACCGCGAAGGATGGGGTCGGCCAGTTCGTCTACCCATGCAGCCGCGGCACCTCGGTGGCCAACCTCACCGGCGGCCTGCCGGGCCTGCCCTTCGCCATGGCGACCGGCACCGGCGTCGGCGACTACGCGCTCAACCCGCCTTACCTCTTCCGCCAGCTGGTCGATCCGGAGCCGGGCTGGGACCCGAGGTACCTTGCCTATCCGCCTCCGCCGCCCGTCGGCACCCTGCCGGTGCCGCTCACCTCGCCCACCGGCGCTGGCCCGTTCGCCCTCCCCGGCTTCGTGCTCCACCGCCCCAGCCCCCACCGCGACGACGTCCGGGCCGGTGCCCGCTGGACCAACGGGACCTGGACGCTGGAGCTGGCACGGCGGCGGATGACCAACGACCCCGATGACGCCCAGTTCCGGTCCCGCAGAGGCGGCGGCATCGGCGGCCTCGGCGGGAGCGGCGCCTACTCGACCGTCAGCTCGAGCATCTTCGTGCCGCGCTGTGCCACGACGGCTTGCCATTCGGGCGGCCCGCCGCCTTCCAGCGGCGTGCCGGTCTCGCTCGATCCCGGCGCCGGTTGGTCGCAACTGGTCTCGGTCCCATCGGTCCAGGCCCCGCGCCACCTGGTCGAGCCCGGGCATCCGGAGAATAGCTACCTCGTCAACAAGCTCCGCGGAACGCAGACATCCGTGGGAGGATACGGGGATCGGATGCCGCCGCCGGCGGCGGGGGAGCCCCTCACCGAGGAGGAGATCCTGTCCATCGAGACCTGGATCGGCAGCGGAGCGCCGAATGACTGACCGAAGCGCCATGCGGCTGGCCACGGCGATCGCCGTGGCCGCGGGCGCGCTGGCGGCGGCGCGTGCGGTGGCGGCGCCCAGCCTGCAGTTCTCCGGCTCGGCCTACGTGGACAGCTGGGTCGTACCCACCCAGCAGCCGGGCGCCGACCAGGTGAAGGCGCCGCAAGGGATCACCGTCGACGCCTCGATGCGCTTCGGCGTCGACGTGCACGACACCCTCTCCTTCTCCGCCAAGGCCTGCATCAGCTGCCACGGCGTCGAGATGGACCACGTGATGCTCGACTGGCAGCCCAAGCCCTGGTTCAACGCCCAGGTCGGCCGGCTCGACGTCCCGTTCGGCGAGTACGCCAACCGGATCGACCAGTCCGGCCACAAGACCACCTCGGCGCCACTCGTCTACGACATGGGGCGCATGGCGTACGCCGGACGGACCTCCTTCAACTCGGGGGTGATCATGCTCCCCTACGTCGACACCGGCCTGATGCTCTACGGCCAGACCTGGCTGGGGAGCCGGGTGCAGTTCTGGTATGCCGGCTACGCCGTCTCCGGCTTCAAGGGGAGCAACGACGTGGAGTGGATGGCGCTCCGCGCCCCGCCGTACACCGACAACAACAGTGTGCCGTCCTACGGCGGGCGGGTCACGCTCACCTACTCGAGCGACCCCGGCGACGTCCTCGGCGACGTCAGCCTCGGGGGGAGCTACACCGGCGGCCGCTACGACAGGGCCGCCAGGCTGCAGTACGACATCGCCGGGGCCGACCTGTCCCTCCAGCTCTGGAAGGTGACGCTGCGGGGCGAGTACGCCATCCGCAGGACGGCCCTCGATGCCGACGCCACGGGCTACCAGTGGACGCTGGTGGACGGCTTCTTCGACAAGCGGGGGTTCTACGGGGAAATGGAGCATCCGCTCGGCCGCTACGTCACCATGGTCTACCGTTACGACAAGCTGGAACGGCTCGGCGTCCCGCTGCCCGGCTCGGTGGCCAACATGACCCCGGACGCCGCCATCGAGCGGTTCACCGCCGGCACCGTCATCACGCCGGTGTCGGGGACCTACATGAAGCTGTCGTACGAGTACTGGAAGCCGACCAGCTTCGCGGTGTTCCAGTCGGGACACGTCGGTTTCGGGGGGGCGTTCTGATGAACTTCATGCTGGCGGTGGTGGTGGCCGCGGCCCTGGCCACCGGGGCCAAGGCCCCGGCCAAGGCGCAGTGGGATCCTCGCGACGACGGCCCGGACCGGATCGACGTCTCGTCCTGGCCTCCGGCCATGCAGCAGCGCTACCCGGTCTTCCTCGGCAAGTGCGCCAAGTGCCACCCGGTGGCGCGACCCATCAACTCCCGGTTCGACGCGGCCGAGTGGAAGCGTTACATGAAGAAGATGATCAGGCGCCCCAACTCCGGCATCAACGAGGAGCAGGCGGCCGACATCTACCAGTTCCTCAAGTACTACTCGACCAAGCAGGGCCTCAGGTGATGTTCGAGCGGATCTCCAACTCGCTCCGGCTGCGGCTGCTGGCGGCCACGCTGGCCCTGGTCGCCGGCGCGCTGGCGCTGGCGGCCTTTGGCTTCGATCGGGTGGCCCGCGGCGTGGTCGAGGCCGCGGTGAAGGACCACCTGCAGGCCCGCTCGCGCGAGGTCCACGAGGCGGTGCTGCGCTACCAGCGGGAGCGCGCCCTCACCGTGCGCGCCTGGTCCGAGGCGGGGGCGATGCAGCTCACCCTCGACTCGGGCGACCCGAAGTTCGCCGAGGACTACCTGCGACGGCTCATCCAGGACCAGGGCGGCTCGATCGCCGCCGCGGCCCTGACCGGACCGGAGGGGACGCTGCTGGCGGGCGTGCGGGCCGGGCCGCCGGGCGAGCGGCGCGGCGTGGCCCTCGCCACGCAGCATGGCCGGCCGCTCAACCTGCGGGTGGTCGATCAGGCCCTGTCCGGCGGTCCCGCCACGGCCGACCTGATGACGCTCTCGCAGGTGGACGCCGAGGGCGGCGAGGAGCCGGTCATCCTGGTGGCCTCGCCGGTGCTCGACTTCGCCAGCGACATCGTCGGCTCGGTGGTGGCGGCCATCTCCACCAACGCCATGCGCCGGCTCCTCGACGAGGTCCGCGGCGCCGACGGCGATCTGGTGCCGGTGGTCTACGACGCCACCCGCACCGTGGTGCTGGTCCCGCCGGCGCTGGAGGCCGGCCCGATCATGTCGGTGGTGGAGACCCCGGCCGCCCCGGGCGCCATGGTGCGGACGGCCGTCGCCGGATCGGTCCCACTCCTCTCGGTGCGGACCGACCTGGACCCCAGCTCGCCCCGCTGGGCGGCCATGATGCTCGAGCCGGAGGCCTCGGCCTTCGGTCCGCTGGGCTCGCTCCGCATCCTGCTCGCCGTCCTCTTCCTCGCCGTGCTGGCCGGCGCCGGCCTGGTCAGCGTCTGGGCGCTGCGGGCGGCGGCCCGGCCGCTCTCCGAGGTGACCGGGTCGATGGCCCGCGTCGCCGCCGGCGACCTCTCCACCCGCATCCCGGGCCGCTACTCGGACGAGCTGGGGGCGCTGGTCGGCTCCTTCAACACCATGGTGGCCGAGGTGGCCCGCTCCCACGCCGAGCTGCAACGGACCGAGGCGCTCCGCAAGGAAGTGCAGATCGCCCACCGGATCCAGACCGCCATCCTGCCCGGCAATCCGGCGGTTCCCGGCTTCGAGGTGGCCGCGCGGATGAAGCCGGCCGAGGACGTCGGCGGCGACCTCTACGACATCCTCTCCTTCCCGGAGACCTTCTGGGTGCTGGTGGGCGACGTCTCCGGCCATGGCATCAACTCCGGGCTGGTGATGATGATGGCGCAGGCGGCGGCCTACGGGACCATCGCCGACGACCCCAACCGCGATCCGCGCGACGTGGTGTCGGCCGTCAACCGGGTGGTGCACGAGAACGTCCGGAACCGGATGGGGCGCGACGACTACCTCACCCTCATGGCCGCCCGTCACATGGGTGGCGGCCGCTTCGTCGCCGCCGGGGCCCACCAGCCCATCTTCGTCGCCCGCCGAGGCGCCACCGTCGACGTGATCGAGCCGGTCGGCCCGTGGGTGGGGCTCACCGCCGACCTCTCCTCCCGGATCGTCTCCTACGAGTTCCAGCTCGGGCCCGGCGACGCCGTCTGCTTCATCACCGACGGCGTGGTGGAGGCGCAGGACTCCGGGGGGACCCTCTACGGGGAGGACCGGCTGGTCGAGCTGCTCCGGGCCGAGCGCCCCGCCCCGGCGGCCGAGATCCTGGCGCGGGTGTTCCAGGAAGTGGAAGCGCACGCCGCCGTGCAGGCGGATGACATCACCGTGGTGGTCCTGAGACGGAAGATCGATGACGACTGAACCGAGCCAAGCCAACCGCCCCATCTACCTCATGCTGCGGATGAAGCCACCCTGGGTCTTCGTGGACGAGATCCGGCGCTTCGTCGAGTCCTTCTGTGCTTGCGCCTGCCCCGGCGAGAGCCGCGAGGCGCAGGTGGCGCTGGCGGTCCACGAGCTGATGCAGAACGCCATCCCGCATGCCGGCGGCGAGAGCGTCGACCTGACCTTGCAGGTCGATCCCGCCGCCGACCGGATCGAGATCGCCATCTCCAACCCCGGCACCGAGGAACAGTTCGCCGAGTTCAAGGGACGGCTCGATCGCATCAACCAGGAGCCCGACCCGCTGCGGAGCTACCTGCGCGCCATGGCGGAGGCTCCCATGAACCAGCGCGGCGGGCTCGGCCTGGCACGCGTCCGCTTCGAGGCCCAGCTCGAACTCTCAATCACCCGCGAGGGGAACCGGATCACGGTCCTCGCATGGGGCCGCCTGCGCGCGCCCCAGCTCAAGGTTACCGGAGGCATCCATGGTTGACCCGTCCAAGCCCGGCGCCCGCACGCCCGCCATCCAGGTCTCCGAGGAGAAGTACTCGGCGGCCATGCACGTGGAGCCGATGGGCACCCGTGTCCAGTTCCGCGGCACCATCAGCACGGTCAACCCAGCCAGCGTGCTCAACCCGTTCGTCGACCAGGTGCACGATCACCTGCTCAAGGCCGGCGCCAAGGACGTGCGCGTCGACTTCACGGAGCTGGAGTTCTGCAACTCGTCGGGCTTCAAGAGCTTCATCTACTGGATCCAGAAGATCCAGTCGGCCGGCGACAAGCAGTACCGGCTGCGCTTCATCTCCAGCCCGGCGCGCAAGTGGCAGCGGACCAGCCTGCTGGCCCTCTCCTGCTACAGCCCGAGCGCGGTCGAGATCGGGTAGGCGGCGCCGGGGCGCCGCCGGATCTACATCAGCCCCGGCTTGCCGGCCTGCCAGCGCTCGAGCTCGGTGGTGAGGAGGTCGACGTGCTCCTTCTCCTCGGCCGCAAGCTCCCTGTAGAGCTGCTTCTCGGGTGAGCCGGCCGCCACCGCCGCGCCGCGCTCGGTGAAGAACTTCACCGCGCGCTCCTCGAAGGCGATGGCGATGCGGAACAGGTTGGCCGGATCCTCGGGCCGGTTGGGGATGCCGGCGTAGACGGCCGCCCGGTCCACCTTGAAGTCGCCCGCGGCCGGCACCTGCACGTGGTAGCGGCGCGAGAGCGTCGCCATGTGCTCCTTCTCCATCGCGGCGAAGCGCCCGAAGAGCTCGCGGAGCATCGGGTCGCTCGCCTCCTGGGCGGCCCGGCCGTAGAAGGCGATGCCGCCCAGCTCGATCTCGAAGGCGATGCGAACCGCCTCGAGCGCGGCCTCGTCGGCAGCCCGGGCCGGATCGGCCACCACGAGCTTGCCACCGCAGGCCGGGCACATCCCGTACGGGAAGGCGAAGCCCTCGCTCACCTTGGCGCAGTCCTGGCACTTCCAGGTGAGCGTGTCGGTGGCGCAGCAGACGTACTCCTCGTCACCGTCGAGCGGCTGGCGGCACTTGGGGCAGAGCTTCTCGGCGGCGGCGGCCGAAGCGGCCGCGGCACCGGGCTCGGCACCCGCGCCGAGCGGCGTGGGCGGCCTGAAGGCGGCCATGTCGTCCTCGGTGATGGGCCACTTCCGCTTCTTGCCGCCGAGGTAGGCGCCGATGGAGCGGGCCGCGCGGCGGCCGGCCCCCATGGCCAGGATCACCGTGGCGCCACCCGTGACGATGTCACCGCCGGCGAAGACCCCCGGCAGCGACGTGCACTGGGTCTTGCCGTCGTCGGCGACGATGTTCCCCCACTTGTTGACGGCGAGCCCCGGCGTCGACTGGGTGATGATGGGGTTGGCCTTGGTGCCGAGCGCGTAGATGACGGTGTCGCACTCGAGGTCCTTGAACTTGCCGGTGGGGACCGGCTTGCGGCGCCCCTTCTCGTCCGGGTCGCCGAGGACCATCTCCTCGACCTTCATCCCCTTCACGTTGCCGTCTGGGTCCACGTAGATCTCGACCGGCGAGTGCAGGAAGAAGAACTCGATCCCCTCCTCCCTGGCGTGGCGGAGCTCCTCGATGCGGGCCGGCGCCTCGGCCTCGGTGCGCCGGTAGACGCAGCGGACCGTCTCGGTGCCGAGGCGCTTGGCGACGCGAAGGCAGTCCATGGCGGTGTTGCCGGCGCCGATGACCACGGCGCTCTTGCCGATGGAGACGGGCGTGTCCTTGAGCGGGAACTGGTCGCCACCCATCAGGTTGACCCGGGTGAGGAACTCGTTGGCCGAGTAGACCTGCCCGGCGAACTCCCCCGGGATGCCCAGGAAGGCCGGGGCCCCGGCGCCGACGCCGAGGAAGACCGCGTCGTAGCCCTTCTCGCCCATCAGCTGTGGCACCGTGAAGGTCTTGCCGATGACCTTGTTGGTCTCGATCTTGACGCCCAGGTCGGTGAGCCGCTTCACCTCGCGGTCGATGATGTCGCGCGGCAGCCGGAACGAGGGGATGCCGTAGCGGAGCACGCCGCCGACCACGTGGAGCGCCTCGTAGACCGTGACGTCGCAGCCGAACTTCACCAGGTCGGCGGCAACGGCCAGTCCGGCCGGGCCGGAGCCGCAGACCGCCACCTTGCCGAGCTTGTCGCCGGGGGCGAAGACCGGCGGGATGACCGGCTTGGGCCGTGCGTTGTCACCGACGAACCGCTCCAGGCGGCCGATGCCGACCGACTCGACCTTCTTGGCGATGATGCACTGGGCCTCGCACTGCGTCTCCTGCGGGCAGACGCGGCCGCAGACCGACGGGAAGATCGAGGCCTCGTTGATGACGTCGAGGGCCCCGTCGATGTCGCGCACCACCAGGTGCCGGATGAAGCGCGGGATGTCGATGGCCACCGGGCAGCCGGCGATGCAAGCTGGCTTGGCGCACTGGATGCAGCGCTCCGCCTCGCCGAGGGCGTCCTGGAGCGAGTACCCCAGGTTGACCTCCTTGAAGTTGCCGGCGCGCTCCACGTGATCGCGCTCCGGCATCTTGGCCTGGTGGGGCGTGAGCTCCTTGATCTTCTTGTAGTTGCGCTTCTGCTCCTCGAAGAGCTGCTTCTCGAGGTTGCAGACGTGCGCGTAGTCCTCGGTGGCCCGGGTCTCCTGGGCCTTGAACCGCTTCTGGCGCGCCAGCAGTTCCTTGAAGTCGACCTGGTGGCCGTCGAAGTCCGGGCCGTCCACGCAGGCGAAGCGGACCTCCTTGCCGACGGTGACGCGGCAGGAGCCGCACATGCCGGTGCCGTCCACCATGATGGCGTTGAGGGACACCATGGTCTTCACGCCGAACGGCCGCGTGGTCTCGACGCAGGCGTTCATCATGGGGAGCGGACCGATGGCCACGGCCAGGTCCGGCTTGTCCTTCTCGCAGAGCTCCTTGAGCGCCTGGGTGACGAAGCCAGGCTTGCCGTAGCTGCCGTCGTCGGTGCAGACGATCAGGTCGTCGCAGTACTGCGCGAACTTCTTCTCCCAGAAGACCAGGTCCTTGTTGCGGAAGCCGATGATGCCGGTGACGCGGTTGCCCGCCTCCTTGAAGGCGCGCAGCTGCGGGTAGACCGGGGCCACGCCGAGGCCGCCGCCGACCAGGACGACGTGGCCGAGCTTGCCGACGTGCTGCGGCAGGCCGAGCGGGCCGACGAAGTCCTCGAACTCGTCCCCCTCCCTGTAGTCCGTCATCATCTGGCGCGTGGTCTTGCCGAGCGCCTGGATGACCATGGTGATGGTCCCCTTCTCCCGGTCGAAGTCGGCCACCGTGAGCGGGATGCGCTCGGAGCCGTTGCCGAGGCGGAGCATGACGAAGTGGCCCGGCTGGGCCGCCTTGGCCACGTCGGGGGCGTGGACCTCCCAGAGGAACGTCGTGTCGGAGAAGGCCTCGCGGCGGACGATCTTGTACATCGGGGACGTACCCTCCGTAGCAGTGGGACATCGGGGCGGCCCGCCGGGAGTACCAATGCGGGGCGGTCGAGTCAAGACCGGCCGGATCGTGGATTTGACCAGTTCGGTCCACAATTTAGGTCGATCCGGCCTTACCCGCCCGACATCGCTCGACCGATCTCGGAGGCGATCTCGGGGTCGCCCGGGGCGAACTGGAGGGCGCGCCGCAGGTGAGCCAGCGCGCTGCTGCCCCGACCGGCCGCCAGCTCCGCACGGCCCAGGTCGAGGGACTCCTGGGCCCCGCGAGACCGGTGGTGCACACCACCGCGCCAGCCGGTGCCGGCCGTCGACGCGCCAGGCGCGGAGACCGCCGCCGCGAAGGGGTCCTCGTGCCGGGGCGGTCCGGTCGGAGGCGAGGCGGCCGGCTTCAGATCGAACTCGAGCCCGCTCGACGGCGGCGGGGGACTCGCGGCGGCCACCCTCACGGAGAGCGCAGCCGCCGGCGGCGGCCGTGCGCGCTGCAGCTCCAGGACGAACTCGGCGTCCAGGTCCGCCATCACCTTCTTCCAGGCCGAGAGGTGGGCCGCCGAGCTCCTGGAGAGGGTCAACACCCCCCGCGCCATGAGCGAGAAGACGGCCCGCAGCGACGCGCTCCATCTGGTCGCCAGCCGGTCGCGGAGCGAGGCGATGGTGGTCCCGCTCGCCACGTGGCGCAGGACCTCCAGCTCCTCGGAGGTGAAGTCGAGCAGGTAGGTCGGTGGCGGGGAGAGGTAGACCATGGCGTCGACGGGGAGCCGATCCGGCACCCGGCGGAAGCCGCCCAGGCCCGGGTGCGCCGCCATGAGCCGGGCGAACCAGCGCGCGGCCAGCGAGCGGCTAAGGTCTCCGAAGGCCACGCCGACGCGCCAGGGCGGCTGCGAGCTGGCCC
The DNA here is from genome assembly GCA_021806645.1 of Myxococcales bacterium. Taxonomy (GTDB): domain Bacteria; phylum Myxococcota; class Myxococcia; order Myxococcales; family Anaeromyxobacteraceae; genus JADKCZ01. Next base: position 298,190 of record JAJZQX010000001.1, on the reverse strand, counting down.
AGGCCACCTTCCCTTCTACCTGCAGGGACCCCTGCACCTTCGGGTTGGCGAAGACCAGCGTCAGCCGGAGGCCTCGCGCCATGGCCCCCGGCGCCACGAGCTGGCACCCCATGGGGCCGAAGTCCTCGGTCTCCGTGTTCCAGGCGGCGTCGGGCGCATGCACCAGCGCGGCGCAACGAGACGGCGCTCGGGGTCCGCGGCGCGGGTTGACGATGTACTCGCTCACCGGACCGATAGTACCGCGTTGGACCGCCTGGTGACGAACCAGCGAGACCCCATTCTCCGGCTCCTGGCCCGCGGTATGTTCAGCCCATGAAGCAGGACCCTCTCTCACCAGAGACCAGGCACCACCCTCTCCCGCAGGAAGCGCCGGAGCCCCCGGGGTGGCCGCCTGCCCGCGCGCCGGCCGCACCGCACCGCCCTACCCGCCTGGCCGCGGTGACCGAGGCCCCGGTGGCGGCCGCCATCATCGCCGTCAACGTCGCCGTCCTCGTCATCCTCGGCTGGCGGTTCGCCGACCCGACCAGCACCGAGGCGCTCGTCGCCGCCGGCGCGCTGGAGCGTGGGCTCATCGGCTCGGGCCAGTGGTGGAGGCTGCTCACCGCGGTCTTCGTCCACATCGGCTGGGTCCACCTGCTGGCCAACTCGATCTTCGGCTTCGGCTGGTGCCGGATGGTGGAGCGGGCCTTTGGCCACGCCCGTTTCCTCGCCCTCTACCTGCTCGCCGGGGTCGGCGCGTCGGCCGCCTCGATGGCCGTGCACGATGTCATCGGTGCCGGCGCTTCGGGGGCGCTCTTCGGGATGATCGGCGCCACTATGGTGCTCCACCGGCGCATGCTCCCGGGCTGGGGGCCGTTCCTTCGCAGCGCCTCGACGCTCAGCATCGCCGCGCAGCTCGGCGTCTGGACCGTGCTGGCGGTGGCGGCCAGGCTCCCCATCGACCACGCCGCCCACGGCGGCGGGCTGGTCACCGGCGCGGCCGCCGCCTGGATCATGACACGGCGGTTCCCTCGCCGGGCCGCCGCCTGGTTGCCCTTCGCGCTCGCCTTCGGCGCGCTGTTCGCCGCCGCCGTCTGGCCGCGCCACGGCCTCTCCCGGTACGCCACCGACGAGGCGGTCCAGGGGGCTTTCGCGGCGCTGGACCGGAACGACGTCGCCACGGCCGCGCGCGAACTGGAGCGGCTCGACGCCGCGGGCGTCCACACCGACCAGGTGGAGCTGATCCGGGCGGTGGTGGCGGTGGGGCACGACGACCTGTCCACCGCCGCGACCATCGGCGAGCGGCTCCTCGAGGAGACTCGCGTCACCGCGGTCCGCCTCGCCGCCCGCTCGGTGCTGGCCAACGTCGGCTACCGGTACTACCGCGGGCAGGGCGTCCCGGCCGACGCCGCGCGTGGCTACCGGTACATCGCCGAGGCCTGCAAGGCTGGGCTCGAGGAGGCCTGCAAGGCCGAGCAGGCGATCCGGACCGGCGTGCAGCCCCAGGAGCCCCACGCCGATCCACCATGACCGGTCGGCGGGTTCACCCTCCAGCCGCGCCTTCTCACGCTTCGTGACGTGGGGGCGTCGCCGGCTTCAACGGCTGCTGACAGCGCCCAGCACCGCTGCAGTTGCCCGGGCCGGGTCGTCCCGCTAAGTATCGCTGCCGTGGTTCCTCGCCCCCACATCCTGATCGTCGATGACGACGTCGCCCTGCTGGAGAACATCTCCGAGTGCCTCTCCGGCGAGGGGTTCGAGGTGTCGGTGGCCCGCGATGCGGCCGGCGCGCTGGCCCGGCTGGCGGCGCTGCCGCGCCCGGCGCTGGTGATCGTCGACCAGCTGATGCCGGGCATGACCGGCTCGGAGCTGGTGGCCCAGCTCCGGCGCGAGCCGGCGCTGGCCGGAGTCCGGCTGGTCCTCATCTCCGGCCTGCCCCCACCCGCCGGCCCGAACGCAGCCGATGCCGTGCTGGAGAAGCCGTTCGGCGTCGAGCGGTTGATCGGGACGGTCCGGGCGCAGCTGGCGGCGGGGCAGCCGGCGGCGTCCAGCCCGTGAGGTCAGACCTTCAAGGCGAAGCCGAGGTCGATGTCGGAGGCCGCCTTCCCGCCGCGGACGCCCCAGTTCACCAGCGGCGGCTCGTGCAGCACGATTAGCACCTGCTCCGGTTGGATGCCTGGCGAAGCTTGCAGGTTCCGCACCACCGCGGCGTGGAGCGCCCGCTTCGCCCCATCGCTCCTCCCAAGGGGCTGCTGAGCGGCCGGCGACGACCGGCTGCCGGCCAACTTCAGTGAGACGCGCTACCCGCAGATGCAGGGCGAACTCGCGGCCCGACGCGCCAGGCGCGGCCGCTGACGCGCAAGGTCGGCGGACCGTATCCGCTGGGGAAGCCTCGAGGGCCCTCAGCGACCGGCTCGAGCGCCCTTCCGCAGCCGGTCGGTGTCGACGACGGCGAGCGTCATGTTGAGGCGCGCGGCGTGGGAGCCGTCCCCCGAGAAGACGTCCACCTCGGAGGTGGTGAGCCGCCCCCCCGGCCGCAGGACCCTGGCCCGGCAGTTCAGCTCCGGGCCGGCGGCCGGATTGAGGAGGTTGATCTTGAACTCGACGGTGAGCACCGTCTGCTCGGGCTTCACCAGGGTCCAGGCCGAGGCCCCGCCGGTGTGGTCCGCCAGGGTCGCCACCACGCCGGCGTGGACGAACCCGTCCTGCTGCAGGAACCGCTCCTGCACCCGGAGGCGGGTCACGGCCTCGCCGGGGGAGACGCTCACCAACTCGATCCCCAGGTCGCGAATGAAGGCCGCCTCGTAGAAGCGCGACTTGAGGACGTCGAGGTCTCCATCGCTCATGATCGCCTCGCACCGCGCATGGACCGCTCCTGCCGCCGCCCCGTTCCCTAGAACGGATGCACGAACAGCCCTGACCTCAGCTTCGGCTCGAACCAGGTGCTCTTGGGCGGCATGATCAGCCCGGCGTCGGAGACGCTCATCACCTGTTCGACCCCCGTCGGGTAGAGGTGGAGCGCCAGCGACCAGCCCTCCCCGTCCACTCGCCGCTCCAGCTCCTCGTGTCCGCGGATGCCGCCCACGAAATCGACGTCCTTCGAGGTGCGCGGGTCCTTGATGCCGAAGAGCGGCTCCAGGATCTGGTCCTGCGCCAGCGAACAGTCGAGACGGGCCACCGGGCCCGAGGTGTCGAAGGTGCCGGGGCGGACGTGGGCGTGGTACCAGCGCTTGCCCAGGTAGATGCCGAAGGCCTGCGGATGATCCGGCGCCGGCGAGGCGGCCGGCTCCAGGTCGAGGACCTCCTGGAGCGCCGCCAGCAGGGCCATGGGCGAGCGCTGCCGCGGATCGCGCACCAGCCGGTTGTAGGCCAGGATCTGCATCTGGTCGTCCGGGAAGACCACTGCCAGGAACTGGCCGTGATCGCCCGGCTGCCCCTTCCGCTTCGCATGCACCCGCGACGCCGCCGCCGAGCGGTGGTGGCCGTCGGCTACGTAGAGCGCCGGCACCGCGCAGAAGTGCGCCTCCAGCTTCTCCGCCACGGCGTCGGGCACCACCCAGAGCTGGTGAGCCACCGCGTCCTGCGTCACCAGGTCGTACTCCGGCGCGGCGCGCTGCACCTCGGCGACGAGGGCGTCGATGGCCGGCACCGCCCGGTAGGTGAGGAAGACCGGCTCGTCGTGGGCGGAGAGCGTGTCCACGTGACGGACCCGGTCCTCCTCCTTGTCGGCGCGCGTCCTCTCGTGCTTCTTGATGAGCCCGCGGTCGTACTCGTCCACGCTGGCGCAAGCCACCAGCCCGACCTGCCGGTGCCGCCCCATCCGCTGGGCGTAGACGAAGTAGCGCGGCGCCGGCTCGGCCACCAGCACCCCCCGCTTCACCAGCTCGTCGAGGTTCTTCTTCCCCTGGGCGTAGACCTGGTCGGCGTGCTCGTCGGTCCCGGCGGGGAGATCGATCTCGGGGCGCGAGACGCGCAGGTAGCTGTCGCGGTTGCCGACCGCCAGGGCCCGGGCCTCGTCGGTGGAGACGACGTCATAGGGAGGCGAGGCGACCCGCGCGGCCAGCGCGGCCGGCGGGCGGAGGGCTCGGAACGGTCGCAGGACGGACATGTCGGGAGGTCCCGGGTTCAGCCCCAGAGCTTGTCGTCGCGGCCCTTGAGCATGGCGCCGCAGACGGCGCAGATCTTGGTGCTGCCGCCAATCGCGGCGGCGCGGCCGTCGGGGTAGGTGTGCTCGCAGCCGACCAGCGTCTTCTCCGCCTCGGCGCGGAACTCCGCCAGCGCGCCTTCCAGCCGCTTGATCACGTCTCGCAGCACGTCCTGACGGGCAACACGTTCGGCCTGGGTCACGAGGCCTCCGGGGTCCAAGGTTGGGGTCACACGGGATGATACACCGGCGCCAACGCCGCTGTCCCGCGCCGACACGGACCCTCCACGGCCGGGGTCGAGCGTGCTAGAAGCGTCCGTTCAACGGGAGGAATCCATGGGTAAGATCCTCGCTCTGGCCGCCGCGCTCACCTTGGTGGTCCCGCTCCGGCCGAGCGCCGCGCCCAGGGCCGCCACCAAGCGGGCGACCGCCCGGCCGAGGCCGCTGACCGACCTCGAGAAGGAGTCCTGCTCCGCCGAGCTCCGCGTGCTCGACAGGCGGGTCAGGTTCTTCCAGGGACAGGGGCTGGGCCCAGCCGAGATCGCCCGCCGGAACGAGCTGCCGCGGCGGACCCTCGGCGAGTGCCTCTCCGCCTTCCGGCGGAACCGCGAAGTGGAGCTGGAGAGACTGGAAGACATGAACGAGCTCGACCGGCGCGTCGGCCCGGACGCCTCCGAGGCCGCACGCGCCGAGGCGTGGGCGCAGATCCAGCGCGAGCGGCTGGCCGGCAAGCCCCGCTCCCTGCTCACGCCCGCGGAGAAGGCCGAGCTGACGGCCGGGTCCAAGGCCGAGGAGGCCGAGACCCACGCCACGCTCGACACCTTCCACGCCGGGGACCCCGCCTTCATGCGGATGGTCCACTCCGCTCTCGCCTGCCACCATGGCGTCCGGCGGGACAAGCTCAGGGACCAGCTGGCCGTGGAGCAGGCCCGGGTGCGGCGCGGCGGCGGCGACCGGCGGAAGATCTACGCGCTCCAGGCCCGGCTGAAGCAGACGAACGAGGTGCTGGCCCGCTCCCACGAGGCGTCGCGCCAGTTCAAGAACGGGCTGCGAAGATGCACCGAGGAGCAGGTCGCCGTCCTCACCCGCTGCCTCACCGTCCAGTTCGAGGAGCGCCCCGCGGAGCCGGCCTGCGAGTCGGAGGAGATCCAGCAGTACATCCGGTTCATCAAGTAGTGGTAGCCTGGCCCACCCCGGCGCCATCAGCGGGACGCGCGGAACTCGGGACGTGGCCCGCAGTTCCGTCTCAAATCAGTTGACGCTCACGTCGGTTGGCGCAGACTCGAGGTGCACCGGCCGGGGCGCCAGCGGCGCCCCTCCCCTGACGTCCCGCGAGGTCTTACGCATGCGCACCAGCCCTTCCCTCGTACTCACCGCACTGATCAGCGCCATCGGGCTCGCCGGCTGCGGCGGCGCCAGCACCACGCCCCCGGTCGGCGACCAGGGCTGCGCCGGCTGCCACGGCGATCCCACGCGGGCCGGCACGGCGCTGGCCCAGGCGGCGCCGCCCATGGACGCCCACGGCCTCACCGCCCGCACCGAGGTGACGGTGGGGGCGCACCAGGCCCACCTCGCCCAGGGCGTCGCGTGCGCCACCTGCCACGTGGTCCCGGCCGAGGGTGACCGGACCCACATCGACGGTCCCCACGCCATGGTCACCTTCTCTGGCAACGTGGTTGGCGCCAACGACACGGTGGTGGCCACCTGGAATCGCGACCAGCCCACCTGCGCCAACTACTGCCACGACCCCGCCATGGGCGGCGCCGTCCGCACGCCGCTCTGGACGCGGACCACGCCGCTCACTTGCGGCGCCTGCCACTGGGACCAGCAGTCGCAGGCCACCACCACGGGCCTGCACGACTACCACGTGGAAACACTCCCGCCGGCGACCCGGCTCGATTGCGGCGCCTGCCACGGCGTGGGCTACTCCACGGCCGGGGTTGGCGGCGTCGCGCTGGCGACGCATGCGGACGGCTCGCTCCAGGTCTTGCCGGTGGTCGGCTGGCAGGACCCGACCTGCAGCGGACCGCGAACCTGCTACGCCTCCTGCCACGCCGTGAAGACCTGCAGGTACTGGCCGTAGCCGCGACGGTCACGCCAGACAATTGTGGCGGCCTACAGTCGCCTGTTGATCTCGGTCAAGCCAAGGGGAGCAGCGAACCGGCATCATTCGGCATCCGCTTGCCCGTCGCTTGTCCCTCGACCATGGCTGGTCGTTCGACCGAGGTCATCCGTATGCGCTCCAATCATCTGGTTGCCGTCGCCGCGCTCGTCTCCGTCTTCGCCCTGATCGGGTGCGACAAGGCGAGGCCGTTGCCGGCCCCCGCCGACCCTACCCGCGGGTGCCTCAGCTGCCACGGCGGCCAGGACAACCAGACGGGCGCGCCGCCCTGGAGCCTGCCACGCAACGCGGCCGGCGCCATCGCCATCGGCGGGGCCCAGTTCACCAACGAGAACACCCAGACGGCCATCGAGGTCGGCGCCCACACCCGCCACATCTCGCGCGGCGTCTCCTGCGGCGCCTGCCACGTGGTGCCGGCGTCGATCACCTCGCCCGGCCACAACACCAGCCAGCGGGCCACGGTCACCTTCAAGGAACTGGCGGCGGCCGGCAACGTGATCCCGCCGGAGTGGGTTCCGGCGGTCCACACCTGCACCAACTACTGCCACGGCATCTCGCTCGGCCACGGTGGCACCAACCACGCGCCGGACTGGCTGGGCGGCGCGCCGGCCGGCGCCTGCGGCACCTGTCATTTCGGGGCGGGCGTGACGCCACCGGCGCAGCACCCGCAAGGACCCGGCGGCGCCGGATACGCCGACACCACGGCTTGCGCCGACTGCCACCTAGACACGGTCAACGCCGCCGATGGCACCATCAACGTCGGGGGCGGCAAGCACGTCAACGGCCAGCTCGACGGCGGCGGCGGGCACTCTCCCAACTGGGCCGACCCGGCCAACCACGGCCCGGCCGCCACCGGCGGGCTGCAGGGCTGCACGGTCTGCCACGGCACCGACTTCAACGGCGGCACGGCCGGCGTGAGCTGCAATGCCTGCCACACCGCCAACGGCCACCCTAGCTGGCAGACCGAGTGCATCTTCTGCCACGGCAGCGCCACCCGGGCCGCCGACGCCACCTTCCCCAACGCCGGCAGCGGCACCGTGGTCCGCGCCAACCTGGCCGCCCCACCGGTGGGCAGCCAGGGCGAGAACACCATCACCGCCTACGCGGTCGGCGCCCATGAGGCGCACGTCGGCGGCACGTCGCTTGCCCGGCCCGCGCAGTGCTTCGACTGCCACGGCCCCACTCTCCCGACCAACACCGCCCACGTCAACGGGACCGTCGTCGTCGGGTGGAGCGCCACCGCCTCCAATGGCATCGCGCCGACGCCCGCCGCCGGCGACCTGGCCCGCTGGAACGACGCCACGCTCCCCGCCGGCGGCGCCAACTGCACCAACTTCTGCCACGGCGCCACGCTGGCCGGTGGCACGCACACCTCGCCCAGGTGGAACGAGGGGGCGACCGGCGCCACCTGCGGCAGCTGCCACGCCATCCCGCTCCCCTACACCGCGGCGGGTGGCTGGCACGTGCCGCGGAGCGACTGCGGCACCTGCCACCCCGGGTACACCAGCAGCTCGGTCAGCGTCACCGACCACGTCTTCGTCGGCGCCGGTCCCTCGGGCCTCACCTGCCACTCCTGCCACGGCAGCGCCACCAACGACGCCCCGCCCAGCGACATCACCGGCGCCACCTCCGGTGGCAACGCCATCGGCGCTCACCAGAAGCACGTGGCCACGCTCACGCTCCACCAGGGCGGTTTCACGTGCACCGAGTGCCACGCCGACAACACCGGCAATCTCCGCCACGCCAACGGCTCGATCAACATCCTCTGGGGCGCGACCGCCGCGGCGGGAGGCTACGCGGTGACGCCGGCCAGCGGAGGCTTCACGCCCGGCGCCGCCTTCCCGACCTGCACCAACTACTGCCACCTGCCCCGTGCCGGCGACACCGCCGCCGGGCTGGTGAAGACCCCGCTCTGGTCCGCCACCGGCAACATCGTGTGCGGCAGCTGCCACGGCCTGCCGCCCGCAGGCACGGGCCACACCACCTCCACGGCCTGCTCGAGCTGCCACGACGGTTACGCCGACGCGCCCAGCCCATCCAGCCTCGCCTCGGCGGTGAGTCTCACCAACCATCTCAACGGCGTCGTCAACGTGGCGAACCTGTCCTGCACCTCCTGCCACGGCACCGCCGGACGCTCGAGCGTGGCCGGCGCCGACCCGCTGCAGCCGGTCGCTCCGCCCGCCTTCGCGACCACCGCCGCGGCCGTGGGGGCTCACCTGGCGCACGTGAACCAGGGCGACACCGCCGCCCCGGGCCCCCTCTCCAGCCCGCTCGCCTGCCTCAACTGCCACACCGGCCTCATCCCCGCCACGGCGCCGCACACCTATCCCGCCAACCCGGTGGCCTTCGGCAACCTGGCGATAGCGGCCAGCGCCTCGCCCGGTCCCTACGTCCAGGCGACGCAGACCTGCGCCAGCACCTACTGCCACGGCCAGTTCGCCGGCGGCACGACCGGGAACAGCGTCACCTGGGGCGCGGCCGGCAAGCTGGCCTGCAACGCCTGCCACGGACAGTCGGTGGCGGCCCCGCAGCCGACCTACCCGCACCCGCAGAACACCGGCTGCGGCAGTTGCCACGCCGGTTACGCCAGCGCCACGGTGGCGGCGGCCACGCACGTGGACGGCCTGATCACCAAGTCGACGGCCGGCTGCACCGCCTGCCACGGCGATCGCTCCGACACGGCGGTGACACTCACCACCAGCACCGTCAAGGCGGCCCCTGGCGCCACCGGCACCGCCACCAGCGCCGACACCACCGGCGCCACCGCCACCACCGCCCCTGGCGTCGGCGCCCACCGCGCCCACCTGGTCGGGGCGGGCGGGACGCCGCGCTGGCGCTCGACGCCCGTCACCTGCACCGAGTGCCACGCGCTGCCGGCCAGCAACACCGACACGGCTCACGCCACCGGCGTGGGCACGGGCGTGGCCCGCGCCACGCTGACCTTCGGCGCGCTGGCCGGCGACACCGCCTTCGAGACCAAGACGCCGGGCTACACGCAGCCGACCTGCAGCAGCGTCTACTGCCACGACCCCAGGAGCACCGACACGGCCGCCGGGCAGGCCAACGCCCCGGCCTGGAACGGGGCCACCACCCTGGCGCAGTGCGGCTCGTGCCACGGCCTGCCGCCGGCCACGGCCGCCCACCCGACGCCGGTCACCGAGTGCGGCAGTTGCCACGGGGGCTACTCGGCCACCATGCCGACCTCGGCCTCCACCATCGCCGCGGTCAACGCGCTCTCCCACATCAACGGCCAGCTCGACGGCGGCGGCGACTGCATCAGCTGCCACACCGGCACCCAGGGCACCCGGCGCCCCATCGTCCCGGAGTTCGCCCAGGCCTGGTCGCACAAGCGCTCCGCCGGCGGCGCGGTCACCAAGTGGGACTGCGTGGTCTGCCACATGGAAGGGGACGCGGCGACCGGCGACCCGTCGGCCGTCCACAAGGACGGCGTCATCAACCTGAGGGATCCGGACACCGGGGCGAACATCAAGGGCGTGACGTTCGGCGGAACCGGCGCGGGTTCCTACACCACCACGGCCACCGACGCGACCTTCACCCAGTTCAGCCGCAACCTGGGCAGCGCCACGCTGGAGCCGGCGGTCCAGGCCATCATGATCAACCAGTGCCTCAAGTGCCACGACGGCAACGGCGCGGTGAGCCCGCTGGCGCGGGTTCCGACGACGGGGACGGCGGAAAAGCCGTTCGGCACCACCATCGCCGGAGCGGGCTACACGGGAGTGGGCATCACCGCCAACGGCGTGCTGGGCGGCGTCGCCGACGTCAACGAGTCGTTCAAGACCACCAACTCCTCGTACCACCCGGTGACCGGGAAGCAGAACAACTGGTACGCGAAGCTGACGCGCATGGCGGCTCCATGGAACGCGGCTACGAGAGGCGCGTCGGTCGACCTGACGAGTTGGGGCCCGCTGCTTTCCTGCTGGGACTGCCACTCCGACCCCGCCGACACCGGCGTCATCACCAGGACGGTCACGGCCCACGGAGGGATCAACACCCTGCGCGGGGTGCCGACGGTCACCGGCACGCCATCGACCACCAACAAGGTGACGCTGTGCACCAGGTGTCACACTGGGTATGACACCTCCGTGCCGGATACCGACGGCCATGGCGCCGGCTCGGCCATCACTACCGGCGTCGACAACAGCATGAACGACTACATGAACTTCGGCTGCAACATCTGCCACGGCAGCAAGACCAACTTCGGCACCATCACCGTGCCGCGGCCGACGCGCGCGCAGGACGTCCACGGCGTCAACGCGTTGCCGGTTGGCGGCCTGACTCCCACGACAGGCACCCGCTGGGCCACCGCGGGCGCCTTGCCCTACGCCTTCATCCGCAACACCCAGCTGCTGAAGAACCACCAGCCTGCCAAGATTGGAGCGACCACCTGGGGCGGGAGCTGCGTCATGGGCGTGAGCCCGTGCGGCACCGACCGCACCAAGACTTACACCGTTGGCGGCACCTACTAGCCTCACCTGGAGCACCCGGGGCCGGCGAGTGTCCCTCGCCGGCATCACCGTCCCTGGCCCGGTCCGCCGGTTGACGCTGCTCCGCTCGCGGGGTAGCCAAGCCGGGCGTGCCCTCTCCTCGTCCGACCCAGCTCGGCAGCTCCCTCTTCCTCGTCACCAGCCTCGTCGCCCTCCTGGCCGCCTGCCGCGCCGTGCCGGCCGCGCCGCTCGCCACCGCCCCCGTCGCCGGCAGGCCGGCCTGGGAATCGGACAACCCGGTCCGCCCCCTCCCCGTGCCACCGCTCGGCAGCCCGGCCGACTTCGCGGCCACGCCCTGGGTGACGCCGGAGAAGGTCCGGCTGGGCCGCTGGCTCTTCTTCGACCCCCGCCTCTCGGCCGACGGCACCATCTCCTGCGCCTCCTGCCACCGGCCCGCCAACGGCTTCTCCGAGCCGACCGCCCACTCCACCGGCGTCCGCGGCCAGCAGGGCACCCGCAAGGCGCCGCCCATCCTCAACGCCGCCTGGCCCGTCTACCCGGTCTGGTTCTGGGACGGCCGCGCCGCCAGCCTGGCCGAACAGGCCAAGGGGCCGCTCGCCAACCCCGTCGAGATGGCCATGCCCCTCGACGCCGTGGTGGCCACCGTGGCGGCCCGCCCCGGCTACCGGCGCGCCGTCGCCGAGGCCTTCGGCGACGAGCGGATCGACATCGACCGGATCGCCGAGGCCCTCGCCGCCTACGAGGCGACCCGCCTCTCCGGCAACTCGCGCGCCGACCGGTTCGACGCCGGAGACGAGGCCGCCCTGTCGCCGGCCGAGCGGCGCGGGCGGGAGCTCTTCTTCGGCCGCGCCGGGTGCAACAAGTGCCACCTCGGCCCCGGCTACAGCGACGCCCGCTTCCACAACCTGGGCGCCGGCTGGCGCCAGCCAACGCCAGGCGCGCCGCCGGCCAGCGGCTTCGCCGACCCGGGCCGGGCCGCGGTGACGCACGACCCGCGCGACACCGGCGCCTTCAAGACCCCCACCCTCCGCGAGGTGTCGCGGCGCGCCCCATACATGCACGACGGCTCGCTGGCCACGCTGCGCGACGCGGTGGTCCACTACCAGCAGGGCGGCATCGCCAACCCCTGGCTCTCCCCGCTGTCGAAGCCGCTCCGGCTCGACGCCGCCGAGATCGACGACCTGGTCGCCTTCCTGGTCGCCCTCGACGGCGAGGGCTTCGCCGACGCGCCACCCCGGTCGTTTCCACGATAGGTCGGTGTCAGACCGTCCTGCCACACTCCGGGTGTGCAGCGGTTCGTGACCATCGACCTGGAGACGGTCCCCGACGAGGGGCTGGTGGCCTCCGTGGGCCGTCATGGCGGCGCCAGCTACCCCGAGCAGCTGAAGCGGGTGGTCGCCGACCGGCGCGCCCGGACCGGCGGGCGCAGCGACTTCCTGCCGCTCCCCTTCCACCGCCCGGTCGCGGCCTGCCTGCTCGAGGCGGTCGAGGAGCGCGGGCTGGTGACGCTCACCGACGCCGCCTGCTGGACCGACCAGAAGGAGCCGGAGCCCCGCTTCCTCGAGCGGCTCTGGGCGCGGCTCGACGGCGCCACCGTCATCACCTTCCACGGTGGCGGGTTCGACCTCCCGGTCCTGGCGCTCCGCTCGCTCAAGCTGCAGGTGCAGGCGCCCGGCTGGTTCGCCGAGGCCCGCCGGGGCGGCTCGTCCGCCCATGTCGACGTGAAGGAGCTGCTGGCCGGTGCCGGCTCGGGGGGCGCGGCCCCGCTCGACCTCTACGCCAAGCTGGTCGGCCTGCCGGGCAAGGTGGACGTGGCGGGTGAGGATGTCGGCGCGCTCTACGCCGCCGGGGCTCACGACCGGATCGCCGCCTACTGCATGACCGACGTGGTCCAGACCTGGCTGCTCTGGCTGCGCCACCGGCTGGTGGAGGGCTCACTCACGCTCGACGGCTACGAGGAGAGCGCCCAGGCGGCGCGCGACCGGCTGCCGGGGCTGCTGGCGGCGCGCCTCACTCCCGCCGAGCAGGCCTGCCTCTCCGACTTCCTCGGGCGGTGCGCGCCCTTCTTCGGCCAGCCGCACCCCGTTCGTCGCGACGCCCGGCGGGTCTCGGGTTAGCCGGATCGCTGGCGGCGTCACCTACGCCGCGTTGCGGGACATTCAACCAGGACGCCACGGCGGCTCGGCGCCACCTTCCGCCGAGACCGTCACCGGGGAGAGATGGAGCAGCGCCGCCGCGCGCGCCGCCAGCAGGTTGGCGTCTGCGCGGCTCCACCCCTCCGCCGCCGCCGCGATCCGGCCACCTCGCTCGACCAGGATCCAGGTCGGCGTGACCCGGGCGCCGAGCGCATCCGAGGCGCGCCACGGCTCGGGGTCTCGAAGCACGGCGACCTTCCCTGCCCAGCCACAGGCCGCCGCGAAGTCGGCCGTCTCGGCGGCGGCGTCCTGCGAGACGGCGAAGATCCGGAGCCCGGGGAGCTGGGCGAAGCGAGCCAGCACCGGACCGGCCACCGCCGTGGCGGGGCAGTCGGCCTTGTAGACGAAGAGGAGCGCTGGCCCGTCCACGGCCAGCGCCGTGAGCGACACCGGCGCGCCGGCTTCGCCGGTGACCTCCACCCCGGGAAGCGGGGTGCCGGCGTCGAGCTGGGATGGAAGGGGGGCCACGCCGCCATGCTGCCCACCCCGACCCTCGAGCGCAAGCCCACCTCTACTCCCGGGCGCGACAGCGGTCCCGCCGCGCACCCAGGGTGGCCCCAGCGGCGGCCCAACTGCTGGAATTGCCGGCGCGACGGGCTGGCATTGCCGCTGCATGAGCCAGGTTCATGGCGGTTCGCCTCCTACAGCAACCGGTCCCCCTGGCCGACGAGATCAGGCTGCTCGCCCAGCTAGCCGAGCCGGCCCTGCTGCTCGATCGGAGCGGCATCATCCTCTTCGTCAACGAGGCGTGGGATCGGTTCGCCTTCGCCAACGGCGGCAACGTCCTGGTGATGTCGCGCGGCCTGGTGGGGACCCGCTGGTTCGAGCAGATCGCCGGCGAGGAGCCGCGACGGTCACACCGGCTGTTGCTCGAGCGGGCCGCGCGGCGGCTCGGCTCCCGGCGCAACGGCGCCGTCGTCCAGCTCAACGAGTCCAACACGCCGGACCTGGCCCGGCTGGTGGCGACCGAGCTGACGCCAGAGGTCGGGAGCGAGGGCGAGGTGGTCAGCCTGGCCATCGTCCACCGGCTGGTGCGCGAGCGGCCGCTGGCCGACGTCTACCCTCCGGTCGAGGGGCCGCCCGAGCGGTGGCGGGGCGAGACCGGGATCGTCCAGTGCAGCTGCTGCCGGCGCGTGGCCCGGCCCGAGGATGCGGCCGAGTGGGACCTCTCGATCGGGCTGCTGCTGCATCCGCCCACCGACACCCGCTTCGCGTACTGCCCGCTCTGCCTCGAACTCCACGACCCGGCCGGCGCCGACGCCGCGCGCGGCCCCGAAGAGCCACGCGCCCGCTTCAGCTAGTGCACCGCCCCAGGACACCTCCGCCGGCGGCGGAGACGACACGGCCGGCTCGGGGGTCGGACCCCGGCCGGCCGCGAGCCTGCTGCCGCACGATGCGTCCCCGGGGACCGCCCTACCGGGGGCCCTTCTTGGCGCGGCGCTTGCGCTTGATCGACAGCACCCGCTTGCGCTTCACCTGCGCCCGCTTCGGCTTGCTGCGGTTTGACGCCTTGCGCTTCGAACGATTGCCCTTGATGGCGGCCATGCGGTCCTCCTCCTGATCCGGTTGAAAGCGGCGGGAATCTACTCCAGCCAGTCCTTCTCGCGAAGCTTCTTCGGCAGGTACTCCTCGGTGATGAAGCTGATGCCGCGCCGGGAGAGGGCCTCCAGCTCGAACTTCACGCCCGAGCGGACCATCTCCTGGATCTCCCGCTGCCACCGCTTGTCGGCGAACCAGGGGTAGGCCAGCATCTGCCTGGCCCGCGCCACGTCGCCGTCGTCCATCTTGATGGCCACGTTCATGGGCAGCTCGTACTTGTCCTTGTCGAAGCTGGAGAGCCCGACGAAGCGGGCCGATGGCACCGCCATCCGCATCGACTCGTAGGCCAGGTTGATCGAGCCCTGCTTCATCACCGAGTAGATGTAGAAGCCCCACGGGTCGTTGTCGACCAGCACGTAGACCGGCAGGCGCAGCTCGGCGTGGAGCCGCTGCACCATGCGCCGCACGCCTCGGGGCGGCTGGCCTCCGCCCTGGATGATGATGCACTTCTCCCGCTTCCAGAACTTGTCCTCGTTGAAGCGGCTCCAGACGGCGTCCTTCTCGATGAGCAGGATGTACCTGGCCTCGTGCTTGCCGAGCTGGACGACGTTCTCCTCGACGATGGAGGGCACGGCCCAGCCGCCCGACCCCATGCGCCGCAGGTCGATGGTGTCGCCGGAGTCGCGGATGGTGACCGGGCCGACCATCGACCCCTTGCGGGAGGCGAAGAGGTGGAGCTCCTCGCGGAGGGCGTCGAGTGACACCTCGAGGTCCTCGATGATGGGGTCCGACTCGTCCTGCTCCTCGAAGGTGTTCTGCCTGGTGTCGCCGATGGTGTGCTTGGTGATGTAGTAGAGGTCGCGGATGCTGGTGGTCTTGCCGCTCTCCACCAGCTCCTTGCAGGCGTCCGACACCAGGAAGGTCTGCATGAACTTCTTGGCCATCGCCACGTTGAAGAAGTAGCGCTTCTGCGTCTGGCTCCCCAGCTGCACCACGCCCTTCTTCTTGTCGAAGTGGACGTTGGCCAGCGAGCGGATGGGGATCTCGACGAAGGGGTTCTTCCTCCCCTTCACCGACTTGATGACGCTCTCGGCGAGCCGCTCGATCTTGCCCACCGTCTTCTTGGAGACCGCGTCCAGGCGCATCGCTATTCCGCCTCCTCGTCACGGCGCCGCGGCCGCCTGGTGAGCTTCTCGCTCGCCTCGTCCAGCTTCTTGTCCTCGGCGGCCAGGTCGGCCTCCGTCACCTGCTCGGCCACCCGCAGGAAGTCGCGCTTGATGGCGTCGCGGCTGTTGCCGGTGATGCGGTGGATGGAGCCGGCCACCTCCTCGATGTAGAGTTCGAAGATGGAGCGGCGCTGCGCCTGGTAGTCGGCCTGCTTCTTCTTGCGGATGAAGGTGGCCAGCTTGCGCCCGCACTCCTGCGCCGCCAGCTGGATCTCGCGGATGATCTCGGGGTAGTGGGCCAGCGCCTCCTTGGCCTCGCTGGTGAACGGCACCCAGACCGACGCGATGTGGACCAGCAGGGCCATGGGCCCGACCGGCAGCGAGCCCTTGGGCTGCGAGAGCAGGTAGTTGCGCCAGTCGGTCTTGACGATCGCCTCAGTCATGCCGCAGGCGCCACGCTGGAAGAGCAGCGGCACCCGGTTGGCGAAGCGGAAGAGCTCGATGGTCTTGTCGGCCGGCCAGGAGCCGCCGAAGGCCAGCCCGACCTCCACCTGGAACGGGTTGCCGCGGTAGACCTTGGGCGGCCGGGTCACGGTGGCGATGAAGTACTTGTGCCCCTTGATCCGCTCCTCGCCCTCCTCGGGAGGGAGCTCGGGCGGCGGCGCCGGCTCGGGGGCCTTGCCCTTCCTGCGGACCGGCTTCTTGGCCGCCGAGTCGAGATCGAGCTGCCCGTCGTCCTCGGCCTCCGGACCCTCGGTCTCGATCACCGAGAGGAAGGAGACCAGCCCCCGCTTCATCAGCTCATCGCCGATGGGGCTCAGGCAGTTGGTCGAGGGGGCCATGATCCTGGTGGCCAGGATCCCCTTGTGCAGCTTCTCGGCCAGGGCCCGATCCTCGCCCAGCTCCCGCGGGCGCAGCCGCTCCTTGATCCCCGAGTTCTTCAGGATCGCCCCCGCCACCGGCGCCGAGACCCGGCTGAAGGCGGTCTGCAGGAAGCCCTTCACGTCGTGGCTCCTCGACTCGGCCGCCATCAGCATCAGCGCGCCCAGCTCGACGCCGTGCGGGTGCGGCTTGATCTCGAGCGCCTCGCGGGGGAGCTCGTCGGTGGCCCGCGGGAAGGTGAGCCGCTCCTGCTTCGGCCGCAGGTAGTGGACGGTGGCGTGCGGGTTGGAGAGCGCGGTGTGCTCGACGTAGCGGTTGACGAAGCGCTGGCCGGTGCGCCAGTCGGCCACGATCTCCAGCTCGACCCGGGTGCCGTGCTCCTGGGGCCAGTCCTTCTGCTCCTGGTCGGACACCACCGTGGGGTCGTTCTTGCGGGTGTCGATCTGGATCTCGAAGGCGTGGGCCGGCTTCCCCTTCCCGGTGCGGGAGGTGACGCGGATGGGCCGGCCGGTGGTGAGCTGGCCGTACATGGCCGCCGCCGAGATGCCGATCCCCTGCTGGCCGCGCGCCTGCTTGAGCCGGTGGAACTTGGAGCCGTAGAGCAGCTTGCCGAAGATCTTGGGCACCTGCCCCTTGACGATGCCCGGGCCGTTGTCCTCGACGATGACCACGAAGCGCCCCTCGCCCTTGGTCAGCTCGCCCTGGCCCCGGACGTCGAGCGCCAGGTCGCGGACCTCGATGGTGATCTCGGGGAGGATGCCGGCCTCCTCGCAGGCGTCGAGCGAGTTGTCCACCGCCTCCTTGATGGTGGTGAGCAGCGCCTTGGAGGGGTTGTCGAAGCCGAGCAGGTGCCGGTTCTTGGTGAAGAACTCGGAGATGGAGATCTCGCGCTGCCCCTTGGCCATCTGCTCGGCGGTGGCGCGGCGCCTGGGCGTCCGCTCCGCCGCGGCCGGTGGCTCGACCGGCAGCTCCAGCTCGGCCTCCGGCTCGGCCGCGGCCACCCTGGCCGCCTTCGCCTTTGCGAGGGCCTTCGCGGTGGCCTTCACCGTCACCTTTCCGGGCGCCACGCCGGCCGCTCGCGCCGGGGCACTCGCCGGTGCCACCTCGATGAGGGAGAGCTGTCGCTCCGCCTTCGCGGGAACCTTGACCTTCCGCTTCGCCGCCGCCTTCTTGATTGCCGCCATGGTCCGTCAAACCCTCGCGATATCGACCGCTTCCGGTCTAGCACGCGAGCCCCCGGGGCGCGACAAAACGGCCGCCGGGATTGACCTTTCCCGGGGGGTGGTTACATGGAAACCATGCCATTCGACCCCGCCCGAACCGCCCGGAATCCCGCCCCGCCGCCCCCCGGCCCGGCCCTGGCGCCGCCCCGCGGCGTCGGCCGGAACTACGCCAGGACCGCCATGCTCATGGGCGGCCTGGTCGCGCTCCTGGCCATCGGCGGCAGCATGGTCGGCGGCGCCCAGGGGATGCTCGCCTTCGGCGCCATCGGCCTCATCTTCAACTTCCTGGCCTACTGGTTCTCAGACAAGCTGGCGCTGATGGGCAACGGCGCCCGCCCGGTGGAGCGGGAGCAGCTGCCCGAGGTCCACGAGATCGTGGAGCGGCTGACGCGCAAGGCCGGGCTCCCCATGCCGCGCATCTACGTCATCCCCACCGACGCCCCCAACGCCTTCGCCACCGGCCGCGACCCCGAGCACGCCGCGGTGGCGGTCACCGAGGGGATCCTGCGGGTCCTCGACCGGCGGCAGCTGGAGGGGGTGCTGGCCCACGAGCTGTCGCACGTGCGGAACCGCGACATCCTCATCGCCACCGTGGCCGGGGCCATGGCCGGGCTCATCTCCACCGTCGGCTACGTGCTCCGCTGGGGCGCCATCCTCGGCGGGGGGCGGAGCGACCGCGACGGGCCGAGCGGGCTGGAGCTGATCGCCTGGGCCATCGTGGCCCCGCTGGTGGCGCTGGTGATCCAGCTGGCCATCTCCCGCTCGCGCGAGTTCGGGGCCGACGCCTCCGGCGCAGCGCTGGTGGGCGATCCCGAGCCGCTGGCCCAGGCGCTGCTGGCGCTGGAGCGGGGCAACGACCTCGAGCCCATGACCTCGGCCGGCCCGGCCACCGCCCACCTCTTCATCGTCAACCCGCTGCGCGGCCCCGGCGCCAAGATGATGTCGCTCTTCTCGACCCACCCGCCGGTCGAGGAGCGGGTGGCCCGGCTGCGCGAGCTGCGCGGGCAGCTCGGGTAGGCGCGGAGCGCCGGCCGGGCCGGGGCCGTTGACTCAGGGCACCAGCACCACCTTGCCGAAGAGGGCCCGGTCGGCGAGGAGCCGCTGCGCCTTGACCACGTCGAGCAGCGGCAGCACCTGGGCCACCACCGGCTTCAGCTTCCCCCGCGACACGAAGGCGAGCACCCGCAGCAGGTCGGCGGCGGTCCCCATGGTCGAGCCGAGGATGGAGAGCTGCCGGAAGAAGACGTGGCGCAGGTCGGTGGGCGGATCATAGCCGGTGGTGGCGCCCACGGTGACGATCCGGCCGCCGATGCCGGCCGCCAGCAGGCTCTTCTCCCAGGTGGTCTTGCCGACGTGCTCGAAGACCACGTCCACCCCCTGCTTGCCGGTGAGCCGCTTCACCTCGGCGAGGAAGTCCTGCGTCTCGTAGTTGATGACCTCGTCGGCGCCGAGCGCCCTGGCCCGCTCCAGCTTGGCGGCGGAGCCGGCGGTGGCGATGACGCGCGCGCCCAGCAGCCGGGCGATCTGGACCGCCGCCACCCCCACCCCCGAGCCGGCGGCGTGGACCAGGATGGTCTCGCCGGGGCGCAGCGCCGCGCGCACCGCCACCGCGTGCCACGCCGTCATGAAGGTGAGCGGCACGGCGGCCGCCTCCTCGAAGGAGAGGTTCTTCGGCTTCTGGAAGAGGTTGCGCGCCGGGACCGCCAGCCGCTCCGCCTGCCCGCCGGAGACGTGCTCGCCGAGGATGACGAAGTGGCGGCAGAGGTTCTCCTGGCCGGCCAGGCAGCGCTCGCAGCGGGTGCAGCCGAGCGACGGGTTGACCACCACCTCGTCGCCCTCCTTCCAGCCGGTCACGCCCGGCCCGACCGACTCCACCACGCCGGCCACGTCGGAGCCGAGCACGTGCGGGAAGGCCAGCTTGAGGCCGGGCCAGCCCTTGCGGACCCAGAGGTCGAGGTGGTTGAGCGCGGCGGCCCTCACCTCCACCACCGCCTCGCCCGCCCTGGCGACCGGGTCGGGCAGGTCGAGCAGCTCGACCACCTCGGGACCACCGTGCGAACGGATGGCTGCGGCTTTCATGCGAAACCTCCGGTGGGCGTCGGGGGAATCTAAACCGGCGGGGCGCCCCTTGCCAGCGCCGCGACGCCCTTCGGGGGGCTGGTCGATGGACGAGTTGCGCGGCGCTCCCCTCGCCGCTAGACGCCCCGCATGACCACGACCATCCTCGCCCTCGTGCTCGCCTCCGGCCTCAAGGCCGGCGACAAGGCTCCCGACTTCACGCTCCCCGACACCGAGGGGAAGCCGGTCACCCTCTCCAGGCTGCTCGAGCAGGGGCCGGTGATCCTGGCCTTCTACCCGAAGGCCTTCACCTCCGGCTGCACCAGGCAGAACTCCAACTTCCGCGACAAGTACGCCGAGGTGGAGAAGAAGGGGGCGCAGGTGCTCGGCATCTCGGTAGACGACGTGGCGACGCAGAAGAAGTTCAAGGCCGAGTACAAGCTCCCCTACCCGCTGCTGTCCGACGCCGGCGGCAAGGTGGCCAGCCAGTACACCGGCACCGTGCCGGTGCTCGGCTACGCCAACCGGTCCAACGTGGTGATCGGGCAGGACGGGAAGATCGTGAAGGTCGTGGAGGGGAGCGACGCCGTCGATCCCAACGGCGCCATCGCCCTCTGCCCCCTCAAGAAGTAAGGGGTAGCGAGCTACCGCTCCTGCTCGCCGGCCACGGCGCGCACCACCTCGGCCTCGCCGCCGCCGGTGGCGAGCCGGGTGCCCGCGCCCCAGTGGGCCCGCCTCAGGTAGCCGAGCCCCAGCCGCCCCTCGGGCGTCTCCGCGGCGCTGGTGACGGCACCGACCTCGACACCGCCGGCGCCGAGCCGGCTCCCGGGACCCGCCCCCTCGGGCAGCTTCAGCAGCACCAGCCCGCGCTGGATCTGGCCGCGCGAGGTGGCGCGCACCACCACCTCCTGCCCCAGGTAGCAGCCCTTGGTGAAGCTGATGGCGTCGGCGGTGAGCCCGGCCTCCATGGGAAGGCGCGACCCGTCCAGCTCAGCGCCCCACCGGCCGACGCCGCCGGCGATCCGGAGCGCCTCGAGGTCGGCCTCGTCGAGCGGCGCCGCGCCGCCCGCCACCAGCCCGGCCCGCAAGTCCTCGGCGCCGCCGGCCGGCACCAGCAGGTCGAGGGCGGGGGCGCCGCGCCGCTTGTTCACCCATCGTGGCAGGCCGGCGCCATGGGCATCGGCCGCGGCCGAGGCGCCGGGGCCGAGCAGCGGCAGGACCCGCCACGCCCCGGTCTGGTCGGTGATGGTGACGTCGTCCATGATCACCATCTTCTCGAGCTGGGTGCGCAGCGCCGCCGCCGCGGCCGGATCGACGTCGAGCAGCACGCCGTCGGGCACGAGGAGCAGCTGCCCTTCGGCCACCAGGTGCCCCTTCACGGTGAGCAGGGCGAAGTGGGCGGCGCCGCCGGGCGGCAGGCCATTCACGTCCTGCGTGAGCATCCGGTGCAGGTAGTCGCGCGCGTCGGGTCCGCCGGCGTGGAGGAGCGTGCGCGGCCGCAGCGGCCCCACGGCGAGCCGGGTGCGGGCGGCCTGGAACTTCTCGGTGAGCGTCATCTGGGCGGAACCTAATTGCTTTCCCCGAGGCGCGCCATGGCCCACCCGGCCGCGGCGCGCACCCCGTCGTGCGGGCTGGCGAGCCACGGGACCACCAGCTGGAGCCAGCGCGGCTCGCCCGAGCCGCCCGCGATGAGCAGCGCGTTGCGGACCAGCCCGTCGAAGCGGGCGCGCGCCAGCGAGGTGCCGTGGAAGCGCCGGGCGTACTCGGCCTCGGTGAGCTGGAGCAGCGCCTCGATGGGGATGGCCGACTGTCCTTCGCGCGGCCGCAGCTCCAGGTCGGACCCCGGCTCGACGGTGCCGTTCCAGGGGCAGCAGGCCTGGCAGTCGTCGCAGCCGAAGAGGTGGTTCCCCAGCCGCTCCGCCATGGCCGCCGGGATGGCCCCACGCCGCTCGATGGTCCAGAAGGCGAGGCAGTGGCGCGCGTCCACGAAGCCCGGCTCCGGGATGGCCCCGGTGGGGCAGGCCGGCAGGCAGGCCTCGCAGCGGCCGCACCGCTCGGGGTGCGGCGCGTCGGGCTCCAGGTCGCGGTCGAGCAGCAGCGTCGCCAGCAGCACCCAGGAGCCGTGGCGTGGCGTGATCAGGCAGCCGTTCTTGCCGATCCAGCCGAGGCCGGCCCGCTGCGCCCAGACCTTCTCCATGGTCGGGGCGAGGTCGGAGGAGGCGAAGCAGCGCAGGCCTGGGTCGCGCGCCGTCAACTCGGCGGCGAGCCCTTTCAGCTTCTTCTTCATCACCGGGTGGTAGTCGCGGCCCCGGGCGAAGCGCGCCACCTCGCCCTCACCCGGGCCGGGCGGAGGCCGCTCGGCGTCGCGGTAGGAGAGCGCCAGCGCCACCACGCTGCGCGCGCCGGGGAGGAGCCGCGAGGGGTCGAGCCGCTCGGCCCGCTGCGTCCGGAGCCAGGCCATGTCGGCCTCCCAGCCCGAAGCCAGCACCCGGTCGAGGGGCGTGGCGTCGAGCGGCTCGGCCCGGGCCACCCCCACCTCGTGGAACCCGGCGCGGAGCGCGGCCGCCTTGACGAAGGGGCTGTCGAGCGGGCCGGTCACACCCTCGTCTTGCCGTTCTTCCCGCAAGGCGTTTCCACCAGCGCCACGGGGTTCCAGGGAAGCAGCCGGGCCAGCATCGCCAGCAGGCCGCCGGCCAGCGCGCCGCCGAGCGCCCCGAGCAGGATGGCGCCCAGCGACGTCCCGATGGCGGCGCTGGGCGTGGCGTTGCCATTCACCAGCAGGCCGTAGGCGAGCGCCATGCCGGCCAGCGCCGCGAAGTGCTTCCCATGGAGCCGCGCCTCCCAGACGGCCGCCAGCGCCAGCACCGCCAGGGAGACCAGCCAGAGCACCAGCGGCGAGATCCACTCACCGTACACGGAGACGGCCAGCGGGCCGGCCACGAGGCCGTCGATCCGCTCGAGCGTCAGCGCGGTGGCGCCCGCCCCCAGCGCGCCGTGGACCCAGACCTCGTTGTGGTCGTGCGCCACCGCGGCCCGGCCGCCGCGCCCGACCCGCGAGTAGGAGACGGTCCGCTCCACCTGGCCGGAGAGCGGCGTCGCGCCGCCGGTGAAGCGGAACTCGACCACCGGCGTCCCGCCGGACGGCAGAGGCGCGTGGACCAGCAGCCGGAGGCCGCTGGCCGCGCCGAGGGCCCCGGCCGGCAGCTCCACCCGGTCGCCGACCCGCTGGACCTCGCCCTGGACCAGCGGCGTTCCGGGAGCCACCGAGGAGACGGCCGAGACGGCGCAGAGCAGTCCGGCCGCCAGGGCGATGAGGACAGCGACGCCCCGCGTGGTCGGGTCGATCGATCCGGCCAGCGCCGGCCGGATCATGAAGAGCGCCAGCGCCGTGGCGACCAGCAGCGCCAGCAGCGCCGCGGCCGCGCCTTCCGAGATCAGGCCGGTGAGGTAGAGAGCGGCGGCGACGACGAGGGTGCCGAACCCGGCGACCGGGAGGGCGCTGCTGGAGAGGAGCTCCTCGAGCCAGCTCGAGAGGGGCGGGACGGGGCGTGGGGGGGCCATGGCGGGCGCACTCTAGCACCCCGATCTCGTCCAAAAACTCGACGCGATCGATATCGCCCCTACCATGACCAGCCATGGCCCGACGACTGGTGGATCTCCGCGAGTGGGACCGTCTCCCCGGAACCGCCGCGCGCGGCGCCGGGTGGGCGCTGGCGCAGGGCGACTGCCTGGCGTCGCTCGAGAAGCTCCCCCCTCACTCGGTGGACCTCTGCTTCGCCGATCCGCCCTACATGCTCTCCAACGGCGGGACCTCCTGCCAGTCGGGCCGCCGCGTCTCGGTGGACAAGGGCGACTGGGACGTCTCGCGCGGCGTGCTGGGCGACCACGCCTTCCAGACCGAGTGGCTGAAGGCGGTCCGCCGCGTCTTGAAGCCCTCCGGCACCATCTGGGTATCGGGCACGCAGCACGTCATCTTCTCCATCGGCTTCGCCATGCAGCAGCTCGGCTACCACCTGCTCAACACCGTCACCTGGTACAAGCCGAACGCCTCGCCCAACCTGGCCTGCCGCATGTTCACCCACTCCACCGAGATCCTGCTCTGGGCCAGCCCGATGAAGTCGAAGCCACTGGCCCACCGCTTCAACTACCAGGCGATGAAGCAGGAGAACGGCGGCAAGCAGATGCGCGACCTCTGGGCCATCTCCGAGCAGCCGGTGCCGGGCGGTGATCAGGTGGTCTGGCCGCTGCCCACGCCGGCGCCGCGCGAGAAGACCCACGGCCGGCACCCGACCCAGAAGCCCATCGCCCTGCTCGACCGGGTGGTGGCCGCCAGCGCCCAGCCGGGCGACCTGGTGCTCGACCCCTTCTGCGGCTCGGGGACCACCGGCGTGGCCGCGGTCCGGGCCGGCTGCCGCTTCCTCGGCCTCGAGCGTGACCCGGAGTACGTTGAGCTGGCCGCCCGCCGGCTGCGCGCCGTCGAGCCTTAGGGCGCAGCCCCAGCTCCCTGGCCCGGGCGTCCCGGGGCCCCGGGCCGGCGCTTGGCCGCTCCCGGCCCGCGTGGTACAGCCAACCGCGTGAGAGGCCAGCCCCCGCGCCATCCAGATGACCCCAAGGCCGAGCTCTCCGAGCTGGAGGGCACCATCGCCGACGCCTCGGCGCTGAAGCCGGGCGACCGCCTGGTCTACCCGGCGCAAGGGGTCTGCGTGGTGGTCGGCCCCGAGCTCCAGGATATCGCCGGCCAGCGGCTGGAGGTGATCCGGATGAAGCGCGAGGAGGACGGCGCCGCCGTCCTGGTGCCGCGCGGCAAGGTGGCCGCCGTCGGACTGCGCCGCGTCGCCTCGGCCGAGCTGATGGAAGGGGTCTTCCACTACCTGGCCGCCGAGCTGGCCGACCCGGAGCTCAACTGGAAGATCCGCCACCGCGACAACGCCGACCGTATGGTCGGCGGCGGCGTCCTCGGCATCGCCGAGGTGGTCAAGGGACTCCACTCGCTCTCCCGGCTGCGGCCGCTCCCCACCAAGGAGCGCGGCCAGTACGACAACGCCCGCCACCTGCTGGTGGCCGAGGTGGCCGCCTCGCTGGGCATGTCGCCCGGGCTGGCCGAGGATCTCATCGACTTCGCGTTGATGCCGCCGGCCGGCACCCGCTTCAAGCTGAAGCCGCCGCCCAAGCCGATCCTGATGCCGAGCCGCCCGCCGCGCCGCCGCTTCGTGGCCGAGGAGGAGGAGGACGGGCTCGACGATCTCGGGCTCGAGGGGCTGGGGATCGAGGGGCTCGGCGAGGAGGCCGGCGCCGACGGGGCCGCCGAGGCGACCGGAGAGGCGGCCGAGGGAGAGACGGCCGAGGCCGCCGAAGCTGGCGAGGCGCGGGCCGAGACCGTGCGGCCCACCGCCGCGCCGGCCGCGCCGCTCAGGCTGGTCCCGGCGCTGGCCGCCGCGGTCAAGGGAGTCGCCAGGCCAGCCACGGCCCCTGCCAAGGCGGCGCGGAAGAAGGCCCCGCCCGTGAAGAAGGCGGCCGTCAGGTCCGCCAAGGCGCCTTCGCGGCCAGCCGCGAAGAAGGCTGCGGGCAAGCCGGCCAGCAACCCATCGACCAGGAAGAAGGCCAAGGGCAGGGCGGCCGGCAAGGGGGGGGGGAAGAAGAGGTGATCCGGATCGCCACCCTGACCACGCTCGACCCGACCGACGTCGTCGCGCTGGTGAAGACGCTGCGCGCCACCTTCGGCCTCGGCACCGAGCATGCCGGTGAGCTCCACGTGCCGAAGGGCGGCGCCAAGGACGGCTCGTGGGACGCCGAGGCCCTCCTCGACGCCGCCGGCCCGGTCCGTGCCGTCGCCGACGACAAGGTGCTCTTCGTCACCGCCGCGCCGCTGACGCTGGCCGCTGGCCCGCTGGGCGACCCACCGAGCTGGGGCTTCGCCCGCTACGGCGGCGACCGGGCCATCCTCTCGCTCAGCCGGCTCCCGGCGCGCGGCGTGACCGAGGCCTCGATCGAGAACTGGCGCCGCAGGCTGGCGCGCGAGGCGGTCCACGTCATCGGCCACCTCTGGGACCTCCACCACTGCTACGACGTGCGCTGCGCCATGCACCCGTCCTGGTCGCCGCACCTCGGGCCCACCCCCGACGCCGGGCTCTGCACCTTCTGCCGCGAGAAGAGCGAGCGGAAGATCCGGCTCGCGAAGACCTGATCGGCACCGATGGCGGTTCGCCTCTTCGTCCGCCTCCTGGCTCACCTGCGGGACGACCTGCTGGCGCAGCTGCGCGACTCCTGGCATGGCGGGCTCGGCTGGCTCCGGCGGACCTGGGCGATTCGCCCGCCCAGGCGGCGGCTGGCAGCGCAGGTGCTGGCGGTGGCGCTCGTCGTCCTCGGCCTCGCCTCGCTCGACGCCCGCGCCAGGCTGGCCGCGCGGCTCCCCTCTCCGCTCGACTGGCGCGCCCTCACGGCGCTGCTGGAGCGGGACGCCCGGCCGGGCGACCTGGTCGCCATCGCCCCGCCGTGGCTGGAGGGGGCGCGCCAGGCTGTCCCGGCGCGCCTGCCGCTGCTCGCCACCAGCGCGCTCGACGCCGAGTGGCTCCCCGGCGTCCGGCGCGTCTGGCTGGTGGCGGCCAGCGGCGTCACCACCCCTGGACCGCACCCCCCGCTGGCCGGCCGCACCGTCTCGACCGACACCCAGCAGCTCGGGCCGCTGCGCGTGGCTCGGCTCGACCTCGCCGCGCCGGTGCTCCCCCTCGCCTCGCTGGCGGGGCTGGGCAACCTGCCGACCCGCTGGCGCGACGTCCAGGGGGTGGCCCGGCGCTGCCTGGAGCTGGCCACCGGGACCGGCACGCAGGTCCAGCTCCCGCTGCCCAGGATGGTGCTCGGCGACGAGCTGGCCGGACACCTCGCGCTGCTGCCGCCCACCGCCACCGGATCGGCGCGCCTGCTGGTCCGCGTCGATGACGAGCCGGCCATCCCGGTGGTGGTGACGCCTCTCGGGGGCTGGCAGCCGTTCCGGATCGACACGGTGCGCTTCGCCGGGACCGCCCACTCGGTGACGATCGAGGCTGAGACGCCGGCCGGGGTCACCCTCTGCGTGGAGGCGCTGATCCTGCCATGAGCTGGCGCGCCCGCATCGCCCTCGCCTGGGGGGGGCTGGTCTTCGCCGCCGCGCTGGCGCTCTCGGGCGCCGCTGGCATCACCAGCAGCGAGGCGGCCAGCATGTCGGCCGGGGCTCGCACCGCCGGGTGGCTGCTGGCGTCGCCGCGCCAGCCCGCCGCGAGCCTCCGCGGGCTGGCCGAGCTCTCCGCCGAGCGCGGGCGGCCGCTGCTGGCCGAGGCCTTCCACGGCTTCGCCGGCGCCGCCGGCGAGCGGCTCGGCCTCGGCCCAATCCGCGGCCTCCGGCTGGGCGCCGCCCTCGTGGCCGGCCTGCTCGCCGCGGCGCTGGCCCTGACCGGCTTCGCCCTGGGCGGCGTGCCGGTGGCCCTGCTGGCGCCGGCCGTCTTCTGGTTCACGCCGCGGACCCTCTCGCTCGGACTGCTCGCCACACCCGACCTGCTCGGCGCGCTGCTCTGGCTGATGGCGGTGCAGGCCTACGCCCGGGCCCTGGCCAACACGACGCGGCTGAGCCGGACCGGCGCCGGCCTCTGGTGCGGGGTGCTCTGCGCCGCGGCCGCGGCGGTCCGGCCCGACCTCTCTTCGCTCTGGCCGGTGCTGGTGCTCCACTGGGGGTTGGGGCGTGTCCACCTGCGCTGGCTGGCCCGCCACAACCACCCCACCCCAGCGCCGGGTACCGACTGGGCGGCGCGGCTGCGGCACCTGCCGACCGCCATCGGCGCGGCCCTCCTGCTCATCCCGGCGGCGGTGCTGGCCTTCTGGCCGAGCCTCTGGAGCGCTCCGCTCGGTGCCGCCGGCGCGCTCCTTGGCACCATCGGCTGGGGCCAACCACGACTTGTGGTCAACCCGGCGCTGCACGCCCTGGCCGCCCTGCCGGCGCCGACCGTCGCCCTGCTGGCGCTCGGCGCCGGCCACGCCACGCTCCGGCTGGCGGGGGCGCTGCGCCGGCACGACGGCGACGTGGCCAGGCTTGAGGCGCTCTGGCTCCTGGCCGGGACGCTCCCCCTGCTCCTCGCCGCCGTCGGGGTGGCGCCGCGCCTCCCGGGCCTCTCGCCGGTGGTCCAGGCGCTGGCGCCGCTGGCCCTGCTCGGGGCCCGGGCGCTGGTCGCTCTGGCGGAGCTGGCCTGGCCCGAGCGGCGGCTGGCGGTGCTCGGCGCGCTGGCCATCGCCCTGCTCTACCCCGGGCTGCGAGCCGCGGCGGTGACCTTCCCGCTCGGCGCCTCGGCCTGGGGCGAGCCGCTGGGCGGGGCCGCCGGGGCCGCGTGGAGGGGCTGGCCGCGGCAGGAGGGCGGCGAGGCGGTCCGTGGCCTGCTCGACGAGCTGGCGCTCCACGCGGCCCCCGGCGCCAGGGTCCGCTGGATCGGCGTGGCCCCCTGGGCCATCGAGCGATACCGGCAGGCCGGCCTGCTCCGCGCCGACCTCACCGACGCGGCCGGCGTGGACGAGGCCGACCTGGCCGTGGTGGCCCGCGACGGCGCGCGCGACGCGGAGTACGAGGTCTGGACGGCCTTCGGCACCTCGCGGGCCGTCGGCGCCCTGTACCTCGACGAGGTGGCGCTGGTGATGGTCTATGCCCGCCCGGGTGCGTGGCGCTGAGCGGGAGCCCTCCTGTTCCCGGGTCGCGGCTGGTAGGATGTGTCCGGCGTTGGCGCTCGTCGGGGAACGGTTCGGCGGCCGGCATCGCGAGGTGACACGTGATCCTGCTGCTCTCGCTCGGCAATGGCTCCCGCGGTGACGATGGCGTCGGCCTGGCGATCGGCCGGGCCCTGGTCTCCCGCCTGCCGCCAGGCTCCCACCAGGTCGTCGAGGCGGTGCAGCTGGTGCCCGAGCACGCCGAGCAGGCGGCGCGCGCCGACGCGGTGGTCTTCCTCGACGCGGCGGTCTCCGGACCGCCCGGCGAGGTCCACGCCAACCAGGTCACCTCGCGGGCGCCGCGGGCGGCGCTGCTCCACGCGCTGACGCCGGAGGAGATCCTCGGGCTGGCGCGCACCAGCTACGGCCAGGCGCCCCAGGGGCTGCTGGTCACGGTGGCCGGCAAGGACTTCTCCTTCGTGGAGCGGCTCTCGCCGGAGGCCGAGGCGGCGCTGCCGGAGGCGGTGGAGAAGGCCCACTCCTGGCTGGCGCCGTACCTGGTGCGCTAGGGCGCATCCCCCGTCGGTGAGACCCGGCGCTTCGCCCTTAGGTGGGAGGGCGGACGCCCGATGTCCTTCGCGGCCACAAGTTGGTATGAGATGCGCAGTTCGTCTTTGGGGGCGAACTGGCTTCGACGGAGGATGGAAGACGATTGGTGCGCGCCGAGGTTGGTCAGCAGGCCTCGTAAAAAGCAGACCACGCAGAAACGCGAACGAGCCCATGGCTCTCGCGGCCTAAAGTGCCGCGACGTTCCCCCGCAATCGTCGGGTAGCGGGATCGGACGACAGCACCGACTGGTCCCCGGCGGGAGGCGAGCCGCCTTGCCGGGGACGAGATCAAAGGGCGAGGACGTGAGCGGTGGCAGGCCCGGAGGCAGCCGTTCACGTAAATTCTCCGGGACACGCGCGTAGGACCAACAGTTGGATATCTTTCGGACCCGGGTTCGATTCCCGGCGCCTCCACTTCACCCTTCGGCCCGCATTGGCGGGCCGAAGCGTTTGTGGGCCGCTGCGCCCTGGCTGGCCCGAACTTGGAACGTAGTGTGCGGGCCGATGTCCTTCCGGTCTGGTAGCCTCTCAACGTGCCACTCGTTCCCAACGACTTCGCCACCCATGTGAAGCGGGCGGTGGCCCACTACTGGCAGACCCTCGAGCGACAGTCCAGGCGCCAGAGGAAGGGCGATGCCGATCGCGGGGCGCGAGCGGCCGTCACCGGCGGCAAGCAGATGAACGGCTTCTGCAACCTGGTGGCCTGGCTCCTGACCGAGAACGACATGCCCGAAGCGAGTATCTACACCGACACCGAGCTGACCCTGCCCGGCTTCTACAGGCCCACCAAGAAGTGGGACATGCTCGTCGTCCATGAAGGCCACCTGGTGGCGGCGCTCGAGTTCAAGAGCCAGCGAGGCCCCTCCTTCGGCAACAACTTCAACAACCGCGCGGAGGGAGGCCATCGGGACCGCCACCGACCTCTGGGAGGCCTACGAGAAGGGCGCCTTCGGCGTCGAGCACCCACGCCCCTGGCTCGGGTGGGTCCTGCTGCTGGAGGACTGCAAGGGGTCCACGGGCACCGTCGGCGTGGACGAGCCCCACTTCCCAGTGTTCCCCGAGTTCAAGGGCTCCTCCTACGCCAAGAGGTACGAGTTGATTCTTCGCAAGCTCGTCCTGAAGAAGCTGTTCGACGGCTCGTCCTTGCTGATGTCCACGGCGAAGGCTGGACCACGCGGAGGCTACGCCGAACCGGCCGTCGATCTCTCCATGAAGAAGTTCCTGGCCGGTCTCGCCGGCCACGTCAGGACCTACAAGGCGAGCCTCTGATGAACCCCATGCAGGCGCATCTTCAACTTCCCTTCGCCGTACCCAAGGGAGCCTACGACTACGGCGAGCGGAGCTCGGGAGAGACGCACGGCGTCGTACTGACCAAGCCGCAGATCGTGGACCTCATCCTGGATCTGGCCGGGTACGTCGAGGATCGCGACCTGGGGAGCCTGTCGCTGCTAGAGCCCTCGGTAGGTCACGGCGCGTTCCTGGTGCCTGCGCTCAAGCGTCTCCTCGCTTCGTGCGAACGCCATGGGCGCGATCCACGAACGCTCACGGGGGCCGTTCTCGCCTTCGACATCGACCCCGAACACGTCGAGCTGAGCCGTCAAGCTGTCGAGCGTGAGCTGGACAGCGCCGGCCTGGGAGCAACCGACCGCAAGCGCCTTTGCCAAGCCTGGGTCCAAGAAGGCGACTTCCTGCTGGCACCGATCCACCGGCGCTTCGACGTGGTCGTGGGGAATCCGCCCTACGTGCGGATCGAGCAGCTCGCGCCCGAGCTCCAGGCCGAGTACCGACACCGGTACGTGTCGCTCTTCGACCGAGCAGACCTCTACGTCGCGTTCATCGAGCGCAGCCTGGACCTCCTGGGGCCCAAGGGCGTCCTTTCGTTCATCTGCGCTGACCGCTGGACCCTGAACCGGTACGGCGCGCCGCTCCGCGAGATGATCGCGCGCGACTTCCACGTGCACACCTACGTGGACCTCCACACTGCCTCGCCGTTCGAGTCGGAGGTGATCGCCTACCCCTCGATCTTCGCCATCGGCCGCGACCACAGCCACAAGGTCCAGGTCGGCAAACTCGCGACCGGCTCCATCGACGAGTGCGCCGACCTCCTCAAACTGCTCGAGAGCCCCAGGGCCAAGGTCCGCCCTGGAGCGAGCGTCAGCACCTACGAGAAGTGGTTCGAGGCTGC
This sequence comes from Myxococcales bacterium, assembly GCA_021806645.1. Classification (GTDB taxonomy): domain Bacteria; phylum Myxococcota; class Myxococcia; order Myxococcales; family Anaeromyxobacteraceae; genus JADKCZ01. The sequence goes on along the minus strand of JAJZQX010000001.1, from coordinate 266,965 downwards.
GGAGCCGTGGGTGCTCAGTTCGCCTGAGCACCTGGAGGTTCTGCGCGACCTGGAGCGCCGCTTCGAGCCGCTGGAGGCGGACGGCAAGACCCAGGTCCGCATCGGAGTCGCCACGGGCGCGGACAAGGTGTTCATCGTCCCCGGGGACGCCGACATCGAGTCCGACCGGCTCGTGCCGCTCGTAATGCGCGAGGACATCGAGAACGGGAAGGTCCGCGACGCCCATCGGTGCGTGATCAACGCTTTCACGGACGACGGACCGGTCGTAGACCTTGCCAAATACCCGAAGCTCGCCCGGTACCTCGACACGCACGCGGCCGACATCAAGAAGCGCCACGTGGCCCAGAAGAACCCCTTGGGCTGGTTCCGGACCATCGACCGCGTGTATCCGCACCTCGTGCCGCTCCCCAAGCTCCTCATCCCGGACATCGCCGGGAGCAACGAGGTGGTCCTGGAAAAGGGGCGCTTCCACCCCCACCACAACCTTTACTTCGTCACCAGCGAGACCTGGGACATGAAGGTCCTGGGCGGCCTGCTGAGCTCGAAGGTCGCGTTGTTCTTCGTCTGGTCCTACGCGGTGAAGATGCGCGGCGGCTACTTGAGGTTCCAGGCGCAGTACCTGAGGCGGATTCGAGTGCCGAAACCATCGTCAATTCCAGCTGGGTTCGCTCGCCACATCGCCGACGCGTTCGAAGCGCGCGACTTCGGAGCCCTCGATGCACTGGCGCTCCGTGCATACTCCCTGGTGGCATTGCCTGACTTTGACTTCGTAGACACGCGGCGTTAGGCCCCGATCGGCACGACCTCGCCTGTTCCGATCTCGCCGGTTCCGATAATCACCTTGCGGCGGAAGGCGTAGGTCGGGTGGAGAGCGGCGTCGAGGACGTAGAGGTTGGCGCCGTCGCTGGTGTTGGCGTAGGGCCCAAGGAGGCGCGCCGCCGCCCCGACCCCATCAGCGCGGTCAGACGCCCCGGCCTGGCCGGCCAGCGTGGTCACCGCCCACCCCTTCGGCGCCGGCGTCGGCGAAGGCTCGGAGAAACCGCTGCAGGCGGTGGCGAAGACGGTCCTCACTGCGAGAGCGAGCGTCTTCATTGAATCCTCCTTGGCCGGTACGCGCGTCTACCTGGGGAAATCCGCTTCACGGCAATGAACTCAGGACGAGGAGGGCCCCATCCCCACCCCGTGTGACAGTCGGGCTGCGTTCAGTTCCCGTCCGTAACGGGAGGGCCGTGGCGCGACCGACAGACCGGAGTCGGCTACAATCCAGTTGTGGCCGTCCAGATCCCCATCGACCGAAGGGTCCTCGCCGACTTCTGCCGGCGCCACCACGTCCAGCGGCTGGCGCTCTTCGGCTCCGTGTTGCGGGACGACTTCGCGGCGGCCAGTGACGTGGATGTGCTTGTCGAGTTCGAACCGGGCCACGTCCCCGGCCTGGCGTTCTTCGACATGGAGCGGGAGCTGACCGCTCTCCTCGGCCGCAAGGTCGACCTCAACACCCCGGGCTTCCTCTCCCGCTATTTCCGCGACCAGGTGCTCGCCGAGGCCGTGAACCAGTATGTCGCGGTATGACGACGCGGTCCGCCTGCGGCACATGCTCGACGCCGCCCGCAAGGCGGTGAGCCTGGTCGCCGGGAAGGCTCGGGCCCAGGTCGCGGCCGACGAGCTGACGCAGCTGGCGCTGGCGCGGCTCCTCGAGATCGTCGGCGAGGCGGCCGGCAAGGTCTCCCCCGACTACCAGTCGGCGCACCCGGAGGTCCGCTGGCCGTCGATGAGTGGACTCCGCAACCGGCTCGCCCACGCCTACTTCGACGTGGACCTCGACATACTCCTGGACATCGTGGCGAAGGACCTCCCGCCCCTCATCGGGCAGCTGGAAGGTCTCTTGCCGGATGGTCCCCGATAGCTTCCGTCTCCAGGATGTCTCCTCACCGCGCCGCCCGGCGGTCCTCGATCACCGCCGCCGCGCCCTTCTCGGCGATCATCACGGTGGGCGAGGCGGTGTTGCCCGAGGTGATGGTCGGCATGACCGATGCGTCGATGACGCGCAGGCGCCCCACCCCCCTCACCCGCAGGCGGCTGTCCACCACGGCGCCCTCGTCGCCGGCGCGCCCCATCCGGCAGGTGCTGACCGGGTGGAAGATCGTCGTCCCCACGTTGCCCGCCGCCTTGACCAGCTCGGTGTCCGACTGGAACGACGGGCCGGGGACGAACTCCTCCGGCGCGTACCGCCTCATGGTCTCGGTGCCGTTCACGATCCGTCGCGCCAGCCGGAGCGAGTCCACCGCGACGCGCTGGTCCTCCGGCGTGGAGAGGTAGTTGAGGCGGATCTCCGGCGCGGCGCGCGGGTCTGGCGACTTGAGCCGCACGTGGCCGCGGGAGGTCGGCCGCAGGTTGCACACGCTCACCGTGAAGGCCGGGAAGGTGTGCAGTGGCTCGCCGAACTTGTCGAGGGAGAGCGGCTGGACGTGGAACTCGATGTTGGCGGTGGCCTGGCCCGGGTCGGACCTGGTGCAGGCGCCCAGCTGCGATGGGGCCATGGTGAGCGGCCCGGTGCGCCGGACGGCGTACTCGAGACCCATCTTCGCCTTGCCCCACCAGGAGTTGGCGAGGGTGTTGAGGGTGAGGACGTTCTTCACCTTGTAGGCGGTGCGGAGCTGCAGGTGATCGTGGAGGTTGCCGCCCACGCCGGGGAGGTCGTGAAGCACCGGCACCCCCAGCGCCTGCAGGTGCGCGCCCGGGCCGATGCCCGAGAACTGGAGGACGTGGGGCGAGCCGATGGCGCCCGCCGCCAGGATGGTCTCGCGGCGCGCTTCGGCGAAGACGGTCTCCTCCCCCCGGTAGAACTCGACGCCCTGGGCCTCGGTGGCCCCGGACGCACCGCGCCCGAGCCGCAGGCGCCGCACCGGCGCGCCGGTGAGCACGGTCAGGTTCCTGCGCCCCGCCGCCGGCCGCAGGAAGGCCTTGGTGGCGTTCCAGCGGACCCCGCGGCGCTGGTTCACCTCGAAGCGCGAGCTGCCCTCGTTGTCGCCGCGGTTGAAGTCGTCGATCCGGCCGATACCCACCTCGGCGGCGGCGTCGCGGAAGGCGTCCAGGATCTCCCACGAGAGCCGCTGGGGCTCGACCCGCCACTCGCCCGCCGCGCCGTGGAGCTCGTCGGCGCCGCGCCAGTAGTTTTCGGTCCGCTTGAAGATCGGGAGCACCCGCTCCCATGACCAGCTCGGGTCGCCGCTGAGCCGGGCCCACTCGTCGTAGTCCCGGGCCTGGCCCCGCATGTAGAGCATGGCGTTGATCGAGGTGCAGCCACCCAGGACCCGCCCGCGCGCGTAGAGGATGCTGCGGCCGTTGAGCCCCGGGTCGGGCTCGGTGCGGTAGCACCAGTCGGTGCGCGGGTTGCCGATGCAGAAGAGGTAGCCGACCGGGATCTGGATCCAGATCCCCGTGTCCCGCCCGCCCGCCTCCAGCAGCAGGACAGAGACCTCGGGATCGGCCGAGAGCCGGTTCGCGAGCAGGCAGCCGGCGGTGCCGCCGCCGGCGATCACGTAGTCGAACGAACCGACGGTGTTCACGGGTCCTCCTGACGGGGGCGGGCTGGCCGTCGAAGGATACCGGGACTTCCCGGCCGGGTCACGGCCGGAGGTGGGCTCGGGGCCTGGTGCACCTCGTGGCCGGAACCTGCTAGGACTTCTCCTGCGTCAAGATGCACGCCGCCACGCCCCACCGAAAGGATTCCACATGAAGCGCGCCCTCGTTGCCGTCACCGTCCTCCTCTTCGCTTCGACCGCCCTCGCCAATGGAGCCGAGACCTTCTCGAAGAAGTGCGCGATGTGCCATGGCAAGGAGGGCGTGGGCGGCAAGATCATGCCAAGGCCGATCGCCGGAACCCCCGCCGCCAAGGTCCTCAAGGTCATAAAGGGGGGCCAGGGGAAGATGAAGCCCGTGGCGATCGACGACGCTCCGGCCGTGGCGGACTACGTCGCCGGGCTCAAGAAGTAGGCCCCGCCGACACCGCGGGCCGCGTTCCCCTGCTGAACTCTGCCCACGCCACCGGGATCACCCGTGCCCGGGCCCCAGGTGACGTAGGTCAAGAAGTGGCGCTTGGGGGCCGGCGGCTGGCTTCCGCGCCAGCAGGCCGACACCCGATCGCGGGGGCGTCGTCACGCCTCGTGCACCCACAAGGGGCAGCACGTGGCCTCGGTCCGCATCCGCTAACGTCACCTCCAGCGGTACGGCCCGGCCGGCTCGAGCCGGCTCGGGCTCCCGCGGCGGAGGTTCGGATGTTCGTCGGTGTGCTGAGACTGGTCCTGTTCCTGCCCGCGTCCGGCTCCCTCAAGTCGAAGCGCCACCTGCTCCGTTCGGCCATCGACCGGGTCAAGGCCCGGTTCAACGTCTCGATCGCCGAGGTGGCCGAGAACGACCTATGGCAGCGGAGCGTGATCGGGGTCACCGCCGTCGGCAACGACCACGCCTTCGTCAACGAGACCCTCGACAAGGTGGCCGACCTGGTGGCCTCCATGCACGGCGGGCAGATCCTGGTGACCGCGCGCGACCTGGTCATCGAGCCGTGGGACGACGGGATGGGCGACGGGACACGATCGCTGGCCGAGGCCGAGGGGGCCATGCCCTGGGAGCCGAAGGCCGACGAGGAGGACCGCTGAGCAGCGGTCACGGTCGCGGCCGGGCCCCGCCGGCGATGGCCTGGAGGGCCTGCCGGATCGGCTCCGGGATCTGCACCGGCCTCGAGGTCCCCCGATCCACGAAGACGTGGACCACCATCCCGGCGGCACGCGCGGCGTCATCCCCGGCGGCGAACAGCGCCACCCCGTAGTGGACCGAGCTCTTCCCGGTACGGTCCACGCGCAGTCCGACCTGGAGGTCGTCCGGGTAGGCCACGGGGCGGAAGAAGTCGCAGCTCGAGCTCACCACGAACCCCACCACCGGGCTCGAGTTGATGTCGAGCCCACCGCGCTCGATGAGGTACTGGTTGATGACGGTGTCGAAGTACGAGTAGTAGTGCGCGTTGTTGACGTGCCCGTAGACGTCGTTGTCCATCCAGCGCGACGTGATGGGGCGGAACCACGCATAGTCCGCGCGTCGGGGTGAGATCTTCGTGACCATCGCCGTGTCCTCCGAGTAACCGCCCCTTGGGGCACACCCGTCACTCCGCCGTCCGGGCCCGACACCTCACCTGACCCCGACTTCCCACCATGGCGAGCAGCAGCAGCGCGACGGTGAGCCCGGTGAGCAGGTGCCAGAGGAAGTGGGTGCCCGCCGGGAAAAGGGCGCAGGCGGGCAGGTCGATGCTCCGGAAGACCAGCGCCGCCGCGAAGGTCGAGGCGGCGACCAGGTGCGCCCGCCCGGCCGCGCGCAGCTCCGGCTCGCCGGGGCGCCAGGCCAGCCACCCGCCCAGCAGCGTGAGCGCCGCCAGCACAGGGAGGTAGCCGACGCCGCCGGCCAGCGCCGCCGGCCAGGCCCGGATCGCGGCCGTGGTCGCCGCCGACAGGGCCACGAGCCCTCCCAGCGTGGTCAGCCACCCTGCCCCGCCCAGCCGCCGCAGCGCCAGCGCCAGGTGGCCCAGGACGTAGAGCCGGATGGGCCAGACGTCGCCGGCCCAGGTCAGCGGCCCGGGAGCCACGTGGAAGGCCAGGCTGCCCAGGCCGATGGCCCCGGCGTCGGCCACCAGCAGGAGGAGCGGCCAGTCGCGCGGCCGGTCCCGCCGCCAGGCGAGCAGCGCCAGCGCCGCGGCCACCAGGAAGGCGAGGTTGGACACGGCGTCGAGCGGCTCCGCCCACGGGCCGGGGCCGGTCCGTTCGCAGTAGGCCGGCAGCGCGGCCGGCACGCTGATCCCTGTGACGGTCATGGCGAACCCGGAGGCCTCGCCGCCACGCCGGCTCGCGAGAAGGGCGACAGTTGGTCGTGCCGGCATCCCGAGATGGCTCGAACGCGCCAAGGGCCTCGCGCCATGATCCCAGGCCCGCGGGACACCTGCAACTCACCCCGTCCCATGGCCGCGGGAATGAGTGGTTCGGCCAGTGGCTCCAGGAGAGCGCACGGCCGAGCGAGGCGCCGGTGCTGGCCGGCGCCCCGCTCGCTCTGGCCCCGGTCCGGCTCAGTCCATGGCCGGGAAGGGCCCGATGTAGCCCACGTACGACTGGCGTGCGGCGGCGTCGGGGTCCTTCTCCGGATCGGACTTCACGTACGGGTGCTGGATCTGCACCTTCAGGTAGGCGTGGCCGTTGACGTTCGGGTACCAGTAGGCGCCGGTGACCTCGGAGCCGTAGGGCGAGGTGAGGATCCGGGTGAGGTTCCGGTGGTGAGGTCGTACGCCCAGAGCGCGTCGTTCTGGTGCCGTCGGTGGTGTCCTCGCCGATGACGAGGGTCGAGTAGCCCGGGATGTAGGTGATGTTGTCCGGGTTGGCGATGGCGCCCACGCTGCAGACGTTGGTCTTGGCCACGGCGCCCGCCTCGTCGGTGGCGGTGGCGTCGAACATGGGGCTGTCGACGGGATAGGCCACCGCGCTGCCGCCGAGCGGGTCGAGCGGGACGCCCTCGACAAGGGCGTGCAGCGAGCCGGCCACGTAGCTCGAGCCGACGACGTCGTCGGGCGCGATCACCATCTCGTAGACCGCGCCGCAATAGTTCTGCTCGAGCCGGACGTGGTTGGGGCCACCCGGATCGCGGTTGGTGGGGTCGCTGGTCATGCCCCGGCTGCGACCGGTGCCGCGATCCTCGGAGGCGCCCTTCGTTCGGGGAGACGGACCGGCGCCAGGACCCGACGCGCCCCGGCGCCCCCTCACGCCCGGGGGTCGGCCAGGAATCCGGCCACGTCGCCCCACAGGGCCTCGAAGCGCGCGCGGTCGAACCCCGAGCCGGAGGCCACCCAGTCGAAGTGGGGCGGCACATGGGTCGGATCGTGGAAGTGCCCCAGCACGTCATGGTGATCGGCCCAGGCGGCGTGGAGCACGCGGCCGCGCACCTGGCTCAGGGTGGGGACGATGCCGTCGTTGGCGGCCGGTGGCGGGACGCGCCCGTAGGCCCGGTGCAGCCCATCGACCTGCTCCTCGGTGAGGCGCGGCAACCACCCACTGGGCATGCCGGAGGAGAACCGGTAGAGCGCAAGGAAGAGCGCGTGGGTGGCCTGCGCGTAGGGGCTCAACCCCGCCCCCAGGAGCGACTTCACGCCCGGTGGTCGCGCCTGCGTGACCACGCAGCCGTAGGGCAGCTCCGGCCGGTCCTCCGCCGAGGCGTTGAACATCTCCATGGCGGCCGGCGTCAGCTGGCCGAGCAGCCCCTGGTCGCTGCGCACGTCGGCGAGGAAGGCCTCAAGGGCGCGCCGGCGCTCGCCGGAGAAGTCGGCCAGGAGCTGCTTGTAGAGCTGGTCGAGGACGCCCGAGGGCGGCGCCTTGCCGAAGCGCAGCAGGCGGGCCAGCCGGAGCACGGCCGAGAGCGGGAGGCGGCCGGTGCGGAGCGCGTGGATGGTGGTGAGAGAGAGGAGCCGCAGCATCTGCTGGCCGAGCAGGCTGGAGAAGGTCTGGGCCAGCGGGGTGCCGTGGTGCGGCGTGGAGACGGTGACCAGCGACCGGACGGCGCGGGCGCAGCGCTCGGGGTCGGCGCCGGTGGGCAGCGTCACCCCGGGGGTGCAGAGCAGGCGGGCGTCGAGGCCGCCGCTGGAGTGGCCGATGAGGCTCACCCGGCCCGGCGCCCGGTCGAGCAGCCTGGAGATGGTCTCGCAGAGGATCGCGGCGCGCCGGGTCAGCGAGGCGGTCGGCTCGGTGAGGACCACCTCCACCTCACCCTCGACGCCGAGCGGCGGCCCGCGCTGGCGCAGCAGGTCGCGGACGTGACCGAAGTAGGTGAGGTCGCCGAGATTGGCGAACCCGAAGAAGCCCGGCACGAGGACGATGTGGTGCGGGCGGGCCACGCCAGGAGCCTACTCCCGTTCACCGCGCCGTGGGCCCGCACCTCGGAGTGGTGGAGACCCGTCTTGCCCTGAGGGCCGGATCTACTGACGGTACACCAGGAACGCCGACTCCATGCGACCCGACTGCTCGAGGTGAGCTCGCCCGGGAAGAAGACGCCGCGCCGACGCAGCGCGCCAACGACGCCTTTCCACGAAATGCCCTTGCCGGGTACGGAGCGGAGTCTTAACCTTCTGGCCTCATGACCGTCCCCGTGATCTCGTCGTGGGTCGGCGGCGCCGAGTTCGCCGCCTCGGGCCGGCGCCTCGGCGAGGTCTTCGACCCCGCCACCGGCCAGGTGACCCGCCGTGTGGCCTTCGCCAGCCGCGACGACGTCGGCGCCGCGGTGGCCGCCGCCAGGTCCGCCTTCCCGGCCTGGCGCGAGACCACGCCGCTCCGGCGCGCCCGGATCCTGGCGCGGTTCCGCGAGCTGCTGGAGGTCCACCTCGACGAGCTGGCCGGGCTGGTCAGCCAGGAGCACGGGAAGACCCAGGCCGACGCGAAGGGTTCGGTGCAGCGGGGCATCGAGGTGGTGGAGTTCGCCTGCGGCATCCCCCACCTGCTCAAGGGGGAGTGGTCGGAGGACGTGGGCAAGGGCGTGGACTGCCACTCGGTGCTGCAGCCGCTCGGGGTCTGCGCCGGCGTCACCCCGTTCAACTTCCCGGCCATGGTCCCGCTCTGGATGTTCCCGATGGCCATCGCCTGCGGCAACACCTTCGTCCTCAAGCCCTCGGAGAAGGTCCCCTCGACGGCGCTGCGGATGGCCCGCCTCTTCGAGGAGGCCGGGCTCCCCGCCGGCGTCCTCAACGTGGTCCCGGGGGACGCCGAGGCGGTGGAGGCGATCCTGGCCCACCCGGACATCGCCGCCGTCTCCTTCGTGGGATCGACCCCCATCGCCCGCCACATCTACGAGACCGCGGCCCGGACCGGGAAGCGCGTGCAGGCGCTCGGCGGCGCCAAGAACCACGCGGTGGTCCTGCCCGACTGCGAGCTCGAGTTCACCGCCGACGCCCTGGTCGGCGCGGCCTTCGGCTCGGCCGGCGAGCGCTGCATGGCCATCTCGGCGGTGGTGGCCGTGGGCGACGTGGCCGACCGGCTGGTGGAGCGGCTGCGCCAGAAGGCCGCCGCCCTGCGCATCGGCCCGGGCTCCAGGCCGGGCATGGACATGGGGCCGGTGGTCACCGCCGCCCACCGCGAGAAGATCCGCGGCCTGATCACCACGGGCCTGTCCGAGGGGGCGAAGCCGGTGCTCGACGGCCGGACCGTGCAGCCGGCGGACGGCGGGGCCGGCTTCTTCCTCGGTCCGACCATCCTCGACCACGTCACCACGTCGATGACCGTCTACCGCGAGGAGATCTTCGGCCCGGTGCTGGTGGTGCTGCGGGCGCCGACGCTGGCCGCGGCCATCGAGCTGGTCAACGCCAACCCCTACGGGAACGGCACCGCCCTCTTCACCGGCTCCGGCGGCGCGGCCCGGCGCTTCGAGCACGACATCCAGGTGGGGATGGTGGGCATCAACGTGGCCATCCCGGTCCCACTGCCCTTCTTCTCGTTCGGCGGCTGGAAGCAGTCGATCTTCGGCGCCTTGCACGTCTACGGGATGGAAGGCGTGAAGTACTACACCCGCACCAAGGCGGTCACCAGCCGCTGGCCGGAAGCCTCGGAGCAGAGCAAGAGCAGCCTCGCCATGCCGACGCTCGGCTGAAGCGCCGTCACGGCCTCACCCAGGGAGCAACACATGCGCACGTTCGTCACCTCGATCTTCGCACTGTTGGCCGTCCTCTCCTCCTCGCCCGCGCTGGCCCAGCCGCTCAGGATCGGCGCGCCACAACCCATGACCGGCCCCGACGCCCCGTTCGGCGACAAGTTCAAGAAGGCCTACGGGATGGCCATCGAGGAGATCAACGCCGCCGGCGGGGTCAACGGCCGAAAGCTGGAGATCGTCATCGAGGACCACCAGGCCAAGAACGCGCTGGCCGCCACCGTGACCGAGAAGTTGATCACCCAGGAGAAGGTGCTGGTCTTGACCGGCGGCCGGGCCTCGGGCCAGGCCATGGAGATCGCCTCGATCAGCCAGCGGCTCAAGACCCCGTACCTGGTGGACCACCCGTCGGCCGACATGATCACCGCCAAGGGCTTCGAGTGGGTCTTCCGCAACAACCCCACCGGCTCCATCTACCCGGCCGCCTTCAACGACTTCATCTCCACCTACCCCGGCGCCATGCCCAAGTCGGCGGCCGTGGTCTACGACAACACCCTCTTCGGCAAGACCATCGGCGCCGCGGTCATGAAGCAGCTCAAGGCCAAGGGCGTGGCCATCGTGGCCGACGAGGCCTACCCGGTGAACACGCTCGACTTCAAGCCCATCATGACCAAGGTGAAGGGCACCAACCCCGACTACCTGCTGCTGGTCGCCGTCTCCACCACCGACGCCATCCTGCTGACCCGCCACGCCAAGGAGATCGGCATCCGCCCCCGCGCCTTCGTCGGCTTTGGCGGCGGCTTCGGCGTGGCCGACATGGCCACCCAGCTCGGCCCCCTCGCCCAGAACGTCTTCTCCTCGGCGGCCTGGTCCGGCAACCCGAACGATCCCAAGGTGAAGGCCTTCTACGCGAAGTTCCACAAGCAGTTCGGCATCTGGCCCCACGAGCACGAGGTGGAGGGGTACTCGATCATCTACATCATCGCCGACGCCCTGAAGCGGGCCAAGCTGACCGGCAACCTCGACGCCGACCGCGACGCCGTCCGCAAGGCGCTGCTGGCCACCGACATGACCACCGTCTTCGGCAAGGTGAAGTTCGGCAACTGGGCGGGCCCGCTGGGCGACATGTACACCAACCAGAACATCTACTCGCCGGAGCACTCGGTGATGGCGCAGTGGAAGGGCGGCCAACTCCTCAACGTCTGGCCCAAGTCCAACGCCGAGACCGGACTGACCTTCCCCGACCCCCTGGCACTGAAGTAACAGCCCGGGTCCCCCGGAGGTTCGGGGGCGGGCCGGCGCGCGCCGACCGATGGAGACCTTTGCCCAGAGCCTGACCAGCGGCGTCCTGACCGGCGCCCTCTACGCCATGATCGGCATAGGGCTGACCGTGGTCTTCGGGGTGATGCGCATCATCAACCTGGCCCACGGCGAGATGGTCATGCTGGGGATGTTCGGCGCCTTCTGGGGCCAGGCGCTCTGGAAGCTCGACCCCTTCCTCTCGCTGGTGCTCTGGGTGCCGCTGATGTTCCTGGGCGGGATGCTGCTCTACCGCCTCCTGCTCCGGAAGATCATCCCGGGCGGCGAGCTCAACACCCTGCTCTACACCGCCGGCCTCTCCCTGCTCATCGCCAACCTGGCCCTCTTCTTCTGGACCGGCGACTACCGGACCATCAACCTCTCCTACGGTCAGGAGCCGGTCCGCCCCTTCGGCATCTCCATCGCGGTGCCGCTGGCGGTGGCCTTCGTGGTGGCGCTGGCCATCACCGGCGCCCTCTGGCTCTTCCTCTCGCGGACCGACATGGGGCGCGCCATCCGCGCCACCAGCCAGAACGGCGAGGCGGCCATCCTCATGGGGGTCGACGTGGAGCGGGTGGCGATGATCACCTTCGGGCTGGGCACGGCGCTGGCCGGCGCGGCCGGCGTGCTGCTGGCGCCGTCGCTCTACCTTTACCCGACGGTGGGCGAGCTGCTCATCGTGAAGTGCTTCGTCATCGTGGTCCTGGGAGGCCTCGGGTCGGTGCCCGGAGCCATCGCCGGGGGCATCCTGCTCGGGGTGGTGGAGTCGCTGGGGGCGGTCTACGTCTCCAGCACCTACAAGGACGGCATCGGGTTCGTCCTCTTCCTGGCGGTCCTGCTCTACCGGCCTTCCGGCCTCTTCGGGGTCGGCAAGTGATGCGCTCGCTGGCCCCATGGCTGGCGGGCGCGGTGGCCCTGGCCGCCCTGCCGGTGTTCGCCCCCAACTCCTTCTTCCTCCACGTGGCGATCCTGATCCTGATGTGGACCCTGCTCGGCGCGGCCTGGAACGTGCTGGGCGGCTTCGCCGGCCAGGTCTCCTTCGGCCACGCCGCCCTCTTCGGCATCGGCGCCTACGTCACCATGATCCTCTACCTGAAGGCGGGCGTGTCGCCCTGGTGGGGCATCCCGGTGGGCGGCCTGGTGGCCGCGCTGGCCTCGCTCCCCATCGGCCTGGTCTGCTTCCGGCTCAGGGGCCCGTACTTCTCGCTGGCCACGCTGGCGGTGGCCGAGATCGTGAAGCTGGTGGCCCTCAACTGGGAGGCGGTCACCAACGGGCCGGTCGGCTTCCTCATCACCGGCCTGCCGCCACTGCGTGTCTTCGGGCTGGCCGTCGACTGGGAGAGCAAGCTGCCCTTCTACGTCGTGGCCGCGCTGCTGGCGCTGGCCGGGCTGGCCTCCACCGCCTGGCTCCGGACCTCGCGGCTGGGGGCCTACCTGGTCGCCATCCGCGAGAACGAGGACGCCGCCGAGGCGGTGGGCATCGACACCGTGCGCGCCAAGGTGATGACGCTGGCCCTCTCCGCCTTCCTGGCCGGCATGGGCGGCGGCTTCTACGCCTTCTACTTCCGCTACGTCGATCCCGACGCGGTCCTCAACATCTCCCTCTCCATGGAGATGGTCTTCATCGCCATGGTGGGCGGGCTCGGCACCGTGGGCGGCCCGCTCATCGGCGCCATCTTCCTCACCACCGTCGGCGAGACGGTGCGCGAGCGCTTCCAGGTGGGCCACCTGATCTTCTACGGCCTCTTCATGATGCTGGCGATCCGGTACATGCCGGAGGGCATCTGGGGCCGCGCCCGGAAGCTCTTCTCCAGCCTCCAGGCGAGGGTCCTCGGCCATGGCGCTGCTTGAGATCGAGGGGCTGACGCGGACCTTCGGCGGCCTGCGGGCCGTCGGCGACCTCTCGTTCAACGTCGGTGAGCAGGAGGTCCTGGGGCTGATCGGCCCGAACGGCGCCGGCAAGACCACCGTCTTCAACCTGATCACCGGCTACGTGCAGCCCTCGGCGGGGCGGATCCGGCTCGACGGGAAGAGCGTGGTCGGCCTGCGGCCGCACGCCGTGGCCCGGCGCGGCATCGCCCGCACCTTCCAGATCGTCAAGCCCTTCCCGGGACTTACGGTGAAGGAGAACGTGACCCTGGCCGCCTTCCTGCGCCACCCGGCCCGCCGCGACGCGGAGGCCTTCGCGCTCGACGTCCTCGGGCGGCTCGGGCTCGGGTCGCGCGCCGGCGACCTGGCCAGCCAACTCACGCTCTTGGACCAGAAGCGGCTCGAGCTGGCCAAGGCGCTGGCCACCGGCCCGCGCCTGCTGCTGCTCGACGAGCCCATGGGCGGGCTCAACCCGAGCGAGGTGGACGTGGCCTCGGGCATGGTCGAGGAGATCCGCCGGGGCGGCGTCACGGTCATCCTGGTGGAGCACGTCATGAAGGCCATCATGCGCATCTCCGACCGCGTGGTGGTGGTCAACCAGGGCGAGAAGATCGCCGAGGGACCTCCGGCGCAGGTGGTGCGGGAGCCGGCCGTGCTGGCCGCCTACTTCGGAAAGAGGTCGGCCTGATGCTGCGCGTCCAGGGGCTCCAGGCCGCCTACGGCAAGATCACCGCCCTCTGGGGCGTGGACTTCGACGTGGGCCAGGGTGAGATCGTGGCGCTGGTGGGCGCCAACGGCGCCGGCAAGACCACCACCCTGAAGGCCATCTCCGGGCTGGTCCGGCCCCAGGCCGGCGCCATCGTGCTGGACGGCCAGCCGCTGACCCGGTGCAGCACCATGGAGATCGTCGGCCGCGGCGTGGTCCACGTTCCGGAGGGGCGCAAGCTCTTCCCCGAGATGACGGTGCGCGACAACCTGCTGCTGGGCGGGTTCACCCGCGCCGCGCGACCCCGGCAGCAGGAGCGGCTCGCGGAGGTCTTCGCCATCTTCCCGAGGTTGCGGGAGCGGGAGCGGCAACTGGCCGGGACGCTCTCCGGCGGCGAACAGCAGATGGTGGCCATCGGCCGGGGGCTGATGGCCGGCCCACGGATCCTCATGCTCGACGAGCCCTCCCTGGGGCTCGCCCCCATCATGGTGGAGGAGATGTTCCGGGTCGTCGAGGAGATCAACCGGCAGGGCGTGACGGTCCTGCTGGTGGAGCAGAACACCGAGCACGCGCTGGCCATCGCCCACCGGGGCTTCGTGCTGGAGTCGGGCCGGGTGGTGCTGGCCGGCACCGGCTCCCAGTTGCTGGCCGACCCGAAGGTCCGCGAGGCCTACCTGGGGCTGTAGCGGCCCCAGATGGTGGCGGACCCGCCTCGCCTACTTCAACCCACGGACCGCGGCCATCGCCTCGGGGAAGATGGCGTCGGCTGTCTCGGCGGCGTGGAGCGCCTTGACGCCGCCGGCCGGCAGGCGCGCCAGCTCGGCGAGGTAGATGGACCGCTGCTTCTTCAGGTCGTCGAGGGTGAAGACCCCCTTCATCCGGTCGCCCAGCTCCCTGGCCGCCGCCTCCGGCGAGAGGTCGACGAAGACGGTCAGGTCGGCCACCAGCGGGTGGGCGCCCGACATGCCGCGGGCCCGCGCCTCCAGCACGTTCAGGTCCTCGCGGAACCAGTCGTGCCCCTTCAGCTCGGCGTAGACCACCGAGGAGAGGGTGTAGCTCTTGCAGAGCACGGTCTTCCCCGCGGCCAGCTTCTCGCGCGCCACCGCCGAGACCCGCGCCCGCGACGCCAGCTCGAAGAAGAAGTCGGCGTCGAAGCGGCCGTAGCGCCAGCTGCCGTCGAGGCCGGAGGCCCCCATGAGCTGGGCCCGGCCGCTGTCGGGGCTATCGAGCTCGTAGACCTCCACCCCCTCGGCGGCCAGCCCCGCGCGGACCTTGTCCACCAGCGCCACCACCAGCCGCCCGGCGCCGTAGATTCCTTCGAAGACGATGAACTTGCCTGGCTTCATCCGTGGTCCCCCAGCGCCATGGTCCGTTGCCGCCGAATCTACTTCAGGATGGCCTTGAGCGCCTCACCGGTGGCGGACCGCCGCTGCTTCTCCAGCTCGCGCGGATCGACCTCGACGTGCTTCTCGTCCGGGGTGATCTTGAAGAGGGGCTGCCCCTTCTGCACGATCGACCCCTCGCCCCCCTGGATGATGATCTTGTCCAGCGTGCCGGAGAAGGGCGCGCGCACGGTGTTGAACATCTTCATGACCTCGATGATGTAGAGCGGCTGCCCCTTCTCGAAGTGCATCCCCTCCTGGACGAAGCGCGGGCGGCCCGGCGCCTCCTGCCCGTAGTACATGCCGCCGCTCACCGCCACGATCTCGTCCGCCTTGGTCTGCGGCGGCGGGACCAGCACCTTCTTCATCCGGACCTGCAGGTCGGCGTCGTGGAGATGGGCCGGGATGGTGACGTCGAGGTCCTCCTCGACGCGGAAGCCGAAGAACTTCACCTTCTCGGCGATGGTGAAGAGCAGGCCCAGCAGCTCCTTGCCGGCCTCGAAGCCGAGGTGGGCGGCGCGGATCCGCTCCCAGGTGGCGGCGTCGTACCCGCCCTGCGGCGCCTCCTTGGCGAGCACCTCGTCGAGCTCCTTGAACTGCTCCTCGCTGAGGCCGAGCGCCTTGCGCACGCCGGCGTAGAAGCGCATGGCGCGCGCCAGCAGCGCGTGATCGTGCTCCCAGATCACCTCGGCGGCGGGAGCCTTCGGATCCCACGCCATGTTCAGGTACTCGTAGGTCTCCTGGAGGATGACCAGCGGGTTGCGCCGCCACGTCAGCTTCCCACCCTCGAGCCGGTAGTCGTTCCGGTGGAGGCTGAGCCAGCCGGAGAGCAGGTGCGGGTCCTCCAGCAGCCGGTCCATCGGTCGCGTCAGCAGCGTGCCCTTCCGGTCGAGCACCTCCGACATCGCCTTGGCCATGGCCGGATCGTCGGGGTTGGCCGCCGCCACCTTCCTGGCGTAGTGCCTCTTCATCTCCAGGAAGGCGTACACCGTGTCGATCTTGCCGGCCTCCTCCTTGAGCTGGCCCACCAGCGTCAGGTAGGGGACCACGAAGCGGGTGGTCGGCTTGGCCATCACGTTCTGGCCGATGAACCAGTTGACCAGGCCGTAGTGGAACTCGAGGTTGGTGGCGACGTCCTGGCCACGCAGGCTGGTCCTGGAGAGCACCGTGGAGAGGTGCTGGTAGCTCTGCAGCCGGTGGTCGCCCTTGGTCAGCAGCAGGGCGATGTTGGAGTCGTAGGCGCCGGCCACCCGGTAGCGCATGAACATGCCGGTGTCCGGGTTGGGCAGGCTGATCCCCTGGTCGTCGCGGATCTCGCCCTCGATGGGCTTCGACCAGAAGCGGATCACGCCGCCGGCGTGCGGCGAGAGCGAGGCGTCGGTGGCGTTGAGGCGGGCCTCGGCCGAGGCCGGGAAGCGGGGGACCCGAACCGGCTTGGGGAGCCGCTTCTTGTGGCGCGCCAGCAGCGCCATGGCCTCGACCAGCGACTCGACCACGAAGAAGTCGCCGGCGTCGCTCGGGTTGGTGAACTTGAGGCTGTAGCAGAGCTCCGAGACCCGGTGCTCCACCTGGATGCGGGTGTTGACCTCCATGAAGTAGTAGCGGTCGCGGTCGACGATGCACTCGAAGGTCGAGGCCGAGTCGAGCCCCACCGCCTGGCCGAAGCGCGCCGCGTCGGCCTCCATCCGCTTGAGGATCTCGAGGTCGGTGGCGAGCGCCTTGGCCTCGGCCGCCTTGCCGGCCTTCTCGGCCCGGGCGATGGCCGCGGCCAGCCCCTCCTGCGTCACCGAGATCTCCAGCAGCTTCTGCTCGTGCATCTGCAGCGAGCAGTCGCGGCCGCCCAGCGTCACGCACCACTCGCCGTTGCCGAGCAGCTGGATCTCGTTGTGCCGGGTCTGCTCGATGTTGAGCTCGATGAGGACGTTCTTGTTGTCGCCGGCGCCGGTGGCCTTGACCTCGCTGAGCACCTCGCGCACCAGCGCGGGCGCCTCGACCGCGGCCGCGGCGATGTCCTGCTCGGTGGCCTTCTCCAGCGCCAGCAGGGAGCCGCCCAGGATGCGCTGGCCCTTGCCGCCGCCGCCGCCGATGGCCTTGAGGCGCACCCGGCTGCGCGGGTGCTCCTTGAACATGGCCACGACCTCCTTCTGCACCTGCGCGCCCAGCTCGTCGATGGTGTAGAGGTCCTGGCCGGTGGCGTAGCAGGCGGCCAGGATCTGGTCGGCCAGGTCCTCGAGCGAGAGCTTCTCGTCGGCGGCCACCCTGGGGTCGACGGCCAGCTTGCGGGCCTCGATGACCGCCAGCAGCTGCTTGCGGCTGGGGAACTTGGAGACCACGGTCCGCGCGGTGACGTTGTTGATGCCCGGGGTGACGCTGACCTTCACCTCCAGCGCGGTCCGCTTGGCCTCGTCCTTCTTGCCGGCGCGGGCCTGGGTGGTCGAGTTGGGGCCGATGAACTTGAGGCCGGCCTTCTCGACGGTGGCGACGAACTCCTCGTCCTCGGCCATGAAGCCGTAGCCGGCGAAGACCGCGTCGTAGCCGTTGTCTTGGGCGATCTGCACGATCTGGTTCATCCGCTCGACGCGCTCCTCCTTGCTGGCGCCGGAGTAGTCGGGCACCCGGTGGACGCGGCTGGTGTCGTTGAACTGGCGCAGCTCGGGCGCCAGCGCGTTCGGGTAGACGATCGAGTCCTTCTCCGAGAGCAGGATCCCGTAGCGGGTGATCCCCATCTCCTCGAAGACGTCCATGGCCTCCTTGCGGATGGGGCCGCGGCAGACGATGAGCGGCTTCAGGTCGGTGCAGGCGAAGGAGCGGACCCACTCGGACCTCGACTCGCCGAGGCGGCGGTCGCGGTGGATGAGCGGGTTGTGGCGGTACAGGTCGGTCGGCTGGGCCATCGGTCTCTCTCTCTCGACGAGTGGCGGGCGGTGGGCGATCGGGCCGTTGCTCAGTGGAACTCGCGCTGCGGGCCGGTCATCGGGGAGGGCTGGTAGTGGCGCATCAGGAAGCCGATGTTCCCGGCCAGCGCCTGCCGGAGGTCGGTGGGCATGACGATGGAGGAGATGGAGCCGAGCGAGAGCCCTTCCTTCGGGTTCATCAGCTCCTTCTCGTACCGCTGGTTGAGCAGCGTCTCCTGACCCTTCACCCATTCGGCCGCCTCCTTCTCGGCGTCCTTCCTGGCCTGCGCGGCGTCGCTGCCGGCGGCGGCGCGGGTGGCGATCCCCTTCTTCACCAGCTCGGCTGCCGCGCCGCGGAGCTTGCGGACCTCGTCCTTGTAGACGAACTCCTTGCCGGCCGGCCCCATCACCGCGAGGCGGGTGGTGGGGAGCGCCAGCACCAGGTCGGCGCCGGTCGGGTAGTTGTTGTAGGAGGCGTAGGCGCCGCCGAAGGCGTTGCGCAGGATGAGGAGGATGCGGGGCGTCCGCACGTCCACGATGGCGTCGAGCATGGAGCGGCCGGCCTGCACGATGCCGCGGGCCTCCTGCTCGCGGCCGGGGAGGAAGCCGGTGGTGTCCTCCATGAAGATGATGGGGATGTTGTAGATGTTGCAGAAGCGGACGAACCTGGCGATCTTCAGCGCGGAGTCGCAGTCGATCTGGCCGGAGCCGACGGCGCTGTTGTTGGCCACGAAGCCGACCACCTGGCCGCCGAGCCGGCCAAAGGCGGTGACCGCCTCGCGGGCACGCTCCGGCTGGATCTCGAAGTAGTCGCCGTAGTCGCAGACGGCCTGGATGATGATCGACACGTCGAAGGGCGTGTTGAAGCCGGTCGGCGAGTTGAAGGCCTTCTTCAGCAGCGTGTTGATCTCCCAGGTCTTGCGGTCGATGGGATCGCTGGTGGGCTGGAAGGGCGCGGGGACCCGGTTGTTGTCGGGGAGGTAGGCGAGCAGCCGCACCACCTGGCGCAGCGCCGCCAGCTCGTCCTGCACGGTCAGGTCGGCGACGCCGGAGGCGCCGTGGACCTTGGGGCCGCCCAGCTCCTCGGGCGTGATGTCCTCGCCGAGCACCGACTTGACCACGCCGGGACCGGTCAGGCCGATGAAGGTGTCGCGCGGCTGGATCACGAAGCTGCCCTGGCGCGGCAGGTAGGAGCCGCCGCCGGCGTTGAAGCCGAACATGCACATGATCGACGGGACCACGCCGCTGATCTTGCGAAGCGCGGTGAAGGCCTCGGCGTAGCCGTCGAGGCCACCGACGCCGGCCGGCACGAAGGCGCCGGCGGAGTCGTTCATGCCGACCAGCGGCATCCCCTTGTCGCCGGCCATGCGGAAGAGCCGCGCCAGCTTGTTGCCGTTGGTGGCGTCCATCGAGCCGGCACGGACCGTGAAATCGTGGCCGTAGACGGCCACGTCGCGACCGCCGATGTCGAGGATGGCGGTGACCAGCGAGGCGCCGTCGAGGTTCTTGCCCCAGTTCTGGTAGAGGACGTTGGGCGGCTTCGCCGAGAGCACCTTGAGCCGTTCCCATACCGTCATCCGCTTCTTGAGGTGCTGCTTCTCGATGGCGTCTACCGGCACCGAGCGGACCGGGCGCTGGATGAGGTCGTAGCCCTCCTTCATCGCCTCTTCGTAAGGGCCGGTGGCGCGGGAGATCTCGCCAGGGATCGTGAACTCCACCTTCTCCGGCGGGTCGAGCGGATTGATCAGGGACGGTCTGACGGCCTTCGTGGTCATTTGGCGCGTTCCTCGTTCCTTGCGGCGGGCGCGGGAGTAGTCGAGCGGATAGGTCAATTAACCCGCGCGGTTGCATCGCTGCGTGGTCATGATGGGACGCGCATCCTGACAAGGCGAGCGCCACGAGGCAAGCCATTCGAGCCCCATTTCTTTCAATCCTTGCTGGCACATCGCGTCATTCCCCGGCGCGACGCCACATCGTCACCTGCGCCCCAGACGAAGTTCTGCTATAAGTCTCGTGGCCATGCGGTCGGGGATTCCCGCCGCGAGCCGAACCACCGCCAGCGCCTACGCCGACAACGCGAGCCTGGCCGCCGCCCGAAAGAGCGAGCGCCTTCCCAGAGACGTGATCGGAGCACCGCAACTTGAACGAACCTCGCCACTCCAAGCCACGCCACGACCGGTCCGCCCGTCGCCAGCGCCGCGGCGGCCGCGGTCTCAGCCCGCAGCCGCTGGTCATCCCAGTCACCGAAGAGGGCTTCCCCGCGGCGGTACCGGACGTGCCGCCCCCGTCCCCCGCGGTGTTCACGTCCGACGCCGCCCGCTCCACCTACCCGTGGCTTCCAGGGCGGGTGATCGCCGGTAGCATCTGGCGCGGTCCGGCGCACACCAAGGTCCGGGTGGACGCCTCGGGCGACGCCGCCCCCTGGCCACCGCTTCGGCCTTGAGCGCTCCCCGCGGGCGGCCGAGCCCCGGGGCGCCGAGGGATTCTGGACGGCGCCGGTCCTCGCATTTCTTGCGAGTTGGCCACCGAGACGCGCAGTCGCCGCGCGTCGCGCCGGCGAGGCCACCGCGCCGAGTAGCGCAACCTCCCCATGATCCGCGACATTCCGGTGGGGCCGCGGCTGGTGCGCCCCATGCATCTCCATGAAAGTCCAGAGGATTCGGACCGGTTGACTCCACATTGGCGCTCCGGACAGACCTCGACCAACCCAAACGACGGAGAGACGAGATGGCGAACAAGATCACCGAGGACTGCACCAGCTGTGGCGCCTGTGCCGCCGAGTGCCCCAGCGAGGCGATCGCCGAGGGCGATGACACGTACGTGATCGACGCGGCCAAGTGCGACGAGTGCGCCTCCCACGGCGGCAAGTCGGCGTGCCTGGAAGTCTGCCCGACCGAGTGCATCGTCAAGCTCTAGCCTGACCAGTCCGCGAGGCCCGCGCCTCGACGGTCCCGGAGACCCCGTCAATGGCGGGGTCTCCGCGTTTCGGGCTCTTGAGTCGTGTGCTGGAGTTTGGTGCCCGGGCACACTACCGTGGTGCTTTCATGATCCACGCTTCGCCGCTCCGGCTCGCGCTCGCCCTCTTCGCGCTCCCCACCACCCTGGCGGCGTCGCCGGCGTCGCTCCCGGCCGGCGCCGTCACTGCCGCCCCGGTCCGCGGCCCACCCAGCTGCGCCGACGCCTGGGCGATGATCGACCTCGCGGTGGCACGCCATGTCGTCCATGACCGGCTCACCCCGGAACTGGCCACCCGGGCCCGCGACCTGCTGGCCGACGCGCTGATCGCCGACCACCCCTGGTTGACGGCCGAGGACATCGCGGCGATCAAGGGCCGAGCCTCCACCACCACGGCCGCCGCGCTGCTGGCCGAGCGAACCGCCGGCCGCTGCGACCACCTCCAGGCGCAGCTGTCCACGGTGAGATCGGCGCTCGCCCGGGCGGCTGACCTGTTCCCCACCTCCGAGCTGCTCGCCGGCACGCTGCCCGCCGAGCCTCCGGAGGAGGAGCCCCAGCAGACCGACGAGCCCCCGGAAGACGCCGGCGCTCTGCGGACCCTCCTCGCGGGTGACGCGCTCGGCGAGGCCTGGCGTGTTCGAGGCTCGGCCTCGTGGCCGGTCGCCCGGGCCTTCGGCGCGCGACGGGCGCTCCGGTGGCTGGACCTGTCGCGACGGCGGCTGGCCGGCCGTGGGGCCGCCGACCTGGTCAACGCCTTCGCCCACGCCCTCGATCCGCACAGCCGATATGAGACCGAGGAAGAGGCCGACCAGTCGGACCGCGAGCTGAATCCCCAGGCCGGCCTGCTCGGGCTGGAGCTGGGCGATCCGGTCCCGGGCGGCCTGCCGGTGGCCGGACTCCACCCGGGGTCGCCGGCCGCGAGGCACCGCGGGCTGCGCGTGGGTGACGTCATCACGAAGGTCGGGGCCACCCCCATCGCGGACCTCGACGCCGGCGAGGTCTCGTCCCTGCTCGACGCCTACGAGGAGGCCGTGCCGCTCACGGTGGCGCGACCCTCGGGACACCGGCTGGGGCCGCCGCGGCGCATCCAGCTGGTGCGCCAGGTGCTGCAGGACCGGAACATGTCGGTCACCGCCACGTCGCGCATCGAACGGGGGCTGCGCGTGCTGGTGACGCGCGTGGACGAGGTGGACCAGGACACCGCGGAAGCGGTGGAGCGGGCGCTCCACCTCGGGCGCCGTCCCCCCGACGCCGTGGTGCTGGATCTGCGGGGCTGCACCGGCGGCTACCTCTCGACCTCGGCGGCCATCGCCGGGCTCTTCCTGACCGGCGGCCCGGTGGTGAGCGTCCACAGGCGCGGGGCGCCGGACGAGGTGGTGTACGACCCGGCGCCGGAGCGGGCCTACGCCGGCCCGGTGCTGGTGCTGGTGGACGAGGAGACCGCCTCCGGCTGCGAGATCGTGGCGGGTGCACTGCGCGCGCGTGGGCGGGCGCTGGTGGTCGGCACGGAGCGCACCTTCGGCAAGGGGACCATGCAGGACGTCTTCGACGGCGAATTGCCGACCGGTGCACTCTACGTCACGACCGCTCTCTTCTTCCTGCCGGATGGCTCGTCGCCACAGGGCGCCGGGGTCCAGGCGGATCTGGTGATCGCGCCGGCGACGGAGGGGGCCGCGACCGAATCGTCGCTGCCGTGGGCGCTGCCCTCGCCGGCGCCGGCGATGCCGCTCGATGGGTGCGACGTGGACCGGGATCCGACGCTGGCGGAGGCCCTTGAACGGCTCGGTGCGACGGCGCGGGAATCACGTCGATCACGCCGGGCTGGAACCGACCTGGCGCTGGTCCGGACGACCGAGCTGGCGGCGAGGTTGGCGGCCGAACGGCGGAAGCGGTAGCCGGGCCGCTTCCTCCGCCCGGTCAGACGAACTCGGTCAGCCGAACCATCAGGCGCACTACGGTCCGGGGGTGCGCAGCTTCCGACCGATCTTCCTGGCCAGTTCCCGTGCTTCGGGGTGGCCCAGGGCCGCGGCGAACGCGCCATAGATCGCCGCACAGAGTGCCACCAGGGGCAGCAGTCGCAGGGCCAGGGCCGCACGGGTGAAGGCGTGAGGTGCTTCGAGGGAGAGCAGCCGCCCCCCGCCCCAGGCCAGCAAGCCCATGAGCGCGCAGGCGGCGAGAGCACGGGCCACGGAATCCAGCAGCGGACCGAGGTCCATGCCGGGCAGGCGTGGGCGCAGGCGCAGCACCACACCCAGCAGGCCCGCGAGGCTGGCGAGCCCGTTGGCCAGGGCCAGGCCGCCGGTGCCCAGGGGTTCGAGCAGCACGAGGCTGAGCGCCACGTTCAGCACCAGGGTTCCCCCGGCCAGGGCGGCGGGGCCGCGGTAGTCCTTGAGGGCGTAGAGGGCCTGGTTGCCCAGGCGCTGGGCCGCCACGAAGACCAGCCCCACGGACTGGAAGACCAGGGTGAGGGCCGTCCAGTCCGAGGCGGCGGGGGTGTAGGCCCCCGTGCGAAAGACCAGGGCGCAGATGGGCCGCGCCAGCACGGCGAGCCCCACGGAGGCCGGCAGCACCAGCAGCGCCGACGCGGAGATGGACTGGGTGAGGCTGCGGTTCAGGGCGGGCCAGTCCCGGGCCTCGGCCTGGCGCGACAGGGTGGGCAGGCCGGCGGTGGCGAGGCTCATGGCGAAGAGTCCCAGCACCATCTCGCCCATCATGCCGCTGTTGTAGAGCACCATCTGGGCGCCGTCCGGAAGCCGGGAGGCCAGGATGGTGCTGATGAGGGCGTTGATGGGGTAGATGCCCGCGGCCAGCAGCCCCGGGCCCATGCGCTTCAGCGCCTTGAGCACCCACGGATCCCGCAGGTGCAGCCCGAAGGCGAGACCGAAGCCCTCCTTTCGGATGGCGGGGAGCACCACCGCCAACTGCAGCACCCCGCCGGCCAGCACCGCGAAGGCGCATACGACGGCCACGGTCTCGAGGGGAACGGCGCCGCCTCGCTCCATCACCTTCAAGGTGGTCCAACCGAAGGAGATGAAGGCCAGGTTCCAGAACACCGAGACCGAGGCGGCCAGGGCGAAGCGGTGGCGCAGGTTCAGCAGGCCCGTGAAGCCCGCCGTGAGGCTGACCAGGGCCAGGTAGGGGAACATGATGCGGCCCAGCTTCGCCGTGAGCTCGCCCTGGACCTCGGGGCGTCCCTGGGTGAGCAGGTCAGCCAGGGGTCCCATGAGGAGCAGCACCAGCGCCACGCCGAGCAGCAGGAGGGCCAGCAGTGTGCCCAGGAAACGAGCGGCCACGGCCTTCACGGCCGCCTCGCCTTCGGCTGCCTCGGCCTCCGCCAGGGTCGGGAGGAAGGCCGCGGTCATGGTGCCTTCGGCCGTGAAGCGCCGCAACAGGTTGGGCAGGCGGAAAGCCACCGCGTAGGCGTCCGCCGCCGCGCCCGCCCCCAGCACGTGGCTGAGGAAGAAGGTCTGAACGAGCCCCGTGAACCGGCTCAGCAGCGTCATGAACGACACCACCGCCGCCGATCGCAGCAGGCTGGGTCGGTGCGTCGCGCTCATCTCCAGGTATCCCCGACCTTCACTACTTCTTGTCCATGTTCGCCCGGGCCGCCTGCTCCTTCTTCATCAGGAAGGCCTTGGCCTGCGACTGGATGGTCTGCGGGACGTTGCGGTCGCGGGCCAGCTCCTTGATGTCCTTCTCCTGGAGCGTGAACAGGAACTTCAGTGCGGTGGGGAGCGGCACCTTGGGGTTCTTCACCAGCGACACCTTGACGACGTAGGTCCGGGTGAACTCCCGGTTGGAGTAGATGTACCGCAGCACGTCGGCGTTGACTGTGCGCGAGTTGGCCAGGCCGAGGATCTCACCGTCGGTGATGCGCGGGCTGTTGACCGCCGCCATGCAGACCAGCTTGTTGGAGTCGCGCAGCAGCAACGTGCGCGCCTCGTGGTTGCCCAGCGTGGCCAGCTTGATCTTCTGCGAGACGGACATCTGCACGATCCGCTGGGTCATGTTGAGCTTGCGGGAGGTGTCCTCGGGGGTCTCGGCGGGGCGCTGGACCCCCTCGGCCTGCTCGACCGCCAGCTCCTCACGGAACTCGCTCATCAGCTTCTCGGCGGTCTCGCCCTCCGGCGGCGGGTGAACGGTGGGATCGACGCCGTGGACGCGCTTGTGCGCCTCGACCAGCTGCGGCACGTCGAGCAGCAGGAGCCCGTTCCGGACGCAGAAGTCGCAGGCGCCGTCGATGGCCGCCCCGGTGGCGTTGGGGTTCTGGCAGAGCGACCGGATGATCCCGTCGTGGCGGAGCAGGCGGAGCTCGTTCTGCCGGATGATCTCCATCAGAGGCCTGGAGACCACCGGCGCCAGCCGCGCCATGGTCTCGTCGAGCGTCGACGGGTTGAGCAGGATGAGCTCCATGGCCTGCTCGTTGCCGGCGAACCGATCGGCCAGCCAGTCGAGCACCGGCCCGCGCACCCCCTCGGCCCGCAGCGCCACGCCGTAGATCTTGTCGGGCAGCCCGGTGGCGGTGCGCGTGGCCGTCTCCCGCACCTCGCCCTCGGGGTCGAAGGCGAGGACGTAGAGCAGCGTCACCAGGTCCGGCGCGGCCACCGCCGGCACCAGCCCCTTGGCGCCCATGAGCCGCAGCGGGAGCGGCGCCTTCTCGTCGGCGTGCTTCTGCAATGGCTTGGGGAGGACGTCGAGGGAGAGCGGACAGTCGGACATGGTTCAACTCCGAGGCGGTGCGCCGGCATCGACGGGGAGGCCAAGGGTTTCCGGCGCCAGCGCATGGGGCGGGCGGTTCCGGGTCGCCCAGCGGTGGCGAAGCCGCCCGAGCAGGCGGTTGAGCGGGTTGTCGCGCGGCAGGAACGGGATCACCGGGGCACGCCGGGAGCCGAGCGCGTCGCGCGCGGCCAGCAGCGCGGGGTGATCGGGCCAGGCCACCAGGCCGCGGGTGATGGCGCGCGCCGCCCGCTGCCGCTGGTTGAGCGCCAGGTGGACGCGCGCCGAGTTGAGCAGCAGCTCGGGATCGTTGGGCGACGGGCGGAGCGCCTCGTCGCAGAGCGAGATCCCCAGGGTGATGTTCCTCTCCACCAGCACCAGGGTCACGCCGTACCAGGACATGGCACGTGGCTCGCGTGGAGCGCGCCGGTGGGCCCGTTCGAAGGCGGCGTGGGCGCCGGGCAGGTCCCGCGCCGAGAAGGCCGCGAGCCCCTCCTCGAGCGACCCTTCGCCGCCAGCCGCGGCGCCGCCGTCGCCCAGGGCGCTGGCCGTCTCGCCGGTCACCGGTTCCGCTCGTGGATGATCCGGAGCCCGTCGAGGGTGAGCTGGTCGTCCACTTCGGTGATGGCGGTGGAGATGCCGGCGACCAGCGAGGCGAGGCCACCGGTGGCCACCACCTTGGGGGCCGTCCCCAGCTCCTGCGCCATGCGGACACAGAGGCCGTCCACCAGCCCGACGTAGCCGTAGACGAGGCCGCTCTGGATGGAGTGGACGGTGTTGCGCCCCACCACGTGCGGCGGTCGCTGGAACTCGACGCGCGGAAGCTTCGAGGCGGCGCGAAACAGGGCCTCCATGGAGATGGTGACGCCCGGGCAGATGGCGCCGCCCAGGTACTCGCCCTTGGGCGTGACCGCGTCGAAGGTGGTGGCGGTGCCGAAGTCGACGACGATGAGCGCCGACTTCCACTTCTCGAACGCCGCCACCGCGTTGACCACCCGGTCGGCGCCGACCTCGCGGGGGTTCTCGTAGAGGATGGGCATCCCGGTCTTGACCCCGGGGCCGACGAAGAGCGGCTCGACCTGGAAGTAGCGGGTGGCCATCTGGCGGATGGTGATGGCCATGGGCGGCACCACGCTGGAGACCGCGACGGCGTGGACCTTCTTGTGGTCGACCGCGGAAACCGAGAAGAGCTGGCGGACCAGGATCCCGTACTCGTCCCCGGTGCGGGCGTGGTTGGTCTCGATGCGCCAGCTCTGGAGGAGCCGCGGCCCTTCGAAGACCCCGAGGACGGTGTTGGTGTTGCCGACGTCGATGGCGAGGAGCACGGCGGGAGGTTAGCCGCGAGGCCGGAGCAGCGCAACGTCGCCCGAGGTGATCCGCTCGATCCCGGCCGCGGTGCGGACCAGCAGCGCCCCGGTGGCGTCGAGCTCCTCGGCCCGTCCCACCACCTCCCGGCCGTCGAGCTGGACCAGGACGTCCCGCCCCAGCGTGACCGAGCGCGCCTTCCAGGCCTCGCGGATCGGCTCGAACCCCTCCTCGGCGTGCCGCTCGTACCACTCCTCCAGCAGCGTGAGGCAGGCGGCGAGGAAGAGGGCGCGCGGCGCCGGCTGCCCGCGCTCCAGGAGGACGCTGGTGGCCTGCCCGCGCAGC
This sequence comes from Myxococcales bacterium, assembly GCA_021806645.1. Taxonomy (GTDB): domain Bacteria; phylum Myxococcota; class Myxococcia; order Myxococcales; family Anaeromyxobacteraceae; genus JADKCZ01. The sequence goes on along the minus strand of JAJZQX010000001.1, from coordinate 239,837 downwards.
TCGGGCGGGAAGTCCTCCTCGCGGGCGTTGACGTTGACGCCGACGCCGACCACCACCCAGTGGACCGCGTCGGGCTCGGCCGCCAGCTCGGTGAGGATGCCTGCGATCTTCCGGCCCCCCACCAGGATGTCGTTGGGCCACTTGATGCCGGCCTCGACACCGGCGCTGCGCAGGGCATCGCAGACGGCCAGCGAGGCCACCAGCGTCAGCTCGGGGGCGCGCTCGGTCGGCAAGCCGGAGGGGCGCAGCACCACCGAGAAGGCCACGTTGCGTCCGGGCGCCATCACCCAGGCGCGGCCACGTCGCCCCCGCCCCCCGGTCTGGCCCTCGGCCACCACCACCTCGCCGTGGCCGGCGCCGTCCTCGGCCAGCGCCTTGGCCTGGTCGTTGGTCGAGCCGAGCGACTCGAAGCAGTGGAGCACCTGGCCGATGTCGTGGGTGTTGAGGAGCGGCCGCAGCTCCAGGGCCCGCAGCCGGTCGGGCACGGTGACCAGCCGGTAGCCGCGCGTGGCCACCGCGTCGATCCGGTACCCCTGCCCGCGCAGCGCCTCGACCTGCTTCCAGACGGCGGCGCGGGTGAGGCCGAGCTTGTCGCTGATGGCCTCGCCGGAAACGACGTCGTCGCCGGCCTCGGCCAGGAAGGCCAGGATCTGCTCCGCGCTGTCGCTCGCTGCCGTTTCGAGGGTCACGCCGCGTCGATCTTGGTGGGCCGGCGCGAGGGTGTCAATCGACGCCGACGAGGCGCGCTCAGGCGAGCTCCAGCGAGATGTCCACCGCCCGGGCCGAGTGGGTCAGCGCCCCCATCGAGACGAAGTCGACCCCGGTGGCGGCCACGCGGGGGAGCCGCTCCAGCGTCATGTTGCCGGAGGCCTCCAGCAGCACCCGGCCGGCGGCCCGCTGCACCGCGGCGGCCATGGCCTCGTCGGTCATGTTGTCGAGGAGGACGATGTCGGCCCCGGCCGCGATGGCGGCGTCGAGCCCGGGCAGGTCCACCACCTCCACCTCGATCTTGAGCATGGCCCCGGCCCGCGCCCGCGCCCGCCGGACCGCCTCGCCCACCCCACCGCAGGCGGCCACGTGGTTGTCCTTGATGAGCACGCCGTCGCCCAGGCTGACGCGGTGGTTGGTGCCGCCGCCGGCCCGGACCGCGGCCTTCTCCAGCAGCCGCCAGCCCGGCGTGGTCTTGCGGGTGTCGAGCAGGCGGGTCTTGCCTCCACCGGCCGCCAGGGCATCGGCGCAGCGTCGCGTGGTGGTGGCCACGCCGGAGAGCCGCTGCAGGAAGTTTAGCGCGGTCCGCTCGGCGCCGAGCAGCCCCCGCACCGGCCCCTCCGCCCGGCCGAACCAGGTCCCGGAGGCCACCCGCGCGCCGTCCTCGACGTCGAAGCGGCAGGTGCAGCCGAGCCGCTCGAAGACGTGTACGGCGACCGCGCTGCCGGCGAGGACCAGCTCCTCCTTGGCGAGGAACCGGGCCGCGCCGCGCGCCGCGGCCTCGATGGTGGCCTCGCTGGTGGCGTCGCCGAGGACCAGATCCTCCTCGAGCGCCAGCTCCACCAGCCGCTCGGCGTGGGCGGAGAGCCGCGCCACGGTTACTTCTTCTTGCCCTTCTTGCCGCCCTTCTTCTTGGCCACCTTCTTCACGGCCTTCCTGGCGACCTTCTTCTTGGCCACCTTCTTCTTCACGGCGTTCTTCGCGGCCTTCTTGGCTGGCTTCTTCTTGCCCGCCTGCTTGGCGGCCTTCTTCACGGCCTTCTTGGCCCTGGCGTAGGCCTTCTTCACGGCCTGCCTGGCCTGCGCGATGACCGGCGCCGCCGCCTTCTCGAACTCCCCGGCCTGCGTCTGGACGGCCTGCATGGCGTCCTTGGCCGCCTCGACCACCGCCGAGGCGGCCTGCTCCATCCTATCGGCGACGGGCTGCGCGGGCGGGCTGGACTGGTTCGGATTCGGGTTGTTGGTCTCCATGGTCTTCTCCTCCGGCGGTTGATCCGGGCCCTGCATGACGGCCCGGTGGTTGATCAGCTTCTGCCTCGTCGTCCGCAGCTCGTCGCCGCGGGCCCGATCCTTCTCGACCACCTCCGCCGGCGCACGCGCCACGAAGTTGGGGTTCGACAGCTTCTTCTCGATCCCGTCCAGGTCGGCGTCTACCCTGGCCAGCTCCTTGTCGATGCGCGCCGTCTCGGCGGCCACGTCGATGACACCGGCGAGCGGAACCCGGACCTCGAAGCCGTTCCCGACGCCGACGGCCGATTGTGGCACGCGCGGGGTGGCGGCGGCGAGATGGAGTTGCAGGTGCTCCACGTTGGTGAGCCGGGAGATCCGCCTGGACTCGCCCGCATGCAGCAAGGCGTGGGTGGCGGTATCGGCCACGGCGACGTGGACCGGGGTGGCCCGCCCGAGCGCCACCTTGAAGGCGATGTTCATCTCGCCGCGGATGTTCCGGATGGCGGCGATGATGCCGAGGATCGGGGTGAACGCCCTTTCAGCGTCCACGTCCACGGGGCCGACCGCCGGGTAGCGCCCCGCCATGATCGAGTCGGGCCAGCCGGTGGCCCCGACGCGGGTCCGCAGCACGCCCCAGAGCTCCTCGGTGATGAAGGGCATGAAGGGGTGGAGCAGCAGGTAGCTGGTCTTCAGGCAGTGGACCAGGACCGCCTGCGCCGCCGCCTTCTTCCCGGCGTCGTCGGCGGAGAGCGCCTCCTTGGACAGCTCGATGTACCAGTCGCAGAGCTCGTGCCAGACGAAGTGGTAGACGGTGTTGGCGGCGTCGTTGAAGTGAAAGGCCTCCAGCGCCTCGACCGTCTCGTTCACCGCCCGCTGCAGCCGGGCCAGGATCCAGCGGTCGGCCGGCGTGCGCGCCGCGGCGCGCGGATCGCCGCCGCCGTCCACGTGCCCCTCCAGGTTCATGAGGGCGAAGCGCGAGGCGTTCCAGAGCTTGTTGGCGAAGGCGCGGTAGCCCTCGATCCGCTCGTCGGCCAGCTTGATGTCCCGCCCCTGCGCGGTGAGCGCGGCCAGCGTGAAGCGGAGCGCGTCGGCGCCGTACTTCTCGCTGACCACCAGGGGGTCGATGACGTTCCCCCGGGTCTTGGACATCTTCTGGCCCTTGGAGTCACGGACCATTGGGTGGAGGTAGACCGTCTTGAACGGCACCTCGCCCATGAAGTGGATCCCCATCATCATCATCCGGGCCACCCAAAAGAAGATGATGTCGTGGCCGGTCTCCATCACCGAGGTCGGGTAGAAGGTCTTGAGCGTGTCGGTCCGGTCCGGCCAGCCCATGGTGGAGAAGGGCCAGAGGCCGGACGAGAACCAGGTGTCGAGCACGTCCTCGTCCTGCCGCAGAGCGGCGCTCCCGCAGGTCGAGCAGGCGGACGGGGTCTGGCGCGCCACGGTGACGTGGCCGTCCGGGCAGTACCAGGCCGGGATCTGGTGGCCCCACCAGAGCTGGCGGCTGATGCACCAGTCGTGGATGTTGCGCATCCAGGCCATGTAGGTGTTGGTCCACTGCTCGGGGACGAACCTGGTCTTCCCCTGCTCCACCGCCTCGATGGCCGGCCCCGCCAGCGGCGCGATCTTCACGTACCACTGGTCGGAGAGGAGCGGCTCCAGCACCGTCTGGGAGCGCTGGCAACGGCCCAGCGGCAGGAGGTGGAGCCGGGCGCCACGGTCGAGCCCCAGCTCGCCGACGAGCCGCTTCACCTCGGCGCGGGCCGCGACGCGGTCGAGGCCGGCCAGCGGCCCGGCGGCGGCGTTGAGCTTGCCGTCCAGCTCGAGGATGTTGATGAACTCGAGGCCGTGGCGCTTGCCCACCTCGAAGTCGTTGAAATCATGGGCCGGCGTCACCTTGACCGCGCCGGTGCCGAACTTCGGGTCGACCAGGATGGCGTCGGCGACGATGGGGAACTCCCGCCCCAGGAGTGGGTGCCGGACCTTCTTGCCGACCAGGGCCCGGTACCGATCGTCGTCGGGGTGGACGGCGATGGCGGTGTCGCCCAGCATGGTCTCGGGGCGGGTGGTGGCGACCACGATCTCGCCCGAGCCGTCGGCGAGCGGGTAGGCGAAGCTCCAGAGCTCGCCCTGGTGCGCCTCCTCGTGCTCCACCTCGAGGTCGGAGAGCGCGGTGCGGCAGTCGGTGCACCAGTTGATGAGCTTCTTCTCCCGGTAGATGAGCCCTTCCTCGTGGAGGCGCACGAAGACCTCGCGCACCGCCCTGGAGAGCCCCTCGTCCATGGTGAAGCGCTCGCGCTCCCAGTCGAGGCAGGCGCCAAGCGCCTCGTGCTGCTGGCCGATGCGCGAGCCGTACTGCTCCTTCCAGGCCCAGACCCGCCTCAGGAACTCGGCGCGGCCGAGGTCGTGGCGGCTCTTCTTCTCGGTCCGCTTCAGCTCCTTCTCCACCACCATCTGCGTGGCGATGCCGGCGTGGTCGGTGCCGGGGAGCCACATGGTGTTGAAGCCGGAGAGCTTCTTCCAGCGGATCAGGATGTCCTGCAGCGTGGCGGTGAGCGCGTGGCCGAGGTGGAGCGAGCCGGTCACGTTGGGCGGCGGCAGCACGATGGAGAAGGCCGGCCGGGTCCGATCGTGCTCGTCGCCGTGGAAGTAGCCGCGCTCCTTCCAGAGCTTGTACCAGCGGGCCTCCACCTCGCGGTGCTCGTACCCCTTGGCCAGCTCGGTCACGGGTTGGGCCTGCGGTGCGTCGTTCTGCTGTTCCACGTCTACTCCTGGCGCCACTGGCGCGGGCGTCCGCGGCGGGCGGAGGCACGGCTGGCGCGGGTTGGTTCGGGCAATGGGCCTGGCGGGCTGGGACGACCTCTTGATCGACCGTTAGGCCTGGCGCGCCTTCACGAGCCGGTCGAGGTTCTCGCGGATGATGGTCTCGGCGAGCTGGGGGACCACTTCCCACACGACGCGCTCGATGACCTCGCGCGAGGCCATGGAGAGCGCCTCGCGCAGCACCGCCTCGCCGCCATCGGCCGGCGTGGCCTGGCCGGCGACCATGCCGGCGCCGCCCGGCACGATGGCCGGGGCCGGCTGGTGGCCGGTGGTGGCCGCGGGTGGGACGAACTCGTGCATCGGCGCCAGCTCCGGCGGCTCGCCCGCCTCCTCGGCCGGCAGGTCGATCGGCTCGAAGCTGCTACCGGCCGGCTCCAGCTCGAGCGTCGGCTCCAACTCGAGCGTCGGCTCCACGGTTGGCTCGGGGGCGGGAGGTGGCGGCGCCACGAACGGGGCCTGGTGGGCTGGGGCCTTGAAAGCGGTGGGTGCGGCGGCGATGGGCGAGCGGCGCACCGCCGGCTCGGGCGGGGTCACCTCGATGTCGCTCCAGTCGTCCTCGGACGCGGCCGGCGCCTGTGGGGCGGCCGGCGGTGCGGGCGGCGGGGGCCTGGGCGCGGCCACGTCGAGCCCGTAGGGATCCGCCCTCGCCGAGAGATGGGCCGGAGCGGGCGGACGTGGCCCGAAGGGCGAGGGAGCCGGAGTCGCGAAGGGCCTGGGTGGAGCGGAAGCGGGCGGTGGCGCCAAGGGCTTCGGCGCGGCGGCAGCCGCGGCCGGAGCGAAGGGACGGGCGGACGGCGGAGGCGGCGAGGGGGCCGCCGCCGGCGGACGAGCGGCCGCGGGAGGGAAGACGCCTGGGGGCGGACGGGCGCCGGGCGGCGGAATGGCTCCAGGAGGCGGGCGCGCGCCTGGAGGAGGAACGGCGCCTGCCGGCGGGCGAGCGCCCGGAGGCGGGAACGCGCCGGGCGGCGGACGTGCGCCGGGCGGCGGCACCGCGCCCGCTGGTGGACGAGCGGCCGGTGGCGGGACCGCACCCAGAGGTGGACGTGCCGCGGCAGGTGGCGGGACCTCCCCCGCGGGTGGACGTGCCGCCGCCGGCGTCTGTGACCAGGCCGGGCGGACCGGAGCCGGCGGAGCAGCGGGCGGAGCGGCAGCCCTGGGGGCGGCGGCCACCGGCTGCGGCGCCGGCGCTGGCGCGCCGGCGGGGGCGCCATAGGCGAGCGGTGTCGCGCCGGGCGCGGTGACGGGCGCCCTCCCCTCGACCAGCTCGCGGACCTTGTTGATGAGCGCCTGGCTCTCGAACGGCTTCTGGATGAAGGCGTCGGCCCGGACCGCCCTGGCGCGCGCCTCGTCGAACTGCTCGAAGGTGCCGGCCAGCAGGATGACCGGGACACCGGCCAGGGCCGGGTCGGCCTTGATCGCCTCGCAGGCCTCGTAGCCGTTCTTCTTGGGCATCACGGCGTCGAGCAGGATCACGTCGGGCCTCGCGGCCCTCGCCTTCGCCACCGCCTCCTCGCCGTTGTCGACGACGCTGACGGCGTAGTCCTCGCTGGCGAACGTGATGGCGACCACCTTCTGGATGGTGATCGAGTCGTCCGCGAGGAGCAGGTTCTTGGGCATGGAGGGTCCCGAAGGCTGAGTTGGCGCTCCCATTGGAGTACCGCCGCGCTCTCCCGAGTGTCAAGATTCCCGGGGCTTTACGCGTGTCTAGGCGGTGACGGCGGGAGGCCTCCGGCCCCGTCACAGGGCCATCCGAGCACCACCACCCCCACCACCACCGCCACCGTGCCAACCCATTGCCTTGGGCCCGGCCGCTCTCCCATCAGCCACGCCAGCACCATGGTGAACACGATCGAGCTGTTACGCAGGGTGATGGCCGCGCCGGCGCCGCCGCGGGCGAGCGCCGCCAGGAACAGGAGAAACGACGCGGTGCAGAGCACGCCGGCGCTCATGACGACCAGCGGGCTCACGCCCAGCGCCGCCTGCACGCGAGTCACGCCGCCACGCCCGAGGCGCAGGAGGTTGACCGGCAACGCGACGGCCAGCGCGATGGCGAAGACCGCGGTGGGCTCGGCGCCGGCCGCCAACGCGGCCTTGTAGAAGAGTGTGTATCCAGCGATGAACCCCGCGCACGCCACCGCCCAGAGGACGCCGCTCGCCGACGCGCGATCTCGCCGGTCGACGCCGACCAGGACCAGTCCGAGACCAACGCCCGCGGCGCCCATCGCCGCCCGGCCGCTGATCGCCTCCGCAAACCAGAGCGCCGACACCGGCCAGACCGCCGCCAGCGCGCCACCCCGGGAGACCGTGTAGACGGTTCCGAGCGGCGCCGACCGCAACGCCAGCGCCAGGGTCACGAAGTAGCCGCCCTCGCAGATCCCGGCCGCCAGCGACCAACCGGTCCCTGCCAGGCCCGGAAGCACCGCGCCGCCGGCGAACGGCAATGCCGCCCAGGCCACCGCGATCGCCACCGCGAGGATGGCGACCGACGCTCCCTCCGGATCCGGCTGCTTCTTGAGCGCGGCGTTCCAGAGCGCGTGGAGGAAGGCGGAGGCGATGACGAGGGCGACCACCAGCGGCTCCATGGCGCCCGCGCCCTACCCGCCCCCGAACAGCGTGTCCCACGGCGGCCGCATCACCCCGTCGTCCTCGCGCCCGCGGTCGAGCCCCAGCACCTTGTCGGCCACCACGCCGATGGCCGCGCCTCCGGCGTCGAGCAGCAGGACCTCCGGCGGGATCAGCGACGGCGCCAGGCCGAAGAAGACCCCCACGTCGATGACGGGGTGGATGGCCCGCCCGTGGTAGAGCAGCCCGCGGTGCGACCGCGGCGCCAGCGGCACCGTCGCCAGCGCTGGCGCGTCCCTCACCGCCACCACCAGCGACACCGGCACGCCGAAGGTCAATGGACCGCGGGTGAACCGCAGCTCGCGCTCCGGCCACGGGCCGAGCGAGCCGGGCGCCTCGGACGGATCCTCCGCCGGCGCCAGCGGCGCGAAGCCCAGCGAGGAGACCGCCAGCTCCAGCGCCACCAGCCCATTCACCACCAGCGCGCCGGCGAACGGCGACGGCGGCGGCACCAGCGTGTGGGCCGGCAGCTGGAAGACCTCGGCGTCGCCGAGATCCACGATGCCGTGGAGCGCCTCGACCCGCAGCGCCGCCTGGGGCGTGTCCTCGGTGACCAGCGCGAAGCGCGCCGTCCCGGCCGGAAGCCCCAGCACCGTGGAGACCCAGGCGGTCGGCACCGGCTCGCCCCGCCTCACCACCTGCCCCTCCCCGGGCGCCAGCTCGCGGATCTCGCGCAGCTGCGCCAGCCGCAGCGCCAGCCGCACGCCACCGGCCGAGAAGATCAGCGCCTTCCGCTCGGAGGGGAGTGAGCTCACCCGGCCATGATATCCTGCCTGCCAGTGGCCCACGCGGTCCTGCTGGTCGATGACGAGCGCTTCGCTCGAACCGTCTACTCGGACTACCTCCGGGCGGCCGGCTTCGACGTCGAGGTGGTCGCCGACGCCGAGGCCGCCCTAGTCATCCTCCAGGCTCGCCACTTCGACGTGCTGGTGGCCGACGTGATCCTCCCCGGCTCGTCGGGCATCGACCTCCTCAGCGCCGCCAAGCAGCTCGACGCCAACCTCGAGGTGGTGATGATCACCGCGCTCGACAAGGTCGATCCGGCGGTGCGCGCCATGAAGTCGGGCGCCTCGGACTACCTGGTCAAGCCGGTCACGCCCGAGGCCCTGCAGCACGCCGTCCACCGCAGCCTCGCCACCCGCGCGCTGCTGGCAGAGAACATGACGCTGCGCGGCCACCTCAAGCTGTTCGAGACCTGCCAGCGGCTCTCGGCCACCCTCGACCGGGATCGCCTGGTGCCCATGGGGCTGGCCGCCGTGGCCAGCACCAGCGGTGCGAGAGAGACGTTGCTGGCCGAGGTGGCGACCGACCGCAGCTGGGTCCTCTCCGGCGCCCACGGGCTCGAGTACCAGGCGGCGGCCGGCCTGCTCGAGGCGGCGCGCGCTCCGCTGGCCAGGCTCTCGGGCGCCGAACCGCGCTTCCTGGAGCTGGGCGGCGACGGCCAGCCGACGCGCCGAGCCTTCTGCCTGCCACTGGTGGACGAGGTCGGCACGGTGGGCGCCGCGCTGGCCTTCCCCGACGAGCCGCCCAGCGCGGAGATGCGGGAGAGCGCCGCCTTCCTGGCCCGCCACCTCGCCCTGGCGCTGCGCAACCTCGGCCGCTTGAAGCAGGTCGAGCACCTCGCCTACCTCGACGACCTCACCCATCTCTACAACACCCGCTACCTCGACATGGTGGTCGACCGCGAGCTGGCCGGCGGGCGGCCGTTCACGCTCCTCTTCCTCGACCTCGACCACTTCAAGGGGGTCAACGACCAGCATGGCCACCTCTCCGGCTCCCGCCTGCTGGTCGAGGTGGCGCGGGTCCTGCGCTCCTGCGTCCGCGACGAGGACGTGGTGGTCCGCTACGGCGGCGACGAGTACGTGGTGATCCTCACCGGCATCGACTCGGGCGGCGGGCTCAAGGTCGCGGAGCGGGTCCGCCGCGCCATCGAGGATCACCGCTTCCTCTCCCGCGAGGCCACGCCGGTGCGCGTCACCGCCTCCATCGGCCTCGCCAGCTTCCCCGAGCACGCCAGCACCAAGGCGGAGATCATCGACCTGGCCGACCGGGCCATGTACCGCGGCAAGCGGACCACGCGGAACGTGGTCTACATGGCGGCGCACGACCTGCCGCCGGCGCGGGAGCGGTAGTGCCCCGCCGGACCCCTCCTCCGTGACCCCCGATCCCGACGCGCCCGATCCGCGCTTCGACGCCGCCGCCGTGGCCCTCCAGGACGGCGACGCCGAGCGGGCGCTCACGCTGGCGCGCAAGGGGGCGAAGCAGGCGCGCCGCGAGGGCGACGACCTGCTGGCCGCCGACCTGCTCTGGCTCCAGGGGGCCGCGCTGCTGGAGCTGGCCGATCCGGCGGCGGCGGTGGCGGCGCTCGACGAGGCCCTCCGGCTGGCCCCCGACCACCTCGACGCCTCGCTCGACCGGGCCGAGGCGCTCTTCGAGCTCTGCCGCTTCGACGAGGCCCGAGCCGCCGCGACGTCGATGGCGAAGCAGGAGCCCGGCGAGGCCCGCGCCCACCAGCTGCTCGGCCTGCTGGCGGAGCGGCGCGGCGACTGGCCCGAGGCCGACCGGCGCCTGGCCCGGGCACGGAAGCTCGATCCCGAGGGCTTCCCCAGGCCGGTCAAGCTCTCGCGCCGCGACTTCGACTCCGCCGTGGAGCGGGCCCTCGACGCCATCCCCGAGGCGGTGCGGAGCTACCTCGCCAACGTCCCGGTCACGGTCGAGGACCTGCCGGCCGACCACGACCTGGTCGAGTCCGATCCGCCGCTGCCGCCCACCATACTCGGCCTCTTCCGCGGCGCGCCGTACGGCCAGAAGCTCTCGGCCGACCCGTGGAGCCACCTCCCCTCCTCCATCGTCCTCTACCAGCGCAACCTGGAGCGGACCGCCACCAGCCGCGCCCAGCTGGAGGAGGAGATCGCCACCACGCTGGTCCACGAGGTGGGCCACTTCCTCGGCCTCGACGAGGACGAGTTCTGGGCGCGGGGGCTGGACTGACCGGGAGCCAGACGGCCACCAGCGTCGGATCACGGCGGACAGGGATCGACCGCCACCAGCACCTCCACGCCGTCCGCCACGTTCACGAGCCGTGACGCCGGGCCGATACCCGTCTGGCCGCCGCCCGCCTAGGCGCTGAGCTCGTATTGCCCCAGCGCGAGGGCGCTCAGGGTGCGCTCGGTCGCGCCGGCCACCGCCTCCGTCTCCTCGTGCCACATTGGGCCCTGGGCGGTTATGCGGAGCGTGCCGCCCGTCGAGAGCCCCAGGCACCAGCGGTAGCGGATCGAGCCGCCCGGCGAGGCCAGGACGAGAGGCGCTTCTGCAGTCACCTTCCCCGAGTCCCACACCAGGTACACCTTGAAGGCGGTGAGTTCGCTCGAGGCGGCGTCGAGGAGGCGGAGGATGGCGAAGCCGGCTGAGTGGGTCCAGCCCATGTCCTCGAAGAGCCGGGCCTGGAAGGTGGCCTGCCCGGAGACGCAAGGCGCGCCGGCCATTACCTCTGCGCCCTCAGGGCCGTGGAACTCCGCGCGGACCTGCGTCGCCCCCACCGCCGCGCAGCCTGTGACCGCCGACTGGCCGGCCACCGTCCACGTGACGGGGACGGTGGCCGTCACGGTCGCGGGGTACCGGCAGCAGACGCCATGACTCTCACAGGACGTGTCCGCGAGGACACACCAGGCACCAAGCAGCGCCAGCGCAGGACGTCGCAGTCCATCGAAGGTGGTCGACACGTGCGCTCCCGGAGCTGGCGGCCTCTCGACCGTACGACCAGGGCAGCATGCCGTACCCAGCGCTGAGCCACCAGAGCGTGTGCGGCTGTGGCACAACGACACGGCCCACCTACCAGTTCGTTCTGCACCGCCTTCGTTGCGCTCGGCTCAGAAGAGCAGCCGCAGCCCGATCCGGTAGGGGCCCATCACGTGATGGTTGACGGTCCAGGTCCAGCCGGCCCTGAAGAGGTCGTGCATCTGCCCGTCCGCAACCGGCGAGGCGAGGTCGGCGAAGAGGCCCACGCTCAACGCATCATCCAGGGGCATGTCGGCGCCCATGATGAGCGTCAAGCCAGTGACCGTTCCCGACGTCTGTCCCCACTTCGACGTCCGGTCGTCCGTCCCGTAGGTGGCCTGCCACGCGTAGACGCCGACGGTGGCGCCGACCCAAGCCTCGAACGAGCCGAGCGGCATGGCGTAGGCGGCGCCCAGTCGAAGCGCGGTCGTGTCCATGTAGAAGCGGGCGTTCTTGTCGAACGGACCGATGGAGTGCGTGGTGTAGCCGGTCTGCTCGTAGACCCAGAAGGAACCCGCCGTCTGCCCGGCCTTCGCCACCTGCACGCTCTCGCGGTACAAGCCGCCATCGACAAAGACTCGGTACGCCGACGCGATCCGGTATTGAGCGACGATGCCTAAGGCCCAGCTCGTGTCGGGCTTGTTGACCTGGTAGGACGCGTCCGCGGGCGTGATGGCCGTGTAGAACTTCTCTCCGAACGGAAGGGCGCCCCAGCACCCGAACTTGAAGCGCTTGAGGGGCTTCCCCGCGGCGGGCTCGAGCGGCATGTTAGCGGGCGCCCTCGGCGTGGCGATCGGCGCGGGCTCGGGAGACGGCGTGGCCGGGACCGGCGCGTCGGCCGGCGCTCCCGCCCTGTCTGACCCGGGGGCGGCTGCCTCCTCGGCAGGGGCGATCGCCGGGGACAGGGTGACGAGCGCTGCGAGGATCAGCGAAGCGAGTCTCATGTGGTCTCCCGGTGCCGGTGGAGCTGAGTGTGCTTCGCATCATCCGTAGCATGCAGCGTCGATCGGCGAAGCCCCGCGGTTACGGGACTCACGGACCGTGACAACAGACCACAGGGTGTGGGTGGTCGGCGGGTCCACATCGGAGCCACCCTGCGCAAGCTGGGCGGGGAAGGCCGCACGAACCATGCCCGGCCGTGGCGCGCCAGGTCGAACACGCCGTCGGGGATCAGCCGCCCGGGATCCCCGAGATCAGCCGAAAAATTGACGGGTTGCGACCGATATCGCAACCTCGCGGGTACATGCCGACGGTCATCGAGTCGATGGAGCTCATGCAGGTCCTCAGCGAGGCCGAGGACATCGCACAGAGCGTGAACCAGCCGCTCACCAGCGCCCACCAGCTCCTCGCCTTCTTCACCGTGCCCAACCGCGCCGAGATCCTGCTGCGCGAGAAGCGGGTGGACGAGGACCGGATCCTGGCGGTGATGGCCGGCAAGCCGCGCGAATCCGAGGCGGTGTCGCGCGCCATCCGCGAGGGCGCCCGCTCGCTGGCCGAGGGAGCCGGCGCCTCGGAGATCGACTGCCTCCACCTGCTGGCCGCCATGACCCGCGAGCGGGGCGGCTGCGCCCACCAGCTGCTGGCCGCCTGCGGCGTCGATCCGCGCCGGCTGCGGACCGAGACCATCTCCCTCTTCGCCAACGGCCTGCCGCGCAAGTACCAGCAGGTCCGCGCGGTGCCGGTGCCCGCCCGCGCCGCGCCGCGCCGCCAGGCCGACCCGCCGCGCTCCGCCCCGGCCCCCACCGAGGAGGACGCCGAGCTGGCCAGCGACCTCGAGTCGGCCGCCGCCGCCCTGGCCCGCGACCTCGGCGTCGAGCCGGCCGCCGAGCCGCCGCCGGCCGCCATGCCCGCATCGGCCTCCTCCGCCCCCGCCCCCTCCGCTCACGCGCCGCGCTCGCGCCACGCGCTCGATCCGCGCGAGTTCCCCTGGCTCCACCAGCTCGGGCGCAACCTCACCGACCTGGCCGCAGCCGGCAAGCTCGACCCGCTGGTGGGGCGCGAGCGCGAGGTCGAGGAGGCCATCGACGTCCTCGGCAAGCGGCGTACCAACAACCCGCTGCTGGTCGGCGAGCCGGGCGTCGGCAAGACCGCCATCGCCGAGGGGATCGCCCAGCGGCTGCTGCACGGCGGTGGCGAGGGGGCCGAGCGGACCCTGGTCGAGATCGACATGGCCAGCGTGCTGGCCGGCACCCAGCTGCGCGGCTCCTTCTCGGAGAAGCTGCTCGGCCTGAAGGACGAGGTGCGGCGCGCCGGCGGCAAGGTGGTGGTCTTCATCGACGAGATCCACACCATCATGGGCGCCGGCTCCACCGGCGAGGGGCCGCAGGACGCCGCCAACGAGCTGAAGGCGGCGCTGGCCCGCGGCGAGTTCCCCTGCATCGGCGCCACCACGCACGACGAGTACCGCCAGCACATCCAGAAGGACCCGGCCCTGGAGCGCCGCTTCTCCCCGGTGCTGGTGCGCGAGCCGTCGGTGGCCGACACCGTCACCATCCTCTCCGGCCTGGCGCCCCGCTACGAGAAGCACCACGCCGTCCGCTACAGCACCGAGGCGCTGCAGGCGGCCGCCTCCCTCTCGGCCCGCTACATCACCGACCGCTTCCTGCCCGACAAGGCGGTGGCGGTGGTGGACCTGGCCGGCAGCCGCGCCCGGCGCCAGCACCACCGGACAGTCGACGCCACCGACATCGCCCGCGTGGTGGCCAAGATGGCCGGCCTCCCCGAGTCGCGGCTGATCGCCTCGGACCGGGAGCGGATCCTCGGGCTGGAGAAGGCGCTCGGCGAGCGGGTCATCGGCCACGAGGAGGCGATCGACCGCGTGGCCCGCGTGCTCAAGCGCAACTTCGCCGGCTTCGCCTCCCGCCGCCCCATGGGCTCCTTCCTCTTCCTCGGCCCGACCGGCGTGGGCAAGACCGAGCTGGCCAAGGCGCTGGCCGACGCGCTCTACGGCTCGCGCGAGGCGCTGGTGCAGCTCGACATGAGCGAGTGCGCCGAGCCGACCGGCGTGGCCCGCCTGGTCGGGGCCGCCCCCGGCTACGTCGGCTACGGCGAGGGTGGGCAGCTCACCGACGCGGTCCGCCGCCAGCCGGCCTGCGTGGTGGTGCTCGACGAGATCGAGAAGGCGCACCGCGACGTGCAGATGCTCCTCCTGCAGGTGCTCGAGGAGGGCCGGCTCACCGACGGGCGCGGCCGCCAGATCGACTTCTCCAACGCCGTGGTGGTGCTCACCACCAACCTCGGCGCCGGCGAGGCCACCCGCACCAGCCAGCCGACCATGGGCTTCGGCGCCGCCGAGAAGGCCGCGCCGCGCGAGGCCCGCGTGCTGGAGGTGGCCCGTGGCGCGGTGCCGCCGGAGCTCTGGAACCGGCTCGACGAGCGGCTGGTCTTCCCCTCCCTCTCCCGCGACCAGGTGGCCCGCGTGGCGGCGCTGCTGCTGGCCGAATCGGCGGCCCGGCTCCACGGCGAGCGGCGCATCCGCTACCTGGCGGCGCCCGAGGTGGCCGCCTACCTGCTCGACCACGGCGGCTACGATCCGACCCTCGGCGCCCGGCCCATGCGCTCGGCGGTGCAGCGGCTGGTCGAGGCGCCGCTGGCGGAGAAGATCCTGGCCGGCGAGTTCGAGCCCGGGGACCAGGTCCGCGTCGAGGTGGCCGGCGGCGAGCTGCGCTTCAGCCGCGCCGGCTGACGGCGTCTCCCGCCTCGACCGGGCCCAGGCCGATCTACCCGGCCCGCTTTCCGAAGGCCGAAGCCGCGATCCCGGCCACGCCGGCCAGCGCGGTCAGCCCGACGATGAGCCGCCAGTCGTCGGTCTTCATGGCCAGCCAGCCGCACGCGAAGACGCCGAACGCGGACGCGTACATCCCGATTCGCGGAAGGAGGCGGGAGGTCTGGGCCTGCGGGTTCGGATCCATGTGCGGCATTCCGCCGCATTCCGCCCCCAGATACAAGACCCAATCAGGGCTTCGCTCCGTACAGGCCGCGCGATCGGAGATGGGCGAGGACCCGGCGCGGCACCAGCCCGTCCACCGGCTGGCCGCGCTCCAGCCGCTCGCGGATCTCCGACGAGGAGATGGCCGGCAGCGCCGGCCCCTCTCCCCCGGGGTACCCCTGCCGTCCCACCACCACCACTCGCGCCAGCTCGGTCACCCGGTCCCAGCGGTACCAGCGTGGCGTCTCGGGCAGCAGGTCGGCGCCCACCAGCAGGGCGAACCGCAGGTCGGGGTGCTGCTCGACGAGGTGCTCCAGCGTGCGGGCGGTCCGGCCGCAGAGCGGGTCGTCGCGCAGCGCCTCCTCCGCCGTGCAGACGTGGGCGCCGCGCACCTGCGCCACGGCCAGCTCGCACATCCGCACCCGATCCTCCCACGGCGCCAGCTCCTTGCCGAACGGGTGGCGCCAGGTGGGGAGCAGCCAGGCCTCACGGACACCCTGCGTCGCCAGCGCCCACCAGGTCGCCATCACGTGCGCCACGTGCGGCGGGTTGAAGGAGCCGCCCAGCAGGGCGATCTCGGGTCGGGAGTCCACGTCAGCCATGATAGGCGAGGAACCGGGCCCGCCGCCTGGCGAAGGCCCGCTCCTCGGCGGTGTACGCCGCCACCAGGTCGCCGAGCGTGGCGCCGGCCTCGATGGCGGTCCGTTCCCGGGCCGAGCCGCAGAGCAGGTCGAAGGCCGGCACGCCGTCCACGAACTCGTAGGTCTCGGTCCGCCAGCGGAACCGCTCGGGCGCCTGCGCCCGGGCCTGGAGCACGCACGCCAGCCCGGTGCGGAAGGGCCGGAAGGCCTCGACGTCGTGGACATGGAGCTCGACGCCGTGGCAGCGGGCGCCGGCGTGCTTGTCCCAGGTCGGCGTGAAGCTGGCCGGGCGGAACCGGACGCCGGGCAACCGCTCCGCCGAGAGCGCCGCCGCCAGGCGGGCCGGGTCTAGCCAGGGCGCGCCGAAGAACTCGAACGGCCGCGTCGTCCCCCGCCCCTCGGAGAGGTTGGTCCCTTCCAGCAGGCACATCCCGGGGTAGACCAGCGCCGTCTCCGGCGTCGGCATGTTGGGCGAGGGCAGGACCCAGGGCCGCCCGGTGGCACGGAACCCCTGCCCGCGCCGCCAGCCCTGGCACGGCACCACGGTGAGGTCGAGATCGAGCCGGCGCTCGGCCACGAAGAGCCTGGCCAGCTCCCCCACCGTCAACCCGTGGCGAGGCGCCAGATCGTGCAGCCCGCAGAAGCTCGTGAAGCCGGGGTGGAGCCCGGGGCCCTCCACGGCCTCGCCGCCGATGGGGTTGGGCCGATCGAGCACCACGAAGGCCAGCCCGGCACTGGCCGCCGCCTCCATGCAGAGCAGCATGGTGGCCTGGTAGGTGAAGTAGCGGGCCCCGACGTCCTGGACGTCGAAGCAGAGCGCGTCGAGCCCGGCCAGGGCCCCGGGGGACGGCTGCAGCGACTCGCGCGTCGCCCCGTACAGCGAGTGGACGGGCAGGCCGGTGGCGTCGTCGGTCCCTCCCTCCACCGCCGCCATGTACGGCGCGTCGCCGCGGACGCCGTGCTCGGGGCCGAAGAGCGCCGAGAGCGTCACGCCCGGCAGCGCGTGGAGCAGGTCCGCCGCGTGCCGCAGGCGGCGGTCCACCGTGGTGGGGTTGCAGATCAGCCCGACGCGGCGGCCGCGCAGCGGCCCGCCCCGGGCCCGGAGCAGGACCTCCAGCCCGACGGCGACCGGCGGCTCAGCGGCCCGGCCGGAGCGTGAAGCTGAACGAGGAGCGGCCCGGCTTCTGGGCGGGGTAGGCGGCATCCTTCAGGTTCCAGTAGGCGCAGGCCCGGACGTCGTCGTCGTGGAGGGTGTCCTCGAGCACCTCGACGAGCGCGGCGCGCCCCGAGGCGTCGGAGGTCACCCGGATGGTCAGCTTGCCCGAAAGGCGCGGATGCTCCTTGAGCCGCTGCCGGTAGGTCTTGTCGATGAGGGCGCCCACGGCCCGCTGCAGCGCCGCCAGGCCCGGCCTGGACTGCTTGCGGAGGTTGATCCGCCGCTCGACGGCCTCTCGGTCGGCGACCGCGATCTCGCCCGCCGCGCGCAGGTGCTCCAGCCCTTCTCCGACCCGCCCCGAAGCCGCCAGCAGCCGCCCCAGCGCCAGGTGGTTCTGGGGATCCTTGGCGTCACGGGAGACGGCCTGCCGCAGGGCCCGCTCGGCCCCGGCGGTGTCGTTGGCCTGGATCCGGATCTCGGCGACGCGCCGCCACTCGACGCTGCCGGGGTCGAGCGCCGAGAGCCGCTCCAGCGAGCGCTGCTCGGTGGCGGTGTCGCCGCAGAGCCGCGCCGCCTCGGCCAGCGCCACCAGCGTCTCGGCGTCTTCCTTGAGCGCCAGCGCCGCCTTCCACTGGTCGCGCGACCCCGAGGTGTCTCCTTGCCGCAGCAGCAGCCTGGCCAGCTTCACGCGCGAGTTCCGGTCGCGGGAGCTGGCGGCGACCACCTTCCGGTAGAGCGCGACCGAGGCGTTCACGTCGCCGCGCGCCTCGGCCAGCCCCGCCAGCACCACCAGCGCCGGCGCGTGCCCCGGCAGCGCCTCCAGCGCGGCGTTGGCCTCCTGCCGCGCGGACACCTCGTCGCCGGCCGCCAGCGCCAGCCGAGCCAGCCCGACGTGGGCATCGACGTTGGCGGGGTCGATCGCCAGCACCGCCCTGTAGCCGGACGTGGCCGGCCCCAGCCGCCCGCGCCGCTCGGCCACCGCCGCCTCGATGAGCCCGACCAGCCAGTTCGCCTTGTCCACCTGGTGAACGTCCTGGATGGAGCGTTCGACCTGGTCGATCACGCCCCACTCCAGGTAGATGCGCCACATGGCGACCCACGGGATGGCCGACTCCCTGAACTGGCTGGACAGGCGCTTGAGCTCGGCCCAGGTCTCCTCCCCGTGCGGCAGCGCGTAGGCGGCCAGGACCCGGGGCGCGGGGTCCTCCCGGTTGGCCGCGGCGGCGGCCAGCCAGCTGTTCCTCGAATCCGGCAGCGCCCCGTGCCGCTCGGCGTCGTCGACGGCGGTGAAGGCGCGGCTGACCTCGGCCAGCGTGAGCGGCCTCGCGGCGGGTGGGGAGGCGCCCCCGCCGTCCGGTGCGGCGCTGGCGACGAGCGGCGCCAGGGCGCAAGCGGCGAGCAGCAAGGTGGCCGGCAGGGAGGCGGGCTTCATGTGGACCCCTCGGAGGCGATGAGCCCCTCTTCTACCTCGCCACGGGGGCGTGCGCGACGCCGATCGGGTCAATCGCGCAGGCAGTACTTCAGGCCCGGGTCGCAGTGGAAGCCGGGAACCACGCAGCTGTCGGGTGGAGTGGAAAGCACCCTGCACTCCGCGGTGCAGTAGCCTGGGACCTCGCCGGCCGGATCGGCGCCGTAGCAGATGGCGCCCGCCAGCTCGCCCCCGGACCGGCAGCTCTCGTCGGTGAAGCACCCCTGGCCGAACCTATCGAAGTAGGCCTCGCAGGAGTCGGCCGGGACGCAACGGTCGATCCCCGTGGCGTCCGGGAGGAACAAGAAGCCGGCCGGGCAAAAACTCCCGTAACCCGGCCACAGCGACCAGGTGCAGTAGCCGCTCGTCGCCAGTGGCGCCAGTTCGCACCGGCCGGCGCTGGGCGTCCCGGCCATGCTGAGCGTCACGCCCTGGCACTGCGTGTCGGAGGAGCAGCTGGCGCAGACCGCCCCGTCCCCAGCACCACCGGGCGGCGGCGCCGTGCAGAAGTGCTCGTCGACGTCGCAGGAGCCGGTGGCGCAGTCGCCGTCCGCCAGGCACTGCACGCACCGGCCGCTGGCCGCGTCGCACTTGAGCCCGTTGACGCAGCCACCACCGGCCGCGTCGCAGCCGTATGGGCCGCTCCCGCTGGTGTCGATCTCGAGCGCCACGTCGTAGCCGTTGGTGGCGCTGACCACGTCGATGGGCCGCGTGGCGGTCTTGTAGCCAGCGGCCGACGCGGTGAGCTGGTATACGCCCGAGGCCGCGGGGAGCAGCCCGAGGTTGACCGCGGCGCTCCCGGGGAGCGGCGCGGCCGCCAGCCTGGTCCCCACCACCTCGAACCGGGGCGCCGCCGCGATGCCGCCGCCGTCCGGCGACACGGTGGCGACGACGGCCCCCGCCCAGGCCATCTTGTCCGAAGGCGAAACGGGCGCGTTCTCGCCGTTCCGCTGGAAGCGAGCCACGCCGGCGCCTGGGACCACCACCTCGACCAGCTCGGCGCGGCGGGTCTTCCCGTCCGGGAGCAGGTCGTCGTAGACCAGCAGCCGCGTCGATCCCACCGGCAGGTCGTCGAACCGGAACGACCCGTCGGCCTCCACCAGCTTCTTCAGCTCCGGGTGGCCGAGCGGATAGGCGAACCCGTCGAGCTGGGCCCCCACCACCCGCCCGGCGATCGAGCCATGGGCGAAATCGGGCGTCTCCAGCTCGCCGCAGCCGGCCAGCCCCATGAGCGCCACGAGGGCGAGTTGACGCCAGGACCTCATCCCGTTCCACCCGCTCATGTGACCCCGCGTAGCCATCTTCGGTCACCTCTCTACTGGAACCGGTATCCCACGCCGATCATCCACTCGCCGAAGCCGGTCGAGCGGTCCTGGCCATCCACCTTCACCACCGCCCAGTCGAGGTGCAGCTCGGTCGAGGCCACCACGCCCTTCCAGACGGGGAAGTCGGCGCCGAGCAGCAGCCCCGGCGTCAGCGTGAAGTAGGTCTGCGGCGCCGAGGCCAGCTCGAGCACGAACTGGCGGGCCACGCGCAGCGCCGAGAGGCGCGGACCGGCCAGCAGCGAGCCGCCCCGCAGCCAGCGCGGCTCGGCGCGCCACGCCACCGCCACGCCGGCGTTGAAGAGCTGGTAGTCATAGCCGGCGTTGACCCCGGAGGGCCGGTAGCTCGCGCGCCCGCTGGCGCCGGCCACGTCCACCCGGAGCGTCAGGTGGCGCGCCGGCCAGTCGCGCAGCGAGGCGGTGACGCCCACCGTCCCGGACGGTCCGAGCAGCTGCTCCCGGCTCGCCTGGTCGATGAAGCTGAAGAGGCCGACGCGCGGCCCGACCTCCCAGCGCCCCTCGGCCTGGGTCACCAGGTCCTGCAGGTCGATCCGCTGGCCGGCGCCGAGCGCCACCCGGCCGTCGAAGAGGGCCGGCCCGCCGCCCTTGGTGACCTGGACGCGGTAGCGCCCGGGATCGACCGCCACCCCACCCGGCAGCTCGGCCAGCGGCTTGCCGTCCACCAGGATCTCGAAGCCGTCCAGGTTCGGGGCGTAGCTGTAGAGCTCGGGCTTGCCCACCCGCAGCACCTTGCCCACCAGCACGATGGGATCCACACCCACCTCGGTCGACTCGGCGCTGGGACGCTGGCGGCCGCCGGTGAACTGGTAGGTCATGCGCCGGGCGTAGTCATGGGCCTCCGACGCGGTGACCGCGCCGTCGCCGTTCCGGTCGGCGCCGAGGCGCAGCGCCTCGACGAGGAAGTGGGTGTAGATGTCGTGCCCGAGCTGCTCGTCCTCGCGCGCGGTCTCGCCCCAGTCGCTGGCGGCCAGCACCACGCTGGCGCGGCTCACCTCCTCGATGGGCCGGACGAAGAAACCGGTCTTGATGCCGGCCAGCTCATGCTGGACGCCGTCGGGCAGCAGCGACTTGCCGCCACCCGAGTGGCAGGTGGCCAGCACCAGCACCTTGCGGCGGGAGCGGAGCCGGTCGAAGTCCCGCTTCAGCTCGTCCATCGAGAAGGCGGTGCCGGGCACGTCGGCCATCGAGGTGTCGGAGAGGACCAGGTAGCGCCGCAGCCGCCCGCTGGCGTCGCGAGCCAGCGTGCCGTGCGAGGAGAGGTAGAGGACCACCGTGTCCTGCTCGTCGCGGGTCCGCCCGGCCAACCGCTGCAGCGCCGACCTGAACCCGTCGCGGGTGAGCGCACCGCCCAGCACCTCGACCTCGTCGAAGGCGCCCTTCCCGGCGTCGCGAAGCACGTCGCCGAACGCCACGGCGTCGGCCTCCGGGAAGCGGAGCGGACGCCACTGCGGGTCGTCGAACTTCTGCACCCCGACCAGCAGGGCCACGCGGCGGGGCCGGTGCGCCGCGGCCAGCGTGTCGCGAGAGACGGCGACCGGGACCAGCCCGCCCTTCTCGGCCCGCCCCGCGACGGGCGCGCCGGCGCACCCAA
Source organism: Myxococcales bacterium (assembly GCA_021806645.1). Taxonomy (GTDB): domain Bacteria; phylum Myxococcota; class Myxococcia; order Myxococcales; family Anaeromyxobacteraceae; genus JADKCZ01. The sequence continues at coordinate 218,548 of JAJZQX010000001.1, read as the reverse complement.
GGCAAGCCACGGCCAGGACGGCCTGGAGGCCACCAGCGCAACGCCTCCCTCTGGTCGTCAGGTCCATTCGCTCCATTGCATGCCGGAATCGCGCGGTCCCGGCTACCCCTCCATCAGCGGACCTGCACCTCGATCACGTCGAGGGAGATCGGCTGTCCCGGCCCCGCCCCGGCGGCCGAACCCCGGGCGGCGCGGTCGACGTCGGCCGGCTCGATGGGCTGCTCGCCGGCCAGCGCCAGGAAGCGCTGCGGGCCGGTCAGCTGGGCCAGCGGGTAGGCCGCCGGCTGGCCGGACACCGAGACCACGGTGCGGCCGGCCGGGAGCCGGGCGTGGAAGAACGGCTCGGCCGAGCCGCCGGCGGCGCGCGCCAGCACCACGTCGGCCTCTCGCCCCAGCTCGACCTGGAACTGGAGGCTGGCCTCGGCCGGCACCGCCTGGCCCGAGACGCCCTTCTCGATCCCGGGAACCGGTCCAGGGCCGTCCTGGAGGACGAGGAAGCGGAGCCGGAGCGGCACCGCCTGCGCGACCGCCCCCTTGGTGCCATCCCATCGGTCCGGCCCCGCGCCGCGCTGCACCAGCACCGCCACGCCGGCCACCGCGAGCGCCGCGGCCACCGCCAGCCCGCCCGCCCAGCGGCGACGGAGCGCGGACGGCGTCGCCACGGCGGCCAGCGCGCGCGTGATGCGAGCGAACTCGAGGTCGTTTCCGGCACCGGCGTTCGCACCGGCGTTCGACGCGGACAGGGCTCCCAGCGCCAGGTCCACGTCCCCGTCGAGCCGGTCGGCCGTGGGCCGCTCCGCCAGCCAGCGCTCGCACACCTCGCAGCCGGCCTCGAGGTGGGACCCCAGCTCGCGCGCCTCTGTCTCGGGAAGGGTACCGTCCAGGAGCGCCGTGTAGGTGGGGATCGTCAGGTGCATCACCCTCATGACCCCTCTCCCCTCAACCTGGCCACTTCGGCCAGCACGCGTCGCTTCACCTTGGCCCGGAACCGCTCCAGCCGCATGGTGATGGCGCTCTTGCCGACGCCGAGCCGGTCGGCGATCTCGCGGGCCGAGAGCGCCCCCTCCACGTAGAAGAGGTGGACTGTCTCCTTCTCCGGCCCCTCGGGGAGTTCGGAGATGAGCCGCCTGACCAGCTCCAGCTCGGCGCCGGCCTCCGGATCGGGGCCCCCCTGCTCCTCGGTGGCGGCCACCTCGGCCTCGCGCGCCAGTTCCTCGGCCAGCTCGCCACCGGCCCGGCGCCGGGCCAGCCGCGTCAGGGCCCGGTTGCGGGCGATGGTCAGGAGCCAGGGACCGACGCGCTCCGGCTCCTTCAGCTTGGCGAGGCCGCGAAAAGCGCGGACGAAGCTCTCCTGCACCACGTCGTCCACGTCGTCGGCGTCAAAGTCGGCGAAGCCTCGGGCCACCCGCCAGACCGCCGGCCGGAAGCGGTCGTAGAGGGCGCGGTGGGCGCCGGCGTCGCCACGCCGGGCGGCGGCCACCAGCATGGCGTCGTCACGGCGCTCCGTCATGGCTGGGGGGAGGCGCACCACGGCGGCACCCTACTACGCCACGGGCTTCCGGAGGCGGCGCCGGTGGCGAGCACGGCGGCGCTGGCGTGAGGCGCCCCGGCCTGCTACGACCGGACCATGCCGTCGTCCGCACCGCCGCGCCTGGCCCGGCTCGCGCTCGCCGCGACGCTGGTGCACCTCGCCTTCGACACCGTGGGCCGGATCTTCACGGCCACCACCCCGCCCTACCTGCTGCTGCCGTACATGAGCGATATCTTCCGCGAGATGCTCGGGCTGCTGGGCGTCAACGCCATCTCGGTGGTGACCTGCGCCATCAACGGGCTGATCGCCGCCGTCTTCGCCGCCGCCTTCTTCGAGGTGGAGCGGCGGCGGCGCAAGCTCGGGCTGCTGCTGGCCGGGATCTGGCTCCTCACCAGCGGCGCCATGTTCACCCTCTACCTCTCGGCGCCCTGGCCGGTGGCGATCGCCAGCATGGCCTTCGGCCTGCCGCGCGCGGCGGCGCTGGCGTGGGTGCTCGACCGGATGATGACGCGGGCGGTGGTGGAGGCTCCGGCCCCGTGAGAGTCCGGCGCGGCGGCTGGGTCCACCGGTTGATCACCAGCCTGGTGGCCAGGGCCGACGCCTGTGAGAAGGAGCGCGGCATGCTCGAGGACGCGCTCGGCAACGCCTACGAGGGGCTGATCATCGTCGACGCCGAGGGGCGCATCCTCAAGGTCAACAAGGCCTATGCCGAGTTCCTCGGCAAGCCGGTGCGAGCCCTGGTCGGACGCCACGTGACCGAGGTGGTCGAGAACACCCGGATGCACCTCGTGGCCAGGACCGGCGTCCCCGAGATCGCCCATGTCCAGAAGATCCGCGGCCACGAGATGATCTGCAATCGCATCCCCATCTTCGAGCAGGGTAAGCTGGTGGCGGTGGTCGGCACCATCCAGTTCCAGGACATAGACGACCTCTTCGCCATGTCCGGCCGCTTCCGGAACCTGAAGAAGGAGCTGGACTACTACAAGACCGAGCTGAACAAGCACCTGGGCGCCCGCTACAGCTTCGAGCAGATCGTGGGGCAGGACGAGCAGCTCGAGCGGGTGAAGGACCTGGCCCGCAAGGTGGCGCGCAGCGACACCACCGTGCTGCTGGTGGGGGAGAGCGGCACCGGCAAGGAGCTGTTCGCCCACGCCATCCACGTCGAGAGCGGCCGGGCCCTGCGCCCCTTCCTCAAGGTGAACTGCGCCGCCATCCCGGCCGAGCTCTTCGAGTCGGAGCTGTTCGGCTACAAGGAGGGCTCCTTCACCGGCGCCCGCGCTCGGGGCAAGAAGGGCAAGTTCAGCCTGGCCGACGGCGGGACGCTCTTCCTCGACGAGATCAGCGAGCTGCCGCTGGCCATGCAGGCCAAGCTGCTGCGGGTGCTACAGGAGCGCGAGGTGGAGCCGGTTGGCGCCGACCAGCCCGAGGCCATCGACGTCCGGATCGTGGCGGCCACCAACCGTCGGCTGGAGCCGCTGCTGGAGCAGGGGACGTTCCGGCACGACCTCTACTACCGGCTCAACGTGATGCGGCTCGAGATCCCGCCGCTGCGGGAGCGGCGCGACGACCTGCCGCTGCTCACCGAGCAGATCCTGCGGCAGCTGGAGCGCGAGACCGGTGTCCCGGTCGAGGGGCTGGACGACTCCGCCGTCGCCGCGCTCCGGAGCCACCCCTGGCCAGGCAACGTTCGCGAGCTGCGCAACGTGCTGGAGCAGGCGCTCTACGTGAAGAGCGGCAGCGTCGTCACCCGGGACGACCTGCCGCAGTCCCTGCTCGCCGGAGCCGCTGGCGCCGCCGCCGCCGAGGGGACCAGCCTGAAGGCCCAGCTTCGGCTCTCGGAGCGGGAGATCCTGCGGCGGGCGCTCAAGGAGGTGCACGGGGACCGGCTGGCGGCCGCGGCGCGCCTCGGGATCAGCCGATCGTCGGTGTACGCCAAGCTGGGACTGCACGGGCTGGCCGGGAGCGGGCCCGACGAAAAGTCCGGATCTCCGGACTCGGCATCCAAATAAATGGATCACCTCCTTATGGGCCGAAAACAGTCGGATTGGGCGCTCCCTGTTGCGCGCAACTCCTTCGCGTTGTCCAGCTTTTTGGATTAGTCGTCCCTCAGCGATAGCTCCCGGATCGGAATTAATTTACGAACATATTGATATCATTTACGTTTGATGTATGACCCCATCTGAACCCATTTGGCACGCCTGCTGCTTTCTCCAAAGTGTTCGGAAAACTTTTCGCGATCGGCCTATAGCTCCTGAGCTAGCACGGCGGCCGGCCGATCTTCCCACAAGGAGCGCAGGATGAAGGTCTTCGCTTCGGTGGAACAGGCGCTCGACGGGTGGGACGCCTCCGGAGCCGCCGCGTGAGCGCCGCCCCGAAGCTCGAGGCGCCGCCGGCCGGCGACCTGGTCCTCGAGACCCGAGGCCTGACCAAGGACTTCCGCGGCTTCGTGGCCGTGAGCGGCGTCGATCTCAAGGTCCGGCGCGGCACCATCCACGCCCTCATCGGCCCCAACGGCGCCGGCAAGACCACCGTCTTCAACCTGCTCACCAAGTTCATCCAGCCGACCGCCGGCACCATCCTCTTCCGCGGCCGCGACATCACCCGGGCCCGGCCGGCCGACGTGGCGCGCGAGGGGATGGTCCGCTCCTTCCAGGTCTCGGCGGTCTTCCCCAACCTGACGGTGCTCGAGAACGTGCGAGTGGCGCTGCAGCGGCCGCTCGGCACCTCCTTCCACTTCTGGAAGAGCGACCAGACGCTGCGGGCGCTGCACGGCCGCGCCGTGGAGCTGCTGGAGGCCGTCGATCTCGCCGGCCACCGCGACGAGGTGGCGGTGGAGCTGCCCTACGGCCGGAAGCGGGCGCTGGAGCTGGCCACCACCCTGGCCCTCGATCCCGAGGTGCTGCTGCTCGACGAGCCTACGCAGGGGATGGGCCATGAGGACGTGGGGCGCGTGGTCGAGCTGATCCGGCGCGTCGCCGCGCAACGCACCGTCCTCATGGTCGAGCACAACCTCTCCGTGGTGGCCGACCTCTGCCACACCATCACCGTGTTGCAGCGGGGAGCCGTCCTCGCCGAGGGGAGCTACGCCGACGTCTCGACCAACCCCCGGGTGCTCGAAGCCTACATCGGGGTGCCGGAATGAGCGCCGACATCGTCTCCCCGTCGCTCGAGCTGCTGCGGGTCACCGACCTGCACGCCTTTTACGGCGAGTCGCACATCCTCCACGGCATGGACTTCCGCGTCAACCGCGGCGAGCTGGTGACCTTGCTCGGCCGCAACGGCTCGGGGCGGACCACCACGCTCAAGGCCATCCTGGGCCTCACCAGCCGCCGGACCGGCTCGGTGATGCTCAACGGGCGCGAGACCATCGGCCGGCCCACGCACAAGATCGTCCAGCTCGGCATCGGCTACTGCCCCGAGGAGCGCGGCATCTTCGCCAGCCTCTCGGCCGAGGAGAACCTGATGTTGCTGCCGGCGGTGGGGAGCGGCGGGCTCTCCATGGACGAGCTCTACGCCATGTTCCCCAACCTCAAGGAGCGCCGGAAGAGCCCGGGCAGCCGGCTCTCCGGCGGCGAGCAGCAGATGCTGGCCATGGCCCGCATCCTGCGCGTCGGCGCCAAGCTGCTGCTCCTCGACGAGATCACCGAGGGGCTGGCGCCGGTCATCGTGCAGGCCCTGGGGCGGACGGTCGCCACCTTGAAGGAGCGAGGCTTCACCGTGGTGCTGGTGGAGCAGAACTTCCGCTTCGCGGCCCGGCTCGCCGACCGCCACTACGTGGTCGAGCACGGCCGCATCGTCGACATGATCGAGAAGGACCAACTCGAAGCGAGCATGACCAAGCTGCAAGGATACCTAGGCGTCTAGCTGCATCCACCGACTGGAAAAGAGGTTCGTGATGAGAACGTTCGCATCCCTCCTGATGGCCGTCGCATTGCTCACCCTCCCCGCGCCCGGGCGCGCCGCCGGCAAGGTCTCCGACGGCGTGGTCCGCATCGGCGTCCTCACCGACATGACCGGCTTCTACTCCGACCTGGCCGGACCGGGCTCGGTGCTGGCCGTGAAGATGGCGGTGGCCGACTTCGGCGGCAAGGTGCTGGGCAAGCCCATCGACGTGATCTCCGCAGACCACCAGAACAAGGCCGACATCGCATCCAACACCGCCCGCAAGTGGTTCGACGAGAACCAGGTGGACGTGGTGGCCGACCTCGTAAACAGCGGCACGGCCCTGGCGGTCATGCCGGTGGCGGCGGAGAAGAAGCGCATCACCCTGCTCTCCGGTCCGGCCACCACCGCCATCACCGGCGAGAAGTGCACCCCCTACAACGTCCACTACACCTACAACAACTGGGCGCTCGCCAACGGCACCGGCCGGGAGGTGGTGAAGAACGGCGGCAAGACCTGGTTCTTCATCACCGCCGACTACGTCTTCGGCAAGTCGCTGGAGGCCGACACCGCCAAGGTGGTCGTCGAGTCGGGCGGCAAGGTGCTCGGCTCGGTCCGCCACCCCCAGAGCACCAGCGACTTCTCCAGCTACCTGCTGCAGGCCCAGGCCTCCGGCGCCCAGGTGGTCGGCATGGCCAACGCCGGCGCCGACACCATCAACACCATCAAGCAGGCGGCCGAGTTCGGCCTGACCCCGAAGCAGACCCTGGCCGGCCTGCTGGTCTTCATCTCGGACGTCCACAGCCTCGGGCTCGCCGCCGCCAAGAACATGTACCTGACCACCGCCTTCTACTGGGACCGCAACGACGCCACCCGCGCCTGGTCGAAGCGCTTCCAGTCCCTCCCCGGCAACGAGAAGAAGGCCATGCCGACCATGGTGCAGGCCGGCCTCTACTCCGCGGTCACCCACTACCTCCAGGCCGTCAAGGCGGCCGGCACCGACGGCGCCGACGCCGTCATCGCCAAGATGAAGGCCGCGCCGGTCAACGACTTCTTCGCCAAGGGGAAGATCGGCCCCGACGGCCTCTTCCGCCACGACATGTACCTGGTGCAGGTCAAGACGCCCGAGCAGTCGAAGTACCCGTGGGACTACTACAGGATCGTCAAGACCATCCCGGCCGCCGAGGCCTTCCCCTCGGTCGAGGCGCAGGCCTGCCCGCTGGCCGTGAAGAAGTAGCCGGCGTCGAGGAGGAGGCCGCATGCAGGCGCTCTACGGACAGCTGCTGGTGGGGCTCATCAACGGCTCGTTCTACGCCCTGCTCTCGCTGGGGCTGGCCGTCATCTTCGGCCTGGTCAACGTCGTGAACTTCGCCCACGGGGCCCTCTACATGACCGGGGCCTTCCTGGCGTGGCTGGGGTTGAGCGAGCTGGGGATCGGCTACTGGCCGGCCCTGCTCCTCTCCCCGCTGGCGGTCGGCGTGCTCGGCATGGTGGTGGAACGCACCATGCTGCGCCGGCTCTACCAGCTCGACAACCTGTACGGCCTCCTCTTCACCTTCGGTCTTACCCTGATCATCGAGGGGCTCTTCCACCACGCCTACGGCAACTCCGGGAGCTCCTACCCGGTCCCGGAGGCGCTGCAGGGCGGCACCAACCTGGGCTTCATGTACCTGCCCAGGTACCGGGCCTGGGTGGTGCTGGTCTCGCTGGTGGTCTGCTTCGGCAGCTGGTTCGTCATCGAGCGGACCAGGCTGGGCGCCTACCTGCGCGCCGGCACCGAGAACCCGCGACTGCTCCAGGCGTTCGGCGTCAACGTGCCGTTGATGATGACGCTCACCTTCGGCTTCGGCGTGGCCCTGGCCGGCTTCGCCGGCGTCATGGCCGCGCCCATCTACCAGGTCAGCCCGTCGATGGGCTCCTCGCTCATCATCGTGGTCTTCGCGGTGGTGGTGGTCGGCGGCATGGGCTCCATCCTCGGATCGATCCTGACCGGCCTCGGGCTGGGGCTGGTGGAGGGGCTGACCAAGTACTTCTACCCGCCGGCCGCCGCGACCGTGATCTTCGCCATCATGGCCGTGGTGCTGCTCCTGCGCCCGGCCGGCCTGTTCGGGAGGGAGACGTGAGCGGACCGCCGGGACTACAGGAGGCCCGCGCCGCGTACCGGGCCGGCATCATCACGCCCGGCCGCAAGAGGGCCTTCTTCATCGCCATGGCGCTGTCGGGGCTGGCGCTGCCGCTGGCGGTCTACCCGGTCTTCCTCATGAACGTGCTCTGCATGGCCCTCTTCGCCAGTGCCTTCAACCTGCTGCTCGGCTACACCGGCCTGCTCTCCTTCGGCCACGCCGCCTTCCTGGGGAGCGCCGGCTACGTCACCGGCCACGTGCTCAAGGAGTGGGGCTGGCCCCCCGAGCTGGGGCTGCTGGCCGGCACCGCGGTGGCCACGCTGCTCGGGCTGCTCATCGGTGGGCTGGCCATCCGGCGCTCCGGCATCTACTTCGCCATGATCACGCTCGGCTTCGCCCAGATGCTCTACTTCCTGGCGGTCCAGCTCCCGTTCACCGGCGGCGAGGACGGCCTGCAGGGGATCCCGCGCGGCACGCTCTTCGGCCTGATCCCGCTCGACCGGACGCTGCCCCTCTACTACCTGGTCTACGCCATCTTCCTGCTCGGCTTCTTCGTCATCTACCGGACCATCCACTCACCTTTCGGCCACGTGCTCCGCTCCATCCGCGAGAACGAGCCGCGCGCGCTCTCGCTCGGCTACGACGTGGACCGCTACAAGCTGGTGGCCTTCGTGATCTCGGCCGGGCTCTCCGGGCTGGCCGGCGCCACCAAGGCGCTGGTGCTCCAGTTCGCCACCCTCACCGACGCCCACTGGCACAAGTCGGGAGAGGTGGTGCTGATGACGCTGCTCGGCGGCATGGGGACGGTGATGGGTCCGTCGGTGGGTGCCCTGGTGGTGGTGACCATGGACAATTACCTCTCCGGCGTCGGCGACTGGGTCACGGTCATCATCGGCAGCGTCTTCGTGGTCGGGGTGCTGGCCTTCCGGCGCGGGCTGGTCGGCGAGGCGCTCCACTTCGCCCGCAACTTCCCGATCTAGCGGGCCGAGGGACCCCGCGGAGGCACTCCAGATGGCGCAGCCCATCGAGCAGCGTGTCGCATTCATCACCGGCGCGGCGGGTGGCATCGGGCTGCAGGTGGCCCTCGACCTCGGCCGGAGCGGGGCCCGGCTGGCGGTCTCCGACCGGCCCGGCCCGGCGCTCGACGCCGCCGTGGCCGGGCTGCGGGCGCACGGGCTCGAGGTTCTGGCCGCGCCCTGCGACGTGACGCGCGAGGCGGAGCTCAACGGGGCCATCGACGCGGCGGCGGCGAAGTGGGGCCGGCTCGACATCCTCGTCAACAACGCCGGCCTCCAGCACATCGCCCCCATCGAGGAGTTCCCCACCGAGAAGTTCGAGCTGCTCCTCAAGGTGATGCTGGTGGCGCCGTTCCTGGCCATCAAGCGCGCCTTCCCGCTCATGAAGTCGCGGCGCTGGGGGCGCGTCGTCAACGTCGCCTCCATCAACGGGCTGGTCGGCTTCGCCGGCAAGGCCGGCTACAACTCGGCCAAGCACGGCCTGCTCGGGCTGACCAAGGTGGCCGCGCTGGAGGGCGCCCCCCACGGCATCACCGTCAACGCCCTCTGCCCCGGCTACGTCGACACGCCGCTGGTCCGGAACCAGCTGGCCGACCTGGCCCGCACCCGCGGCGTGGCGCTGGAGCGGGTGCTGGAGGAGGTCATCTACCCGCTGGTGCCGCTGCGGCGGCTGCTCTCGGTCGCCGAGATCTCCGCCGCCGTCGTCTTCCTGGCCGGCGAGCTGGCAGGCGGCGTCACCGGCGTGCCGTTCATCGTCGATGGCGGCTACACGGCGCAGTAGCGCCCGGCCCCCGGTGCCGCGGCCGCCGGACAGGCGCCAGGGGAGTGATCACCCCTTCCGACCGGGTGCCCTCGACGACCGCCTCGAGCGGTACGTCGAGCGCGAATGTGAGTCGCGCCCGGCGCGGCGCGAGGCAGGCCGTCAGGCCGGTAGTGAGGGAGGCCGGAAGGGAGTCGTCGACGCCGAAGGATGTTGTCACGAATGATAACTTCCCATCGAGACGATCAGTGGTGGCTGGGTCGGAAGGCCGGCCGGTGCGGCGGAGAACCGTGCTGACGCGGCACGCTGTCCCCTGCGCCGCTCACCGCCAGGCGTCTACTTCCCCGTCGGCAGCAGCGGCCGCAGCTCGCGCTGGGCCGGCGCGCCGGCCAGCCGGGCCCTGGCCAGGGCGCAGGACGGATGTTCGTCGATCCCGTGGCGCCCGCAGAAGGCGGCCAGCCGGCGCCACCCCTCCGGACGATCCGGGATCGCGTCCGCCAGCGTGCGCAGCTCCGCCTCGGCCTCGTCCAGCCGGCCGGCCGCCTCGTACCGCTCCGCCAGCCGCGCGCGCACGACGGCGCTCCCCGGGTCGGCGGCTCGCAGCCGCTCCAGCTCGGCGGTGGCTTCGGCGTCGCGCCCCAGCCGCTCCAGCGCCACGGCCCGGCGCAGCCGGATCTCCGGGTCGTCCACCACCGCCAGGTGGCGGGCGTAGGCCGCCTGGGCCGTCTCCTCGTCACCGCGCAGCTCGGCCAGCCGCCCCAGCGCGGCGTCGCGCCCCGGATGGCTGGCGGGGATGGCCTGGAGCATGGCTCCAGCCCGGTCGAGGTCGGCTTCGTCGGCCACCAGCAGGTCGGCCAGCTCGAGGCAGACATCGGCGTCGTCCGGGGCCAGCACCGCCGCCTGCTCCAGCCGCTTCAGCGATCCGGCGTGATCGCCCTCGGACCGTAGCTGGCGGGCACGGGCCACCAGCACCTCGGGGCGAGGCCCGGCGTCACGGGCACCCGGACCGGCCGGGACCGCCCCCTTCGGCGGGACCGCGCAGATCGGCCCGGCGAGCCTGGCGGGACCGGCGGGCCTGGACCGGACCAGCTTCGCGGGCGAGCGGGCGCAGCTGGTCAGTGCGGAGAGGGAGACGAGGCCGGCGAGGAGGGCGAGGCGTTTCACTTGAGCATGATACCCGCGAAGTTGTGGAATCTGCCTGATACGGGGTAGGACCGCGCCGAACCAAATGAGCCACGACCGCACCCTGGCCCAGCTCGGCTGGCCCGAGATCCTCGCCGCCCTCGCAGCGCGCTGCCGGCTCCCGGCCGGCCAGCGCCGGGCCCTGGCCCTGCCCTTCCTTCCCGACGCCGCCGCTGCCACCGAAGCGCTGGCCCGCGTCGACGAGGCGCGCCGCCTCTCCGAGACCGGCACCTCGCTCCCGTTCGGAGGGCTGGCCGACGTGGAGGGCTCGCTAGACCGGGCCACCCGGGGCGGCGTGCTCGAGCCGCTGGAGCTGCGCGAGGTGGCGGCGCTGGCCCGCGCCGTGGCCAGGACCCGCGCGGCGCTGCTGGCCCGCGCCGGCGATGCGCCACGGCTCTCGGCGCTGGCCGAGCCGCTGGCGCCGGACGAGCGGCTGGCCGACCGGATCGAGCGGGCCATCGAGCCCTCGGGCGCCGTCTCCGACCGGGCCAGCGTCGAGCTGGCGACCGCGCGCGAGCGGAGCCGCGGCCTGCACCGGGCCTTGAAGGCGCAGGTGGACGGCTACCTCTCCGACCCCGAGATGGAGCGCCACCTGCGCGACCGCTACTTCACCATCCGGAACGAGCGGTACGTGCTGCCGATCCTGGCCAGCGCCCGCTCCGCCTTCCCGGGCATCGTCCACAACGCCTCGCAGTCGGGCCAGACCCTCTTCGTCGAGCCGGAAGGCATGGTCGAGCTGGGGAACGAGCTGGCCATCGCCAACGCCACCGCCGCCGAGGAGGAGGCCCGCATCCTGCGCGAGCTCTCGACCGCGGTGACCGGGCGCGCCGCGGCGCTCACTCGCGGGCTGGCGGTGCTGGCCGAGCTGGACGCGCTGGAGGGGGCGGCGCGGCTCGCCTCCGACCTCGACGCCCATGCCCCGGCGCTATGCGCCGAGCGCGACGGTTTCGAGCTGCTCTCGCTGCGCCACCCCCTGCTGGTGCTGCAGGGGAAGATGGTGGTGGCCAGCCACGTCCGCATGGGCGCGCCGGCGCGGGCGCTCGTCGTCTCGGGTCCGAACGGCGGCGGCAAGACCGTGGCCATCAGCGCGGTCGGGCTCTCGGCCATGATGCTGCGCGCCGGCCTGCCGGTCCCGGCCGCCGAGGGCTCGCGCCTCCCCTTCTTCCTGGAGGTGAAGGCCGCCATCGACGAGCGGGGCGACCTGCACCAGGACCTCTCCACCTTCACCGCCCACCTCACCGCGGTGAAGGAGATGCTGGCCGGCGCCATCCCCGGCTCGCTGGTGCTGGTGGACGAGATCGCCGCCGACACCGATCCGCGCGAGGGGGCGGCGCTGGCGGCGGCCATCCTCGAGGCGCTGCTGGCGCGCGGCGCCACCGTGCTGGTCACCACCCACCTGGACGAGCTGAAGGCGCTGGCCCTCACCGACACCACCTACGCCAACGCCCGGGTCGGCTTCGACGCCGAGCGGCTGGCCCCCACCTACCAGCTCCACCTCGGCTCTCCAGGCAGCTCCTCGGCCATCGAGGTGGCGGCGCGGGTCGGGCTGCCGGCGGCGGTGGTGGCGCGTGCCCGGGCGGCGCGCAGCGGCCACGGCGGGGCGCTGGGCGAGGCCCTGGCGGCGCTCGACGCCGAGCGGGCGGCGCTGGCCGCGGCGCGGGAGGTGGCGGAGCGGGCGGCCGTGGCGGCGCGCCAGGCCGAGTCGGCGGCGCGGGCGCGGGAGGACGAGGCCCACCGGGCCGAGCGGGCGGCGGCGGCCCGGGTCGGGGAGGCCATCGCCGGCGAGCTGGAGGCGGCCCGCGGCGAGGTTGCGGAGCTGCTCGCCTCGCTGCAGGCCCAGCCCTCCGTCAAGAAGGCGAGCGAGGCGGCGGCGCAGCTGGAGGCCTGGAAGGCCCAGGTGGAGGGGGCCTCGAAGCGGGCCGCGGCGCAGGCCGAGACGTCGGCGGAGGCGCTGCCGGGCGGCCAGCTCCGGCCTGGCGTGCGGGTCCGGATCGCCTCGCTCGGGCAGGAGGGCGAGGTGCTCTCGGTCGACGGCAAGCAGGCGCTGGTGCAGGCCGGCCCCCTGAAGGTGCGCCGGCCGCTCGCCGACCTGGTGGCCCTGACGGGAACGGCCCGCCAGGCCAACCTCGGCACCAGCGCCGCCGACCGGCTGGCCCGCGCCGGGGAGGCCCGCCCGGATGCGGTCCGGCTCGAGGACCGGCGGCTCGACGTTCGCGGGCTGCGCGTGGAGGAGCTGCTGCGCGAGGTGGAAAGGTTCCTCGACCGGCTCTACGCCGAAGGGGAACCCCAGTGCCTCATCCTTCACGGCCACGGGACCGGCGCGCTGAAGCAGGCGCTGCGTGAGGCGCTGGCGGCCTCACCGTACGTGGCCACGCATCGCCGGGGCGACCAGCACGAAGGCGGCGACGCCGTCACCATCGTGACGCTGGCACGCTGACGGTCAGTCCTGCCTCCGCGATCGACGCGTCCCGAGCGGGCTCCCGTCTTTTCGGGCACTTGCTCGCTGGACCGCGAGGACTGCCGCGGCGCGTCGTCGGAATTGCCATGACCGGTCCGGGCTCTGTGCTAGCTTTTCGACCCCCACTGGGCCCCCACTTCGCAAATACCCAGGGACAACCAGGTTCACGTTTCGGAGGCTGTGAATGACCGCATCAAGAAAGCTCCTTGCCGGCGTGCTCGCGCTGTCGCTCCCGCTCGCCGCCATCGCCCAGACCGCCCCCGCAGCCGACGGCGTCAAGCTCACCCCGTATGGCTTCATCCTGGCCAACGGGTTCTTCACCGGGAACTCCCTCGCCGACCAGGACTACCCCGGTGCAGCCCAGGCCGCGCTCCGCGGCGGCTCCGTCCTCTTCAGCGGCCGCCAGTCGCGCATCGGCTTCAGGATGGCCACCAAGGACGACTGGTCCGGCGCCGACCTCAGCGGCGTGCTGGAGTTCGACTTCAGCGGAGGCCAGAATGCGGCCCTCAACTCCACCGCCTGGTACAATGCCTTGATGCGGCTCCGCCTGGCGGCGATGACCGCCACCTGGAAGACCAGCGCCGGCAACGTCTCGGTGCTCGCCGGCCAGGAGTACGGCCTCGTCAACACGCTCTTCGCCGAGAGCCTGGCCTGGGTGGCCAAGCCGCTCTTCTGGCAGGCCGGCAACCTCTGGCGCCGCTCGCCGCAGTTCCGTCTCGGCTACGCCAACACCTTCGGCGACATCGGCATCAACGCCGCCGTGGCCGCCCTCTCCCCGGCGACCAGCGACGCGTCGGCCGTGGACTTCGGCGCCGGCAACCAGTCGCGCATGCCCAACATCGAGGCCCGCGTCGGCGCCACCGGCAAGTTCGGCCCGGACGTCACCGCGGCCCTGGGCGTCGGCTACATGTCCAGCACCCGCCGACTGGCCTACGGCACGGCCAACCAGCAGGACGTCAAGGGCAGCATGCTCGGCGTAGACCTCGATCTCGGCCTGACCAGGTACGCGCAGGTGAAGGGCGAGTTCTACACGGGCGAGGGGGCGGACGACACCTACAACGCCATCGCCACCGCCACCTACGGCGCCGCCGGCGCCGTCAAGGCGCAGAAGTCCTCGGGCTACTGGGCGCAGGCGATCCTCAAGCCGGTCCCGTGGGCCTGGATCACCCTGGGGCTCGGCCACGCCGAAGCGGACAAGACCAACTCCGGGAACAACGCCCGCATCAACAACGACCAGCTCGCGGCCGGCCTGCTCTTCAACGCCGGCAAGGCCTGGCGCTTCGGCGTCGAGTACGCCCAGGTCACCACCGAGTACCGTGGCGCCACCGCGACGGCCCCGACCACCAAGCAGGACGCCACGCAGATCGGCATCTCGTCGCAGCTGAAGTTCTAGTCACCCGCTTCGAACCAGGGGCGCCCTTGCCTTCGGGCTCGGGCGCCCTTCCCTTTTTTTTCCGGGAGTGCCCAGCCCCAGGCACTACCGCCTGGCCGGCGTCAGGACCTGCGCCAGCTCCACCGCCGAGCGGACCCCCATCTTCTCGAAGAGGCGCGCCCGGTGGACCTCCACGGTGCGCATGGCCAGCCCGAGCTGGTCGGCGATGGCCTTGTTGGGCGCGCCGCGCAGCACCCACTCCATGACCTCGCGCTCGCGGGCCGTGAGCTGGCCCAGCCGCGCCGCCAGGCTCGCCTCGGCGGCCCGCTCCCCGCGGCGGGACTGGTCGTGCCGCAGGGCCTCGATGACCAGGTCCACCAGCTGGTTGTCGTTGAACGGCTTCTCCACGAAGTCGAAGGCCCCCTTCTTGAGGGCGTTCACGGCGAGCGGTACGTCGCCGTGGCCGGTCAGGAAGATGACCGGCAGCGGCGAGGCGCCGGCGCGCAGGGCGTCGAACAGCTCGATGCCGCTCATCCCCTCCATGCGGATGTCCAGCACCAGGCAGCCGGGCTGGGACGGGTCGTGGCCGGCCAGGAAGGCCTCGGCCGAGGGCCAGGTGCTGGTGGACAGACCGCGCGAGCCGAGCAGCCATGCCAGCGCGTCGCGGATGGCCCCGTCGTCGTCCACCACGTGGACGGTGGCCTGGCTCACGTTTCCTCCACCGGGAGCGAGAACGCGAAGACCGTGCCGCCGCCCGGGCCGGGCTCGGCCCAGACCCGGCCGCCGTGGGTCTCCATGATGGAGCGGCAGATGTGGAGCCCCATCCCCATGCCGCCCGCCTTGGTGGTGAAGAAGGGCTGGAACATCCGCTCGCGAACCTGGGGGGTGAGGCCGCTGCCCCGGTCGGCCACCGCCACCGTGACCGAAGACGCGGCGCGGGTCACGGTGACCGTGAGCCGCCGCTCCGCCGGGGGGGTGGTGGCCATGGCGTCCATGCCGTTGCGCACCAGGTTGAGCAGCACCTGCTGCAGGAGCACCGGGTCGGCCTGGAGCTCCGGAGCCCGATCGGCCAGCGCCACCGTGACTCGCACCTGCCGCGTGCGGGCCTCGGCCTCGGCGAAACCCACCACCTCCTCCACGGTGGCGTTGAGGTCCACCGCGGTGCGGGTCGGCTCGCGCTGGCGCACGAACTCGTGGACGCGCCGGATGATCTGGCCGGCCCGCTGCGCCTGCTGGGCCGCCTTCCGCAGCGCCTCCTCGATGCCCCTGGTCGCGGTGCCACCGGAGGCGAGCAGGTTGAGGCAGCCGGTGGTGTAGCCGGCGATGGCCGCCAGCGGCTGGTTCAGCTCATGGGCCAGCGCCGAGGCCATCTCGCCCATGGTCACCAGGCGGGCGGTGGCGGCCAGCTTCTCCTCCTGCTGGCGCGCACGCTCGCGAGCCTGCTTGCGCTCGGTGATGTCCAGCACCGAGCCCATCCAGCCGGTCTGGCGCCCGTCGGCGTCGATGAGCGGCGCCTCGTAGAGCAGGGCGTCGAACCGCTCGCCGTCGCGCCGCATCAGCCTCAGCTCGATGCCGGTGGGCGATGGCCCTCCCTGGCGCGCCGACCGGAGGGACTCGACGATGCGAGCCTCCTCCTCGGGAGGCCAGTAGGGGCGCGAAGCGACGCGCTCCCCGACCAGCTCGTCGGCTCCGAAGCCGACCATGCGGCAGAAGGCCGGGTTCACGTAGACCACGCGGCCGTCGAGGTCCACCGCCCGCATCCCGGTGTGGAGCGAGTCCTCCATGGCCTTCCTGAAGCCGTGCTCGGCGCGCAGGGCCTGCTCGGTGGCGAGCCGCCAGTGGATGTGGCGACGCAGCGCCCAGAGGTTCCAGAACAGGGCGCCGGCCAGCCCGATCAGGGCCGCGGTGATGAGGCTGGGAAGGAGCTGCGTCGTCCCGGGGTAGGAGGCGAGGTGGAGCACCAGCCCCTGCCCGGGCGGCTCGAGCGGCACCTGGTGCGTCCGCTCCTCGGACGCCCGCGCCTCCACGTTCGACTTGGCGGCCACCACCACCCCACCGGCGTCGCGGATGGTGACCCGGTGCTTCTCCGCCAGCCACCAGGGGACCAGGCCGGACAGCAGGCCGTCCAGGACGTGGACGCCCACCACCGCGCCGGCGCGCTGGCCGCCGCGGAGGCGTGGCACGTAGACCTCGAGGCGGTGCTCCCTCCCCTCGGCGAAGGCCGGCCCCCAGGCCGGGTTGCCGGTGCTGAGCGCCAACCGGTAGGCGGTCTCGCGGCGGTCCCGCCCCTCCCCCTCGAAGACGAACGGGGCCCCCGGGACCACCGGCTGCGGCGCCCCCGCCACCACGTGGCCGCGCTCGTCTAGCACCACCACCTGCACCAGCCCGGGGCTGGTGGGGAGCAGGTGGGAGACCAGGAGCTCCAGGCCGGCCTGGTCGAGCGGCCGGCCGCCCGGGCCGCGATCCAGCTGCTGGAGCTGCTCCACCTCGCGGTCCAGGTTGAAGCGGATGTTCTGCTCCACCCAGAGGATGTCCCGCACCAGGGCGTCGCGCGCCTCGTCCGTCTCCTGGCGGTGCTTCACCCAGAGCAACGCGAGGAAGGCCACCACGAAGAGCGCGACCGAGACCCGGGGGGCGTGCCAGAGCCAGTGAGGCCGGGGGCGCTCGGCCGGATCGCGCGGGGCGGGGTTGAGGTGGGAGGCCATCGCGAGGGGGCTCGAGCAGGAGGGGACATCCTGCCCGGCGAGGCGGAAGGGGCGCAATACCCCCGGGCGCCCTCGACGCCGGCCGCTGCGCCGGGGCATCATCCGGCCACCCCATGCCCAGCCTGGCGCGACGCCTCCTCGCCCTCCTCTCCCTCGTCACCTTGGCGGCCTTCCCCGCCGCCGTCCTGGCCTCGACGCCCATCGTCATCCGCTTCAGCCACGTGGTGGCGGTGGACACGCCCAAGGGGCAGGCCGCCGAGCTCTTCAAGCGGCGGGCGGCCGAGCTCACCGGCGGCCGGGTGCGCGTGGACGTCTTCCCCAACGGCACCGGCTACAAGGACTACGAGGAGATCCAGGCGCTGCAGCTCGGCGCCGTGGAGCTGCTGGCCCCGTCCCTCTCCAAGTTCGGCCCGCTCGGCGTGAAGGAGTTCGAGGCCTTCGACCTGCCGTTCCTGTTCGAGGACGAGGCGGCGCTCCACCGGGTCACCGAGGGGCCGGTCGGCAAGGCCCTGCTGCTCAAGCTCGAGCCGAAGGGGATCGTGGGGTTGGCCTTCTGGGACGCCGGGTTCAAGTCCTTCTCGGCCAACCGGCCGCTGCGCCGCCCGGAGGACTTCAAGGGGCTGCGCATGCGCATCCAGGCGTCCGGCGTAATCGACGCGCAGATGCGGGCGCTGGGCGCGCTGCCGCAGGTGCTCCCCTTCCCCGACGTCTACCGGGCCCTGGAGGCCGGCGTGGTGGACGGCTGCGAGAACCCGGTCTCCAACTTCTACACCCAGGGCATGCACCGGGTGCAGCGCCACCTCACGCTGACGCACCACGGCTACCTGGGCTACGCCGTCATCGCCAACCGGCGCTTCTGGGAGGCGCTGCCGGCCGACGTACGGCGGGCCCTGGAGCAGGCGCTCGGGGAGGCCACCGCGCTCGCCAACCGGCTCTCACGTGAGAAGGAGGCGGCCGATCTGGAGGCGGTGCGCCGGGCCGGGACCACCGTGGTCTTCCTCCCCTCCCGCGAAGAGCGCCAGCGCTTCGTCCGGGCGCTCCTGCCGGTCCACCGAGCCATGGAAGACCGGGTGGGCCGGGAGTTCCTGCGCTCCATCCACGCGGCGACCGGCTTCGACCCCACGCCGCGCTGAGACCGGGTCTCCCGCCTCGACGGCGCGCCACCTGAAATCGAACCGGGCCGAGGGCTACTTTGGGGGTATCGTGCTCCACCGTGGGCGCATTGCGGATCTCCGCAGTAGCGCCCGGCGGAGCATCCCGTGCAGACTCCCCTCTCCGCACCCAATCCCTCTTGCTTGGAGGACCCCACATGAAGAAGCCCATGTCTCGCATCCTGTCCGCGGTGATCGCCTCGGCGCTCGCCCTCCCCGGCCTGGCCGGGGCGGCGCCAGTCAAGATCGGGTTCATCAACACCATCACCGGCGCCGAGGCCCCCATCGGCGAGACCATGACCAACGGTCTCGACCTGGCCCTCGAGGACCTCAAGAAGCAGGGGCTCGACCTCAAGGTGATCCGCCAGGACGACACCGGCAAGCCCGACAAGGCCATCAGCGCCATCGAGCAGCTGGCCACCGGCGACGAGGTCACCGCCGTCGTCGGCCCGTACACCTCGGCCTGCGCCAACGCGGTGGCCAAGCAGGCCGAGCAGTACGGCGTCTCCGAGGTCATCCCGGCCGCCTCCAAGGAGGACATCACGCGGCAGGGGTACAAGTGGGTGTTCCGCGTGAACGCCCCGGCCCACGTCTACGCCCGGTCGCTGATCGACGCGGCCCTCGCCTTCGGCAAGCCCAAGACCGTGGCCTTCATCTACGAGTCTACCGACTTCGGCTCGTCGCTCTCCAAGGTCGGCAAGGAGTACGCGGTGAGCAAGGGGCTCAAGGTGGTGGCCGAGGAGGCCTACCAGAAGGGCTCGCCCGACTACCGCTCCACCCTCGCCAAGGTCAAGGGTCAGAACCCCGACCTGGTCTTCATGGTCTCCTACGTGGCCGACGCCATCCTGCTGATGCGCCAGTCGCGCGAGCTCGGGCTCAAGCCGCAGGCCTTCCTTGGCGGCGGCGCCGGCTTCGACACCTCCCAGTTCGAGGGCGAGCGGGACATCTCCACCAACGTCTTCTCGGTGACGCAGTGGACGCCGGACTCCCGCCCCAGCGCGGCCGCCTTCGCCGCCCGTTACCAGGCCAGGTTCGGCAAGCGGCCGACCTACCACGCCGCCTGCACCTACACCTCGATGATGGTGGTGGGCGCCGCCGTCGCCAAGGGTGGCGCCGACCGCGCCAAGGTCCGCGAGGCGCTGGCCACCGGCTCCTGGCAGACCATCATGGGTGAGGTGAAGTTCCAGGCCTACGACGGCTTCAACAACCAGAACAAGGTCGCCATGCCGGTCGTCCAGTACCAGGGCGGCAAGTCGGTGACCGTCTACCCGCCGGCCGTCGCCAAGGCCAAGGCGGTCTACCCCTTCCCCGGCTGGAAGTAGCGCCGGCACCGTCTCACCGATCACCTAGCACCGGGGGGGGCGGCCACACGGCCGCCTCCTCCTCCCCCGGCCCGCGCTCCGCGGGAACGAGGCCCCGATGAACGTCTTCTTCCAGTCCTTGCTGTCTGGCGTCCTGGTGGGCGGCGTCTACGCGCTCATCGGCATCGGCCTGACCATCATCTTCGGCGTGATGCGGGTCATCAACTTCGCCCACGGCGACCTGCTGATGCTCGGCATGTACGTCACCTGGGGGCTCTTCACCCTCTTCAACATCGACCCGTACCTCTCGCTGCTGATCACGGCGCCGGTGCTCTTCCTCTGGGGCGCGCTCCTGCAGAAGGTCTTCATCAACCGCGTGCTCGACGCGCTGCCCCAGAACCAGATCCTGCTCACCATCGGCCTCGGGCTGGTGATGAGCAACGCGGTGATGCTGGGGTTCACCTCCGACTACCGCATCCTCACCACCAGCTACTCGTCCTCCTCGTTCCGGCTCTTCGGCCTCTCGGTCTCGGAGCCGCTGCTCTTCTCGTTCCTGGTGACGGTGGCCATCACCGGCGCGCTCTTCTGGTTCCTGCAGACCACCGACACCGGTCAGGCCATCCGGGCCACCGCGCAGGATCGCGACGCGGCCCAGCTCATGGGGATCAACGTGAAGCGGATGTCGGTGCTGGCCTTCGGCCTCGGCACGGCGCTGGCCGGGATCGCCGGCGCGCTGCTGGCGCCCACCTACTACATCTTCCCCCAGGTGGGCGGCCCCTTCACGCTCAAGGCCTTCGTGGTGGTGGTGCTGGGCGGCATGGGGAGCGTCGTCGGCGCCACGCTCGGCGGCATCCTCATCGGCGTCACCGAGTCGCTCTCGGCGGTCTACGTGGCCAGCGGCCTGAAGGAGCTGGTGGTCTACGTCCTCTTCCTGCTCATCCTCCTCTTCCGCCCCTCCGGCCTGCTCGGCAAGTCGAGGACCTGATGCCACCGCGCGCCCTTCTCCGCGCCCCGCGCGGCTTCTCGGCCCCGGCCTTCCTCGCCTACCTGGCGGTCATCCTGCTGGTGGCGCTGGTGCCGCAGCTGTCGCACAAGCCGCTCATCCTCCACATGTGGATCATGGTCTTCCTGGCCATCGCCCAGGGATCGGCCTGGAACGTGGTGGGCGGCTACGCCGGCCAGTACTCGGTGGGGCACGCCGCCTACTTCGGGATCGGCGGCTACATCACCATGCTGCTGCTGGAGCAGCACCAGGTCGCCCCCTGGTACGGCATCGGCCTGGCCGTCGCCGGCTCGCTGATCCTCTCGGTGATCATCGGCAGCATCACCTTCCGGCTTCGCGGCCCCTACTTCGTGCTGGCCTCGATCGCCATGGCCGAGATCATCCGGCTGGCGGCGCTCCACTTCAGGGACTTCACGCGAGGCGCCGAGGGGATCCTGCTGAGCGGGATCCCGCCGCTCACCACCCCCTGGTTCACCGTGAAGTTCCTCGGCAAGGTGCCCTTCTTCTACGCCACGCTGGGGCTGGCGGTGATCGTGGTCTCGGCCAACTGGCTGGTCCAGCACAGCAAGCTCGGCTACACCTTCCAGGCCATCCGCGAGGATCAGGACGCCGCCCACAGCCTCGGCATCAACCCCACCCTCCACAAGAACCTGGCGCTGATGATCTCGGCCGCCTTCACCGCCAGCGCCGGCGGCCTCTTCGCCCTCTACGTCCGCTTCATCGACCCCAACATCGCCTTCGGCATCGACGTCTCGGTGCAGATGGTGCTCATCTGCATCATCGGCGGCATCGGCACCATCCTCGGCCCGGTGGTCGGATCGGTCGTGCTGGTCCTCCTCTCCGAGACGCTGCGCAACCCCAAGTGGCTGGTGCAGGCCGGCGTGATGAGCGACGAGTCGCCCACGGTGAACTTCATCGAGGCCCACCTCTCCAACGCCCACGTGCTCTTCTACGGCGTGCTGGTGGTGGTGGTGGTCCTCTTCGCTCCGGAGGGCTTCCTCGGGCTGCTCCGCGGCGCCACGGCGCGCCTGAGGAAGCGGCTGGCCGCCCGGCGCGGACCACCCTCCCGGCCCGCCGCCGCGGCCTGAAGCTCCGGAGCCAGCCCATGCCCGCCATCCTCGAGATCCAGCACGTCTCCAAGCACTTCGGCGGCCTGGCCGCCAACTCCGACGTCAGCTTCGACGTCGGCCTCGGCGAGATCGTCGGCCTGATCGGCCCCAACGGCGCCGGCAAGACCACCCTCTTCAACTGCATAACCGGCTACTACCCGCCCACCAGGGGCGAGGTGCTCTTCAAGGGCGTCCGCGTCAACGGGCTGCAGCCCGACGCGGTCTGCCGGCTCGGCATGGTCCGCACCTGGCAGAAGGTCCGGCCGCTGGCCAAGATGACGGTGCTCGACAACGTCATGGTGGGCGCCCTGGCCCGGACCCACTCGCTGAGGGTGGCGCGCGAGGCGGCCAGGGAACAGCTCCACGTGGTCCGGCTCGAGGGCAAGGCCGGCTTCCTGGCCGGTGGCCTGCCCATCGGCGAGCGCAAGAAGCTGGAGGTGGCGCGCGCGCTGGCCACCAGGCCCGAGCTGCTGCTGCTCGACGAGGTGATGGGTGGGCTCAACCAGTCCGAGTCGGAGGAGATCATCCTGCTCATCCTCGAGCTGAAGAGGCTCGGGCTCACGCAGGTCGTGATCGAGCACGACATGAAGGCCATCATGCGGCTCTCGGACAGGCTGGTGGTGCTCAACTCGGGCGAGAAGCTGGCCGAGGGCCCGCCGCGGGAGGTGGCCACCAACAGGGACGTGATCACCGCCTACCTCGGAGAGGCCGTCGATGCTTGAGATCAAGCAGCTCACCTACGCCTACGGGGACCTGCAGGTGCTGTGGGGCGTCGACCTCGACGTCCAGCAGGGCGAGATCGTCACCGTGGTCGGGGCCAACGGCGCCGGCAAGTCGACCATCCTCCGCAACATCTCCCGCCTGCTCAAGCCATCCGGCGGCTCGATCAGCTTCGAGGGGGCCGATCTCGCCAGGCTCCAGCCGCACCAGGTGGTGGCGCACGGGCTGGTGCAGGTGCCGGAGGCGCGCCGCATCTTCCCGGAGCTGACGGTGGTGGAGAACCTGCGGATGGGCTCCTACCTGCCGGCCACCCGCCCCGATCGCGCCCGCAACATGGACCGGGCCTTCTCGCTCTTCCCGCGCCTGGCGGAGCGGCGCAAGCAGCTGGGCGGCACCATGTCGGGTGGCGAGCAACAGATGCTGGCCATCGCCCGCGGGCTCATGGCCAACCCCAAGCTGCTGCTCCTCGACGAGCCGAGCCTGGGCCTCTCGCCGCTCTTCGTGAAGAGCATCTTCGAGATCATCAAGCAGATCAACGCGCAGGGGACGACCATCCTGCTGGTGGAGCAGAACGTCTACCAGTCGCTCAAGATCTCCACCCGCGCCTACGTGCTGGAGACCGGCCGCGTGGTCCTCACCGGCACCGGCGCCGAGTTGCTCGGCAACGACCACGTCCGCAAGGCCTTCATGGGGATCTGAGCGGCGGCGGCTACCAGAGCATCCGGGCCGCGGCGTACATCCCCACGGCGATCGCCACCCAGCGCATCGCCGCCGGCGGCAGCCGCTGGGCGAGGTGCGCGCCGCCCCAGCCACCCAGCCCGGACGCCACCGCCATCAGCGCCGCCTCCGGCAGGTGCGCCGCGCCGGCGCCCAGGAAGACGAGCGCCGCCACCCCGTTGATGAGGAACGAGAAGAGCACCTTGAGGCCGTTGGCGTGCTGCAGGCTGGACTTGAGCAGGATCCCCATGGCCGCCAGCATCAGGATCCCCATGCCGGCGCCGAAGTAGCCGCCGTAGACGGAGACCGCCAGCTGGATGAGCCAGGCGGTGGCCGGGTGGTCGCTCCCCGGCACGCTCTCCAGCAGCCGCTTCAGCGGCCCCTGGAAGGCCAGCAGCAGGCAGGCGAAGACGATCAGCCACGGGACCACCGCCGCGAAGATCCGCTCCGGGAGCCAGAGCACCAGCAGCGAGCCGAGCACCCCGCCCACCAGCGACGGGATGGCCAGCGCCAGCGCCACCTTCTTCTCGTCGGCGAGGTGGCGCCGGTAGGCCCACGCGCCGGAGAGCTGCCCCGGCCAGAGCGCCACGGTGTTGGTGGCGTTGGCGGCCACCGGCCCGACGCCGATGGCCAGCAGCGCCGGAAAGGTGAGCAGCGTGCCGCCGCCGGCGATGGCGTTCACCACGCCCGCGCCCATGGATGCGGCAGCCAGGAGTCCAGCGTTGGCCAGGGTCATCGAGAGCTCCGCACCGGGTCGCCTGCCTAACGCCGCCCGCGCCCGCCGCGCCGACCGCCGCCTCGGCCAGGCTTCCCGCCACCCGGGCGCCCGCCCTTGCCGCCGTGGCCAGGCGCGCCATCCTTCTTGCCGCCGCCCGGCCTGGAGCCGCCCTTCGCCATGGGCGCCGCGCCCCGCCCGGCCGGCTTGCTCCCGCCTGGCCGGCCCGCGCCCGCCTTGCCGCCACGGCCGCCCCTCGCGCCGCCGTCGAGCAGCCGCTTCCGCCCCGGTGGTCGGGGACCGCCCTGCAGCGCCGGATCCGACCTCGGCATCTCGGAGACCAGCGCCAGGTCGATTCGCCGCCGCTCGATGCTCACGTCGGCCACCTGCACCTCGACCGGATCGCCGACGCGGAAGGCGCGGCCGGTGCCGCGATCGAGCAGCGCGTGGTGGACCGGGTCGAGGTCGAACAGGCCGGGGAGGGTCTCGGCCCGCACCAGCCCTTCGACGAAGAAGGGGGTGAGCTCCACGAAGAGCCCCGGCTCGGCCACCGCCGCCACGTTGCCGGGGTAGCGCTCTCCCACCTTGTCCTTCATGAAGAGGGCCGCGTAGTAGGAGGCGATCTCCCGCTCCGCCTCCATGGCCGCCCGCTCGCGCTCGCTGGAGCGCGACGCCAGCTCGGCCAGCTCCTCCTCGGTGGTCCGCCTGGCCGCCTGCCCCTCGCGCCGGGCCCACTCCTCGCGCAGCAGGCGGTGGACCACCAGGTCGGGGTAACGCCGGATGGGCGAGGTGAAGTGGAGGTAGTGGTCGGCGGCCAGGCCGAAGTGCCCGGAGTCCTCGGGCGAGTAGACCGCCTGCATCATGGCGCGCAGGAGCAGCTGGTTGAGCGCCCGCTGCTGGGCGTGGCCCTGCAGCCTGGTGAGCAACTCGTCGAGGGCCCGCGGGTCGAGCGCGCCGGCAGGCACCGCGAAGCCGTGGGCCTCGGCCAGCTCGACGAAGGCGCGCAGCTTCTCCTCGTCGGGCGTGCCGTGGATCCGGTAGATGGTCGGCAGCTCGCGCGCCGAGAACCAGAGCGCCACCGCCTCGTTGGCGGCCAGCATGAACTCCTCGACGACCCGGTGGGCCCGGTTGCGCGGCCGCTTCTCGATGCCGCTGACGTGCCCCGCCTCGTCCACCAGGATCTTGGCCTCGGGGAGGTCGAAGTCGATGGCGCCGCGCCGCCGCCTCATGGCGGTGAGCTGCTCCTGCAACTCGCCCATGAGCATGAACTGGGGGCGGAACCGCTCGCGGTGCGGGACCGGCTGGCCGTCGAGCACCTGCGCCACCTCGGTGTAGGTGCAGCGCGCCGCGCTCTTCATGACCGCCTGGTAGACCTCGACCCCCTTCGGCTCGCCGCGCGGGCCGATTAGCATGTCGGCCACCATGCAGAGCCGCTCCACGTCGGGGTTGAGCGAGCAGATGCCGTTGCTGAGCCGCTCCGGGAGCATGGGCAGCACCTGCATCGGGAAGTAGACGCTGGTGCCGCGCCGCAGCGCCTCGTCGTCGAGCGCCGAACCCTGCCGGACATAGTTCGAGACGTCGGCGATGGCCACCACCAGCCGCCAGGCCGCGCCCCCCTTCCCAGCCGGCAGCCGCTCCAGGTAGACGGCGTCGTCGAAGTCGCGGGCGTCTTCCCCGTCGATGGTGACGAGCGGCAGCGAGGTCAGGTCGCGCCGCCCCACCCGGTCCTCGGGCCGGACCTGATCCGGCACCCGCTCCGCGTCGGCCAGCACCGCCTCGGGGAAGACGTCGGCGAACCCCTTGGCGTAGGCCACCCCCAGCACCTCGACGCGCGGCTCGCCGGGGCGGCCGATCACCTCGATCACCTCGCCCGCCAGCGGACCGGTGCCGGGCGCCAGCGCCACCTTGACCACGTCGCCCTCGGTGGCCAGCTTCGAATCGGGGACCGGGACCTCGAAGCCGAGCGTCACGTCGCCGGGCACCACCGCGGCGCCACGCCGTCCGGCCCGGTAGGTGCCGATGAGGAACCGGCGGCGCCGCTCCACCACCTCGAGCAGCCGCCCGGCCGAGCGGCCGCCCCGCCCCGGCACCACCTCGACCCGAACCACGTCGCCGTCGAGCGCGCGGGTGGCCTCGCCCGGCGGCAGGAAGATGTCCTCGCCGTTCCGATCGAGGCGGGCCACGAAGCCGAAGCCGTCACGGTGGCGCGTCAGCGTGCCGAGCACGCCGTCGCTCCGCCCGCCGCCGCGTGGGCCCTTGCCCTCCCGGCCCGGCTGGCCCGGGGCTCGGACGACGCCACCGCCGGCCTCGCCAGCCAGGATGAACCGCTTGCCCTCACGCGTCGCCGTGCCGTCGCGGACCAGGTCCCGCAGGATCCGCTTGGCCTCGGTCTGGTCGCCGTCATGGAGCCCCGCCCGTTGCATCAACTCCTGGACGCCGGCGGGACGGCCGGCGGTGCGGAGAGCGGAGAGGAGCGCATCCTGGCGGCGCTCACGCCTGTTCTGGTCGGTCATTCGTTGGCGGGCAGTCTACATGTGAACGCGCCGGGGGGCGACGGCCCTCCCACCGCACCCCTCCCGCGCCAAGCGCCACGGGGCCCGCCCGGAAACGCTGGCGCGCCGGCCGGGTGGTGCTATGAGTCGGCTGTGATCTCCCCGGCCGAGGCCCTCGACCGCATCCTCGCCCAGGCCCGCCGGCTGGGGCCGCTCGAGTCCGAACGGGTGCCGCTGGCCGACGCGGCAGGGCGCGCGCTGGCTGCTCCGCTCCGCGCCCGCGCGCCGCTGCCCTCCTTCGCCACCTCCACCATGGACGGCTTCGCCTTCCGGGCCGCTCAGGTGCCGCGCCCCGGCGTTCGGCTTCGGGTCGCCGGCACGGTCGCGGCCGGTCACCCGTGGCGCGGGACGCTGCGCCCCGGGACCTGCCTGCGGATCTTCACCGGAGCGCCGCTGCCGCGCGGCGCCGACGGCGTCGAGATGCAGGAGCGGGTGGCGGTGAGCGGCGCCGAGGCCCGCTTCGAGCGGGCCGGCGAGGCGGGGCGCTTCGTGCGACCGCCCGGCAGCGACGTGGTCCGCGGCGCGGTGGCCCTCCCCGCCGGAACGCGGCTCGATCCGGGCGCCATCGGCCTGGCGGCGGCGCTCGGCTTCGTCCGCGTGCCGGTGGCGCGGCGGCCGGTGGTCGCGATCCTGGCCACCGGCGACGAGGTGGTGCCCCTCGGGCGGCGCCCCGGGCTCGGCCAGATCATAGAGTCGAATGCCCATGCGCTGGCCGCGGCCGTGCGCGAGGCCGGCGGCGAGCCCCGCCTCCTCGGGATCGCGCCGGATCGCCCCGCGGCGCTGCGCCGGGCCATCGTCCGGGCCCGCTCCGCCGACGTCCTGCTCACCATCGGCGGCGTCTCGGTGGGCGAGCGAGACCTGGTCCGTGGCGCGCTGGCCGACGCGGGCGCCGCCATCGACTTCTGGCGGGTGGCGATGCGGCCGGGCAAGCCGCTCCTCTTCGGGCGGCTCGCGCGCACGCTGGTCTTCGGCCTGCCTGGCAATCCGGCCAGCGCCCTGGTGGGCTTCGAGCTCTTCGCCCGGCCCGCCCTCCGTGCGCTGGGGGGACTCCCGGGCTCCGGACGGATCGTGATCCGGGCCCGGCTCGACACCCCGCAAGCTAAGCCTCCGGAACTGGCCGTCTACCTGCGGTCACGGGTGGTTTCGCGCCACGGCGAGGCGTGGGTGGTGCCGCTCCGGACGCAGGTGAGCGGCGATCTCACCTCGACCGCGGATGTGGGCGCGTTCGCGGTCCTGCCGGCGGGGCGCGCCAGGTTTGCGCGCGGCGCGAGCGTCGAGGCCATCGTGCTTGGCCCTTCCGCCGAGGGCTAGAGCCCCCGCCGGCGTTGACCCCTCGGCGCCCCCTGGTTGCTTGCCTGGACCACCCGTGCATGGGTCAGTTTCACCTCGCCGGGATGGATTTACTTGGAGTGCGATGGCCGGGCAGGGCCACTCTATCGTGGGACAGCAATCGTCCGCTCGAAGTGCTATTCCCCGCAGTGCGGACACCACCTGCAGTGCAGGACCCCGCGAACCACTTCGCCCGTCGATCCACGAGGAGCACCACGCCATGGCCAGTCTCGCTGACAAGTTCGCTGACAACCTCAAGTCGGAGCGGATGCGCCGCAAGCTCTCGCAGGAGGCGCTCGCCCGCAAGGCCGGCCTGTCGGTCTCGTACATCTCGATGCTGGAGCGCGGGCAGCGCACACCGCCGCTGGGGACGCTGGAACAGCTCGCCAAGGCGCTCTCCGTCAACCCGCTCAACCTGCTCGGCTAGAACCGGCCGGTCCGTCCCGGGCGCAACCTGGCGTGCATCGCCCGGGCGGATCGACTATCTTTTCGCGTCCACTTTCGAGGAACGCGAGGCGGCGCATGGCGCGGATGGTGATGTGCAGGAAGCTCGGCCGGGAACTCCCCGGGATGACCTTCAAGCCGTTCCCCAACGAACTGGGGCAGCGTGTCTTCGACGAGGTCTCCCAGGAGGCCTGGAAGATGTGGCTCGAGCACTTCAAGATGATCATGAACGAGTACCGGCTCTCGCCGGCCGATCCCCGCACCACCCAGATCCTCTACGGGCAGTGCGAACAGTTCTTCTTCGGGCCGGGCGCCGACGCGCCGCCCGAGTTCAAGCCGCAGTAGCGGCGACTTCGCAACCCTCCAATGAGACGGGCGGCCAGTCACCTGGCCGCCCGCGTTCATCTGTACTGGTGGACCCGACCGGGATCGAACCGGTGACCTCCTGAATGCCATTCAGGCGCGCTCCCAGCTGCGCCACGAGCCCAAGGTCATTGCTCCCCGGACATCAGGGAGGGCGGTTATTAGCGCGCCCCCGCCGCCCGCGTCAAGCCCGTTCGTGACCCGCGGCCAGAGCCGCGCCCATGTGTCGATTGGCGGCGTCACCGGAGTGTCCCTCCACGGCACGCCACTCGACGGCGTCGCCCTCCCCGGCGCAAACTGCTTGGGACGTCGGTCGGTTGGAGAGCCCCACCGCGCGCACCCCCGCTGGCACCGGGGTTGCTCTCTGACGTCCCCGGAGGTCTGGCCATGCGCATCACGTCCGTCTCGCTCGCCCTGCTCCTTGCCACCCCGGTGCTCGCCGGGGCGCAGGGGCGCACACGCCCGCCGCCGCCGTCGAGATCCCCGGCGCCCTCGGCGCGCACCGATCAGCCCGAGCCCGCGCTGGCTGCCCCATCCC
This sequence comes from Myxococcales bacterium, assembly GCA_021806645.1. Classification (GTDB taxonomy): domain Bacteria; phylum Myxococcota; class Myxococcia; order Myxococcales; family Anaeromyxobacteraceae; genus JADKCZ01. Next base: position 189,577 of record JAJZQX010000001.1, on the reverse strand, counting down.
GGGCCGATCGCCCACCACCCCCGGAGGCCACCGCGACTCGCCCGCCGCCGCCCACGTCGCGCCGACCCCCGCCGCCCGGGCCGGGCGCGAGCTCAGGCTCGTGGGGCTCCCCGCCGCCGGTCTACTACCCTCCTCCGTACTGGTGGGGCTTTGGATGGGGTTATGGCTACGCCCCGCTCTACCCGCTCTATCCTGAGCCGTTCCCCGCCTATGGCGTCGAGGGGGCCCCTCCCGCTCATCGGCTCGCGTCCACCATGCGCGCCACCGGGGCTGCCGGCTCGGGCACCAGCGGCGCGGTGGGGCTGGCCTTCACCGTGGACGGCCGGCGCGGCGGCTTCGACCTGGCCATCGACGCCTTCGCGCCGAGCCATGGCGGGGTCATGGCCGGTGGCCTCGACGGCTCGCAGGACGCCTATGGCTTCGGCTCGGCCCACTTCGCCTTCCCGATCCTGGAGGGCCCGGCCTACCGGCTTCGGCTCCAGGCGGGCGGCTCCTGGCTCTCGGTCCCGGTCTCGACTTACGGCGGTCCCACCGACGCCTTTGGCCCCGACGTCGGCGCCTCGGCCAACCTCGGCCTGGTCGGCCCGTTCGGCCTCGAGGGGCACGCCCGCCTCACGCCCTTCCCGGTCCAGGTCGTCGACCTGCGGGCCGCGGTGGCGCTCCGCGCCGGACCGTTCTCGTTGCTCGGCGGCTACCGGGTCATCGACGTGGCCGGCGACTCGCGTACCGGCCCCGCGGCGCGTTTCGAGGGACCGGAGCTCGGCGTCGGGCTGATATTCTAGGGCCACGCGGTCGAGCCCTGGACATGCGCCGGGCGGGGTTTCCCCCGCCCGCCAGCTGCCTCGACTTGGTCCGCCTACTTCTTGGTCGACTTCTTGGCGGCCGCCTGGCGCTTCTTCTGCGCCTTCCACTGCTGGCGACGGCGGGCCTTCATGCGGATGTGCTTGCTCTTCGAGTTGGCCATGCTTCCTCCTGGGGAGTCCAAGGTCGGGAAATCCGGGGGGCCATACCTAGCACGCCGGCGGTGACGGGTGAAAGGCGGGCGGCTCCCCGGCGGTGCGCGCGGCCTGGCCGGGAGGGGCCGGGGTGACGGCGCCGAGCCGGGCGGGCGCGGGATCGCCGAGCATCACCTTGCCGTCAACCACCTGCGTCTCGGCCATCACGTCGCCGTAGCGGCGGCCGAGCGGCTCGCGCCAGGCCCGCCAGGCCTCGACCGCGACCACCGGCAGGCCCACCAGCAGGAAGACCGGCCAGAGCAGCGGGAGCGCCCAGCAGAGCGCCACCACGGCGAAGAGGGCGTTGCGCTGCAGCGACTCGGCGAAGCCGGCCGAGACCCGCCGCGCCGGCACCACCACGCGCACGCCGAACATCCGCTTGCCCGGGGACTGGCCGTGGAGCAGCCCGTCGGCCACGGCAAGATAGCCGGCCGCCAGCAGCGGCCCGACCACGAAGGGCGCGGCCAGCCCGAGCACCAGCGCGATGGCGAAGTCGAAGCCACGCGCCAGGCCGCGCAGCGTGAGGTCGGCCTTGGCATACGGCGGCTGGTCGCGGCGGGGCTCGGCGGCGTTCACGACCGCTTCCCCTTCCGCGCCGGCGCCTGGCGCACGAAGAAGAGGTAGGCCATGGCGGGGCGGTGCGAGGCCTCGCGGGTCACGAAATGGATCGACTCGAAGCTCCAGCCCTCGGCGGCGCGGCCGTTGAGCGCCTGCTCGAGGGTCTCCTCGGCGACGGGCGACACCTCCACCACCCGGTAGGAGCCGTCGCCGCCGCCGCTCACCGCGTGGCCCCGGTCAGAGTGGCGGCCACGTCCCTGGCCGCGTAGGTGAGGATGAAGTCGGCGCCGGCGCGCCGGCAGCAGAGCAGCGTCTCCAGCATGACGCGCTCGCCGTCGATCCAGCCGCGCTCGGCGGCGGCCTTGATCATCGCGTACTCACCGCTCACGTGGTAGGCGCTCACCGGCACGTCGAAGCGGTCGCGGACCTGCCGGACGATGTCGAGGTAGGGTACGGCCGGCTTCACCATCACCATGTCGGCGCCCTCGGCGATGTCGAGCGCCACTTCGCGGAGCGCCTCGCGCCCGTTGGCCGGATCCATCTGGTAGCCCTTGCGGTCCTTCGGCACGCCCGGCCCCTCCACCGGCGCGCTCTCGGCCGCGTCGCGGAACGGGCCGTAGAAGGCGCCGGCGAACTTGGCGGCGTAGGATAGGATGGGGACGTCGGTGAAGCCGGCCGCGTCGAGCCCCTGGCGGATGGCGGCGACCCGGCCGTCCATCATGTCGGACGGCGCCACCACGTCGGCGCCGGCCCTGGCGTGGGCCACCGCCTCGCGCGCCAGCAGCGGCAGGGTCAGGTCGTTGTCGACCACCAGGTCCTGCCCGGGACCGCCGGCCACCGGGGCCTTGAGGATGCCGCAGTGACCGTGGTCGGTGTACTCGCACATGCAGACGTCGGTCATGACGACCAGCCCGGGGAGCGCCTGCTTCAGCGCCCGGACCGCGCGCGGGATGATGCCGTCCTCGGCGTAGGCGCCGGAGCCGGCGGCGTCCTTCCGCTCCGGGATGCCGAAGAGGATTACGGAGCGGACGCCGGCCTCCCACCCGGCCTGCGCCTCGGCCACCAGCTCGTCGACCGAGAGCTGGAAGACGCCCGGCATGCTCTTCACGGCGTGGCGGACCTTTTGCCCCGGGACCGCGAAGAGCGGCCAGACCAGGTCGTCGGGGGACAGCACCGTCTCGCGGACGAGGCGACGCAGCGCCTCGGTGCGGCGCATCCTGCGTGGGCGTTCCTGCGGAAAGGGCATGGGCGATCTCTAGCCCAACCGCGGGCGGCGGGAAAGTCGCGAGCGGCCATTCGACCGGCCGGCCGCGGCCCACCCGTGACGGCACCGGTTGGGGCCTTGGGGGGTCGGGACCTGGCCGACGGGACTCCCGTCCCCACGGGGAGTGGTCCAGGTGAGGAGCAGTGCACAGAGCTTGCGGCGGCGCCACCAGAAGCCGGCGCCGTCGCGATTATGGCCGCTGGTGCGGGTCGATGGCCCGCATCACCAGGCCGCTCGGCAGCCGTGGCGCGAAGAGCGTGCTCTTCTGCGGCATGGTCTCGCCGGCGTCGCCCACCGCCTCCACCTGCCACATGGGCGTCGGGTTGAGCAGGAACCCCACCTGGTGCTCGCCGGAGAGGACACGGTTGACCGCCTCGCCGGCGTCGCGGACGTAGGTGAGGTTCTCCTCGTTCTCCTGCGAGCGTGGAGAGAGGCCGAGCAGGTGCTGGAAGAGGACCGCGTGGAGCACCGTGACGTCGAGCGCCCGGAGCGTCCGGTTGGCCGGCAGCTCGGTGTCGGAGAGATCGACGTCGTCGCGCAGGGTGAGGATGCGGGCGCGCTGGTCCTCGGCGGTCACCATGAGGAAGGCGGTTGCCTTGCCGGCGTGCTCGCCGAGCCGGGCCACCGCCCAGGCGCGCCCGACCGGCTTGCGGAGGCTCTCCTCCACCAGCTGGACCTTGAAGTAGTGCTCCAGCCGCGGCAGGAGCGCGGCCAGCGACGGGTCCTTCAACCCGAAGAGCAGCCGGTGGGTCGGGTAGATGACCAGCCCCGGATCGCTCATGGGGCAGAGGAACATCAGGATGTAGTGGTGGCCGCCGTCGTCCGGCAGCGAGGGGGCCTGCGCCTGGAGCAGCCGGCGGTAGAGGAGCGCCGTCTCGTAGCGGTGATGGCCGTCGGCGATGATGATCCGCTTGTCGCGCACCAGCGCCTGCAGCCCCTCGACGAGCGCCGGGTCCACGGTGCGCCAGACCCGCTGGTGGACGCCGTCGTCGGAGTCGGTCTCGGCCACCGGCTCGGCCAGCGTGGCCTTCTCGAGCGCCGCGGCTGTGGCTCCCGAGTCGTCGGCGTAGAGGCCTAGCAGCGGCGAGACGTTGGCCTTCACCGTCTGCAGGTTGGCGAGCCGGTCGGCCTTGGGGCCGACCAGGGTCTTCTCGTGGGGGACGATGATCCCCTCGGAGAACTCTTGGAGCCGGACCGCCGCCATGAAGCCGCGCCGCGTGAGCTGCCGGCCATCGGGGGCCCAGAAGCTCTGCTCGAGCGGGTAGATGCCCGGTCCGGGATCTGTGGCCAGCACGCCGGTCGCCTGCCACGCCTTCCAGGCCTCGGCGGCCCGCGTGTACTTGTTGAAAGCCGGCGTGTCACCGGGGCGGTCGTCGCCGAGCGTGATGTGGACCACGTTGTTCGGGCTGCGGCGCATCAGCTCTTCGCGCAGCGCCGGCGAGATCTGGTCGTACGGTGGGGCCAGCAGCTGGCCGAGCGGCCGCCCGCGCGTGGCGGTGTAACGGATGCCGCGGAACGGGACGATCTCGGCCATGGGGCGGGGGACGCTAGATCACGCCTGCCGACGGCGCAAGGCTTCCTGGACCGCACGCCATCGCGCTACTCCGGTCCGACCTCGACCGCGGTCGCCAGCAGCGCCTCGATCGGCACCGCCCCGGGGCGAAGCAGCGTGAGCCGCCCGTCGTCGACGGCGACGACCGTGCTGGGCGCTCCTCCCGGCGTGGCCCCGCCGTCGAGCACCAGGTCGAGGTGCGCCCTGAGGACCGGATCGAGTCCCGCCGCCGTGGTCGGGGGCGGCCCGCCGGACGGGTTGGCGCTGGTCGCCACCAGGGCGCCGCCGGCCGCGGCCGCCAGCGCCGCCGCCACGCCGCTGCTGGTGACGCGCACGCCGACGGTCGCACCGCCACCGGTGATGGCCGCGTGGAGCCCGGGGCGGGCGGGCAGCACCAGGGTGAGCGGTCCGGGCCAGAAGGCGGCCGCCAGCCGGCGCGCCAGGGGCGAGAACTCGGCCACCCGCGTCAGCTGCGCCAGGTCGGCACCGAGCAGCGGCAGGGGCTTGTCGTCCGGCCGGCCCTTGGCGCGCACCAGCCGCGCCACCGCGGCGCCGTCGGAGGCCAGCGCGCCGAGGCCGTAGAAGGTCTCGGTGGGATAGGCGATCACCCCACCCCGCCGCAGCGTCGCGGCCGCCTGGGCGATACGCCCGGCCAGCGCCGCGCCGGCGCCGCGCCCTCCGTTCATGAGACCCGGCGCACCGCCAGCGCCCCCACGGCGAGGAAGACCAGGTTTGGCAGCCACGCCGCCAGGAGCGCCGGCAACCGCCCCGAGAGGCCGAGGCCGAGGCAGATCCCCTGCGCCGCCCAGAGCGCCAGCGAGAGCCCCACCGCCTCGAGCATGGCCGTCGAGAGGTGGCCATGCCGGTTTCGGCGCAGCGCCAGCGCCACCGCCACCAGCGCGCCGGAGACGGCGGCGAACGGGTAGGCCACGCGGTTGGCCTTCTCGATGGCGAAATCGACGGACGGCTGGCCGAGCCGCTCCCGCACCGCGATCTGCTGGTCCAGCACCGCCAGCGTCATCTGCGACGGTCGGCCCGGCCGCAGGTCGAACGAGCCGGGCGGCTCGTCGAAGCGGTACTCGCGCGAGGTGGCCGTTTCGAAGCCATCCCCCTCCGGAGTGAAGCTCCGCTCCTCCACGTTGGCAAGCCGCCAGGCACCGCCCGGGGCCGGCTCCATCTTCCCCGCGTCGATGCGCCGGACCAGCCGGAAGTCGTCGCTCAGCTCCAGCACCGTCACCCGCTCGAAGCCTCCGCCCGGCAGCACGCCGCGCAGGTGGTAGACGTGGCGGCCGTCGGCGCCCCGGAACCAGCGCTTCGGCTGCTGCGTCGCCTGCCAGCGCCGGTAGGCCCCGCCGCGCGAGAAGCGCGTCACCTGGATCTCCTCGGCCCGCTGCGCCGCCTTCACGCCCCAGGCCTCGTGGAGCAGCACCAGCGCCAGCGCCACCAGCCCGACCGCCGCCACCACCGGCAAGGCCACGCGCCACGGCCCGAGCCCGACCGAGCGCATGGCGGTCCACTCGCGCGTCTGGCGCAGGCCGCTCACCGCGATGGCCGAGCCGAGCAGCAGCGCCGCCGGGGCGACCTGGTGGGCCACCACGGCCGCCTTGTTGGCGTACAGCTCGAGCGCCGGGAGCACCCAACCCGGCCCGGAGAAGACGCCGGCATTGTCCACGATGTCTACGGCCAGGAAGATGGCGAGGACACCGGCGAACGCGGCCAGCGAGGCGAGCAAGGTCTTCAACGCCAGGTAGCGCGGCAGGATCACCGGATCACCCCGGGGCCGCGCCGCTCCAGCACCCAGCAGAGCGCCAGTCCGACCGCGATGAGCACCAGGTTGGAGAGCTGCAGCGCCAGCGCCGCCGGGAGCACCCCGCGCTGCGCCAGCACCTCGCCGGCTCGCAGGAGCAGGTACTGCGCCAGCACCGCCCCGATGCTGGCGCCGATGGCCGCGGCCCGCCCGCCCCGGCGCATGGCGGCCAGCGGCACCGCCATGAGCGCGAAGGCCAGCACCGCCAGTGGCGCCGCCAGCCGCCGCTGGTAGGCCGCCGCGAAGCTCCGCGCCTGCTCCGGCGGTCGCCCCTCGGCCGGCACCGAGAAGGTGGCCAGCTCCGCCTGCGTCAGCTCCTTGGTGGAGCCGGAGAGGGCGTTCCGGTCGCTGAGGGCGGTGCCGACACCGAGCGTGAGCCCGGCGCTCCGGAAGGTGGCGCGCACGTAGTCCTCGCCACCCGGGTCCTCGCGGTGGACCTCCCCTTGCTCCAGCACCAGCCGCATCTCCTCCTCGGAGCCGACCGGCTCCAGCCGGCCCCGCCTGGCCAGCGCCAGCACCGGCGCGGACGGATCCGAGCGGTCGCTGATGAGAACGTCACCCCAGCCGTCGGGGCCGACCCGCCCGGCGAAGACGGTGTAGCCCGGGATCTCGTCGAAGAAGGTGCCGGGGCGGACGTTGGCGGTGAGGTTGCGCTTGATGATCTCGTTGAAGCGGAGCCGGGCCTCGCGCAGCCCGGCCGGCTCCACCGACACCGAGAACCAGAGCCCCAGCGCCGCCACCACCACGGCGATGGCCAGCGGCACGCGCACCAGCCGGACCGGTGACAGGCCCGCGGCTCCGATGGCCATCACCTCCCGGTCCTCGGCCAGCCTCCCCACGCCGACGATGGCGCCGAGCAGGAAGGAGACCGGCATGACGAAGCCGAGCAGGTGCGGCAGCAGCATGGCGGCCACGCCGGCGATGTCGAGCGCGGTGACCCCGGCGCCGAACAGGATGTCGGCCCGCGCCAGGATCTGCGTCATGAGGAGCAGCTGGGTCAGGAAGAGCAGCGCCGCCAGGAAGGGCAGCATGATCTCCTTGGCGAGGTAGCGCTCCAGCAGACCCACGTCGGTGCTCAGGGGGCCTTCACAGCTTCGCCTGCAGCGCGGCGTCCCTGGCCTCGACGTCGAGGCCCATCTGCTCGCGCGCGGCGCGGACCTTGCCGGCCACCGTGACGTCGCAGCGGGCGATGATGCGGGCCGCCAGCAGCCCGGCGTTGCGCGCCCCGGCCTTGCCGATGGCCAGGGTCCCCACCGGGACCCCGGCCGGCATCTGGACGGTGGCCAGCAGCGCGTCGATCCCCTTGAGGTCGCTCGACGCCAGCGGCACCCCCAGCACCGGCAGCTCGCTCTCCGCCGCCACCACGCCGGCGAGATGCGCCGCCGCGCCGGCACCGCAGATGATCACCTGGATGCCGCGCCCGGCCGCCTCCCGGGCCAGCCCTCCGGTCCGGGCCGGCGTGCGGTGGGCGCTGGAGACGTGCACCTCACTGGCGATCCCCAGCTCCTCCAGCGCCGCCCTGGCCTCCGACATCACCTCCCAGTCGGAGTCGGAACCCATGAGGATGAGCACCCTGGCCTTCATGCGCTGCCCCCTATGTCGGTGCGGTACTGCATGCCGCGGAACGAGACCTTCCCCACCGCGTCGTAGGCCCGCTCCATGGCCTCGGCGTGCGTGGCGCCGAGCGCGCAGACGGTGAGCACGCGGCCGCCGGCGGTGACCACCTGGCCGCCCGGGCCGCTGGCCGTGCCGGCCTGGAAGAGCTGCTGGTCGGCACCGAGCGTGGCGTCGAGGCCGGCGATGACGTCGCCGGTGGTGACCTTGCCCGGGTAGCCCTCGGCAGCCAGCACCACGCCGACCGAGGCGCGCGAGTCGACGTCGAGCGTGACCGCGGTGAGGTCGCCGCGGGCCACGGCCAGCAACGCCGGGACGAGATCGCCGCGCAGCCGCATCAGGATGGGCTGCGTCTCCGGATCGCCGAGGCGGGCGTTGAACTCGAGCACGCGCGGGCCGTCGGGCGTCAGCATCAGCCCTGCGTAGAGGGCGCCGCGGAAGGGGTGGCCGCGCCGCGCCAGCTCCCTCACCGCCGGCAGCAGCACGGTCCGCTCGATCTCGGCGAGCAGCGCCGCCTGAACCTTGGGCGTGGGGCAGAAGGCCCCCATGCCGCCGGTGTTGGGGCCGCGGTCACCGTCGAAGATCCGCTTGTGGTCCTGCGCCGCGGGCAGCATCCGCACCCGGACGCCGTCGGTGAAGGCGATGCAACTGGCCTCCGGGCCGGCCAGCTTCTCCTCGAGCAGCAGGGTGGCGCCGGCCGCGCCGTGGACCCGCTCCACCAGGATCTCGCGGATGGCCACCTTGGCCTCCTCGATCCCGCCACAGACCACCACCCCCTTGCCGGCGGCGAGGCCGTCGGCCTTGACCACCACCTGCCCGCCCCGCGAAGCCGCCCAGGCCAGCGCGCCCTTCGGCTCGGTGAAGGTGGCGAAGGCGGCGGTCGGAATTCCGGCCGCGATCATCACCTCCTTGGCGAAGGCCTTGGAACCCTCGATGCGGGCGGCGCCGGCGGTGGGGCCGAAGGCGAGGATGCCGGCGGCGGCGAGCCGGTCCACCAGGCCGGCCACCAGGGGGGCCTCGGGACCGATCACCACGAAGTCGATCCGCTCGCGGACCGCGAAGGCGGTCAGCCCCTCGACGTCGCCGGCCTTGAGCGGGACCAGGGTGGCGAGCCGGCCGAGGCCGGGGTTGCCGGGCGCCGCGAAGAGGGCGCGGACCAGCGGGGACTGGGCAATCTTCCAGGCGAGGGCGTGCTCACGGCCGCCAGATCCCACGACGAGGACGCGCATGCGGGCCGCAACTTACCCCATTCGCGGGCGGCGGAGCGCCACCACAAACCACGAGAACTCCAGGTCGTCGCACCGCGCAAGCTAAGGCGCTCCCACCGCTGGCAGGGCAGCTTGGCTTGATCCACGTCATGCCGGGTGTTGCTGTCTTGCCCCAACTCAAGCAACTGGCACTCATGGTCCGTTGACCGGCTCACTGAGACCCAGTATCTTCTGGCGCCATGTTGATAATGATTCGCACCTTCACGGAACCGCGGTCCTCGAGCCCTGAGCCATCTCGCTCCAGCCCGTCGGATTCGACCTCGCCAACACGCCACGGGCCGACCTCGAGCCCCTCGGCCGAACTCCCGCCCGCCGGAGTCAACTCCATGTCCCGATCGCTTCGCCTCGCCGCCCTCCTCGCCGCCGCCCTCGCCGGATCACCCGCCGTCGCCCGTGCCGGCTACGGTCCGATCCAGGACAACAGCTTCCTCATCGAGGAGGCCTACAACCAGGAGGCGGGGGTCATCCAGCACATCGGGACCTTGGCCCGGACGCGCAGCGGGGCATGGGGCAGCTCCTTCACCGAGGAGTGGCCGGTGCTCGGCCAGCGGAACCAGGCCAGCGTCACGTTCACGGCCAGCGGGGCCGCGAGGGGCGAGGCGGGCCTCGGCGACCTCGCCCTCAACTACCGCCTGCAGGCGATCGGGAGCGGCGAGGACCGCGTCGCCTTCGCGCCGCGCCTGACGGTCCTCCTCCCGACCGGGGACGCCTACCGCGGGCTGGGCGCCGGCGGTGCCGGCGTGCAGGTGAACCTGCCCCTCAGCCTCGAGCTCACGAGCTGGCTCGTGACCCACGTGAACGCCGGCGTCACCTACGTCCCCTCGGCGCGGGACGTCAGCGGCGTGAGCGGGACCTCGACCACGTTCGCCGCCGGTGACAGCCTCATGTTCCTCGCGCACTCGAACTTCAACCTCCTGGTCGAGTGGCTTTACACGCGGACCGACCTGGCGCTTCCGGGCGGAGCTCGGCGGTCGGAGACGCTCACGGTCAACCCCGGCGTACGCGGCGCCATCAACCTCGCCAGCGGCCTCCAGATCGTGCCGGGCCTGAGCGTGCCGCTCGGGGTCGGGCCGAGCCGTGGCGAGAAGGCCATCTTCCTCTACCTGAGCTTCGAGCATCCGTTCCGCATGGCCGGCCCGACGGAGCAGCGGCGGACGACCATCGAGGGGGAGCCCGCCCTGTCCAACCTGTGAGGAAGCGGGCTCCGTGTTGAGCCCAGGTCTCAGCAACCCCCTACCACGGTGCACGAAGCGAGAGCTCGAGGAGATGCCATGTTCCAGTCATTCGTGATCATGCTGCGTGAGGGCGTGGAGGCCGCGCTCGTCATCGGAATCATCCTGGTCGCGCTCGAGCGGACCCACCGGAAGGACCTGGTCCGTCCCGTCTGGATCGGGCTGGCCCTGGCGGTCCTCGCCAGCATCGCCGCGGCCGTGGCCCTGAGCCTGGTCCCGGTGCAGGAGGAGATCTACGAGGGCGTCCTCTACTTCGTCTCGGCCGCGTTCGTCGTCTCGATGCTCTGGTGGATGCACCGGAACTCGAGGACGCTCCGGGGCTCGATCGAGGACCGGGTCTCGAGCGCCGCCGAGGCCACCTTGCCCGGCGGGAGCCGGAAGGAAGCCTGGGGCCTCGGGGCCTTCGCCTTCCTGATGCTGTTCCGCGAGGGCGCCGAGGCCGTGATGTTCCTCGCCGCGGTCAACCTGACCACCGAGGCGATGCTCGCCTTCATCGGGACCGTGCTCGGTCTCGCCGCCTCGATCGCCTTCGGGATCATGTTCGTGAAGGGAAGCGTCAGGGTGGACCTGCGCCGCTTCTTCGCGGTGACGGAGGCGGTGCTAGCCATCTTCGTGGTGCAACTCCTGGTGAACGGCTACCACGAGTTCTCCGAGATCGGGCTACTGCCGGCGACGCCGCGCTCGATGGCCCTGGTCGGACCGATCGTCCGGAACAACACGCTGTTCGTCATCGCGCTGGTCGCCATCCCCCTCCTCGTCTGGCTCACCAGGAGGCGTGACCCGGGCGTACCGGCGGCGGCCGCGTCGGAGGTGGAGGCGCGGCTCGCCATGGCACGGGCGAAGCGCGAGAGGCTCTACCGTCGCGGTGCGGTCGTGAGCTCGCTGCTGGTGCTCGTCCCGGTCGGCATCGTGTACGCGATGGAAGCCATCCCCAAGGAGGTCCCCGCGCCCGAGCCGGTCGCGAGAGAAGGTGGCGACCTGGTGGTCCCCCTGCACGACCTGGACACCGGGAAGCTCAAGCGCTTCGGCGTCGTCATGGAAGGCCACACGGTCCGGTTCCTGGCCATGAAGACCGCGGACGGGAAGTACCGGACGGCGGTGGACGCCTGCGAGATGTGCGGCGCGTTCGGCTACGTCCAGGACGAGCGGAGCGGAAACCTGGTGTGCCTGAACTGCGGAGCCGAGATCAACCCCCTGACCCTGGGTCACAAGGGCGGCTGCAACCCGATCCCGCTGCACTCGTCCGTCCAGGGCTCGGCCGTCCGGGTCGCCGCCAGCGACCTGGAGAAGGAGGCGCATCGGTTCGCGGGCAACGAGCAGGAAATGGTCGCCGTCGATCCCGTGTGCGGGATGAGGGTTCCCATGGCCGAGGCCAGCGCCTTCGAGACGTACCAGGGGAAGACCTTCTACTTCTGCAAGATGCCGGGCAGCAGGTGTCACGAGCTGTTCAAGCAGGACCCGGCCAGGTTCGCGAAATAGCAACCGGGGAGGACCTGCCGATGCTGTCCCGAATGCTGCTCGACTCTCTCGGCCGCCGCCTCTCCCGCAAGGCGCTCTCGGTCCTGGCCGTCTGGATCGGGCTCACCCTGGTCCTCGCGCTGCTCTCGCTCAGCGTCGACGTCGGCGACAAGATGAACCTCGAACTCCGCTCCTTCGGCGCCAACATCACGGTCGAACCGCTCGCGTCGGCCATCCCGGTCCAGGTGGGCGGCCACCGGCTGGCGCCCCAGACCGTCCCTTCGTACTTCGACGAGGCCGAGCTCCCCAAGCTGAAGGCGATCACCTTCTTCTGGCGGAACAACATCCTCGGCGTCGCGCCCCGGCTCCGGGCCAGTGGGCTCGTCAAGGGCCAGGTCGTGCCCCTCGTCGGGGTCTGGTTCGACGTGCCGATCACGACGGGGAGCGAGCCGCTGGTCACGGGCGCCCGGCAGGTCTACTCGCACTGGTCCGTCCAGGGCGCGTGGCCGACCCGTGCCGATCAGTGCCTGGTCGGGAGCGCGGTGGCGCGGAAGCTCGCGCTCTCGCCCGGTGACACGCTCACCCTGGTGGCCGGGCGCGGGGAGGTCGCGCTCTCGGTGGCCGGGGTGGTCACCTCCGGCGACGGGGACGACGGCGCCGTCATCGCGCCGCTCTCGACCGTGCAGGGCCTGGTCGGCGCCCCGGGGAAGGTGTCGAGCGCCGACGTGAGCGCGCTCACCACGCCGGAGAACAAGCTCGCCGAGAAGTACCGCCAGGACCCCAGGTCGCTCACGCCCGACGAATACGATCGCTGGTACTGCACGCCGTACCCCGGCGCGGTGGCGAAGCAGGTTCAGGACCTGATCCCAGGCTCCGCGGCCCGGGTCGTCCGCAGGGTCTCCGAGACTCAAGGCATGGTCTTCTCGCGGACCAAGGGGCTGATGGCGCTCCTGGCCGCGGTGACCCTCGTCGTGTGCGGCCTCAGCGTGACGGGAATCCTGGCGGCCGCCGTCCTGGAGCGCCGGCCGGAGATGGCCCTGCTGCAGGCCATCGGCGCGCGCCGGGCGGACGTGCTGGTGCTGTTCCTGGCCGAGATGGCGATCCTCGGGGTGGCCGGCGGCGTCCTGGCCGCCTTCACCGGGCCGCTGCTCGGGCGCTGGCTGGTGTCGGTCGTCTTCGGGAGCACGGCGGACGTTCATCTCGCCGTGGTCCTGATCGCTCCCTTCCTGGGGCTCGGCCTGGCCTGGGCAGGTGGGTTCTGGCCGGTGTGGAAGGCGGTCAACCAGGACGCCGCCCAGGTCCTGCACGGAGGCTAGTGGACCCGATGGCACGCCCGGCGAAACCGCCCCACCTGGAGAACCGATGCTCGCCCACATGATTCGACACTCGCTGGTGAGGAGCGCCGGGGTCACCGCGTGGTCGCTGGCGACGCTCACCGCCTCCGCCGCGCTGGCGACGATCTTCGTCGCCATGTCCATCGACGTCGGCCAGAAGATGACCAGCAGCCTGAGGAGCCTCGGCGCCAACGCCGTCGCTCACGCCGGGCAGCGGCGCGACGGCGTGGGGGCACCGGTCACGGCCGACTCCGCCGCCTGGGAGAGAGCCCACGGGCTCGCTGAGGCGAAGCGAGCGGACCTGGTCGAGTTCCACCTCCGGGTCGGCACGCTGCAGGGTGCGCCGGTGGCGATCGTCACCGCGGACGCCGCCGGACTCGCGCGAATGACACCTTACTGGGGAGTCAACGGCAGGCGTGCCGCCGGGCAGGACGAGTGCGTCATGGGACGGAAGCTTGCGCAGGTGCTCGGGACGTCGATCGGGGCCACCGTCGAGGTTCGCCTCGATGGCGCGGCGCACCACGAGCGCTACCGAGTCACCGGGATCTTCGAATCGGGCGACGAGGACGAGGGCCGGATGTTCGTGTCACGGAAGCCGCGGCCCGAAGAGGCGCGTTTCACCTACGCGCTGGTCTCGGTCCCGGGCGGTGAACCGGACATCGCCGCCTTCAACACCTCGCTGGCGGCCGCCGGGGCCGGGATCGAACTCACGCCGCTCCGCCAGGTCCTGCACGGGGAGCGGGCCATCATCGGGAAGATCAACCTCCTGACCGGTGTCGCGCTCCTCGCGGTCCTCCTGCTGAGCTCGGTCGGCGTCACCGCGGCCGTCCTGTCCCGCGTGATCGAGCGGCGCAAGGAACTCGCGCTCCTTCAGGCGCTCGGGGCCAAGCGGCATTCGGTCGTCGCCTTGCTGCTGTCCGAGGGTGCCGCCATCGGTGTCGCTGGAGCGCTGCTCGGCTACGCGGCGGGGACCGTCCTGTCACAGGTGATCGTGCGCCAGGCGTTCGGCGTCTCCGTGACTCCCCACCTCGCGCCCTTCCTCGCTGCGGTCGTGGTGAGCGTGGTGATCGCCGTGCTGGCCGCGAGCATCGGCGCCCGGCGGGCGCTTCGGATGGAAACCGCGATGCTCCTGAAGGGAGAGTGAACGTGACGGCTCACGCGATATCGGTCCAGGGTGTCAGCAAGATCTATCCTGGAGGGGTGCACGCGCTCGACGGCGTGAGCATCGACGTCCGGCCGGGCGAATGGGTGGCGATCATGGGACCCTCCGGGTCGGGCAAGACGACGCTCCTGAGCATCCTGAACGGGCTCGACAAGCCAACCAGTGGACGGATCCAGGTGCTCGGGACCGACACGCACGGGTTCGGCCCCGACGACTGGGCGGTGTTCCGCCGGGAGAACATCGGGCTGGTGTTCCAGCAGTTCCACCTCATCCCGTACCTGACCGCCGTCGAGAACGTGATGCTCGCGCAGTACTACCACTCGATGCCGGTGCGCGAGCAGGCGCTGGCGGCGCTGGAGCGCGTCCAGCTCGCCGGCCGAGGTCACCACCTCCCGTCCCAGCTCTCGGGCGGGGAGCAGCAGCGGGTCTGCATCGCGAGGGCGCTCATCAACGATCCCAAGATCGTGCTCGCGGACGAGCCGACGGGCAACCTGGACGAGGAGAACGAGGCGCGGGTGCTCGAGCTGTTCCGCGCGCTGCACGGAGAGGGGAAGACCCTGGTGGTCGTCACCCATGACCCGGAGATCGGGTGTGCCGGCGAGCGAATCATCTCCCTGAGCCACGGCAAGGTCTCGAAGGACTCGGCGACCGCGGCCGGGGCACGACTCGCCACCGTTGGCGGCCCGCCGGGTTCCAGCGGCGACCCGTGCGCGACCTCGGCGCATGCCTGAGCGAGCCCGGGGCGGGCCGGATGGAGCTGGAGCCGTAGCCGGCGGCCCTCACCGGCCCGTGGTGCCGGACGTCAGTGCCGGAAGTGGCGCATCCCGGTCGCCACCATGGCGATCCCGGCCGCGTCGGCGGCGGTCACCACCTCGGCGTCGCGCATCGAGCCGCCCGGCTGGATGATGGCGGTGGCGCCGGCCCTGACGATCTCCTCGACGCCGTCGGCGAACGGGAAGAAGGCGTCGGAGCCGACGCTGGAGCCGCGCACCGGCAACTGCGCCTTCATCACCGCGGTCTTGACCGACTCGACGCGGCTGGTCTGGCCGCCGCCGATGGCCACCGTCCGGTCCTCGCTGGCGAAGACGATGGCGTTCGACTTGACGTGCTTCACCACCTTCCAGGCGAATAGCAGGTCCTTCCACTCCGCCTCGGTGGGGGCGCGCTTCGTCATCACCATGCAGTCCTCGCGCCGGACCGCGCCGAGGTCGCGGTCCATCACCAGCAGGCCGCCGGTGATGGAGCGGAGCTCGCGGTGCTCCTCGGGGCGGCGGCGCCACGACGCGCGTGGCTGGCCGAGCCGCGGCGCCTCGAGCAGCCGCAGGTTCTTCTTGGCGGCGAGCAGCGCCCGCGCCGCGGCGTCGTACCCGGGGGCGATGACGCACTCGAGGAAGAGGTCGGTGAGCTGCCGGGCCGCCGCCTCGTCCACCGGGCGGTTGAGCGCCACGATGCCGCCGAAGGCGCTCACCGGGTCGCAGGCGCGAGCCCGGGCGAAGGCATCGGCCAGGGTCTGGCCCAGCGACACGCCGCAGGGGGTGTTGTGCTTGACGATGACCACGGCGGTCTCGTCGAACTCCTTCAGGTTGGCCAGCGCCGCCTCGAGGTCGAGCAGGTTGTTGTAGCTGAGCTCCTTGCCCTGGAGGACCGAGGCCCAGGCCACCGTCGGCTCCTCCGGCTCGCGCCCGGCCCGGTAGAAGGCGCCGGCCTGGTGCGGGTTCTCGCCGTAGCGGAGGTCCTGCACCTTGGTGAAGAGCGCGCCCAGCGTGCCCGGGAAGTGGAGCGGCGCGGCGGCGTCGGCGCCGCGCGAGGTCAGGTACTCGCTGATGGCGGCGTCGTAGGCGGCGGTGTGCGCGAAGGCCTTCTTCATCAGCTCGAAGCGGGTGGCGCCGGTGAGAGCGCGGCCGGTCTCCAGCTCGGCGGCCACGCGCTGGTAGTCGGCCGGGTCGACCACCACCCCCACGTGGGCCGAGTTCTTGGCGGCGCTGCGGACCATGGCCGGGCCGCCGATGTCGATCTCCTCGACGCACTCGTCGAAGGCCTTGCCGGCCGCCACCGCCTCGCGGAACGGGTAGAGGTTCACCACCACCAGGTCGATGGGCGGGATGTCGCGCGCCGTGACGTCGGCCTCGTCGGAGGCCAGCCCGCGCCGGTAGAGGATGCCACCGTGAACCCGAGGGTGGAGCGTCTTGACCCGGCCGCCGAGGATCTCCGGGGCCATGGTGAATTCGGCCACCGAGGTGACCGGCACGCCGGCGTCGGCCAGCGCCCTCTGCGTGCCGCCGGTGGAGAGCAGCTCGACGCCGAGGGCGGCGAGGCGCTTCGCGAAGGGGACGAGACCGGTCTTGTCGGAGACCGAGAGCAGCGCGCGGCGGACCATGGATTCCTCCCGGGAAGGAGGCCCCGTTTACCAGCCGCGTGCGGGGGATTCAAGGACGGCGGGCGGGCGCGCCGCCTTAGGGGGGACGGCCCCGCTCAGTGCCCGTCGCGGCCACCGAGGACCGGGTCGTTGGCGCGAGGTTCGTCCTCGCAGATGGCCCTGAGCTTGAGCAAGCCGCGGGTCTCGACCTGGCGGATCCGCTCCCGGGTCAGGTTCATGATGGCCCCGACCTCCTCCAGCGTGATGCCGCCGCGGTCGGCGACGTCCAGCGCGCAGGTCTCGCCCATCTCCCAGACCTCCTTGTCCGGGAAGTTGAGCTTGATCGACCCGGTCGAAGGGTTCACGTCCAGGTAGAGGTGGTGCTTGCAGGAGATGAACATGCACGGGCGCGGCCCGGTGGCGCACTGGGCCCTGGCGTGAGGCCGGTTGGCCTCGATCTCCCGCATCACCCCGTCCAGCCCAGGGTCCAGCACCCCGGACTGGCGCTGCCGACGCAGGTCGCGCGCGATCTCCTTGCGCGACATGGTCTTTGACCGGTGGCGCGCCTCGCCCTCACCGCGCTCCGGTCCGACCTCCGCCTCCGACTCCTGGCTCCGCTTGGCCTCGCTCATCCCCGTCCCCTCCGTCCACCAACGTGGCGCCACCAGCGGCGCCCCCTGTCACCTGCCGACGAGCGCGGCCCCCGCGCCCGGGCCGCGTGATCCGGCGGCCTCCACCGCCCCGATCGTCGCGACCGCACCGCCCACCCTCTCCAGCCTCCGGAACACCGCGCGCGCCTCGCGCTCGGCGCGGCCCAGCTCCGCCTCGAACTGCCGCTTGCGCGGGTGCGACCGCGCCTTGACGGCGATGGACGCCACCAGTTCGGCCAGCCCCTGCTCCACGTCCTCCAGCCGGTTGCGCACCGTAACGAAGCTGCCGCCGATGTCGTCGAGCGTGTAGCCCTCGGCCATCATCCGCTTGATGAGCGCGATGCGGCGCACCACCGCCACCGGGTAGAGCCCGGTCGAGCCGGAGTGCTTGCCCTTGCGTCCCACCCGCCGGCTGCGCGGCAAGAGCCCGAGCTGGACGTACTTGCGGAACGTCGAGGCCGAGAGCCGCGCGCCGCGCGCCTCGAAGAGCCGGACCACCTCGCCGGCGGTGATCCCGCCCGAGCGGTCCCGCTCCAGTCGTGCCACCTCGTCGTCGCTCAGTAAATCCATTCGATCCATCGATCTAGAATAGAAGTTGGAAAACTTGATTTCCAAGGTAGTAGATCCAGTGGAGTTCGTCAACGTGCCACGGGACCTCACGGCCCGTCAGGGTCGCGTGCGTGCGTTTGGTAGGTGGAGGTGGAGGCGAACCGGCGCGCGGCCGGGGGCGCGCCGCGCCGATGACCGACCGCGCCGTCGCGGTGTCAGGTGCCGGGGGACGGCGGGGTGAAGGGAAGGCCTACCGCTTCAGCGCCGGGCGCCAGAGCTGGCGGCTCCCCGGTTCGACCACCAGCTCCAGGTCGGCGGCGCCGAGCGCCGGGTGCTCGACGCGGACCCGGTGGGTCCCGGCGCGCAGCCGCAGCTCCCGCGGCGTCTCGCCGACGGTGACGCCGTCGACCTTCACCACCGCCCATGGGACGACGTGGACCCGCACCACCCCTTCGCCCTGCCCGGCCGCCGCCGCGTCGGTCCCGCCGAGCGACCAGAGCCCGTGGCCCAGGCCGGGCGGCTCCCCAGGCACGGCCACCGGGACGGCGGCCACCGCGGTCGTGACCTCGCCGGCCTGGCGCTGCGCGAGCCGATGCCAGCCCCACCCCGCCAACAGCACCGCGATGACCAGCACCGCCCCGCCCGCCAGCCTCCGCCGGCGAGCGGCCGGCGCCAACACGGTGGCGCTCGCCGAATCCTCCGACCGACCGGCCCGACTCGCCGGCGACGGCGTCGGCCGCAGCGCGGTCGGCTCGCCGGCCATGGTGGGGAGCTCGCCATCGGGCCAGAGCCGCTGCATCAGGCCGCGCAGGTCCTGCTCCTCCTGGTCACGCGCCAGCTCGATCCACTGCGCGGCCAGCGCCGCCCGCAGCATCTCCGCCGATCCGGTCCGGCGCGCCGGGTCGCGCGCCAGCGCCGCCAGGATCACCTCGTCCAGCGCGCGCGGCACCGCCTCGTTCCACGCCGAGGGCGGCCCCACCGGCGCGCCGTCGAGCACCGCCGCCAGCGTGGCCGCCTCGGTCTCTCGCGCGAAGAGGCGCCGGCCGGCGCAGAGTTCCCAGAGCACCACGCCCAGCGCGAAGACGTCGGCGCGGCCGTCGAGCGGCTCACCGCGCGCCTGCTCCGGCGCCATGTAGGCCAGCTTCCCCTTGACGGTGCCGGGATCGGTCAGGTCGAGCCGGCTGGTGGCCCGGGCGATGCCGAAGTCGGCCAGCTTCACCTCGCCCTCGTAGGAGAGGAGGATGTTGTGGGGCGAGACGTCGCGGTGGACCAGGCCGACCGGCCGGCCGTCGACGGTGAGCCGGTGGGCGTAGGCCAGGGCCTTGGCCACCTCCACCCCGATCTGGACGGCGCGAGCCAGGCCGGGCCGGACGCCCAGCTCGCGGCAGCGCTCCATCACCCGCACGAGGTCCCGTCCGCGCACCAGCTCCATCACCAGCCCGAACCGGCCACCCGCCTCCACCAGCTCGAACAGCTGGACCACGTTGGCGTGGTGGAGCCGCGCCACCAGCCGCGCCTCCTCAACCAGCATCCGGGCGAACTCACCGCCGGCGCTCGGCCCGCCGCGCACCAGCTTGAGGGCCACCTCCATGCGCACCCCGGCCGGCCCGTCCACCTCGGCGCGCCAGACCTCGGCCATCCCGCCCGAGGCGAGCGGCCTTATGAGCCGGTATCTGCCGAAGCTCTCCACGGCGAGTGGAGTGTACCTCTCCCGGGCGCGGCGTGGGCTGTCGTGTTAACTAGAGGCCGTGACCGCCGCCCTGCCCGCCCCCAGCCTCGCGCTCGCCGCCGCCAATCCCCGCCTCGCCGTCCTCGATGCCATGGGGCAGGAGCTGGATCGGACCTCCACCGTGGCCCCGTTGGTGCTGGTCGGTGAGCTGGAGCTGCAGCGGGTGGCCAGGGCGCTGGAGCGCGGCCGGGTCCACCCGTCGCCGGAGGTGCGCCAGTGAGTGGCGCGGTCAAGCTGCCGTCGCTGGCCGACCTGCTGCTGCGCCCCCGCCGCGAGGCGCTGGCCGCCTTCTCCGCCCGCGGCTGGCGCGCCTGGTCCGACCCGGTCTCGCTCGACGCCGAGCGGCGCCGGCTGCTCAACGTCGACCTCTCCGAACCGGACGTGGCCTTCACCATGGGTGACTCGGTGCTGGCGGTGGCCCGCGTCGAGGCCGACCTGGAAGGGCTGGTGACCCTGGTCGAGCTGGTGGCGGCCGAACCGGCCCGGCCCTCGCAGGTGGCGGCGGAGCTCCTCACCGTGGCGCCCGGCGAGCCCCGCACCGGCGGTGACGCGGCGGCGCGCGAGTGGGTCTGGGGGCCCGAGTCGGGATCGACGGCCACGGTCCGCGGCGAGCCGGTCCGGCTCTGGATCTGTGCCGAGCAGGCCTACGGCGATCGGCTCTGGATGACCGCCTCGGTGGTCCGGCGCCCGAGCGATCCGGACCAGGACTGATCTACTCCTGGCGCGGCCAGCCACGCCAGAGCACGTAACGCCTGAAGTCGGCGTCGAACTCGGCCTCGCTGATCCCGAAGCTGTCCTGGAAGGCGCGAGCGAAGACCGCGCCACCGTGCATCCGCGCCAACGCCTCGCGCACCCGGGCCTCGCCGTAGCGGTCGAGGAGGAAGAGGAAGGCGTGGTGCGCGGCGCCGTAGACCACCTCGGAGCGATCCTGGTAGAGCGGCTCCGGGTCGGCGAGGGGATCGCCGTCGGAGCGCAGGCCACGCGCGGCCCGGCCACGCGCCGCGCCCCGGCCGGCCTCGCCATCGCCGGCTCCGTCGGCCGCCAGTCCCTGCTCGTAGAAGCGCCAGAGATCGTCCAGCGTTCCGCGCCGCGCCCCCTGCCCGGCGGTGACGCTGGCCATCCCCTCCCGGAACCAGAGTGGGATCCCCTTCATCGACCAGGTCCACTCCTCGGCGGCGCGCTGGTACATGACACAGTGGGTGAGCTCGTGCGTGAGCAGGTCGATCACCTGGGTGTCGCTGGCGCCGAATAACCCCCACGTGGCGGGCGACTGGAGCTCGATGGAGCTGAAGCGGGCCCAGGCCCGGAGCCAGTCGTAGCCGGAGCGGCGGGCCGCCGACTCGAGGGCGGCGTGGGTGGGATGGATGGTGATGACGACCGGGGTGTCGAGCCGCCCCCAACGCGTGGTGCGAGGAAGCGCCACGGCGAGCGCCCGGGCGACCTGCCGGGCCGAGCGCGCGTCCTCGGGCCAGGAGACCAGCTCGACACGGGCCTCGCCGACGTGGATGACGTCGCGCCGGGGCGTGGCCTCGCCGGAGAGGTGCGGCGCGCAGCCGGCGCCCAGCGCGAGGACGAGGAGGAGCGACGTGGGGCGCACGGAGTGGTCCTACCCCCCAGGGGGCTCCCCGGCAAGCGCGGTCCGGTCGAGGCCCGGTGGCTCAGCGGGGAGCGGCCGGCGGCGCCGGGGCGCCCGCCAGCTCCAGCAGGAGCGGCGCCACCCCGGTGAGGTCGCGCACCGCCTCGACCCGCCCGGCGGCGCGGCCGAAGCCGAGGACCGGGACCCTGGCCAGCGTGTGGTTGCGCGTGGACAGGTCCTCGAGGTTGCCGTGATCGCTCGTCACCACCAGTGAGTCCTCCGGCCCCAGCCCCGCCACCAGCGCGCGCAGGAACCGGTCGAGCCGGTCGAGCGCGTCGAGGGCGCGCGGCATGGAGCGGGCGTGACCGGCCTGGTCGGTCTCGAAGAACTCGAAGGCGGCCAGGTCGGCCCCGCGGGCGACGCCCAGGAAGATCCCGGCCGCCTCCTCGGGCGTCCGGCGCGGCAGCCGCAGCCCCAGCTCCTCGGCCCGCCGGGCGGTCAGGTCGTGGGTGAGGCAGCGCCCGGCGCGGGCGTCGTCGAAGGTGCGGAAGGTCCCCCCGCCGGCCGCGAAGGCGATGGTGGTGGCCGAGGCGCGGACGCGGCGGTGGATGGTGAACTCCGGCTCACCCTCGGCGGGAAGGCCGAGGGCGCGGAGGTAGGCCACCGGGTAGGCGTTGGCGAAGACGGCGCGTCGCCCGGCCTCGGCCAGCCGCCGGAAGATGGAGTGGACCTCCAGCAGCGCGCGGAGGCGCGGGTTGGGGAAGCCGAGCAGGTGCTTGCCGAGGAGCGCCGGCGCGTTCTGCCCGGTGAGGATGGTGGCCTGCCCGGTGGCCGACTGCGGGCGCCCCGCCACGCCGAGCTGCGCGTCGGCCAGCCCGGCGCGTCCGCCCGCCGGGAGCGGCGCGCCGCTTCCGTCCGCGAAGCGCGAGAGCAGGAACGGCTGGTGGGCGAGCGGGTTCACGGCCGGGTCGGGCCGTCCCGCGCCGACGCCGTCCACGAAGACGAAGAGGAGCGACACCCGGGAATACTAGCGGACCAGCGGCGCGCCGCCGCCCCCCGGGGTTTCCGTCGCGGCCGGGGCCGGACGGGGCTATCCTCCCGCCGCCGTTCGACCGCGCCGCCCCAGAGCCACGATGCCCCGCCTCCCCGACCCCCGCTTCGACGCCGACTGCACCATCGTGTTCGACGGCCAAGAGATCCCGGCCCGCGCCGGCGAGCCGATCGCCGCCGCCCTCCTCGCCGCCGGCCGGCCGCTGGTGGCCCGCAGCGCCAAGTACCACCGGCCCCGCGGCCCGTTCTGCCTGGCCGGCAGCTGCCACTCCTGCCTGGTCCGCGTCGATGGCCAGCCCAACGTGCGCGCCTGCCGGACCCCGTGCCGAGGCGGGCTAGTGGTGCGGACCCAGCACGCCCTCCCCACCGCCACCCACGACCTGCTGGGCGTCATCGATCGGGTCACGCCGGGCGGGCTGGACCACCACCACCTCGGCACCTCAAGCGTGCCGCTCAACCGGGCCATGGTCGCCTTCTCGCGGCGGCTGACCGGGATCGGGAAGCTCCCCGACGATCCGCTTCTCCCGCCGGCGACCCCACGCGAGGAGCCGTTCGACGTGCTGGTGATCGGCGCCGGCCCCGCCGGCCTCGGCGCCGCCGAGGCGCTGGCCGAGGCCGGGCGGCGGGTGCTGCTGGCCGACTCGGAGCCGCGCGCCGGCGGTCGGCTCCGCTGCCGGTACCGGCTCCCCGGCGAGCCGCCGCCCTCGCTGGCCGGCCAGGTCGAGGCCCGGGTCCGGTCGGCGGGCGGCGAGGTGGCGATCGACGCCCCGGTGCTCGGGCTCTGGCTCGATGGAGGCTCGGTGCTGGCGCTCCTCCACCAGCGCGCCGAGCCGGGCGGGCTCCGGCTGGTCCGGCCGGCGCGGGTGGTCCTCTGCGCCGGCGGCACTGCGGTGCCGGCCGGGATCGAGGACGGGGATCGGCCGGGCGTCTTCTGGGGACGCGGCCTGGCGGTGGCGCTGGCCGAGCACGGCACCGTGCCGGGGCGGCGGGCGGCGGTGCTGGGAGCCGGTGACGAGGCCAGCGAGCTCGCGGCCAGGCTCGACGAGGCCGGGATGGTGGTGACGCTGGTCCCGGCGGCTCGCCGCGTGCTGGGGCGGGGGCGGGTCCGAGGGCTGGCCGACGGGAGCGGCGGCGAGCTCGGCTGCGACACGGTGGCGGTGGTCCAGCCGCCCGCCCCGGCCACGGAGCTGGCCCGCCTGCTCGGCGCGCCGGTGGCCTTCGACGCCATGGCCGCCGCCTTCGCGGTCACCGCCGACCGCCACGGCCGCACCGCGGTGCCGGGGCTCTTCGCGGCGGGCGAGGTGACCGGCGCCATGGACGCCGCCCAGGCCGCCGAGGCGGGGCGCCGCGCCGGGGAGGCCGCCCGTGGGTAAGACGCTGCTCTGCGCCTGCGAGGACGTCTCGCTCGAGGAGGTGCGCCGGGCCTTCGCCGCCGGCCACCGCGACCTGGAATCGGTGAAGCGCTACACCGGCTTCGGCACCGGCCCGTGCCAGGGGAAGAGCTGCCTCGCGCTGGTGGCGCGCGAGCTGCTCCGGCTGGGCGCCACCCCCGGCGAGATCGCGCCGTTCACCTCCCGGCCGCCAGGCCAGCCGACCCCGCTGGCCGCCCTGGCCGCGCTCGATCCGGCCACGCTCCCCGCCGGCCACCAGGGTGTCCCGCCCGAGGCGCCGCCGCGCCGGCCGGGCCCCGGCGCCCTGCCGCCGCTCCCGGAGCGGGCCGACGTGGTGATCATCGGCGGCGGCATCCTCGGGCTCTCGCTGGCGTACGAGCTGGCCCGGCGCGGGCGGCGCGACGTGCTGGTGCTGGACCAGGCCTACCTGAACGCCGGCGCGTCGGGGCGCAACGGCGGCGGCGTGCGCGCCCAGTGGTCCACGTCGGACATGGTGACGCTGGCGCTCCGCTCGCTGGCGCTCTGCCGCCGCTTCGCCGTCGACCTCGGCATCAACGTCTGGTTCCGGCCGGGCGGCTACCTGTTCCTGGCGCCGGACGGCGCCCAGGTGGCCCGGCTGGAGCGGAACGCCGAGCTCCACGCGCGCCACGGCATGCGCACCAGGCTGCTCTCGCCGGAGCAGGCGCTCGAGGTGGTGCCCCACCTCGACCCGTCGCGGTTCGTGGCCGCCTCGTGGAACCCGGACGACGGCGTGGTCTTCCCCTGGCCCTTCCTATGGGGCTACGCCACCCAGGCCGAGGCCATGGGAGTGAAGGTCCGCACCTTCTCGCGCGTCACCGGGCTGCGCCGCTCGGGCGACCGGCTCACCCACGTGGAAACCGACCGCGGCGCGGTGGCCTGCCAGCTGGTGGTCAACGCCGCCGGCGCCTGGTCGAAGCAGGTGGCGGCGCTGGCCGGCGTGGCCACGCCCAACCGGCCCACCCGGCACGAGATCCTGGTGGGCGAGCCGCTCGAGCCGTTCCTCGACCCGCTGGTCTCGCTGCTCGGCACCGGCCTCTACTTCTCGCAGTCGCAGCGCGGCGAGCTGGTGGGCGGCATGGGTGATCCCGACGAGCCGGAGGGGATCGTGCTCGGCTCCTCGCTCCGCTTCCTGGCCCGCTTCGCCCGCGCCTCGACCCGGCTCATGCCCCGGCTGGGCGGCGTCAAGGTGGTGCGCCAGTGGGCCGGCTGCTACGACGTCACTCCCGACAACAACCCCATCCTCGGGCCTGCCGGCTACGCCAACTTCCACCAGCTCCACGGCTTCGTCGGCCACGGCTTCATGATGGCCCCCGCCATGGCCGAGCTCTACGCCGACTGGCTCACCGGCCGCGGCAAGCACGAGCTCTTCGACCGCTTCTCGCTGGCCCGCTTCGCCCGGCCGGGGGCCGCGGTGGGCGAGGACTTCATCATCGGCTAGAGTGGCGGCATGCCACTGGGAAAGACCATCGCCTTCCTCGGCGCCGGCAACATGGCCGAGGCCCTCCTCAAGGGGCTGCTCCGCGCCCACGTCGCCACCCCCGACGAGATCATCTGCGCCGACCGGCGCGCCGAGCGCGGGCCGGAGCTGACGCACAAGTACGGCGTCCGCTTCACCAGGGACAACCTGGCCGCCGCGCGCGAGGCCGCCATCGTGGTCCTCTCGGTCAAGCCCCAGGCGATGAACAAGCTGCTGCAGGAGATCAAGCCGGCGCTCGACCAGTCGAAGCTGGTCATCTCCATCGCCGCCGGCGTGCCCATCGAGGCCATCGAGCGCCAGGTGGGCCACGGGGTCCGGATCATCCGCACCATGCCCAACACGCCGGCGCTGGTCGGGGCCGGCGCCACCGCGCTCTCGGCCGGCGAGCACGCCACCGAGGCCGACCTGGCGCAGGCCCGCGCCCTCTTCGAGGCCGTCGGCATGGCGGTGGTGGTGGACGAGCCGCTGCTCGACGCCGTCACCGGCCTCTCGGGCTCGGGGCCGGCCTACATCTTCCTGATCATCGAGGCGCTGGCCGACGGCGGCGTCAAGGCCGGGCTGGCGCGCGACCAGGCGCAGGAGCTGGCGGCCCAGACCGTGCTCGGCTCGGCCAAGCTGCTCATCGAGACCGGTGAGCACCCGGGTCGGCTCAAGGACCAGGTGACCAGCCCGGGCGGCACCGCCATCGCCGGGCTCCACACGCTCGAGGCCGGTGGGCTGCGCACCACGCTGATGAACGCGGTCGAGGCGGCCACCAACCGCTCGCGCGAGCTGGGCAAGAAGTTCCTGGAGCAGGAGTGAACATGCGCGGACTCCGCCTCGCCTCGCTGGTCGCCGTCGTCGCCGTCGCGCTCACCGCTGGCGGCTGCGCCCCGCTCACCGTGGTGCCGGACGCCGAGCGGGAGCGGACCCAGGCCGCGCTCGAGGGCCAGGCCCGCTGGACTCGCGTGGCGCTCTCGGTCTCCCCGCTCTTCGGCGACCGTGGCAAGCTGTTGCTGCTCGACGCCCCCGCCGCCGAGGTGGACCTGCTGCGCGGCCCCGACGACAAGATCATCCCACCGCCGGCCGCCGAGCGGATCCTGCCGCCGGGCACGCCGGTCCGGATCGAGCGGGTGGAGTTTCCCACCGGCCTGATCATCGCCACGCGCGCGGTGATGTCGCCGCGCTACCTCCCGTGGGTCTACCTGAAGGCCGCCGGCGAGGAGCGCCCCTACGTCATCGTGCTCTCGCACGCGAGCGCCAGCGCCGACGCCCTCCTGGCCGAGCTGGACCGGATGTTGACTCGCGATGACCCGTCGCGCGCCCTCGCCGCCCTGCCGCGGGAGCAGCGCGACGCCATCGGCCGCCGGGAGCTGGTCGAGGGGATGGGCGAGCGGGCGGTGGAGATGGCCTGGGGCCTCCCCGAGAAGATCAGGATGGACCGGCCGGCCGCGACCGCGGAGTGGACCTGGCCGGCCGGGAAGCGTCGCGCCTGGTTCCAGGACGAGAAGCTGCTTCGCTGGGAGCGCTAGGCCCCACCCCCAGCGCCGCGGCCCAGCAGGTGCCGGCCTTGAGCTGCGCCACCAGTCCCGCCTCGTCGGCCACCGGCTCGCGGAAGAGCGTGGCCGCCGTCCCCAGCTCCTCGAGCGAACCGAGGGCCCCGGAGCCGCCCACGCACGGCAGCCCGAGGTGATCGGCCGCCTCCACCGCGAGGTCGTTGGCGCCGCTCCGGCTCCGCCCGTGCAGCCCCTCGACGGCGGCCAGACCGTCGAGCGTGAAGAGGGCGTCGGCGGAGGCCGGCGCCAGCGTCTTGTCGTAGGGATGGGCCGCCACGGCGACCCCGCCCAGGGTGGCCACCCGGGCCAAGGTGGCCTGGGCCGCCCGCGGCGCGGCGCCGAAGAGTTCCGCCACGGGAGCCAGCCGCTCCGGGGCGGCGAAGAAGCAGAGGTAGCGGCCGTGATCGGTGGCCAGCATGAGGCCGACCAGCGCCAGCACGCCGGTCTGACCGGCGGCGGCCCGCACCTCCGGAAGCGCCTCCAGCGTGTCGAGATCGGTGAAGGCGACGCCGTCGAGGCCGAGCGCCCGGGCGCGAGCCAGCACCTCTAACGGCCGGAGCACGCCACCTGGCGTGCGGCGGGTCTGGACGTGCAGATCGATGAGCATGGTGTGCGTATTTTGACACACCCCCACCCGATGGTGATACTCGCCCCGTGACCTTCACCGGCGTCAAGGTCTTCTCCGCCACCAAGGCCAGGGATCGCGAGGAACTGGGCGAGACCATCACCCGGTGGCTCCGCGCCAACGCGGATCTCGAGGTGGTCGACAAGGTGGTATCTCAGTCGTCCGACGACGAGTTCCACTGTCTCTCCATCGTCTTCTTCTACCGGCAGAAGGCCTGAGCGCTCCGCGCCCGGGCCAGCGCCCGGAGTGATTCATGCGGCTCAAGCAACGCCCCGAAGACTTCGCCGTCACCGAGTCCTGGAGGTTCGACGACGACCCCCAGGGCGCGTGGCGTGTCTACCTGATGGACAAGCAGAAGCTCACCACCTTCGAGGCGGTGGAGCGGATCTGCTCGCGCTTCAAGGTGCCGCGCGCCGACGTCAGCTACTGCGGCCTGAAGGACAAGCAGGGCCGGACCACGCAGCTGGTGGCGGTGAAGGGGCGCGACATCGAGCTGCAGGACGCCGACCTGCGCCTCAAGGCCATGGGGCGCACCCGCCAGGCGCTCTCGGCGCGCAACACCACCTCCAACCGCTTCGCGGTGACGGTGCGCGACCTCTCCCAGGAGGACGTGGGCCGGCTGCCGGCCGCGGTCGCCGAGGTGCACCGGCTCGGGGTGGTGAACTACTTCGACTCGCAGCGGTTCGGGCCGCTCAAGCACGGCCAGGGCTTCATCGTGAAGGAGCTGATGCGCGGCGACTTCGAGACCGCGCTCCGCAACGTCATCGCCCACCCCAGCGAGCTCGACGCCAGCGGCGACGCCCGGGTCAAGCAGTTCTGGAAGGAGAACTGGGGGGAGTGGACGAGGCGCAACCCGAACCCGGGCGCGGAGAAGTACGAGGCGGTCGTCAAGTGGCTCAAGAAGAACCCGACCGACTTCCGCGGCGCGCTGCTGCGGACCGAGCCGCGCTGGCGGGCGCTGCAGGTCTTCACCTACCAGTCCTGGCTCTGGAACGAGGGGGTGCGCCAGTTCCTGCGCGACGTGGTGGGCATCCAGCACATGGTGGCCATCCGCTACCAGGCCGGCTCGCTGGTCTTCCCGCGCGAGCTGGACGGCGAGACGGCGCGCCGGCTCGGCCGGATGAGCTTCCCGCTGCTCGGCCCCGACTCGACCTTCACCGACCCGCAGGTCGAGAAGGCCGCCATGGCGCCGCTGGGGCGGGAGGAGATGACGCTCAAGTCGCTGGCGGTCCCCAGGACGCCGGAGATCCACTTCGACCACGAGGAGCGGCCGCTGATGGTCCAGCCCGGGCGGCTCACCGTGGGCGACGTGCGCCCCGACGACCTGAACGACGGCCGCTTCAAGGTCAACGTCGCCTTCACCCTGCCACCGGGAGCCTACGCCACGCTGGTGGTGAAGCGGCTCTTCTGGTGGACGCTGGAGCCGGGGGCCCGCAAGAAGGAGGAGGCCGCCGAGAAGGCCCTGGCCGCCATCCCGCGTCCGAAGAAGACGGCGCAGCAGATGCACACCGAGCGCAAGGAGACCGGCTTCCTGGCCCGCAAGAAGGCCGCCAAGGCGGCCAAGCAGGCGGCGCGCGATGTCGCGGCGGCGGCGGTGCGCTCGAGGCCGAAGGCGAAGGCGAAGAAGCGCTGACCCGCCCCGGGGCGGCCGAAGGCGGGTGGCGCCATCAGGCCCGTCGAACATGTCGATAGCGCTCCGCGCACTGCGCCCCGAACTCGCGCCGCGCCGCCAGGGCGTTGTGGACATGGCAGACGACGCGGATGTTGGCGACCGTGGGCTCGCCGTCGCGGGCCCAGGGATGGATGTGGTCGAGTTCCAGCCGGTGCGTCGAGCCGCACACGCCGCCCGAGTCGAGAGGCCAACTGCAGCAGCCGCCATCTCGCTCCCAGACCGCGCGGCGGACGGCGGCCGGGATCGTTTCGCGAGGACCGGTGCGGCGAGGTGAAGGCGGCTCCGTCGGGACGAGTGCGAGCGGTGGCTCGGATTCCTGAGGCGCCAAGCTCAGGGTGCTCCCCTGCTGGCTCGTGTCGACACCTTGCCTCTCCTCGGTAGCTGCGGCCGCTGCGAGCGTGGTCCGCGGCTTCTTCACCAGTCCCCGCGCCTTCGCCTGCTTCTCGAGCAGCAGGTCGAGCGCCGCCTCCAGCGCCTGCTCCATCGTGGCATTCGGGATGGAGTGGCCGAGCCCCTAGCGCGCGGCTTCGAGCTTCCTCGTGAAGTGGCGGCTGACGTTGACGTGGATCCGGCTCCGATCGGCGGAGAGGGGCTCGATCTCATCGCGCCTTGCGACCGGCGCGACGACTCCCCCGAAATCCACTTTGGGCGCCCAAAGTTGCGAAGGAGGGGCTCCGGTCGGGGCGGGCGGCGAGAGGGCCGGCTGGGAGATGTCAGTCTGCGGCGGGTGCCTCGGTGAGGCCTCGAGCGTGGCCGCGACCGAACCACAAGCGGCGGCAGCGGTCGAGACCAGCGCCACCCCAGGCACTCGCGTCACCATCGTTCGCGTGGCCGGAGCCTCGCGAGGCTGCAGCTCGGCGACGATCTCCTTCGCCTCGCGGGTGGAGATGCCGAGGAAGCGCGGCAGGACCGCCTCCCTGTTCTCCGCCGTGAGCACCTTGGCCAGCTCGGCCATCGTGGTCAGGCAGAGCTTGCCATGGCGCAGCGGTCCCTCCAGGTCCGGGAACCGCTGGAGCAGGCGAGCTGCCTCCTGGCGCCAGTAGGTCGGGGCCGGCGAGAGTCCCAGCTCGGAGCGGATGAAGGCGAAGAGGTTGGCATGACCCAGCGCCTCCCAGCCGCGGCAGAGGTCGAAGTCGGCCAGCGCGACCAGGAAGTCGGCCATCGCCGACTGCTCCTTCCGCAAGAGGGCCTTGAGCGCATCGCGCTGCTGCCGGGCTTCCAGGAGTTCGAGAGGACGGCTGGCCGGAGCGTGAGCGGAAGCCGCGGCCGAGGGAGTGGTCGGATGGGCGGTGGCGATCATTCACCTACCGTCTCATGAGGGTCTGACATTTCCGGGGTGTCCGGCATGCAGGAACCCCAACAGGGACGGCCATTCCGCGATTTCGACCGCCTGCGATCACGCCAGGCGGAAACGACGTCCGCCACCGTCGCCACCGCCAGCGCGCTCACGCCCGGTGTCGGCCGCGCCCGCGGCTCCGCCCGACCGCGCAGCCCTTCGCAACGCCTCCCGGCAGGTAGCGGGACAGCTCGGGATCTGCACAGCCACGGTCTACGCGATCTGCGCCAGAGGGGCACTGTGGGTGGACGGGTGGTGCTCGATGAGCCCACCGAGCTACCCGATGGGACCGAGGTCGAGTTCACGGTCGTTGAGGACGACGACTTCGAGCCCGGAGAGCGCGCTCGCCCGGACGCCTCGTTGTAGCTGAGCGCGGCGCAGGCCAGCGCCGGGCAGCTCGTCGACGGCGATGCAGTCATCCAGGAGCTGCTCCCCCGGGGGTGAAGCTCTTCTTCACGCCCCAGGCGGAACGCCAGTCGGCTGCCCAGTCGATGTCGAGGGGCAAGGCGAGAAGGCGGTAACGCCGGCGGACGGACCGAGCTAAGCTGGCGGTTCCGCGCGGCGTATCGTGAGGTGCGTGGCGGGCCGACCCCGCCGAAGGACGGGCGGTTCGGTCGGTGGCACGCGACGTGGGTGACGTACTCTCGGTGCCACTCTGCAAGCCCTCAGAAGTCCAGCGGAAGTTGACTATACGTACCCAGGGTCACTTCGGGCGCCCGAAGTGACCCTGGGTACGTGTCCGCCCTTGCCCCCGCCCCGCAGCAGCGGTCCCGCCTCGCGATGGCCAGCGCCGGCGTTTCTTCGACGCTCGAGCGAGATCTGGCGTCAGAACGCATCCAGAGTGCGTGACATCCCCGGGGCACCGTCCGTCGCCACCCGGCCATGACCACTCCCCGGCGCGGTCGCCCGAACCGCGCGCATCCGCTCACCGCGCGCACCCCTCGCAACGCCGTTCGTCGCCCTCACGGCGGCGCCCGACCCCGGTCGCGGCTCGGTCTGGTCCTTCGCCGCCCTCGCCCTACCCGCCCAACCGCGCCGCCAGCGCGTCGGCCAGGTCCGGCGCGGTGTGCCGCTCCGGCACCACCCACGCCTCGAACCCGGCCTCGCGCAGCGCCTCGGCGGTGGTCGGCCCGATGGCGCCGAGCAGCACGCCCGAGAGCCGCGGCGCGTCCTGGCCCAGCCCCGCCACCACCCCCTGCACCGCCGATGGCGAGGCGAAGGTGACGGCGTCCACCCTCCCCGCGGCCAGCAGCGCCCCGAGCGGCGCCAGCGAGCCGGGCAAGGCGGTGACGGTCCGGTAGGCGATGGGCGCCACCACCTCGGCCCCGGCGGCGCGCAGCCCGTCGCAGAGCTCGGGCCGGCTTTCGGCGGCCCGCGGCACAAGCACCGCCCGGCCGCGGACGTGAGGAGCCAGCGAGGCGGCCAGCGCGGCGCCGGTCGCCTCGGCCGGCATCAGGTCCGGCGCGCGCACCAGCGCCTCCAGCCGGGCGCCGGTGGCCGGCCCCACGCAGGCGAGCTTCGGGTCGGCCAGCGCCCCGCGCGGGAGGCCGAGCGCGTCGAGCCGCGCCACGGCCTGCTCCACCGCGTTGGCGCTGGCGAAGGCCACCCAGGCGAACCGGCCGAGCCCGCGGAGCGCGGCGTCGAGGGGGCCGAAGTCCTCGGGGTCGGCCAGCGCGATGGCCGGGTACTCCAGCACCTCGGCTCCGAGCTGGCGCAGCCGCTCGCCGAGCGCGTCGTCGCCCCCGGCGCCGCGGGTGACCACCACCGTCCGGCCGGCCAGCGGCTTCACTTCCGGACCGGGGCGCCGAGGCCGACCACGTGCCCCTCGGCCTCCTTGAGGATCTCGCCGGCGCCGTGGCCGAGCAGCTCCACCGCCAGCGCATCGCCCAGGGCCCGCGCCTCGGCCACCGGCCCGCGCCGCTCGCCGCGGATCACCCGCGTGCCGTCCACCGAGGCGACCAGCGCCCGCAGGTGGACCTGGCCGCTGGCGACCGTGGCGTAACCGGCGATGGGGACCTGGCAGCCGCCCTCGATGCGGGCCAGGAAGCCCCGCTCGGCCTCGATCCGGTAGCGGGTCTCCGGGTCGTCGAGCCTGGCCAGGCGGGCCAGCGTGGCCTGGTCGTCGGCGCGGGCCTCGAGCGCCAGCGCCCCCTGCGCCACCGCCGGCAGCATCTCCTCCGGCGAGAAGACCTGGGTGGCGTGCTGCGCCAGTCCGAGCCGGCGCAGCCCGGCATGGGCCAGCACCACCGCGTCCAGCCCGTCCGAGGCCTTGTTGAGCCGCGTCTGGACGTTGCCGCGCACCACCTCCATGCGCAGGTCGGGCCGGATGGCCTTGAGCTGGGCCGAGCGGCGCAGCGACGAGGTGCCGACGCGCGCCCCGTGGGGCAGCTTGTCGAGCGTCTTCCACTTCGGGGAGCAGAGCGCGTCGCGCGGGTCCTCGCGCACCGGGATGGCGGCGACCACCAGGCCGGGGGCCAGGAGCGCGGGGAGGTCCTTCATGGAGTGGACGGCGATCTGGGCCTGGCCGGCCAGCAGCGCGTCCTCGATCTCCTTGACGAACAACCCCTTGCCGCCGACCTGCGCCAGCGGCACCTCGAGGATCTTGTCCCCGCGGGTCATCAGCTCGTGCAGCTCGACCTGGAGCCCGGGTTCGAGCGCGCGCAGCAGGTCGGCGACGTGGTGGGCCTGCCACCTGGCCAGGGGGCTCTTGCGGGTGGCGATTCGGATGGTCACTCGTCTTCCTCGGTGGGTGGTGGGGCGGCCGGGGCGGCCGCGCCGTTCGGCGGGGTGTCGCGGCGCCCGGACCCGGACGGCTGGTCCAGGCCGAACAGCTCGGCGGCGGCTCCTGCCAGCGCGCTCTCCCCGGTGGCCGCGGCGGCCTTGAGCTTGACGGTGGGAAGGTGGAGCAGCTTGTTGACGATGGCCTGCGCCATGGCCTCGATCGAGGCCCGGACGCGCTCGTCGAGCACGTCACCGGCCTTGGCCAGCGTCCGCTCCGCCTCGGCCCGGGCGATGGCCTCGGCCCGCTGCCGCAGGGTCACCAGCACCGGCAGCGCGGCGCGAGTCTCGCGCTCGCGGGTGAAGGCGATCACCTCGGCCTCGACGATGGCCTCGGCGCTCACGGCCTCGCCCTGCCGGGCCTGGTGGTTGGCGCTCATCACCTTCTGCATGTCATCGACGTCGTAGCCGAAGACGTCGTCGAGCTGGGCGCAGGCCGGATCCACGTTGCGCGGCACGGCCAGGTCGATGAGGCAGAGGTTGCGGTGGCGCCGCTTCTTCTTGGCGACGCGGACCATGTCGGCGGTGAGGACGAAGGTGGGGGCGCCGGTGGAGACGATCACCACGTCGGCCTCCACCAGCAGCGGCTCCAGCTCGGCCCACGGGTGGAAGACGCCTCCCACCTGGTCGGCCAGCTGCCGGCCGCGCTCCGGCGAGCGGTTGGTCACCAGCACGCGCTCGACGTTCAGCACCCGCAGCGCCTTGGCGGAGAGCGTGCCCATCTTGCCGGCGCCCACCAGCAGGATGGAGCGGCCCTTGAGATCGCCGAAGATCTTCTCGACCAGGTCGACCGCCACCTGCGACATCGAGGTGGCGCCGCGCCCGATGCCGGTCTCGGTCCGGACCCGCTTGGCGGTGGCGAAGGCGCG
Source organism: Myxococcales bacterium (assembly GCA_021806645.1). Taxonomy (GTDB): domain Bacteria; phylum Myxococcota; class Myxococcia; order Myxococcales; family Anaeromyxobacteraceae; genus JADKCZ01. The sequence goes on along the minus strand of JAJZQX010000001.1, from coordinate 155,719 downwards.
GTTGCAGAGGCGCGACATGTAGCCGCCGGCGGCCTGGACCCCGCTGGCCAGGCCGTAGGCCTCCTTCACCTGCCCGAGGATCTGCTGCTCGCCCACCACCATCGAGTCGAGGCTGGCGGCGACGCGGAAGAGGTGGCGGACGGCGTCGGCCCCGACCTTCACGTAGAGGTGATCGCTGGCCTGCTCGGCGCGGCTGGTGAAGAAGCGGCGCGCCGCCTCCTCGGCCTCGGCCTGCACGAAGACCTCGACGCGGTTGCAGGTGGAGACCACGAAGGCCTCCTCCACGCCCTGGCTGGCGCGCAGCTGCAGCAGCGCGGCCTTGAGGTCGGCGCCGTTCAGGGCGACCCGCTCCCGGACCTCGATGGGCGCGCTCTTGTGCGAGAGCCCGACCAGGAAGAGCTGGGGCTCGTTCACCTCACCACCTCCGCGCGAGGACCCTTGTACTCGCCGGCGTGCATGGTGATCCCCGGCACGGTGCGCAGCGTCACGATGGAGCCCATCAGCAGGGCGAAGCCGACCAGCGTGAGCAGCGCGTAGCGCCGCCCGTGCCAGCCGAGGTGTCGCGCCTGCACCATGCCGCCGTAGAGGAGCCAGATGAGCAGCGTGGAGACCTGCTGCGGGTCCCACGACCAGGCGCTCTTCCAGACCGAGCGGGCGATCACCGCGCCCAGGATGGCGGCCACGGTGAAGGAGAGGAAGCCGAGCCGGACCAACCGGTCGGTGAGCTTGTCGAGCGAGTCGAGCGGCGGCAGGCGGGAGAAGAGGGCGCCGAACCGCTTTCCCTTCACCTCGCGCTCCTGCAGCAGGTACATGACCGCCACGCCGAAGGCCAGACCGAAGAGCGCCACGCCCAGCGAGGCGGTCATGATGTGGAGGGTGATGGCCGGGTGCTTGAGCGCGGCGGGGGCCTCGCCGGGCGCCCCCCCCTCGCCGAAGAGCGTGGGGAGCAGGATGATGAGGGTGAGCGGCGTGACGAACGCCCCCACCGAGGGCAGGTGGTAGAAGCGCTGCACCAGCAGGTAGGTGCCGGCCAGCAGCACCGCGGTGAGCACGAAGCCGCCGCGCAGCGTGAACCACTCCAGCCCGCCGAACTCCTTGCAGGCCAGGCCGATGGCGGCGAGGTGGACCACCACCGCCCCGGAGAGGAACCAGCCGCCGAACCGTGCCGCCAGCGTGTGGCGCGGGCGGGCGAAGTAGAGCAGGTAGCCGGCGGCGGCGACCGCGTAGAGTGCGGCGGCGAGGCGGAGGAGTTCGAGGCTCATGGGTCCGTGTCTGCGGGGCCGCCGACCCTACCGGGCGGCGGTGCCGCTTCCTAGCATGGGAATCAGGAGAGCTTGTCGAGGAGGAAGCGGGCCAGCTCCTCGGCCTCCTTGCGGCGGGCCTCGAGGCTGGCCGGCAGCGGGCCGGCCGGGGGCCTGGCCGCGCCCGGGGTCGGCGCCGGTGGGGCCGCCGGGGCGACCCTCGGCGCGACCGGGATGTCGGACGGTGGCGCCGCAGCCGGCCTCGACGGCGGGGCGGGAGCAGGCCTGGCCGGCACGGCGCTCACGCGGGCCGGATCGGCCTTGGCCGAGGCGGCCGCCTGCAGCGCGCTCACCTCGGCGAGGTAGCCCGGCTCCACCTCGTAGGCCACGTCACCCAGCACCACCGAGGCGTCGATGACCTCGGCGCCCAGCTCCCGGAGCTGGACGATCGACTTCACCTTCTTGAGCAGGTGGTGGGGGTCGGCGTCGGCGCCCAGCAGCGCCAGGAAGCGGACCGCCGGCTCGAGCGCGTAGCTGCGGTCCCGCCCCTCGCCGGAGAGCAACGTCATGACGTTGCCGACGAAGTCGATCCGCCCCTGGTCGGCCCAGGAGTCGATCGTGGCTTGCGAGACGAAGAGCAACCCGGCCATCCGAAATCCTCCCACCGCGGCGCGCAACTCCGCGTCGGGTGAGGGAAATTACCATGCTCGCGGCGTGGCTTGCCAGCGCCGCCGGGGGCGAATAGAAAGGGCCTACCACCGCGCTTGTCAGGGAGTCCACATGGCCTCGTCCGACGTCGTCACCTTGCAGGACACCACCTTCGACAAGGAGGTCTTGAAGAGCGACGTTCCGGTCCTGGTGGACTTCTGGGCGGTCTGGTGCGGCCCCTGCAAGGCCATCGCGCCGGCGGTGGAGGACATCGCCCGCCGTTACAAGGGGAAGCTCAAGGTCGGCAAGATGGACGTCGACGAGCACCAGCAGGTCCCGCAGAACTTCGGCATCCGCTCCATCCCCACCCTGCTCATCTTCAAGGGCGGCCAGGTGGTCGGCACCGTCATCGGCGCCGACAAGGGGAAGCTCGAGGAGGCGGTGAAGAAGGTGACGGGGTAGGCCACGCCGTCGGGCACGGGATGCCCGGCTTGTCCCGGTGGCGGCGTCACGGCGCCGCGCCGCGGATCACCTCGGCCAGGATCGGGCCCCACCTCCGGCGCAGGTCCTGGGCGCCGAGCCGCTCGAGCTCGAGCGTGACGATGGGGAGTCCGCGCTCCGCGCACCACGTGCCAAGCGATCCCGGGGTCGGATAGCCCACGCCGGCGACGAGCGGCAGGCCCGACCGGGCCGCCAGCCACCGGCCCAGCGCGGTCGGCCCCGGGTCGTCCACGCAGGCCAGGTCGGCGTGGATCGAGAGGATGATCGGGGGAGCGAGCCGCTCGATCAGGCCCACCAGCGCCCGCGTCTCCGGCTCCGAGCCTGGCGCCGTCCCCGTCGGCAGCTCCCCGGGGAGCTGCGGCGCCCAGCTCCGCGTCGCGAAGTTGCGGTTCAGGTCGACGCCGTGCCTGTTGCCGCGAGTGCCGAGGAGCGCGCCGTCGGGGTTGGCGCACGGGACCACGGCGCAGCGGCGCTTCTCCGGCGGGACGGCGCGGAGCGCCGCCGAGAGCGCCACCGTGGTCTCCGGTTCGTTGCCGTGGATCGCGGCCAGGACGAGCGGCGCGGGACGGTGGCCCGCGGGCAGCCAGGCGCGGAGCGCGACTCCCTCGCGGCTCGTCCCATAGGAGTCGCCCGGCCACTCGAGCGCGCCCCGGTCGACGTCTGCGAATGGGTCGGTCATGCCCTCTTCTTCGACGGCACCACCTCGCCAGGAGCGAGTGGAGGTCTTGGCTCCACGCGACGGCCCAAGGTGGCCCGTCGCTTGCCATCCCGTGGGCCTGCCGTCAGGATAACCGCGGCCCGGCTGGAAGCCGAGTTTTCGGGGGAGACCCGTCACACGCATGGCGCGAATGCCCCCCCATCCCGGGCCGCACCCGGACGTCGAAGCGGAGACCGAGCGGAGCATGGCCCGCGCCGACGCGGCCCTCTACCGCGCCAAGGAAGGCGGGAGGAATCGGGTGGAGGTCGGTTAGAGCGCTCGCTTCCCGGTCTCGCTCGGTTGACGGCGAACGGGCAAAGTTGGAGGCTGTCCACGGACGGCCGCAGCGTGAACCTGCGCCACGGCCCGCGGCCCGGCTTCGCTTGCAGGAACCCCGGAAGGAGCCTCGAATGTCCCGACACCACCTCTCCCCAGCTCGCGCGCTCATCCTCTCGACGATGGCCCTCCTGGCCACCCTCGGCCTCGTGGCCTGCGGCAGCTCGACGCCCACCGAATCGCCGGTCGCCCACACCTCCTTCGCCGTCCTGAGCGACACCCACGTCCACGACGTGACCGCGCTCGGCGCCAGCGGGCCGGACTGGGACGCCGACCTGGCCGCGGACCGGAAGATGTGGGCGGAGAGTTCCGAGCTCATCGACGCGGCGATCGCGGACCTGAAGACGAAGCCCATCGACTTCGTGCTGGTGACCGGCGATCTCACCAAGGACGGCGAGCTCGTCAACCACCAGCTGATGGCCACCAAGCTGGCCCAGCTCAAGGCCGCCGGGAAGAAGGTCTTCGTCATCCCCGGCAACCACGACGTGAACAACCCCTACGCCCGGGACTACACGGTGACGCCCGCGGTCAAGGCGACGTCGGCCTCCGCAGCCGACTTCAAGGCCATCTACGCCGACTACGGCTACGGGGCGGCCCTCTACACCGACGCCAGCTCGCTCAGCTACGTGGCCGAGCCGGTCGCCGGCGTCTGGATAGTCGCCATCGACTCCTGCCGGTGGGCCGAGAACGACACCTTTCCGATCACCAGCGGGAAGGTCGGCGCGGCCACCCAGGCCTGGATCGTCGAGCGGCTCCAGGAGGCCAGGGCCAAGGGGAAGACCGTGATCGGCATGATGCATCACGGCGTCGTCGAGCACTTCGCGGGCCAGTCGTCCCAGTTTCCCGAGTACCTGGTGGAGGACCGCGACCTCCTCGGCAAGGCCTTCACCGACAACGGCATGAACGTGGTGTTCACCGGCCACTTCCACGCCAACGACGTGGCCAGGAAGGACTTCACCGCCGCGGCGCTCCACGACGTGGAGACCGGTTCCCTGGTCACCGCGCCGAGCCCGTACCGCACCGTCTCGGTGGACGTCCCCACCAGCACGCTCACCATCTCCACCAGCGTGGTGACGGCCATCCCGTCGCACCCGACCGACTTCGAGGCCTGGTCGGACGAGTTCCTGCGCATCGGCCTAACCGGCATCTCCGACTACACGCTGAAGCACGGCTACGGGCTCGACGACGCCACCATCGCCCTGCTCACGCCGCTCGTCGTCGAGGCGATGGTGGCCCACTACGCCGGTGACGAGGACATCGAGAGCCTGGCCGAGCCGCTGCGGGGGAACACCAAGTCGCTGCTCGCCTACCTGCGGGCCAGCACCGATCCGACCACCAAGGCGCTGGGTGACGCGATCCTCGGGCTCTGGACCGACCCGCCACCAGGTGACGCCGACGTCGTCATCAAGCTGAAGCCGTAGGCGGCGACCCGCTTCTCGATCAGGCCCCCCGCTCCGGCGGCGGCAACAGGATCCCACGATCCACGTCGCGGATGTCGGTCCGCCCGCAGAAGGCCATGGTCAGGTCGAGCTCCCGGTGGATGATCTCGAGGCACCTGGTGACGCCGGCCTCGCCCAGCGCCCCCAGCCCGTACAGGTAGGGGCGCCCGATCATCGTCCCCTGGGCGCCCAGCGCGATCGCCTTGAGGACGTCCTGTCCCGAGCGGATCCCGCCGTCCATCCAGACCTCGGTCCGCGAGCCGACCGCGTCGGCGATGGCGGGCAGCGCGGAGATCGAAGAGGGGGCGCCGTCGAGCTGTCGCCCGCCGTGGTTGGAGACCACCAGGGCGTCGGCGCCGCGGTCGGCGGCGATGCGGGCGTCCTCGGCGTCCATGATGCCCTTGAGGATGAGCTTGCCGCCCCAGCGCTTCTTGATCCAGTCGACGTCGGCCCAGGTCAGCGACGGGTCGAACTGCTGCGAGGTCCAGGCGCTCAGCGAGCCCATGTCGGTGACGCCCTTGACGTGGCCGAGGACGTTGCCGAAGCCGCGCCGCCTGGTTCCCAGCATGCCCAGCCCCCAGCGCGGCTTGGTCATCATGTCGAGGATGTTGGCCAGGGTCGGCCTGGGCGGCGCCGAGAGGCCGTTCCGGATGTCCTTGTGGCGCTGACCGAGGATGGCCACGTCGAGCGTGACCATCAGCGCGCCGCAGCGAGCCGCCCTGGCGCGGTCGATGAGCCGTCCGATGAAGTCGCGATCCCTCATCACGTAGAGCTGGAACCAGAACGGCGCGGTGGTGTGGGCCGCCACGTCCTCGATCGAGCAGATGCTCATGGTCGAGAGCGTGAACGGGACGCCGAACTTCTCGGCGGCGCGGGCGGCCAGGATCTCGCCGTCGGCGCGGTACATGCCGGTGAGGCCGGTGGGCGCGATGGCCACCGGCATGGCCACCTCGACGCCGGCCATGCGGGTCCGGGTGCTGCGCTTCGACAGGTCGATGGCGACCCGCTGGCGCAGCAGGATCTCCTGGAAGTCGGCCTCATTGGCGCGGTAGGTGCCTTCGGTCCACGAGCCGCTGTCGGCGTAGTCGTAGAACATCCTCGGCAAGCGCCGCTTGGCCAGCAGGCGCAGGTCTTCGACGGTGGTGATGACGGTCATGCCGGTCTCCGGTGGACGTCGATGGTGCGGGGCACTAGTTCACGAATCGTCTCATGGCCACGTTGAGCAGGAGGCCGAGCCCGAGGAAGACCGAGATCACCGAGGAGCCGCCGTAGCTCATGAGCGGGAGCGTCACGCCCACCACCGGCAGCACGCCGGTGACCATCCCGATGTTGATGGTCATCTGCCAGAAGAGCAACGCGGTGACCCCCACCGCCAGGAAGTGGCCGAAGCGATCTCGCGCGTTGCCGGCGATGTCCACCGCGGCGGCGACCAGCCAGAAGTAGAGCGCCAGGAGCAGCAGGCTGCCGACGAAGCCGTGCTCCTCGGCCCAGACCGAGAAGATGAAATCGGTGTGCTGCTCGGGCAGGAACGACAGCATGGTCTGCGTCCCCTGCCCCCAGCCCTTGCCGAGCCCCTGCCCCGAACCGACCGCGATCTTCGACTGCATGGCGTGGTAGCCGGCGCCCAGCGCGTCGCCTTCCGGGTCGAGGAACGACTCCACCCGCTTCTTCTGGTACGGCTTCAGGTGGGGGTAGGCGAACATGGCACCGGCCGCGGCGAAGGCGGCGATCAGGCCGAGGGTCCGCCAGCGGATCCGCGAGAAGAGCAGCATGGTCCCGCCGATGGCCACCACCACCAGCGCGGTGCCGAGGTCGGGCTGGCGGAGGATGAGCGCGGCCGGCAGGAAGGTGATGCCGAGCGGGATCACCATGCCCATCAGGCCGCGCGGCGTCTTGCGCCGCTCCTCGTCGAAGTTGAACCAGCTGGCCAGCGCCATGATCACCGCGATCTTGGCCAGCTCGGAGGGCTGCAAGTTGAGCGAGCCGACGCCGATCCAGCGGCGCGCCCCCATCACCACCCGCCCCTTCACGAGCACCAGCACGAGCAGCAGCAGCACCAGCGCGTAGAAGACCCAGGCCAGCCGCTGGTAGTTGCGGTGGTCGAAGAGCGTGACCAGCAGGGCCAGCACGGCCCCGGCCGCCATGAACCAGGCCTGCGCCATCCAGACCGGCGAGTGGGCGGAGCGGGACGCCGAGGCCAGGTTCCAGACCCCGAGCAGGCAGATGAGGACCACCGCCACCGCCACGTGCCAGGGGAACAGGTCGAGCCGGCGCCGCTCGGTGGCGGCGGTGAGCGAGACGTCAGCCACGGTCTTCTACTCGGCGAGGCGCCAGCGCCCCGAGCCTGGGCCTTTCGCCGCGCCCGGGCGTGGCCGGGGGCGGAGAGGCCCGTGGCGGGGCGACGGGCGCCTCGCCAGCCGGCGCGGCCCGCTCAGCCTCGTCCTTCGCCTTCAACCTGAAGTACGCCTTGACCAGCTCCACGGCGGTGGGGGCGGCGTTGGTGGAGCCGAAACCGGAGTGCTCGTTGAGCACCACCACGACGATCTGCGGGTCCTCGGCGGGAGCGAAGACGGCGAACCAGGCGTGGTCGCGCTCGAAGTAGGCGACCTGGTCGGCGCGCAGGCGCCGCGCTCCCATCTTCACCACCTGGGCCGTGCCGGTCTTGCCGGCCATCTGCAAGTCGGGGAGCCGCAGGTAGTAGGCGGTGCCATAGGGCTGGTTCACCGCCGCCAGCAGCCCCTTCAGCACGGTCTCACGAGTGGACGGCTTCAAGTCCAGCCGCCCCCGCTCCTGCGGCGCGAACTCCTGCAGCACCTTGCCGTCGACGTCCTCGACGCGGCGCACCACCTGCGGCTTCCAGATGATGCCAGTGGCCAGCGCGCCGTAGAGGACCAGTTGCTGCATCGGCGTCACGTTCACGTCCCCCTGGCCGATGGCCAGGTTGACCGCCATGCCCTTCTGGTAGCCGCCCGGGATCCGCGCGTCGTGCCAGGCCACGTCGGGGATGACGCCCGGCACCTCGCCGCCGACGTCGAAGCCGGTCGGCGCGCCGAGCCCGAGCTTGCGCCCCCACTTGGCGATCAGGTCGGCCCCCATCTGCGCCCCGGCCTGGTAGTAGAAGACGTCGCAGCTGGCCCCGAGCGCGTGGGTGAAGTCGACGGCGCCGTGCCCGGCCTCCTTGTCGCAGCGCCAGCGCGCCGAGCCCATGTTGAAGTGGCCCGGGCAGTTGACCACCGTGTCGGGCCGGTAGAACCCCTCCTCCAGCGCCGCGATGGAGGTGACGGCCTTGAAGGTGGAGCCGGGGTGGTAGTGCTGCTGGATGGCGCGGAAGAGCTCGGGCTGGAGCGGGTCGTCGTGGATCTTGGCCAGCTCGGCGGCGCTGATGCGCCCCGACATCTTGTTGGGGTCGGGCGCCGGGCGATCGACCAGCGCCAGCAGGAAGCCGGTCTTGGCGTCCATGGCCAGCACCACGCCGGCGACGGCCGGGAATGACTTCTCGGCCAGCGTCTGCAGCCGCCAGTCGAGCGAGAGCACGAGGTTGCGCCCTGGCCTGGCCGGGACGAACCGGTTCTCATCGGCGATGAATTCGCCCTCCTTCTCCCGCCCCTTGGCGTCCACGGCGATGCGCCGCTTGCCGTCCACGCCGCGAAGCTCGCGCTCGAAGCGCTTCTCCAGCCCGCTCCGCCCGGTGTAGTCGCCGAGGAGGTAGGGCCCCTGCGGCCTGCCGCCATGCGCCAGCTCGTCGTTGAGCCGGCGCAGCTCGTCGGGGCCGACCTCGTTGGTGTAGCCGATGAGGTGGCCGCCCATCGCGCCGTAGCGGTAGCTGCGGTGGGGCATGGGCTGGACGTCGACGCCCGGCAAGTCCATGGCGTTGGCCTCCAGCACGTCGAGCTCCTCCCGCTTCACGTCCACCTTCACCGTGAACGGGCGGAACCGCTCCAGCTTGCGCGCCCCGGTCAGCTGCGAGGTGGCCCGCTCCACCTCCTCGGGCGCCAGCGAGAGCAGGGACGCCAGCCGGGCGACGATCTCCCCGCACTGCTTGCCGCAGTAGAACGGGGTCAACGTGACGTTGAAGCTGGGACGTGAGTCGACCAGCACCTGGTGGTTGCGATCGAGGATCTGGCCGCGGTCGGCCGGGACGCGCAGCTCCTTGACGTAGTTCTCGTCCGCCTTCCCCTTCAGCTCGTCGCCGCGGATGATCTGCAGCTGGAAGAGCCGGGCCAGCAGCGTCAGGAAGACGGCGACGACGACGATGGTGGCCCAGGCCAGCCTCGGCCTGAACTCGCGCTGCACCGCGCCGCCCGTCGTGGTGGGGAGGATCGACATGGCGCCCTACGGGGCGAACTCCGACGCCTGCTCGCCCAGGGCGGCGTCGAGCCGGCGCAGCCCCCAGAGCAGGAGCGGCGCCACCAGCGCGGTGAGCAGCGCCGCCAGCGCGACCCGGGGCAGCAGCTCCCAGGACGGCCGCAGCTGGACCGGCGAGACGGAGCGGGAGATGGCCAGCGACCCGGTGGTGAGGCCGAAGGCGGCCAGCCCGCTGAGCGCGGCGAAGGGCGCCCAGCCGCGCACCTCGACGGCCATGCGGATGACCCGGACGGCGAGGAAGGTGGCGACCGCCAGCGAGGTGAGCAGCCCCTTGGTGCCGCCGCCGGCCACGTCGAGGACGTAGCCGACCGCTGCCGCGGCCACGCTGCCCTCGACCAGCTCGGCGGTGAGCGCCAGGTGGACCAGCAGCACCACCGGCAGGCAGAGCGTGAAGGCGCCACCGCCCACGTGGCTGAGCAGGGCCGCCTGCAAGCTGGCCAGCGCCAGCGCCAGCACCGCGTGGATCGCCGGCTTCACCTGGCCGTCCCCGGCGCCGGCAAGGCCGGCGGCAGATCGCGGTCACGGGCGCCGGAGGTGATCACCAGCACGTCCTCGGCCCGCGTCGGGTCCACGCTGGGAATGACCGAGCCCTCGAGGAACAGGCCGTGCGCCGCCCGCTGCAACCGGGTGACCCGCCCCACCGGCAGCCCGGCGGGGAAGACCGCGTCCGTGCCCGAGGTGACCAGCAGGTCGCCCTCGATGACGTCCTCGCTCCGTACCGCGTAGTCGAGCCGCGCCAACCCAGGGTGGCCGAGACCGCGCACGTTGGCGCGCGCCCGCGTCCGCTCCACCCGGACCGCGATGGAGGAGTTGCGGTCGATGGCGAGCAGGACGTCGGCGCTGCCGCCGGTGGTGGAGTGGACGCGCCCCAGCACGCCCTCGGCGGTGATCACGGGCATCCCGCGCGAGAGTCCGTCGTCGCTCCCCTTGTCGAGGGTGATGAGCTGGAGCCCCGAAGGTTCGGCCCGGACTCCGATGACCCGCGCGCCCGTGTAGCTGCGAGGCGGGCCCGTCTCCGCCAGCGCCAGCAAGCGTCGCAGCCGATCGTTCTCGCCGGCCTCGTGCTCGAGCTCCTGCACCTGGAGCTGGAGGGCCTGGTTCGCCTTCACCAGCCCGGCGGCGAGCCGGCGCGACCCGCGCAGCGCCACGTAGCCGTGCCACGCCTCGAGAGATCCGACCACCACCGCCCCCACCGCCTTCTCGAGCGGCGCGGTGAGCGAGAGCACGGCGCGGTCGACGCGCGAGAGCTGGCTCGGCTTCTTCGCGTTCGCGAAGAAGACGGCCAGCGGGAAGAGGAGCAGGATCGCGACGAGGATCAGGTCGCGGTACCGGCGAAGGAGGGACAGCACGAGGTCTCCGACTGGGGCAAAATCCCTTGCATTTTAGCGACTGTCGACTAGGTTCATCAACCTTCCGGTGCCCCCGGGCGCCGAATTCTCCCACGCCACGCCGTCACAGGAGCCGAAGGGCCCATGCTGGACAACCTCAGAGCGAACAAGGGCGGCATCATCACCTATGTCTTCCTGTTCGCGATCATCATCGTCTTCGTGGTCAGCTTCGGGCCCGGTTCCTTCGACAAGGGCTGCTCCGGCGGCCAGGCGCCGGCCTGGGCCGCCCGGGTGAACGGCGAGACGGTCTCGGTGACCGAGTACCAGCGAGCCTACGGCAACCTGCTGCGCAACTTCCAGCAGCAGGCCGGCCAGGGCTTCTCGCGCGAGCTGGCCGAGCAGCTCGGGCTCTCCAAGATCGCCATCGACCAGGTGGTCGATCGGGCGCTGGTGGTGGCCGAGGCCCGCAAGCAGGGACTGGCCATCTCCGACGGGGAGCTGGCTCGCACCATCCTCGAGATCCCCGGCTTCCAGACCGACGGCAAGTTCGACCGCGAGGGGTACAAGCGCGCGGTCGCCAGCGCCTACGGCTCGGAGTCCCGCTTCGAGACGGTGCTGCGCGAGGACCTGCTCTACCAGCGGATGCTGGCCGGGCTGCGCGAGACGGTGAAGGTCTCGGACGCCGAGGTCAAGGCGGCCTGGTCGGCCGAGCATGACCGCGCCTCGCTCACCTTCGTCCGCTTCCCGCTGGCCGGCGCCCGCATCGAGGTGAAGAAGCCGTCCACGGCCGAGGTCGCGGCTTTCGCCGCCAGCCATGGGCCGCGCATCGAGAAGTTCTGGAAGGAGAACCCGGCCCGCTTCGACCAGCCCAAGAAGGTGAAGGCCCGCCACATCCTCGTGAAGGTGCCCCCCGGCGGCGACGAGGCGGCGGCCCGCGCCCGGATCGAGGCGCTGGCGGCCCGCCTGCGGAAGGGCGAGGACTTCGCCAAGGTGGCCGCGCAGGGCTCCGAGGACCAGAACACCAGGGAGCGCGGCGGCGACCTCGGCTTCATCAGCGAGGCGCTGGTCGAGAAGCCGTTCGCCGACGCCGCCATGGCGCTCAAGCCCGGCCAGGTCTCGGCTCCGGTCCGCACCAGCTCCGGCTTCCACCTCATCAAGGCGGACGAGGTGGTCGAGGCCCGCCAGGTCTCGCTCGAGGCGGCCCGGCTCCAGATCGCCGCCGAGCTGCTGGTCGAGGACCGCGCCGCCGCCCTGGTCGCCGAGCGGAGCCGGTTGGCCCTGGCGGCAGTGCTGGGCGGCCAGTCGCTCACCTCCCTCTTCCCGGCCGAGGCCCCCGGCAAGAGGGTGGTCAAGCTGGGCGGCATGGTGGTGGCCGCCGAGTCGACCGGCCTCTTCGGCGCCGAGGCCGCCTACCTGCCGAAGCTCGGCAACGTCCCCGGGCTGGCCGCCGCGGCCATGGCCGGCACGGTCGGCAAGCCGCTCCCCACCATCTTCTCCTCGGCCCAGGGGCCGGTGGTGGCGGTGGTCGAGAAGCGCGAGCAGCCGGAAGCCTCGCGGTTCGAGGCCCAGAAGGCCGACGTGGCCACCCGGCTGCGCAACCGGCGCGAGTCGCAGGTGCAGGCCGCCTGGCTGAAGCAGCTGCGCGAGGCGGCCAAGGTCGAGGTCAACCCGGCGCTGGCCGCGGGTCCTGTCCAGCCCGAGTCCAACTAGTCGGCAACTGGCCGCGCCGACGCCATGATCCTGACGCTCGCCTCCTCGAGCCCGCGCCGCCGCGAGCTGCTCGGCGGGCTCGGCTTCACGCTCGAGGTCCGCCCCGCCCACGCCGACGAGTCGGTCCACCACGGAGAGGCCCCGTCCGACTACGTCCGGCGGGTGGCGCTGGCCAAGGCGCGGGCGGTGGACGGCGAGCTGGTGCTGGCCGCCGACACCACCGTGGCGGTGGACGGCCAGATCCTCGGCAAGCCGGCCGGCCCGGCCGACGCCGCCCGGATGCTCCGGCTGCTCTCCGGCCGGACCCACGAGGTGATCACCGCGGTCTGCGTCCGGCGCCCGGCGCTGCGGCTGGAGTTCTGCGAGGTGGTGGCCACCGCGGTGGAGGTGGCGCCGCTCGACGAGCGGGTCATCGCCTGGTACGTCGCCAGCGGAGAGCCGCTCGACAAGGCCGGCGCCTACGCGGTGCAGGGGCTCTTCGGCGCCTTCGTCCGCGGCGTGCGCGGCAGCGTGTCCGGCGTCATCGGGCTGCCGCTCGACGAGACGCTGGCGCTGCTCCGGCGGGCCGGCCACCCCCTCCCCTGGGACCGGACGTGACCCGGCCATAGCAACCCGGCGCCGCGCTTCCTCCCTCCCTGGAGGTCGCCGACCCCGGCCCAGGCCTCCCCTCCAGGTCGCGTCCACCTTGGAAGGCGAACCGTCAAAAGGGCCGCCCCAAGCAAGAAGGCCCCGCGTCAAGGCGGCCTCAAGGCAGCGTCATTAGGGTTCTGGAATCGAACGAAACCCGAGCCCGGAGGAAGCCATGTCGCGCGAGAACTCGTTGGTTTGCGTCCACAGGAATCACTCCGAAGCAGAGCCGGCCGAGTCCACGGTGCACCCCGCGTGAACCGCGAGCGCCGCCTCGTCGTCACCACCACGGGCCCGCCTGCAAGAAGATCTTCCCCATGAACGTGCTGGTCGTCGACGTGGGTGGCTCGCACGTAAAGGTGCTCGTCTCGGGCCAACGCGAGCCGCGTCGGTTCGAATCCGGGCCAGCGCTGACACCGGCCGAGATGGTGAAGGGTGTGAAGCGCCTGACGGCCGACTGGCCGCATGACGCTGTTTCGATCGGCTACCCTGGCTTGGTGGTGCACGGGAGGATTGCCATGGAGCCCAGGAACCTGGGGAACGGCTGGGTCGGCTTCGACTTCGGCAAGGCGTTCGGCCGCCCCGTACGCATCATCAACGACGCGGCCATGCAGGCGCTCGGCGGCTACCAGGGGGGCCGCATGCTCTTCCTCGGTCTGGGCACCGGGCTCGGCTCGGCGATGATCGTGGACGGCCGAGTGGAGCCCATGGAGCTTGCCCACCTCCCGTACCGGAAGGGCCGGACCTACGAGGACTACGTGGGTGCCACCGGCTTGAAGCGCCTCGGCGAACGGAAGTGGCGCAAGCACGCATGGGCCGTGATCGACCTGCTGCGCGCGGCGCTGGAGCCGGACATCGTCGTCGTGGGCGGTGGAAACGCCAAGAGGCTGGGTCGACCGCCCAGGGGCGTCCGGCTTGGAAGGACCGCCCACGCGTTCGCCGGCGGCTTTCGGCTCTGGCAGGAGGCCAACGTCGACCCCATCAGGCGGGGTCGGACACCGGAACGCGTGAGCGAAGGAAGGACAACATGAAGATCGGGATGATCGGCCTTGGCCGGATGGGTGCCAACATGGTGCGGCGGCTGATGCGTGCGGGCCATCAGTGCGTCGTCTTCGACCGCTCGGCCGAGGCCGTCGGCGCGCTGGCGCAGGAAGGCGCGATTGGGGCTGCCTCGCTCGACGACCTGGTTGCCAAGCTCTCCGTGCCCCGGGCCATCTGGCTCATGGTGCCAGCGGCCGTGGTGGATGCCACCATCGACGACCTGGCTCCGCGTCTTGCCCGTGGCGACACCGTCCTCGACGGCGGCAACTCGTACTACGTCGATGACATCCGGCGAGCGAAACAGCTCGAGGCGCGCGGGCTCCATTACGTCGACGTGGGTACGAGCGGTGGCGTGTGGGGCCTCGAACGTGGCTACTGCCTGATGATTGGCGGAGAGCCCGATCCAGTGAAGCAGCTCGACCCCATCTTCGCGGCGCTCGCCCCGGCCATGGAGTCGGCCCCACGCACGCCGGGGCGCGAGGCCAAGGCGGGTACCGCGGAGCGCGGGTACCTGCGCTGCGGTGGCGCCGGAGCCGGGCACTTCGTGAAGATGGTCCACAACGGCATCGAGTATGGCCTGATGGCCTCGTACGCCGAGGGTCTGAGCATCCTGCGGCACGCAAACGCCGGCGTGGAGCGGCGGGAGCAGGATGCCGAGACCACGCCGCTCAGCGAGCCCGGGAACTACCAATACGAATTCGACGTCGGCGAGATCGCCGAGGTCTGGCGTCGTGGCAGCGTCATCGCGTCCTGGCTCCTGGACCTGACCGCCGGCGCGCTGCTCGAACGACCCGACCTCGCCGGCTTCGCCGGCCGCGTGTCCGACTCGGGCGAGGGACGCTGGACGTTGAAGGCTGCCATCGACGAGTCGGTCCCGGCGCCGGTCCTCGGCGCGGCGCTGAACCAGCGGTTCTCCTCGCGCGGCCAGTCCGGCTACGCCGACAAGCTGCTCTCCGCGATGCGAGGCGCGTTCGGTGGCCACCGGGAGAAGCCTTGAACCAGCCGGCCAACGCCGGGCTGGACCATGCCGAGCTGCAGAAGCGGGCCGCCGCCGACGGCGCCGTCGATCAGGTGCGGCCCGGGATGGTGGTGGGCCTGGGCGCGGGATCCACCGCCCGGTTCGCCATCACCCGGCTCGCCGAGCGGATCTCGGAGGGACGCCTGTCCGACATCACCGCCGTGCCGTGCTCGCGCGAGGTGGGCGAGGTCGCGGCGCGGCTCGGCATCCGGATCGGAACGCTGGACGACCACCCGGAGCTCGATCTGACCATCGACGGGGCTGACGAGGTCGATCCGGAGTTCAATCTCATCAAGGGCGCCGGTGGCGCCTTCCTGCGCGAGAAGATGGTCGAGCAGGCCAGCCGCCAGGTGATCATCGTCATCGACGCATCGAAGGCCTCGCCGGTCCTCGGCTCGCGCCGGCCGGTGCCGGTCCAGGTCGTGGAGTTCGGCTGGCAAGCGCAAGTCCGTTACCTCGAGTCGATGGGCGCGCGCGTGCGACCGAGACCCGGGGTCGGCAAGGCGCCCTTCCGGACCGATGACGGCCAGCTCGTCCTCGACTGCGCGTTCGGCCCCATCCCGCATCCGCGGGAGGTGGCCGCGCTGCTCGACGCGCGGGCGGGCATCGTGGCGCATGGGCTCTTCCTCGGCATGGCCACCGACGTGCTGGTCGGTACAGACGACGGCGTGCGCCACCTCTCGCGAAGCGGTGACCCGGTGCCGAGGTGACCGTGACCGCTCGAACAACCCACGCCGTCGGTGAGGTCGTCGTGAAATCACCGGATCTCGATCAGCCTCGCGTCAACGCGCTCCGCTTCCTCTCCGCCGGCGTCCGGCGCCACCTCCCTCGGGGTGCTGGGTTCGCTCGACGGGTCCGGGAGGACGTACGACGCGGCGCGACCTCGACTCCGACCGTCTTCGAGAAGACGATCGCGAAGGCGCTCCCGTGAGCAGGATCGGCCTGGTGATCGCGGATGTCGACGGCACGCTGCTCACGCCGGACAAGGAGCTGACCGAGCATGCCCGGCAAGCGGTTCTCGCGCTGCGTGCCAGGGGCGTCGCCTTCGCCATCACCAGCGGGCGACCTCCGCGCGGCATGCGCATGCTGGTCGCTCCGCTCGGGCTGACGACGCCGATGGCGGCCTTCAATGGCGGGATGCTGGTTAACCCGGACCTGTCGCCGATCGAGGAGCTGACCTTGCCGGCCGCGATCGTCGGCCAGATCGTGAAGGCGATCGAACGGCACAGGCTGGACGTGTGGCTGTATCGGGGCGCCGACTGGTTCATCCGCACCCTCGAGGCACCGCACGTCGATCTCGAGCGGCGCACGGTGCTCTTCTCCCCGACGGTGGCGCCGGGTTTCGACGACCTGCTCGAAGGGATCGTCAAGATCGTCGGCGTCAGCGACGACCCGCGGGCGGTCGCGGACTGCGAGACGGACCTCCGGCGGCAGTTCGGCGAACATGCCTCGGCCGCGCGCTCCCAGCCGTACTATCTCGACGTCACCCACCCGGACGCCAACAAGGGCGCGGTCGTCAGGCGGCTCTCCGAGATCCTGAAGGTGCCGGCGGAGCTGATCGCGACGATCGGCGACATGCCGAACGACGTGCTCATGTTCGCGCCAAGCGGCCTCAGCATCGCAATGGGCAATGCCAGCACGGAGGTCCAGCGCGCCGCCCACAGGGTCACCAGCTCGAATGCCGAAGAGGGTTTCGCCGAGGCCGTCGAGAGGTACATCCTCGCGGACCCCAGCCAGCCGTGAGGGCGACTCGGCGGAGTTCATCGCCTGGGGTACACTGTGGCCCGTGGAGGATCCGCCTTGATCGCCTCCGGCGAGCCGTTGACCATCGCCGCCCGCGTCGCCGCGGTCCGCTCCCGGCTGCCGGCCTCGGTCACGCTGGTGGCCGTCTCCAAGCTGCAGCCGCAGGAGGCCATCCGGGAGGCCTACGCCGCCGGCCAGCGCCACTTCGGCGAGAACTACGCGCAGGAGTGGCGAGCCAAGGCCGACGCGCTGGCCGACCTCCCCGACCTCACCTGGCACTTCGTCGGCGGCCTCCAGACCAACAAGGTGAAGTACTTGGCCCCGCGCGCCGCCTGGGTCCACACCCTCGACCGCGAGGAGCTGGCCCGCGAGCTCGCGAAGCGGTTCTCGGCGGTCGGGGCGACGGTCCGCGTGCTGGTCGAGGTGAACCTCGGTGGCGAGCAGCAGAAGTCGGGCTGCGCGCCGGAGCGGGTCGAACCGCTGGTGGCGCTGGCGCGCCAGCTGCCCGGGCTGGAGGTGGCCGGCCTGATGTGCATCCCGCCGCCGGATGAGGCGCCGCGCCCGCACTTCGCCCGGCTGCGGGCGCTGCGCGACCAGCTCGGCCTGCGCGAGCTGTCGATGGGGATGAGCGCCGACTGGCCGATCGCGGTGGAGGAGGGCGCCACGCTGATCCGGCTCGGCACCGCCATCTTCGGATCGCGCGGCTGAATCGCGCGGCTTAATCGCGCGGCTTAATCGCGCGGCCTTCAGGCCGCGCAACCCGTCAAATCCAGGACGTGGGTCGCGCCTTGGGCCTCCTTCAGAGCAGCCTCAGCTTCAGGCGGCCCGAGTCGGTCACCGTCGCCAGGAACTCGCCGCCGCAGTAGTAGCAGCGGACCTCGTCCCCGTTGCCGAACTTGTCGTCGTAGGGATTGTTGGCCGCGCACTCGGGGCAGTCGAAGTCGCCGAAGCGACGGTCGGCCCCTTCGTTCGATTCTCCCTTATCGTCGTCTTCGTCGTAGCCCTGGTCGACCGGCATGGTCCCCTCCGCGCTCGGATGATCGCCCCTTGGCTGGCCGCCGTCCACCCGGGTGCCCCTGCCCGCTGGACGGCTTGCCCCGGTCGAGGCGATGCTGCCGCCCGATGCTCGCCCCCATCCTCGCCTTCCTCCTGGCCGCGCCGCCCGCCTGCACCCTGCCGCCGCTCACCGGCCGGCCACCGTGGCATCCTGGCGAACGGCTCAGGATGGAGCTCTCGCTGCTCGGCTCGGTCAAGGTGGGCGAGCTCCAGTTCTCGGTGGAGCGTCCCCTCTCCAACGGCGCCGTCATCCCGCTGGTGGCCAAGGCCCGCAACACCGCCCGGTTCGGGCCCCTGCAGAGGCTGGTGGCGGTGGGGCTCTCCTGGGTCGACTCGAGGACCCTGCGCCCGGAGCGCTACCGCGAGGAGGCCGACGAGGACGGCCGGCGCCGCTCCATCGACGTGCGCTTCGTGCCGCCAGGCCCCAGGGTGACGCTGGAGACGAGAGACGGGAGCAGGCGCGGCACCGCGGTGTTCGATCGGCAGGGTGAGGCGCTCGACGCCCTCTCGGCCGTCTACTACGCGCGGGCCACCAGGCTGGCGGCCGGCGACCGGCTCTGCTTCGACCTGGTCGCCAACGGAAAGTACTGGCGGTTCGAGGGGGCGGTGGCCAGCGGGACGGAGCGGTTCGAGGTGCCGGCCGGCCGGTTCGAGGCGCTGCGGGTGGAGGGGAAGGCCAGGCGCGCCGACGGAGCCGGCAAGGCGCGCGCCATCTGGATCTGGTACTCGGCCGACGCGCGGCGCATCCCCCTGGCGGTGGTCACCGA
This sequence comes from Myxococcales bacterium, assembly GCA_021806645.1. Taxonomy (GTDB): domain Bacteria; phylum Myxococcota; class Myxococcia; order Myxococcales; family Anaeromyxobacteraceae; genus JADKCZ01. The sequence continues at coordinate 137,202 of JAJZQX010000001.1, read as the reverse complement.
GGTGGACCTGGGGATGGTCTCGGCCAAGCTGGAGGAGTTTCGCTAGCGCCCAGCGCCCGGGCGAGCGGCCCGTCACATCCGCGCCGCCACCTGCGCCAGCCGGCGGCGGGTGCTGGTCAGCATCTCGCCCAGGTGGTCGAGTTGATCGACTGGCCCTCCGCCGAGCGCCAGCGACAGGAGCTGCTGCTGCGTGAGGCGCGGATCGGCCATGGCCAGCTCGATCCCCCGCACGTAGCGCTGGACGTTGCCGAGCGCCTCCCGGACCTCGCGCAGGTCGTCGGCGAGGAAGTCGAGGACCACGTGCTCCCGCGCCGACCGGCCTGAGAGCCGCTGCCGCAGGGCCTCGACCGGATCGAGCTCGGGCGCCGGCGCCAACCGCCTCGCCTCCACCACCTGGGTCTGGTGCAGCGCCACCTTCCCGATCGCGACCTTCATGGCCTCTCCTCCGCGCCGCGCCCAGCTCGCCGCGCCACCGCGGCGATGGCCGCGGCGATCCGTTCGTACCCCTGCCCCTCGTCCACCAGCTCTCGCACCTCGCGGAGGGCCGCCGCCTCGGCCGCCTCCCCGTGGAGCCCCCGGGCCTCGACCAGGGCCCGCGCCAGCTCCAGCGCACGCGCCGCGCCGCGCCGCGCGCCGATGGCGGGTGGCCTGGCGCGAGGCACGGCCGGAGCCGGAGCCGGCGCATGGCCGTCCGGTGGTCCCGCGCTGGCCAGCGCCGGGCCGGCCCGTCCCAGCAGCACCTCGTCGCCGGGCGGCTCGCCGAAGGGCTCTCCGGGCCAGGCCACCTTCCAGAGCGTGCCGCGGTTGTCACGGTGCAGCGGCGTGACGAAGCCGCCCTCGACCAGCGCACCGAGCACGCGCAGGAGCCGCCGCTCGGAGAGCCGCAGCCGGGCCATCAGCTCCCTCTTGCCGACGCGAGCCCAGTTGCGCCCGTCGCCCCAGGAGAGCCGGACCAGGTGGAACCAGGCGGCCTGCGCCTCGGCCTCGAGCCGCTCGCCGGCCCGGTCGAAGGCGACCAGCGGGATGGGGGCGAAGCCGGAGCGGACGCGCACCGCGCCCAGCAGCTGCCCCTGGAACGGGAGGCGGCGCAGCTCGCCGGGAGCGAGCGCCTCGGCGGCCACCTCGCCGGCGACCAGCCTGGCGGTCGGAAGCGCGGCGCTGCCGCGGACCCCCCGGTAATAGGCCACGCCCTTGCCCACCCGACCACCTCCGGCCCCGCAGCGGCCCAGGCGATCAGCGTAATCGAGCGATATCGGGCGTCAATTTCCTGGCGGCGCTGCCCGAAAACGGGCTGGCCCGCCAAGTCACGCGCGACGAGGCGAAGGAGCCCGCAGCCGAGACGGGCGCATGAGGAGCGAGCCGCGCAGGCGTACTGCTGTCGTACGCCGAGCAGCGGAGCGACGAGTCCGCCCGTCGCAGGCCGGGATCGTTCGCCGACCCCTCCGCCGACCTAGATGAGGCCGCGGCTGCGGCGGAGCAGCTCCACCGTCTTCTGGTACTCGATGTCGAAGGCGGCCGTCCCCTCCTGCAGGTGCTTCAGCCGGGCCCTCGCCTCGCGGTCGATCTCGTCGTCGACGTCGAGGTGCTTGCGGAAGATGCCGAAGACCTTCTTCCGGAGGAGGTTGTCCTCGGTGAAGACCTCCTCGACGTTCCGGGAGATGAGCAGCTGCTCGATCATCTGGCCGATGACGTGCTCGATCCCCTCGTCACCCATCCGGAAGCCGCGCACGTCGGCCATCTCGCGCTTCACCGCCGCGAAGCGGGAGTGGTCGTAGCCGCGCCGTTCGAGCGCTTCGCGGGTGGCCGCGTTCACGCGCTCCTCGAAGGAGAGGTACTCCTTCATCACCGACTCCATGTCCTTCTCGGCGTCGACGATCCGGAGGGTCTCGACCTCGACGTCCCCATCCTGCATGAGGGTCTGGACGACCTCGCGAGCGATGGTGGGGATGACCTTGGGGTAGAGCCGCATGTCCTGTTTCCTCGCCTCGACGGCCGCGGCCAACGCCGTGGCCGATGAGCCGGAGCGGGGACCGCGAGTAAAAGGTGAAGCGTTGTAAACCTCGTCGCCCGTACGGGCAAGACAAAACTAACTCTTTCCGCCCCGGCGCGTGGCCTGAAAATGGTTTCCGCCCCCCGGAATAGCGGGGGCGGCGCCCCGATGGGGACGCCGCCCCGGGAGCGGCCTTCCGGGTTGTCCGCCCCGGACTACTTGGCGCCGTGGATCTTCATGACCTCGGCGAGCAGCTTGAGCGCCTCGGCCCGGGGGCGCTGGAAGGCGTTCCGCCCCATGATGGAGCCGAAGCCGCCGCCCTCGGCGATGCCCTTGATCTCGGCAAGGACCTCCTCGGTCCCCTTGGCCTCGCCGCCGGAGAAGATGACGATCCGCTTGCCGTTGAAGGCCGACTGCACCACGTGGCGCACCCGGTCCGCCAGGGTCTTGGTCGGGATCTGGTACTTCTCGAAGACCTTCTTGGCCTCGGGGAGTTCGACCAGGTCCTTGGGCGGCTTCACCTTGATGATGTGCGAGCCGAGCTGGGCGGCGATCTGGGCGGCGTAGGCTGCCACGTCGACCGCCGTCTCGCCCTCCTTGGATACGCCGGAGCCGCGCGGGTAGCTCCAGGTCACCACCACCAGGCCGTGCGCCTTGGCCTCCTGGGCCAGCTCGCGGAGCTCCTCGAACTGGGTGTTCCGGGCGTCGGAGCCCGGGTAGATGGTGAAGCCGATGGCGGCGCAGCCGAGCCGCACCGCCTCCTTGACCGAGGCGGTCACCGCGGAGCACGGGGCGCCGCCCAGCTTGGAGAGCGAGTCGGAGTTGTTGGCCTTGAGGATGAGGGGGATCTGGCCGGCGTACCTGGCCGCCACCGCCTCGATGAAGCCGAGCGGCGCCGCGTAGGCGTTGCACCCGGCGTCGATGGCGAGCTGGGCGTGGTACTCGGGATCGTAGCCCTCCGGGTTGGGGGCGAAGGAGCGGGCCGGGCCGTGCTCGAACCCCTGGTCGACGGGGAGGATCACCAGCTTGCCGGTGCCGGCCAGGCGACCGGAGTTGAGCAGCCGGTAGAGGTTGGCGAGGGTCCCGGGGCTGTCGGAGCCGTACCAGGAAAGGATCTGCTTCACTCGCTCGGTCATCGCCATCGTGATTGCTCCAGCGTGGTGGTTGGGCGGCTATCGGGGCCGAGAGGCCCCCCCTTCGAAGCGGGGGCATCTTCCGGCCCAACGCCGCAGGAATCAAGCTGGATCAATGGGGCGCCGCGAAGCAGCGCTCGACGAAGCCGCACCCCTCGCCGAGGCAGCGCGCCCGGTCGCGTCCCAGCGCCGACGGGGCCTGGTCCCCGGTGCCGGTCGCCACCTCCCAGGCCAGCCCGGGGGCTGCGCGCGCCAGGTCCGAGAGCTCCTCCGACGTCGGCGTGACGTCGAGGCTGGCGAGGTCGCCGCGCAGGAACTGGAGCCGCGCCTCCACCGGCGCGCCGCCGTGGGCCCGGGAGGCGGCCAGCGCGTAGGCCGCCAGCTGGAGCCGGTACCGCTCTGCCGCCTCGGCGCGGGGCAAGGCGTACTTGTAGTCAAGGACCAGCAGCGGGCCGCCCCCGCCGTGGGACACCAGGGCGTCGATGGCGCCGTCGAGGTAGCAGGCTGGCGGACCGCCCGCCCCGGCGCCGTCGAGCCGAAGCAGGAACGGGACCTCCCGCCGCAGCCTCCCTGAGCCGGCCGCCTCGGCCAGGGCCTGCCCGGGAGGCGAGGCCAGGAAGCGGGAGACCTCGTCGCGGATCCTCACCACCCCTTCGCCCCCGGGATCGTAGCCGCGCCGCACCGACACCGCCGCCAGCTGCGCCTGCCGGGCCGGCCCGGTGGCCGCCAGGTCGAGCTCGGCCAGCATGGCGTGGGCCAGCGTGCCGCGCGCGGTGGCGCGGGCCGGGTCGTCGTCGACGGCCCCACCGTGCAGGCCAGCCGGCTCCACCAGCCCGAGCACGCGGGTCAGGTGGTGGCGCCGCGGGCAGCGGGCGAACTCGGCCAGCTGGGTCACCGCCAGCCGGATGGGCGAGGCGGGCGCCGGCGGGGCGAGGCGCGGTGCCAACACGGCCAGCGGGGGCAACGGTCCCGCCTCTGGCGGCGCCTCGACGGGCGGTCCGTGCGCTGCGGTGCCCACCTCGGCGAAGGGCACCCGGAGCACCAGCGAGGGATCGCCACCAACCGCCTCCTCCAGCAGGCCGCGCCAGGCCGGGAAGGTGCGGGTCCCGTCCTTCTTCTGCTTCCCCTCGCCGGAGAGGACCACCAGGTCGCGGGCCCGGGTGAGCGCCACGTAGAGCAGGCGGCGAGACTCGGCGTCGGCCGCCCGCCGGGCGTCCTCACGCGCCGCCTCGAGCGACGGGGTCCGGACGAAGTCGGCCTGGCCGGCGTCGAACCAGTCGGCGCAGAGCGCGCCGCGCGCGTCGAGGCGGGCCCGCCCGGTGTCGCCCCTCGGGGGCGCGCCCAGGTCGGGGAGCAGGACGATGGGCCACTCCAGCCCCTTGGCCTGGTGGATGCTGAGCAGCGTCACCGCGTCGGCCTCGTCGAGATCGGCCTCCGGCTCCCGCGGCGGCTGCGCCGCCAGCCAGCGCAGACGGGTCGCCAGCTCCATGGCGGTGCCGCCCCGCTCCCCGAAGGCCCGGGCCAGCGAGAGCGCCTTCTCCAGGTTCCGGCGCCGCCGGTCGCCGTCCGGTCCGGCCGCCAGCGCCACGTCGAGGTCGAGCGCCTCGACGGCCCGCCCGAGCAGGAGGTGGGGCGCCAGCCGGTCGCGCAGCGGGCGCAGCGCCCGCCAGACGGCCAGGAACCGGCCGAGCCGGAGCCGCTCCGGCCCGGTCATGGGGAGGCCGGCCAGCTCGGCCTCGGCGGCGGCGTGGAGCTTCGCCAGCCCGTGGCCGGCCAGCACCAGCAGCGTCGAGTCGGTGACGGCACAGAGCGGCGAGCGGAGCAGCGCCGCCCAGGCCAGCTCGTCGCCGGGGTCGGCCAGGCTGGCCAGCAGCTCGCCGAGATCGCGCACCTCGGGCGACTGGTGGAAGGCGCCGCGCGCCAGCCGCACCGGGATCCCGGCGGCGCGCAGCGCTCGCTCGTAGACGCCGAGCGCGGTGGTGCGCCGGAAGAGGATGGCCACGTCGCCGAAGCGGGGCCGGCGCGGCCGTTCCCGTAGCTGGCCGTCCCGCTCCACGCGCTCCCGGACCGGCACGCCGGCCCGCCCCGAGACCAGCGCCAGGATCCGCGTCGCCAGCGCCGCGGCCTCGCGCCCGCGCCGCTCGGCGCTGGTACCGCCACCGCCGTCGTCGAGCAGCTCGGCGGCCGGAGCCAGCGCCGCCGGCCGCTTCGCCACCAGCCGGTCGGCCGGCGTGAAGGCGATCTCGAACGGGCGTGGCGCCTGCCCCTCCGGCGGCTGGAGCGCGTGGCGCGAGAGCTCGTTGACCAGGGCCACCACCGCCGGCGCCGAGCGGTGGTTGTCGGTGAGGTGCAGCACCCGGCCGCCATTGGCGCCCAGCCGCTCCACCAGGCCGGCGAAGACCCCCACGTCGGCGCCGCGGAAGCCGTAGATCGACTGCTTGAGATCGCCCACCGCCACCCCGATCGGGCCGGGGGCCAGGCCGTCGAGGGGCGCGGTCAGCAGCTCGAAGATGGCCTGCTGGACCCCGTTGACGTCCTGGTACTCGTCCACCAGCAGGGCCCGAAGCCGTCCGCGCAGCTCGCCGAGGATGCCCCGGTTGCCCGCCAGCAGGTCGCGGGTCGCCGTGAGCAGGCCATCGAAGTCGAGCCCCCGCCGGGCCTGGCAGGCGGCCCTGTAACGCCGCTCGGCCTCCAGCACGAGCCGCGCCAGCTCCTCCCGCTGCGCCCGGCCCCAGGCCTCGGCGGCCAGCGCCGGGAGCGCCCTGGCCGCCGCCTTCAGCTCCGAGCTGGCGGCCTGGAGCCGCTCCATGTTCTTGCCGCGCGGCGCCGGGTGGGCCGCCTCGCCGAGCGCCACCAGGCGCGCCACCACCGCCGGCGTGAGGGGCCCTCGCCGCTCCTCCTCGCCGATCGGCTCGCTGGCCCGGGCCACCCGCTCCACCGCCGCCTCGGCCGTGGCGGTGCGCGCCTCGCCACGCGCGGCCAGGAAGTTGGCCGCCGCCTCGAGCAGCGCCACCCGCGCCGCCTCGACGGCGGCGACCGGCCCCTCGGCCACAGGCTGCTCGCCACGCAGCCCCCGGACCGAGCGCTCGGCCACCAGCGCCGCCACCAGCGACGAGAGCTCGTCGGCCTTGAAGGCGGCGCAGAGGGCGCGGGCCTCGCGGCGCCCCTCGTCGAGCGCCGCCACCACGGCGCCCCGCGCCGCCTCGGCCAGCAGCGGAGGCGCGCTCGCCTCGTCCAGCACGGTGAACTCGGGATCGAGCCCGGCCTCGAGCGCCCGCTCGCGCAGCAGCCGCCCGCAGAAGTTGTGGATGGTGCCGACCGCCATCCGGTCGAGGCAGCGCAGCCGCTCGCTCCAGGCGGCCGCCTCGGGGCCGCCGGCCGCCCGGGCGGTCCGCCTGGCCACCGCCTTCCGGAGCCGCTCCACCAGCTCGGCCGCCGCCTTCTCGGTGAAGGTGATGGCCGCCACCTCGCCGGGATCGAGCGGCGTCCCGGTCGCCTGGCCCGAGAGCAGCCGGACGCAGAGTTCCACCAGGGCCGTGGTCTTGCCGGAGCCGGCGCCGGCCGACACCGCCGTCGCGCCACGCAGCTCGAAGAGCTCCAGCGCCGCCCCGGCCCAGGTCGGCTCGACGCTCACGGCGCCCCCTCCCCGTCGGCGTCCGCCTCCAGCATGGCGACCCCCTCGAACCGGCAGACGGCGCCGAACTGGCAGCGCTTGCAGTCGCGGCTCAGGATCGGCAGCTGCCCGCCGCGGGCCCGCCGGACGGCCTCGACCACCGCCCGGGCCAGCGCCGCCTCGTCTGGCCGCCCCTCCACCGGCTCGACCCGCTCGGCGCTCCGGAGCAGCAGGTAGGTGGCGGCGGGCGCGCGGCCCGGCAGCGCCCGCTCGGCCGCCAGCAGGTAGATGGGGATCTGGAAGCTGGTGACGCCGAAGGCCTCCCGGTCGAGCAGCTTCCTCAGGGCGGTCCCGTTGGAGCCGCTCTTGTAGTCGATCACCAGCAGCCGGCCCGGCCCGGCGTCGACGCGATCGATCCGCCCCTGCAGCACCACCGTCTCGCCGTCCGCCGACAGCCTCAGCGGCGGGACCGCCGACGGCCCGCCGAACTGGTGCTCGAGCAGCGCCGGCGTGAGGCCGTCCGGCCGCTTCGCCTCGGCCTCGACCACCCTCGACAGGCGGGCCAGCACGGCGTCGCGCCGCGAGCCCCAGACCGCCGCATCGCCCACCTCGCCGTTCCCCTCGAACTCGGCGAAGGCGGCCAGCGCCACCTGGCGCGCCTCGTCGAGGTCGGCCCGGTCCCCGGCCGGTGGCCAGGCGCCGCGCTCGATGCGGCCGCGCACCCAGCGCTCCAGCACGGCGTGGAGCAGCCGCCCCTCGTCGCGCAGGTCGATGTCGAGCCCGGCCTCCTCCGGGTCTCGCAGCCCGGCACCGGCCGTCAGCAGGAAGCGGAACGGGCAGCGGGCCAGGTTCTCGAGCTGGTGCGCCGACCACTCGGCCGGGAGCCTGCCGAGGAGCCGCTCCAGCCCGGCCCCGGCCAGGGCCCCGGCGTACGGCGACGGCCGGGCGGCCAGGACCGCCTCGCGCCGCTCCCGCTCGATGGCGCCGACCGCCAGCGCCTCGGCCGCCCGCTCGCCCAGCCCAGCCGCCGCCAGGGCCTGGAGCGCGGCGTCCGAGGCCCCGCCGCGCGCCAGCGCCGCCCCGGCCAGCAGCGCTTCACGCGCGGTGCGTGACTCGCCGAGCGAAGGGAGCGGGACCACGGCCGGCAGCGCCACCCCGGCCTCGGCCAGCGCCTGCGCCAGCAGCGGCGACGGCTCGCCTCCACCGGCCGGACCGGGGCCCGGCCAGAGGACCGCCAGCCGCTCCCGCCCGGCCGCCACCGCGCAGGCCACCTGGTGGAAGGCCTCGGCACGCCGGCCCGCGCCGGTGACCAGCGCGGCCCGCCGGAGCAGCCCGTTGACCGCCTGCCGCTCCGGCTCTCGCAGCAGCGGCTCGGCCGGCGTTGGCGCCGGCACCGCGCCCGCCGCGCAGCCGACCAGGATGCCCGCCCGGACCGACCGGCCCGGCGCCTCCGCGAAGCCGTCCAGCTCGACCGCCCCGGCGACCGGCTCGCGAGCCCCCCGCAGCGAGGCCCGCTCGACCGCCAGCCGGAGCAGCGCCTGCCACTCGCCGGCGCCGAGCCGCGCCCCGCTCCGCCCCACCATGGTGAGCGCGCGGACCAGCCCGTCGGCCGTCTCCTCCAGCGACGAGAGCGCCGCCAGGTCGCGCGTGGCCACCGCCGGCTCGCCCTGCCCGGCCTGCCGCCGCACCCCGGCCCCGTCGAGGAAGGCGGTCAGGCGCGACGCATGGGCCGCCGCGGTCGCATCGCCCGAGAGCGGCCGGAGCCGCGCCGCCAGCGAGGCGAGGCCGTCGGCGGCGCGCAGGAGCGCCTCCCGCTCCCGGGCGGCGCGCGGGCCGTGGAGCGCCTCGGCCCGCTGCCGCAGCGAGGCCTCCGGCGTGGCCCGCCCGTCGATGGCCCCGGCGGCGTCGAGCAGCGGCCCGAGCCGCGGCCCCAGCCCCGAGGTGACGAGGTAGCTGGAGGCGGCCAGCCGCTCCAGCGTCTGCCGGTCGCGCGCGCCCCCCGCCACCGAGAGCGCGGCCAGGACGGCGGCCACCACCGGCACCTCGGCGAGCGGGCTGGCGCGACCGGCGGCGAACGGCACCCCCTCGGCGGCGAAGGCGGCGGCCAGCCGGGACGCGGCCCGCCGCGGCGACGGGGCGAAGACCACGACCTCGGAGGGCGGGATGCCGCCGGCGATGAAGCGGGCCGCGGTCCGCGCCGCCAGCGTCGCCTCGCCCTCCTCGCCGGCGCCGGCCAGGGCGAGCAGCTCACCAGCCGGCGGCGCCGGTCCCGCCCGCACCCCGCCGAGGGCCGCCAGCAGCGCCGCCGGTCCCGCAGCCCGGGCCGGATCCTCGAGGCGGGCCAGGAAGAGCTCCGGCTCGCGATGGCCGGCCGACTCGTTGAGCGCCTCCACGCGCCGCAGCAGCGGCTCGGCCGCGCCCGAGAGGGCCGGCAGGTCGGAGAAGTGGGGCAGCTGGAAGCGGGTGCGCCGGGCCCGGGCCGCCAGCGCCTCGCATAGCGCCCACTCGCCGGGCGAGAGGCCGGTGAAGCCGTCGAGCAGCAGCAGTTCCAGCTCGCCCCCGTCGTCGATGGGGACGCCCCGCCCCACCGCCTCGGCGGCGGCCCGGACGGCGCCGGCCGGGTCGAGCAGGTCGAGCCGGGCCAGGCGCGCCTCGTAGGCGCCGAGCGCCCGCGCCAGGGCGCCGAGCCGCTCGGCCGCCGCCCCCTCGAGCGAGGCGGCCGCGGCCCGCGCCGCGCCCACCGGAACCTCGCCGCGCCGCAGCTCGGAGAGGGCCGACGCCAGGGCCCCGGCCAGACCGCTCCCGGCCTCGAGCCCGGCCAGCGGGCCGCCGGCCTCCGTCCCCGCCTCCACGGCCAGCAGCCGCTCCGCCAGCGGGGTCAGGAGGGCGCGCCGCTCCCCCGCCGTGGCCAGCAGGCGCGCCACCAGGGCGTCGAGCGTGGTGACGCCGTGGCCGAAGAGGAGCCCATCGCCCGCGTCGCAGAGCCGGCGAGCCGCTCGGCTCGCCTGGAGCGCGGTGGGGACGACGACGAGGGCGGGCACGGGGAGAGACTAGCGGAGGGGGCTGACGGGAGCCCGCCGAGGGCGCCTTCCTGGCGAGCCACCGTGCGGCAGTTCACGGGTGATCCGCCCCTTCCCCTACGCCGGAGCCGTCGTCCAGGCGGCCGGCACCTCGACCGCCACCACCTCGGCGCGGGCGCACTCCCGCCCGCCGGAGCGCAGCGAGCACTCGATCACGCGCTTGCGTCCCCTCGCCTCGCGGATGCGGGCGCGCACCTCGAACGGCCGATCGATGGGCACCGGGGCCAGGTAGTCGATCTTGAGCGACGCCGTCACCGCCCAGAGCGGCGCGCCCGTCCCCACCGCTCGCCCGGCGGCCCGGTAGAGGTCGGCGATGGCGGTGATGACGCTGTGGCAGTCGATGACGGCCGCGATGATGCCGCCGTAGACGACGTGGGTCGGCCCGGCCATGTGGTCGGGCGACGGCTGGAACCGGCAGACCGTCTCCCCGCCCTCGACGTGGCTCTTGATGCGGAGCCCGCGCGGGTGGTTGGGCCCGCACCCCCAGCAGTTGTTGTCCGGGATCAGATCCTGAAGGGCCTTCTCCATGATGCCTCCGGTCGGGTCAGGGCTGGCGGGCCGGCCCGTAGATCTCGCGAATGAGCGGGCCGAACTTGGCCTCGATGGTCTTGCGCCGGACCTTCATCGTCGCGGTGACCTCGTTGTCGTCGTGGTCGAGCTCCTTGTCGAGGAGCCTGAAAGCCCGGACCTGCTCCACCGGCGCCAGCCCGTCGTTGGCCCGCTCGATCTCGGCGGAGACCAGCTCGCGCACCTGCGGGCTCCGCGCCAGGCTCTTGAAGGTGGTGTAGGGGATGCGCCGCTGCGTGGCCCACTCGCCGACGTTCTCGAAGTCGATCTGGACCAGGGCGGCGAGGAACTTCTCCCCGTCCCCCACCACCACCGCCTCCTTCACGTACGGTGACACCTTGAGGGTGTTCTCCACCAGCTACGGCGAGACGTTCTTGCCGCCGGCGGTCACGAAGATCGACTTCTTCCGGTCCACGATGCGGAGCTGGCCGTCGGGGTCGAGCTGGGCGACGTCGCCGCTCTGGAGCCAGCCGTCCCGGATGGTCTCGGCGGTCGCCTCCTGGTTCTTGAAGTAACCGGCGAAGACCCCCGGCCCGCGCATGAGCAGCTCGCCGTCCGGCGCGATCCGCCACTCGAGCTCGGGGATGGCCACCCCCACGGTGCCGGGCCGGATCCCGCCTTCCCGCTGCACGAAGGAGAAGCCGGTGCACTCGGTCATCCCGTACCCCTCGCGGACCGGGATGCCGAGGGCGTGGAAGAACCAGAGCACCTCGGGCGAGATCGCGGCCGCGGCGGTGAAGGAGAGCCGCGCCCGCCGCAGCCCGACGAAGTTCTGGAGCGCCCGCATCACCAGGACCCAGGAGAGCCACCGGAGCGCCCGCGCGCCGGGCCCCAGGCCACGACCCGCCAGCTCCTCCTCCGCGCAGCGCCGGCCGTGCTGGAGCGCACGCTCGAAGAGCCAGCGGCGCCAGCGCGGCGCCTCCTGCAGCTTCACCAGGATCGACGACTGGAGCTTCTCCCAGATCCGCGGCACGCCGAGGAAGACCGACGGGGCGATCTCGCGCAGGTCCTCCTGGATGGTCCGGACGCTCTCGGCGAAATTGACCGTCATCCCGAGCTGGAGCGGCAGGAAGACCGAGAGGATCTGCTCGGCGACGTGGCAGAGCGGCAGGTAGGAGACCACCTCGTCGCCGGCGCGGATCCCGGTCGCCTCGGCGGCGGCCCGCGCCTGGCCGAGGATGTTCCGGTGGGTGATCATGGCCCCCTTGGGGAAGCCGGTGGTCCCCGAGGTGTAGATGAGGAAGGCGACGCCGTCCGGGTCGGTGGCGGCAACCAGGGCGTCGAAGAGGCCCGGCTCGGCCGCCTCCCGCTCCTCGCCGAGCCGCTGCAGCGCCTCGAAGGAGAGGATGCGCGGGTCGGTGTAACGCCGCAGGCCGCGCACGTCGGCGACGACGATCCGCTCCAGGTGAGGGAGTTCCGCCGACACCTCGAGGATCTTGTCCACCTGCTCCTGGTCCTCGCAGACCACGAAGCGGGCCTCGGAGTGGGCGATGACGTACCCGACCTCCTTGGCCGGACTGGTCGGGTATACGCCGACGCCCACCGCCGAGCCGCTCATCGCCGCCAGCTCCGCGAAGACCCACTCCCGGCGGTTCTCCGACAGGATGGCGACCTTGTCCCCGGGCTTCATCCCCAGCGCCACCAGGCCGAGGCAGGCCCTGCGGACGTGGCCCAGGTAGCCGCGCCAGTCCACGCGCTGCCAGACGCCGAACTCCTTCTCGCGCAGCGCGACCCGGCCCGGCGCTGCTCGCCCCCGCTCGGCGAGGAGCTTGGGGAGCGTGTCGGTCAGGAGAGCCACCGCTTCCTCCGCTTGTAGTGCTTCACCTCCCGGTAGCTCTTCCGCTGCCCGCCGCGCCGCCCCAGGTAGAACTCCTGCACGTCGCGGTCCCGCTTCAGCTGCTCCACCGGGCCGTCGAGGACCACCTTGCCGTTCTCCATGATGTAGGCGTGGCTGGCCACCTCGAGCGCCATGTGGGCGTTCTGCTCGACCAGCAGGATGGTGGTCCCCTCCTCCCGGTTGATGGCCTGCACGATCCCGAAGATCTCCTCGACCAGCAGGGGCGAGAGGCCGAGCGACGGCTCGTCGAGGAGCATGAGATCGGGGCTCGCCACCAGGGCCCGGCCGATGGCGAGCATCTGCTGCTCGCCGCCGGAGAGGTAGCCGCCCAGCTGCTTGCGGCGCTCGCGCAGCCGCGGGAAGTAGCGGTAGACCCGCTCGAAGTCGTCGGCGGAGCCGCCGCGCCCGCGCCGGGCGTAGGTGGCGCAGGCCAGGTTCTCCTCCACCGTGAGATCCTCGAAGACGTGGCGCCCCTCCCGCACCTGGAAGAGGCCGCGGCGGGCGATCTGGTGCGGGAGCAGGCCGGCCAGGCTCTGCCCGCGGTAGAGGACGGCGCCCGCCTCGATGGCGCCGTCCTCCAGCGGGAGCAGGCCGGAGATGGCCTTCAGGGTGGTGGTCTTGCCGGCGCCGTTCGACCCGAGCAGCGCGACGATGCGCCCCTCGGGCACCTGGAGGGAGAGCCCCTTCAGGACCTGGACGGTCTGGTGGTAGACCACCTCCAGGTTGTTGACGGTGAGGAGCGGCGCCGGATCGGTCACTTGAGGTAGATCCAGTCGCTGGCCGGCTCGAAGATGCCCTTGGCGACGTTGGCCCGGTAGACGCGCCCGACCGCCGCCTTGTTGTTCACGAAGGTCACCTTCCCGGTGATCCCGCCGGTGTCCCAGTCCTTGATGGTCGATAGCGCCGCCATCAGGTTGTCGCCGTTGACCGGCTTGCCGGCGGCCACGGTGCGGCGCAGCGCCTCGACGAAGACCATCCCGGTGAACCAGCCCTGGATATAGGAGTTGGGCCGGTACCTGGCCTCGGCCGGGTGGACCCGCTCGTTGTACTTGCGCATGGCGGCCATGGCCGGCGTGTCCTCGTAGTAGTAGCCGTACGGGTTCACGCCCATGTACCCCTCGGCGTCCTCGCCCAGCTTCTCGATGATCCCCTTGTCCATCGACCAGAAGGTGCTCATGAAGGTGGTCTTCAGGCCGTGGTCACGCGCCGCCCGGATCACCTCGGGGATGGGGGCCATGACGAAGCCCTGGAAGATGACGAAGTCGGGCTGGGCCTTCTTGAGGTTGAGCACCTCGGTGGTCACGTCTACCGCCCCGACCTTGGCCACCACCTCGGCCACCACGTCGATGCCGAGCTCGCCGGCCCGCTTCTTGGCCCAGGCGATGGGGTCCTTGCCGAACTCGGTGTCGGAGTAGAAGAAGGCCACCTTGGGCCGCTTCCCCTTGGTCGCCCCCTTGGCGATGTACTGGAGGAGGATCCCGAACTGGTCGGAGTAGGTGGGCCCGGAGATGAAGGAGTACGGGTGGGTCTTGGGGTCGGCCAGCTCGCTGGAGAAGGAGGTGGAGCCGTACATGACCTTGTACTTCGCGTTCAGCTCCGGGGCGATGGCCTTCCCCTGCCCCGTCGACTCCCCGTACATGATGACCGGGTGCTGCTGGGCCATCATCTTCTTGAAGGTGGCGACCGCCTTCTCGGTGTCGTAGCCGGTGTCCTCGAAGATGTAGGTGAGCTTCTTCCCCTTCACCAACCCCTGCTCGTTGGCGTAGGCGATGTAGTCGCCGAGTCCGGCGTTGAGCTGGCCGCCGGCGAAGGCGAAGCGGCCGGTGATCGGCTGGCAGGCGCCGATCTTGATCTCCGCCTGGGCCAGCGCGGTGGTCGCGGCCGCCGCCAGCAGCGCCGCCAGGGTGGACTTCAGGATCTTCGTCATGTGCTGACCTCCTGTTTCTGGGTTCACTTCGGGAACGGCCACAGCCAGAAGAAACGACGGACGCGGCTCCAGATCTCGGCCAGCCCGTGGGGCTCGAAGACCAGGAACCCGACGATCATGGCACCGAAGACGATCTCCTTCATGGGGGCCAGCCAGGACATGGCGTCGGGCGAGAGCCGGGTGGCGGCCTGGGTTACGGCGCGGAGCCCCTCGGGGACCAGCGTGACGAAGACGGCGCCGAAGAGCGTCCCCTTGATGGTGCCGAGGCCGCCGACGATGATCATGGCGAGGAACTGGATGGAGAGCGAGAGCGGGAAGCTCTCCGGTGTCACCACCCTGGCGAAGTAGACCCAGAGCCCCCCGGCGATCCCGGCGTAGAAGCTGGAGATCATGAAGGCCATGATCTTGGTCCGGAACAGGTCGATCCCCATCAGCTCGGCCGAGATGTCCCGGTCGCGCACCGCGATGAAGGCACGCCCGACCCGGGTCCGGAAGAGGTTGGCGGCCCCGTAGGCCAGCAGCGCCAAGAGGCCGAAGACCAGGAAGTAGACGCGGCGGTCGGAGTCGAAGGCGAACCCGAAGAGGCCGGCCGGCTCCACGTTGAGGCCGCGGATGCCCCCGGTGACACCGGTCCAGTTGGTGAAGACCCACTCGAAGATCACCTGCGCGGCCAGGGTGGCGATGGCCAGGTAGAGCCCCTTGATGCGGAGCGACGGCAGGCCGACCACGGCGCCGGCCAGGCAGGCGACCAGCCCGCCGGCCGGCACCGAGAGCCAGAAGGGCAGCCCCAGCCGCGTCGCGGCGATGGCGGTGGCGTAGGCGCCCACGCCGACGAAGGCGGCATGGCCGAGCGAGATCTGGCCGGTGTAGCCGGTGAGGATGTTCAGGCCGAGCGCGGCGATGGCGAAGATCCCGACCAGGTCGGCCAGGTAGAGGAGGTAGTCGCTGGCCACGAACGGGAAGACCAGCGCCGCGGCCAGCAGCACGGCGAGGCCGGCGCGCGAGGCGGGGGTCCGGAACAGGGCCTCGTCGTCGGCGTAGGTCTCCTTGAAGTTCCCGATCAGCACGCTACAACCTCTCGATCTCGCGCGTGCCGAAGAGGCCCCAGGGCCGGACCATGAGGATGAGGACCAGGGCGATGAAGGGCGCCACCTCCTTGACCCCGGCGCCGGGGAAGAGGGGGTCGAGGTACCCGCCGGCCAGGTTCTCGAGCACCCCCATGACGATGCCGCCGACCAGCGCGCCGCCGATCGAGTCGAGCCCGCCGAGGATGACGACGGGGAAGATGCGGAGGCCGACCGCGCCGAGCTGCGGGCTGATGCCGCCGATGACCCCGACCACCACGCCGGCCAGGGCCGCGGTGACCGCCGCCAGGATCCAGGAGAGGGAGAAGACGCGGCGGATGTCGATCCCCATGCCGAAGGCGGTGGCCTGGTCGTCGGCGGTGGCGCGCATGGCGGTGCCGGTGCGCGTGAACCGGAAGAAGGCGGCCAGCGCCACGATGGCGGCCAGCGCGATCAGGAACGGCCAGGCCTGGCGCGAGGGGAGGATGACCGGCCCGAGCTCCAGCGGCTTGCGCGGGAAGATGGGCGGGAAGGAGCGGTACTCGCCGCCCCAGAGGAGCTGCGCCAGCCCCTTGAAGACCGAGCTGAGGCCGATGGTGACCATGATGACGGAGATGGGGCGCTGCCCCAGCATGGGCCGCAGCACCACCCGCTCGACCAGCGCGCCGACCCCCGCCGCCCCGGCCGCGGCGACCACCAGGGCCGCGGCGAAGGGGAGCTCGAGGACGGTCATGGCGGTCCAGCCGAAGAAGGCGCCCAGCATCATCAGCTCGCCGGTGGCGAAGTTGATCACGCCGGTCGCCTTGTAGACGACCACGAAGCCGATGGCGATGAGGGCGTAGATGCCGCCCGTCACCACGCCGCTCACGGCGAGCTGGAGGAACTCGTCCACGGTCACCCCACCCTGGCCGTGCCGAGATAGGCCGTCACCACGTCCGGGTCGGCCTGCACCTCGGCCGGCGTCCCGTCGGCGATCCGCTCGCCGAAGGAGAGGACCGTGACCCGGTCGCACAGGTCCATCACCACCCCCATGTCGTGCTCGATGAGGACCACCGTGACGCCGCGCTCCTCCTGGATGTCGAGGATGAAGCGGGCCATGTCCTCCGTCTCCTCCTCGTTCATCCCCGCGATCGGCTCGTCGAGCAGGAGCAGCCGCGGGCGCATGGCCAGGGCGCGGGCCAGCTCGACCCGCTTCTGGAGGCCGTACGAGAGGCTGCCGACCGAGCGGTTGCGCAGGTGCTCGATCTCGAGAAAGTCGATGATCTCCCGCTCCACCTCGTCGCGGAGGGCCTCCTCCTCGGCGCGGGCCCCGGCGCCGTAGGCCAGTGCGCCGAAAACCCCGGTCTCGAGGTGGGCGTGGGCGCCGAGCTTGATGTTGTCGAGCACGGTCATCCCCTCGAAGAGGGCGATGTTCTGGAAGGTCCGGGCCAGGCCGAGCGCCGGCCGGCGCGCGGCGGGCACCCGGGTCACGTCGCGACCCTCGAAGACGATGCGGCCGTGCTGGGGCCGGTAGAAGCCGGCGATGCAGTTGAGCAGGCTGGTCTTCCCGGCGCCGTTCGGCCCGATGATGGCGGCGATGCTGCCGCGCCGGACGGTGAGGTCGACGCCGGCGAGGGCCTGCACGCCGCCGAAGGCCAGGGAGAGCCGTTCGATGGAGAGGATGACGTCGCCGGCCCCCGGGGCCGGCGCGGGCTCCGTGCCTCCTTCCACCGGTGGAACCGGGATCGGCAATTCGACCCGCCCTTCAAGTCGGTGTCGCTGGGTCCGCTGACTCGGAGTTACAGGCTCTGGGCTCGGCTCGCTGAATCGAAGACGTTGGCACGGCGATCCGACGCGCTGCAAGGGGGAGGCCCGGAATGGTGTGGGCACGCCAGGCGCACCGGCGCGTGCCCCGGCCTCGCCGAGGCCCTCGGCGCTCCGCCGCCTCGTGCTCCAGGGCGGCGAAGGTGGGGGGCGGCGCGGCCAGCGCCAGCCGGAGCACCACCGCCGGGTGAAAGGCATCCAACCCACCGTTCCAGCCCGGCAATGTCTCTTGATTGCGGTGACTCGGGTCTACAGGTTCAGCGGCCGCACCTGGCCCAGCTTGGCGAAAAGTCGCCGGCCGCCAAGCCGCTCCGCGGGTCCCAGGGGGCTGGCGAGCAACCGCCGGAGAGCCCCCTAGACAGCTGTTTTCATTCCCGTATCGGGCCCGGCGCGCCTTGCGGTGGTGACGCGGAATCGTGCAGAGTGCACGCCTTTCGGGCAGAGGGATCGCGCCCACCAACCGAAACGGAGCCGTGATGACCACCAAGATGGACGTGAAGCTGGAGACGGTCTACCAGGACGTGCTCAAGCGCAACCCCGGCGAGGTGGAGTTCCACCAGGCCGTGCGCGAGGTGCTCGAGACGCTCGGGCCGGTCCTCGCCAAGTACCCGGAGTTCCGCGATCGGAAGATCATCGAGCGCATCTGCGAGCCGGAGCGGCAGATCATCTTCCGCGTGCCGTGGCAGGACGACCGCGGCGAGGTGCAGATCAACCGCGGCTTCCGCGTGCAGTACAACAGCTCGCTCGGCCCGTACAAGGGCGGCCTGCGGTTCCACCCGTCGGTCTACCTCGGCATCATCAAGTTCCTCGGCTTCGAGCAGATCTTCAAGAACGCCCTCACCGGCCTGCCCATCGGCGGCGGCAAGGGAGGCTCCGACTTCGATCCCAAGGGGAAGAGCGACAACGAGGTGATGCGCTTCTGCCAGAGCTTCATGACGGAACTCATGCGCTACATCGGCGAGCACACCGACGTGCCGGCCGGCGACATCGGCGTGGGCGGCCGCGAGATCGGCTACATGTTCGGCCAGTACAAGCGGCTCACCTCGCGCTACGAGGCGGGCGTGCTCACCGGCAAGGGGCTGGACTACGGTGGCTCGCTGGTGCGCACCGAGGCCACCGGCTACGGCGCCACCTTCTTCGTCAAGGAGATGCTGGAGGTCCGCAAGGACTCCTTCGCGGGGAAGACCTGCACGGTCTCCGGCTCGGGCAACGTGGCCATCTACACCATCGAGAAGATCCACCAGCTCGGCGGGAAGGTGGTGGCCTGCTCCGACTCCAACGGCGTCATCCACGACGACAAGGGCATCGACCTCGACCTGGTGAAGCAGCTCAAGGAGGTCGAGCGGCGCCGCATCAAGGACTACGTCGAGTACCGGAAGCACGCGCGCTACCTCCCCGGCGGCAACATCTGGGAGATCCCCTGCCAGGTGGCCATGCCGTCCGCCACCCAGAACGAGCTCAACGGCAAGGACGCCGCCCTGCTCGTCAAGAACGGCTGCATCGCCGTGGGCGAGGGGGCCAACATGCCCACCACCCCCGAGGGCGCCAAGGTCTTCCTCGACGCCAAGGTGGCCTATGGCCCGGGCAAGGCGGCCAACGCAGGCGGCGTGGCCACCAGCGCGCTCGAGATGCAGCAGAACGCCAGCCGCGACTCCTGGACCTTCGACTACACCGAGAAGCGGCTCGCCAACATCATGAAGAACATCCACCAGAACTGCTGGGATGCCGCCGAGGAGTTCGGCGCCAAGGGCAACTACGTGGTGGGCGCCAACACCGCCGGCTTCATCAGGGTGGCCAAGGCGATGGTGGCGCACGGCCTGATCTAGCCGACCTGGATGGCATGGGCGTGGGGAGGAAGGTCGGCGGCCTCGACGCGACGCGCGCTGTCGCTGGCCACCACACCGGGGGCAAGCCGGGGCCGGGCCCGGAGAAGTTCGCCTTCGCGCCACTACTCCCGGTCGAGGCTTCCGGGATGCGATGCCCGTCGAAGGCTTCCCCTTCTCGGCGTCCGCCACGACGTGGCGGCCTGCGCCGATCCTGGCGGCGACGTCCTGGATGGACAGGTTTCGGCGCAGCCGGGCGGTGCGCGGATAATGGGAGACCACGGATGATGGCCAAGGAGCTGGCGATCGCGCAGGCCCCGGCGGTGGACTGGGGCCGAACCTAGCGAGAGGCGAGGGAGGCGGCGGCGTTCGTCGCTCTGTTCGTGGGCGGTCCCGCGGTGGTTGCAGCAGCGCCGGGCCCCGGAAGCCCGATCCAACATAATCGCACCTGGGTCGTGACGGCCGTCTCCGCGCCCCTCCGGCGCCGTGTAAGGCGTGCGCGCGGCTGCAAGGCAGGAGGGGGCGGTGACCGCGGCCCCGGGACCCCGGCTACGACCGCGACGCCACCTCCTTCGCCGGATCCCGCGCCCGCCGGAGCATCAGCAGCGAGGCCACCAGGGCCACCGTCATCAGGGTGAGTAGCGCGATCTCCAGCATGCCGTCGCGGAAATGCTCTGGGGCGCCTTCCTTGCCGGTGACCGAGAACTCGGCGGTCACCACCAGGATCCGCCGGGTGGCGGCTATGAGCCCCACGACCAGGAAGGGCTCCGGCAACAGCACGTGCTCCCGGAACGACACCTGCACCGTGTAGAGCAGCTCGACCAGCATCAGCACCAGCAGTGTCCGGTCGAGGAGGTTGATCACCCCGGCGAGCGGCGCCCCATCCAGCGAGGCGCGCCAAAGGCCCACGGCGCCGTTCACCAGCAGGATGGCCGCGCTGAAGGCGAGGAGCACGCCGATGCCGATGTAGACGACGTCCTCGACCAGCGTGAAGGCGCGCGCGATCAGCGTGCGCGTCTCGCCCGATTCCGGCTCCCCAGCGGGACGAACCACGTTTCCCCCTCCTCCCAGTCGAGAGGGACGTTGTCACGCCCTGAAGGGCCCTGCAAGAGATGGCCTTCCACTTCGATCGCGCCGCCCTTGGCGGCGAACTGGTCCGTCTACCCCTCGCGATAGCTCGCCAGCGAGCCCTCGTTCTCCCAGACGTCGACGCGCGCGACGGTGACCCGCCCGGCCTCGGTGGCGGCCAGCCGCGCCGCCATCTCGTCGTGGAAGAACCTGGCGATCAGCTCGGCCGTGGTGTTGAGCTGGTCGAAGGGGGGAATCTCGTTGACGTTCTGGTGGTCGAAGCGGGCGCCGATCTCGGCCACCAGCCGCTGCAGGTCGGTGAAGTCGATGACCATGCCGATCCTGTTCAGCTCCCCGGCCCGGACGAAGACGCGGATCCGCCAGTTGTGGCCGTGCAGCCGTTCGCACTTGCCGCCGTGGAAGCGGATCTGGTGCGCCGCGGAGAAGACGTAGTCCTTCGAGATCTCGAACACCGGTGAGCCCATGGCGCGGGCGATATAGCAGAACCGCCGCCCCGGCGCACTCAGTCCCGCCGCAGGAGCCGGTGTCTCACCAGCAGCCGCTTCCCGGTCAGCACCACGTCGCCCCGCCGCGCCAGCTCGGAGAGGGCTCGCGACACCGTCTCCCGGCTGGTGCCGATCATGGCGGCGATCTCGGCCTGTGAGGGGCGCTGGCGCAGCACCCGCCCCTCGGCGGTCGGCTCCCCCTCGGCCAGCGCCAGGTCGCGCAGCCTCACCGCCAGCCGCCCCAGCACGTCGAGCAGCGCCAGGTCGCCGATGACGGCGTCGGCGCGCCGCAGCCGCCGCGAGAGCTCGGTCATCACCTGGATCGCCACCTTCGGGTGGCGGGCCAGGTGGGTCCGGAAGTCGGCGCGGGAGAGGACCACCAGCGTGGACGGCGCCACGGCCATCACGGTGGCCGACCGCGGCTCGTCGTCGAGCAGGCTCATCTCGCCGAGGAAGTCGCCCGGCTCCTTGAAGATGGAGAGGATCACCTCCCGACCCGACTCGCCGTAGAGCACCACCTTCACCTTGCCGCGCACCAGGACGTAGAGGGCGTCGCCACGATCCGCCTCGGAGAGGATCACCTCCCCCTCGGCGTAGCTGCGGCGCCGCGCCAGCCGCTCCAGCCCGGCCGCGGCGGCGTCGTCCAGCTCGGCGAAGATCGAGACCGAGCGGAGCAACCCCGGCGGCGCGCGATCGGAGTCGGCCATGGTGCGAAAGGTAGGAGGCGTGGCGCGGCCGGTCAAGCGAAGGCCGCGAGCAAGGCCCGGACCGCGGCGGCCGGGTCGGGCCCGGTGAGCCAGGCGCGGATGACCGCCACCCCGGCGGCACCGGCCGCGACCGCTTGCGGCGCCAGCGCCGGCTCCACGCCGCCGAGCGCCACCAGCGGGAGCCCTAGCCGGCTCGCCTCGCGCAGCCGCCCGAGCCCGACCGGCGCGCCGAACCGGGCCTTGGACGGCGTGGCCCAGACCGGACCGAAGGTGGCGTAGTCGGCGCCGCCCGCCACCGCGCTCGCCACCTCGCCGGCCGAGTGGCAGGAGACACCGATGAGCGCCGAGGGGCCGAGCAGCCGGCGCGCCGCGGCCGGGCCGATGGCGGTCACCGGCAGGTGGACCCCGTCGGCGCCGCTGGCCAGCGCCACGTCGGCCCGCTCGTTGACGAGCAGTAACTGGCCTTGGGCGTGGCAGCGCTCCGCCAGCTGGCACGCCAGCGCGAACAGGGCCGCGCCGGTGAGCGACTTCTCGCGCAGGTGGACGGCCACCCGCCCCGGGGCGAGGCCGGCCAGCACCCGATCGAGGTGTGCGCCCACGTCCGGCACCAGCGTGCCGTCCGTGACCAGGTGGACAACCGGGAACCCCATGGCTAACGTCCCACCATCTTCCGAGCATCTTCGCGTCAGGGGGCGGGGCGTGTCGAGCCAGCTGGAGAGCTTCGTCGAGTTCCTCGAGACTCAGCGCCGCCTCCACGGGCCGCGGTTCCCGCAGGTGCAGGCCGAGAAGGTCCTCTGCTTCATGGGGACGAGCAGCCTGGCCGGCTCCTTCGCCTCGGTCTCGCTCCACCGGATCGGTGGCGTGGAGACCACCGAGACCCCGGGCGAGCTGCGAGTCCGCCTGATCGGGCCGCTCCCACGCGGCCCGAGCCCGGGCGAGTGCGTCACCGCCCTCCTCACCCGGCTCGAGCAGTACCGCGGGTTCCAGGTGAAGACGCTTCCGCTCTCCGACGGCTACCCCGAGGCCGCGCTGCTGACCATCGACGAGGGGCTCCTCACGCTCAACGGGCGCCGCATCTACACCGTCCACCACAGCCCCTACACGCTCTCCTTCTTCGAGGAGATCCCCATGGACGAGGTGGGCGAGGTGGCCGCCGGCTTCCCCTTCGCGCTGGTCGCGGTGGCCGAGACCGCCAACCTCTCGCCTCGCTTCGTCTTCCACCACGAGGTCCGCGACGGCCGGGTGGCCCTCTTCCACGGCGACGGGCTGGCGCTCAAGACGGCCATGAACCTGCGAACCAACCCCCGCGAGACGCGCGTGGTGCTCGACCTGGCGAATCCGGGTGGCTGGCAGCTGCGCGGCACGGTCGAGCCGGTGCGCCAGCTGGATCACCCGGTGGCGTGGGAGAAGGTCCACGCCGGGTTCGCCAGCGGTGGCTGGGGGCGCCCGTCGAAGGTCTACCGCTTCGTCGCCGACGAACTGGAGCCGATCGGCCTGGCTGGGTGAAGCGCGCTCAACTCCCGATCAGCCCGCTCATGGGCGAGGAGGCGGCCGCGTGCAGCTTCATGGGAATGCGGCCGGCCAGGAACGCCTGCCGTCCCGCCGTCACCGCGTCGCGCATGGCGGCGGCCATCATCACCGGATCCCGGGCCCCCGCGATGGCGCTGTTCATGAGCACGGCGACCGCGCCCAGCTCGAGGGCGATGGCGGCGTCGCTGGCGGTGCCCACGCCGGCGTCCACCAGCACCGGCACGGAGGCCGCCTCCATGATGATCCGGAGGTTGTACGGGTTGCGGATGCCGAGGCCGGAGCCGATGGGGGCGCCGAGCGGCATGATGGCCGCGCAGCCGGCGTCCTCCAGCCGCCTGGCCGTCACCGGATCGTCGTTGGTGTAGGGGAGGACGGTGAAGCCCTCCTTCACCAGCACCCTGGCCGCCTCCACCAGGCCGACCACGTCGGGGAAGAGGGTGCGCGGGTCCCCGATCACCTCCAGCTTGACCAGATCGCCCATCCCCAGCTCGCGCCCGAGCCGCGCCGTGCGGATCGCCTCGCCGGCGGTGAAGCAGGCGGCGGTGTTGGGGAGCAGCGTCATGTGCTTGGGGATCCACTCCAGCAGCGAGGCCTCGCCCTTGGCGGCGAGGTCGAGCCGGCGCACCGCGACCGTCACCACCTCCGCGCCGGAGGCCAGGTGGGCCCGCTGCATGGTGGGGAAGTCGGGGAACTTCCCGGTGCCGACCAGCAGCCGGCTGGTGAAGGTGTGCTTCCCGATCGACCAGGTGTCGGCCACGGCTACCCTCCCCCCACGAAGGCGACGAGCTCGATCGAGTCGCCCGCCCCGAGCCGGTGCGCCACGTACCGGTCCTTTGTCACGACCGTCTCGTTCACCTCGACCGCCACGCGCGTCGCCTTGACGCCGAGGTGGGTCAGCAACGTCTCCACCGTCAGCCCGTCGGGCAGCTCGCGCAGCTCACCGTTCAACCGAACCTGGATCGCCATGAGGGGCGGGATTCTCCCCTCCCACCGCGTGGCGCGTCAAACGGCTACCTGACGTAGACCTCGACCGACATCCAGATCGTCGGGTTGTGGGGCAGCGTGACCACGATGGTGGCGGTGCCGGTCGAGAGCCCGTGCACCAGCCCAGGTACCGCCAGATCGGCCAGGGCGACGGCCGGGGAGAAGCTCTCCCACCGCAGCAGCGCGGTCGCGTCGGCGGTGGTGCCGTCGGTGAAGGTGGCCGTCGCCGACAGCTGGAGGTCCGTCCCGGCCAGGAAGATCCGGGACTTCACCGTGGCCGCCTGGTCGATGCTGAAGCTCGTCACCACCGGCGCGACCACCTCGACCAGCGAGGTGGCGGAGAGGCCGGTGCCTGGCACCTGGGCGGTCACCACCGACTGCGCATAGCGCAGCAGGCCGAAGGCATGCCCGGCCTCGCCGGCCACGTTGGACACCTGGACCGCGGCCGGGTCGGCGGAGCTCCAGGTCGCCTGGCCGGTCAGGTCGCCCACGGAGCCGTCGGTGTAGGTGCCGAGCGCCTGCAAGGGCACGAAGGTGCCGAGCGGCACGGTGGCCACCGGCGGCGTCAGGCTCAGCCCGACCAGCTCGGCCGGCGTCACGGTCACGGCCAGCGACGCGGTGGCACCCTGGTAGCGGGCCTCCAGCTGGGCGCTGCCGGGCTCCAGGCCGACCACGGCGCCGCTCTCGACCAGGGCGATGGCCAGCTCGTTGGTGCTCCAGGTCGCGCCGGCGGTGACGTCGAGCCGGGCGCCATCGGTGAAGGTGGCGTGGACGGTGAGCGGCGCCCGGACGCCCTTGGGGAGCGCCGAGAGGTCGCGGGCCGCGGCCACCGCGAGGGACGTGATCGCGGCGTCCGTCACCTCGAGGTCGACGAACGCCTGCATCTCCTGGAGCGTGGCGTACAGCCGGGCCGGGCCCATGACGGAGGCGAGGGCCAGGCCTGGGGTCTGGAGCGTGAGAGCGCCGTCCGGCGTGGACCAATCCACCTGGGAGGTCAGGTCCACGACCGAGCCGTCGGAGAGGTGCCCCTGCGCGACCGCACGGACCTCGGCGCCAATCGGAACCTTCAGGAGGCTGGGCACCACCTCCATCGACAGGAGCGCGGCCTGCGTAACGGCGACGTTGGAGGCCGAGGTCTTCCCCTGCAGCGAGGCGACCACCTGCACGCTCCCGGCCGCGGCGCCGGTCACGAGGCCGCTGGCGTCGACGGAGGCGGTGGCCGTGTCGGTGGAGCTCCAGGCCACCAGGCTGGAGAGGTCCTGGGTGTGGCCATCCTCGTAGACCGCTGTCGCGGTGAGCTTCTGTGCGAGGCCGGAGGCGATGCGGGCCACCGGCGGCGTCACCTGGAGCTCGACCAGCAGCGTCGGGGATGGCTTCCGTTCCGTGCCGCACGCTGCCAGGATCATCCCCAGCAAGATCGGCAGCCGCTTCGTCATGGTCGTCGTGGTCGTCATGGTCGTCATGGTCTCCACTCCCTTGTCCCGCGCAGCCGATCCGTCGCCTCACCGCTCCGACACCTTCGTGGCCGAGCACTTGCGCGGACCATGCCGGGAGGCGGGAACTACCCCGGCGAGGCGGGTACACGACGCCAAACCCCTTGGATTCCAGGCGATTCCAGCTGCGAGCAGCCGCATGAATTGCGCGCGCGACTTTCGGCCGCAGCCTGACCCCGGGTGGCCATGACCCGCACGGCCCGGAATCGAGAAGAGACCGAGAGCGGCGCGACGGACCGATGCCGGGGTCCGGGTCTCACCCTGCTTCGAGCGCGCCCCGGCTATGCTGGGGCCATGGGTCAGCCCGGCGGCGAACCACCCCGCTTCCAGTACCCGGTCGAGTATCCGATCAAGATCATCGGGCTGGCCGCCGACGACTTCGCCGAGTACGCCCGCCGGCTGGTGGAGCGGGTGGTGGGGGCCGCGCCGCCAGAGCAGGTGACGGTGCGGGCCAGCTCGGGCGGCAAGTACCACTCGGTGACGGTGGTGGTCACGCTGGCCAGCGAGCCGCAGCGGCTGGCGCTCTACGATGCCCTGCGCGGCGACCCGCGCGTCGTCCACGCGCTGTGACCATCGGCCCGCTCGGCATCGGTGGGATGATCGACCGGGCCATCGCCGCCGCGCGGCTCCACTTCCGGCCGCTCTTCGTGGCCATGCTGCTGCTGCAGGCCCCGGCGCTGGCCCTGGCGCGCCTGGTCTCGGCGCGGACCCCGGGGTTCCTGCTGGCCAGCACCGACCCCCGGCTGGCGGCCGAGCGCGCCCCCGCCACCCTGGCCTGGGCCGGCGCGCTCCTGGTGGTCCTCTTCCTGCTGCAGAGCGTGGCCACCACGGCGGCCGCGGCGATCCTGGCCCCGTCGCTGATGCCGGAGGGCCCGGCGGTGGGGGAGCCGGCCGGCCCGGGCGCCAGCTGGGGGCGCCGGCTGCTCTCCGCCGCGGGCACCGGCCTGGCGCAGCAGCTCCTCCTGGTGCTCGCCATCGTGGTCGGCATGATCCCGGGCCTGCTGCTGGTCTTGGCCGCCCGCTCAGGCCCCACGGCCCTCGCCGGGGCCCTGGGCGCGGGGCTCGGCGGGCTGGTCCTCTTCCTGGTGGTGCTGCTCCGCACCATCCTGGCGCCGGTGGCGGTGGCGGTGGAGGGGCTCGGGCCGCTGGGCGCGCTGCGCCGCTCGATCCGGCTGATGGCGCCGCGGCCCGGCCAGCCGCCGCTGGAGCGCCCGGGCGTCCGCGCCTCGCTGCTGCTCCTCACCACCTTCGTGCTGATGCTGGCGGTCAACGGGCTGGCCGGCCTGCCCCGGGCCGTGGCCGGCAGCCTGGCCGGCGGTGGACCGCTCCCCTTCATGCCCGGGACGCTGCCGCTGCCGGTCGAGCTGGGGCTCACGCTCTTCGAGCTGGCCGCCGGCGCGGCGCTCCAGCCCTTTTCACTGGCCGTCACCGTGGTCTTCTACTTCGAGCGGCGCGCCCGCACCGAGGGGCTCGACCTGGCCGCCTGGGCGGCGCGGCTGGAGGCGGCGCAGCGCGTGGCGGCCGCGGTGGCCAGGCCGGAGGCGGTGCGGTGAGCGCGGCCGGGCTGCTGGCCAGCGAGGCCGATCGCGCGGCCCTGGCCGAGGTGCTGGCCCAGCCGGAGTTCCAGGCCCAGCGCTGGCGCGGCGACGCGCTCCGCCAGTGGCTGGCCGGGTGGTGGGAGCGGTTGACCGAGCTGCTCGGCACGTCCGAGGCCGAGCGATGGGCCGGCCTGGGGCGGGCGGTCTTCCTCGCCGCCGTCGCGGTGGCGCTGCTGCTGCTCTGGCGCTCGGCCCGCCGGCGCCGGGCCACGGCCGTGACGGGACGCCGTCGCGGCGAGCCGGTGGGCGCGGCGGCGGCGGCCGCGGGTGGAACGGTCACGGTGGCCGACGCCGAACGGGCCCTGGCCGCCGGCGACGCCCCGGAGGCGGTGCGGCTCGCCTTCCTGGCGGCCATCGCAGCGGTCCGCCGCCAGCTCCCGGCCTCGGTGGCCGAGGTGCTCACCGGAAGCGAGCTGGCGGGGCGCGTGGCCGACGAGGGGTTCGGCCGCCTGGCGCGGCTCCACGAGCGGACCGTCTACGGGCGGCGCCCGGTGAGCTCGCAGGAGGCCGCCGCGGCGCTGACGGTGGCGTCCCGCCTGGCCTCCGGCCCCGTGGCCCGCGGCGACGCGAGCAGGCTGGAGGTGGCCCCGTGAAGCGCGGGCTGCTGGCCGTGGCCGGCGCGCTCGGCGTGGCGTTCCTGATCGCCGCCGTGCTGTCGGCGCCGCCCCGGGGCGACACCGCGCTGGCTCGCCTCCCCTCCACCGAGTCCACCGGGGGCGCCGGAGTCGGGGCCGCGGCGCGCTGGCTCGACGCGACCGGTCGTCCGCACCGCCGGCTGGTGGCCGGCGGCGACCGGCCCGCCACGACGGAGGCCTGGCTCCTGCTCGCGCCGGCGTTGGCGCTCGACGAAGGCGAGGTGACCGCCGTCCTCGACCACGCCTCGGCCGGCGGCCTGGTGGTCTGGGCGCTCGGCGAGGCCGGCGAGGCGCGGCAGCCCGTCCTGTCGCGCCGGCTGGCGGCTCGACGCCTGCCCGGCGGCGGCGAGCGCGACGTAGGCTCGACGACCCCACACCCGCTCTTCGACGGCCTCTCGCTCCGTGCCGGTGGCGCGGGCGTGGCGTCGGACCGGCCGGGCGCCCGCGCCGTGCTGGGAGACGCGGAGCGGCCGGCGGCGGTGACCGTCCCGCTCGGCCGCGGCGAGGTGCTGCTGCTGGCCGGCCCCGAGCTGCTCGACAACCGCCACATCGGCGAAGGCGAGGCCCTGGCACTCTGGGTGAGGCTGGCGGCGCGAGGGCCGATCGTCTTCGACGAGCGGTTCCTGCGCCCCACCGGGGCGGGGCTGGTGGCCCGGTCGGGCCCGCCGCTGGTCATCGGGCTCCAGCTCGGGCTCGTCGTCCTGCTGCTGGCGGCCGCCCTCTGGCCCAGGCTCGGCGCCGTCCGGCCCCCGCCGCCCGAGGGGGCTGGCCGGACCACTCGCGAGTACCTGGCCTCGCTGGCCGACCTCTACCGGCGCGCCGGGGCGGAGCCGGAGCTGGCGGCGGCCGCCTGGCGCCGCCTGCGGCGGAGGCTGGAGAAGGAGGCCGGCGTGGCGGCCAGGCTTCCGGGCGAGGAGGCGGCGCGGCGGCTGGCGAAGAGCGCGCCGGCCGCGGCCGGGCCGTTGCGGCGCGGCGAGGCGGCCCTGGCCCGGGGCGGCCGGGGGATCCTGCTGGAGGTCTCCCAGGCCGCCGCCGACGTCGAGGCGGCGCGGCGGTGGCGCGGCGGCTGAAGCCCGCGGGCCAGGATCGCTCCGCGACAACCGGCTCGGAATCTCCGCCCCGCGGGACTAGACTCGCCCGGATGCCGAACGTGGACGAGGCGCGCAGCGAGTCGAACGGACCTCCGGTGGCGCGGGTGGAGGCCGAGATCGCCAAGGCGGTGGTCGGCCAGGCCGAACCGGTGCGCCAGCTGCTGGCGGCGCTGGTGGCCGGTGGCCACGTCCTGCTGGAGGGCGTGCCGGGCGTGGCCAAGACGCTCCTGGCCAAGGCCCTGGCCCGCACGCTCGACCTCCGGTTCGGGCGGGTGCAGTTCACGCCCGATCTCATGCCGGCCGACATCCTGGGCACCAGCGTCTACCGGGCCCAGTCCGGCACCTTCGAGCTGCGGCGCGGCCCGATCTTCACCGACGTGCTGCTGGCCGACGAGATCAACCGCACGCCCCCCAAGACCCAGTCGGCGCTGCTGGAGGCGATGGAGGAGCGGCAGGTGACGCTCGACGGCGAGCGGCTCGACCTGGGGCGCGACTTCTTCGTGATCGCGACGCAGAACCCGGTGGAGTACGAGGGGACCTACCCGCTCCCCGAGGCCCAGACCGACCGCTTCATGATGAAGATCCGGGTCGGCTACCCGGAGGCGGCCGAGGAGGTGGAGATCCTGCGCCGCGCCGCGGCCCGCTCCGACGCGCACGACCTGCAGGCGGCCGGCGTGGAGACCGTGCTGACGCGCGGCGAGCTGATGGCGCTGCGGGAACGGGCGCGCCGCCTGGCGGTGGCCCCCGAGCTGCTCGACTACGTGGCGCAGCTGGTCCGCGGCAGCCGCCAGCTCTCCCGCGTCCGGCTGGGCGGCTCACCCCGCGCCGGCGTGGCCCTGCTGGCGGTGGCTCGCGCGCGCGCGGCGCTGCGGGGCGCGGAGTGGCTCTCGCCCGACGACGTGAAGGCCTCGGCGCCGCCGGTGCTGCGCCACCGGCTGGTCTTGCGGCCCGACGCCGAGCTGGAGGGGGCCGGCGCCGACGAGCTGGTGGCGGAGCTGCTCGACACGGTTCCGGTGCCGCGGTGACGCAGCGCGGATCGCCCGTTCGCCCGCCATGACCGCTCCCCCTCCCGGACCAGCGTCCGACGCCACCTCGCCCCGCCCCGGCCTGGTCCTGCTGGCGCTGGTGGCCCTCTACTTCATCTGGGGCTCCACCTATTTCGCCATCCGGGTCGCCATCGTGGGCTTCCCGCCCCTGCTGATGGCCGGCAGCCGGTTCGTGCTGGCCGGTGGGGCGCTCTACCTGGTGCTGCGGGCCCGTGGCACGCCGCGTCCACCGTGGCGCGAGTGGCGAGCCGGGGCGCTGGTGGGGACCTTGCTCTGCGCCGCCAACGGCCTGGTCACCGTGGCCGAGCAATGGGTCTCGTCGAGCGTCACCGCCGTCATCGTCTCGTCGCTGCCGCTCTGGACCGTGCTGGTGGCGGCCGCCTGGCGGGAGCGCCCAACCGGCGGGGAGGTGGCCGGGATCCTCCTCGGGCTAACCGGCGTGGCGGTGCTGCAGTCGGGTGGCGAGCTGCGCGGCGCGCCGCTCGGGGCCTTCCTGGTGGTGGCCTCCACCTGGTGCTGGGCGCTCGGGTCGATCTGGAGCCGGCGGCTGCCCATGCCCCCGGGGCTGATGGCCTCGGCCACCGAGATGCTGGCCGGAGGCGTCATGCTCACGGCGGCCGGGCTGGCGAGCGGCGAGCAGGTCGTCTCGGCGCCCGGATGGCCGGCGGTGGGGGCCTGGCTCTACCTGACCGTCTTCGGTTCATTGGTCGCCTTCACCGCCTACAACTTCCTGCTCCGGCGGGTCCGCCCGGCGCTCGCCACCAGCTACGCCTACGTCAACCCGGCGGTCGCCGTCGCCATCGGCGCGGCCGCCGGCGAGCCGGTCGGCTGGCGCGCGCTGGTGGCTCTGGCGCTCATCCTGGCCGGCGTGGCGGTGGTGGCCGCGGTCAAGGCCTCGGCGCGGACGTAGGTGGCGCCGTGCCGGCGCGGTACGCTTCGGTGGTGTTCATCCCGTCCACCCGAGCGATCTGGCTCGTGGCCCTGGGCCTGGCCTGGCCGCTGGTGCTGGGCGGCGGCCGGGACGGGCTGGTGGCCATGCTGGCGTGGGATGCCATGGTGCTGCTGCTCGCGATGGTCGATCACGCGCGGGCGTTGCGGGGGGCGGGCGACCGGCTGGTCTCGGCCGAGCGACGGATGCGGGTGCCGCTGACGGCGTTCGTGCCCAACCGGGTTTCTCTTGGGCTCCGCTCCTGGGCTGCCCGGTCGCTCCGGCTGGCGCTGGCCGACGCGCCGCCCCCGGGGTTCGAATCGGACGGGCACCGGCGCCTGCTCACGATCCCGGGGGCGCTGGTGCCGGACACCGGCGAGGCGGTGGTCGAGTACGTGGTGACGCCGCGCTCCCGTGGCCGGCATGCCTTTGGCGATCTCCACCTCCGCGTGCTCGGTCCGCTCGGCCTGGCGTGGCGACCGGTGCGACTGCCGATGGCGCGGGAGGTCGCCGTCTACCCGGAGTCGAGGGCGGTCGCCGCCGCCTCCGTGCCGGACGCCGGCGTCATGGCCATGGTGCCGGACGCTGGCCGGGCCGCGCGAGCCGGCCGGGTGGAGGGGCGTGAGTTCGCGGCGCTGCGCCACTACCTGGCCGGTGACGACATCCGGTCGATCGACTGGAAGGCGACCGCCAGGCGCGGCTGGCCGGTGGTCCGGGAGTGGCAGCCGGAGCGGAACCAGACCGTCTGGATGTTGATCGACTGCGGGCGCCACCTGGGCGCCAGGCTTGGCGACGGACGGACCAAGCTGGACCGGGCCGTCGAGGCGGCCCTGGCGCTGGCGCGATCGGTTGCCGAGCGTGGCGACAGGATCGGGGCCATCCTCTTCGGCGCCGAGGTGGAACGGGTCGTGCCGCCGGAAGCCGGGACCACCCGCCTCGGGCCGCTGGCCCGGGCCCTCTACCTGGCGAAGGCCCGGCCCGTCGAAGCCGACTACGGCGCCGCCTTCGACGAGCTGCTGGCGCGCCAGCGGCGGCGGGCGCTGGTGGTGGTCTTCACCGAGCTCTCCGATCCGGACACCACCGCGCTCCTCCTCTCCCGCGCCGAGCTGCTCAGGCGGCGCCACGTGGTGGCCGTGGCGGCCATCTCGGATGCCGACCTGGTCGAGGTCGCGACCGCCCGGCCCGCCACGGAGCCGGCGGCGCTGGCCCGCGCCGCGGCGGAGCGGATCGTCGAGGAGCGGGACGGAGCGGCGAGGCGCCTGGCCGCGGCGGGGGTCGCCGTGATCGCCGCCTCGGCGGAAAGCCTGTCGGCGGCGGTGGTGACGAGGTACGCGGCCGTCAAGGCGCGTGGCGCGCTGTAGACGCTTGCCCGCCCTGCGCTCACGCCCCCGTGGCGGCCAGCCTCCGGGCCAGCCGCACCTGCACCGCCCACATCAGGAAGGGGACGGCCAGGGCCAGGGTACCGGAGAAGAGGCTCAGCCCCACCATCCCGCCCAGCCGCCCGCCCGGCTCGACCGTGAGGAGCCGGGTCGACAGCCCCGCGCCCAGCGCGGCGGCCAGGTGCTGCACGGCCGACTGGACCGACATGAAGCGCGCCCGCTCCGCCGGCCCCGGCACCTTCGAGGTCAGCGTGTTCATGGCCACGTTGCGGAGCGAGTTCCCCATCATGAAGGCGACGAAGAGCACCACGATCGGAATCCAGGGCGGCGGCCAGGCGAAGCCGAGGGCGAGCACGGCGAGGAAGATGGCCGTGCCACCCGCCGCCACCGCCGCCGCGCCGAAGCGATCGACCCAGCGCCCGGCGATCCGGAGCATCACGAAGGCCACCGACCCGCCGACCATGTAGAGGACACCGAGCCGGTCACGCGGGTAGCCGAGGTCGAACTGCAGGTGGGCGGCGATGTTGGGGATGATGGCGAAGCCCGACATCATCGAGGTGGCCGTGGTCGCGAGGCCGAGGATGGCCACCGGCTGCCGCAGCAGCGCCCGCACCGAGCCCCGCTCCGCCCCCGTCGAGCGGGCCCGCTCGACGTGGCCGGTCATGGGCGGCATGAGCAGGAGCGCCCCGCCGGCGACCAGCAGGCCGAGCGCCGACACCGCGAAGAAGGGGGTTCGCCAGGTCCCGAGGTGGGCCAGCTCGAGTCCGGCCGGCACGCCGAGCACGGAGGCGACGGAGAAGGCCCCCATCACCGCGCCGAGCGCCCGGCCCCGCCGCTCGGCCGGGACCGCGTCGGCCACGATCGAGAGCGCCAGCGAGGTGGCCGGCCCGCCGAAGAACCCGGCCGCCAGGCGGGCCGCGACCATGGTCGAGAAGCCGGTGGCCAGGCCCCCGGCCGCGGTCGCCACCACCAGGCCGAGCATGGCCACCGCCAGCGCGCGACGCCGATCGAAGCGGTCGAGGAAGGTCGCCCCCACGATCCCCGAGACGGCCGCCGCCGCCGTGTAGGCGCCGCCGACCAGGCCGAGCTGCGAGGCCGGGATGCCGAGCCCGATGGCGAAGTCGGGCCCGAGCGGCATCACCATCATGAAGTCGAGGACGTTGACGAACTGGACGGCGCCGACCAGGAAGAGCAGCGCTCGCTCGGAGATCGGTCGTGGCACCGCGTGGGTTCTAGCAGGTCGGCGGCCCCGGTGCGGGACCCGGGCCCACGGTGCCGGGCATGGCGGGGGTATCGCGCGCCTCCCCCATTCCTTCGCGATCCCCAAGCTGGTAGATTGCAGCTCCTGGTATCGCGAGATACCGGCTCGCCCGGGTGGCCGGGGAGTGGGTGGTGGGCGGGGGCGCGGCGTGCGTCCCAAGGGTGGTGGGAGGCGTCGGGATGGGCGTGGGGTCTGTCGTCGCGTCGCGCGTGAAGGGCGAGAAGCCCGCCGCGCTGACCCGTTTCCACCAGCGAATCGCCGCCGAGTCGCTGACCGCCCGGTCCGGCACCGGCGCGTCGCGCCTGGCGCCGGCGCTGGCCCACTCCGCCGTCGACCTCAACCCGCACCAGATCGAGGCCGCCGCCTTCGCGCTGGCCTCGCTCGCCACCGGCGGCGCGGTGCTGGCCGACGAGGTCGGGCTCGGGAAGACGGTCGAGGCCGGGCTGGTGCTGGCCCAGCTTGCCGCCGAGGGGAAGCCGCGCGCCGTCATCCTGGTCCCCGCCTCGCTGCGCGCCCAGTGGCGCGACGAGCTGCGCGACAAGTTCGGGCTCGACGCCGACGTGGTCGACGGCGACAGCTGCCGCGCCGCCGAGAAGGCCGGCCTGCGCACCAACCCCTTCGACACCGGCGGCATCGTCATCGCCTCCCACCCCTTCGCCGCCATGCGCGCCAGCGAGCTGGAGCGGGTGGCCTGGGACGTGGCCGTCATCGACGAGGCCCACCGGCTCCGCAACGCCTACCGCAAGGACCACCGGACCGGGCAGGCGCTGCGCCGCGGCCTGCGCAAGTGCCCCAAGCTGCTGCTCACCGCCACGCCGCTCCAGAACGATCTGATGGAGCTGCTCGGGCTGGCCTCCTTCATCGACGACGCGCTGCTCGGCACCGAGGACGCCTTCCGGCTCCAGTACGCCACCGGCGAGCTGACCGACGAGAAGGCGGCCGACCTGAAGTCGCGCCTCGACCCGGTGGTCATCCGCACCCTGCGCCGCCAGGTGCGCGAGTACGTGAAGTTCACCGCGCGGCGATCCATCGTGGAGGACTTCGCCCCCTCCGACGAGGAGCAGGCGCTCTACGACCGGGTCTCCGACTACCTGCGGCGCGAGGACACCCACGCCATCCCCATGGCGCGGCGCGCCCTCTTCGTCCTGGTCTACCGGAAGATCCTGGCCTCCTCCTCCTTCGCGCTGGCCGGCACGCTGGAGCGGCTGGCCGACTCGCTCAACGCGCGCCTGGCCGGGGCCGAGAGCTCCCTGCAGGCCGACCTGGCCCTGGAGCTGGACGGCTTCGACGACGAGGTGGAGGAGCTGTTCGACGACTCCGCGCCGGCGCGCCCGAAGGGATCGGTGGCGGTCCGGCAGATGGCCGCCGAGCTCGACGAGCTGCGAGACTGCGCCCGGCTGGCCAGGAGCATCAAGAGGAACGCCAAGGGCGACGCGCTGGTGCGCGGCCTGGATCGCTGCTTCACGGTCTCCAAGGCCTGCGGCTGGCCGGAGAAGGCGGTGGTCTTCACCGAGTTCCGGCGCACCCAGGACTACCTGGCCAGGCTGCTGGAGTCGCGCGGCTACTCGGTCACCTGCCTCTCCGGCGACGTCTCCGGCACCGAGAAGCGGGCGGCGCTGGTGGAGGAGTTCCGCCACCGGACCCAGATCCTGCTCATGACCGAGGCCGGCGCCGAGGGGCTCAACCTCCAGTTCTGCAACCTGGTGGTCAACTTCGACCTGCCCTGGAACCCGCAGCGCGTCGAGCAGCGCATCGGCCGGTGCCACCGCTACGGCCAGCAGCGCGACGTGCTGGTGCTCAACTTCCTCAACCGCGCCAACGCCGCCGACGCCCGGCTCTACGACCTGCTCTCGCAGAAGCTGGCGCTCTTCGACGGGGTCTTCGGCTCCTCCGACGAGATCCTGGGCGCGCTGGGCAGCGGCATCGACTTCGAGAAGCGGGTGCTCGACATCTACCAGTCGTGCCGCTCGCCGGACGAGATCGACAAGGCCTTCACCACGCTGCGCGCCGACCTGGACGGCCGGATCACCGCCCGCTACAGCGCGGCGCGCACCCTGCTCTTCGAGCGCTTCGACGGCGAGGTGCGGGGCCGGCTGCGCGTGGCCGAGCAGGACGCCAAGGAGGCGGTGGCGAAGCGCGACGCCGAGGAGGACGCGCTGCTCGACGCCGCCTACGAGGGCGAGGTCCGTCCGTCCGAGCTGGCGCCGGAGCCGGGAGCGGGCCGCTCGCGCACCAGGCGGGCCAGGCTCCTGCAGGCGGCGGCCGAGAAGGTGAAGGCGCGGCCGCAGGACGCCGTGGCCATGCTGGAGCTGCCGTCGCGGGCGCTGCCGGCGCGGCTCGGCAAGCTGGCCGGGCGCGAGGGCTGGTGGTTCGCCTACAAGTTCTCCATCGAGGCCCTGGTCTCGGAGGAGCGGGTGGTCCACCTGGTCCTCTGGTACGACGGCGAGAGGTTCAACGCCCTGCCGCTCGACGAGGCCGGGGAGTTCGCCGGCCTCCCCGCCGCCGAGGCTCGCGGCGGGCCGCGCGGGGCCACCGTCTCGATCGGCTCGACGCAGGAGGAGGCGCTGGCGGCGCTCCACGACCAGCTGCTCGGCGGGGTGCAGGAGCGCTCCGGGGCCGCCTTCGACGAGTCGCGCGAGCGCTGGGACCGGAGCGTCGAGGACACGCTGCTGGCGGCGCGCGCCGCCGTGGAGACGGTGCGGCAGGCCTGGCAGCGGGCCCGCGGGGCGCTCCACGACAAGGGCGACCTGCCGCTGCGGGATCGGCGCGGGATGCTGGAGCGGGCCGAGCGCGAGTACCGGCGCAAGCTCGACGAGCTGCGCGCCACCGAGGCGCAGCGCTACGCGGAGCGGGACCGCGCCGTGGCCGAGCTGAAGCGGAAGGCGGAGCCGAAGGAGCGGCGCACCCTGGTGGCGACGGCGTACTGGAGGTGTACGTAGGTCGCGCCGGCTTCAGCCGGCGCAAGCCTTGGCCAGGACGCGCGCCTCTCAGGACGCCCAGGCCTTGGCCGTCACCTCCAGCAACTCCTCCCTCTTTCCACCACCCCACCTCCCGCCGATTCGCCTCGGGTCCGTGTACTCTTTCCGCATGCCCATCGTCCATGTCCATGTCGCGCGCGGCCGGCCGCCCGCAGAGCGGCGCGCCATCCTCGACGGGATCCACGCCGCCCTGGTCGAGGCCTTCCGGGTGCCCGACCACGACCGGAACCAGATCCTGCACGAGCACGAGCCGGAGCACTTCGAGTCGGGCAAGGGGCCGAGCTTCACGCTCGTCGAAGCCACCATCTTCCCGGGGCGCCGCACCCGTCCGCCCCGTCGCCCCGCTCACCGCGCCGCGGCGGGTCGGACCGCCGAGATCGACCACCAGCTCGACCTGCGACCGCGGCCCGCCGGCGCTGCGACCTCGTCCACCGTGGCGGCCGTTCCAGACGCCGTCACCTGCCACTGGAGCGCGGCGCCTGGAAGATAGGCCGACTGCCAGAACGGGGCGAGCTCCGGCCAGGTGGCGTCGCGACGTGCCGTCACCAGCCGGAGGAAGCCGTTGCCGCTGCTGGAGCCGACCTGCAGCTCGGCGACGCCCTCGGCCTGCGTCCAGCTGAAGCGGGTCCCGAGGCCGATGGCGCCGCCCGCGACCGGGGCGGTGAGCGGCCGGCCCCGGCCCCGGCGTGGGCACCGACGAGGCCACCCCGCCCGGCAGCGCCCCGGACCAGGTGGCCATGGGGGAGTCGTCGGTCACGGAGAAGGAGCCCAGGTAAGCCCCGCCCTGTCCGGCGGGCGGGCAGGTGCCGCCGCAGTCGCCGGTCAGCTGGCCGCTCACGGTGGCCGCGGGGCGAGTGAACGGCGCGCCCGACGAGAATCGCCATGTCACGGTCGGATCGGCGCGGGTGAGTCCGACCAGCACCAGCGCGGAGCCGGCGTTCACCACCGCGAGGTCGTAGGTGGAGGTGATCCCCTCGAGGGTGAAGGTCCCGTCGTCGGCCGTCCGGGCCGGGGCGCTCCAGCCGCCGGGGCTCGTGGCGCGAACCTCCAGCCACCCGAGGCCGGCGCCGGATTCGTTGACCACCTGGCCTCGAATGGAGCGGACCGGCTCGTCGCTTCCTCCGCAGGCCGGGAGGAGTGCGGCCGTCAGCAACGCCGCGGTCCATGAACCGGCGCGGACTCCCCTTCGCCCCGACGCTCCGTTCATCGGCATCCTCATGCGCCCCTCCTCGCCGCGGCCGTCCGATGATCCAAGCAACCCTTCGGGTCTGGAACACCGCACGCCACGGGCTCCACTTGCAGCCATACCTCGGAAGCCTCACGTCAAGGTCGGAAACTTCGCCGTCGGCCTTGAAGCCAGGGACCTCGCGGCACCCCGGGGCGTTCCACGAGAGGCTCGGACTCTCGGCTGATCAGCGACGACCCGGCGATGCACCGGCTGATCCGCCGAGACGAGAGCAGCACCGTCGGCCCGTCCCACTCGGGTCAACGGTACGACGCCTGTTCAGTTGTGACCGCGCGTGCTAGCAATTGACTGCATGCGGTCCCCTTCTCGAGGCCGCCCCAGGCGGACGTGGACGATGGCCTCCGTGGCCACGCGGGCGCGGGCGCCCTGCTGCGCTCCGGTTTGCTCGCGAACCGACATACGTTGTATAACTCATCCCATGGCTGCCAAGGACGTCATCATCCCGGTCCGCGTCACCAGGGCCGACCGGGACCTGCTGAAGCGCATGGCGCCGGGCGGGTCGGTGTCCGCCTGGCTGCGCGACCTGGCGATCGCCGCGGCCCGCAAGCGGCAGGCGGTCGTAGACCTGGCGCGGCTGCTCGACGCGGCCAGCTCAGGCGGTGACATGACCGACGAGGAGGCGGCCGAGCTGGCCGCAGAGGCGAAGCGCGAGGTGCGGAGCCGCCGCCGGTGACCCGCGCCGTCATCGACACGAACGTGGTGGTGAGCGGCATCCTCAACCGGGCCGGTGTGCCGGCGGCCGTCCTAAGGGGGGCCGGGCTCCGCTACGAGCTGGCGTGGACACCGGCCATCGCCGTCGAGTGCCGCCGCATCCTCGACCTGCCGCGCATCCAGAAGCGGCTGAAGGGGCGCGAGACGCAGGCCCGACAGGTGCTCGCCAAGCTGGCGACCCTCGCCACCATGGTGCCGGCCGATCTGCTCGGCGAAGTGCGCGTCGTCAGGGAGGACCCCGACGACGACGTGCTCTTCGCAACGGCACTGGCCGCTGGCGCCCGGATCATCGTGAGCGGCGACACGGCGGTGCTCGCCGTCGGCAGCTTCGCGGGCGTCCTGGTGGTCAGCGCTGCCGAGTTCCTGGCGACGCTCGGCGAGGTCTGACCGGAGAGCCGCGCCCTCGAGGATGGACGCAAGGGCGGTCCTGAAGGCGTGGGAGATCCACGAGTCTTCCGCGCGAGGTCGCGGCGGCCGCGCCGGCCTCGGTCAGGCCGCCCGCAGCGTCAGCGCCCTCGGCAGCACGGTGAAGCGGGCCGGGAGCATCCCCGGCTGCTCGCCGTCCACCTCGAGCAGGACCGGCTCGCTCCCCACCGGCTCGAGCTCGATGTCGCGGCCGCGCAGCACGCGGGTCTTGGCGAGCTGCACGTGGCGGCCGTCGTAGAGCTTCGGCTGCTGCAGCACGAAGTCGATCAGCGAGAAGCCCTTCCAGATGGTGATGTCGAGGAGGCCGTCTTCCGGGTCGGCCCGGGGCGCCACCATGATGCCTCCGCCGAAGAAGCGGGCGTTGCAGACGGAGAGGGCGGTGACCGAGTCCTCCGCCCACGGGCCACCGTCCACGCGCCAGCGGATCGCCCGGTCGTTCCAGCCCACGAGGGCGCGGGCCGAGGCCAGCTTGAAGGCGATGCGCCCGCCCAGCAGCTTGCTCCCCTCGTTCACGTTGCGCGCCACGATGGCCGAGATACCGCAGCTGGCCACGTTGCAGAAGTGGCGGACGCTCGGCCGGCCGTCGAACCCGGTGAACTCGATCCGGCCCAGATCGACCTGCCTCCGCTCCGGCGCCATGAGCTGCCGGGCCGCGCCCGGGACGTCGGCGGGGATGCCCAGGCCACGCCGGAAATCGCCCCCGGTGCCGCGCGGGATGAAGCCGAACTCGCCGAGGTAGCCTCCGCTCAGCAGCCCGTCCACCACCTCGGAGGCGGTGCCGTCGCCGCCGACCGCCACCACCAGCCGCCGCCCGGCGTCCACGGCCTGCCGGCCCAGCGCGGTGCCATCCCCCACGGCGCGGGTCAGGAGCGTCTCGAAGTCCCCGAGCGCGGCCCGGACGTGCCGGGCGATCGAGTCGAGGTTGCGCCCGGTGGCGCCGTTGGCGGAGGCCGGGTTGACGATGAGGAGCGGCTTCAAGTGAGACGCAGGATACCTCACGTCCGCGGCCGGATGCCGCAGCAGCGCGTGACGCGGCGCGCTAACGAGAAGATCCGGTCGTCGCCGATCCGGCCCTCGCGGAGAGGCTGGCCACCACTCGGCCGATCGGCACGCCGGTCGGGCAGAGCGACTCGCACCCGCTACAGGCCCGGCAGGCCGCCAGCAGGTCACGCGCCGCCACCAGA
The DNA here is from genome assembly GCA_021806645.1 of Myxococcales bacterium. Taxonomy (GTDB): domain Bacteria; phylum Myxococcota; class Myxococcia; order Myxococcales; family Anaeromyxobacteraceae; genus JADKCZ01. The sequence goes on along the minus strand of JAJZQX010000001.1, from coordinate 97,594 downwards.
TCGCCTCCGGTGCGCCCCACCAGCCGGAAGGCCGCCGGCAGCCCGAGCGCCCGCAGGGCCGGCGAGGCGGCCGCCAGCCGGCAGCCCGGCTCGCAGAGACCGCACCCGATGCAGCGCGCCGCCAGGCCCGCCACCTCGCGGTCGGCCACGCCGGTGGGCGCCAGCCGGTCGGCGGCGAAGGCGGCCTGGAAGCGCTCCAGTCCCGAACCGCGCTGGAAGAGCCGCTTCACCGGCTCGACGAAGACGGCTCTCCAGCCGAGGTAGACGAGGGCGTGCAGGCTGGGCATTGGCAGGTCACTCCCCTCGGTGCCCGGCCGCGCCGCGGCCGGCGATCCAGCCGCTCAAGATGGCGACGCCGAGGCCGGTCCCGTCGGCGGCCTGCTCGTGCCCGCCGATGATGGCCCCGGCGGCGAAGAGCCGCTCGTCCACGGGCCGCCCCGTCTCGTCGAGCGGCCGGCACGCCGCGTCCACCGCCACGCCGGCCGCCAGCAACGGCTGCGCGACGGAACGCTTGCGGAAGGTCAGCAGCGACGGCGGCCGACCGGCCAGCGCCATCCCCGCCGCCCCCGCCTCCGAGGCGAGCACCGGCAGGCCGAGCAGCGGCTCCACCATCCCGCCGCGTCGCTCCACGCCGCCCCCGACGAAGCGGCCGGTGGCCAGGACCCACGACCGGGCCTCGACCTGCGTCTCGCCGATCCGGACCGCCCGCCCCGGCCATCCACCCGGCCCCACCCCGCCGGTCAACACCTCGACGCCCGCCCCGGCCAGCCTCGCCAGCAGCGCCTGGTCGAGCCGGAGGCCCGGCACCGAGGGCGGATCGGCCAGCACCTCGGCCACCGGCACGCCGGCCGCGGCCACGACCCGATCGTGAACCCGCGCCGCCGGGTCGAGCCCGAGCACCGGAGCCACCAGCGCCAGGGCGGTGCCACGCGGGAGCACCTGGCGGATCGCCGCCCCCAGCGCCTCGGCCGCGCCCGGCGGCTCGAGCGCCCGCGCCAGCTCGACCGGACGCAGCGCCCCGTCGCCAGGCCCGGTGAAGGCGGCCGCCTCGAGCACCACCGCGCCGTGCCCGCCCGCGGCCGTCATCCGGGTCACCGCCGAGGCCACCAGCCCGGCGTCGAAGCCCAGGTGGCCGGAGAAGCCGACCACCGCCACCAGGCCGCGGGCCCGGCGCAGGTCGCCGGCCGCCTGGGAGCGGAGGCAGATCGCGCACTCGGCCAATGCGCCGGAGACGTGGACCAGGAAGCGTGGCCGCCCGTCCGGCGGCTCGACCAGCGCCGAGAGCTGCGCCGCCGCGAAGCCGAGCGCCTCCTCGAGCTCGTGGACGCCCAGCGTGGCATAGGGGTGGCTGGGACGCCGGGCCGCCAGGCGGCGCGCCGACTCGAGCGGCGAGCGGCGCCCGCGCAGCGGGTCGCCGGGCAGCGCGTCGAGGTCCGGCGCCACGCCGAAGGCGCCTCCCGAGAGCGCGGTGGCGCCCGGCGAGCGCCGAACCAGCACCACCGAGGCGCCGCGGGCCCTGGCCGCCAGCGCCGCCACCGCGCCGGCCATCCCGCCGCCAACCACCAGCACGTCCACGCGGCGCGGCGTCACCGGCCCACCCCCCAGTGCGCGCCCCGCAGCAGCTCCTCGTTGGCCAGCTGGGCTCCGCCCAGCACCGCGCGCCGCTCGCGCCAGCCGGCCTCCAGCAGCTCGGCCAGCTCGGCGCGGGTCCGCTCCGCCTGCCACCCCAGCTCCCGCCCGGTGAGCTGCGCCGCCACCCGGGCGCAGTCGAGCCCGCCGCAGGCCCCCACCGCCAGCCTGAGCCGGGTCCGAAGGTCCACCAGCTTTCTGACCAGCTCGTGGCGCACGCAGTGGACCACCTCGGCGGCCAGGATCCCCTCCTCCCGGCAGACCACCAGCCGCAGCCGCGGGTCCTCGGCGCAGAGCCGCAGCACCTCGCCCGCCCTGGCGCCGTGCCGGTAGGCCACCCGCGCCGCCACCGGGAGCGCCACGCCGTGGGTGGCCGCCAGCGCCACCGCGTCGGCGGGGGCCTCGCCCCCTGGCAGCGGCTCCTGGTGGGTTCGGCAGGCGACCGGCGGGCGCCCCAGCTCGCTCAGGATCCGGTCGGTCGCCTCCTCGGACTGGGCCCGGTAGCTGGCCAGCTTGCCGCCCACGAAGGAGAGCAGGCCGGCCGCCCCCTCGGCGGCGTGGTCGACGAGCTGGTGGTCGCGGGAGAGCGCGTCCTCGTTCGGCCCGTAGGCGTGGAGCGTGGTCCGCAGCGCCCAGAAGGCCCGGGTAAGGCGCGCCGAGCGGACCGCCGGGAAGACCGAGGCGGCCCCCTCCAGCAGGTACGCCACGTCGTCGGCGGTCGCCTCGGCGTCGTCGGGATCTCCGTAGAAGTCGTCGTCGGTTGTGGCGATCCAGCTCTCCCGATCGTGCGGGTAGACGAACATCAACCGGCCGTCGACGGCGTTGCAGACCACGCCGTAGTCGGAGAGCCGCCGGTCCATGACCAGGTGGACCCCCTTCCCCGGCCGCATCCGCACCGTCGTCCCCTGGCGCCGCGCGAAGGCCGGCGACCAGGCGCCGGTGGCGTTGAAGACCAGCGGCGCGCGCGCCTCGCCCCGCTGGCCGGTGACGCGATCGAGCCAGCGGACCCCCACCGCCCGCCCGCCCTCGCGCACCACCTCCCGCGCCTCGGTCCAGGTCCGCACCTCGGCGCCGTGGGCACGGGCCGAGAGGGCGTTGAGGACGCAGAGCCGGAGCACGTCGATGCCCCACTCGTCGAAGGTGACGGCGCCGTGCAGGCCCGGCCGCAGCCCGGGCTCCAGCCGGTAGAGCTCGGCGGCGCTGAGCCGCACCGATTGCTTCCCGCGCTTGAGCGGCTGGTAGACGTCGTAGGTGGAGAAGAAGACCTCGGTGGCGTAGGCCACCGCCCGCTCGACCAGGCCCTGGCGCTCGCGCTTCGAGGAGAAGGGGAGCAGGAAAGGGATGCGGAAGACCAGGTGCGGCGCCAGCCGCTGGATGTACCCGGAGTCGCGGCAGGCCAGCTCGGTCACCTTGGGGCCCGAGAGCATGTAGCGCGGCCCGCCGTGGATCAGCCCAGAGCTGCCGCCCGAGGCGCCGGAGGCCAGGTCGCCGCGCTCCAGGAGCAGCACCTTGAGCCCGCGCATGGCGCAGTCTCGCGCCGTGCCCAGGCCGTTCACCCCGCCCCCCAGTACGATGACGTCGTAGCCCACGGATCCCCCGGCCACCGGCAGCGTACCTCGCCGCGGCGGGCGCGCGACGACGCAGGTGGGGCGCGCCGCTACTTCGGCTGCTCGGCGGTGCTCTTCACGTGGAGGTCGCGAAGCTGCCGGGCGTCCACGTCGCCGGGGGCGCCGGTCATGAGATCGGTCCCCTTCTGCGTCTTGGGCCAGGCCACCACGTCGCGCAGCGACTCGGCCCCGGTGAGCAGCATCACCAACCGGTCCATGCCGAGGGCGATGCCGCCGTGCGGCGGCGCGCCCATCTTGAGGGCGTCGAGCAGGAAGCCGAACTTGCTGCGGGCGTCCTCGTCGGTGATCCCCATGGCCTTGAAGACCCGGGCCTGCACCTCCGGGTCGTGGAGCCGGATCGAGCCGCCGCCGATCTCGAAGCCGTTGAGGACGCAGTCGTACCGGTGGCAGTCCACCTTGCCCGGGTCGGTCTCGAGGTACTGCAGGCACTGGTCGTGCGGCCGGGTGAAGGCGTGGTGCGCGGCGGCCCACTGGCCCGACTCCTCGTCGAACTCGAAGAGCGGCGGGTTGACCACCCAGAGGAACCGCCAGGTCCCGCCCGAGCCGAACTCGGGGATGAGGCCGAGCCGCTTGCCGAGGTGGAGGCGCAGGTTGGCCATGACGGTCTGGACCACCGACTCCCTGCCGAACTGGAAGAGGAGCAGGTCGCCGGGCGCGGCCGCGCAGGCGGCGTTGACGGCGACGCGCAGGCCGGGGGTGATGGTCTTGGCGAAGGGCGACTGGGTCCACTCGCCCCCCTCGCCGACCTTGGCGCGGGCCAGCCCCTTGGAACCCATCCCCTTGACGAACTCCTCGAGCTTGTCGATCTCGGTGCGCGAGAGGTTGGCCGAGGCCGGCACCTTCATGGCCTTGACGATCCCCTGGCCCTCCACCGCCTCCTTGAGCAGCGGCACGCCGCCGCCGCCGTGCTCCTTCACCAGCGCGGTGAGCACCACGTGCTCCATGCCGAAGCGGAGGTCGGGCTTGTCGTTGCCGTACCTGTCCATCGACTCGTGGAAGGGCATGCGCTGGAAGGGGCGCGGGATCTCGACCCCCAGCACCTCCTTCCAGAGCTTCACGATCAGCCCCTCGATGACGTCGAAGACGTCGTCCTGCTTCACGAAGGACATCTCCACGTCGATCTGCGTGAACTCGGGCTGCCGGTCCACCCGCAGGTCCTCGTCGCGGAAGCAGCGGACGATCTGGAAGTACTTGTCGAAGCCGGCGATCATGTAGAGTTGCTTGAAGAGCTGCGGGCTCTCGGCCAGCGCGTAGAACTTGCCGGGGTTGAGGCGCGACGGGACCAGGAAGTTGCGCGCGCCGCCCGGCGTGTACTTGACCATGAACGGGGTCTCGAGCTCGAGGAAGCCCTGGTCGGTGAAGTGGTTGCGGGTGAGGTGGTTGACCCGGGCGCGGGTCATCAGCGTCTTCTGCATGGGGGCGCGGCGCAGGTCGAGGAAGCGGTAGAGCAGCCGCTTCTCCTCGGCGGTGTCGAGCTTGTCCTCGATCTGGAACGGGAGCGGCTCGGAGCGGTTGAAGATCTCCAGCTCGCTGGCGTGGACCTCGATCTCGCCGGTCTTGAGCCGGGGGTTGACGTTGCCCCCGCGCGAGACCACCGTGCCGCGCACGCCCACGCAGTACTCGAGCCGGAGCTGGCCGGCCAGGTCGTGGACCTCGGGGCGCACGTCCTCCTCGAAGACCACCTGGGTGACGCCCTCGCGATCGCGCAGGTCGATGAAGACCGCGCCGCCGTGGTCGCGACGATGGTTGACCCATCCGTAGAGGATGACCTCGGAGCCGACCTCGGCCCTGGTGAGCTGTCCACAGCTGTGCGTCCGCTTGAGGTCGGTGATGAAGCGCGCCACGAAGGGCCTCCCCGGCTGATGAGAAAGGGGGGCATCTCACACCGCGAAACGCTTGAGGTCAAGGACGGGTCGCGCGGCCTGGAGGCCGCTCGCCGGCTACGGCCTGGGCCCGATGACGAAGGCCTCGAAGCCGTCCCCGTCGGTCTGCATCCGGATGGCCCGCCGGTCGTCCCAGCTCCAGAGCCCCCTGGTGACGGCCGGCGCGCTCCCGAACTTCGGCAGGCCGAACATCTCGGCCATCGGCAAGAACGCCCCGTGCGTGTTCAGGACCCGGCACAGGCCGTCCAGGTCCTTCGCGGCCTTGACCAGCGTGCGCGCCTCCTCGGCCCGGCGCGCCACCCTGGCGATCGACTGGTCCCGCACGCCCTCGTCGCTGCTTGCCTCGCGCATCGTGTCGTCCTCCCCGCAACGCGCCGCCGCACCGCACCCCGTCACCCGGATCCTACCGCATGTGCGCCCGTCCCGCCGCTCTTCAGCGCCACCGGGCGCGGAGCGCCGCGGCGTAGGTCTCCGGGGCCTCGGTGTGCACCTCGTCGCCGGCGAACATCGGCCCGAACCAGGTCTCGTAGTTGACGTAGAGCGGCTTCAAGGGCGGACGCGAACAGGCTCGGACCTGCAGGGCGTACTCGCCGCCGCGCCCGGGCTCTGCGCTGGAGAGGAAGGCCAGCGTGAACGGGTGGGCACCGACCTCCTCGTAGTAGGAGAACACCCTGGAGAGCCCGGCCGCCAGCCCGTCCACCCCGGCCTCGTCGAGCTCGGCCAGGCTGCCGGTCCCGGGGACCATCCCCCACACCTCCCGCTGGTGCGACGGCGCGAAGGCCGCCAGCCACTCGACCGGACCGTCGCGCCCCAGGTAGCGCACCCCCGCCGCCCGCTCCGACTCGACCAGCGTGCTCCAGAAGTCACGGCCGGTCCGGCGGCGCCACTCGGCGCTCCGCTCCAGCAGGCGCGCCACGCCCGAGTACGGCACGCCACGCACGTGCACCTGGAAGTGCGGGTGGGGCACGCTGGAGCCCCCGGGCGGCAGGAAGTTCATGCCCACCAGGTGGTGGACGTTGCGCGGCTCGGCGGCCCGGCCCCGCCGCACCAGCTCCACCGCGGCGCGGATCCCGTTGCCCAGCGCCGGCGCGCCGATGCGGGAGGGAAGGAGCACGTGGTTGGCCACGTCGAGGACCACCACCGAGTCGCGGGCGCACTTCGAGAAGAGGTTCGGCATGGCCAGCGCGCCGCCGAAGCGGAGCTGCCCCTCGGGCGCGAAGCCCGGGTCGTAGCGGGTGCCCTTCTCAGGCGCGCCGCAGAACGGGCAGCCGGCGCGGCTCTTCTCCTGCAGGTCCTCGAGAAGCGCCAGGTCGGCCACCCCGAGGAAGGCCCGGGCCTTCTCGCCGAGCGCCAGGTTGACGGAGGCGACCTGCCCGGTGAGCGGGTCGGTGCGGTGCTCGATCGCCTGCTCGGTGAGCTGGCCCGACGGATCGATGAGGGTTGCCTTCTCGGTGATCGCGACCAGTTCCATCGACGCCTCCAGGGTGCACCAACTTCTTCGCACGGCTTCTCAGTTCGCGAAAGAGGGCGAGCCGACGGGCCGGCGGGGGTTCGGGCTAGCCGCGGCCGCTCCGCTCGGAGAGCTCGGCCATGAGCGGCGCGCCGACGGCCTGGACCCAGCCACCGCCCTCGGGCCGGAGCACTGCGTGCACCTTGAGCGGCTGGTGGCTGGTGCGCGGGTCGAGGTCGTGGTGGAGCGGCAGGTTGAAGTAGTAGAGCCGCGTGGCGGTCCCGAAGCGGAGCCGGCAGGCCGGCGTGCCGTGGAAATCGTCGGTGGAGAACTCCGGCGCCGCCACCCGGGCCAGCCGGTGCCTGGCCCCCAGCACCACCGAGGAGACGCCGAAGCCGCCCGGGCAGGGCTCGCCGAGCTCGCTCTCGCCGGAGCTGTTGGCGAAGACGGTGACGGTGTCCCTCACGCCGGGCGTGTCCTCGAGGTACTCGCCGTAGAACCCGGCGACCACGTCCCGGTAGGCGCGGTGCTCGGGCTTGGGGTTGCACTGCAGCACGAAGAGCGCGTCCAGGGTCCGCCTTGCGGCGAAGTACTGCTGGTCGGCGTATTCGACGATCTGCCGGATGTTGGAGCCGTAGAGGTCCCGGTACAGGTAGTCGAGGCAGACCAGCACCATGAAGTGGAAGAAGGCGGGCCGGGCGCGGAACCACCAGAAGTGCCGGCCCCGGTACAGGTCCCCGGACTTGTCCAGGAACTCCTCGGCGCGGAAGGGGTGGGTCTTGGCCTCGAAGAACACCCGCAACCGGCCGCTCGCCTCCTTCACCACCACGCAGCACCAGTTCACCGGGATGTCGGGGAGCGCCCCGGCCGCCAGGTCGTGCTCGACCGCGGGGATGGCCAGCCGGTTGTCCTCGCCGAAGCGTTCCAGGGTGTCGCGGTAGGCGCGCAGCGAGACGTGCTCCAGCCCGAACATGGTCACGGTGTTGGGCCGGAAGCGCTCCGCCACGATGCCGAGCACGTCGTCGAGCCGCGCGGCGGGCAGCGCGGCCTCCGGGAAGGCGAGGAAGTGGAGCTTCTGGAAGCGCTCCCCCTCTGCCACCGACTCCAGCACCGAGGCCAGGGTGCGCCACTGCGCCTCGCGGTCCCGCAGGGCGGGCCCCCGCTCGGTGGCGCGAAGCCGCACCGGAATCTGCGCCACCAGGCAGTGGATGTGGCTCCCCAGAGCGTAGTCGAGGTTCACCTCGACCTCGTGGATCTGGATCACGGCGGCCTCCACCCGGTCCGCTCCGGCCCCGCCGGGCCGGTGGCGCCCAGCTCGGGGAAGAGCCCGGCGAGGACGTGGCGGGTCCCCTCCGGCATGGCGTAGCCGGCAAGCTCTCCGCGCGGGACCCAGAGCGCCTCGGCCACCTCGGCGGGGTTGGGCGTGAGCTCGGCGCGGCTGGGCCCGCACCGGAAGTAGAGGATGACGTGGTGATCGTTGTCGGCGCCCGGCGTGACGTGCTCGAAGGTGTCGATCAGTTCGCCGACCACGACGTCGATCCCGACCTCCTCGCGCACCTCCCGGCGCAGCGCGGACCGCATCGGCTCGCCGAGCCCGATCTTGCCGCCCGGCATGACCCACTGGTCCAGGAACGGTGGCACGCAGCGACGGGTGAGCACGACCCGATCGGCGCCGTCCACGATGACCGCGACGACCGAGGTCACGATGTGCGGCTTCCGGTAGGCGAGGTGCTTGGTCATTCCGGGTTCGGGGTGAGCGCCGTGACGTCGATCGCACCACGTTGCGGGGGCGATGTCGACGGGGCAACCGGCCGAAGGCAGCGCTGGCCGCCCGGCTCGGCGTGCGCCACCTGGCGCGGTCCGGCCTGGCCCGAACTCAGCCGGCGACCCGCAGGTCCTTCAACTTGAGCTGCAGCCGCCTGGTGCCGTCCCACTCGTCGAAGCCGAAGGTGAAGGCCGCCTCGACCGGTCCCTGGCAGAGGCCGACCCGGTCCCCCATCGAGAAGCCGATGGCGTCGAGCCCGCCGAAGCCGAGCTTGAGATGGGCCGCGCCGGCGCCGACGGTGCGCGCCTTGGTGGCCCGGGAGCGGAGCGCGAAGACCGGCTCCGGGTGGCCGGCGCCGAACGGCCCGAGCCGCTCCAGGTCCTCGGCGGCCCGCACCGTCAGATCGCCTTCCGCCACCCAGCCGTCGATCCGGCAGCGGGGGACGAGATCCTCCGGCGCGAGCGCGGCGGCGGCGTGGGCCTCGAACGCGGCGCGGAAAGGCTGGACGGAGGTGGCCGCGATGGTGACGCCGGCCGCATGGCGGTGGCCGCCGAAGCGGAGCAGGTGGGCGGTGCAGGCCGCCAGCGCGTCGTGGAGGTGGAACCCCTCGATCGACCGGCCGCTCCCCTTCCCCTCGGCGCCGTCGAGGCCGATGAGCACGGCCGGCCGGTGGAACCGCTCGGCCACCCGCGCCGCCACGATGCCGACCACGCCGGGGTGCCAGCCCTCGCGAGCCAGCACCAGCCCCCGGGCGCCGCGCCGGACCGCCGCGGCCGCGTCGTCGAGCGCCTCGGCCAGCATGCGCCGCTCGATCTCCTGGCGGGCCTGGTTCTCGCGGTCGAGCTCACCGGCCAGCGCGCTCGCCTCGGCCTCGTCGGAGGTGGAGAGGAGCCGCACGCCGCGGCCGGCGTCGTCGAGCCGCCCGGCGGCGTTGATGCGGGGCCCGAGCCGGAAGCCGATCTGCCCGGCGGTGACCGGCCCATCGGCCACCCCGGCCACCCGCTTCAGGGCGCGCAGGCCGGGGCGGCGGGTGGTGGCGATCTCGGCGAGGCCGTGGCGGACCAGGATGCGGTTGGCGCCGGTGAGCGGCACCACGTCGGCCACGGTGCCGAGCGCGACCAGGTCGAGGGCGGCGCGCAGGTTCGGCTCGGGGCGCGCCGAGGTGAACCGGCCGGCCTCGCGCAGCCTCCTGCGGAGCGCCATGAGCAGCATGAAGGTGACGCCCACCGCCGAGAGCTCCTTGGACGGGTAGCCGCAGCCGGGCTGGTGGGGGTTGAGGATGGCGACGGCGGCCGGGAGCTCGACCGGCACGGTGTGGTGGTCCACCACCACCGTCTCCACGCCGAGCGCCGAGGCGGCGCGCACCTCGTCCACGCTGGTGATGCCGCAGTCGAGGCTCACCAGCAGCTTCACGCCCTGCGCCGCCAGCTTCTCGACGGCGCCGGTGTTGAGCCCGTACCCCTCGACCAGCCGGTGCGGCGTGTAGGTGACCACGTCGCCGCCGGCGGCGCGCAGGAAGGTCGAGAGCAGGACGGTGGAGGTGACCCCGTCTACGTCGTAGTCGCCGTAGGTGGCGATCCGCTCGCCCCGCTCCAGCGCGGTGGCGAGCCGGGCCACGGCGGCCGGCATCCCCTTCATGCCGAACGGGTCGGGCAGTCCGGCCAGCGGGGCGTCGAGGAAGGCGCGAGCCTGGGCCGGATCGCCGTGGCCGCGCGAGGCCAGCACCCGGGCCGCCAGCGGGTGGAGCCCGAGGGCGCCGGCCAGCTCGGCCGCGCCCGCACCCTCCCCGCCCACCTCGATCCAGCGCTTCCCCGGCCGCTCGTCCACGCCCCGGTGAGTAACAGCGCGCTCTGACAGCCCGGCCGAGAGGTGGAGAAGGTTACCGCGCCGCGGCCGACGCCGGACCGGCCTTCTTCCGGAGCGCCCGCTCCTCGAGCCAGATGGTCATCGGCGCGGCGATGAACCAGGTCGAGTAGGTGCCGGAGACGATGCCGAGCACCATGGCAAAGGCGAAGTCGAAGATGGTGCCGACGCCGAAGACCAGCAGTCCCACCAGCGAGAGGGCGGTGGCGAACGAGGTGAGGAAGGTCCGGCCCAGGGTCTCGTTGATGGCCAGGTTGACGAGGTCGCCGAGGCGGCGCCCCTGGTACTTGGCCTTGTTCTCACGGATCCGGTCGTAGACCACCACCGTGTCGTTCACCGAGTAGCCGACCACCGTCAGGATCACGGCGATCGAGGTCAGGTTGAACTCGCGCCCGCTGAAGGCGAAGTAGCCGAGCGTCACGATGGCGTCGTGGATGATGGCGATGATGACGCCCGGGCTGAAGCGGAAGTCGAAGCGCAGCCCCACGTAGACCACGATCAGCGCCATGGCGTAGAGCACGGCCTTGAAGCCCTGGTTGCGGAGCTCGCGCCCCACCGCCGGTCCGACGAACTCGACCCGCCGCACCTCGGGCCTGGCCGTGGCGAAGCGGACGTTGAGCTCGTGCTCCAGCTTCTCGCGGATGCCCTGGGTGATGACCGCGAAGGAGCGGGTGCCGGCGGTAAGGCCGGCCTCCTCGCGGACCTCGCGGACCCGCACCCCGGCCGACTCGACGGCGGCCTGCAGGTCGGCGGTGGCCACCGGCCCCTCGAACTGGAAGTCGATCTTGTCGCCGATCTCCGGGTTGAAGGAGGCCGACTTGACCGGGAACCTGGCCTTGACCGCCGCCTCCACCCGCTCGACGTCCTCTGCGCCCATCAGGGCGATGCGGCCGACGCGGATGAGGAAGGTGTGCTCGGAGTCGGGGCCGTAGGTCTGGACCGAGGCGTCCTTGAAGCCCTGCTCCTCGACGCTCTTGCGGATGGCGCCGGGGTCCACGGCGGAGGCGAACTTGATCTCCATCTCGGTGCCGCCGGCGAAGTCCACGCCGAAGTTGAGGCCGTGGACGGCGGGCAGCGCCCAGACGATGACGGTGAGGTTCACGATCAGCGACAGCACCACGGCGATGTGCCGCTTGCCGACGAAGTCGAAGGTGGTCCCGTGCGGGAGGATGTCGAAGGTCTTGAATTGCATCGCGCTACACCGAGAGGCGCGCCGTGTCGTGGCGCGTCAGGAATTCCATGATGGCGCGGGTGACCACGATGGAGGTGAACAGCGAGGCGACGAGGCCGATGGTGAGGGTCACCGCGAAGCCGCGGACCGGTCCCGAGCCGTACTGCATGAGCACCACGGCGGCGACCAGCGCCGTGACGTGCGAGTCGACGATGGTCCAGAAGACCCGGTCGTACCCCTGCTGGACCGACTGCTTGACGGTCCGGCCGGCGCGCATCTCCTCGCGGATGCGCTCGTTGATGAGCACGTTGGCGTCCACCGCCATGCCCAGCGTGAGCACGAAGCCGGCGATGCCCGGGAGGGTGAGGGTGGTGCCGATCATCGACATGATGGCGAGCACCAGCAGGCCGTTGAGCACCAGGGCCACGTCGGCCACCAGGCCGGAGACCCGGTAGTAGAGCGCCATGAAGACCAGCACCAGGGCCAGGCCGACCAGCGCCGCCGTGGTCCCCGCCTTCACCAGCTCGGGCCCGAGCGTGGCGCCCACGGTCCGCTCCTCGAAGATGGTGACCGGCGCCGGCAGCGCGCCCGCCTTCAAGACCAGCGCGATGGAGTTGGCCTCCTCGAACTGCTCCTGGTAGCTGCGCCCGGAGCCGAGCGTGATCTGGCCGCTGGTGGAGATGCGCCCCTGGATGTAGGGCGCGGTCTCCACCTTGTCGTCGAGCACGGTGGCCATGCGGCGGTGGAGGTTGTCGGTGGTGAGCTTCTCCATCAGCCGGGCGCCGTCCGGCGACATGGTGAAGGTCACCACCGGCTTGCCGCCGCCGGGCGAGCTGTTGTCCACCGACGCCCGGGCGTCGGCGATGTAGTCGCCGGTCAGCTCGGTCTTGGAGCGGAGCAGGTAGGTCCGGTAGTAGGTGTTCCGGACCATGTCCTGACCGACCGTCACCTCGCCGATGCCGATGCTGTCCTTGCCGGCCTCGATGAGCGGGTTGAGCTTGGTGGCGATGTCCGCCTCCAGCTCGGTCCGCTTGTTGGCCACCACCAGCGTGGCCTGGCGGGAATCGCCGCCGGGGAGCTCGACGCTCTCCACCGTCCAGCAGCCGCCCTCGGGGAGCGGGAAGGTCAAGCCGTCGCGGGTCGCCGGGCAGGCCGGGAGCTGGGAGCGAACCGCGTCGAGCGCGGCGTTCTCGTCGTCGCAGATCTTGAACTCGAGCTGGGCGGTGCGGCCGAGCAGCTCCTTGGCCTTCTCGGGATCCTTGAAGCCGGGCAGCTGGATCTGGATCTGGTTGTTGGCCTTGCGCTTGATGTCCGGCTCGCTGACGCCCCACTTGTCCACCCGGTTGCGGATGGTCTTCTCGGCCTGCTCCACGGCCTTGGACTTGAACTCGCGCAGCACCTGGTCCTTGAAGGCGAAGAGGACCTGCCCGTCGGCGGCGCCGCCAGGCGAGTAGAGCTCGGCGCCGTAGTAGTCGAGCGTCGCCTTCTCGGCGTCGCTCGCCGCGGTGGTGGCCACCACGATGCGCATCCCGGTGGCGTCCGGGGCCACCGAGGTGAACGGGACGGCCTTCTCCTTCAGGTGCTCGGCCACCTCGTCGGCGCGCCGCGCCACCTTGGCCTTCACGGCCCGGTCCACGTCCACGCCCATGGCGAGGTGGATGCCGCCCTGCAGGTCGAGGCCGAGGTTGAGGTGCTTCTTCGAGTCGGGGGCCCAGCCGGGCACCGACTTGTCGTAGACCTCGCCGTTGCGGTCGTCGGGCGAGAGCTTGAAGTAGTAGAAGCTGGGGACCAGCTGCCAGATCGACCAGATCGCGACGCCCGCGATCAGCGCGACACGGCTGAACCAGGTCCGTTCCATCTACTTCTTCTCCGGCTTGGCGGCCGCGACGACCGGCTTCTCCACCCACGGGCCGACGATGTTCGCCTTGAGCACGCGCACCTTGGTGCCGGCCCCGACGTCGAGGGTGACGGTCCGGTCCTCGACCTGGAACACGGCGCCGATCAGGCCGCCCTGGGTGATCACCTCGTCACCCCGCTTGAGGGCGGTCAGGAGCTTCTGGTGCTCCTTGGCCTGCTTCTGCTGGGGGCGGATGAGCAGGAAGTAGAAGACCGCGCCCATGAGGACGAGCGGGATCAGCATGTTGCTCAGGCCCTGGGACTGACCCTCGGCGGTCTGCGCGAAAAAGGCGTGGAGAACGGAAGGCATGGCTGCTCCGGTAGGTGCGTGAAAAGGCGCCGATTTCTAACAGCATTCTCCCGCCGAGGGCAAGGCATTCGGGGCCGGGGCCGGGTCATGCGTCCAGGCCCTCCTGCCACGCCGCCAGCCGCTCCCGGCGAAAGGCCTGGAACCGCCGCTCCTCGATGGCCTGGCGCGCCTCGGCCATGAGCGAGAGGTAGTAGGTGACGTTGTGGATGGTGTTGAGCCTCAGGCCCAGGAGCTCCTGGCACTTGAAGAGGTGGCGCAGGTAGGCCCGGGTGAAGGTGCGGCAGGTGTAGCAGCCGCAGGCCGGGTCGGCGGGGCGCTCGTCGGCGGCGAAGCGGGCGTTCCGGATGGTGAGCTTGCCGCGGCTGGTGAAGAGCAGGCCGTTGCGGGCGCAGCGGGTGGGCAACACGCAGTCGAACATGTCGATGCCGGCGGCGATCCCGGCCAGCAGGTCCTCCGGCGTTCCGACCCCCATGAGATACCGCGGCTTTCCCGCCGGCAGCCGCGGGGCGTCGCGCGCCACCCCCTCCCACATGATTTCTGGCGCCTCGCCCACCGCGTAGCCCCCCAGCGCGTAGCCGGGCAGGTCGAGCGCGGCCGCCTCCTCGATGGCCCGCGCCCGCAGGTCCGGGAAGAGGCCTCCCTGGGCGATGCCGAAGAGGGCGCAGGGCGTGCGCCCCGCGTCGGCGCGCCGCCGCGAGCCGGCCCGCCAGGCCTCGCGGCAGCGGACCAGCCAGCGCTGCGTGCGGGCCAGCGAGCCCTCGTGGTAGGCGCGGTCGGCCAGCGAGGGCGGGCATTCGTCGAAGGCCATGATGACGTCGGCCCCGAGCGCCAGCTGGACCTCGGTGGCCCGCTCGGGCGACAGGAACTGCTTCGAGCCGTCTAGGTGGGAGCGGAAGGTCACCCCGTCCTCCCGGATGGTGACCAGGCCAGGTCCGCGGCTCGCCCCGTCCGGGGCCACCGCCGGCCCCAGCTCTCCTAGGCTGAAGACCTGGAACCCGCCCGAGTCGGTGAGCGTCAGCCCCTCCCACGCCATGAACCGGTGCAGGCCGCCCAGCCGCTCGATCAGCTCGTGGCCGGGGCGCAGGAAGAGGTGGTAGGTGTTGCCGAGCACGATCCGCGCGCCGGCGGCGGTGAGGTCGCGCGGCTCCAGCGTCTTCACGGTCGCCGCGGTCCCCACCGGCATGAAGACCGGCGTCTCCAGCGTCCCGCGCACCGAGTGGAGGCGTCCGCGGCGAGCGGCACCGTCGGTGGCGAGGAGCTCGTACCGGATCACGCCCGCGGTTTCCCCCGGGGCGGGGGGCGCCGTCAAGCCGGGCGGGCGCCCGAGCGAGCCGCCTCGGCCACCACCGACTTCCAGAAGCGCCCCGCCCGGCTGGCGGCGTGAAGGCGCACGCCGACCATCCGCTCCGTCTCGTTGACCTCCAGGTTCCAGCAGACCACCGCCTCGGCGCGCGGGGCGAAGATCCCGGCGGCCAGGCGCACCCGCAGCACCTCGCCGACCGGCGGCACCTGCACCGGCCAGTGGATCGAGCAGCCGCCATCGCCCACGTTGCCGGTGGCCACCGAGAGCGTCACGTTGCCCTGGACCACGGTGAGGGGCCGCTCCGCGGCGAACCGCGGCGCCCGCTCCTTGAAGTTGACGGGCTCGCCGCGCGCCGCCATGGCGAGAAAGCCGGCGGCCGGGATGCTCGCGGCGTCGAGCCGCAGATCGATGCCGGGCGGGAGCGTCGGCCGCCCGACCCGTCGCACCCCGGCGATCTTCCCGAAGACGGTGGCCCGGATGGTCTGGCCCAGCACCCCGATCCGCGCCGCGACCTCGTCGCCCACCCGCGCCTCGGAGAGCGTCGGCAGGAAGATCGCGCCCGACTCGGGACGCCAGCCGGCCAGGAACTGGCTCGGCTCGAGGTTGACCGAAACGCTGTACACGCTGCTCCTCCTGTCCGGGCTCCGGAGACGTCAGCCGCTGGCCGGGTCACCCTCCCGCCGCTCGACCAGCACCGCATCCCCATAACTGAAGAAACGATACTTCTCCCGCACCGCCTCTCGATAGGCCGAAAGGACCCGCTCGCGCCCACCGAAGGCGCACACCAGTACCAACAGCGTAGTCCTCGGAAGGTGGAAGTTTGTGACAAGTAGATCGACCGTCTGGAACCGGTACCCGGGCCGGACGAAGAGGGAGGTCCGCCCCGGCCCCCCGGCCAGCCGCCCTCCCGAGAAGGCGCTCTCCAGCGTCCGGAGCGCCGTGGTCCCGACCGCCACCACGCGCCCGCCACGCGCCCGGCAGGCCTCGAAGGCCCGGACCGTGGCCTCGGGCACCTCGTACCGCTCCTCGTGCATCCGGTGCTCGTCGAGGGACTCGGCCCGGAACGGCAGGAAGGTCCCGGGCCCGACGTGGAGCGTCACCGCCGCCCGAGCCACGCCGCGCGCCTCCAGCGCGGCGAGGACCCCGGGCGTGAAGTGGAGCCCCGCGGTGGGGGCGGCCGCGCTCCCCGGGCTCCTCGCGAAGATGGTCTGGTAACGCTCGGCGTCGTCCGCGCCGGCCTCGCGCCGGATGTAGGGCGGCAGCGGGACCCGCCCGACGCGCGCCAGCGCCGCCTCGAGCTCGGCTCCCTCGCGGTCGAGCAGGACGTCGTAGAAGCCGTCGCCCAGCGCCGCCTCCACCGTCGCCTCGAGCGCGCCGAACTGGAGGCGTACCCCGGGCTTGAGCGCCTTGGAGGCCTGTCCCATGGCGCGCCAGCGCGCCCCCATCTCACGGCCCAGCGGCTCGATCAGGAGCAGTTCGGCCTTGCCGCCGGTGTCGGCCTTGTGCCCGACCAGCCGCGCCGGGATGACCCGCGTGTCGTTGAAGATCACCAGGTCGCCGGCCCGCAGCCGCGCCGGCAGGTCGGTGAAGGCCAGGTGGGCGACCCGCCCCCGGCTTGGCAGGACCAGGAGGCGCGAGGCGTCCCGCGGCGTGACCGGCGCCTGCGCGATCAACTGCTCGGGGAGCTCGAAGTCGAAGTCTGAGACCTTCATCGCCATCCGGGGTGTAGCACGGCAGCTCAGTAGAGCCTGGCCAGCTCGGTTCCTGGATAGTAGTGGCGCAGGATGTCGCGGTATCCCTTCCCCTCGCGGGCCATCCCCGCGGCGCCCCACTGGCAGAGCCCGGCCCCGTGCCCCTGCCCGCGGCCGGTGAAGGTGAACACCCCGCCCCTGGCCTTCACCTCGAAGGCGAGCGACGGCAGCTTGCTCCAGCCGAGCCGCTGCCGCAGATCGACGGCGGTGAGGCCGAGCCGCCGCCCGCCCACCTGCAACTCCACGCGCGCCACGCGCCCCGACGGCGTGTGCGCCGTCACCTCGAGCGCCGTCACCGGGCCGGGGAACCCCAGCGCCTTGCCGAGCTCGGCACCGGCGCGGGACAGCGTCCAGCGGACACCGGGCGCGTCGTTGCAGTGGCCGCAGGGGACCGAGACCAGGTAGGGCAGGTCGCGCCCGAGCGCTTCGAGACCACGTTCGGTCCGGCCGCCACAGGCGGAGTGGAAGAAGGCCTCGACCGGCTCGTGGCCCTGGACCAGCACCTCGCCGCGGGTGGCTTCGGCGGCCGCTCGCGCCGCGGGATTGGGGGCGGCGCCGGCGTAGACCTGCGAGAGCGCGCTGGCGCCCAGGTGGAACGACCGGCCAGCCCGATCGGCCTCGATCTTCTTCACCAGCGCGTAGGATCGGGCCGCCACCGCCTGCGCCTTCTGGGCCTCGGCCGGGAAGCTGGCTGGCATCTCCCCGGAGACGACGCCGGCCACGTAGTCGTCGAGCGGCAGCTCCTCGACGAGCCGCGGGGACGCACCGGTTCGCTCCACCACGACGCGGATCAACTCCTCGGCGCGGGCCGGGAGCGATGTCAGCAGCAGGAGCGCGAGCAGGCGGTGGCGCACGGGAACGGCCAATTCTCGGGGCGGCGAGGGCTCCAGTCCAGCGGGCGTCCATCGGCGGCGTCCGGTGGCCCGGCGCGCGGTGGCGGGGTATACGAGCGCGTGGCCCTCCTCCGGTGGATCCTGGACCTGCTCCGCAACCCTGGCGAGCTCATCGCCTGGGGTGGTTATCCGGCGCTCGCCGCCATCGTCTTCCTCGAGACCGGCGCCATGGTGTTCTTCCTGCCCGGAGACTCGCTGCTGGTGATGGCGGGGTTCTACGCGGCCAAGGGCGACCTGAGCATCTGGGCCCTCAACGGGCTGCTCATCCCGCTGGCGATCGCCGGCGACGCCACCTCCTACTGGATCGGCAGGCGCACCGGGCCGCACCTGTTCAACCGGCCGCGCTCCCGCTTCTTCCGGCCCGAGCACATCCAGGCCGCCCGCGAGTTCTACGAGCGGCACGGCGGCAAGGCGATCATCCTCGCCCGCTTCATGCCGCTGGTCCGGACCTTCGTCCCGGTGGTGGCCGGCATCGGCGGCATGAGCTACCGGCGCTTCGCCTCCTTCAACGTGATCGGCGCCACGGCCTGGGTCGCCTCGATGACGCTCATCGGCTTCGGCCTGGGCAGCCGCTTCCCGCTGCTGGTGCAGCACATCGAGAAGGTGATCGTGGTGGTGGTGGTGCTCTCGCTCCTGCCGGGCGTCTTCGAGTGGCTGAGGTCGCGCCGCCGCGCCGCCGGCGGACCACCACCCGCGGTCTAGTGCTAGCGGCCCGGCGCGGCGGCGGCCAGCAGCAGCGGGATGCGGAACGCCACCGGCTCGCCCTCGAAGGGCGGGAAGAGCATCCGTCCGGCCGCGTGGCGCAGGCAGGCTCCCAGCGGCGAGCCCTCGATGTCCGGCTCCTCCACTTCGGACGCCTCGACCAGGCCGCCGTTCCCGACGGCGACCAGCAGGCCGATCTTCCGGCCCGCCAGCTTGTCGCCGCCAGGGCCGGCGAGTGCGGTCTCCACGCACTTGTCGAAGGCCGGCTTCTGGCGGGCGATGGCGCGCTGGACCGTGGCCGGCGCCAGGGTCTTGCCGCCGGCGCCGGGCGTGGCGGCCGGAGGTTCGGCGGCGGGTGCCGGCGGGGTCGCCTTGGCGGCGGTGGCGCCGGCGGGCGGGGCCACCGGCTTGGCGGCGGGAGGCGTGGCGCGCGCGGCCGGTGGCGGCGCGGCCGGTGCCTGAGCCTTTGCGGGAGCCGGCTTGGCCCGGGCGGGAGGGGTGGCCGCCTTCTCCGGAGGAGGCGGCGGCTCGGCCTTTCCATGCCCGGCGGCCGCCGCGCCGCCCGCGGTGGCGGCCCTGGCCCCCCTTCGCTCGGCCGGCTTCGCCTTGGCAGGAGGTGCGGCGGGCGTGGCGGCGGGCGTGGCGGCGCGGGGCCCAGGCTCGCCCGCGGCCACCTCGGCCTCCGAGCGTTCGGCGACCGTAGTCGGTGCGACCGGGGCGACCGGGGTTGGCTCCGCCGGCACCGGCGCGGCGACAGGCGCTCCAGCAGGTGCCGCGGCAGGCGCCACGGCTGGCGCCTGGGCTGGTGCCACCTCGGCCGTGCGCCCGGTCGCCGCCGGGGGCCGGTCCGAACGCCCGCCCCGCAAGAACAGGCCAGCGACGACCAGGCCGACCAGCGCCACGCCACCGCCCAGCATCCAGGCGAGGCCGTGCCGCCGCCCAGCGGCTGGCGCTGGCGCAGGCGCCGGCGCCGCTGCCGGCGGCGGTTCCGTGGCCGCACCCAGCGGCAAGAGCCGGATCTGATCGGTGAGCTGCAGATCGATGTCGATCGTGTCCACGGTCCCCCTTGCCACGGGCGGCTTCGCCGCGGGTCGCGCCACCGTGGCGGACGGCGAGGGCGCTGGGCGCGGCTCGACCCTGGCGGGAACTTGCGCGGTTCTCGGCGCCCTCGGAGTCATCGAAGGGATCGCGGGGGCGGAGCCGGGCGAGGCCGGCTCCCGTGCCGGAGCCCTGGGAAGAGGGGGCTGGGGAGCGGACGTCTGGGTCAGCTTGGGCGGCTGCCGGTTGGGTGAGGGCGACGGAGATGGTGCGGGTGCCGGCGCTTCCATCCAGGGCGGCCGAGCGGGTTCGACGGACGCGGCCCCGGTGACCGGCGCAGCCCATGGCTCGGTCGGCGGTGCCGGCCGCTTCGTCGGTGGGGACGGCACCTCGGGTGTTCCGTCCTTCGGCATCGTGCCGTCCCCCATGGCGGCCCAGCCCTTCGGAGCGGGCGTGGCATGGGATGGGACGGCGGGGGCCGATCCGGTCCTCGCCGCGGCCGCCCGTGGTTCGGCCGGCCTGCCCGCGGCCGCCCGCGTGGCGGGAGGGGGCAGCGCCACGGGCTTGGCGGCGTCGAGAACCGGCGCGGGGCGGGCTGAAGTCGTCGAGGCCCATGCCGCGGGGCGGGATGGCGGCGGCAGCGGGACGGCGGTGGACGTTCCGGTCCGCGTCGTCCCGACGGCCGGCGCCTTCGGCCTGGAGGCCACGGTCGACGCCGCGGGCGAAGCCGGGCGCGGCACCGACGTGGAGGTGGTGCCGGGCACCAGCGGCACCCTGGTGGTCGCGGCCGGAGACGGGACCGTGCCCGAGGTCCTGGCCGGGGTGACCGGGGCCGGCGCCGAGGTGGTCGTCGACCCGGCCGCCGGGATCTCGACGCGGATCTCGTTGCCACAGCTGCAGTGATGGCGGTACACGCGCCCCGGCTGCGGCTCCGCAGCGCTCATGTATCGCCGTCCGCATCTCTCGCAGGCGAATCGCACGGGTGAAGCCTACCCCAGCCTGGCCCGACGCGGTGCTTTCTGGACAGCGGGTCACTCGACCCCGAGCGGAGCCCTAGGTGAGCCCACCGTACCAGGCCTGGTCGTAGGCGCAGGCGCAGTCCGCCTGGGGCGGCTCCGGGTAGAAGGCCGGCGCGCCGGCGTGGCCCATCAGCCAGGTGCCACGCACCCCGTTCTCGACCGCCTGCCCGAACCCTTCGCCGGGGCCGCCCACCAGGTAGCTGGGCGCCACCGTCACCTTGCCGCTGCCGTCGGGGAGGTCGACCGCCAGGTGCGGCAGCGCCAGCCCGCTCACCCGTCCCCGCAGCTCGCGCAGCATCCCGACGCCGGCCGCCAGCGGCGTGCGCAGGTGGGCGGTGCCGTCCGCCAGGTCCCCCTGGTGCAGGTAGAGGCTGCGAACCCGCCGCGCCAGCAGCCCGGTGAAGAGGTCGCCGAGCAGGCGGGCCGTCGAGTTGAGCCCTCGCAGCAGCACCGCCTGGTTCTCCACCGGCACGCCGCCGTCCACGAGGCGCGCGCAGGCCTCGGTCGCCTCGGGTGTCAGCTCCTTCGGGTGGTTGAAGTGGGTGATGACGAAGAGCGGGGCGTGGCGCCGGAGCAGCCGGACCAGCGCGTCGTCGATGCGCATGGGAAGGACCACCGGCGCTCGGGTGGCGAGCCGGAGCACCTCGAGGTGCGGGATGGCGCGCAGCGGGCCGAGGATCGACTCTAGCCGTTCGTCGGAGAGGACGCCCGGGTCACCGCCCGAGACGATCACCTCGCGCAGCCCGGGCTGGTCGCGAATCCAGGCGATCCCCTCCTCCACCGCCGGGCGGTCGAAGGCTCCCTCCTCACCGCCGGTGATGCGGCGGCGGGTGCAGTGCCGGCAGTAGACCGGGCAGGTGTCGGTGACCAGCAGCAGCGCGCGGTCCGGGTACTTCCGCACCACCGCCCGCACCGGCCGGTGCGGCTCCTCGCCGGTGGGATCGCGCCGGTCGCCGGCGGCCGGCTCGCCCTCCTGGCCCAGCGGGATGGCCTGCCGGCGCACCGGGCAGGCCGGGTGGAACGGGTCCATCAGCGACGCATAGTACGGCGTGACCGCGGTACGCAGGCCACCCAGCGCCAGGCCCCGTCGCTCGGCCTCGGTGAGGTTCACCAGCCGGTCCAGCTCGGCCCCGGTACGCAAGGCGTGGCGCAGCTGCCAGCGCCAGTCGCGCCAGTCGGCCTCGCTCACGCCGGGGAATCGCTCATGCCAGTCCATCGCGGTGGGGGCGCCCCGGCACTCCCGGGGCGGCGGCGCGGAAGCTATCGGCCACGCCCCGTCGAGTCAATCTTGGGCCGCGCGCGCGACCCGGCGACGTGGCACACTCCGCGCCGTCGACTGGAACGACGTGGCCCGGCCCAGTCCCCGGGCGAGGAGCGTGCGCGATGGATGTCCTTCCCGGCGGTGCGGTATCGATCAACCACGTCCGCTCCCGCTTCCCCTTCGCCCCGCGGTCGATCTGGAAGGGAGTCCCCGATTCGCAGTGGAACGACTGGCACTGGCAGCAGCGCGAGCGCGTCACCACCCTGGAGCAGCTCGACCAGGTGGTCCGGCTCACCGACGACGAGCGGCGCGCCGTCGTCGAGGCCGACGCCCAGTTCCACATGGGCATCACCCCCTACTACGCCGCGCTCATGGACCCGGAGGATCCCACCTGCCCGGTGCGGCTCCAGTCGGTGCCGACCATGGGCGAGCTCAACTTCACCGCCGCCGACCTCGAGGATCCGCTGGCCGAGGAGCGGGACATGCCGGTCCCCGGCATCACCCACCGCTACCCGGATCGCGTCCTCTTCTACACGACGCACAACTGCCCGGTGTACTGCCGCCACTGCACCCGCAAGCGCAAGGTGGCCGACCCCTCCAGCGCCGCAGCCAAGAAGCAGATCGAGGAGAGCCTCGCCTACATCGAGCTCCACACCGAGATCCGTGACGTGGTGGTCTCGGGTGGTGACCCGCTCTCGCTCTCCGACGACCGGCTCGACTACATCCTCGGGCGATTGCGCGCCATCCCGCACGTCGAGATCTTCCGGCTCGGCACGCGGAACCTGGTGACGCTGCCGCAGCGGATCACCGACGACCTGGTGCAGATGCTCCGCAAGCACCAGCCAGTCTACGTCAACACCCACTTCAACCACCCCAGGGAGTGCACCGGGGAGGCCTTCGACGCCGCGCGCCGGCTGGCCGACGGCGGCTGCGTCATCGGCAACCAGATGGTGTTGCTCAAGGGCATCAACGACGACCCGCGCACCGTGAAGGAGCTGAACCACAGGCTGCTGATGATGCGGATCCGCCCCTACTACATCTACCAGTGCGACCTGGCCCGGGGCATCAGCCACTTCCGCACGCCCATCGAGACCGGGCGGCGCATCATCCGCTCGCTGCGCGGCCACACCAGCGGCATGGCCGTCCCCTACTTCGTGGTCGACGCCCCGAACGGCGGCGGCAAGATCCCGGTCAACCCCGACTACGTGGTCCGCCACGAGGGGAAGCGCTGGGTCCTGCGCAACTTCGCCGGCAAGGAGTTCACCTACGACGAGCCGTGAGGCTCCCCGCGGCGCGGGACCCGGCTAGACCGCCGCCACGGCCTCGATCTCGACCCGTGCCCCGCGCGGCAACGCGGCCACCTGCACGGTGGCGCGGGCCGGCGGCCTGCTCTTGAAGTGGGCGCCGTAGACCTCGTTGACCTTGGCGAAGTCCGCCAGGTCGGTGAGGTAGACGGTGGTCTTGACCACGTGCTGGAACCCGGCGCCACCGGCCGCCAGGACCGCCGCCAGGTTGCGCATCACCTGCGCAGTCTCCTCCTCGACGGTCCCCTTCACGAGCTCGCCGCTGGCCGGGTCGAGCGGGATCTGGCCGGAGAGGAAGAGCAGCCGCCCGGCGCGGACCTCGATGGCCTGGCTGTAAGGGCCGATCGCCTTGGGCGCGCCGCTGGTGGAGATGACCTCGTGCATGTGCCCTCCTGGTTGGACCCGCTAGGCGCGGTCGGCCGCGTGAACCCCGTCGATCCGCTGGACGTCGCGCAGCACGCCGGTCAGCTCCTTGACCCCGGCGATCTCGACCTGCAGGTCTACCACCGCGCGGTCGCCGCTGGTCTTGACGGTGGCCTGCGAGATGTTGATGTCGGCCTCGGCGAAGGCGCGGGAGATCTTGGCCAGCAGGCCGGGGCGATCGCTGGCGATGATCCGGACCGCCACCGGCCGCTTGAAGTCGCCCTTGACGTCCCAGGTCACGTCGACGCGCCGCTCCGGCGAGCTCTCCAGGACCTTTTCGCATCCGGCGGTGTGGACCGTGACCCCGCGCCCGCGGGTGATGAAGCCGACGATGGCGTCGCCGGGCACGGGGTTGCAGCACTTCCCGTAGCGCACCAGCATGTCGTCCACGCCGCTGACCCGCACGCCGCTCGACGAGGAGCGGCGCGCCACCTTGCGGAAGAGCTCGCTGAGCCGGGAGGCGGGCGCCTCCGGGCCCGGAGGCGCCTGCAGCTGCTCCTGCGGGAGCAGCTGCGCCAGCAGCTGCTGGGTGGAGACCTTGCCGTAGCCGATGCCGGCCAGCAGGTCGTCACCGTTGCGGTAGCCGAACGGCGCCGCCGCCTTGGCCAGCTGGCCCGACTTCTCCAGCTTGTTGAGCGAGAGGCCGTACTTGCGCAGCTCCTTCTCGGCCAGCTCGTGCCCGATCTCCAGGGAGCGGCGCTGCTCCTCCTGCCGGATGTACTGGCGGATGCGCGCCTGTCCGCGGCTGGTCTTGACGAAGCCAAGCCAGTCCTTCGACGGGTGGGCGTGGGGCGAGGTGAGGATCTCGACGGTGTCGCCGTTCTTGAGCTGGTGGCGCAGCGGCACCAGCTTGCCGTTCACCTTGGCGCCGACGCAGTGGCTCCCGATCTCCGAGTGGATGGTGAAGGCGAAGTCCACCGGCGTGGCCCCGCGCGGCAGGGCCCGGATGGCCCCCTTGGGCGTGAAGACGAAGACCTCGTCGGAGAAGAGGTCGACCTTGACGGTCTCCAGGAACTCGCGCGGATCGTCCACCTCGCGCTGGAACTCGACCAGCTGGCGGAGCCAGCCGAACTGGGCGGCGTCCCTGGCCGAGAGCGGCTGGCCGCTGCCGTCGCGCCCCGCCTCCTTGTAGGCCCAGTGGGCCGCCACGCCCTCCTCGGCGATGCGGTGCATCTCCACGGTCCGGATCTGCACCTCGATCCGCTCGCCCCGCGGGCCCACCACCGTGGTGTGGAGCGACTGGTATCCGTTGGGCTTGGGGATGGCCACGTAGTCCTTGAAGCGCCCCGGCACCGGCTTCCAGAGGGAGTGGATGACGCCCAGTGACTCGTAGCACTCGGCCACCGAGGCCACGATGACCCGGAAGCCGATGACGTCCTGGATCTGGTCGAAGTCGATGTCGAGCTGCCGCATCTTCCGCCAGACCGAGTAGGTGTGCTTGACCCGGCCGGAGACGTCCGGCTTCAGCCCCTGCCCCTCCAGCTTGTCCTGGATGATCGCCACCACCTCGGCGACGAACTTCTCCTTCTCGCGGGCCATGGCGGCGATGCGTCCCGACAGATCGGCGTGCTCGGAGGGGCGCAGGTACTTGAACGAGAGTTCCTCCAGCTCGGTCTTGACCCACTGGATGCCGAGCCGGTTGGCGAGCGGCGCGTAGATGTCGAGCGTCTCCTGCGCGATCCGCTCCTGCGCCTCCGGCTTCATGTGGTCGAGCGTCCGCATGTTGTGCGTCCGGTCGGCCAGCTTGACGAGCAGGACCCGGATGTCCTTCGCCATCGCCACCACCATCTTGCGGAAGTTCTCGGCCTGCTTCTCCTCCCGGGTGTCGGCGGCGCTGAACTTCGAGAGCTTGGTGACGCCCTCGACGAGGTCGGCGATCTCGGCGCCGAACAGCCCGGCGATCTCGTCGCGGGTGGCGAGGGTGTCCTCGATGGTGTCGTGCAACATCCCGGTGACGACGCTGGCCTCGTCGAGCTTCAGCTCGGCGAGGATCCCGGCCACCTCGAGCGGATGGACCAGGTAGGGCTCGCCCGACTTGCGCAGCTGCCCCTGGTGGACCTTGGCCGAGTAGACGTAGGCCTTCTTGATCAGGTCGAGGTCGGGGTCCGGGTGATAGGTGGCCACCCGGTCGAGGATGTCATTCAAGCGCAGCAAGGCCTTTCAGAGTAGCGTCCCGCTCGTCGACCCGGCAAGGTCGGGCCCGGAATCGACGGCGCCGCTGTTGAGCCGCCGGCGGCCCCGGGGTAAGTAATCCCAGACGGAGGGGCGCTTTGCTCGAGTGCAAGTCCTGCGGCGGCGATCTCGACCTCACCATGAGCGCCTGCCCCTCCTGCGGCGCTGCCGTGGAACTCGGCCGGCTCACCGGCATCCTCGGGATCGTCTGCCGGGCCTGTGACGCCTACAACGAGCCGGGCGCGCGCGCTTGCGCCTCGTGCGGCGCGGCCGTTGGCGAGCCCCCGGAGGTGACGCCGAGGCCGATTCCCATCGCGGCGGCCGAGCCGCAGCCTCCCGGTCCGGCCCTCACCCCCGCCGCGCTCACGCCGCGCCCGGCCTCGCCGTCGCCCACCGGTCCGCCGCCGGCCCCCGGCCAGCCGGTGCTTCGAGCCTTCCAGCGCGGGGCCACCACGCCGACGCGCGTCGTCCCGCTCGTCCCCTCGCAGCCGCCGCCCGGGGCCGCCATTCCGCCGGCGCCGGCCAGGCCGCCGCACCCACCGCCGGCCGACGCGCCGCCCCCGCGAGCCGCCCCGGCGGCTGGACCGCTCATCCCCGGGCGAGCCACGCTGGTACTCGAGCGCGGCGAAGGGCTCGACGGCGCCAGCTTCCAGCTCAACAGGGAGGTGGTGGGCGCCGGCCGGACACAGGGCGCGGTCATCTTCCCGGACGACCCCTGCCTCGCCCCGCTCCACGCCACCTTCTTCTACCGGGGCGGCGCGCTCCACCTGCGCGACGAGGGGGCTCCTGGCGGCACCTACCTGCGCCTGCGGGGACCCTCGGTCCCGCTCCGCCACGGCGACCTCTTCGCCGTCGGCGACCGGCTGCTCCGCTTCGCCGGCTCGTTGCCCACGCCGGGCCCGGGGCCGCCCGACGGCACGCGGCGGCTCGGGGCGCCTCGCCCGCCCGCGCCGACCGTCGTCATCGAGGAGCTGCTGGAGGGCGGCGTCACCGGCCGCGTCTTCGTCCGCGGTGGCGGCTCGGTCACCATCGGCCGCTCGGGCTGCGCCGTGAACCTGGGCGACGACCCGTTCCTCTCGCAGGCCCACGCCGAGCTGGTCGTCGACTCGGCCGGTGGCGCCCGGCTCAAGGATCTCGGCTCCTCCAACGGCACCTTCATCCGGGTTCCACCACACGCCGAGCGGGAACTGCACGACGGCGACTGGTTGCGGCTCGGGCGCGAGGTGCTCCGGGTCGCGGTGGCCTGACCCGGGCTCGCCATGGCCATCGCCTTCCTCACCATCACGCCGCTCGGCACCGGGACGCCCAGCGTCTCCCGCTTCGTGGCCGGGGTGGAGAAGATCCTGCGCGGCACCTCGCTCAACCACCAGCTCACCGCCATGGGGACCATCATCGAGGGCGACCTCGACGAGATCCTCGCGGTGGTGCGCCGCATGCACGAGCACCCGTTCACCCAGGGGGCCCAGCGCGTCTCCACCTCGCTGCGGATCGACGACCGGCGGGACAAGCCGCACAGCATCGCCGGCAAGATGCGCTCGGTCGAGGAGAAGCTGAAGTAGGTCGGCCCGCTACTGCAGCGTGTCGAGGATGAGCCGCACCGTGGCGGCGTCGGGCGGGTCGGTGGCGAGATAGCGGCGGTACCGCTCCCTGGCCGCCCCGGCGTCGCCCTGCTGCTGGTAGCAGACGGCCAGCTTCTTCTGGAGGACCGGCAACGCGGGGTCGGCCTTCTCGGCGGCGAGGTAGGCGCGGATGGCGCGCTCCACGTCGCCGCTGGAACGGAACGCGTCCCCCTTCTTCACCAGCTCATTGGCGCGGGCCCGCCGGAGCGGGCCAGGCCGGGCCGGGCGGCGGGCGGCCGCCGCGGCGGGCGCGAGGACCGGCGCGACCGGGTCCGACGGTGCCACCGGCGGCGGCTCGACGGCTGGGGGCGCCAGGGGCACGGCGGCGGCCCGGGCTGGAGTCGTCGTGGCCGGCGCGGAGGTCGGGGCCTCCCTGCGGCTCAAGACGAAGAACCCGGCCGCCACCACCGCCGCCACGGCCAGCCCGCCCAGGGCGAGCGGCGTCCGGCCACGCGACGCCGGGGCGGGCGGCGCCGCGACGACCGGCTCCTGCTCGCTGATGTCGATGGCCAGCGTCGCTCCGGAGGGCGGCGCCGGGGCAGGCGCCGGAGCAGACGACGCGGACGTCGCCGGCCCGGCGCACGCCAGCAGCGCCTCGCGCATCGCCCCGGCGTCCGGGTAACGACGTGCCGGGGCCTTCTCCATGGTCCTGCGGATGAGCGCGTCGAGCCGCTCAGAGAGGTCCGGGCGGCGTTGCCGTGGCGCCTCCGGCACCTCGGCGAGGTGCTTGGTGAGGTAGCCCACCGGTGTGTCGGAGTGGAACGGGAGGTCGCCGGTCGCCATCTGGTAGAGGATGACGCCCACCGAGTACAGGTCGCTTCGGGCGTCCACGTCGGCGCCGCGAGCCTGCTCCGGGCTCATGTACTCCGGCGTCCCGCACACCAGCCCCACCGCCGTGAGCTTTGGCTCGTCGGCGCCGGCGGTGATCTTGGCGATGCCGAAGTCGAGCACCTTGACGAAGTCGGGCTCGTCGCGGCGCGGCTCCACCATCACGTTCTCCGGCTTCAGGTCGCGGTGGACGATCCCCTGCGCGTGGGCCTCGGCCAGCGCCGAGAGGACCTGCGCGCCGATCCGGATGATGCGCGCCTCGGGGAGCGGCCAGTCCTCGGAGATGACCCGCGCCAGGTCTCGCCCGGGCAGGTACTCCATCGCCATGAAGAGCGTCCCGTCCTCGGCGGCGCCGAAGTCGAGCACCGCGATCGAGTTGGGGTGGTTGAGCCGGGAGGCGGCGCGCGCCTCCCGCTGGAAGCGTTGGGAAACCTGCGGGTCGTCGGAGTAGGTCCGGTGGAGCATCTTCAAGACCACCGCCCGGTCCAGCGTCAGGTGCCGGGCCCGGTAGACCTTCCCCATGCCGCCCTGGCCGATGAGCGCCTCGACCTTGAACTTGCCGTTGACGGTGAGGCCGACGAACGGGTCCGCCGCCACCGCCGGAACGGCGCAGGCGGCGCCGCAACTGCCGCAGAAGCGGGCGTCGTCCTCGACCGGCTGCTTGCACTCGGGACAGGGGCGCATGACCGGGCATTCTACACCGCTCCGTTGACCCATCGGCCCGGGCGTGGCGAAATGCGGGGATGGCCAGGCCGGTGAAGTGCCCCCGCTGCGGGCGGGACAACGACGCTTCGTTCGCCTACTGCCTCGACTGCGGCCACGCCATGCGCCCCGATGGAGCGGGCCGCGCCACCCGCCACTGCGCCGGGTGCGGCACCGCGCTCCAGCCCGGCTTCAAGTTCTGCGCCCACTGCGGTCTCGCCGCCGCCGCGCCGCCCGCCGCCCCCCGCGTCCCGGAACCCGCCACCACCTCGGGCACCTCGCTGCAGGTGACGGTGCTGGAGGCGGCGCCGCGGCTCTGTGCCGTCCGCCACGACGGCCTGCCCGGGCTGGTGCTGGAGCTGAACCGCGCCGAGACCCTCTGCGGACGGACCGAGGGCGAGCTGCGGCTGGCCGACGACCCGACCGTCTCGCCCCGTCACGCCCGCTTCGTCCGGCAGGGCCCGCACGTCCGGGTCGAGGACCTCGGAAGCGTCAACGGCACCTACCTGCGGCTCCGGGGGACGCACCGGGTCTCGGTCGGCGAGGAACTCCGGATCGGCCGCCAGCTGGTGCGGCTGGAGCCCCTGCCGCGCCCCCCCGGCGGAGACGAGCACGGGGGGCGGGCCTGGGGTTCGGCCGATTCCGGCGCCACGCTGCGGCTGGCCCAGCTGCTCGACGGCGGCGGCGTGGCGGAGATCTTCCCGCTGCGCCCGGGCGAGAACACCGTGGGTCGCGAGACCGGCGACGTCACCTTCCCCGGCGACCGCTACGTCTCGGCACGCCACGCCGTCATCCGTGTCGAGCCGGACCTCGTGACCATCACCGACCTCGGCAGCTCCAACGGCAGCTTCGTCAAGGTGGTGGGATCGGCGGAGCTGGCGCCGGGTGACCAGCTGTTGCTGGGAGCGCAGCTCTTCCGGCTGGACGCCTGAGCGTCCGCCGTCCGGGCGCCGGCGCTACCCGAACGACTTCTCCTTCTGCTCCTGCTCTTCCTTGCAGCGGATGCAGAGGGTGGTGACCGGGCGAGCCTCGAGCCGCTTGGCCGAGATCTCCTCCTCGCACTTCTCGCAGATGCCGAAGGTGCCGGTCTCGACCCGGGCCAGCGCCTTGTCGATCTTGGAGAGGAGGAACTTCTCCCGATCGCGGAGCCGGAAGATCATCGACTGCGTGTACTCGCTGGAAGCCTGGTCGATCTCGTCGGGCAGGTCGTCGGTGTCGAAGCTGGCCTCTTCGGTCAGCGTCTTCTTGGCCGACGCGAGCAGCTGACGCCTCGACTCCTCGAGCATCGTCTTGAACCGCTTCAGATCCTTCTTGTTCAAGCGATTTCCTCCACCCCGGGCCCCTCAGGGAGCCTCGAAAGACCCGTGAACCTAGACGCCGGTGGCAGGCGTGTCAAGGCGCTCCGGTGAGATGCCGACACGCGCTTTGACTCACCCTCCCGGCGCGTCGATACTGGCGCCATGTCGGAAGGCAGGTTTGACCGTGAGTTCCTGAAGTCGGCGCTGGCGCTCTCCACCCGCTCCGAGGTGGACCGGCTGCTGCTGGTCTCCGACGAGCCGCTCTCGCCCAGCGACATCCGCGGCCGCCCCATCAAGAAGAAGCTGGTCTACGCCGTCACCAGCGACGGGCTGGCCCACCAGCTCCGCGCCCGCAAGTACCTGGCGGTGGTGATCCCACCCTACGACTACACCCGGGTCGAGAAGATCAAGGTGGCCATCGTGGCGGCCCAGTCTGCCGGCCTGGTCCGCGACGGCGACACCGTGCTGGCCTGCTGCGGCCCCGGCGAGGACAAGACCGCCGACACCATGATCAAGGTGACCATCGGCTCGGAGGACCCCGAGGAGAAGATCCGGGTCGACACGCTCGGCCTCCCCTCGGGCTTCTCGACGCAGGTGATCGAGGGGCTCATCCACACCGCCATGGAGATCGGCGCCGAGGGGTACGAGGGGCACGCCATCGGCACCATCATCGTGGTGGGTGACTCCACCCAGGTGATGGAGAAGAGCCGGCAGCTGACGCTCAACCCGTTCCAGGGGATCAGCGAGGCCGACCGCAACTCGCTCGATCCGCCCATCCGCGAGGCCATCAAGACCTTCGCCGCCCTCGACGGCGCCTTCATCATCCGCGAGGACGGCGTGGTGCTGGCCGCCGGCCGCTACCTGCTCTCCATGAGCCACGACGTCTCGCTTCCGCTCGGCCTCGGCGCTCGCCACTCCGCCGCCGCCTCGATGACCAGCGACACCGAGGCCGTCGCCATCACCGTGTCCCAGACCAGCGGCGCGGTCCGCTTCTTCCGGGACGGCGAGATCGTCCTGGAACTCCGCCAGCGCATCCGTCGAGTCTAGATGCCCAAGGCCCTCACCCCCGCCCGCGCCGCGATGCTGCTGGTGGCCGGCTCGCTACTCTTTCACGTCGCCTACGCCGGCCTGGTCGCCCTCTCGCCGCAGGAGGCCTATTACTGGACGTGGAGCCGGAGGCTCGCCCTCTCCTACTTCGACCACCCGCCGCTGGCCGCCTGGACCATCCGCGCCGCCACCGACCTCTTCGGCGCCAACGAGCGGGCCATCCGGCTGGCGGCGACCCTCCACTCGGGCCTCTTCCTGTTCTTCCTCTTCCTCGCCGGGCGCCGGCTCTTCTCGGAGCGGGCCGCGCTCCTGGCCACCGTCTTCGCGCTGCTCTCCCCCCTAACCTCGCTCGGCCAGGTGGTGATCACGCCCGACGCCCCGCTCCTCTCCGGCTGGGCGGCCTGTCTCTACTTCACGGTCCGGGCGCTCGACGAGGAGGACGGCCGCTGGCTGCTGGCGGCCGGCCTGGCCACGGGCCTCGCGGCGCTGGGCAAGTACACCGCCTTCCTGCTGGTCCCACAGCTCGGGCTGGCGCTGCTGCTCGACCCGCGGGGCCGGAAGCTGATCGCCTCGCCCTGGCCGTGGCTCGGCCTCCTCCTGGCCGCGCTGGTCTTCTCGCCGGTGCTCCTCTGGAACGCCGAGCGGCACGGCGTCAGCTTCGTCTTCCAGTCGGAGGGGCGCACCCGCACCTTCGCGTTCACGCCGGTGCTGGTCGGCCGCTTCATCGGGCTGCAGGCGCTCAGCGTCTCGCCGCTCCTCTGGCTGGCGCTCATGGCGGCGCCGTTCCTGGCGGCGCGGCGCTGGCGCGAACCGGGCTGGCGCGTGGCCGCCATCTTCTCGCTGCCGCTGGTCCTGCTCATGCTGGTCATCTCCCCGTTCCACTGGGTCAAGATGAACTGGGGCGCGCCGGCCTACCCGGCGGCGCTGCTGGCCGGCGCCGAGCTGGCGCTGGAACGCTGGGACCGGGCCTGGGTGCGCCGCTTCACCTGGTCGGCGGGAGCGCTGGCGGCGATCTTCAGCCTCTACATGCACCTGATGCCGCTCTGGCCGGCGCTCCCCTTCCCGGCCCGCGACGAGATGTTCGCCGGGTGGAAGCAGCTGGCGGCCCGCGTCGACGCCGAGCGGCGGGCCATGGGCGGCGAGCCGCTGGTGGTCGGCTGCACCTACAAGCCGGCCGCCGAGCTCGCCTTCTACCTGCCGGGCCGGCCGCGGACCCAGTCGGCGGGCGTCTTCGGCGAGAACGGGCTCCAGTTCGACGAGTGGCTCGACCCGGCCGCGGTGAAGGGGCACTCGCTGCTGCTGGTGATCGATCCGCGCGAGCGGCGCACCTGCGAAGGCAAGGCGAAGCTCTGCGCCACGCTCGAGCGGCTCGAGCCTGAGGTGGCCCGGCGCGGCGACGAGCTGGTCAGCGCCTTCGAGCTCTACCGGTGCGCGGTGCCGGCCGACGCCGAGGTCCCGCTGCCGCGCTGGCGCACCGGCAGGCGCTGACCAGCGGACAGGCGGCGCAGTGGGCCGTCGTGAGTCGCGCCGGGCAGCCGCCGCTCATGCCCAGGTGGCAGAGGGCGAAGTCGTAGCGGACCGGGTCGTCCGGATCGACCAGCCGCAGGCCCGCCGTGATCTCCTCGGCGGTGCGCCAGCCGGCGTCGGCGCGGCCGGTGAGCCCGAGCCGGCGCGCCACGCGGTGGACGTGGGTGTCGAGCGGCACCAGCAGCGCGGAGCGCGGCAGTCCACGCCAGGCGCCCAGGTCGATGGCGTCGGGGCCGCGGACCATCCAGCGCAGGAAGAGGTTCCAGCGCTTGGCCGCGCCCGGCCCGGCGGCGTCCGGGAGCAGGTGGCGCAGGCCGCGTCCGCCACGGCCTTCGAGCAGCGCCGCCACCGGCGGGGCCTCGCGCAGCTCGGCGGCGAAGCGGGCCAACGCCGGGCGGAGGGCCGGCGGCCCACCGCCGGAAGCGGCGAAGAGCGCGGCGAAGCGGGCGCCGAGCGAGCCGTGGGCCCGGCGCAGGTGGCCGATGGCGGAGAGGAGCGCGGCCAGATCCGCCGGCTGGTTGAAGCGGTAACGGAACCAGCCGACGGCGTCCACCGACGGCGCGGCGGCGAAGTCCTCGACCGCGGCGGCCGGCGAGTCGCCCAGCTGGTCCAGCAGCCGGACCAGGATGGGCTTGAAGAGGTCGGCGCGGCCGTAGGCGAGGCAGGAGGCCAGCAGCCCGCTCACCTCCTGGTCGTGGGGCGAGGCGTAGCGGCGCGGCAGCTCGACCGGATCGGCGGCGAGTCGGGCGGCCCGGTCGAGCGTGGCGTCGAGCCGCTCGAGCAGCGGCCGGAGCGCGGCGGCGTCGGCGGGCGTGAAGGGGGCGCGGCGCTTCATCGACGCCTCACCGGTGCGGCGGCGGCGCGGCGTCCTTCCTCAGCTCTCGGAGCACGTGGCCGACCTCGGGGGCGATGAGCCGCGCCCAGGCCAGCTCGACCGCGGCCAGCGAACCGGGGACGGAGAAGACGATGCGCCCGCCCCAGGTACCCGCCATGGCGCGGGAGAGCATGGCGGCGCTGCCGATCTCGGCGAAGGAGAGCATGCGGAAGAGCTCGCCGAAGCCGTCGAGCCGCTTCTCGACGAGGCCGGCCACCGCCTCGTAGGTCCGGTCGCGGCTGGCGATGCCGGTGCCGCCGTTGACCACCAGCGCCTCGGCTCCGGCGGCCGCCGCCGCGGTGAGCGCCGCGCGGATCGCCTCCGGCTCGTCGCGCACCACCGCGTAGTGGGCCAGCCCATGGCCGGCGCTGGCGATGGCCTCGCGCAGGAAGCGGCCGCTCTCGTCCTCGGCCGGGCCGCGGGTGTCGGAGGCGGTGATGACGCCGAAGCGGACGGTGGCCGGCGCCTCGGCGCGGTGCTGGTGGTGGGACATGGTGCGGGGGAAGGTACCCTCGCGGGGAGAGGGGGGACAAGGGGTGGGGGTGGCGCGATGGCGCCGCCGCTCCCTCGTTCCGCCACGACTCCCTCCCTCGAACTCCTCGAAGCATGCCGGGCTCGCGACACGCTCGCCTTCCTGCTCCGCCCCTCGATCTCGTCCCGACCGAGCCGCCGCCCCACCGCCGCACGCGGCAACCGAACGCATACAGCGCGCGGCCCCGCCGTACGGACCCTCCCGCCCCGAACTTGTGGCGGCCCCGCCCCCCGTCTACGCTCCGCTCCACCTTGGCCAAGCGCATCGTCTTCACCAAGCGGCTCCAGTTGATGGGGCTGCTCTCCATCCCGTCCGGCATGCCGCTCGGCTGGATCTTCAACACCTTCCAGGTCTTCCTGGTCGACCTCGGCATCTCCCGCACCCAGATCGGCCTCCTCTCCGCCGCCTCGCTCCCCTGGACGCTCAAGTTCCTCTGGGCGCCGCTGGTCGATCGCTTCGCGGTCCCCTGGCCCGGCCGCCGCCGCAGCTGGATCATCCTCATGCAGCTCGGGTTGGCGCTGGCCTTCGGCGCGCTGGCCGCCTTCGCCTGGCGGGCCCTGGCCGCCCGGGAGGCCGGGACACCGCTGGCCTCGGCTCCGCTGGCGCTCGGCCTGCTGGCAATGGCCATCGCCTTCCTCGGAGCCACGCAGGACATCGCCTACGACGCCTACGCCGTCGAGTTCCTGCGCCCCGAGGAGCATGCCGCGGCCCCCGGCGTCCGCTCGGTCTACTACTGGGTGGGGATGCTGCTGGCCGGGGCGGTCGCCATCGGCCTGGTGGACGTCCTCGGCTGGCCGCTGGTCTTCTTGCTGATCGGCGTGCTCTTCGTGGCCTGCGTCGGGCTGGTCTTCTGGTGCGACGAGCCCGAGCAACCGCCGGTGCCGCGCGCCTCGCTGCGCGCCGCGGTGGTCGAGCCCCTGGGCGCCTTCTTCCGCCGAGGCGACGCCATCGCCATCGCGCTGTTCCTGATCTTCTACAAGTTCGGGGACAACATGGCCGGGACCATGGTCAACCCGTTCTTGAAGGACCTCTGCTTCTCCAACGCCGAGCTGGGCGCGGCGGTGAAGACCATCGGCATCGTCGCCTCCATCGCCGGGAGCGCCGCGGCGGTGGGGCTCACCATGAAGCTGGGCGTGGGACGCGCGCTCTGGGTGCTGGGCATCGCCCAGGCGCTGGCCAACCTGCTCTACGCCGCCGCCGCCGTGAGCCGCGCGGCGCCGCTAGACGCCCACCTCTGCGCCACCGGCCTGCCGCCCCTCGACGCCGCCACCCGAGTCTGGGCCTACGTCAGCATCGCCGGGGAATACGGCGCCAAGTCGATGGCCTCGGTGGCCCAGGGGGCGCTGCTCCTGCGCGTCTGCGACAAGAAGAACGCGGTCACGCAGTTCGCGCTCCTCTCCAGCCTCTTCGCGGTGGGGCGCTGGACCGCCGGCATCCCCTCCGGCTACCTCGTAGACCTGCTCGGCTATCCCGTCTTCTTCACCTTCTGCGCCACCGTGGTGGCGGTGCCCGGCTTCATCTTCCTGCAGCGGATCGCGCCGTTCGGGCAGCCGGATGTGGCGTCGCCGGCTCCTGGTGGCGCCGGCGCAGGGCGCGGGCCCTGAACCTGCGCCCGGCGCGGGCCGGCGTCCTCTTCAAGCTCCTCGAGGAGCGTGGCCGGAGGAAGGCCTTGACAAGCGGCCTTCACGGAGCAACCGTGTGCACGCCGCATTGTGGATATGCATATCCACAATCACGACACCAAGCATCATGGAAGGACGGGACCACCTTGATCTTCTCCTCGACGGCGACCCACGCGCTCCGGGCCATGGCCAGCCTCGCCGGGGGCGAGCCCTCCGAACCCGTGCTCGGGCGAGAGCTGGCCAGGCGCGTCGGGCTCCCGAGTCACTACCTCTCCAAGGTCCTGGCCACTCTGGCGCGGAGCGGTCTCCTCACCGCCAGCCGCGGCGCCAAGGGGGGGTACCGCCTGGCGCGCCGGCCGGACCGGATCCGCCTGATCGAGGTGGTGCTGCCCTTCGAAGGGCAGCGGGCCCGCCCCGGCTGCCTGCTGCGACCCGACAAGCCATGCCGCAACTCGGGCGCCTGCTCGGCGCATGCGGCCTGGGGCGACATGAAGCGGACCTTCACCGATTTCCTGGAGCAGACGACCGTCGCGGACATCCAGGGGGGCGACCCCGGCCTCCTGGCGAAGGGCCCTCTCGGGCTGCGTCATCCTGCCACGGGGGCCCACCGAGGGCGTTCCGCTGCCGGGCGAGGGAGCGCCTGATGGGCCGGCCATGACAGTCAAGGTCACCCTCCCCGACCTTCGGGACTGGAAGGCGCAGGTCAAGTGCCAGGCGGGTTGCCCCGTCTCGACCGACGCGGGGCGCTACGTGCAGCTCATCGCAGAGGGTCGCCACGAGGAGGCCTATCTCGTGGCGCGCTCGCCGAATCCCTTCGCGTCGGTCTGCGGCCGGGTCTGCGCCGCGCCCTGCGAGGACGCCTGCCGCCGCGGCGCCATCGACGCGCCAGTCACCATCCGGGCCCTCAAGCGGTCGGTGTGCGAGCGGTTCGGCGTCGAGTCGGTCCACCCCGGCACGCAAGATCAGCTGCGCGGGGCCCTGATCACCGAGGGCAACCGCTACGCCGGTCACCTGCCGGTGCGGCCGGTCGCCCAGCAGCCCGGCACCGGCCGCCGAAAGGTTGCGGTGGTGGGCGGGGGTCCCGCCGGCTTCTCGGCCGCTCACGACCTGGCACTCCTCGGCTACGCCGTGACCGTCTTCGAGGCCTCGACCGAAGCGGGCGGCATGATGCGCTTCGGGATCCCCGGCTACCGGCTGCCACGCGGCATCATCCAGGCGGAGATCGAGAAGATCGTCGCGCTGGGGGTCACGCTCGAGCTCGGGACCGGCCTGGGTCCGAGCTACGGCCTGGCCGAGCTCAGGCGCGAGGGCTTCGAGGCGGTGTTCCTCTCGGTCGGGGTCCAGAAGGGACGGGACATCCAGGTGCCGGGCGTCGAGCTCGACGGCGTGGTGAAGGCGGTCGACTACCTCCTCAACGCCAACCGCGGGTTCCGCCTGGACCTGGGCCGCAAGGTGGTCGTGATCGGCGGCGGCTTCGTGGCCTTCGACGCGGCACGCACCGCGCTCCGCCTGGGCCGCGAGGAGGAGGCCGCCGCGCTGGCCTCGGCGCTTCCCGAGGAGGCCGACGCCCGGCTCAAGGAGGCGCTCGACTCGGCGCGCGAGGCGCTGCGCGGCGGGGCCACCGACGTGACCATCGTCTCCCTGGAGGCGTTCGACGAGATGCCGGTCTTGCGCACCACGCAGGGCCACGAGGAGTTCGAAGAGGCGCGGAAGGAGGGGGTGCGGTTCCAGCCCCGGCGCGGGCCCAGGCGCTTCCTGGGCGAGAAGCGCCTCCAGGCCATCGAGCTGAGGAAGGTGACGGCGGTCTTCGACGAGGCCGGGCGCTTCGCCCCCCAGTACGACGACCAGGACGTCGTGACCCTCGAGGCCGACGCCTGCATCCTGGCCATCGGGCAGCGGCCGGACCTCTCGTTCCTCAAGCCCGAGGACCAGGTGAAGCTCTCACCGGCCGGGACCATCCAGGTGGAGCGGGACACGCTCGCCACCTCGGCGCCCGGGGTCTTCGCCGGAGGCGACGTGGCCTTCGGGCCACGCAACCTCATCGAGGCCATCGCCAACGGCAAGCTGGCGGCCCGCTCCATCCACACGCACCTCTCGCGCGAGGCGGCTCGCCTCGAGGCGGTCATCGAGGTCGAGAAGATCCCGACCCGCGACTACCGGATGATCGCCGGCTTCGAGATCCTGGACCGGCAGGTGCCGCCCACCCTGGACGTCGGCCGAAGGACCGGCATCGCCGAGGTGGAGATCGGCTTCGCCGAGGCCGAGGCCAGGGCCCAGGCCGCGCGCTGCCTGGTGTGCCACGTCCAGACCATCTACGACCCGGAGCAGTGCGTCCTCTGCGGCCGGTGCGTCGACATCTGCCCGGAGCACTGCCTGGCGCTGGTCCCGTACCAGGAGCTCGAGCTGCCGGACCAGGAGCGCCGCGCCCTCGAAGCCGCCGCCGGCGCCGGCGGCCTGCCCCTCTCCGCCATGGTCAAGGACGACACCCGCTGCATCCGCTGCGGGCTCTGCGCCATCCGCTGCCCGACCGACGCCATGACCATGGAACGCTTCTCCATCACCGAGCGCTACGCGCCGGCGCCAACCAAGGAGCTCGCATGAGCCAGAAGCCCAAGGAGCCCGGGGA
This sequence comes from Myxococcales bacterium, assembly GCA_021806645.1. GTDB lineage: Bacteria > Myxococcota > Myxococcia > Myxococcales > Anaeromyxobacteraceae > JADKCZ01. Next base: position 59,458 of record JAJZQX010000001.1, on the reverse strand, counting down.
CCGCAGGGAGTTCTTCGTGAAGCTCGGCATCGGCGCCGGGCTGGTCGCGCTCGGAGGCCAGGGGCTGGCCTCGCTGCGCTCGCTGGTGCCCAACGTCTCCTACGACTCCCCGACCACGGTGAAGCTGGGCTACCCGCAGGAGTTCCCGGAGGGGATGAAGTTCCTGCCCGACCAGCGCCTCTACGTCTTCCGGGAAGGCAAGGTGCTCCACGCCATCTCGGCCGTGTGCACCCACCTCGGGTGCACGGTCCGCGCCGAGGCGCTCTCCCAGGTGGAGGTCCGGACCGTTGAAGGCAGCCCGCTGCGCCTCACCCACCGCTTCCTCTGCCCGTGCCACGGCTCCAAGTACACCGGCGACGGGGAGAACGTGGCCGGCCCGGCCCCCAGGCCGCTCGCCTGGTACCACCTCTCCATCGCCACCGACGACGGGCAACTGGTGGTGGACCTGGCGCGACCGGTCGAGCGCAGCTTCCGCCTCACCCTCGCCTGAGGAGCCGAACCGTGGCCCTATCTCCCGAATCCGAGAAGCCGCAAGCCCCGGGCGTCCACCCGCGACCGCTCTGGAGCCTCGACCCCGCCTCCGACCGGCAAGCCGGGGACGCCATCGTCTCCAACTTCGTCTTCCACTGGTTCCCGGCCAAGGCGCTGAAGGACTCGCTGGCCTGGCGCTACTCGCTCTGGCTGGGGACCGTCTCGGCGGCCCTGCTCCTGCTCCTGACCCTCTCCGGCCTCCCCCTCCTCTTCCTCTACGTGCCCTCGGTCGAACGGGCCTACGGCTCGGTGAAGGACATCGAGTACGTCATCACCTTCGGCTACTGGATCCGCTCGGTGCACCGCTTCGGAGCCCACTTCATGGTGGCGGCCGTCTTCCTGCACCTGGTCCGCGTCTTCCTCACCGGAGCCTACAAGAACGGCCCCGGCCGCGGCCAGCACCGGGAGTGGAACTGGCTGATGGGGATCGGCATGCTGCTGCTGACCCTCTTCCTGAGCTTCACCGGTTACCTGCTCCCCTGGGACCAGCTCGCCTACTGGGCGGTCACCGTGGGCACCAACATCGCCTCGGCCGTGCCGCTGGTCGGTCCGCAGATCCGCGAGCTGCTGCTGGGCGGGCGCAACATCGAGCAGGCCACGCTAATCCGCTTCTACGTGCTGCACGTCATCGTGCTGCCGGGCGGGCTCGGGGTCCTCTTCGCCTACCACATGTGGCGCATCCGCAAGGACGGCGGGCTCGCCAGCGCCGATCAGGCCGCGTCGCTGCCGGCCAAGGTCGAGGTGCCGCCCGGCCGGACCAAGACCTACACGCTCCTGGGCATCGCCCGGGGCACCGGCCCGACCATCCGCGCCTCCTCGATCGAGGCCGCGGACACCACCGTCAGCTCCATCCCCGACCTGACCCGGCGCATCGCCATCGTCCTGCTCGGCACCATCGCGGCCATCAGCATCCTGGCGGTCTTCGTGCACTCGCCGCTGGAGGAGGCGGCCAACGCGCTGGTCACCCCCAACCCGGCCAAGGCGCCCTGGTACTTCCTCTGGCTGCAGGAGATCGTCACCGACACCACCATCAAGCTCGGCTCCTTCACGGTGAACGGCGCCTTCATCGGCGGCGTCATCCTCCCGGGCCTCCTGGTCGGACTGCTGGCCGTCTGGCCCTGGCTCGACAGGAGCCCGACGGCCGCGGCCGGCCGCTGGTTCCCGCAGAGCCGCAGGAGGCAGAACGCGGTCTTCCTGCTCCTGGTGCTGGCCGTGCTGCTGCTCACCTTCGTCGGCACCTTCTGCCGCGGACCCTACTGGCAGCTCTACTGGCCCTGGCAGGCCTGGGTCGAGCTGCCGACGAGGATCTGACCATGGAGAAGCGCTCCCCCTCGCCGTTCCGCGCGCGCGACCGCGCCATCCTGGCGGTCATCGGCGTCCTGCTGGTGGTCTCCACCGTCCTCTTCGTGCGGAGCGACCGGGCCCACGACTGGCGTTACTACCAGTACGAGTTCCGGAACCGGGTGGCCGCCAAGTTCGGCGCCGACAAGGCGGCCACCGTCCCCTCCGGCCTGCAGCAGGTCTGGGTGCCCGAGTTGCAGCGAGCGGATCGCTGCATCAGCTGCCACCAGGCCACCAAGTGGAAGGGCTTCGAGGATGACGAGGAGCCCTTCCGGACCCACCCGGAGGCCATTCTCCGTTCCCATCCGGCCGAGCGGTACGGCTGCAGCGCGTGTCACGGCGGCCAGGGGTACGCCATCGACGCGCCCGAGGCGCACGGCCCGGTGGCCTACTGGGAGGAGCCGGTGCTCTCCAGGGCCATGGGTGAGGCCTACGACCTGGTGGAGAAGGGCGCGCTCCAGCAGATGAACTGCAACGTCTGCCACCGCTACGACCGCGAGACCAAGGGGGCCGACGCCATCAACCTGGCCAAGGCCCTGGTGAAGGACAAGGGATGCCGCGCCTGCCACGTCATCAACGGCCGCGGCGGCAGCATCGGCCCCGATCTCACCTTCGCCGGAGAGAAGGCGCCCGAGCAGTACGACTTCAGCCACCTCTCGGGCCAGAAGACCTCGTTCGCCTGGCACGTGGCCCACCTCAAGGAGCCGCGGGCGCTGGTGCTGGACACGGTCATGCCCCAGTTCAACTTCACCACCAAGGAGGCCCAGGCGCTGGCCATGCTGGTCCTGTCCTGGCGGCGCTCTCCGGTGCCGGCCACCTTCCTGGCCGGCGCCCCCCGCACCGATCCGCAGACCGTCGAGGAGGTCGAGACCGAGCGGAAGATGGCCACCGGCCCGGGCGCCTGGTTCGTCAAGACCGGCTGCTTCGTCTGCCACTCCGTCTCCTCGCTGGGCGTGAAGAGCCCGGCGCAGATCGGACCGGACCTGTCCATCGCCGTGGAGGACGTCCAGAAGCGGTTCGGGCGGACCATCGACGACTTCCTGGCGACGCCCTCGGGGACCATGGCCGTGGTGCTGTCGCGCCAGATCATCCTCTCCCCCGAGGAGAAGGCGGTGGCCATCCAGAAGCTCCGCGAGGCCTTCGCCGAGCACCAGAAGCAGAAGGCGGCCGGCACGGCAGCCCCCTTGAGCCGGAAGCAGTGAACCTCCACGGAAAGGACGGAACCATGGACCAGATGACGAACCTGTCGAAGTGGTCGAAACGCGGCCTGGCGGCGGTGGGGCTGGTGGCGGGCGCCCTCCTCCTGGCCCGCTGCGCGCCGTCGGCGCCCACCAGCGCCAGGAAGGCGCCCACCGCGGCCTCCGATCTCCAGGTGGCGGCCATGAAGACCTACGTCGCGCCTGGCGACCTCGACGAGTACTACATGTTCTCGTCGGGAGGCCACTCGGGGCAGGTCTACGTCTACGGCGTGCCGTCGATGCGCCACCTCTCCACCATCCCGGTCTTCTCTCCCTATCCCGGCACCGGCTACGGCTTCGACGACGACTCCAAGAAGATGCTCGGCCGCTTCACCTGGGGTGACGCCCACCACCCGGCGCTCTCGGAGACCAAGGGCGACTACGACGGCCGCTGGCTCTTCATCAACGAGATGAACGGCCGGATCGCACGCATCGACCTGCGCGACTTCAAGACCAAGGAGATCATCGGGCCGGTGGCCAACATCTCGGGCAACCACGGCTCCACCTTCATCACGCCCAACAGCGAGTACCTCCTGATGTCCTCGCGCTTCTCCATCCCCATCCCCAAGGGCACCTACGCCCCCATCGACAGGTACGCCGCCACCTACAAGGGCATCGCCGCCGGCGTCAAGGTGGACCCCAAGACCGGCGCCATGACCCTGGGGTGGGAGGTGCTGTTGCCCCCCTTCGACTGGGACCTCGGCGACGCCGGCAAGGGCCCCTCCGACGGCTGGTTCTTCCTCACCGCCTACAACTCAGAGCGCGCCACCGGCAAGCTGGAGGTCACGGCCTCGCAGCGCGACCGCGACTACATCGTGGCCATCAACTGGCGTGACGCCGAGAAGCACGCCAAGGACGGCAAGGGCGACCTCGTCGGCGGCGTCAAGGTCCTCGATCCCAGGAAGCTCCCGGGCTTCGTCTACCTGATGCCGTGCGGCAAGTCCCCGCACGGCGTGGACGTCTCGCCGGACGGCCACTGGATCGTGGGCTCAGGCAAGCTCCAGGGCGTCACCACCGTCTTCAACATGGAGAAGATCCTCACCGCCATCCGCAACAAGGACTTCACCGGCGACGAGGACGGCATCCCGGTCCTGAAGTACGAGTCGATCAAGGACGCCGAGGTCCAGGTGGGGCTCGGGCCGCTCCACACCCAGTTCGGACCGGACAACTGGGCCTACACCTCGCTCTTCGTAGACAGCGCCATCGTCAAGTGGAAGCTCGGGACCTGGGAGGTCGTGGACAAGGTGCCCATGAGCTACTCCATCGGCCACCTCGCCGCCGCCGAGGGCGACACGGTCAGCCCCGACGGAAAGTACCTGGTCGGCCTCAACAAGCTGTCGCACGGCCGCCACCTCCCGGTGGGCCCTTCGCAGCCGGAGTCGTCGCAGCTGGTGGACATCTCCGAGGAGAAGATGAAGCTCATCTACGACGCCTTCACCGAGCCCGAGCCGCACTACGCCCAGATGATCAAGGCGGACAAGATCCACGCCATCGAGGTCTACCCCAAGGAGGAGAACAAGCACCCCCTGGCCGTCTGGGACGTCAAGGACGCCGGCGTGACCCGCCAGGGCGACAAGGTGACCGTCAAGGCGGTGCTGGTGCGTTCCACCATCACGCCCACCGCGGTGGAGGTGAAGGAGGGTGACACCGTGACCTTCGCCCTGACCAACATCGAGCAGACCACCGACGAGCTCCACGGCTTCGGCCTGCTCGACTGGAACGTCAACGTCGTGGTGGATCCGGGCGAGACCAAGACCTTCACCCTCAAGGTCGATCGGCCTGGCGTCTTCCCCTACTACTGCACCAACTTCTGCTCGGCGCTCCACCAGGAGATGCAGGGCTACCTCGTCGTGAAGCCCAGGTAACGAGGCCAGGAGGCCCCCGTGAGATCGTTCATAGAGAAGAGCGACCGCATCCTAAAGTCACCTCTTGGGCTCGGTCCACGGGGGCTCCTCCTGCTGGCCACGCTGCTGCTGGCGCCGGCCCTGGTGTCTCCGCTCTGGCGGCTGACCATGTTCGCGCCCCAGTACCAGGAGGGGCTACGGCTGGACATCTACAGCTACAAGCTGGAGGGCGGGAACCACGGGCAGGACACCAAGGAGATCAACCTCCTCAACCACTACATCGGGATGAAGGATCTGGTAGCCGAGGACTTCACCGAGTTCCTCTGGTTGCCCTTCGCCATCGGGGCCTTCGGGCTGCTCTTCCTGAGGGCCGTGATGCTCGGGACGGTCGGATACCTCGTCGACGTCACCGTGATGTTCGTCTACTTCAGCGGCTTCTCACTCTGGTCCTTCGCCCACAAGCTCTGGTCCTACGGCCACAACCTGGCGCCGACCGCGGCGGTGAAGGTCCCGCCCTTCATGCCGCCGGTCTTCGGGGGCAAGCAGCTCGCCAACTTCGAGGTCTACTCCTACCCGTCGCTCGCCTCCTGGGCGCTCGGCGCGGCGGCGCTGGCCCTGTTCCTGGCCCTGGTCCTCGCCTGGCGGACGGCCCGCCGCGCCGGAACCGTGGCAGGCCAGGGACCCGGGTAGTATCTGGTTGCCGTGAGCCCCGCCCTCGTCCTCGCCGCTTCCCTCCTGGCGGCCGGAGAGATGCCGGCCCTGCTGCCCGGCAACCTGGAGGGTCGCCCGGCTCCGGCCGACCTCTCACCCCTGCAGGCCCGCCTGGACGCCGCCGCGCCCGGCGCGGTGGTGGAGGTGGAGCCGGGAACTTACCGCGGCGACGTCTACCTCGACCGGCCCGTGCGCCTGATTGGCAGGGGCCGCCCCACGCTCATCGGCTCGGGGAAGGGCAGTGTCGTCCGCGTCCGGGCACCGGACGTGGTGGTGGAGGGCTTCGACATCGACGGCCTGGCGGGTGGCGACCTCGCCGCGGATTCCTCCGGCGTTCACGTGGCCGCGCCCAGAGCCACCGTCCGCGACTGCCGCATCGCCAACACCCTCTTCGGTGTATACGTGCGCGAGGCGCCGGGGGTGCGCGTCGAGGGCAACGTCATCCGCGGGATCCCGGGCCGCGAGGCCGGCGAGAAGGGGTCCGCCATCCACGTCTGGAACACGGTCGGCTTCACCTTCGTCGGCAACGACATCGCCGACGCGCGCGATGGCATCTACATCCAGAGCGCCTCCCAGGGGACGATCCGGGGCAACGTGGCGCGCCGGCTGCGCTACGGACTTCACTACATGAACTCGGACGACAACGTCTTCGAGGACAACCTCTTCGAGCAGTCGGCGGCGGGCGCGGTGCTCATGTTCTCCAAGCGGATCCAGTTCCGCCGCAACCGCTTCATCCACAATCGCGGCTTCGCCTCGGTGGGGCTGCTCTTCAAGGACCTCGACGACTCGGTGGCCGAGGACAACCTCATCGCCGACAACGCGCGCGGCGTCTTCCTGGAGGGGTCGTCGCGCAACCTCTTCCGGCGGAACGTCCTGGCGCAGTCGGACATCGCCATCGTGCTGTACGGCTCCAGCTCGGAGAACCGCTTCGAGGGGAACGCCTTCATCGGCAACCTCTCGCCGCTGGCGCTGTTCGCGCGCCGCACCGACACGCGCTTCGACGGGAACTACTGGTCGGACAACGACGCCACGGATCTCGACGGCGACGGGCGAAGCGATCGCCCCTACACCCTGGGAAGCCTCTTCGACCACCTGCGGGGCAACCTCACCGCCGCCGACCTGATGGCGCAGAGCCCGGCGGCGCTGGCGCTCTCGGCCGCCGAGCGGGCCTTCCCGGTCCTGGAGGCCATCCAGGTGGCCGACGGCTCCCCGCTGGCCCGGCCGCCGCTCCTCCCGGACGTCCCGGCGCAGGCGCCGCGAGGGCGGCGCCTCGATCCATGGGGCCTGGCCGGAGCGCTTGGACTCATCGGCACCGGGCTGGCGGTCCTGGGCGCGGGTCGCCGGTGGCGCTGGGAGACGGCGTGATCCGCTTCGAGGCCCTGTCCAAGACCTTCGGCTCCCACCACGCCGTCCAGGGGCTCACCCTGGCGGTCCGGGCCGGCGAGGTGGTGGCGCTCCTCGGGCCCAACGGCTCGGGCAAGACCACCTCGCTCAAGGCGGCCGCCGGGCTGCTGCGCCCGTCCTCCGGGCAGGTGCTGGTCGGCGAGCCCGGCCTTCCGGCGACGCTGCCGGGCGCCCGCCGGGTGCTCTCCTTCCTGCCGCAGAAGGTATCCTTCCCCGACCTGCTCACGGGGCGTGAGGTGGTGGAGTTCTACCGCCTGCTGCGCGGCGTCGAGCCGGCACGGACCGACGAGGTGCTCCAGGTGGCCGCTCTCGACGGCGCGGCCGGGCGGCAGGTGGGCACCTACTCCGGCGGCATGACGCAGCGGCTGGGGCTGGCGGTGGCCGCGTTGCCCAGCGCTCCGGTCCTCCTCCTCGACGAGCCCACCTCGTCCCTGGATGCCGACGGCCTCGGCGCCTTCTACGGCCTGGTGGAGCAGCGCCGCCAGCACGGCCAGACGGTGCTCTTCACCTCGCACCAGTGGGGCGACGTGGAGCGGCTGGCCGACCGCGTGGCGGTGCTGGTGGAGGGGCGGCTGGTGGCCGACCTGACCCAGCACGAGCTCTCGGATCGCCTGGCCGCGCGCGGCGTGATGCGGCTCAGGCTCGATGCCTGCCCGACGGAGCTGCTGGCGCGGGTCCAGCGGCTCGCGCCCGGCGCGCGCTGGGCCATGTCGCAGCTCTCCATTCCCGGGTCGGCCGAGATCCGCGCCGCGGCGCTCGAGGCGGTACGGTCCGGTGGCGCCGAGATCCGGGGGATCGCCTCGGACGACGGCCGGCTCGACACCCTCTACCGCGAGCTGGCCGGGGGAGCGCCGTGACCACCGCCGGCGTCGCCTGCCGGGCCGCCCTGGCCCTCACGCTGGCCGCCTGCTCGCGTGGCCCGGCGCAGCCCAGCTCCGTCGACACCAGGAGCGACAGCTGCGCCTTCTGCCGCATGGCCGTGTCCGACGCCCGCTTCGCCGGCCAGCTGGCGGCGCCGGGGGAGGAGCCCAGGTTCTTCGACGACCTCGGCTGCCTGCGCGACTACCTCGGGGCGAACCATCGGCTCCCGCGCGGTTCGGTGGCCTTCGTGGCCGATCACCGCACCGGGGAGTGGGTGCGGGCCGCGCGGGCGCTCTACACCCGGCGCGAGTCGCTGCGGACACCGATGTCCTCGCACGTCATCGCCCATGCCGGCCGGACCTCCCGCGACGGCGATCCCGCCGCCGCCGAGGGAAGTCCGGTGCCGGTGGCGGAGCTCTTCGGGCCGCAGGGCCCCCCGGACGGCACCCCATGACCGCTCCGCGCACCTCCCTCATGTTGCTGGTGGCTCGCCAGGAACTGCTGCTGGCGGCTCGCTCGCGCTGGACCCAGATCTTCGCCGCGGTCTTCGCGGTCCTGGCGCTGGGGGTCTCCGCCTCGGGCTACATCCTCTCGGGGGGCCATGGCTTCCAGGACTTCGCCCGCACCAGCGCCTCGCTCGTGCAGCTGGTGGCGCTGGTCGTCCCGCTGGCCTCGCTCCTCATGGGCGTGATGGCCCTGGCCCCGGAGCGGGGCACCGCCGAGCTGCTCTTCTCCCAGCCCATCGCCCGCAGGCAGATCCTCGTCGGCAAGCTCCTCGGGCTCCTCGCGGCGCTGGCCGCCGCGGAAGCCGTGGGCTTCGGCCTGGCCGGGCTGGTGGTCTTCCAGAACACCGGTGAGGACGGCGCGGCCGGCTACGCGATCCTGGTCCTGGGCTCGTTCCTCCTCACCGCGGTCTTCCTTTCCCTGGCCGCGCTCATCGCCGCCGGAGCGGTCGGGCGCAAGCGGGCCCGGGCGCTGGCCGTGGCCCTGGTGGTCTGGTTCGTGGCCGTGCTCCTCATCGACCTGGTGGCGCTGGGGGTGGCGTCCGTTCTCCCCTCCACCGCGGCCTCCCGGCTCCTTATCCTCTCGGTCCTCCTGAACCCCGCCAGCGCCATGCGCACCGGGGCGCTGCTCGCCATCGAGGGGACCGCCGCCTTCGGTCCGGGATCCCTGGCGCTCCTGCGCTTCACCCGCGGGGCGACCGGGGCCGCGCTGCTGGTGGTGGTCTCGCTGGTGACCTGGATCGTGCTGCCGACCCTGGCGGCGGTCCGCCGGCTCTCCAGGGCCGATCTCTAGCTCGCCTAGACGAGGCCAGAGGGTACCCAGATGAAGTTCGGCGCTGGCTCCTGGTGGCTCGTTCCGGTGGCCCTCCTGGCCGGTGCCTTCGGCGTGCACGTCGTCGCAGGTGGGGCCTTCGAGACCAGGACCGTGGCGGCCATGACGCTGCGCGCCGGCGTCTGGACGGCGATCGCCGTCGCGGTCTGCCGGCGGCTGTCGGCCACGCCGGCCCGCCACGGCGAGCTGTCGCCGGCGGAGGAGCTGACGGTCAACGCAGGCCCGTCACCCGCCACCCACGCTCAGCGCCTCCTTCTCGGGCGCGGCGGGCGGCGTCAGCGCGGCGCGAATTCCCGACATCCACCTCGCGATCGGCGCCGCCTCCGGGCCGATGGCCTCGAAGAGGTGCGGCAGCCCCATCAGGTCACCGACCGGGACCCACTCCCCCTTCACCTCGACCTCCAGCGCCGGGCAGAGGGCGTAGGCGCCGCGCCGCACCCGCAGGAAGAGGCGCCGGCTGTAAGGATTGGTCGAGCCGAGCTCGTCCTTGGCGAGGACCGAGGACAGGTACTCCCTCCGGCGCCGGTAGGCGGCCAGGGTGCCAGGCGGGAGGCCGGCGACCAGCCGGACCAGGCCGGGGGCGTCTAGCAGCGGCAGCGCGCCCTGGCGGGCCGCTCCATCCACCATGCGCCGGATCTGCACCAGGCAGAGCTGCACGAGGAACCACTCGATGGTGCTTGGGTCGAGCTTCACCATCCGGTCGCCTAGCTTCACCTTGAGGGGCGCGGTGGCCAGCTGCTCCCACACCTGCTCCAAGGCGGCCGCCTTGACGCCGCGCTGGTCGAGCCCGGCCGCCAGCGCCACCCGCAGGGCGGTGCGGCCAGCCGAGTCGGTGGCTTCGGCGTCGGCGCCCTGCGCCAGCAGCTCGGCCACCAGGTCGTGCCGGCCGAGCCGGGCCGCCACCATGAGCGGGGTCTCGTTGAGCGGGTTGCGGAAGTCCAGGCCGTGGGCGCGGAGCTGGTCCTGGAGGCGCGGGGAGCGCCGCTGCCGGTACTCGGCGTAGTGGGTGTCCTCGATGTAGGCGCGCCCCGACTCGGCCTTCCGCGCGTGACGGAAGCCGGCGGCCACCAGCCGCGGCAGCAACGCCAGGGCGTCGTAGGTGACCGCGAACTCGAAGAGGAGTTGCTGCGCCGCCTTGTCGGTCGGCCCCGGGCCGAGCGCCCGGGCCTGGAGACCGGCCAGCGCGGCCGCGTCGGCCACCGCCCAGGGCACCGGCCTGACCTCCAGGATGTCGCGCCGGATCTGCTCGGCCTGCTCGGCCTTGCCCTGCAGCTCGAGCCGCCGCGCCTCGCGCTGCCACTCCTCGCGCGACGACTCCTCGGCGGCCAGCTCGACCTGGGTTCCGGCCTCACCGGCGTCCAGGAGCGCGAGGAGCGGGTGGCCGGGCTCGGCCTCGATCATCACCAGCGACCTCACCGCTCGCGTCATGGCGACGTAGAGGGCGTTCACGTAGAACTTGTAGGCGTCGAGGCTCTTGTCGGCCTTGTCGCGCGCTCGCGCGTACTCCAGCCCGCCCTCCAGCTCGGCCGGCTCGACGCCGGCGGCGCACTCCCGGAACTCCCTGGCCGCGCCGCTCACCAGGTTGAAGAGCACCACGTTCTCGTACTCCAGCCCCTTGGCCTCCTGGACCGAGAAGAGGAGCGGGGTGGAGAAGGCCGCCCGGGCCGCCGGCTTGTCCTCGTCGCGGAGCACCACCACCGCCGTCCGCGCCGAGCGGCGGGTCCGGGCGTCGAGCTCGGCGCGCACCTGTGGGCTGTCGCCCACCAGCTCCACCCGCCCCTCCTCGCCGCTGACGCACTCGACCAGGTAGTTGCTCTCCCGGTCCACCGAGCCGAAGCGCCGCTGCTTGACGAGCAGCAGCCGGTTGGCGAGCGCCGTCACCGCCCGGGTGTTCCGGTAGTTGGCCGACAGGAGGTGGATCCGGTCGAGGGGCGACTGGCCGTCGAGGCGCCCGCCGTCGCCGTGGAAGAGGCTCTTGACCCTGGCCCAGGAGAAGAGGTTGGGGTGCACGATCTGGTTGGAGTCGCCGCAGAGCAGGAAGGCGTGCTTGTCCTTGAGCGTGGCCAGGGCCAGCCGAAGCTCGACCGGGGTGATGTCCTGCACCTCGTCGATCACCAGGAAGTCGTAGCGCTCGGTCGCCAGGCCCCGCCGCTCCCAGGCGGCCACGTTGGCGTCGAAGAGCCCGTGCTCGCGCAGGTGGGCGAGCCACCGCTCGAAGACCCGGTAGACGGCGCGCCGCTCCTCGCCGAGGAAGATCGACTGCCGGACGCCCAGGGCCAGGTACTCGTCCTCGCCGAGGTGCGGTCCCGCCTCGGCCGAGCCCGTCAGGACCCCGGTCACCTCCTCGAAGACCCGGTGCGGCTCCCGCAGCTTGAAGGCGCCGCGGTGCCGCTCGAACCAGGCCGCGAAGTCCCGCCAGCGCGCCTCTCGCCCAGACGGGACCTGGATGGTCTCGACGAGCTCCGCCAGCGAGAGGAAGTCCACCTCCTGGCCGTCGTTGGCGTAACGGTGGGCGTAGTAGAGCGACCGCGCGTTCTCGACCAGGAAGGAGGACCGGGTGAGGTAGAGCCCGTGGCCGGGCAGCGTCTTGAGCTTCTCCAGGGTGAGGGCGGTCTTGCCCGAACCGGCCGAGCCGATGACGATGAGTGGCAGCGGCGTGCCGAAGACGGCCGCCTGGGCGTCGTCGAACGAGAGCGGCTTGTCCAGGAGGTGGAGCACCGTCGAGGCCGGGTTGAGGTAGGCCATCGGCTCGGCCTCGACGCCCTTCCAGCCCCCGGCGGGCGCGCCGTCCGGCGCCGGTCCCGCCGGCACCGGCTCGAAGTCCGCGTCGCTCGCCTCGCCGCCGCCCAGGAAGCGGGACCGGGCGTAATCGTGGTTGTGCACCACCTCGAGGATCAGCAGCACCCGCCGGCCGGCGTGCTCGCCGAACTTGAAGAGGAGCCGGTTCCGGTCGTCGAGCCTGGCGCGGTACAGCGCCGTTCCTTTCAGCTTGCGGGCGTCGGCGGCGCGGAAGTCGCCCGCGCGGAGCTGCTCGATGGCCGACTCGACCTGCCGGCCGAGCTGGCGGACCTCCAGGTCCCGGTAGAGGAGGACGTCGATCGGCTGGTCGAACACGCGGGCACCTTACCAGGAAGTCCAGGCAAAGCGCCCCGGGCGAGGAAAGGGATGTTCGACAGGATGAAGCGGCACGAGGTGCAGGTGTCGAGGCGAGGGCGAGGGCGCAGGACCCTACGCCGCCCGGTGAGGGCGGTGTGGACTCTCCTGGAGCACGAAGTCCTCGGTGGGCGCGACGGCAGCGAGGAGTTCGAACAGCTTCTCGACGGTCGGCACGCTCCGCCCCTGTTCGTAACGGGCATAGGAAGTCTTCGATCGCGCACCCAGCCGCCGAGCCACCTCGGAGAGCGAGAGGCCATGCTTGTCCCGCTGGCGCCGGAGCATGACAGCCACCAGCGCGGCCGCGTCCGGGGTGCCGATCTCGAACTCGCCCTGTGAGCCAGGATACACGTGCACCTCGAACCCCTGCTTGTCGGCCATGGTCGCGACGAGGTCCGCGACCATGCGGAAGGTCTCCGGACGGGTGCGCCCCTGGGTCATGGCGTCGAGCATGGGCACCTCGGCGAGCCAGAGCCTTCCCTCCTTCCAGATTCGACCTGCCAGCCTCATGACTCGCTCCCCGTCTTCGATCCGGCCTTCTTCAGGATCTTCCGCGCCAGTATCTCGTTGATCTCGGCGTGCCGCGGCACGTACTCGAGCCGCTCGCCGTCCGTCCACACGTCGTGGCTGCCTCCGTGCCGCAGGAGGGACCAGCCTTGCGCCCGCAAGCGGTTTTCCAGCTCGCGGCGCTTCATGACGGCCACCGTACACGTAATGGTGTACGACGGTCAAGGCGGGCCCGGACCCTCGCACTTGGGCGGGTATCCTGAACAGGGCCCCGATCCACGGGGCCGCGCCGTAACGCACCCGCACGGCTCAGGCTTGCGCGCCGAGCGCGGCGACGAGGCGCGCCACATCCTCGTGAAGCTGAGCGACCCGCCGCACCATGAGCGCCCAGACAATCTCGAGGTCGACGCGGAAGTACTGGTGGATGAGGACGTCGCGGAAGCCGGCCAGATCGGCCCACGGGATCTCCGGGTGCGCCGCCTGGAGGATGTCGGCCAGGTAGGGGCGATCGTCCTTCACAGCGGCCGGGCCTCCGCCAGGATACGGGCGGCCAAGAGCGGGTGGAGCGCTGTCGGCGTCGTGACATCGGCCCTGCGCCCGAGCAGGGCACCGAACTCCCGGATGAGCGCCATGAGGTCAAGGAGGGTGCGGCCTGGCTCGAACTCGACGAGGAAGTCGACGTCGCTCTCGGGCCCAGCCGTGCCTCGCACGAAGGAGCCGAATACGCGCACGCTCGTGGCGCCGTGTGCGCGCGCCACACGGTGCAGTTCCTCCTTGCTCTTCAGCAACTCATCGAGACCCATCTGGAGTTCCTCGTCGCTTGATCATGTCCGAAGTGACGCTTCGGCGCCAGCCAGCGGGGGCGCAGCCGATGCATCGCCCCGCGCCGCTCCCGTCGCCTCACTCCGCGGCATGGCGTGACGACAAGCGTAGCGACGACAGGGAGTGGCTTGGCGGCCAACTCAGCGCTGGCCGAAGATGGCCAGGTCCGAGTAGCGGCAGCACGCCGCCGTCATGTTCAGGAGGTCGCCATGCTCCGCGCGGGGCAAGCTCCACCACTCCGAACGGACGCCAGCCGCGCCCACCTTCGCCGCGAAGCGGTCCCTCGTTTGTATGGAGGCGCCAGGTCGAGCCGGTTTCCCGCTCGCTCCGAAGAGTCCATGTGCACGAGCAGATGCTTGATGCTCATCCCTTGGCTCCTTGACGGGCGTGCGGGAGGAGCACCTGCCTCACCGCGTTGCCTGCGGCCAGGGACTCGAAGGCCTCGTTGATCTGCTCGAGAGGCATGGTCGCGCTCTGTAACCTGTCCACGGGCATCCGGCCGGCCCTCCAGAGCGCGATGTAACGTGGGATGTCGCGCTGGGGCGAGGCCGAGCCCATGTAGGAGCCGACCAGCGACTGCCCCAGGCCGGCGAAGGCAAGGGCCGGCAGGGAGAGGGTCCGCGATGGATGGGGCAGGCCCATTGCGACAGTCGTTCCACCGCGGCGTGTCGTCCGGAAGGCCGCTTCCAGGACAGCTGGGATTCCCGCGGCCTCGAACGTGAATTCGGCTCCACCACCCGTGAGGTCCTTGACTCCCTTCTCGGCCTCCTCGGGGGCGAAGACTGCCGTCGCACCAAGCTGCAGTGCCAGCTCCCGCTTGGCCGGCACCGGGTCCACTGCGATGACGGGCCAGGCGTTGGCGACGACCGCGCCCATCACCGAGGCCAGGCCCACGCCGCCGAGGCCGAAGACCGCGACCGACTGCCCCGGGCGGACCGAAGCCGTGTTGAGAACGGCACCCGTTCCGGTCAGGACGGCGCAGCCGAACAGGGCGGCGGTTTCCAGCGGTAAGTCCCGGGGAACGACCACCGCCGACTCGCGTGCCACGACGGCATGCCGGGCGAAACCCGACACTCCCACGTGGTGATGGATGACCTTCCCGTCGGCACCCTTCAGGAGCGAAGGCCCGTGGAGCAGCGATCCTGCCCCGTTGGCCGCGGCTGCCGGAGTACACAGCGCGGGTCGCCCCGAGGAGCACTCTCCGCAGATACCGCAGCTGGGGACGAACGTGAGCACGACGTGGTCGCCCACCTTCACGCCGCGCACGCCGTGACCGACCTCCTCGACGATTCCGGCTGCTTCGTGTCCGAGGGCCATCGGGAGTGGGCGAACGCGCGATCCGTCGACCACCGAGATGTCTGAGTGACAGACACCCGCGGCCTCGATGCGAACCAGGAGCTCGCCGGCTCGCGGCGCTCCCAGCTCCACCTCCTCGAGTTGCATCGGCCTCGACTCACCGTACGGACGCTTGTCGGTTATGGCGCGGAGCACCGCGGCGACGGTCTTCATGACGCTCCCTCCTCGGGGTGAACGACCCGATCCGGGATCTCCAGGTCGAGCAGTGGAGCGTGCTGCTGGGCTCCGTAGATGTCGGTATCCCCGATGGCACCCGAGGCGACTGGACGGACGATGGTGGCCTTGACCGCACAGGCGGGGTCGTAATGCACCACCTTGAGGACCTTCTCGACCGGGATGCGGTACAGGGCCGCTACGGACTCCGCCGTGAACAGGCGAGCCTCCCGGACCCGGCGGTACAGGGCCTGGGTGGGAAAGACGACGTCGAGCGTCAGCTCGAACGGGCCGGCGTTCTTGCTCCTGACTACGCTAGCGATGTCTCGGAGGCGCGTCATCCCCGCACCTCCTCCATCTGGACAGGGAAGAGGGACGTCGGATCGTCGACTCGCATGAGGTGGTACACGCTGAACTCGTAGACCTCACCGCAGGGGATGTCGGAGGGGCTGTAGAGCAGCGCCAGGTTCCCAGCGGTCGAGATGCGTCCGGGATATCCGAAGTGCAGGAGCGTGCTCCGGACGAGCGAGCAGACCGAGTCAGCCTCCGCCTGGTCCCGATGGATCGCCTCGATCACGAGTCCGATCTCATGGCCCGTCTCCCCCCGACGGGGCTCCAGGTCACCCATCACTCCGTCCTTGCCGTACACGTGGAAGAGCACCCGGGCGTCGCTCCGGGTGGAATCCAGGACCTGCTTCCGTACGGTCTCGAGGACCTGTCCGATCTGACCGATCAGGATCGGGTCTCGCACCCCGGCGATGCTAACCGTGCGGTATCCGACCCGTCGCGCGCCCTCGAGCTTGATGGTGTAGGGAGCCGGGACGAACCGGGTTCCGGTGACGCGCACCTTCCCCATTCCGACGTCGGAATAGGTCGTTCCCCGGAGGTCGAGGCTTCCCCCCGGGCCCGGCAATTCGTACGGGTCGGACTTCTCGTACAGGGAGTGGGCGGCCGCGGAAGTGGTCGTGAACGCCCGGTCGTCGCCCAGGGCCTCGAGTTCGAAGCAGTCCGCCTTGAGGGTGGCGAGCACGCAATCGCTCCCGCTACCGGGCGTCGCCGCGATGGCAGCGCATTCCAGGATCTTTCCCATGTGGAGCGCCAGGCCCGGATCCAGGCCGGCCCGGAGAGCGGGTGCCGCGAACGGCGCGGGGTCGTAAGCTCGACCGCAGAGTACTACCTGAGCCCCGCCATCGAGCGCGGTGATGAGCGGCTCTGGTCCCATCTGCGCGACGATGTGGGTACTCTCCTCGATGTCCTCGTCGGAGAGAGCCCCAGCACATGGCATGGGGGAGATCCGGCCCAACCGAAGGGCGGCCCTGACCTCCTCCTTGGGGATGTCCGCCGGGATCACGGCCATCCGGAAGCGCGATCCGCTCTCGCGCGCGATCTCGAGAACTATCTCCCGTGCCCAGGCGAGGTGGGGCGCCGCACCGGCTCCACCCGCCGAGCCCACGAGAAGCGGGACATCGTGCGCGAGCGCCCCCCGGAGCATTAACTCCAGGTCTCGCTTCACCGCGGATCGGCTGGTGAAGGACTTCCCGGCGCCGAGGTAGTGCGGCCCCGGATCCGTGCTCCCCGCGTCCACGGCGATGACGTCCGGGTGCCGCGCCAGGCCCCGCTCGAAGGATGACTCGGGGAACCCGTACCCGAGAATGGCGGTCGGTGAGAGCACCGACATCGCTCCATCGGTCGGTCTGCGTCCGTCACTCATGGTCTGCTCCGGGTACGGGCCTCGCCGGTCTCAGATCGTCCGACCCCCGTCCACTTCCATGCAGACGCCCGTGATGAAGTCGGACTCGTCGGCCACGAAGTAGATGGCGGCCTTGGCGATGTCGTCCGCCTCCGCCAGGCGGCCCATGGGGATGGTGGCGATGAACCGGGCCCGATTCGCCGGCGTGTCCGGCATGCCCATGAACGACTCGAGCATCCCGGTTACGCCCATCACGGGGCACAGGGCGTTGACGCGGATCTTGTCCGGGGCCAGCTCGACGGCCATCGACTTGGTGAGGATGATGGCAGCGCCCTTCGAGCCGTTGTACCAGCTGAGCCCGGGCCGGGGGCGAAGGCCAGCGACGGAGGCGATGTTCAGGAAGACGCCGCCGCCCCGCTTGCGGAACACCGGGACCGCGGCCTGCGCCGCCCAGTAGATCGACTTCACGTTGATGGCGAAGACCCGGTCGAAGGTCGCCTCGTCCACGTTCAGCATGGGCGTGTTCTTGTGGGTGAACCCGGCGTTGTTCACGACGACGTCCAGGTCGCCGAACGCCGACACCGCCCTGTCCACCATCGCCTTGACCTGCTTGCCGTCGGAGACGTCGGCCGTGAAGGGCTGGGCGCTGGCCCCGATCTCGCTGGCCACCTTCTCCGCCGCGGCCCCGTTGATGTCGGCCACCAGCACCTGGGCGCCCTCTCGGGCGAAGAGACGACACATGGCGGCCCCGAAGCCGGAGCCACCGCCGGTGACGATGATCTTCTTTTTTGCGAGTCGCATGGTTGGTTCCCTCATCCGTGGTTGATGACGATGGTCTTGATGACCGAGAACTCCCGCAGTGCCTCGAGTCCCTTCTCGCGCCCGTGGCCGCTCTTCTTGATCCCGCCGAAGGGCAGCTCGATCCCGCCCCCGGCTCCGTAGCCGTTCACGAACACCTGGCCGCAGCGCATGGCGTTCGCCACGCGAAGCGCGCGCGAACCGTCGATGGACCAGATGCCCGCCGCGAGGCCGTACGGTGTTCCGTTGGCGATCCGGATCGCGTCGGCCTCGTCGTCGAAGGGGATCGCCGAGAGCACTGGTCCGAAGACCTCCTCGCGGGCCAGCTGGTTGGTCGACGGTACGGGCCCGAAGAGCATGGGGGGCGCGTAGTAGCCGCCTGCCGGCAAGCCGGGGGCGAGCTTGGCCTCCGCCAGGATCGGGATGCCCTCTGCCTTGGCTGCGCGGACGAACCCCTGCACCCGGTCCCGCTGGCCCGCGCTGATGAGGGGACCGCACTCCAGATCCATGTCGTGCGACCCGACGCGGAGCTTCGCGAAACGCTCGACCAGCATGCCGATGAACCGGTCGTAGATCGACCGCTGCACCAGCACGCGGCTCCCCGCCGAGCAGGTCTGGCCGGCGTTCTGCACGATGGCGTTGGTCACGACCGGGAGAACGGCCTCGAGATTGGCGTCCTCGAAGACGATCTGCGGTGACTTGCCCCCCAGTTCCAGCACGCAGGGCCTCAGGTGCTCGGCCGAGGCCTTCTGGATCAGGACGCCGACCCCGGGGGAGCCAGTGAAGGCGATGAAGTCGATGCCAGGGTGATTGGCCAGCGCCGCCCCCGCCTCCTCGCCGTAACCTGGGACCACGTTGATGACCCCGGCCGGGAAGCCGACCTCGTGCGCGAGCTCCGTGATGCGCAGAGCCGCGAGGCAGGCCTCCTCCGCGGGCTTCAGCACGGCGGTGTTGCCGCACGCGAGAGTGGGCGCAAGGGTGCGCCCGAACATCTGGGCCGGGTAGTTCCAGGGGATGATGTGCCCGGTCACTCCGCGCGGCTCGTGCTTGACCAGCACCGTGTACCCGGCCAGGAACGGAACGACGTCGCCGTGCACCTTGTCGGCGGCGGCTCCGTAGAACTCGAAGTACCGGGCGGCGGCCACCATGTCGGCTCGCGCCTGCTTGAGTGGCTTGCCGGTGTCCCGGGCCTCGATCTGGGCCAGTTCCTCGGCGTGCTGCGTGATCTTCTCGCCCACCTTCATCATCAACCGGCCTCGCTCCAGCGCCGTGGTCTTTCCCCACGGACCCTCGAAGGCCCGTCTTGCGGCCTGCACCGCCGCGTCGATGTCCTTCGCCCCGCCGCGTGCGATGTGGGCGAACACCTTGCCGTCGCTCGGGCACACCACCGGGATCGTCTCCCCCGAGGCGGGCTTCCTCCAGGCTCCGTCGATGTAAACCTGCTCGCTCATGACCGTTCGTCTCCGTTCCGGTTCAGCTCAGGTAGACCATCTGCAACGTCTTCTCGTCGACACCGGCGGGCGCGGTGTGCATGGCCACTCGCCCGCGCGACAGCACGTAGACGTCGGTCGCCAGCTTGAGCAGCCTGGGCACCGTCTGCTCGGCCACGACCACCGTCATTCCCAGCTCCCGGTGCATGCGCTCCACCACGTCGAACACCGTCTGCACCATCGTCGGCGAAAGCCCGAGGCTCGGCTCGTCTAGGAGGAGGAGCCGCGGCTCTCCCATGAGAGCCATGGCGATGACCAGCATCTGGAGCTGTCCTCCGGACAGATGGCCAGCGGGCCGTCGGCGCATCTCCTTCAGGACGGGGAAGTACTCGAACACCATGTCCATCCGGGCGGAGGCGCCCTTCCGGCGAAGAAGGGACGCCGCGCGGATGTTTTCCCCGACGGAGAGGCCACGAAAGCACTCACGCCCCTCCTGCACCAGTGCGATGCCCATCCGGGCGATGGTCGCGGGATGGGCACCGGACAAGGACCGTCCGTCGAAGAGGATGTCTCCGGAGGCCAGTTCTCCCTGCTCGAAGGGCAACATCCCGGCGATCGCCTTGAGGAGCGTGCTCTTTCCCGCTCCGTTCGGACCCAGCAGCGCGACGAGGCCACCCTGTTCGACCCGAAAATCGATCCCGTCAACGGCCTGGATGACGCCGTCGTAGCGGAGGGTGACCTCGTTCGCGGAGAGCATGGCCATCCCGGCGTGGGGGGGGGCTAGCGGGCGTCGATCCAGCTGCCCACCGACACGTAATGACCGTTCTTCACCTTGGCCATCCGCGCCTGGGTTGATCCCTGGTGATTTGCGAAGGTCAAGGGTGGGGTGATTCCACCCACGTCCAGGTTCTTGAGCGCTTCGGTCTCGTCGCGGATGGACTTCCGGAACGCCTTCAGGTCGGCGGGGACCTTGCCGCCGTTCTTCTTGATGGCGTTCTCGATCCCGGCCGCCATCACCTTCCCCTCGAGCCAGCCCTTCATGTAGTAGACGTCCTGCTTGGCCACTTCGTTCTTGGCCTTGAACGTCAGGATCTCCTTCATGGCGGGGATGTCGGCACCGTAATCCGCGTAGATCTGGATGGCGCGGAAGCCCTCCGCGGCCGCCCCGAGCTGCTGCGGGATGGTGGGGCTGATGTTGTACATGTTGCCGATGAACTTCGTCGGCGGCAGGCCGACCTTGGCTGCGTCTCGCAGGATCACGAGCGTCTGGGGTGTCGAGGATTGGATGTAGATGACGTCCGGCTTCTTCGACTTCACGCGGAGCAGCTGCGCGGTGAGGTCCTGCGCGTCGTACTTGAACTCGATCGCGTCGACGAGTTCCAGGCCCATCTTCTCGATCTCCCCGGACTTGCGAACGACGGTGACCGGTCCGCGACCGTACTCGTTGTCGCCGTGCATCAGCACGACCTTCTTCGCTCCGGCGGCCTTGGCGGCGCGCAGGCCGACGAGCATCTGCTGCTCGTAGGTCGGGCCGGCGACGAAGACGTACGGGTACTTGACGGGATCCACGACCTCGCTCGAGAAGGTCTCGCTGATGAACGGCACGCCGTCCTGGGTCACCGTCTCGCGCAAGGCCTTCGCCGCGCCGGTCGACCAGCCGTTGATGAAGACCGCGTTCTCCTGATCGACGCAGCGGCGGTAGATCTTGAGCTCCTCGTCCAGCTTGTAGCGCCCGTCGAGGAGGAGTGAGTTCACCTTGAACCCGGCGATCCCGCCCTTGTTCTGGTTCAGGTACGTGAAGTAGTCGTGCGTCCCGTAGCTCATCCCATTCACCAGGGCGTCCGGCCCGGTGATGGTGCCCCAGACGCATACGTTTATCGTGTCGGCGGCGATGGCAGGCGAGGCGATGCAGAGGAGAGCGGCGAGCAGGGCGCTTCGAACGGTCCTATTCATTTGGATCTCCGGGTGGACTGGGGTGCGACTTCACGGTGAGAACACTGGTGCGAGTGGAGGGAAGCAACGACGAAACCCACCGAACGAGCCGACGCAGCAGGGCGGACAGGCCGCGCGGCTCGAAGAGCAGGAATAGGATGATGAGGAGGCCGAAGGCCATGTCTCGGAGCGCGAAGAGCAGCCTGGCGATGTCGAATGCCTCACCGGTGCGCTGGATGGCCTCGGGCAGGAGCACCACGAAGGCCGCCCCCAGGAACGGGCCGGCCCAGGTCCCCTGGCCGCCCACGATGATCATGGCAACCTGATCGACGGAGAGCGAGAGCTGGAAGGCTTCCGGATTGGCCAGCCTGGTGGTGAAGCCGATCATCGCTCCGGCGACGCCGGTGATGAAGCCGCTCGTGACGAAGGCCCAGATCTTGGTGCGGGCGACGTCGATGCCCATGCCCTTGGCCACGAGCTCGTTCTCCCGGACGATCAGCATCGCCCTACCCACGTTGGTCTTCATCAGCCAGCGGAGGAACGAATAGGCGGCCAGGAGGAGCGCCAGGGACAGGACTGCCAGGGCCTGGTCGCCGACGACGGGGCGGCCGAAGAGCTTGAGGGGCTGGATGAGGAGCCCGGAGATCCCGTTGGTGATGGGCTCGAGGATCTTGAAGAGGTACTCGAGGATGAACTGTGCAGCGAGGGTAGCGATGGCGTAGTAGAGGCCGCGAAGTCGAAGCGCCGGGAGTCCGATGGCGAGGCTCGTCATCGCCGATGCGACACCCGCACCCACGATGGCCCAGATGCCCCAGCCGGCGTTTCCCAGGTTGCCTGCCGTGTAGGCGCCCACCCCGAGCAGAGCACCCTGCGCGAAGCTGATCTGGCCGCAGAAGCCGGTCAGGAGGTTCAACCCCAGCGCGCCGATGGCTGCGATGGCGACGGAGTGGACGAGGTACGCGCCGAAGCGCCCCAGCGTCAAGCTCGCGAGCATCGTCACGAGAAAGAGGATGGGCACCGCCAACTTTCGGAGGGTCGCCACCGGTCAGACCCTCTCGGTCCCGCGTTCGCCGAAGATGCCCTGCGGTCGCACCATCAACATCAGGCCCACGAGGAGATAGGGCACCACCTGCTGCAGCGCACCGACCGAGTAGATGGCGGTGTGCGAGCGCAGGTAGGTCTCCAGGGCCGGTGTCAGCACCCCGTCGGTGACCGCTTCCAGCACACCCAGCAGCAGGCCCGCGACGAGCGAGCCCATCAGGCTGTTGAGGCCACCCAGCACGATCACGGGGAACGCCACGAGCCCGATGCTGGAGAGTCCGAGGGAGAGGCTGTTCAGCGTGGCCAGAAGCGAGCCCCCGAGGCCCGCCAGTGCCGAGGACATGGCCCAGGCGACGCTCACCTGGTTGCTCACGTGGATCCCGATGGCGAGGGCCGCCCGGCCGTTGTCCGCCGCGCAGCGCTGCATGAGCCCCATCGGCGTGTACCGGTAGAAGGCCAGGAACCCAACGCTGAGCAGGAGCGAGAGGGCGGCGGCTGCGATGTAGTTGTAGGTGACGAGGATCCCGCCCATCTCCACCGACCCGACCGGAAAGAGTTGCGGGAATGCGATCTGGTCGGGGCCCCAGATGGCCAGGCAGAAGGCCTTGAAGAGGATCAGCAGGCCGAGCGTCACCATCATGACCGCCACCACGGGCGCCTTGAGCATGCGGCGGAGCAGCAGGAACTCGGTGGCGGCGCCGGTGACGGCCATCACCGCCACCGACGCCACGAGCGCAAGGATGGGCGACAATCCGAGGCGGGTTAACGCGTACGTCACGTACGCACCCAGCATGGCGTACCCACCCTGGGCGAAGTTCACCACCCCGGAGCACTTGTAGATGAGCACGATTCCCAGCGCGATCAGGGCATAGACGCTGCCGGTGGCCAGCCCTGCCGTGACGATCTGCAGATAGAAGGTCATGGTTCTCCCAGGTAGACGCGCCGGACCCCGGGGTCGGCCTGAACCTCGGCCCCCGTACCCTCGAAGATCTTCGCGCCCGCGGCCATGACCGTGATGCGGTCGCAGGTGCTCATCACCACGTCCATCTTGTGCTCGACCATCAGCACGGCGCAGCCGGTCCGGTCCCTCAGTTCGCGGATCACCGCGGCCATTGCCAGGCCCTCGTGCGCCGTGAGCCCGGCCACTGGCTCGTCGAGGAGCAGGAGGTTGGGCTGGGTGGCCAGCGCACGAGCGAGGTCGACTGCCTTGCGCTGGCCGTAGGAGAGGGTCTGGATTGACTGGTGCGCACTGTCGGCCAGGCGAAGCGGTCGCAGCACCTTCTCGAGCAGTTCCTGCTCGATCCGCTGCTCGCTTCGAACGGCCGCCATCAGCCGCTGGACGGGGCCAAGATCACCTCGGGCACCCGCACCGAGCTTCACTATGTCCAGCACGGTCAGATCGTGGAGCGACGCGACGTTCTGGAACGTACGCGCAACGCCTTGGCGGATGATCGCGTGCGGGGGTAGCCCGCGAAGTTCCCGCCCCTTCCATCGGATGGTACCGCGTGACGGCCGGTAGGCTCCCGCGACGCAGTTGATGAAGGTGGTCTTGCCAGCCCCGTTCGGCCCAATCAGCCCGACGATCTCGCCCTCGGCGATGTCGAGAGCCATCGCATTGACGGCCGTGACGCCGCCGAAGCTGATGGTCAGGTCCTGAACGGAGAGAGCCAATCGTTGGTCCGCCATGGAGAGGGGAACGATACCGTTGCTCTTGTAGGGACATCATGACATCTTGACATCCGCATGTCAAACCCTACTGTGAAGCCAGGGTGAGAGCGGCGCCTGCCAGGAGATGGCCATGACGGAGTCGAACGAACTCGACGTGTCCTGTGCGAACTGCAGCGCGGTTCAGGCGAGGAGCGGAAAGACCAACTGCTCGACCGGGGCCGCGACGTCTGGCCCGCCACGCCCCAGGACCTGTCCGACCGGCACGAAGCCCGAGGTCATCGGGCTCGCGGTCGATGAATTGCGGGGAGATGGAGAGGACGCGAGGACGGCGCGCGTCGCCGCGCGCGTGGAGGGGCTCGGCTATGAGCGACACGATGGGAAGGCGCATGCGCGCTGGAGCCGGGTGGAGGACACCATCGCCTTTGCCCGCCTGATGGGATACCGGAAGATCGGGATCGCCACCTGTGTCGGACTGCTCGACGAGACCAGCCGCCTCGTGGAAATCCTGGAAGCACAGGGCTTCGAGGCCACGAGCGTGTGCTGCAAGGCGGGCAGCATCGACAAGGTGGAGGTTGGCGTCGCCGACGGAGACAAGATCCGGCCCGGCCAGTTCGAGGCCGCATGCAACCCCATCGCGCAGGCACGCATCTGCAACGAGGCGGGCACCCACTTCAACCTCATCATGGGTCTGTGCGTCGGACACGACAGCCTCTTCAACAAGCACTCGGATGCGCCCGTGAGCACGCTGGTGGCAAAGGACCGAGTGACGGGCCACAACCCC
The DNA here is from genome assembly GCA_021806645.1 of Myxococcales bacterium. Lineage (GTDB taxonomy): Bacteria > Myxococcota > Myxococcia > Myxococcales > Anaeromyxobacteraceae > JADKCZ01. The sequence goes on along the minus strand of JAJZQX010000001.1, from coordinate 34,862 downwards.
GCTGCTGTCCTCTACGGGCGCCACTACTACCGACGCCTCCGTTCACCACTCCCCCTTCCTGACAAGGGAGACCGGGATGAATCGACCGTGGCCCAGGACTTCGGGTAGATTGGTCGGGGGATCGCTCGATGCCGCTCAGAGTCTTCGAGGAGAAGCGCCCGCTCTATCAGACGGTGGCCGAGCAGCTGACGAGCGCCATCGAGGGGGGCAGGTATCCGGTTGGGAGCATGCTTCCGACGGAGGCGGCGCTGTGCACGCAGTTCGGCGTGAGCCGCCAAACCGTCCGGGAGGCGACCAGGCTGCTGCTGCAGCTCGGGCTGGTGTCGCGACACCAGGGCGTGGGCACCCGGGTGGAGCGTTCCACGGTTGCCGAGCACTACGTCCAGCGCCTGGCCAGCCCCAACGACATCACGCAGTACGTGAACGAGACTCGCCGCAAGATGCTCCACGTGACGGACGTGCGCGCCCGCCAGGCCAAGATCCCCCTCCCCGGCGATCCTGAGCAGCGGTGGCGAGTGATGGAGGCCCTCCGATTCGTCGCCGACGAGAAGCATCCCATCGCCTGGACCCAGATCTACGTCCTCCCCAAGTACGCGGCCGTGACCGACGAGAAGGACCGCGATTCAGTCCCGATCTATTCGCTCGTGGAACGCTGCTTCGGAATCAAGGCGCTGGTCGTGCGCCAGGAGATCAGCGCGACCGCCATTCCCGCGAACATCGCCACACAGCTTCGGGTGATCCCCGGGAGTCCGGGCCTCTCCATCCTCCGCAGGTACCTCTCCACGCAGGACGAAATCTTCGAGGTGGCCTTCAGCGTGCACCCTGCCGACCGCTACAAGTACACGATGCAGCTCGACTTGGCCTACTCCACCGGCCCCGTGGGGCTGTCCTCGGAAGCCCCCGGCGCGCAGCGGTAGTGCGCCCTGCATCTCGCCGGCGGGATGCTCAGCCGGCTCGAGGTGGGAAGAACGAGCCGACCCGCGCCTCGCCGTCGAGCCCCCAGATCCGGATCAGTGCAGCGCGCACCTCGGCGTCGGTCGCGGCGCCCCGGAAGGCAGCGAGCCGGATCGCCTTGGCCTCGATCTCCTTCCGGGTCAGCGAGTTTCCGGGGTCCCCCTTGGGAACGTCCACCCGGGCTGCCAGTGTTCGCCCATCGACGGTGAGCACCTCGACCTTCCCGATCCAGCGCTGCGGATAGGCCCCGTTCACCTCGTCGTCGAATTCCATCCGGACCCGCTTGCAGAACGCGGCCACACGGGGATCGGTGAGCGCGTGCTCCTCGAACTCCGTGAGTCCGGCCTGGCCATACACCGCGATGCAACCAAGGACGGTGCCCATGGAGAACTTCGCCTGGTGGACGGTAGACGGATTCACCACCGGTCCGAGCACGTCGATCGCTCCCTGGTGGACCCGCGCCGTGACCCCCGCCACCTGGGCGTGGTCGAGCTTCTCCCTCCGCATCAGCGCCTGCAGCGCGTCCGCGGCGGGGTGCGTGTGCCGGCAGGAGGAGTGCCACTTGTAGGAAGTCTCGGTGACCGCCCACCGGGTGCCGAGGCGGTCGGTGATCTTCGCTGGATCCGCGTCGGAGGACATCCCGGCCGCCATGCCCTGCGGCCCCTCCAGGATCCGGCGCGCGCCGGTGACCCCTTCCCGCGCGAGGTAAGCGGACAGCAGTCCATCCGCTGCGGCCTTGGCCGTGTGGAGTTGCTTCGAGTCCGCCGCGTCACGCAGAAACTCCCAGAGGCCGGCCGCCTGCGTGCCGGCCGACCCGAGCGCGCGCTGCATCCCGTCGGCGTCGAAGGCGAGCAGCTTTCCGACCGCAGCCGCGGCCGCGAGCGTGCCCACCGTCCCGGTGGTGTGGAAGACCCTGTAGTGGGAACGCCCAAGGAACTCCCCGATGCGGATCCCCGCCTCGTACCCCGCGATGCTGGCAAGGAGGACGTCCCGGCCCGACTTGCCCTCCGCCTGCGCCACCGCCAGGACCGCCGGGAAGATCACGGTCGCGGGGTGGAACACCGAGCCATTGTGCACGTCGTCCTGCTCCACGACATGCGAGGCGGCAGCGTTCACGAGCGCCGCGAAGAGTGGCGAGGTAGTGGTGCGATCCACCAGCACTTCGCTGGGGCCTGTGGACGGGCCCATTGTCCGGCCGAACTCGCGGAGCGCGACTACCGGGCGAGCGCCCTTCCCTGCCAGTGCGGACCCGAGCCAGTCCACGAACAACTCCTTCGTGAACTCGACCACCGGCGCAGGCACGTCCTCGTACCGCAACCCGGCCAGAAACTCGCTCAGCGTCCGCGTCGGCTGCGACTCGGCCATTCTCGCCTCCCGTTCAGATAACGCCCTGCTGGCGAAGCGCGGCGATCTCGGCTGGCGCGTAGTCGACCCAGCGCAGCACCGCCTCGGTGTGCTGGCCGAGCAACGGAACGTCTCCCATGACGGGTTCGACGCCGCCGACATTGGCCGGCGGAAGGAGGGCCCTCATCGGCCCTGCCCCGGTCTCGATGGTGCGCCATCGCTTGCGTGCCTCGAGCTGGGGATGCGCCATCACTTGGTCGACTCCGTTGATGCGTCCATTCGCGATGCCGTGCTCGTCGAGCAGCGCCGTCACCTGCTCGGCGGTCATCCGGGAGAAGGCCGCCTCGATGATGGGCGTGAGCGCTCCCCGGTTTGCCACGCGTTCGCTGTTCGAGCTGAACCGGGGGTCCTTGGCCAGCTCGGGGCGGCGCAGGACCTCTCGGCTGAAGGTCGCCCATTCACGCTCGTTCTGCAGGCCGAAGATCACCTCGCGACCGTCTCCGGCGCGATGCGGGCCGTAGGGCGCGATGGTGGGGTGGGTGGCTCCCGTGCGGGGTGGCGGCCTTCCGCCGTAGAACCCGTAATAGAGCGGTTGGCTCATCCACTCGGCCAGCGCCTCCAGCATCGCGACCTCGACGCGTGCTCCCTTGCCTGTCCGCTCGCGCACCAGGAGCGCAGTCAGAATTCCAGAGTAGCCGTACATGCCCGAAGCCACGTCCGCGATGGAGACGCCGCAACGGGACGGCTGGTCGGCGGTCCCGGTGACACCCACGAGCCCCGCTTCGGCCTGGATGAGCAGGTCGTAGGCCTTCTTGTCCTGGTACGGCCCGCCATCCCCGTAGCCCGAGATGTCGCAGACGATGACTCGCGGATCTCGCTTCGCCAGGGTCTCGTGGTCGAGTCCGAGTCTCCTGGCCGCGCCGGGCACCAGGTTCTGCACCACCACGTCTGCGCGCGCGACCAGGCGCCCGAGTGCCTCCCGCCCCGCTGGGTGCTTCACGTCAAGCGCGATGCTCTCCTTGCCCCGGTTCAGCCAGACGAAGTAGGAGGCCAGCCCGTTCACGGTGCGGTCGTATCCGCGCCCGAGGTCACCGCCGTCAGGGCGCTCCACCTTGAGGATGCGTGCGCCGAGGTCGGCCAGTTGCCGCGTGCAGAATGGCCCGGCGACAGCGTGCTCGAGGGTGACGACCGTGATGCCCTGGAGGGGAAGCATCTCGCCTCAGAACGACCGGGGTAGGCCCAGTACGTGCTCGGCCACGAACGAGAGAATCAGGTTCGTCGAGATGGGCGCGACGGTGTAGAGGCGGGTCTCGCGAAACTTCCGCTCGACGTCGTACTCGGCAGCGAACCCGAAGCCGCCGAACGTCTGCAGGCACACGTCGGCTGCCTCCCAGGACGCCTTGGCCGCGAGGTACTTCGCCATGTTGGCCTCGGCCCCGCAGGGCTCGTGCCGGTCGAACAGCTCGCAGGCCCTCCACCTCATCAGGTCGGCGGCCTGGATCTCTATCTGGCACTGGGCGATGGGAAACTGGATGCCCTGGTTCTGGCCGATGGGCCGGTCGAACACGACCCGCTCCTTCGCGTACGCGGCCGCCTTGTCGACGAACCAGTAGCCGTCTCCGATGCACTCCGCTGCGATGAGGGTACGCTCGGCGTTGAGACCGTCGAGGATGTAGCGGAAGCCCTTGCCCTCCTCGCCGATGAGGTTCTCGGCGGGAATCACCAGGTCCTCGAAGAAGGCCTCGTTCGTCTCGTGATTGGCCATGTTGCGGATAGGACGGAGCGTGAGCCCGTTCTTGAGCGCATGGTGGACATCCACGAGGAACACCGACATCCCGTCGGTCTTCTTCTTCACCTCCGCGAGAGGCGTGGTGCGCGCCAGCAGGATCATGAGATCCGAGTGCTGGGCCCGGGAGAGCCAAACCTTCTGGCCGTTCACGACGTACCGGTCCCCCTGGCGGACGGCGGTGGTCTTGAGCCGGGTGGTGTCGGAGCCGGTGGTGGGCTCGGTCACCCCCATCGACTGGAGCCGCAGCTCGCCGCTGGCGATGCGTGGGAGGTACTTGCGTTTCTGCTCCTCCGAGCCGTGCCGGAGGACCGTCCCCATGTTGTACATCTGCCCGTGGCAGCTTCCCGAGTTGCCTCCGGATCGATTGATCTCCTCCATGATCACGGAGGCTTCGGCGAGCCCGAGGCCGGCGCCGCCGTACTCCGCGGGGATGAGCGCAGCGAGCCATCCGGCGTGGGTCAGCGCGGCCAGGAACTCGTCCGGATATCGCTGCTCCTCATCGCACTTCCGCCAGAACTCCGGTGGGAACTCCTTGCAGAGCGACCGCACGCCTTCCCGGATGTCCGCATACTTCTCTTGGGCCACGTTCGATCCCCGATTGACAGAGCGAGGTAATACGGACATCCTGACATCCTGACGTTCTGACGTCAAGCCCGTCTGCGGAGGATTAGGAGGATTACATGAGCGATCAACCGGACCTGAAGGCGTGGGTGGGACGGCGCCAGCAACGGATCGACTGGATCAACCCAAATCACCTGGCGGCCTGGAACGCCACGCTCGACCGGGACGACCCGTTCCCCCAGGAAGGCGACCCAGTACCGCCGAGCTTCCACTGGACGCTCTTCACGCCCCTGGTCCGGCAGTCCGAACTTGGCCCGGACGGGCACGCGAAGCGCGGAGGTTTCCTTCCTCCCGTCCCCCTGCCCCGCCGGATGTGGGCAGGTAGCCGCATCCGCTTCCACCAGCCGCTGCGGGTAGGAGAGCGAGTGGAGCAGACGTCGGTGATCGAGAAGGTGGAGGAGAAGTCCGGGCGGGCCGGATCGTTGGTCTTCGTGACGGTGAAGCACAGCATCTCCGGCGGCGGAGGCCTGGCCATCGAGGACGAGCAGGACATCGTCTATCGCGAGGCACCCAGGCCCGGCGCGGCTCCGGCCGGTCCCGCGGAGCCTGCGCAGCGCGGGACCTGGGAGCGGGAGATCGTCCCAACCGACGTCCTCCTCTTCCGGTACTCCGCCCTCACCTTCAACGGCCACCGCATCCACTACGACCGTCGCTACGTCACGACGGAGGAGGGCTACGCGGGCCTGGTGGTGCACGGGCCGCTCATCGCCACCCTGTTGCTCGACCTGATCCGCCGGAGCCTCCCGGCGGCGACGGTCGAGTCCTTCCGGTTCAAGGGTCTGCGCCCGACGGTAGACGTCTCGCCGTTCACCGTGCGTGGATCCCTGGGGGATGGCCCGGGACACGTCCGCCTCTGGTCCACCGACAACCGAGGGGAGACGGGGATGGAGGCCGAGGCGTGGATCCGCTGAGCGCGCCGGCCCGTTCCTGGCTCTTCGTCCCGGCGACGCGACATGAGCGCTTCGCCAAGGCCGCTGCCAGCGGCGCCGACCGGATCATCCTCGACCTCGAGGATGCCGTCGCTCCCGCCGAGAAGCGCGCGGCGTGCCAGGCCTTGCTCGGGGCCACCCTCCCCGACGCCGTGCCCGTGTACCTGCGCGTCAACGGCCACGGAACCGAGTGGTTCGAGGAGGACCTCGCCGTGGCGGCGAGGCTTCGCCTGGCCGGCATCCTGCTGCCCAAGGCCGACACGGGCGAGCACGTGGCGCGCGCCTCGTCGGCCCTCCCCTCGAGCCACACCGTCGTTCCCATCGTCGAGACCGCGGTGGGATTGTGGAATGCCCTCGACGTCGCCCGCGCTCCGCGCGTGGAGCGACTCGCCTTCGGTGCCGTGGACTTCGAGCTCGACACGGGGATGAAGGACGACGGCGAGGTGCTCGCTCACGCTCGGTCGCAGGTTGCCATCGCGTCCCGGGTTGCCGGCGTCGCTCCTCCGATCGACTCGGTGACCCTTGCCATCGACGACGCTGGGGCCATCACTGGAGATGCCGCCCGAGGGCGACGCTTCGGGTTCGCCGGGAAGCTCTGCATCCACCCGCGCCAGGTTGAGCCCGTCAACCGCGCGTTCCGTCCATCCGATGCGGACCTGGAGTGGGCGAGAGGCCTGCTGGCTGCCCTGGCGGCGCGACCACCCGAAGACAACGCGGCATTCTCCTACCGCGGAACCATGGTCGATCGCCCGGTGCTGCAGCGTGCCCGGGCCATCCTGGCACAGGCCGGCGGCGATCGGGCTTAGGGGGCCTCGCCAGCGTCCTGGTCGCTCTCGACTTCGAGAAGTGGCGCAACTTCCTCGGCAACAAGACCCTCGTCACCGCGCTCCTCAGCCGGCTTCGCCTGTAGCTCGCCAGTACTCCATCCGCGCTCAATTCATTGACGATCCAGCCAATCAGCTTCGGCGCCGGCCAGGATGAGATCCACTCGGGGCCCCCGCGTGCCTCCCTCCCCCGTCTCCCCGCGACGCTTGAAGTCACCTCAGCCCGGACGGGTACCGCTGGTGAACGTTCGCGGACGAGGCAAGGTCACCACCCCATTCGCCGGGAGGTTGGCCTGTCGGTCCGTTTGGACCGTGATCTGCCAGAGACGCAGCCGTGCCGTGCGCCCGACCATGGAAGCACGCCTCTTGCTTGCCAAGGTGAAGGCCACGGGCGGCCACCACGAAAGGAGCACACGCCATGAGAGGTTTCGTCCAGGACATCGAGGCGCTCGCCGTCAAGAACGCCAAGTTCCGACAGGTCCTCTACACGGCGAAGCATTGCCAGCTCGTCCTCGGCACCGTCCACCAGACCCGCCAGGACGCCGAGGCGGACCACGAGCACTTCGACGGGAAGACGACCGAGTAGGACCTGGAGCGCTTCGACGTGCCGACCCTGGTGGTCCACGGCGACGACGACCAGATCGTGCCGATCGGCGCGGCGGGCCTCCGCTCGGCCAAGCTCGTCAAGGGGGCCACCTTGAAGGTCTACCAGGGCGCACCCCACGGCCTGGCGGACACCCACAAGGACCGCCTCAACGCCGACCTGCTGGCCTTCCTCGCGGCCTGAGTCCACCACTCCGCCCAAGCCTCGAGCGCGCCGCCAGGAGCCTCCCTGAAAGCCATACCCAGCCCCCAGATCCTCTCCGTCGGACGTGCCTTGCCTCCGAACCACGTGGATCAGGAGACGCTCACCGCGGCCCTCTCCACGCAGTGGAGCGGTCAGCACTTCAACCCGGAACGGAGCTGGGCCTCCCTGCGCGAGGTGGGCAACCTCTCCTCGGCCTCGGTCCTCTTCGTGCTGCGCGACCACCTCGACGCCGCCGAGGCGCGACCCGGCGACGCCGGGCTGGTGGCCACCATGGGGCCGGGGTTCGCCTGTGAGCTCCTGCTGCTCCGCTGGTGACCGATGCCCGATCCGACCACGTGCTCCACGGTTACCTCGTCCTCCTCGCGGCGGAGCGCACGGTCGAGCTGGCGGTCTCTCGCCGCAACGCCCGGCAGGCCCTCGCCGCGGGTGCCGTGGAGGTGGGGCGAGGCCCTCCTCCTGCTGGCCGAGCGCCTACGCGACTCGGACCAGGCCGATGCGCCGGTTTGCGACGCCATCCGTCGGGCCGTGACCGAGCGGACCGGCCTGACGCCGCACACCGTCCGTCTGCTGGCGCCGGGCTCCCTGCCGCGCACCTCCTCCGGTAAGCTCCGCCGGCAGGAGGCGCTCCGCCGCTTCCAGGCGGGGACGCTGGCGCCGCCGCGGCGGGTCGGCGCGCTCGGCCTGGCGCTCGAGGTGGCGCGCTCCAGGCTCGCGCCCCTGCTCGGGCAGCGACGGAGCACCCGGCCGTGATCGGTGACCGGACCGACCTTCGAGTGCACCACACACCCCCACGAGGAGCATGACCATGACGAAAGGGCGCAACGGCTCAGGACGCGGCGTCAGTCCCTCAATGGCCTGGCAATGAACCCCATGACAGACCCAGCAACGCCGGCGGCAGCACGACGGGCGACCGAATACCTGGCCAACGAGCGAACCTTCCTGGCGTGGATCAGGACCTCCATCTCCATCATCAGCCTGGGCTTCGTGGTGGCGAAATTCAGTGTCTGGCTGAACGAGTTGGCCGCCAGGCTGCAACCCGGCCTCGCGGTACACCACCTGGGGGCTTCGATGCCGATCGGCGTCAGCATGATGGCGTTCGGCGGCTTGCTGGCCGTGCTGGCGGCGTGGCGCTACCACGTCGTGAACGGGTCCATCGAGAAGGGCGTCGTGGGTCCAGATCGAGGACTCGTGATCGGTGCCACTGCGATGGTCACCCTGATGTGTGTCGCGATGATCGTTTACATGCTGCTCACCGCGCAGCTCGCGTGAGTGGCTGCCGATTCAGAAATGGAGCTTCGTCAATGAACACCGACCTGGCAACAGGGGCGAACAGGCTGATGCGAGATGACGCGCTTTACGACATTCCCGCCTTCGGCAACGTCCATCTATTGCACTTCACCGATTGCCACGCCCAGTTGCTGCCGATCTACTACCGGGAACCCAGCATCAATCTCGGGGTTGGCAGCGCAAGGGGGAAAGTGCCGCATCTTGTCGGCTCGCCGCTGCTTCGCGCGTATGGCATTGAAGCCGGTAGCCGGAACGCCTACGCGTTCTCACACCTCGATTTCCAGACGGCAGCGCAAGCCTACGGCAAGGTCGGTGGGTTCTCGCACCTCGCCAGCCTGGTCAAGCGCCTGAAGGGCAGCAGGCCCAAGGCCCTGTTGCTGGATGGCGGTGACAGCTGGCAAGGCTCGGCGACGGCGCTGTGGACCGCGGCACAGGACATGGTGGACGCCTCGCTCGTGCTCGGTGTGGACGTGATGACGGGACACTGGGAGTTCACGTACGGCGCCGAACGTGTGCTGCACGTCGTGCGCAACGACTTCAAGGACCGAATCGCCTTCGTGGCGCAGAACATCGTCGGCAAGGACAACGCCGAAGCGGTCTTCAATCCCTACGTGTTCCGCGAACAGAGCGGCATTCCTGTGGCCATCCTCGGCCAAGCTTTCCCCTATACACCGCGGGCCAATGGGGCGCACTTCACGCCGGATTGGGCCTTCGGTATCGATGAAGTACGGCTGCAGGCGCTGGTCGAGACGGTGCGGAGCGAGGGGGCGCAGGTCGTCGTCCTGCTCTCCCACAACGGCATGGACATCGACCTCAAGCTGGCCTCACGCATCTCAGGCATCGACATGATCCTGGGTGGGCACACGCATGACGGCGTGCCTGTGCCCAGCGTGGTCGCCAACCCGGGCGGCAACACCATCGTCACCAACGCGGGATCGCATGGCAAATTCCTCGCGGTCGTCGATCTTGAAGTCAAACACGGCCGGGTCGCCGACTGGCATTACCGCCTGCTACCCGTGTTCTCGGACCTGCTGCCCGCCGACGCCACGATGCAAGCCACCATCGACCGCGTGCGCGCGCCGTTCGCGGTGCGTCTGCAAGAGCCCATCGCCGAAAGTCAGGCGCTTCTGTACCGGCGCGGCAACTTCAACGGTTCGTGGGATCAGTTGATCGTCGAAGCGCTGATGCAGGAGCTGGACGCCGAGATCGCCTTCTCTCCGGGATTCCGCTGGGGCACGACGCTGCTGCCCGGGCAGATGATCACGCGCGAGGACCTGATGGCGCAGACCGCGATCACGTACCCCGACACCTCGCTCGCCCACATGACCGGTGCCGACATCCGAAGGACGCTCGAGGAGCTCAGCGACAAACTGTTCAACGACGATCCCTACCAGCACCAGGGCGGCGACATGCTGCGCACCGGTGGGCTGACCTACACCTGCGAACCCGCGGCCGGCATCAGCGCGCGCATCAGCGACATGCGCCTGAACGGTCGGCCTGTCGATGCCGACAAGTCCTACAAGGTCGCACGCTGGGGCGTCGGCGCATCGCCGTCGAGCACGCCAGGGGCGCCCATCTGGGACGTCGTCGAGCAGTACCTGCGCCAAAGCACGCCGGGCGAACTCCACACACCCAATGTGCCGCGCCTGATCGGGGTGGACAACAACCCCGGCATCGCATGATTGGACACGGCGAGGCGCGGCAGGAGGCTTGGTCTCGGTAAGCTGGCCAGGACCGCCTGTGGCTCGCCAAGATGCCGTCCAGCCGGGAATCGTTGACAACTCTTCGTCCGGCTCCCGCGCCGCCGCTCGCCTTCTCGGCGAGACGCTGCTGCCCCGCTCGTGAGGCCCGGAGGCCCGTGCCGGTCAGCGGGCGGCGACAGCGTCCGGTCGCTGCCCGTCCCGTCTCGCGGCGCCAGCTTCACGGACGGCGTGATGGTCTTGGCGAAGCACAACCGGCAATTCGAGTCGTCATCGTCGAGGATGCGGAGGGTTCTCAGGGCCGGTTGGCTATGGTTTCCGTACCATACCTGTGGCGCACACGACATGGTCCGGGGCCGGTCGCTCCGGAAAAGACCTGTCTTTACCTAACTCCCCGACTCGAGGTCGCAGGGCACGGAACCGGCAACACCCGGCTCGCTGAACAAGATCAGCCGCACCGAAGAGCGCAGGAGTCCGTTCCCATCCAGTCCCTCTTCTGCAAGTCCCTCGATCCCGTGAGTGGACCAACAAGGCATCTCAAGGAGCACCCATGTTGTCGAAGAAGTCGAGTCTCACCGCTGCCGGGGCCGCATTCCTCCTGCTCTCCCTCGCGGCCTGCGGCACCAGCAACCCCGGCACCCTCCAGGGTGATGGCACGGCCACGCCGCCGACGGCCAGCATCGTGTGCGCCATCGACGGGGCCACCTCCGCCGTCAGCCTCGGCACGGCTGGCAGCTTCGCGATCCTGAGCAAGACCGGCATCACCGACGTCTACGCCTCCGCCATCACCGGCGACGTCGGGACCAGCCCGATCACCGGCGCGGCGCTCCTGCTCACCTGCGGGGAAGTGACGGGGAACATCTACGTCGTCGACGCCGCGGGACCCCTTCCCTGCGCCGTCAACGACGCCACCTCCCTGACCGCGGCGGTGGGAGACATGGAGACCGCCTACCTCGATGCCGAGGGCCGGGTCTCTCCCAACTTCACCGAGCTGGGCGCCGGCGAGATCGGCGGGCTCACCCTGGTTCCGGGCCTCTACAAGTGGGGCACGGGCCTCCTGATCTCGACGGACGTCACCCTCTCCGGTGGTCCGGATGACGTCTGGATCTTCCAGGTGGCGGGCACCATGAACCAGGCCAGCGCCACCCGGGTGACGCTGACCGGCGGCGCCCAGGCCAGGAACATCTTCTGGCAGGTGGCCGGCGCCGTGACCATCGGTACCACCGCCCACTTCGAGGGCGTGGTGCTGGCCAAGACGCTGATCGCCGTCAACACCGGGGCCTCGGTCAACGGCCGGCTGCTGGCGCAGACCGCGGTCACCCTCCAGATGAACGCCGTCACCCAGCCTTCTCCGTAGCTCGTGTTCCGGACTTCCTGTCGCGAACGGGCTGCGCCCCCTTCGCGGCAGGCGGTTCACCGGCTAGGTCGCCGCACTGGCAGCCCTCTCGGTCCAGCGACTGTTCGCAGGCACTGGTCCACGGGAGAGGCCTCATCGGTACTTACCGGTGGGGCCTTTGTGTTTCTGGGTTCACGGCGAGTTCACGACGCCAGCAGCACCTCGGCCGGGATCCCGAGCTGCCGGTGGAGGCGGCGGATCATGTCGAGCGTGAGACGCCGCCGGCCGGAGAGCACCTCGGAGACCCTGGCTCGCGATCCGATGCTCGGCTCGAGCGCCTTCCGGTCCAGGTCGAGCTGCTCCATCCGGAAGCGGATGGCCGCCACCGGTTCGGGGGGGTAGATGGGCTGGTGCTTCTCCTCCCAGTCCTCGACCAGCGTCGCCAGGACCTCGAGCCGGTCGTGCTGAGGCGTGCCGGGCCTGGCGGCCCAGAGCCGCTCGATCTCCTCGAGCGCGGCGCGGTGCTGCTTCTCCGTGTGGATGGGCTTGATGTCCATGACCTAGACCTTCCCGGCGTCGATGTCGTCGTGGTCGGCGTGCGTGCCGACGAAGCGGATGAAGACGAGCTGCGCCGAGTACTTCACCGCGACCACCAGCCGGAACCTGTTCCCGCCGATGTTGAACACCACCCGATCACTCCCGATGAAGCTGGCGTTGCGGTGCGCCATCTTGATGTCCGCAGGTGTCCGCCACGTCGCTCGACGTACCTCCGCGAACCAGGCCCGAAGCGGCTGCTCGGCATCGCGGTTGCTCCGCTGGTCCCAGAACTCACGCAAGGTCCGGCGGGCGATGATCCTCACGAGGTCACCCTAACTTGCTCCCGCCTTGGGAGCAAGGGGTTGAGCCTGACGCCACCTGGAGATTGCGTTGGCCAATGGCCCGGCCCTTGCTCTGCCCCTGGGGCATGAACACCCGGGACCAGCGCCAGGCCATGGAACGGAACCTGGTCTTCGAGAACCTCCCCACGCCGGAGGCCGAAATCCTTTTCACGTTCTCTTCACGTTCGGCCGGATCCGCAAAAGACGAAGGCCGCGACGCTCCGGTTTCCCGAAAGACATCGCGGCCTTCCAAGTCGGGGAGACAGGATTTGAACCTGCGACCCCTTGGTCCCGAACCAAGTGCTCTACCAGGCTGAGCCACTCCCCGTTGCTGCGCCCGCGGGCGGAATTCTCGTCCCCCCGGGAGGGAGCCGAACCAGCGGAAGGCCGCGTAAATACTGGACCGCTGAGGGGCTGTCAAGCGTGGAGAACCGGGCCCGCGCCCCGCCTCTCACCGCGCGCAGGCCGCCTCGATCTCGGCGATCTCCTTGGGCACGCCGGCGGTCAGGTTCTCGTTCCCGCCCGCGGTGACCAGGATGTCGTCCTCGATCCGGATCCCCACGCCGCGCAGCGCGGCGGGCGCGGTCTCGTCGTCCTCGGCCACGTAGAGCCCCGGCTCCACGGTCAGCACCATGCCCGGCACCAGCGGCCGGCTCGCCCCGCCCACCAGGTAGTCGCCCACGTCGTGCACGTCCATCCCCAGCCAGTGACTGGTCCGGTGCATGTAGTACTTCCGGTAGCCCTTCGGAGCCGCCCGCTCCTCCGGCGAGCCGGGCGCCAGCTTCACCAGCCGGTCCCCCTCGGCGACCCGCTCCTCCACCGGCCCCGGCAGCAGCCCCAGGCCCACCAGCCCCTCGGTCAGCACCCGGACCGTGAGGGCGTGGATGGCGTCGATGCTCGCCCCCGGCTTCACCGCGGCGATGGCCTGCTTCTGCGCCGCCAGGCAGGCCTGGTAGAGGTCGCGCTGCGCCCCGCTGAAGCTGCCCGACACCGGGAAGGTGCGCGTCACGTCGGCGGTGTAGAGCCCGTACTCGCCCCCGGCGTCCACCAGGCAGACCTCGCCGTCGCGCAGCACGGTGTCGCCGGCCCGGTAGTGCAGGATGGTAGAGTTGGCCCCGGCCGCCACGATGGTCCCGTAGCCGGGACCCGCCGCGCCGCGCCGGCGGAAGGCGTACTCGATCTCCGCCTGCACCTGGTACTCGCGCCGCCCGGGCAGCCCGTCGCGCATGGCCGCGAAGTGCCCCTCGGCCGTCAGGTCGGCCGCCTTGCGCAGCAGCACCAGCTCGTCCGGCCGCTTCAGCAGCCGCAGCTCGTGGAGCACCGAGCCGGCGTCCACGATGGCCGCCGGCGGCCGCTTCCCGGTCCGCCCCTGCCCGCGCAGCGTCGCCACCAGGTCGATCACCCGCCGGTCCCAGGCCGCCTCGGCCCCGAGCTGGAACCAGAGCGTCGCCGCGCCGTCGAGCCAGCGCGGCAGCTCCGTGTCCAGGTCACCCATGGTGAAGGCGAGGTCGGCGCCGAGCGCCGCCTTGGCGCCGTCCACGCCCACGCGCCGGCCGTTCCAGATCTCCTTCTCCTTGTCGCGCGGCCGCACGAAGAGCAGGAACTTCCGCTCCCCGGGGCGGGCCGCCAGCAGCGCGCAGGAGTCCGGCTCCTCCAGCCCGGTCAGGTAGTGGAAGTCGGAGTCCTGCCGGAAGAGGTACTCGTTGGTGCTGTTTCGCAGCTTCTCGCCCGCCGAGGGCAGCAGCAGGACGCCGCCGCCGCGCCGCTCCAGCTCCTCGAAGACGCGGGCACGGCGCTCGGCGAAGACGATCGGGTCAAGGGTCATGGCGTCTCGTTCCTAACCTGGGACCCGTCGGCGGGCCACTCCGCGCCGCTCCAGGCCAGGAAGGAGGCCCGCTGCTCCGGCGTGGCGTCCGGCAGCGGCTCCAGCCAGACGGTGTCCTCGGGCGGCTCGGCCAGCGGCACCTCCACCTCCAGCAGCTCGTCGCGCCGGAAGAGCGTCAGCCGCAGCGTCCCCTCCGTCCCGTGCTCCTCCAGCCGTTGCTGCAGCCCCTTGGCGTCGAGCCGGAAGCCGCGCTCCGCCAGCAGCTCGTCGTCGGCGGTCAGCCCCGCCCGCCAGGCCGGGCTCCCCTCGCGCACCGACTTGACCACGAGCCCGTTGCCGAACTCCGCCCCCAGCCAGCCGGCCCTCCGCTCCTCCGGCTTGCCCGGCGTGCCGCCCTTGTCGTCCGGCCCCAGCGCCACCCGGCGCCGCAGCCGCAGCCCGACCATGGCCAGGTCGAGAGGCGGCAGGCCGTGGCCGCGCACGGTGGCGTCGAAGAGCGCCCGCGCCGCCTCCACGCCGAGCCGCTCCGCCACCAGCGTCTCGATGCCGTCCTCCGGCACGCCGCCCGTGGCCCAGCGCGCGTAGGCGTCGCGCATCACGCCGTCCAGGTCATGGCCGGCGCGCCGCAGCGCGAGATCGAGCGCCAGCGCCACCAGCTCGCCCTTCAGGTAGTAGCTGACGCCGCTGTTGCCGCTGTTCTCGTCGGGCCGGTAGAGCTTCACCCAGGCCAGCTGGCTCGACTCCTCCACGGTGAGCTTCTCCGCCCCCGGCGTGCGCGCCAGGGTGGTGAGGAGCCGCCCCAGCGCCCTCAGGTAGCGGCGCGCCGGCAGCAGCCCGGCCCGCGAGAGCAGGAGCTGCTCGTAGTAGGAGGTGGCGCCCTCGAACCACCAGAGCAGCCTGGTGTACTGCTCCCGGTCATAGCGGTAGGGGGCGAGCGCCGCCGGCCGCACCCGCTTCACGTTCCAGGCGTGGAAGAACTCGTGGATCAGCAGCGAGAGCGCATCGCCGTAGGCCTCGGGGTCGGAGAAGCCGAGCCGCGGGTAGAGCACCGCCGTCGAGGCCATGTGCTCCAGCCCGCCGCGCCCCCTGCCGGTGAGGTGGAGGATGAAGAGGTAGCGCCGGTAGGGCAGTCCCCCCCAGAACCCGCCCACCGCCTCGACGATGGTCTCCAGGTCCACCGAGAGCCGGGTCAGGTCGACGTTGCCCCGCCCCCAGACCGCCAGCTCGTGCGGCACGCCCAGCGCCTCGAACCTGACCAGCCGGTGCACCCCCAGCTCCAGCGGCGAGTCGATCAGCTCGTCGTAGTCACGGGCCGTGAACTCGGCCGGGCCGCCCGCCAGCGCGGTGGCCACCTGCCAGCCCGGCGGCGGCGCCACCACCAGCCGGTGCGGCTCGGCCTCCCGCCCGCGCACCGCCAGGAAGACCCCGGCCGGCGAGACGAAGCCGTGGGTGGCGTCGAGGTGGCTGGTCCGGACGGTCAACTCGTTGGCGTAGACCCGCCAGCGGACCGTCACGGCGGCGAACCCGCCGGTCCGCACCCGGAACCGGTGCTTGTCGAGCCGCTCCACCGGCAACGGCTGCCCCTGCCCGCCGGCGGCGCTCACCGCCTCCAGGTGGCGGGCGAACTCGCGCACCAGGTAGCTGCCGGGCGTCCAGACCGGCAGCGAGAGCTCCAGTTCCTCGCCCGGCTCGAGGACCTCCAGCGCGAGGTGGAAGAGGTGGGTGGCCGGCTCGGGGCAGGAGAGGTGGTAGAGCATCGCCCTGCGACTCTAGCCGTGCCGGGGAGTCGAGGCTACGCTCAGAACCCATGGATCCCTACGGCCTCCGGCGCGTGGTCTCACCCCCGGGCGTGCTCCCCCAGCGGGCCTCCCGCCTCGACCCCACCCTCCCCCTCGGCGACGACGAGCTGAGCATCGACGTCGAGGCCCTCAACGTAGACGCCGCCGCCTTCCGGCAGATCGAGTCGGCGGTGGGGCGCGAGCCGGCCGCCATCGCCGCCGAGATCACGCGCATCGTCGCCGCCCGCGGCAAGCTCCAGAACCCCGTCACCGGCTCGGGCGGCATGCTCATCGGGCGGGTCCGCGCCGTCGGTGCGCGCCACCCGGCCGCCGGAACGCTCGCCCCGGGCGCCCGCGTCGCCACCCTGGTCTCTCTCACGCTCACCCCGCTCCGGCTCGACGCCATCACCGCGGTCCGCCCCGAGATCGACCGGGTCGAGTGCCGGGGGCTGGCCATCCTCTTCGCCACCGGCCTCTGGGCCCGGCTCCCCGACGACCTTCCGGAGAACCTGGCGCTGGCGGCGCTCGACGTCTGCGGCGCGCCGGCGCTGGTGGCCCGCCACACCAGGCCGGGCCAGCGGGTGCTGGTGCTGGGGGCGGGCAAGTCCGGAGCCCTGGTGGCGGTGCAGGCGCGCCAGCAACTGGGCGCCACCGGGCGGGTGGTGGCCGCCGACCGCTCCCCGGCGGCGCTGGCCGCCCTGACCGCCCTCGGGGTCTGCGACGAGACGCTGGAACTCGACGCCACCGACGCCGTCGGTGCCCTGGCCCGCGTCGAGGCGGCCGGCGGCCGGTTCGACCTGGTCGTCAACTGCGCCTCGGTGGCCGGCACCGAGATGACGGCGCTGCTGGCCGTCAAGGACGGCGGCACCGTCATCTTCTTCTCCATGGCCACCAGCTTCACCGGAGCGGCGCTGGGCGCCGAGGGCGTGGGCAGGGACGCCACGCTCGTCATCGGCAACGGCTACGTCCCCGGCCACGCCGACCTGACGCTGGAACT
Organism: Myxococcales bacterium; assembly: GCA_021806645.1. GTDB lineage: Bacteria > Myxococcota > Myxococcia > Myxococcales > Anaeromyxobacteraceae > JADKCZ01. The sequence goes on along the minus strand of JAJZQX010000001.1, from coordinate 17,792 downwards.
CCTGCGCCGGCACCCCAGGCTGCGCGCCCTCTTCGAGCAGCGCTACGCCCGCTGAGCTTCGACGCCACTCCGCGCCGCGGCGCGGCGCTCGCCTGCGCTAAGGTGGTGCGCGGGGCCGTGGCGAAACGGCAGACGCGGGAGACTTAAAATCTCCTGCCGCGCAGGCGGCGTCCCGGTTCGAGTCCGGGCGGCCCTACACTCCGGCCGGTCAGTTCACGAACGGCGGCGGCCGGTAGCTGACGCCGTCGAGCGGCTGCCGCCCGGTGAACCCCTCGTCGAGCGGGTGCCACCAGATCACCGCCGGCTCGCCGAACTGCCAGCAGAGGAAGACCGGCTCGTCGTCGCGGAGCGCGTAGAAGTCCACCAGCCCCTGGTCGAGGTCCTTCACCAGGCAGCCCATGGCGTTGATCCGCTCCACCGCCGCGGTGATCTGGTCGGCCAGGATCTGCAGCCGGACCACGTCGGCGTCGCGCCCGGTCGGGGCCGCCTGGCCTTGCTGCAGCACCGCCACCACCAGGTCGGCGCCACCGAGCGATTCCACCAGCGGCCTGAGCTCGGAGCGGACCTGCGCGATGCGCCCGAACTCGAGCTGGAGGTCGCCGATGGCCTGGTTGGCCTCCTCGACCGTGAAGAACCGCGGCCCCTCGTCCATGGCGCGAAACCCTAGCATGGGCGTGATATAAGCCCGCTTTCCGGAGGGCGTGCCGACGTGCTCGAGACGGTTGCCAAGGGCTTCAAGGCTGCTCGCAACAGGCTGAAGGGTCGCTCCGAGATCACCGCCGAGGTGGTGGACGACGCGCTGGGCGACATCCGCGTCTCGCTGCTGGAGGCCGACGTCGCCTTCGAGGTGGTGAAGCGCTTCGTGGCCCGCGTCCGCGAGAAGGCCGTCGGCGAGGTGGTCCACACCCGGGTCAAGACCGGCAAGGGCAAGCTGCAGGTCACGCCGCAGGACCACTTCATCAAGATCTGCCACGACGAACTCGAGGGGCTGATGGGCCCCGTCGACACCTCCCTCGAGCTCCCCGACCGCGCCCTGGCCGGCATCATGCTGGTCGGCCTGCAGGGCTCCGGCAAGACCACCACCGCCGGCAAGCTGGCCAGCAAGCTCAAGAAGGACGGGAAGAAGCCCTTCCTGGTGGCGGCCGACATCTACCGCCCCGCCGCCGTCGAGCAGCTCAAGGTGCTGGGCGAGCAGCTGGGCGTGCCGGTCTTCCATGAGGCCGGCCTCCGGCCGCCCGAGCTCTGCCGCCGCGCCCGCGAGGCGGCCGCCAGGGCCCACGCCACGGTGGTCATCTACGACACCGCCGGCCGGCTCGCCATCGACGACCAGCTCATGACCGAGCTGGAGGAGATCAAGGCAGCGGTCGAGCCGCAGAACATCCTGCTGGTCTGCGACGCCATGATCGGCCAGGACGCGGTCAAGACCGCGGTGGAGTTCGACCGCCGGCTCGACCTCTCCGGCTTCGTCCTCACCAAGCTCGACGGCGACGCCCGCGGCGGCGCGGCCCTCTCCATCAAGGAGGTCACCGGCAAGCCCATCAAGTTCCTCGGCATGGGCGAGGGGCTGGATCGGCTCGAGGAGTTCCGCCCCGAGGGGCTGGCCAGCCGCATCCTCGGCTTCGGCGACGTGGTCGGGCTGATGAAGGATTTCGAGCAGCACGTCGACGCCGAGCAGGCCGAGGCCGACGCCAAGAAGCTGCTCAGCGGCGACTTCACGCTGGAGGACTTCGTCGGGCAGATCCAGCTGGTCCGCAAGATGGGGCCGCTGGGCGAGCTGATGGAGAAGTTCCCGCTCTTCGGCGAGCTGCCCGAGGGGTTCCAGTTCGACGACCAGGCGCTCGGCAAGATCGTCGCCATGATCGGCTCGATGACCCGCACCGAGCGGCAGCGGCCGGACACCATCACCGAGCCGCGCATCAAGCGGATCGCCCGCGGCTCGGGCCGGCCGGAGAAGGAGGTCAAGAACCTCCTCAAGCAGTACCACGCCATGCGGATGGTGATGAAGCAGGTCGGCTCGGCGCCGGGCCTGCTCTCCCGCCTGCCGGGCGTGAAGAACCTGATGAACCTGCGCCAGCTGCAGGGCAAGGGGATGGAGGACGTCCTCGGCTCCGACGCCGGCGCGCTCCAGCAGGCCATGGGGGCCGGGATGGACCAGGCCAGCATGGCCCACGCCGCCGGCCTCCCCAGGGGCTACACGCCCCCGATGCCGGCCGGCGCCATGGCCCGGGCCAGGCTCATGGGCTACTCGCAGGAGCCGGCGGCGGTGGTCGAGAGCGCCAAGGACCGCGAGACCCGGCAGAAGAAGCGCAAGGCCGAGCGGCAGGCGCGCAAGAAGGCGCGCAAGAAGAACAAGCGGTAGGAGTCCAGCCGTAGCGAGGCGAAGCAGTCCGTCGCTAGCTGTCCAGCTCCTCGTCGCCAGCCCCGCCCTGGAGCGCGTCGCGCTGCTCCATCACGCAGCGCGGGCAGAGCTGGTTGGGCGGCGGCGAGTCCGGCACCGTGATGGTCGGCCCGACCACCCCGCAGAGCTGGCAGCGCCCCGGCCTGGAGACCTCGCCCTGGCCCAGCGGACCTTCCTTGAAGTTGTCCCTCATCGGCGTTTCCTCCCCGCGCTCTTCTTCTTCGGCACCACCAGTCCCCGCGAGAGCCGGCGCAGCACCCGCTGCAGCTGGCGCCGCTTGTAACGGTCGTGCGACGAGTCGCCGGCCTCGTTGGTCTTCGCGGTGGCGGCGTCCAGCACCTGGAACTCTACCAGCGCGAAGACCACCCGCCCCAGCTCGTCGGCCATGGGGTCGGCCGGCGGCAGCAGCTCGTCCACCCGCACCGGAACGTCGACCACGAAGTTGAGCATCTTGAAGGTCTCGCCGGAGAACTCGTTGCGCGGCGCCGAGGCCGAGCGCTTCTCGGCGTCTACCGGCAGCTGCAGCTGCGCGGTGAGCTCGTCGCCCTGCGGGTGGCGGCCGAGCAGCTCGCCGAACCGGAGCAGCGAGTTGCGGGTCTGGCCGGGCACCGCGTAGTTGAAGGGGAAGAGGTGCTGCGTGAGGTGCCAGGCCACCCCGGCCAGCTGGTCGCGCTTCTCGCAGACCACCCGGTAGCGGACCCGGTCGAAGACCTGCGCCGCCACCGACTCCTTCTTGGCCAGCAGCTTGGTCACCAGCGACTCGCGGCTCTTCACGTTGCCGACGAACTCCACCACCGGCATCCCCAGCGAGCGCATGCGCGCCGCCTCGGCCATGACGCGCCGGTGGACCCGCTCGGCCAGGTCGGCCTCGCGGATGGGGGTGCGGAAGAGCAGCTCGCGTGCCTCGAGGTGGTGGATGACGTGCATCACCTTGAGCACCACGCAGGCGATGCGCCGGTGGCGGACCGGCTCGGCCGCGCCGGAGGCGAGCAGGAACAGGTGGCGCAGGTCGGCCGGCTCGGCCACCGGCACGGCCACCCGGTAGCCGAACGCCGAGCGCAGGTACTCGACCGCCTGGGCCAGCACCGCGCGCAGCCGCCGCTCGTCGCGCGGGTCCTGCAGGTCGAAGAGGTTGAGCCGGAGGAAGGCGTCCACCTCCCGCGGCCCCTTGAAGTTGAGCCGGCGCCAGTCGACGACCGAGCCGCCGCGCAGCAGGAGGCGCAGCGCCTCCAGCTCGGCCACGCCCATCGACTCCAAGGTCCGGCACGGGCCGAGCGGCGCTGCCGGCTTCGGCTCGTGGCTCATGGGTGCCCTCGCCCGCCCCGCTCAGAACTGGAACGGGAAGGTGACGTTCTGCCCCTTGGGATCGCCGACGCGCGGGAAGCGGATGCCGCGAACCACCCCGGCCATGCACTTCGCGAACTCGCCCTGGGCGTACGCGGGGGTGAGGCAGCGGACGTCCCTGGCCGAGCCGTCGGCCTGGATGACCCAGGCCAGCTTGATGGTCCCCTTCACGCCGGGCTCGCGGGCCTGCTGCTCGGAGACGCAGCGGCGCAGCTCGTCGGCGTGGAGTCGCACCGACTCCATGATCTGGCCGTCGCCGAGCCGGTCGGGCGCGGCCGTGGCCGTCCCGGCGGCGGGCGGGACGTAGACCTTGCGGCCACCGCTCCCGCTGCCGAGCGCGGCGGCGAGGTCGTCTTCGCCCCCCTGGTCGAAGTCGAGCAGCCCGTCCTTCTTCTTGCCGGCCGGCTTCTCCGCGGCCGGCTTCGCCGCGGGCCTGGCGGGGGCGGCGTGCGCCACCGCCGGGTGCACGGGCCGGGCGGCCGGAGCCGGGCCCTTCCCCTTCTTCGGGTGCGCGATCCCGGCCGGCTTCTCTGGCTCGGGCGCAACGGTGGGCGCGGGTTCGACCGGCGCCGCGGCGACCGCGTTGGTCGCGGCGGCGGGCGCGGGCAACGGGGCGGCTGGCGGCGGCGCGGGTGCCTGGACCGCCACCGGAGCGGCGGGCGCCGCCGGGGGCGGCATGCCCATCCTGCCGGAGAACCGGATCCAGGCGAAGGCGCCGCCGGCGACGGCGACCACCGCCAGCATGGCCACCAGCACCACGGTCCGGACGGTCCGCTTGTGGCGCAGCTCCTCGGCGCCCCGGGCCACCGAGGAGCGGTGCACCGGCCGCTCGCCGGTTCGCTCCATCGCCTTGAGGGGGAGCGGGATGGCGCCGGTCGGGTCGACGCCGCCCGAGTCGGGCAACTGCTCCATCACCGAGCGGGGCGCGGCCGGGGCGACGGTCGGAGACGGGGCGCGCGACGCCAGCTCCTCGCTGGCCAGCGCCGCCAGGGCGCTGGCGCCCGTGGGCTTCCACTCCACGTCCTGGGCGGGCGCCGCCGGACGCGCCTGCGGCGACACCTGGCGCGTGGTGGGCGCGGCGAAGACCGAGGCGGCCGGCGCGGCGGACGGCGCGCTCGGCTGCGGGACCGGGGCCAGGAAGGCGGCCAGCTCGGGCACGCCGGAGAGCGGCCCCCACTCGGCCATGCCGGGGCGCCAGACCAGCGAGTCGGGGCCGATGTCGCCGGCCTCCCAGCGCTTCCTCACCTCGGGGAGCGGCAGCGGGCCGACCTGCGCCTCGCCGATGGCGACGTACCACTCCTGGCCCGCCGGGGCGGCCGTCTCCGAGGCGGCCGTGGCCGGCGCCTGGGTGGCCTCCGTGGAGGGCGCGGTGGCCTCCGGCTGGTCGCCGAAGGCGTGGTCGAAGGCGCTGCCGAGTTCCTCGTCGAGCCCCGGCGCGGCCGCCGGGGCGACCCGCTCCAGGACCGGCGCCGACGTCATCTCCTCGACGCGCCGGACCGTGATCTGGTTTCCGCACTTCTTGCAGCGGACCTTGACCCCGTTCGGACCGACCTTCTCGTCCGAGATCATGTAGGCCGCGCCACAGCTGTCGCAGGAGAATTTCATGGCTCGCTCAGGCTGGAGTGACGGCCGCGAGGCCGAGCTGGTCCCGGAGGACCGCATAATCCTCCGAGATGCAGAAGTTCGATAGGTCCTTCAACTTCGACTCGTCGCGCAGCTTGGAGACCTGCGCCTTCTCGCCCACCATGCCGCGCCGCACCACCTCCAGGTCGCCGGCCAGGAGCGCCCCCACCCGGTTGGAGGTCAGCTCGGCGCCGTCGAGGTAGGCGCGCACGTCGCCCGGGTGCTGCACCTCACAGTACTGCCGCGCCAGCAGCTTGAGCACGTTGGTCCGGACCTTCTCCGGCAACACCTTCTCCAGCTCGTTCTTCAGCTTGGAGACCAGGTGGGAGTCGGCCGTGACCACGAACCTGGAGGTGCCCAGGCTGCAAGCCGCCTGGAAGACCAGGTCGAGCTGGTCGTGCGGCATGAGCCGCGCCATGTAGAGCTCGGGCCGCCGGAAGGCCAGCGCCTTGCCGAGCGTGAACCAGAGCTCCTTCTTGGGCCGGTCGGAGAACAGCTCCTCCGCCACCAGCACGCCCGGCGGGTCGGTCGGCACCAGCTGGAGCCGGCAAGGCACCTCCCCGCGGCGGAAGAGCCTGAGCGGCTCGACCCCGAGGGTGCGGACCACGTACTTGAACATGTTGACGAGGAAGAGCATCGAGGCCTGCACGTCGAGCTCGTCCTTCTTGAGGTTGAGCCCCAGCTCCTTCGGGCTCTGCACGAACATGGGGCGGGCGTGCTGGGCCAGCTGCGACATGATGTCGGCCAGCGGGCCGCGCAGCCGCTCGTGGAGCAGCAGCCCCCAGAGCTTGTCGTCGAGCGGGCGCGAGGCCTGCTCCCGCGCGAACTTTCGCAGCCGCCCCACCACCGCCACGTCCTCCGGCGTCGCCTGCCCCGTGAAGTGGACCAGCACCTGCGCCGCCGAGTAGGCCCGGTCGAACTGCTTGAGGGTGGCGTGGAGCGAGACCAGCGCGGCCAGCGCCTTCTGCGGCTTGGCCCCGAGCTTGAGGAGCTGCCGGTAGGCCTGCATCGCCTCGGCCTCCTGCCCCGGCGTCCGCGCCGAGAGATCGGCGTACAGCTCCACCGCCACGGCGTCCTCGGGATCGGCGCGCGACACCACCTGGTAGGCCATGCGGGCGCCGTCGTCGCTCTTCAGCACGTTGCGGTACAGGTCGCCCAGCGTCTTCCAGAGCGCCAGCCGCGCCGCGGCGGCCTCGGGCGACTTGGACAGCCGCTGCACCATCCGCAGGTAGGCCTGCTCCAGCTCGGCCCAGCGCTTGCCTCCGCCGAGCACCTGCTCGATCCACGCGAAGGCCTGCGGCTGCCGCGGGTTCAGGTCCAGCGCCTTCTCGAACTGCGCCAGCGCCCCGGCCTCGTCCTTCACCTCGTCGCGCAGGATCTCGGCCAGCAGCACGTGGAGCTTGGCGGCCCGCGGCCCGTCGGCCTGCACCTCGGGCCGGTCGAGGATCTGCGCCAGCACGTCGGCCGCCTTCTGCCCCTGCCGCGTCTCGCGGTAGAGGGCCAGCAGCGCCTCGGTGACCTGCAGGTCGGTCGGGTCGATCTTCGAGGCGCCCAGGTAGGCGTCGATGGCCTGGTAGGGATCCTTGAGGCGGTCGCGGCAGGCCTGCCCGATGGCCACCAAGGCCTCGAAGCGAGCCCGCCCGTCCAGCGACGCCAGCAGCCGCTGCCGCTGCTCCACCGCCCCGTCCCAGTCTCCGGCCGCCTCCAGCAGCCGGATCAGGCTGCGGCGCGAGGGCTCGTGGCCGCCGTCGAGCTCCAGTGCCTTCTTGAAGCTGCCGATGGCGCGGTCGGGCTGCTGCAGCTTGCCCGCCACCTCGCCGATCTGCCAGTGGGTCTCCACCACCTCCAGGTCGGTGAGCTGGTCGCGGTGGTGGATGATGATGGCGGTGAAGATGCGCAGCGCCTCCTCGAACTGCCCCTCCGCCACCAGCAGGTTGCCCAGCCCCTCCAGCGCCGGCAGGTAGGTGGCGTCGAGCTCGTAGGCGCGCCGGTAGCTGCGCAGCGCCTGATCGCGCTGCCCGAGCTTCTCGGCCACGTACCCCTGCCGGTAGGACTGGCGGCAGAGCTCCTTGGCGTCTCCGCCGCCCTCGAGGGTGCGGACGATGGCCTCGAGCACGCGGGCCGCGTCCGGCCAGCGCTGCAGGCCCACGTAGAGGTCGGAGAGCGGCCGCGCCGCCGGCAGGTGATCGGCCTTGCGCTTCAAGGCCTCCTCGTAGGCGCGCACCGCGCCGTCACGGTCGTCGCGCTCCTCCTGGAAGATCCGCCCCACCTCGCTCCAGCGATCGGCCCGCTGCTCGTCGTCCTCGGCGTAGCGGGCCTCGGCGGTGAGCATCTCCAGGTAGGTGTCGCGGTTCCCCTCGCGCTCGGCGATCCCCTTCATGGCCCGCAGCGCCGGCAGGCAGCCGGGGTCGAGCGCCAGCGCCTTGCCGTAGGCCTCCCTGGCGGCGGCCAGGTCGAGGAGCATGCCCTCCTGGATGGCGCCGATGCGGACGTAGATCTCGACGGCATCGCGGCTGGCGCCGGCGATGCGCGCCTCGCGCTGCAGCATGTCGAGCGACAGGTTCCAGTTGCCGCTCCGCTCGTAGAGCCGGCCCAGCGCCGCCACCGCCTGGCGCGACTCGGGGTCGAGCTGGATGGCCTGGTTGAAGATGGCCTCGGCCCGGTCGACGCGCGACATCTCCTTCCACCAGACGTCGCCGATGGTCACCATCAGCGCCACCTGCTCCTTGTGGTCGGTGAGCAGCTTCAGGTGGTGATCCATGACGATGAGCAGCCGGTCGAAGAGCCCCTGGTCCCGGTAGAGCCGCTCCAACGCCTTGATGGCCGAGAGGTTCCCGCCCTCGACGCGGAGGATGGCCTCGTTCTGCGCGGTGGCCCGTGCCGGGTCGTGCATCTTCTCCTCGAAGATGCCGGCGCTCCTGGCCAGGATGCGGACCTGCTCGGCCGGGTCCGCCGAGAGCTCGACCTGCCGCTCGTAGACGCGGTTCAGCTCGGCGAACCGGTCGAGCTTGGTGTAGAGCCGCTCCAGGCCGGCCAGGGCCGTGGCGTTCCGGTCGTCGAGCCCGAGCACGGTCCGGTAGTCCTCCACCGCCGCCTCCTCGTCGCCGATCTCGTTCTCGTCGAGGCCGGCGATCTGGAGCTGCCAGCCGAGCCGAGCGGCGTCGTCGCCGGCCAGGTCGCGAGCCCGGGCCAGCACCGCGGCCAGCTCGCCCCAGCGGTGCTCGCGCCGGAAGAGCGCCGCCAGCGCCTCGAGGGCGGCCGGGTCGCCGCCGTCCAGCTCGAGGATTCGCCTGAGCGCGGCCACCGCCTCGTCGACGTCGTGGAGGACGCCATCGTAGAGGCGGGACACCTCCAGCAGCAGCGCCTTCTTCTCGTCGAGCCCGGCCGCCGCCTCGAGCTTCTGCTCGAGCGTGATCACCAGCTCCTGGACGCGACCGCGCCGCTTGAAGAGCCCGGCCAGCGCGTCGAGCGCCTCCGGGTTGGCCGGGTCGGCCTCGAGGGCTCGCCGGATGGCGTTCTCCGCCCCCTCGGCGTCGTCGAGCGGCGGGGCGTCGAGCAGCTGGCCCAGCTTGAGGAGCAGCCGGGCCCGCACCATGCCCCGGGCCTTGTCGGCGGCGTCCTCGATGACCACGGCCAGCGTGTCCTGGTCCTTGGAATCCTGGGCCAGCCGCCAGCACTCGGCCAGCGCCTGCTCGTCGCCCGGCGCCTCGCCCAGCACCCTGTTCCAGGCCAGCGACGCCATGTGCTTCTCGCCCAGCCGCTGCTCGCGGAGGACCGCGACCTCCTTCAGCAGCGCCAGCCGCTCTTCGGGCTCGGCGTGCGGCGCGAAGAGGAGGCAGAGATCGGCGTAGGCCCGCCAGTTGGCCGCGGCCGTGTGGAGGGCGCGCAGCTGCAGGAAGGCCGGCCGGTTGCCGACGTCGAGCGCCAGCACCTTGTCGAGCGCGGCGGCGGCCGCGTCGGGCCGTTTCTGCAGGGTCCAGAGCTCGGCCACCGCCAGCCAGGCCGGGATGGCCTCGGCCGGCCCGCCGCTGCCCGCCAGCACCGCGGCGCGCGCCTCGGCTGCGCGGATCCCGTCGGCCGCGGCGCCAGCGGCCCGGAAGACCTCCTCGATCCGGACCAGCTCCTCCACGGTGTGGGGCTCGACGCCGAAGGCCAGCTTCCCCTGCTCCACCGCCGCCAGCTTCTGGCCGGCTCGCGCCAGCGCCTCGGCGAGGTCGAGCCGGATCCGCTTCACGCCGGCCGGATCCTCCTGCCGCGGGATGAGCTGGCGCAGCGTCCCGGCCAGCCCTTCGAGGTCGCCCTGCGCCGCGTAGATGTCGCGCAGCGACTCCAGCGCCCGCTTGCTGGTCGGGTCCGAGGCCAGCACGGCCTTGTAGGACTGGATGGCCTGGGTCGGGTCGCCCAGCTTCACGCCCATCAGCCAGCCCAGCTTGTCGTTGAGGCGGGTCACCTCGCTCCGGTCCACGGTGGCGGCGATGCGGACGCGCAGGTGCGCCGCCAGCTCGCTCCACCGCTCCAGCTGCTGCAGCAGCTCCTCGAGCGCCGCCAGCGCCTCCTCGTGGCGGGCCCGCAGCCCCAGCACCTCGCGCCAGAGCTCGACCGCCTCCTCGGGCCGCCCCAGCTCGGCGGCCAGCGTCGCCTGCCTGGCCAGCAGCCGCTCGCGGGTGGCGGCGTCGCTCACCACCGCGCGCTGCGCCGCCAGGTTGCCAGCCAGCTCCTCCTTGCGGCCGGCCGCCTCGTGGAGCGGCTCCAGCGCCTGCAACGACGGCAGGTGGCGCGGGTCGACCGCCAGGGCCTGCTGGTAGGCGTGGGCCGCCTGGTCGGGCGCCGCCAGCCGCTCCTCGCAGAGCCGGCCGAGCCGGTAGAGGAGCTGCACCCGCTCGCCGCCGGTGGCCGCCACGGACCGCGCTTGCAGCACCTCGGCCAGCTCGGCCCAGGCCTCGAGCCGCTGGAGGAGCCGCTCCAGCGCCGGGAGCGCCACCGGCGCGGCGGCCGGATCGAGCGCGCGAGCCAGCTGGTACCACTGGGCGGCCTGCGGCGGGCCGTCCAGCTGCTCCTCGTAGAGCCGTCCCAGCACCAGCGACACCGACGCCTTGGGCGCGGGCTGGAGCTTCTCGATCTCGTCCTCGTAGAGCGCCGCCAGCTCCTCGGACTGCCCGGTCTTCGCCGCCAGCGCCTCGACGCGAGCGCGCAGCGCGTCGTCGGCCGGATCGTCGCGGAAGGCGCGAGAGAGGGCCACGAAGGCCAGCTCGGGCTCGGCCAGCGGCCCCTCGCGCAGGTCGGCCAGCTGGATCCAGAGGGCCTTGCGCTCCTGCCGATCGGGGCGGCCCGTGGCGCGGGTCTCCAGCGCCATGGCCTGCTGCCGGTGGTCTCCGGCGGCTGCGTAGGCCGTCTCCAGCGCCTGGGCGGCGCGCGCGTTCCCGGGATCCCTCTCGAGCATGGCGCCGAGCCGCGCCAGTGCCTCCGGGGAGTCGGGGCGCGACGCCAGCACCTCCTCGTAGAGGGCCAGGGCCCCGTCACGGTCCATCAGCCGGGTCTCCTTCAGCTCGCCCAGCCGCTGGCAGAAGACCAGAATCGCCGGCGCGTCGCTGGCCTGCCGGGCCGCCGTGAGCTCGCGGCCCAGCAGGTCGCCCAGCTCCACCCACCGCTCGCCCGCCACGTGCAGCCGGTCGAGCCGGGCCATGGCCTCGCGGTTCCCCGGGGCCAGCTCCAGCAGCCGCTTCAGCGTGGCCGCGGCACCGGCCGGATCGCCGAGCCGCTCCTCCTGCAGCATCGCCAGGTCGGCCAGCAGGGCCTCGCGCCCCTCGGGCCGCTCCTCCAGCGCCAGCGCACGCCGCAGCGCCTTCTCCAGCGCTTCGGCGTCCGGGCCGCCTCGCAGCGTGTCGAGCAGGCCGGCGCTCGCCTCGCGGTCCTCCGGCGCCAGCTCCAGCAGCCGCTGCCAGGCCTCGGCGGCGCGCGCCGGGTCCGACTCCAGGCGGGCCAGCTCACGCTGGTACTCCACGCGGGCGGCCGGCTCGTGGGCCCGGTCGGCGTTCTCGGCGAGCAGGAGCTGGATCTGGTCTCCGCAGCCGATCTGCCGGCCGAAACCGACCGCCAGCCGGAGCGCCTCGACCGAGTCGGGATCGGCGTTGAGCGCGCGTCCCGCGGCGGTGAAGGCCAGCTCCCCGTTTCGGATCTGGGTCCCGTAGAGCGCCGAGATCCGGCGCAGCAGCCCGGAGCGGGCCGAGGGAGCCGCCTCGTTCTGGACCCGCGCCTCCAGCACCTCGATCAGCCTGGCGTGCTCGCTCTCGGCGACGTAGATGGGCTCCAGCAGCAGCGCGGCGTCGAGCGCGGCCGGACCGCTGGTCCGGGCCAGCTCCTGCAGCGCCCCCAGCGTGCCGGGGTGGCGCGGGGCCCGCTCCAGCACCTGCCGGTAGGCGGCCAGCGCCCCGGGGGCGTCGGCCAGCCGGGTCTGCCGGATCCGGCCGAGCCGGTAGCGCAGCTCGGCGGCCTCGGCGGCGGCATCGGGGCGGCGCGCGGCGGCGGCGGCCTCCCGCTCCATCACCGCGGCCAGCTCCTCCCAGCGCTCGGCCACGCCCAGCAACCGCCCGAGCAGCCGCAGCGCCCCGGGGTCCTCGGGGTCGATGGAGAGGATCTTCCGGTACGCCTCGATGGCGCCCTCGCGGTTGGCGAGCTGTTCGTCCATGATCTTGGCCACCTCGAAAAGCAGTTCCTTCTTCGACTCCGGCGCCGGCGTCGCCTCGGCCAGCCGCAGCAGCGCCGCGACCAGCTCCCGCTTCTCCCCCTGCCGCCGGCGCAAGCGCACCAGCGCCGTCAACGGCCCCGGCCCGGGATCGACCGCAGCCACTTCATCCCACCACGCCACCGCCCGGTCCAGCGCCCCGAGCCGCTCGCCGCAGATGGTGGCCAACCGCCGGCGCAGCTCCAGCGCCGCCGCCGGCACCCGCGGCAAGGCCGCCTGGTAGGCCCTGGCCACCGCCTCCCACGCCGCCGCGTCGCTCGCCAGCCGTTCCAGGTCGGCCCGCCCCGCCGGATCGTCGGCGCCGGCGGCCGCCGCCTCCTCGAAGGCCCTCAGCCGCGTGGCGAAGGCGGCCCCCCGCTCGCCCCCGCGCTCGCGCAGCCCGGCGATCTCGGCCAGCAGCGCCGGCCGGTGCGCCGCCGTCGTCGCCTCCAGGCGGATCTCGAGCAGGGCGGCGAGCCGGGCCGGATCGCCGGCCAGCCGCTGCACGTCCTCGAGGATCCGCTGCGCCTGGGCGCGCGTGTCGGGGCGCTGCAGCAACCGCTCCAGCCCGGCCACCGCGACCGGATCCCGCGGCGACTCCGCCAGCACCGCGGTGTAGGCGTCGATGGGCCGCTGCGGATCCGGGTCGAGCTCCAGCAGCTCGGCGCGCCGCGAGAGGAGCGCCAGCCGCTCGGCCTGATCCCGGTCGCCGGCCAGGTCCGCCAGGGCGTGCAGCACCTCGACCCGCGCCGACGTCCGGCCGGCCCGCGCCAGCGCGTCCTCCAGCGCCGCCAGCACCGCCTCGTCGCGCGACGCCACCAGCCGCGCCTCGGACAGCGAGGAGATCTCCGCCTCGGCGTCGCCGGCCCGCCGCGCGATGTCGGCGGCGTGGCGGAGCGCCGGGATCCGGGCGTCGCCGGTCGCCAGGGTGGCCCGCCGCTGCGCCATCTCCAGCTGCTCGCGGACCGCCGTGACCTCCGCGTAGCGCCGCTCCAGCGCCTCCAGCGCCTCGCCGTCCTCGGGCTGCGCCTCCAGCACCGCCTTCCACGCCACGATGGCCCCCGGGCCGTCGGAGAGCTCGACGTCCCGGACCCGGGCCGCCTTGCGCAGCCACTCCAGCCCCTCTTCGCCCCCCGCGCCCGCGGCCGCCTGGTAGGCGTCGGCCAGCGGTCCGAAGGTGCCGCCGGCCGTCGCCAGCCGCCGCAGGTCGAGCTCGGCGTCGTCTCGCCCTGGCCCGCCCTCGTCGAAGGCCCGGCGCGCCGCCGCCAGCGCCGCCGCGGGGTCGCCGAGCTCCCCTTCCAGCAGCGCCCGCACCTCGGCGTGGAGGCGGACCCGCTCCAGCGGCTCGTCCACCGCCGACAGCCGCGCCTCGCGGATGGCCACGCGGCCAGCGTGATCACCGGCAACGCGGAGCGCGGCGTCGGCCACGCCCAGGGCCTCTCGCCCCACCGTCCCCGGGAGCGCCGAGAGCAGCGCCAGCGCCTGGCGCGGCCCGGACTGGCCCGGCTCGCGCTTCGCCAGCTCGGCGTGGAGCGCCAGCGCACCGGCCGGGTCGTCGAGCCTGGTCCGGAGCAGCTCGGCCAGCCGGAAGGCCGTCTCCGGATCGTAGGCCCTGCCGAGCCGTGCCTCCAGCGCCGCCGCCAGCTCGGCGGGGCGGTCGAGCGCCGTCAGCAGCCGCTCGATGGCCGCCGCCACGTCGCGATCCCCGGGTGCCAGCGCCGCCACCTGCCGCCAGGCCTCGACCGCGCGCGGCAGGTCTCCGAGCCGCGACTCGGCCAGCGCGGCGATCTCGCGGAGCGGATCCTGGCGCGCCGGCGGCGAGACGGCGTGGACGGCGATGGCCTCGCAGACGTCGATCAGCCGGGGCCAGTGCTCGGTCGCGCGGTAGAGCCGGCGCAGCGCCGCCAGCGCCCCCGCGTCCTCGGGCCACACCGCCAGCAGCCGCTCCCAGGCCGCGGCCGCCCGCTCGCGCGCCTCGAGCCGCCGCTCGAACCAGTCGCCCAGCTCGCGGAGCACCACGGCCCGCTCGGCGCCGTCCAGCGCCTCGGCCGCCTCCTCCATGGCCCGGGCCGCCGCCTCGGGGTCGCGGCCCAGGTCGGCCACGCGCCGCAGCTCCCGCCGCAACCCGGTGTCGCCCGGGCTGGCCCGCACCGCCTCGACCGCCGCACCCAGCGCGTCGGCCGGGTTGGCGCGGGCCTGCTCGTGAAGCAGGGCCACCTCGTGCCAGGCGGCCGCCCGCTCGGCGCCCTCGGGGTGGACCCGGGCCACGGCGCAGAGCGCTCGCAGTCTCCCCCCGACGTCACCGCTCGTCGAGTGGACCTGCTTCAACGCCTGCGCGGCGGTGAGCACGACCTCCGGCTCGGGGTCGGCGAGCGCCTGTTCCAGCGAGCCGATGGCCGCGGCGTCGGTGGGGTCGGCTCGGACCGCCGCCGCCAGCCGGGTCACGGCGCCGGCCTGGTCGCCGAGGCCGGCCGCCAGCCGGGCGCTCTCCCGCGCCGCCCGGGCCGCCTCGGCGGGATCGTCGGTGGTCGCCGCCAGCTCGTTGAGCGCCGCCGCCTGGCCGGCCGCGTCGCCGGTCGCGGCCAGCGCCGCCGCGAGCCGCGAGAGCAGCCGGTTCCGACCGGCGGGTCCCGCCAGCGCCAGCGCCTCGCGGTAGGCCTCGGCCGCGGCCGGTGCCCGGTGGAGCCGCTCCAGAAGCACCTCGGCCTGCTGCCCCAGCAGCACCGACCGCTCCGGGCCAGCGGCGGCCCGGGCCCGCTCGCCCAGCAGCTCGGCCGCCTCGTCCCAGCGCTCGGCGACGAGGCAGACCCGGGTCAGCCGGGCCAGCAGCTCCGGATCGCCGGGGCGAAGCGCCAGGCAGCGGCGCAGCTGCTCGGCCGCGGCGTCCGAGGCGCCCAGCTCCTCCTCGGCGACCGTGGCGGCCCGCCGGCGCAGCACCGCCTCCTCGTCCGGCCTCCCCTCCAGCTTGTGCGCCGCCTCGACCAGGAGTGAATAGAGCTCGGCCTGCGCGCCGACCTGGCCGGCCAGCTGCTCGCACCGCTTGCGGGCCTCGGCGTGGCTGGGCGCGGCCCGGAGCGCCTCGGCGGCGGCGGTGAGCGCCCCACGCAGGTCGCCCAGCCGTTCGGCCCGGATCGCCGAGGCGTCGAGCAGGTGGCGGGCCCGCTCGCGCGGATCGGCGTCGGGGGGAAGGCGGCGCGCCACCAGCTCAAGCATCGCCACCTGCTTGGCTGGCTCGCCGCGCGCGGCGTGGACCGGCGCCAGCACCCGGGCGATGCGGAGCGGATCGACGCCGCGGGCCAGCAGCCGCTCCAGCAGCGCGACCGCCTGCTGCTGCTGCGAGCTGGTGGCCCCGCCGGAGGAGAGCACCGCCGTGACCACGCCAGCCGCTTCGCCGTGGCGCCCCAGGGGCGCGTCCAGGACGGAGGCCCGTTCCAGCTCCACCTCGACCCGCTCCGCCGCGCCGTGCACCAGCCCCGCCAGCCGTGCCAGCACCTGGGTCCGCTCGTCGGCCGCCACCGCGCCCGGCGTAGCCTCCAGCGCGGCGTGGAGTCCCCAGAGCGCCTCCTGGTCGTCGGCCGAAGATGCCAGCAGCTCGCGCCAGATCTTGGCCGCCGCCGTCCCACGCCCCGCGCTGCTCAGGGCGCGCGCCAGCGCGTTGCCGGTTCCCTGCCGGGCGGCCCCACCGGCCTGGGCGTGGGCCGCCTCGAGCCTGGCCAGCTCCTGCTCCCGCTGGCGGGCGCGGGCCTCGCAATCGGCCAGCGCACCGGCCGCCTCGCGGTCGGCGGGATCGTCGGCGGCCAGCTCGCGCCACGCCTCGGCCGCCGCCTCTGGCCGTCCCAGCTCGCGATCCAGCAGCTCGCCGGTTCGCCGCAGCAGCGCCCGTCGCACCGCCGGCTCCCCGGTCACCGTCTGGGCCGCCGAGCGGAGCGCGCGGCACAGCTCGGGGACCAGCCGCGCCCTCCGGGCCGCCTCCTCCATCATGGTGCGAACCGGGGCGCGGCGAGGGTCTAGCGCCAGGGCCCGCGACAGCGTCCGGAAGGCGTCGCCGGGCCGGTCCAGCTGCTCCAGCTCGACGGCGGCCAGCCGCTCCTGCAGGCGGATCCGCTCGGCGGCGTCGGGCTCGGACGCCACCCGCATCGCCAGCACCTCCGCCAGCCTGGGCCACTCACCCCGCTCGGCGAGGAGCGGCGCCAGCGCCGCCGCCGCCGGCGCGTTCCCGGGATCGGCCCGCAGCGCCGCCTCGAGGTGGCGCTCCGCCCGCTCCGGGTCGTCGAGCCATGAGCGCGCCAGCTCGGCGGCGCGCACTCGCAGGAGCGCGTGGCCGGGCTTCACCGGCGTGGCCTCGAGGTGGCGCTCCAGCACCGCCAGCGCGTCGGCGAAACGGCCCGCGTCGGCCAGCTGCTCGAAGGACTGGAGCGCGGCCGGCTCGCAGGCCGGGTCGAGCTCCAGCGCCCGGGCCAGCGCCGCCAGGGCGCCCGGCGCGTCGCCGAGCCGGACCAGCTTGAGCCGGGCGGCCGCGAGGTGGAGCTGGACCAGCGCGCCGCGGTCGCGCGTCGCCGACGCCAGCCGTTCCAGCGCCGCGGCGTGGCCGCCGAAGTCCTTGCGTTCCTCCAGCACCCGCTCCAGCAGCTCCAGCACGGCGGCCTGGCCGGGCGCCTGCGACCAGGCCCGCTCCAGCAGGTCCACGGCCGGGCCCAGCCCGTCCGGCGCGTAGGCCGCCCTGAGCTGCGCGGCGCGCATCAGCAACTCGGAGGCCTCGCGCCGGGGCGCCGTGGCCGCCTTCGCCTCCAGGTCGGCCTCCTCTTCCCGCCAGCGGCGCGGCAGCGCGGTGAGCCGCTCCCGGGCCTCGGCGGCGCCCGGCGCGGCCCGGTCGAGCATCTGCGCCTCGATGAGCGAGTCCATGGCGACGTCGTGGAAGAGCGCCTGGTCGGCCAGCGTCGAGCCCAGCCGCGCGTAGTCCCTCGCCAGCGCCAGCCGCTCGGCCCCGCCGTCACGGGCCGTGTCGAGCAGCCGCTTGGCCTGCGCGTACCGCCGCAGCTCCAGGCAGGCCTCGAGGCCGCGCCGGCGCGCCTCCACCAGCCCGGAGTCGAGCCGCACCGCCGCGGCGTAGCGCAGCACGGCCCGGTCGCGCCGCCCCAGCTGCTCCTCATGGAGCCGGCCGAGCCGGAGCGCCAGCCTCGCGCCTTCGGCCGGCTCGGTGGTGGCCAGCGCCCGCCGCTCCAGCACGTCGGTGAGCGCCGCCCAGTCCTGGCGCGCCTCCGCCAGCTCGGAGAGCGCCTGCAGCGCCGGCTGGCTGGCCGGCTCGATCGCCAGCATGGCGCGGTAGAGCTCCTCGGCCCGCACCGGGTTGGCGGCCTCGCGGCGCGACAGCTCGGCGGCCTGCGCCAGCAGCCGCACGGCCTCGGCGACCGGCACCACCCGGGAGCGCGCCTCCTGCAACGACGCCAGCTCCTCGAAGCGACCGCCCTTCCGGTAGGCCGCCTCGAGGGCCCGGAAGGCCTCGGGGTCGCCCGGGGCGGCCTCGAGGGTCTCCAGGTGGGCCCGGATCTGTCGGTCCATTCGGCCCCCCCGGGTGGTCCCCTAGACAGTATGGAACGACCGGCTCACTCGTTGAGCGCGGGTTAGCCTCGGCAAGGCCGCGGCCAGAGCCGCAAACGAGGAGCCGATCGAATGAAAACTACAACGATGTGGGTCGGAATGGACGTT
>JAJZQX010000033.1 GCA_021806645.1 Myxococcales bacterium | reverse complement strand
TGCACGGCTATGCCGTGAGACTCATCCCCTGAGCGGATCATGCCGACCTTTCCCGGTTCCATCCTGCCTGGTGCCGCCCGCCAGGAGCCGCCGACCTGGTCGCGCTCGCCGGAGGTCTCCGAGCGCGTGCCGGTCGCCTTTCCGTTCGACCCGAGTGCGAGCTCGGTCATGCGTCCGGGCGCGCGGCTCGACACCCAGCCCGTCGACGAGCTGCGGCTCGGCGTCAACGGCGCTCTGCTGCCCACCTTTGGGGCCGACTGGTATCACCGCATCCACGTCATCCCTTCGACCATCGATCTCGGCAACCTGGTGAGTCCGGTCGAGCGGGTGCTGGAGGTGTGGAACGCTCGGTTCGACGCGCAGACGCTCGATGCCATCGACGAGACCGGAACGGACGGGCTGCTGCTCTCGGGCCAGCCGGCGCCGCCGCTCGCCTTCGGGCCGCTGCAGTCGCGCCTCTACACCTTCGCAGCGGGCACGCGCGGGGCGCCGGTGATCGACGCCGCCTACCGCTTCGTCTTTGCCGGCGGGCTCACCGCGCTGCTGGTGGTCACCGGCCGCCGCGTGGTGGTCTTCGGCATGCGTCCGGACTGGTCGCAAGGGATCACCGAGCGGCTGGAATGGCTCACCGAGGTGCTGGAGGCCTACGACGGCACCGAGCAGCGGGTGCGCCTGCGGCAGCTGCCGCGACGCGGTTTCGAGTATGGATTCCTGATCGAGGGCCGGGACGCCCAGGTGCTGGATCACCTGCTGTTCGCCTGGGGCGCACGCATCTACTGCCTGCCGGTGTGGACCGACGTCTCCACCCTTGCGGGCGAGGCCGCCATCGGCAGCACCGCGCTCACCGTGCAGGATGCCGCCAACAGCGACTACCACGCGGGCGGTCTGGCGGTACTGTGGCGCTCCAACACGCGGCACGAGGCGGTGGAGATCCTCTCCATCGCCGGCAACACGCTGACCCTCAAGCTCCCCTTGGCCGGGAGCTGGCCGGCCGGCACGCGGGTGTTTCCGGCGCGGCTCGCCCGCCTCGAGGGCGAGGTGGCCGTTACGCGTCCCACCGACACCATCGCCGTCGGCCGCTGCCGTTTCGGCATCGAGGACATCACGGCGCCCGCGGTCGCCGACTATGGCCCGGCCTATCAGGGCTACCGGGTGTTCGACTGGCGGCCCAACCGGAGCACCGACCTCGAGGACAGGTGGCTTCGGCGCCTCTCCATCATCGACTACGGGACGGGACTGCCGACCTTCGACGACGAGTCGGGCTCCCCGCTCATCGGACGCACGCTGACCTGGCTGCTCACCGACCGGAGCAAGGCGACCGCCTTCCGGGGCTGGCTCGCCGCACGCGCGGGACGGGCGAATCCCTGCTGGTTGCCGACCTTCGAGTCCGACCTCGAAGTCAGCCGCACGGTGGCGGCCACGGATGCCGGCCTCGTCGTCCGCAACGTCGGCTACGCCCGCTTCGTCGCTGCCGATCCCTTGCGGCGCGACCTGCGGCTCCTCACCACGGCCGGCACCTTCCATCGCCGTATCACCGGGGCGAACGAGATCTCCGAGGACGAGGAACTGCTCTCCCTGGACGCGCCGCTGGGCGTGACCCTCGAACCCCAGCAATTCCTGCAGGTCTCGTACCTGGAGTTGGCCCGGCTCGACCAGGACGCGGTCGAGCTGCATTGGGAGACGGACACCACGGCGCGCGTGCAGCTCTCCACCCGGACGTTGAGATCATGAGCTAAGACCATGAGCTATCTGGGCATCGAACAGTCCGCCCACGGCGGACAACCGCAGGAGCTCTACCGCTTCTCCCAGGGCGCGCAGCGCTGGCTCTACACCTCGGGGCAGGTGGCGGTGGACTACCAATCCGAGACCTATCAGCCGGCGACGATCTCGCGCGGCGGCCTCGAGCAGAGCAACGAGCTCGCGCGGCTGGGGCTGGAGATCCGCATGCCGCGCGACCTGGCCGTGGCGAGTCTGTTTCTCGCCGCCCCGCCCGAGGGTGTGGTGAGCGTGACCATCTACCGGCGCCATGTCGGCGACGCCGAGTTCATCACCTACTGGAAGGGGCGGATCACCGGCGCGCGGCTGTCCGGCGCCGAGGCCACCCTCAAGTGCGAGCCCATCGCCTCGAGCCTGAAGCGGCCGGGCTTGCGTGCCCGCTACCAGCTGCTGTGCCGCCACGTGCTGTACTCCAGCGGCTGCGGCGCATTGAAAGACAGCTTTCGGGTGGACGGCACCGTAGCGGCAGTGAGCGGCGTGACCGTCCAGGTCGCCGTCGCCGCCAGCCGGCCGGACGGCTACTTCGTGGGCGGCATGCTCGCCACCACCGCCGGCGCGCGCATGATCGTCGGTCACGCCGGGATCGACCTCACGCTGGTCGCGCCCATGGTCGGCCTCACGGCGGGCGATGCGGTCCAGCTCTATGCCGGCTGCGACCACACCATGGCGCATTGCAAGGACAGGTTCGGCAACCTCGACAACTTCGGCGGCTTCCCCTTCATCCCGGTGAAGAACCCCTTCACCGGCGACGCCATCGTGTGAGGCTTTCCCATGTGGCAACAGATCATCATTTGGGTCGTCACCACGGTACTGTCCGCGCTGCTCGCGCCGCGCCCCAAGGTGCAGGACGCCCAGCCCGGCCAGATCGGCGACAAGGATGTGCCCATCGCCTCCCAGGATGCGCCCATCCCGGTGCTGTTCGGTACGCGGGTGATCTCCGGGCCCAACGTGGTCTGGTACGGCGACGTCCAGGTGCGGCCGATCCGCAAGTCCTCCGGGGGCAAGAAGTGACCGAGGTCATCGCTCGGCTGGAGCATGCCCGTGCCCTGGGCTACTGCGCCCGCGGCATGCGTCGCTGGTTCGAGGGGCGCAGCCACACCTGGGCCGAATTCGTGGAGCGAGGGGTCCCGGCCGACTGGCTGCGCGCCACGGGTGACGCGATGGCGATCCGCCTCGCCGAGGTAGCCGACAAGGCCCAAAGGGCCGCAGGACAGCACGAAGTGCTGGTCCCGAGCGCAGCGAGGGATGCGCGAAGCGCACAGAAGGAGCAGGCAGGATGAGCGGCGGCGGCAAAGGCAGTCAGGAGTACA
>JAJZQX010000018.1 GCA_021806645.1 Myxococcales bacterium | reverse complement strand
ACCGCGACACCCAGCGCCTGCGCGTGGTTGGCCTGCTGAACCGCGAGACCGGCCAGTACCACCTCTACGTGACCAACGTCCCCCCGGAGAAGCTCGCGGCCGAGGACATCGGCACCGTCTACTCGCTTCGCTGGCAGATCGAGTTGCTCTTCAAGGAGCTGAAGACCTACTACAGGCTCGAGGACATGCCGAGCAGCAAGCGGGTCGTGGTGGAGACCCTGCTCTACGCCGCCTTCCTGACCATGGTGGTGAGTCGGCGTCTCCTGGCGATGGTGCGCCGTCGACTGGCCGCCCTGGCCGACCGCATCCCGGCGCAGCGCTGGGCCGCCATCCTCCAGGTTGTCGCCCACGACCTCCTGGCGGCGGTGCTTCGCCCGCCACGAACAGTGAAAGCGATGCTGGCCAAGGTCCAGCGCGTGCTGCTCCACGAGGCGGTGGACCCCAACGCGGCCCGCCACGGTCTCCTCGCCTCGGTCGAGCGGCGCACTCACCGTCATCACCCCATGGCCGCCACAGCGTGAATCTCTCGTTGGATCACGCACATGGGCCTCGTAAACCGATCACGCATGATGGAACCTACTACTACCCGGTGTATTGGGCTTTTTGCGATGGGCATGCGCTTGTATGGGAGTTCAACTCCGCCTGTCATGACATGGCATGGTGGAGTTCCTTTAAGTCTCTGAATCCGCAATATTTCGACGTTCTTTTGGCATGTGAGCAAAAGAAGCGGCAGATCGGCTATCCGCCACCAGAGATTTGTGGCAACGGCACCGATGAGGATTGCGACGGGATCGACCCAGTCTGTACGGGTTGCGCAAATCCGACTGCTCCAGTCGGTGGGACCACCGCGTGCGCGGGCTTCTCGAGCTTGGACTATCCGAGCGCGATCCGGAACACCGGCCAGTGCAGAGACGGGTACATGACCTGTGGCCCAAACAACCAGTGGGGCGCCTGCTACAACGCCGTCGTTCCCTCCCCTGAGGTCTGTGGCGCCGGCATCGACTACAACTGCGACGGGCAGGCGGACTCGACCTGCGCGATGCCCGACGCGCCACCGGTGGACGCGTGCTTCCAGCCAACGCCGAGCCTCGACGATCTCAGCCAGGTGAACCAAGGGTGCCCGAACGGCGACTGGGCGGGCTACGACCCGATCTTCCTCGCGACGAAGAGCGCGACGACCGAGCCGTACACGGACTTCGAGGTGACGGTGCTCCGCACGCTCGGGATCACGCGGAGCTACACGAGTGGCGACGTGATGGCCGGGGGCGCCCCCGGGTTCTTCGGCCTCGGGTGGCACCACGACTGGGAGACGGTGGTCGGGTGCAGCGGAAACGGCGCGCTCTGCTCGGTCGTCGATGGGCTCGGCGGGAAGATGGCATTCGCGGCTCAGGCGTCGACGGTGACCGGTGTCGGTGGCCTCGATAAAGAGACGCTCGTGCTCTACCGCCGGACCGAGCCGGAGAACCTGGCGACGGGCGGATACAACTTGATGGTCCGCCGTCCGAGCGGAGAGTTCATCCTGTTCCGGCTCGACGGGAGCGAGCTGCACTTTGCCCAGCCGGTGTCGTGCACCGGGGCCTTCTGCATGGACCTGAACTTCAACGGGACGCTCCGCCTCACGCGCGACGTGGACGCGGCAGGGCGCAGCGTACTGGTCGACTTTGCCGCGCCGGGTAGGCTCATCACGCTGACCGACGACCTCGGAAACCAGCTCGGCCTGGCCCCGTCGGGCACCTGCCCGTCGCTCGCAAGGACGCTCTACTACCGTGCCGGCTCGAGCGGTACCGAGGAAGCGTACGTCACATACGAGTACAACGGCTGCAACACGCTGACCCGGGCGGTGCCCAGCAACAGCACGCCGGCACCCGGGAAGACCGCCCAGCTGCGGCGCTATGAGTATCAGCCGACACCGAAGGTCGGGATGCTCACCTATGTCCGGAACGAATACGACGATGCCATCGTGGTCTTCGGCTACGACACGACCACCGGCAATGCGACGAGCTTGCTCGAGGCGCGGTCCTCGCTCACGATCAGTTACCCGCAGGGCAACAAGGACGTGGTGACGAGCAGCTACGGAGCCCTGCAGTCGACCGCGACCACGTTCCGCGACAACTCGGGCAAGGGCGCGACAGTGGACAACGCGCCCGGCTTCAGCCCCGACGCCGAGGAATGGTGGTCCAACTCGCAAGACAAGATGATCTGGAGCGGTCGGTACCTGACCTGTTCCGAGCACATGGGGCAGTACGTCCGCTACTTCCAGCGAGACGCGCACAACCGGGCGACGATGATATCCGACTACGGGGCGACGCCGTTCGCGGACAGCGGGACCGTCTACTGCAAGGATTCTCCTTGGCTGTCGAAGGCGCCGCTCCGCTCGACGAGCTTCGAGTACGGCGTCGCCAAGCAGATCGCCGTGGGCGTATCGCTTGGTCTCGAACTCGTTACAAGGACCTCGAAGACGAGCGTGTTTGGGACTCAGCTCGCGACCGCCGCGGGCGCCGGCGCGGCCGCGTCCAACTACCGGACGACGGAGACGCTCGACTACGACACCGCGGACAAGGCGGGGGATCCGTCGGGGTACACCTGCGGGCCCTCGACGATTCCGGTGGGAGCCGTCGTCTGCCGCAAGTTCGTCGAGGGGTACATCAAGGACGCGAACGGGGCGATCGTCCCGCAGAAGCTGGGCACATTCTACACCTATGACGCCCGGGGCCGGATGATCCGGACCCGCGGACCGATCTACGTCGTTGGCACGCCGCCGACCGGGAATGTCGATCCGGTGTCGGAGCGGACGTACTGGCTGGACGACGACCCGGATCTCCTGAAGCGCGGCCGGCTCCACGAGGTAAGGCGCTGGCCGAGCGGGTACCCGGCGCCGGCGAGCGCGCTCCTCACAACGATTCTGCTGTACGACACTTTCGGCCCGTACCAGGTCCAGGACGAGGCTGGCGGGGTTACCGCCTACTCGCGCGCCGGCGGCGCGGGGCGCGTCACCCGCATCGACAATCCCGATGGGCGCTACGCCTCCACGCGCTACTACGACGGAGAGAAGCCGCGACTCATCTTGATGAGCGGCGGGTCGGCGCGGCGCTTCACGTATGACGCCTTAGGTCGGCTCAACGTCACCGAGCCACTCTCGGGCGATCCGGAGTCCGGGGCGGCGGTCACGGTCGGCTGGAAGGAGACGCGGGACCACGACGCCGCAGGGAACGTCACGCTCATCACGCGGAAGGACGCGGCGGGCGTGGTCCACTGGAGCCAGGCGTTCGAGCACTATCCCAACGGCGAGCTGAGGAAGCTGCCGCATCCGGAGACAGGAAAGGGCTACGCCCGGTGGACCCGGAATCCGGTCGGAGTCGAGGAGCTCTACTGGGACGAGGACCGGCACATCACGCGCACCCAGACCGACGCGCTGAAGCGCGCCAAGCAGGTGACGTTCGAGTACTGGGACGCCGCGACCAACAATCGTAAACCCCTGTATGATCAGGGCTTTGCGTACGAGTACGAGCCGGAGCAGGACGCGCTGAGCAAGGTCTCGAGCAGCACGCGCACGACCGGGACACCCGTCATTGCGGCCTACGTGCACGACGACTTCGGCCACCTGCTGTCCGTGAGTTCGCCGTACACCATGACGGCGGGGCCGTACGCCTACTCATACGACGGGCGTGGAAACGTGTTGAAGCGCACAGGCGGCGGAGCGGTCATCACCTGGCAATACGATGGGGTGAACCGAGTGACGAGCCAGATTGCGACTCGGAACGCAGATTCCTCGACGTTCACGTACAGCTACACCTACGACGACCCGACGGCGCCCGGGCGGCTCCGCACCATCACCGAGCCGGACCGGGCCACGACGTTCACGTTCGACGAGATGGGCCGGACGCTCTTCGAGGTGGTGGCGGAGAGCGGGGCCACGGCGCCGCTCACCACCGAATACGTCTACGCCGCCGACGGCGAACTGTCCGAGGTGATCACGCCAGCCGGGCTCCACGTGAAGTACGAGCGTGACCCGGTGACGAAGGACGTCACCGAGGTGCGGAATGTCGTCACCGGAACGAAGTACGCGAGCAATGTGAAGCACCTGCCCTCGGGCCCGATCACCGACCTCACCTTCGCCGGCGGCGCCACACTTAGCCAGGGCTTCAACCTCCGGTACGAGCCCATCGCGACCCTGAGCGGACAGCTCACGGCCACGACGACCGCCCTGCAGCTGAGCTACACCGTGTCCGGGTCCGGGCTCATGTCGGCGGTCGGATCCATGAGCTTCACCTACGACAAGCGCGACCGCCTCGAGCGGGCGACGCCCTCGCTGACGACGCCGTACACGTACGTGTATCCGAACGACTCCGGCACGTCGTGGTTTGCCGTGAACGACCGGCTACAGGAGGCCCAGGACGCAGGCGGCAAGCGCGCGTACGCCTTCGGCTACGATGACGGGTCGAACATGTCGGCCATTTCGAGGTACGACGCCGCCGGCACGAACGTCTCCAACACCACATGCCTCGTCCACGACGCGCTCGGGCGGCTCACCGCGGTCGGGCCGGCGAAGGTGCTGGCGGGTCCGGACGCGAGGGCATGCAAGAGTGAGAACGACCTCGCGAGCGTGACGGTAAGGTTCCGCTACGACGCCAGGAACCGGCGCGTCGGCCGGCAGGACGGCACCGGCCCCTGGAAGCAGTACGTCTTCACGCCCGCGGGCGTGCCGCTCGCCGAGATGACCATGCCGACCACGAGCGGCGGCCCTTGGACGCTCCAGCGCGAGTACGTCTGGCTCGACGGCCGCCCCCTCGCCCAGATCGAGTACCCCGGGCCCGCGGGCGGAAACGAGGGGTACGTCTACCTCGTCCACGTCGACCACCTCGGGCAGCCGCGCGCGCTCACTACGACGACGAACACCACGGTCTGGGCCGCGTCGCCGCCGCGCCCCTACGGCGACATGGACGAGGCGATGACCGCCGACCCCGTTAGCGGCAACGTTGTCTTCACGAACCTCCGGCTCCCCGGCCAGTACGACGAGCGGCTCCTCGGCTCCATCGGCCTCAAGGGCCCCTTCTACAACCACCACCGGTGGTACCTCCCCTCGCTCGCGAGGTACATGGAGCTCGATCCCGTCGCGCTCAAGGGAGGGCTCAACGGACGCTACGCGCCGGACTGGTATGGGTACGCGAACGCGAATCCGGTGCGGTGGACGGACCCGAGCGGCGAGTTCGCCGGTTGGATCGTGGGGGGCCTCGTCGGCGGCGCCTACGGTGCAATCGGAGCGGCGCTCTCGCCCGGTGCCACATGGTCTAGTGTTGGTGCAGGGTTCGTTGCAGGCGGGATGCTCGGCGCAGTAGTCGGCGGGCTCATCGATCCGAGCACCGTGGTCTTCAGCGCCGGCATGATCTACGCGATCCAGGTCGGCGGCGGCGCCGCGGCGGGGGCCGTCGGCAGCATTGCCGGCCAAGTCGTTCAAAATGGGGGTTTCCATAACCTAGACCTGAATATGGGCGCAGTCATCGGCGGAGGGGTCGGGGGCGCTTTGGGCGGCGCCTTCGAGGGCGCTGCGGTCGTCTCGTTTTCGAAAGGGGCCTTCCCGGTCGGTGAATGGGGCACCCAGATCGCAGGGAAGGCCATCAGCGGTGTGACCGGGCTAGCGGGAGAACTCGCGGGGAGCGGGTTCGATAGGTCGGACTCCACGCGGTGGGAGGACCGGGGTATCGGAGGCGATTGGCTCCGCGCGGCGGGGTGCAAGTGACCGCACTCTGGGCTTCCGCTACTACAACCGTCAGCCTGGCGCTCGCGCTTGGCCTCGTTTTCGCCGCCTTCATCCCGCTCTGGGGACTCATGGTGTGGATGGCGACGGCTTCTTCTCCGCCAGCGCGATGGCTCGCGGAAGGGAGGTTTCTAAAGGCGTTCGCGTGGCTGGCTTACGGGTTGTCGGCCGCCGCTATTGCGATAGCGGGGTGGCTTGGCGTCTGGGGTGATCTGCTTGGCGCCGACCGACCTGCGGAACAGCGAATCGTGTTTGCCGAAGGAGTTGCTCTATTCTTGCTCTGGCTTGTGGCTGGCGGGCTGGTCGAGAAGCGGCGACGTTCTGCAAACGCATCACCTCCTGCGACCAGGCCGGACCTGCCGAAGCTCGCGCCGAGGTTCATCATCATCACTCTCGTAGCCTGGGTTGCGGCCGCGGGAGTCTTCGCGGTGTGGACGATAGGCCCAATGGGCAGCGGCCCTGCCTCGCCGCGTGAACGCTCGATCCTGATCGTGGCATGCATCGTGATCGCCACGCTCGTCGCGATGCTTGTCAACGTCACGCGCAAAGCGCGGCGCGAGACAACGCGACGTGACGGCAACTCAAAGGGGAGCACCTGACATGCGACAGATGACGAGCGAGCTGCGACTGCTGGTACTCGTGGCGGCGGTCGCGACCGCGGCGCTGGGGGGCTGCTCGCGCGCTCCCGAGGTGCGCACGCGGAAGGCGCTGCGGGTCAGCGGAACCGTCCTCGAGCAGGTGCACGCCCCTCCTTACTCCTACCTCCGCATCAAGACGGACGCCGGGGAGGTTTGGGCGATGGTCCCGACCACGAGCGTTGGCAAGGACGAACGGGTCACCGTCGCCGAAGGCGTCCTGCTGAAGAATTTCGACACGGGGCTGCCGGGGCGTCGCTTCGACGTCGTCATGGGCGCGCTCCAGAGGCGCTGACGAGCCGCGACCGGACCAAACGGAGAAGAATGGTCATGAAGATCTGGGGCCGTTACCAAAAGCACTGGCCGCTGGCCGTGCTCGTGGCCGCCGTTACGGCCGCCGCCGTCGCGTCGGCGCAGAGCGTGCCGAGCACAGAGTACAGGTATGACAACAACGGGAACCTCCACCGGGTACTGCTGACGTGCAACACGGGATCCGTCTTGTGTGGAGTCCAGTGCGTCCCGTCCGATGTCAATAACTGCGGGAGCTGCGGCAATGTGTGCCCAACAGTACTGAATGGGTACGCCACCTGCCCGGCCTCTCAGTGCGGGCTTGCCTGCGCAACGGGCTATTCACTCAACGGCAGCACTTGCGCTCTGCAGTTTCTTTCCATGGCCTTGGACATCTCGACCTTTGCCACGACGTACTCAGGAACGGTGCGGTGGACCACAAACGCGCCCGCGACGACGCGCATCAGGTATCGGGCCGTGAGCAACGATCGGGTGAGCGCCGACCCGTGGACGGATGTCATGTCCGGGGCGGGGCTCTCCACCAGCCATGTCGCCACGATGATCGACTTGTTCCCCGTAGCGGACTACGAGTATCAGGCCATCAGCACAGATGGCGGCGGCGCCACTTTCTATTCGGGAATAGGCTCTTTCGGAACTCCGAAGGGAGCGTACGACGTCGGGGTCATCTCTTACCAAGATAATCCAGGTCTGTGGGCCACGGCATGCCCGGGTCAGAAGGGTCTGGTCCGTATCTACCTGGACAACGAGGATTACAAGAACACCAATAGTCGATCCGGATGGATTGGAGGCATTGGAAGCGACTCCAACGGAACGCGGTTGCCATTCTGTCGTATCAACGGCCAGAAACTGAAGCCTCTCACCACGAACCTGAACACAGCATACGAGTACGCAGTGCTGTCCTTGTCAGGCACATGCCCGAATGAGTCGGTATCGTTCTGGCGCCACTTCGATACAGAGGACGGCAACAACGCAAGCCGGTCGTGGCCTGACCCATCCCGCTCAACCAGGACTGCGGACTACCAATCTCTTATCAGCCCCAACTACCTCGACGCCTCGTATAATGTGAGGCTCTTCTTCTGTATGTTTCGGAATTCAGCAACGCCCATGGATACGTTTCCGAGCATATCCCAGCCATACGGCGTATTCGCCCCCAGCGACTTTGCGAGAGCCATCAAAAAGGGATGGGTCTATACCGACGATGAGGACACCAACACCGGCAACGCCTATGGATCTCTCTATCCAGCAGAAAGCCAACGGATTGTAGCGGACGGAAACAATACGTATCTGTATACTGCGCAGGTGGCCTGCGGGCCCAGTTCTGCGAGTATCGCAGGCCAAACATGCGGTTCATGCGGCGGGATCATTCTGTGTGATGGATTGTGCAGTGTCGCTACTCCCGGCAATTTCGGCCAGGCCTGCGGCTCGTGCGGCGGGAAGGTTCAGTGTGATGGCTCATGCAGCGTCGCTACTCCCGGCAATCTAGGCCAGACGTGCGGCCTATGCGGGGGGAGCGTTCTTTGCGATGGATCTTGCAGCGTCGCCACGCCTGTCACTTTTGGCCAGGCGTGCGGCTCATGCGGCGGAATCATTCTGTGTGACGGATCATGCAGCGTCGCCACGCCTGTCACTTTTGGCCAGGCGTGCGGCTCATGCGGCGGAATCCAGACCTCCTGACATAGGACTCGGAATCGCAAGCCTGTAGCTGGTTCCCAGCGCCTGTACCCGGTTGGGGTGCGAACCCAAACCTGTCCGCTTTTTTCGGTGGCGGATCCGTAAGGGATCGATCTTCCTGACGTGGGGCCGTGCGATCTGCTGAAAAGCGGACAAGTCCGCACCCGTCTATGTCAGGAGGTCTGGAATCATTCTGTGTGACGGACTGTGCAGCGTCGCCACGCCTGGTACTTTGGGCCAGGCGTGCGGCTGCGGTGGAACCATTATGTGCAGTGGCTCCTGCAGCAAGCCCGTCTGCCCGACCGGCCAACTGTGCAACGTTGGCATTTGCACCGACCCAACGGGGTGCCTCCCCGCGGGGTCAGACTGTACCGACGGCGACTGCTGCAACGGCTGCAACACCAAGCTCCAAGTCTGCCGTTCTTAGCCTTCCCTTCTCCTTTCTGGCATTGCGGCTCCGATAGCGCTCCTTGCGCGGTCCTCCGCTCACGCCGGGGGACTCCACAAGACCGGATGAACTTCAGGGTCTCCTCTCGCGGAGGCCGCGGCCGGGCGACTTGTGCGAGGCGCCGCCCGGTGCGCTCTCCGGGGATGGTTCACCATGCCCTGGGGTGCTCGTCACCTGGACCCCGTGCTACAAGCCTCCCCGTCGATGCCCTCCCTCTCCCCTCTCGCCATCTCCGCCCTCGCGCTGGTGGCCTTCGCGGCGGGCCTCTTCGACGCCATCGCCGGCGGCGGCGGGCTGCTGACGGTCCCGGCGCTGCTGGCGGCCGGCCTGCCGCCCCACCTGGCGCTCGGCACCAACAAGGGCCAGTCGGTCTTCGGCTCAGGCGCCGCCATGGTGAACTACTGGCGCAGCGGGCTCATCGACCCGGCCCGCGCCCGCGTCGGCTTCCCGTTCGGCCTGGTCGGCTCGGCCGGTGGCGCGGCGCTGGTGCTGGCGGTCCCCGCCTCGAGCCTGAAGCCGATCGTGCTGGTGCTGCTCTCCGCCGCCGCCCTCTTCATCGGCTTCCGGCGCGGCCGGCCCGAGGCCCGCGCCGCGGCGGGCCTGCCGCCTCGCTGGCAAGGCGGCACGGTCACCGCCGGCGTCATCGCCCTGGTCATCGGCGCCTACGACGGCTTCTTCGGCCCCGGCACCGGCACCTTCCTCATCGTCGCCTTCGTCGCCTTGCTCGGCGACGGCCTGGCCCGCGCCTCGGCCGCCGCCAAGGTGGTCAACTTCGCCTCCAACCTCGCCGCCCTCGCCCTCTTCGCGTGGCGGGGGCTGGTGGTCTGGCAGGTGGCGCTCCCCATGGCGGCCGGCCAGCTCTGCGGCGGCTGGATTGGCGCCCACCTCGCCGTGCGCCGGGGCGACGCGCTGGTCCGGCGGGTCGCGGTCCTCTCGGCGCTGGCGCTGGCGATCAAGCTGGCGCTGGACCTCCGGTAGCGCGAGCCGGCGCAGGCGGGCTGATGGTGCGATCCCCGGCCGCAGCGGATCGATTCCCACCCGGGCACTGGCGCTGGTATCGTGCCGCCCTCCACCCGCTTTGAGGAGCACCGCCCCTCATGTCCCGCACCGTCACCGCCCAGGAAGCCGTCGCCGTCATCCGGTCCGGGGACCGCGTCTTCATCCACAGCGTCGCCGCCGCGCCGCAGCAGCTCATCGCCGCCATGACGGCACGGTCCGAGGAGCTGCGCGTCGTCGAGGTGGTCCACCTCCACACCGAGGGGGCCGCGCCGTACGCCGCCCCGGAGATGGCCAGGAGCTTCCGCGTCAACGCCCTCTTCGTCGGCTCCAACGTCCGCCAGGCCGTCAACGAGGGGCGCGCCGACTACCTGCCGGTCTTCCTGTCCGAGGTGCCGCAGCTCTTCCGCGCCGGGGTCCTCCCGCTCGACGTGGCGCTCATCCAGGTCTCGCCGCCCGACCGCCATGGCTTCTGCTCGCTGGGCGTCTCGGTCGACGTGACCCGCGCGGCGGTGCAGGTGGCCCGCACCGTCATCGCGCAGGTCAACCCCAACATGCCGCGCACGCACGGGGACGGCATCCTCCACCAGGACGACATCGACTTCATGGTCCCGGTCGACGACCCCATCGCCGAGGCGCCGCTCCACCAGCTCACCGAGGTGGAGAAGGCCATCGGCATGCACTGCGCCGAGCTGGTCGAGGACGGCGCCTGCCTGCAGCTCGGCATCGGCGCCATCCCGCACGCCACGCTGATCGGCCTGCGCGATCACCGCCGGCTCGGCATCCACACCGAGATGCTCTCCGACGGGGTGGTGGACCTGATCGAGCGCGGGGTCATCACCGGCGAGGCCAAGCAGGTCTACCCGGGCAAGGTGGTGGCCGGTTTCGCGCTGGGCAACCGCCGGCTCTACGACTTCCTCGACGACAACCCGCAGGTGTCGATGCTCGACATCGCCTACATCAACGACACCGCCGTCATCCGCCGCAACCACAAGGTCACCGCCATCAACAGCGCCATCGAGGTCGACCTGACCGGCCAGATCTGCGCCGACTCGATCGGCGACCGGCTCTTCTCCGGCGTGGGCGGCCAGATGGACTTCATCCGCGGCGCCGCCCTCTCCGAGGGGGGCAAGCCGATCATCGCCCTCCACTCGACCACCTCGAAGGGCGAGTCGCGCATCGTCTCCTACCTGAAGCCCGGGGCCGGCGTGGTCTCCACCCGCGCCCACGTCCACTACGTGGTGACCGAGCACGGCATCGCCGACCTGTGGGGCAAGAACCTGCGCCAGCGGGCCGCCGCGCTCATCGCCATCGCCGACCCGACCCACCGCGACGCCCTCACCGTCGAGGCGCGACGCCGCTTCGGGACCTGGTAGCGGTATCAGGGCCCCGCGAGCCAGCCCTCCCGCCCCAGCCGCTCGGCCAGGAGCGCCGCGAAGTTCTCGTTGCCCTTGGCGCTGGGATGCCCGTCGCCCGGGATGAAGTCGTCCTCGCGGAACAGGGCCGGGGCCTCCATGGCCGCGTCGGGGAGGGAGCGCAGCACCTCGTCCACGGCGGCCGCCTTGGGGGTGTAGCGGAAGATGAGGAGGCGCGGCCACGGTTCCTTCCGGAGCCGGCCGAGGCGCGCCACCTGGTCTCGCAGGTGGGCCAACCCCTCGCGCGTCTCCCGCCGTTCGAGGAGCGCGAGATCCCATGCCACCTGGGCGCCGGTCCCCCCCATCAGGAACCTCGCGAGGGAGAAGAGCCCGGGGCGGAGCGCTTCGCGGCGCGCCACCTGCACGTCCCAGCGGGACAGGTCATTCGGCAGTGTGAGGCAGATGACGACCACGTCGGGTGCGAGCTGCGCGGCGGCCGCCTCGTAGAGGTCGACGTAGGACGCGAGGTTGCTCCCAGGGACGCCCAGGTTCAGCACCTCGACGGGCGAGCCGGTCCGCCGCGCCAGCGCCCGGGCGAGTTGGCTCGAGAGCGTGCCTTCGAGCGGCACGCCGGAGCCGAAGACGTAGGAGTCACCGATGAGGATGACACGGCGCACCCCCGGCGCGGGCCTGGGGCCGAACTCCGGCTCGCGGAAGCCGCGCTCGTTGAAGTGGTAGGTCACCTTGGGCCGGCGCGTCCCCTGCTCCTGCTGTGATCCCCGGAACGGGAGGAGGAGGCCGCCGAGACCGGGGGCGACCACCGGCGGCAAGCTGATGAGCAGCCCGGCAGTCACGTAGGCCGTCCCCACGACCACCATCCAGGCCGACCGCCGCAGCGCGCCGACGCCGCGCAGCAATGCGACGCCCACCAGGGCCACGGCGAGCCCGGCCAGCCACAGGAGCGGCGCCAGCGCGAGAATCAAGGCGGAGTCCTGCCCAACCACGGCGCCGAGCATGAGCCCGGTCCCCCGGAGGAGGGCGTGGGCACCCGCGGCGAGGGCGAGCGCCGCTCCAGCCACGACCGCCGTGCTCCGCTCCGGCCCGGCCGCGGAGCCCGCCGCCCGCCGCCACCAGCGCCGGCTGGCCAGTGCCACCAGGGCGACCACCCCCAGCATCGCCGCCAGCCCGAGCGCGACACCGGCGCCGGGCAACCAGCGTCCCCACCCTTCTCCGGAGTGGTGGTCGCCTTCCCGCGAGGTCGTCGACATGTCGCGCGGGCGGCCCCAGGCGAGCCGTTGCTGCCCGCCCTTCAGGCGTCCTTCCAGGGTGACCACCAGCGCCGGCGGCATGGAGGGATCCGGACGCAGGAGCAACCGGCCGGCCGGGATCGACGAGGACGGGTCGGCATCGTCAAGGGTGATCGTCGCGCCGACCTCCTGGTCTCCGCAGCGGTAGCGGACCATGATGTCGCCCTGGCGGATGGCCGCCGCCTCCAGGCGACATCCGGCCGGGAGCACCGCGCCGCGCCCCACGAGTTCGGCCACGAACTCCTCCTGGCCCGGTGGGAGAACCGCGGCGCGGGGGACCGGATCGGCGACTCCTGACATGGGTGAACATCCTGCCACGGACGGAACCGGCTGGCGCTGCTGGCCGCCCGCGATGCCGGGGTGGCGGGACGGTTCGCCTTCGCGCTGGTCTACCTGGTGGGCGCGACCCCGATCCGGCTGCGCGACGTCGCGGCCGGTTCGTTCGCCGGGATGCTCACCACCACCATCGTCTGTGCGTGGCTCGGCTCGCTCCTGCCCGATCCCCGCCAGGCGGCGCAGGGCGTGGGGCCGGTCTCGTGGGGACTCCTGGCGGCGCTGGCCCTGCTCACCCTGGTGGTGGGGCTGCTGGCCCGGCGAGCGCTGCGATGGGCGCTCGCCGCGGCGCGGGCCGCGGTGGACGCTACGTCTCGTGGCCCTACCACCTCGCCTCGCGGTCCTCCAGCACGCACGGCAGCCCGCTCAACTGGAGCGGCTTCCCTCCGGGACCCGGCAGCGTCCCCGAGAGCTCGCCCGCCAGCTGCGTGGTCGCAAGCGAGACCAGGAGCAGCCCACGCGAGTCGCGGTGGGCCGCCGCCGGCTTGAAGGAGAGGTCCACCGAGCCGTCGGACGAGAGGATCCGGCAGGATGCGGTGGCGGTGCCCGGATCGATCTCCACCACGACCGGCGGCAGGGCCACCGGCCCGCGCCCCACCAGCAGCACGTCGTCGGCCCCGTCCTCGTTGCTGGCGCCGGGCAGGCCGTCCACGAGGTGAAGCGCCACCGGCCGGCCGTCGCCCAGCCGCCCCACCGCCGTCACCTTGCGCCAGCCCACCTCGCGCGGGAAGAGCCCGGCGCCGTACTCCAGCACCGCCAGGCCACCGGCGAGCGGCACCGGCCGGCCACGCACCTCGAGCGTCCCCTCGACGGGCAGCGGCCCGGTCACCTGCGCGGCGCGCAGGCCGCCTTCGGGGAGGCCGGCCACCAGCGAGAAGGGCTCGGGGGCCTCATGCGTGTCGAGCATGACGTCGAGCTGGAGCGAGCTGCCCAGGTCGGCGGTGAGCCGGTAGCGATCGGCGCGTCGCTCCAGCCCGAGCGCCACCCCCGGCGCGGTGAAGCTGGCCCGCGCCCCGGCGCCGGGCCGCTCGCCGACGCGCACGTTGAGGCCGGTGCGAAGGTAGTGGATGGGGGTAGTTGTCATGGTGTACTCCTGCGGCAGGCGGAGCGACACCGATAGTTCCGGAGCCGCTCCTGGGGACATGGTGGGTCTGAGGCAGGTCCTAGCGATGCGGCCCTTGCGGCAGGCGGACGGCGTGTCCGTGGAAGTGCTACCGTGCCAGCTCACACCGAACGAGGGGCGCATGGGATCGCTGCTGAACAAGGACTACCGACTTTGCTCGACTTGCGTGTACTGGGGCGGTCAGCGGGAGTTCAACTCCATCCCGCAGATCGACGTGGACCCAACTTCATACGGTTCCTGTAGTCAGCCGCTTGCGCCGTACGGTGCGACCGGACAGCCCGCCATGGCGACGGCGAACGGATGCGACCACTACGAACTCCACCCTCGCCTTCGCTAGAGCGTACGAACGTGGCGGACCACTTCTTGAACCTCGCGACGAGTCAGTTCCCGGAGAACCGCGAAGGCGGACTCATGATCTGCGGGATCAACTGGGGCGGTCCCGAGGACGCCGCGGCACTGACGCAGGATGTGTTCGGCGATAGCTTCTTCTCCGATGCACGGTTCGTCGCGGGCCCGTCCCCATATCGGAGAAACATCATTCGGTGGTTTGAGTTGTTTGGCCACCCTCTCGCAGGTTCCGAGTCAGAGGCCGGGCCCTTCGAGAGGTCAGTCGTCCAGACCAACTGGCGAAGTGACCAGTCACCCCATGTGAAGGGCGAAAGTGCGCACGCCGAACTGGTCCGCGCGTGGGGTAACTTCGAGTTTCATGTCGAGCAGTTGAAGCCCCGGCTGCTCATGTTCATGGGCGTGAACCTGCTGGAGACCCTCAACTCGACCGAGTGCATGGCGAGGGCCGATCGCTTACTCGGGCCGCGAGAACCCCTGCGGTGGGAGACTAGGCCGGTCGGACCTGGAGGAAGCAGGCATGGCGTGGCCGTCGGCATCCAGGCCTGCGAACGTGCGCAGATTGTGGCGTTGCCTCATCCTTCGTGGCCGCGGAGCGACGACTACATCGCGTCGTTCAAGAATGTCGTGTCGCCACTCATTGAGAAGTACAAGTCCGGCCGTGGCTTCAAACCGTAAAGACCACCTATGCCGCCACTTTCCGGTTCAGCAGGCTCTCGACGCTGGAGGTGAGCCCGGCCAGGGTCGTCTCCAGATCGGCCACGTGGACCTGGAGCACGTCGCGGTACAGGTTGGCGCGGGCCTGGAGCCCCTCGAAGGCATCGAGGCGCCGGACCAGCGTGGACGGCCGGTCGGGCGGCGAGGCCGCGAACCCCTCCACCTCGGCCTTGAGGGCTGCGAGTTCGTCCTCGATGGCGAGCTTGGCGGCGTCGCCCAGGGTCCGGTTCGCGTCGGCCGCGGAGTGGACCGGCAGCAGGTAGACCCTGGAGCTGCCGATCTTCTCGATGGCGCTCTAGAGGCGCCGGACGGTCTCGGCGTGGGGCGCCGGCACCCAGTAGACGGGTCTGGATCTCATCCTGAGCGGGGCGCTTGATTCTTGAACACGGGGCAGAGCCATGCCATCAAGGGTTTATCTAGGACTCTTGGTGGAGGATACCCCGTGGGAACGATGGTGATCGAAGTGCCGGAAGCACTCAAGAGCCTCGGAGAGGCCATGGCGGAATCCCTGGCGGCCGTCCGGAGGATCATGGCGAGCGCCGGCAGCGGCAAGTCGGTGGACTACGCCGAGGTCGAGGTGGCCATCGGGGCAGCCAGCGCTCGGATCGAGCGGGCCAGCCACGAGAACGTGCTCCGGAGGGCTGGACGTGGACCGTCTGGCGGTGCAGATCGCTGGGGCTCGGTACACCAGGGTTGGTCGCGGCGAGGCCACCTACTACACGCTGGCGGGACCCGTGGTGGTGGAGCGGTCGCTGTGAAGTAGTCGCAATACGCGCTCCTGTTCGCGAACCCACCCGTCTCCCAGTACGTGCCACCTCTGCAACCGTTATGGCAAAGTACCGGACGTTGCACGAGCGGCATTCGTCGATGTCATCGACGCTTGGTAAGCCGCCCTGGAACCGAAGGAATCAGTGATCGGCTTGGGCCGGTATCCGCACCAAGTGGGACTTTCACGATGCGCGCGATGGAACGCGGCGTTGACTCCCATCAACGCGGACACGGCGTCGGCGTTCGGCATTCCCCGCTTGCTCCATCACTCGGGGTCGAAGTAGCTTCACTCCGATGAATGGCAACGGCGTCGGCGAAGTGGCCTGGCGTAACATTGTGGTCTTCATCGCCCTCGCACTGGGGCTGTGCCTGGGGTCGAATCTTCTCGTGAAGCGGGGCGCTGATCCCCTGCTGCAGGTCGTCGCGGTGTACAGCCCACTGCTGGCCGCGCTGATCGTCCGGAAGGTCGTGGCTCGGGAGGGCTTCGCCGACGCGCACCTTGGTATCCGCGGCGTCAAGGCAAGGTACTGGGTCCTTGCGGCACTGCTGCCGCTCTCCTGGAACACCTCGACCGACCTCTTCGACGTCCTGAGCGGATCCTGCGTATTGCACGCGGATGCGCTCGTGTCATCGCTTCCCAGGGTGCTGCGCGCCTTGCCAGGCGTGGCGCTGTTCCTGGTTGGAGAGGAACTGGGCTGGCGGAGCTACCTCGTCGAGAAGCTCCGGCCGGCTGGCCCGGTTGCCGCCTTCGTCATCTGCGGCCTGGTGTGGTTCAGTTGGCACCCGAACGTCTGGTTCGGCGAGTCAGCCACCCTGCGTCACGGGCTCACCTTCTTCATCGGCGTCATGTGCTTCAGCTTCATCTTCGGATGGCTCTACTACGCGTCGGGCAGCGTGTGGCCTTGTCTCGCGATGCACGTGTTCAACAACGTGGCGCCCAGTCAGATCAAGGGCGCGTTGACTTGCGTGCCGGTCAAGCCGGTCCTCTCGGACGTAGCCACCATCCTCCCGCTACTGCTCACGGTTCTGGTGCTCTGGCGAGTCGGCGCCTTTAGCCGGGACGCATCGACTCCTTGCAGCGGTGGAACCCGAAGTACGTCGCCTGGGCGTCTCGCTCACCTCGCGGCTCGTGGTGAAGACCTCTGACATCCCCAAGAGTTCGTTCGGAGTTTCAGTGAGTTGCGCGATCTGGGCGAAAACCCGGACGGGCCAGAATGCCCCTGAGTCCACCGGATTCATGTCAAAGTTCCGGCAAGGTTGGTCGCTTGCCAGCCAAAGCTAACCGGGAGACCGATCCCTCCATCGACTCCAGGGTGGCGAGCAGCCGGGGCTCCTTTGAGAGGAGGCGCAGCCGGTTGGCCATCGGGGTGCTCACCTGCTGCTGGCCGGACTCGTACCTCTGGAACGTCAGCCTATCCGGTCAACTTCACAGCTTACCTCTACTGTACCAAGAGAAAAGAGGCGTGGCGAAGGAGGGGATCCATGCGGGACGCGCTATCAGGACCGAGGGTGTATGTCGCGGATTCCTTGGGGCTCTGCCGGGCCACGCGATCAGCGTGGAGTGGATGAGTTGACGTGGATCTCGAGTGTGGCATCACCGTACTCGGAGGGTGAACCGAGCGCGGGAGGCGAGGATGGGCGACGCGGTGGATCCTCGACGCCCTGCTGGCGGCCCGCGACGCCGGGGCGGCGGGTCGGATCGCCTTCGCCCTGGTCTACATGGTGGCCGTCCTTCTCATGCTCCCGGCCGGCCCCATCACCGTGGCCGCCGGCCACGCCTTCGGCCCGGTGGTGGGCGTGCTGGTGGCGGCGCTGGCCACCTGCCTGGCCTCCTGCCTCCCGTTCCTGCTGGGGCGAACGCTGCTGCACGGCCTGGTGGCCCGGCGGCTGGCCCGGGTAGCCGACTGGCCGGTGATCGCCGAGGCGGTCCGGCGCAGCGGCTTCCAGGTGGTGGCGCTGCTCCGCGCCACCCCGCTGGTCCCGTTCCCGGTCCTCAACTACCTGGTGGGCGCGACCCCGGTGCGGCTGCGGGATTTCGCGGCCGGATCGTTCGCCAGGATGCTCCCCGCCACCATCGTCTACGCCTGGCTCTGCTCGCTCCTGCCCGATCCCCGCCAGGCGGTGCAGGGCGTGGGGCCGATCCCGTGGGGGCTCCTGGCGGCGCTGGCCGTGCTCACCCTGGTGGTGGGCGTCCTGGCCCACCGGGCGCTGCGACGGGCGCTGGCCGCGGCGCGGGAGGACGTCGTGGCCGCCGCGGAGGCTCGGCGGGCGGCGAGCGGTCGCCCGTGACCCGGAGCGGCCCCGCCCGAGGACGACCTGACCCTGGCCAGCCCCTTCGTGCCCACGAACGTGACCGCCGCGTCTCTACCACCTCGCCTCGCGGTCCTCCAGCACGCACGGCAGCCCGCTCAACTGGAGCGGCTTCCCTCCGGGACCCGGCAGCGTCCCCGAGAGCTCGCCCGCCAGCTGCGTGGTCGCAAGCGAGACCAGGAGCAGCCCACGCGAGTCGCGGTGGGCCGCCGCCGGCTTGAAGGAGAGGTCCACCGAGCCGTCGGACGAGAGGATCCGGCAGGATGCGGTGGCGGTGCCCGGATCGATCTCCACCACGACCGGCGGCAGGGCCACCGGCCCGCGCCCCACCAGCAGCACGTCGTCGGCCCCGTCCTCGTTGCTGGCGCCGGGCAGGCCGTCCACGAGGTGAAGCGCCACCGGCCGGCCGTCGCCCA
Source organism: Myxococcales bacterium (assembly GCA_021806645.1). Taxonomy (GTDB): domain Bacteria; phylum Myxococcota; class Myxococcia; order Myxococcales; family Anaeromyxobacteraceae; genus JADKCZ01. The sequence goes on along the minus strand of JAJZQX010000018.1, from coordinate 53,205 downwards.
GCCGCCCCACCGCCGTCACCTTGCGCCAGCCCACCTCGCGCGGGAAGAGCCCGGCGCCGTACTCCAGCACCGCCAGGCCACCGGCGAGCGGCACCGGCCGGCCACGCACCTCGAGCGTCCCCTCGACGGGCAGCGGCCCGGTCACCTGCGCGGCGCGCAGGCCGCCTTCGGGGAGGCCGGCCACCAGCGAGAAGGGCTCGGGGGCCTCATGCGTGTCGAGCATGACGTCGAGCTGGAGCGAGCTGCCCAGGTCGGCGGTGAGCCGGTAGCGATCGGCGCGTCGCTCCAGCCCGAGCGCCACCCCCGGCGCGGTGAAGCTGGCCCGCGCCCCGGCGCCGGGCCGCTCGCCGACGCGCACGTTGAGGCCGGTGACGCCCGCCGCGTCGCGGTCGAAGAGCACCTCGCCGCTGGTGCGCTCGGCGATCCAGGCCGAGCCTCCCGCCAGCGTTCCGCCGTCCAGGATCTCGAGGAACAGCAGGTGGCCGGGGAGCGCCAGCAACACGCGCTGCCACCGCTTGGAGCGGGCCGCGTGGCGAAGCGAGGCCACCATGCCCTCGGGGGCCAGCGAGGCGAGCTCGACGCGGCCGAGCGACCCCAGGTAGCGCCCCAGGCGCGGCTCGCCGGTGGGGCCGAGCGCGTCGGCCGGGGCGCGGAGGAGCAGGAGCGGAATGACGGGCACCCTTGGAGTCTAGAACAGCGCCGCGAAGGAGGGATGGAACCCCTACGCCGGTTGCTGGGCTCCCGAGCCGACCGGGAACGGCAGGCGCGCGCGCGCCGCCTCGCTCTCCTCGGAGACCTGGACGATCCGGTGGCAGGTCGGATCGGCGAGGACCCGCTTCACCAGCGCCTGGTTGAGCGCGTGGCCGCTCTTCACCGCGGTGAGCGAGCCGAGCAGCGGCTTCCCCAGCAGGGCGAGATCGCCGATGGCGTCGAGCACCTTGTGGCGCGCGAACTCGTCGGGCCAGCGCAGCCCCTCGGGGTTGAGGATCGAGTACTCGTCCACCACGATGGCGTTCTCCAGGCTGCCGCCCTTGGCCAGCCCGACGGCCTGCATCGCCTCGATGTCCTTGCGGAAGCAGAAGGTGCGGGCCCGCGCCACCTCGCGCTCGTAGGAGCGATCGGAGACGGCCAGCGCGAAGCCCTGGTTGGTGATGAGCGGGTGGCCGAAGTCGGCGGTGAAGCTGACCGAAAAGCCATCGGACGGCTCGAGCCGGGCCAGCTTGTCGCCCTCGCGGACCTCGACCGGCTGGGTGATGACGACGTAGCGCTTGGCGGCCTTCTGCACCTTCACGCCGGCCTCGTTGACGAGGGCGACGAACGGCGCGGCCGAGCCGTCCAGGATCGGGATCTCCGGGCCGTCCACCTCGACGCGGCAGTTGTCGATCCCCATGCCTTGCAGCGCGGAGAGGACGTGCTCGACGGTGGAGACCCGGGCGCCACCCAGGGCCAGCGAGGTGGAGAGCCTGGTGTCGACGACCAGGTCATGCCGTGCCGGGATCTCGACGCCGAGATCCATGCGGACGAAGGCCACGCCGGCATCCGCCGGGGCCGGGGCGAGCGTGAGCGTGACCGGCGCGCCCGAGTGCAGGCCGACGCCCGTGCACGAGACCCGCTTCGCAACCGTCCGCTGGTTCCAGTAAGCCATTCTCGATACCTTCCAGATGTTCGCCGCGGCCTTGAAGTCCTGCTGCTCGAATCGGGGGAGATGCCGAACAAGGCGACCGCGCTGGCGGATCCGGTACAGAGCAACCCGCGTGCCACGGAAGGGTTGCGTGAGGCGGTTGGAGTCGCGCGCCGGACGATTTTCATGTGGCCGACATCACTGGTGTTTCTGGCTGTTCTGGGCACCGGGCCTCCACCTCGGTCAAAGGTGTGTTTCGGACCCCCGTCGGAATCCCTGACACCCGAAGCCGCCAGCCCTGACATCCATGTCATGGATTGACCTCCCGGCCGCCGGCTGGGGGTCTTGGGGATCTGCCCTACAGCAGGTTCCCCTGCCCCCCGCCCGGCCGATCACGCCCGGCCATCCGGCCCAGGTGGCGGTAGGCCGCCTCCAGCGCCATCCGCCCTCGTGGCGTCCGGGCCAGGAACCCCTCGCGCACCAGGAACGGCTCGTAGACGTCCTCGATGGTGCCGGACTCCTCGCCCACGGACGCCGCCACCGAGTCGATGCCGACCGGGCCTCCGCCGAAGGTGTCGATCACGATGGCGAGGATGCGCCGGTCCATGGCGTCGAGACCGCGCGCGTCCACGTCGAGCCGGCGCAGGGTGGTCTCCACCACGGCGCTGGTGAGCCGCCCGTCGCCCTCCACCTGCGCGAAGTCGCGGGCCCGCTGCAGCAGCCGGATGGCGATGCGCGGCGTGCCCCGGGCCCTGGCCGCCAGCTCCTCCACCGCCGGCAGCTCCACCGGGAGCGCCAGCTTGCGGGCCGCGCGGGTGGCGATCTCCTTCAGCTCGGAGGTGGCGTAGTAGTCGAGCCGCTCCTGGATGGGAAAGCGGTCGCGCAGCGGCGCGGCCAGCAGGCCGGTCCGGGTGGTGGCCCCGATGAGCGTGAACCGCTCCAGCTTCATCTCCATGGTCTGGGCGCCGATGCCGGCCCCCAGCACCACGTCGAAGCGGAAGTCCTCCATGGCCGGGTAGAGCGCCTCCTCGACGGCCGGAGAGAGCCGGTGGATCTCGTCGATGAAGAGGATGTCGCGCGGCTGCAGCGCGGTGAGCAGGCCGGCCAGATCGCCCTTCTTCACCAGCGCCGGGCCGCTGGTCACGTGCAGCGTGACCCCCAGCTCGCGCGCCAGGATGTGGGCCATCGAGGTCTTGCCGAGACCAGGCGGCCCTGAGAGCAGCACGTGGTCGAGCGCGTCGCCGCGCGCCCTGGCGGCCCGCGCGTAGACCTTCACGTTGTCGACGATCTTCTCCTGCCCGACGTACTCGTCGAAGGTGGCGGGGCGGAGCGACTGCTCCAGCTTCGCCTCCCCCTCCAGCGCCCCGGCGCTCACCTCTCGAACCGCCTTAACTGTCATTCGACTCCTTGCCTGCCATGCCCGGCCGACCCCGGCGGGCGGGGCCCTACCCCCGGATGGTCTTGAGCGCCTCGCGCAACAGCTCGTCCAGCTCCATGCCTTCGGACTGGCCGCGCAGCCGCTCCGCCACCTGCTCCGCCTGCGCCGGCCGGTAGCCGAGGTTGACCAGCGCCGCCGAGAGCTGGTCGAGCAGGCCGCCGGCCGCCCGGACCGTCGCTGGGCCGGCCGCCTGGGCCAGCGCCAGCAGCTTCTCCTTCAGCTCGACCACCAGCCGCTCGGCCGTCTTCTTGCCGACGCCCGGCACCTTGGTGAGGCGCGCCACGTCGCCGTGGGCCACCGCCTGCGCCAGCTCGCGCGCCGGGATGCCGGAGAGGATCTTCTGCGCGGCACGCGGCCCCACCCCCTTCACCTCGACAAGGGCCCGGAAGACGCCCTCCTCCTCCTCGGTGGCGAAACCGAAGAGGTCGAGCGCGTCCTCGCGGACGTGGGTGATGGTCCGCAGGATCACCGGCTCGCCGCGCGGCGGCAGCGCCAGCAGCGTGGCGGCGGAGAGGTGGACCAGGTAGCCCACGCCGTGGACGTCGATCACCGCGTAGTCCTCGCCCCGCTCGACCAGCGCGCCGGAGAGCCGCGCGATCACGGGAGCCTCCGGTGATCGTGCCGCGCCGGCCGGAGCCGGGACAGGGCCGCCCGCGCGGTGGCCGCGTTCGAGCCGCCGAGCCTGGTCACCGCGGCGAGCTTTAGCGGCCGGCGCGCCAGGTGGCAGACCGCCAGCGCCACGGCGTCGGCCTCGTCCGACAGCTCCGCCTCGACGCCCAGCAGCGCGCGGGCGGTCCGCATCATCTGGGCCTTGCCGGCCCGCCCCGAGCCGGTGAAGGCCAGCTTCACCTCGCTCGGCTGGTACTCGAAGACCGGGAGGCCGGCCCGCGCCGCCACCGCCATCGCCACGCCGCGCGCCTGCCCGAGCGCCAGCGCCGAGCGGGGCGAGATGCCCGCGAAGATCTGCTCGATGGAGACCTCGGCCGGCCGGGTCCGGTCGATGACGGCGGTGAGGCCGCCGAGCAGCAGCGCCAGCCGCTCCGCCATGGGGCGCGCCCCGGTGACCAGCACGCCCGACTCGACCACCGTGAGCCGGCCGCCGTCGCGCGAGACCACGCCGTACCCGCAGCGGCGCGAGCCGGGATCGATGCCGAGGACCCTCATCGGCGGCATGGTAGCAGACGCTGAACGGAGATCCAGTACCTCGCGGCGGGGCCGCCGCTGCTATCTTCCCGCCCCCGATGACCGCCCGGACTCTCCACCCCGTCCGCATCGAGCTGCGCGCCCTGGGCCGGCTCGCCGCCCCCCTGGCGGCCGCGCAGGCGGGGCAGGCGCTCATGGGCGTGGTCGACACCGCCGTGGTGGGGCGGGCCGGCGCCGTGCCGCTGGCCGGCGTCGGGCTGGGAAACGCCCTCTTCTTCACCGTCGCCGTGGTCGGCATCGGGCTGATGATGGGGCTCGACCCGCTCATCGCGCAGGCCTTCGGCGGCGGCGATCCGGCGCGGGCGCGCAAGCTGCTCTGGCAGGGCGCATCACTCTCGGTGATTGCGGCCGTGGCGCTGGCCCTGCCGCTGGCGCTCCTCACCCTCACGCTGGTCCCCTTCGGCGTGGAGCCGGCGGTGGCGGAGCTGGCCGGTCGGTTCGTGCTCTGGCGGCTCCCCGGCCTCCCCTTCCTCTTCCTCTACGTGGGCGGACGCGCCTACCTGGCGGCGGCCGGCCAGACCCGGCCCATGGTGATCGCCACGGTGGTGGCCAACCTGGTCAACCTGCCGCTCAGCGCGCTGCTGGTCTTCGGCGGCGCGGTGCTGCCGGCCTGGGCCGGCCCGCTCCGCCAGCTGCCGGCGCTGGGCGGCGCCGGCGCCGCCATCAGCAGCAGCCTGAGCCTGCTGCTCCAGTCGGCCATCCTCTACGCCGCCGTCCGGGCCGTCCCGGCCCCGCGCCTGCCGCCCGAGGCGCGCCGCCCGGATCCCGCCGAGCTCCGGCGCGCGGTGCAGGTGGGGCTGCCCACTGGCCTCCACATGGTGGTCGAGGTGGCCTTCTTCTCGCTGGCAGGCGTGCTGGCGGCGCGGCTCGGCGCCGAGCCCATGGCGGCCCACCAGCTGGCCCTGTCGCTGGCCACGCTCACCTTCACGGTGGCCGTCGGCATCGGCAACGCCGGCTCGATCCGGGTGGGGACCTTCGTCGGAGCCCGGGACCGGCTGGGGGCGCGGCGGGCCGGCCTCACCGCCTTCGCCGCCGCCGCCGGGTACATGGCCTGCACCGGACTGGGCTTCCTGGCCGTGCCGGGCCTGCTGGCCCGGCTCATGACCGACGATCCCGGGGTGGCGGCCGCGGCGGTGCCGCTGCTGCGCGTGGCCGCCGTCTTCCAGGTCTTCGACGGGCTGCAGGGGGCCGGGGCCGGCGTGCTGCGCGGGGCCGGCGTCACCCGCTTCACCTTCCTCGCCAACCTGGTCGGCCACTGGCTGCTGGGGGCGCCGGCGCAGCTCATCTTCGTCTTCGGGCTGGGGCTCGGCGTGGTCGGGCTCTGGTGGGGCTTCGTGGTCGGGCTGGTGTCGGTCTCGGCGGCGCTGCTCTGGCGCTTCCTGCGGATCTCGTCGAGGGAGATCGCGCCGCTGGCCGGGTCGGCGGGCTGAGCGGGCTGGCGCCGGAGCTGGCCCCGGTTAGATCCCGGCATGCTCGATCCGCTCCCCGGCGCGCCACCCCGCCCCCCCGAACTCGACCGGCGGCTGGCCGAGGCCGCCGCGCGGCGGGCTCCGGACGACCCGCCGCGTACGCATCACCTGCGCGATGGCCGGCCCCGCTTCACCAACCGGCTGGTGCTGGAGCGGAGCCCGTACCTGCGCCAGCACGCCCACAACCCGGTCGACTGGTGGCCCTGGGGCGCGGAGGCCTTCGCCGAGGCGGCGGCCCGCGGCGTGCCGGTCTTCCTCTCGGTCGGCTACTCCACCTGCCACTGGTGCCACGTCATGGAGGGCGAGTCGTTCGAGGACGAGACCATCGCCGGCGTGCTCAACGGGCGATACGTGCCGATCAAGGTGGACCGCGAGGAGCGGCCCGACGTCGACCAGCTCTACATGACCGCGGTGCAGCTCCTCACCGGCCACGGAGGCTGGCCCATGAGCGTCTGGCTCACGCCGGACGGCAAGCCATTCTTCGGCGGGACCTACTTCCCGCCACGCGACCAGGCGCGCGGCGGCATGCGCGGCTTCCTCCCGGTCCTCGAGGAGATCTCGGCGGTCCACGCCGGCGACCCGGCGCGCGTGGCGCAGGCCACCGAGTCGCTCACCGCCGCGGTCCGGACCGCCCTGGCCCCGCACGGTCCGCCCGGCGCGGCCCTCCCGGCCCTCGCGGTGGTCGGCGCGGCGGTGGAGAGCTGGCTGCGCCAGCTCGACCCGGTCCACGGGGGGGTGCGCGGGGCACCCAAGTTCCCGTCGTCGATGCCGGTCCGGCTGCTGCTCCGCCATCACCGGCGCACCGGGGATCCGCGCTCGCTCGACGCCGCCGTCCGCACCCTCGAGGGCATGGCCGGCGGCGGCCTCCACGACCAGCTCGGCGGCGGCTTCCACCGCTACTCGACCGACGAGCGGTGGCTGGTGCCCCACTTCGAGAAGATGCTCTACGACAACGCCCTGCTGATCCTCGCCTACGCCGAGGGCTGGCAGGTCACCGGGAGCGAGCGGTTCGCCCGGGTGGCGCGGGACACGGTCGAGATGGTGCTGCGCGACTTCGCGGCTCCCCGCGGCGGCTTCGCCAGCGCCTCGGACGCCGACTCGGAGGGCGAGGAGGGGCGCTGCTTCACCTGGAGCGAGGCCGAGGTCCGGCGGCTGCTCGGCGACGAGGCCGACCGGTTCTGCCGCCACTTCGGGGTGACGGCGGCCGGCAACTGGGACGGCGCCAACGTGCTCCACGTGCCGCGGCCGGACGAGGCCGAGTGGCGGGCCCTGGCCGCGTCACGGCGGACCCTGCTCGAGGCGCGGGGGCGTCGCGTCCAGCCGCTGCGCGACGACAAGGTGCTGGCCTGCTGGAACGGGCTCATGATCGAGGCGCTGGCCTTCGCCGGCCGGGTGCTCGACGAGCCGCGGTGGGTGGCGGCGGCGGCCAGCACGGCCGACTTCGTGCTCGGCCACCTGGTGGTGGACGGCCGGCTGCGGCGCGGCTGGCTGGGCGGGCCCTCCTCGACCCTCGCCTTCCTAGACGACCACGCCTTCCTCGCCGCCGGGCTGCTCGAGCTGTTCGCCGCCACGCCCGAGCCGCGCTGGCTCACCTCGGCGGTGACGCTGGCCGAGGCGATCGAGCGCCACTTCGGCGATCGGGAGCGGGGGGGCTGGTTCCAGTCCGCCGACGACCACGAGCGGCTGCTGGTCCGCGAGAAGCAGGCGCACGACGGGGCCGAGCCGGCCGGCAGCTCGGTGGCGGTCCAGGCGCTGCTTCGCCTCTCCGCCTTCACCGGGGACGACCGCTGGCGCGAGGCGGCCGACCGGGCGCTGCGCCACGACGGGCCGGCGCTGGAGGCGGCCCCGACGGCACGCTCCGAGCTGCTGCTCGGGCTGGAGCTGGCCCATCAGGCCCCGCGCGAGGTGGTGCTCACCTGGCCGGACGGCGCGGCACCCCCGGTGGCGATGCTGGACGTGCTGCGGCGGGCGCCGCTGGCTGGCGCGGCGGTCATCTCCGGGCCGGCCTCGACCGTGGCCCGGGCCGCCCGGGTGGCGCCCGTGGCCGTAGGTCGCGGGCCGATCGACGGCCGGGCCACCGCCTTCGTGTGCGAGCGGCGCACCTGCCGGCTGCCGGTCTTCGACCCCGCCTCACTCGATCGGGAACTCGGACACCGGGTTGGACAGGGGCACCCGGGCGAGGCATGATGTGTAGGTGTTTTCATGCCTCCCCGGGAACGCACTCGGGGTACCGTGTGTTCTCTCGGGGTGGGTGTGCCGTACCGGCGCTGCATCCCGGCGAGCCGGATCACGTTGCGGAAGGAACCGACATGAGCGCCAAGTCCAAGAAGAGCAAGAACACCCGCCCCGCCGAGCTGGTCCACCTCGGCGCCCGGATCCGCGAGGAGCGGCACCGTCAGGGCGTGACGCAGGCCGCGCTGGCCGAGGAGCTGGACCTCTCGGTCGCCTACGTGAGCCTGATCGAGCGCGGCGGCCGCAACCCGCCGTACACGACGGTGGTGGCCATCGCCCGCGCCCTCGAGGTGCCGGCGGCCCGCATCGTCGCCAACGACTAGCGACTCCCGGCCGCGGTCATCCGGCGGGGCTCCGGCCCGGCGCAGAGCAGGGCGTTGGCCGCGATCCCGACCGCGACGGCGCCGGTGCAGGACGCCAGCACGCCCGGCCAGCCCCACCGCTCCCAGGCCAGCCCGGGAAGGAGCGAGCCGAGCGTGCCTCCCAGGTAGTAGAAGGTCAGGTAGAGGGCGCTGGCGCCGCCCTTGTCCCGGCGCGCCTGCTGGTTGACGAAGGCCGGCACCACCGCCTGGGCAGTGAAGGTCCCGGCCACCACCAGCAACAGCCCCGCGATGATGGCGGCGAGCGAGGCGTGGAGCGTGGCGAGCAGCCCGATCGCCTCCACCGTCAGGCCGGCGGCCACCAGCCGTGTCGGCGCCACGCGCATGGAGAGCCGGCCCGCCAGCGGCGAGACCACCACGCCGACCGCGTAGACCAGGTAGACGCTCGACACCAGCCCGGTGGAGAGGTTGAACGGTGGCGCCGAGAGCAGGTACGGCAGGTAGGTGAAGAGGCCGATCCAGCCGAAGAACATGGTGGCGCCGACCAGGTAGGCGCCGATGAGCCGCCGGTTGCGCAGGTGATCGGCCATCCCGCGCCAGGCCGCGCCGAGCCCGGACGCCGGTGAGGTCCGGAGCGCCGACAGCTCCCGCCCCACGCCCATGGCCGCCAGCGCCGTGATCGCGGCGAAGACCACGAAGGCGGTCCTCCAGCCGACGTGGGCGGTGATGGCCCCGGCGCCGACGCGGCCGACCAGGCCACCCACCACGCTGGCGCCGATCAGCCCTCCCACCACCGAGCGCAGCTCGACCGCCCCCCAGCGGTCGCCGGCGTAGGCCACCGAGACCGCGGTCATGCCCGGCACGAAGAGCCCCTGCAGCGCGCGGAGCGCCACCAGCGCCGGGAGCGACGGCGCCAGCGCGCAGGCGGCGGTGGCGAGCGCCAGCAGCCCGAGCGCGGCGGCGATGACGCGCCGCCGGCCCAGCGCGTCGGCGAGCGGTCCGTAGAAGGCCGAGGCGCCGGCGATGGCCAGCACCACGGCGCTGACCGTCATCCCCGCCCGCGCCGGCCCGACGCCGAACTCCCGGGAGAGGACCGGGAGGATCGGCTGGGTGATGTACATGTCGGCGTAGGCGACCACCGTACCGGCCTGGAGCGCCCAGGTCTCGCGCCGGGTGGGGCGGCGTGGAGTGGCAGGTGACGGCATAGGTGGTCTTCTCGTGCATCACGCACGGCTTCGGCTGTCGAACGGTCCCGCGCAGGGGAATTCGACCGGGGCGCCCGCACCGCCCCGGCAACCATCACCGTCCCCCTCGGGACCAGGGGGCCACCCCGCTCGCCGCCAGCCTGGCGATCCGCTCCCGCACTCCGCCATAGCGCAGGTGGAGCGCCGGCACCACCAGCATGTTGAGCGTGGTGGCCGTGAGGGGGCCGCGGAGGATGACGATGGCCATGGCGGTCTCGATCTCGCTGCCGGCGCTCCCTCCGGAGAGGGCCAGCGGGACGAGGCCAAGGCCGGTGGCGACAATCAGGTCGAGGACCGTCTCGGTGACGTGGTGGATCTGGGTGGCGGGGATCGGGAAGGCCACCATGCCGGGCCTGACCACCCTGACGACGTCATTCCGGCAGGCTCTCCGGACCACGGAGCCCGCTGCTGACATGGATCGCCTCCTCGATGGCTCCCACGAAGATGATCCCGTCGCCTTCCCGCCCGGTGGTGGCGGCGCGCCGGATCAGCTCCACGATGCGGCCGGCCTTCTCGTCGCGGCAGACCACCTCGAACTTCAGCATCCTCTCGAACGCCTCCCCGAGGACGACCGAGTAGTCGTACGAGCCCGCCGGCAAGCCGAGCGAGATCCCCTTCACCTCGACGATGGAGAAATGGAGCGCCGGCTCCGAGGCCAGCGCCTCCACGACATGATTGGCCATCCCGGCTCGGACGTATGCCTTGATCTCCTTCACGGTGTCACCTCCCTGGCGGCCGCGGCCGGCGGCTGCGGCTCGTCCCCGGCACCCTGGTGCGCCCGCCGGCGCTCGGGCCCGGGGCCTCCCTTGGCGAAGAGCCATGCGTACACCATCGGCACCACCAGCAGCGTCAGCAAGGTGGCGGTGACCAGGCCCCCGATCACCACCGTCGCCAGGGGCTTCTGCACCTCGGCCCCGGCCCCGGTCGCGAACGCCATGGGCACGAAGCCGAGCGATGCCACCAGGGCCGTCATCAGCACCGGGCGGAGCCGGACGCGGCCCCCTTCGACGGCGGCGTCCATCGCGCTCGCCCCCTCGTCCCGCTTCAACTTCACGTAGCTCACCAGGACCAGCCCGTTCAGCACCGCCACCCCGAACAGGGCGATGAACCCGACACCCGCCGAGATGGAGAGCGGCATGCCCCGGACCGCCAGGGCGAGGAGTCCCCCCGTCATCGCGAACGGGACGTTCAGGTAGATGAGCGCCGCGAGGCCCGCCGAGCCGAGCGCGAGGTACAGCATCACGAAGATGAGCGCGAGCGAGACCGGCACCACCACCAGCAGCCGCCGGCTGGCGGCCTGCAGGTTCTCGAACTGTCCGCCCCACTCCGTGAAGTAGCCCGCGGGGATCACATTGGATCTCTGGATGGCCTCTTCCGCGTCGGCCACGAACCCGGCCAGGTCCCGGCCACGGACGTTCAGCTCCACTGTGATCCGCCGCCGCCCGGACTCGTGGCTCACCTGCGCCGGCCCGTCCTCGACGCGGATCTCCGCGAGCTGCGAGATGGGGATGAGCTGCCCCCCCGGCGCGCGCACCCCGAGCCTGGCGAGGTCCTCGAGGCTGGCCCGCGTGGCTGGGGCGTACCGCACCTGCAGCGGGAAGCGGCGGCGCCCTTCGACGATGGAGCCCACCTCGCGCCCGCCCACGGCGTTGACGACGTCGAGCACGTCCGCTGCGTTGATCCCGAGCCGGGCGATGGCGCGCCGATCGATCCCGATCCTCAGCACGGGGAGGCCGGCCGTCTGCTCAGCCTTGACGTCCGCGGCTCCGGGGATCCTGGCCAGGACCGCCACGGCCCGGTCCGCCGAGCGCTTCAGGGTGCCGAGGTCATCGCCGAAGATCTTGAGCGCCACGTCCGAGCGGACACCGGCGATGAGCTCGGCGACACGGAGCTCGATCGGCTGCGAGTAGCTGAACACCGTCCCGGGCAGGTGCTTGCGGAGCTCCGCGTCCATGCTCTCGATGAGCGCCTCGCGCGACGACGCGGTCTTCCACTCGGAGGGGGGCTTCAGCATGACGAACACGTCGGAGATCTCGACCCCCATGGGGTCGGTCGCGATCTCCGCCCGGCCGGTCTTCGAGACCACGGTCACGACCTCGGGGAAGCGCTTAAGCACCTTCTCCATCTCGGTGCTCTGCCGGATCGACTCCTCGAGCGACACGCTCGGCAGCCGCCAGGACTGCACCGCCAGGGCCCCCTCGTCGAGGCGCGGAACGAACTCGGCGCCCAGGAAGGGGATCACGGCCAGGCTCCCGAGCAGCACGGCCACGGCGATGCCGGCGGTGGCCCAGCGCCTCCGCATGGCGCGCTCGAGGAGCGGCTGGTACACCCTGCGGACGCCAGCCACGATGAAGCTCTCCTTCTCCGAGAGGCGGGCGGGGAGGAGGAGCGACGCCAGGGCCGGGATGAAGGTGAGGGTGAGCAGGAGCGCGCCCGCCAGGGCGAAGAGGACCGTCATCGCCATCGGCCTGAACATCTTCCCCTCGATCCCCACCAGCGAGAGGATGGGCAGGTAGACGATGGCGATGATGGCGACGCCGAAGGTGGCCGATCGGAGCACCTCGCGACTGGCGCGGAGGACGAGCCCGTTGCGCTCCTCCGGCGAGACCGGCCTCCCGAGGTGGTGTGACCGTTCCGCGATCATCCGGACCGCGTTCTCCACCACGATGACGCTGCCGTCCACGATCAGGCCGAAGTCGATGGCCCCGAGCGACATGAGGTTTCCCGAGACGCCGAACCAGCGCATCCCGATGAAGGCCGAGAGCATCGAGAGCGGGATCACCGACGAGACGATGAGCCCCGCGCGCAGGTTCCGGAGCAGGAGGAAGAGGACCACCACCACCAGGATCCCGCCCTCCACGAGGTTCTTCGCGACGGTCTGCACGGTCTTCTGGACCAGCGCGGTCCGGTCGTAGAAGGGATCCACCTCGACGCCAAGCTTCGCGAGCGCGGGTTTCATCTCCGCCATCGCCTGCTTGACGTTGCCCACCACCTCGCGCGCGTTCGCCCCCAGGAGCATCATCACGATGCCCGCGACGGCCTCGCCGCGACCGTCGCGGGTCACGGCGCCTTGCCGGACCATCGGCGCGAAGGCGACGTCGGCGACCTGGCGCACGTAGACCGGCGTCCCGGCGCCGTCCGTCGAGACCACGACGTCCCGGATGTCGTCCAGCGACTGGATCAGCCCTTCGCCGCGGACCAGGTACTGCTCCGCGCCCTTCTCCACGTAGGCGCCCCCGGCGTTCGCGTTGTTGCGCTCGAGCGCCTGGAAGACGTCCGTGATGGCGAGCCGGTAGCGCGCCAGGTCGTCGGGACGAACCTGGACCTGGTAGGTCTTGAGCTCCCCGCCGAAGCTGTTCACCTCGATGACCCCGGGGATCCGCCGCAGCCGGGGCGCGATCTCCCACTCCAGGATGGTCCGGAGGTCCATGGGACTCTTGCCCTCGCCGCGGACCTCGAACTGGAAGATCTCGCCCAGGCCGGTGGTGATGGGCCCGAGCTCGGGCTCGCCGTAGCCGGAGGGGATGCCCTGGCGCGCGGCCTGGAGTCGCTCGTTCACGAGCTGCCGCGCGAAGTAGATGTTGGTGCCCTCCTCGAACACCAGGGTCACGGACGAGAGCCCGAACTTGGACACCGAGCGGACGTCCTCGAGTCCCGGCACGCCGCTCATGGCGAGCTCGACCGGCGTGGTGACGAACCGCTCCACCTCCTCCGGCCCGAGCGCGGGAGCCGTGGTGAGCACCTGGACCTGCACGTTGGTGACGTCCGGCGTCGCGTCGATGGGCAGGGACTTCATCGCCGCGAGCCCGCCGACGACGAGCAGCCCGGTCATCAGGAAGGCCAGGAAACGGTTCTTGAGCGACCACTCCAGGATTCTTTCGATCATCTCCCGCTACTCCTCGCCACCGAGCTGGTCCCTCTTCAGCTCGGACTTGAGCGCGAAGGCTCCCTTGGTCACGACCGTCTCCCCGGCCACGACGCCCCGGGCCAGTTCGGTCCATTCCGTCCCGTCGCGCGCCACCTTGACCCGTCTCGGCTCGAAGGCGTTCTCGCCACGGGCCACGAACACGACGCGCTCCTCCCCGAGCCGCTGGACGGCCTCGCTCGGCACGTAGAGCCCCCGCCGCGGCTCGCCCGCCGTCCCCTCGATGGTGACGGTCGCGAACATGCCGGGCTTGAGCACGCCGCGCGGGTTGTCGAGCACCACCCGGACCTTCACGGTGCGCGACTTCGGGTCCACCAGGGCCCCGACGTTCTCCACCAGGCCGGAGAAGTCCTGGCCGGGCGCCGCCTTGAGGCGCACCGCGGCCTTCTGCCCGGCGCGCACCTGGGGGAGGTCCTGCTCGTACACGTTCACCTGGAGCCAGACGCGGCGCAGGTCCATGACCAGGAAGAGCGTGTCCTGGGGCTCCACCATCTGCCCGAGCGTGGCCGCCCTCTCGACCACCAGTCCGTCGATGGGGGTCCTGAGCGCCATGGTGGACCCGAGGTGCCCGTCGACCCGCATCCCCGGCAGCTCGGCGTCGGTGACGCCGAGCGCGTGCAGCCGGGCTTCGGCCGCCTCCTTGTCGGCCCGGGCCTTGATGGCCTGCGCCTCGGCTTCGCGCCACTCGCGCTCCGCGCTGATCTTCCGCTCGAACAGGAGCTTCTCCCGGTCGGCCGTGTCGCGCGCGAGATTGGCGCCCGCCAGCGCCGCCAGGAAGTCGGCTCGCGCGCGCCCGAGGTCCGGGGAGTCCACCTCCGCCAGGACCTGGCCCGCCCGGACCGGATCGCCGACGCCGCTGCGGAGCGCGGTGATCCGCCCCGGGATCCTCGTCCCGACGCGGGCCTGACGGTCCGCGACCGGCTCGATGGTCGCGGTCGCCTCGATGGGCACGGCCTCGGCGCGTTCCTGCACGACCGCCGTCGCGATCCCGGCCGACTTCGCCTGCTCGGGGGTCAGTACGACGGCGTGAGCCGCCGCCGGGCCCTCTTCGGCCGCCGCTGCCTTGGGGGGCTCTTCGACCTTGGCGGCCTCCCTGGAACGGCAGCCGCCCAGCGCGACCGCACAGGCGAGGACGACCGGCAGGTACTTCGAGGTCTCACGGGTCATTCGTCACTCCACGCTTCCGCCGGAAGCGAGCTCGAACGCCTGGTGGGCCTCGACGAGGCCGGCCATGGCGTCCAGATAGGCAAGGCGCGTCTCGACGAGATCGCGCCGGACGACGTTGAACACCAGCAGCCCGATCTTGCCGCTCCGGAAGGACTCGCGGGCCAGCTCGAGGTTCTGCGACAGCCGCTCGATCACGTCCCGGTCGAAGCCCGCGACGGCCTCCCGCGCCAGCGCGAAGTTCCGGTAGGCCGTCCGTGCATCGCGCTCCAGCTCCCGCCGTGCCGTGTCGGCGACGACCTCGGCGCGGGCCAGGTCGGCCGCGGCCTCGATCCGGCCGCCCTGGTTCCGGTTCCACAGCGGGAGCGGAACCGAGATGCCGAACAGGACGGTGTCCCTCGCACCGATGGCGCCGCGACCGAAGGTCGCGCCGACCGCCACGTCCGGCACGGCCTGGGCTCTCGCCAGGTCACGCCGTGCCCGAGCGGCCTCCACCTGCCGCTGCTCCGCCACCAGGTCGCTGCGCCGGCGCAACGCGCCAGCCACGTACTCGTCTTCCCCGATGGCCGGCGCAGCCATCTCCGGGAGACCACCCACCGGGTCGAGTTCCGTGCCGGCCGGCGTCGCCGTCGCGGCCGCGAGGTCCGCACGGGCCAGTCGGAGGCGCTGCTCCGCGACGAGCCGATCCTGGCGTGTGCGTCCCTCGGCCGCCACGGCGAGGTTCAGCTCGAGCTGCGTGGCCGCCCCGAACTCCATGCGCTCGCGCGCGGCCTGCGCCAACTCGCGCGCGAGCGCCTGCGCCTGTTCCACGATCGCGAGCCGGTCGCGAGCCACGATGGCGAGCCAATAGGCGCGCCGCACCTGGACCCGCACTCGCCACCGCGTCCACTCCAGCCGGAGCCTGGACGACTCCTGCTGGGCCTCCGCCGCGGAGGTGCGCTTCGATCGCTTTCCTCCGAGCTCCAGCCGTTGACTCAGCGACACCTCGTAGTCGTACCCCGTCTGTCCTCCCCCGGACGGTCGCCCGAGGCGCGCATCGAACTCAGGGTTGTATGCGATGGTCCCGGCGGCGACGCGGCGCCCCTCGGCCGCGCGGAGCTCCGCGACGGCAGCCCTGATCTCCGGGTTTTCGGTGACTGCGCGCTCGAGCGCCTGATCGAGCGTGATCGCTTCGGCGGCCATGGTCGAGCGCGCCTGCCACGCCAGGACTGCGATGGCGAGGATGACGCGCACGACCGCCGCGGGCCGTGCAGACATGGTGGGGCTTCCTCCGATGACAGCGCCCGAGAGGGCGAGTACGCGCCGAGAGTTCCGGAAGAACTCAGGCGATCGGAGGCGGCAGCGGAGGTGGCTCCCCGATTCGGGTGTTCGCGGCTTCGTGCCCGCCTGGCCGGGAGGTCCGACCCCTGGGCTCGATCTTCCCGGCCGCGAGGTGCCCAGGGGCACGAGCGGAACTCACCGGGGTGTGACACGAGCAGGCGTGAACCAGGTCGCAGCAACCACCCTCGGACTCGGGCTGCGGCCGCCCCTGCCGGAACTCCGGTTCGCCCGCCTGGAAACCCACCCCCGCGGGCTCGGCCAGTGCGCCGGCCGACGGCAGCACCATGGCTGCGAGGTAGATGGCGAGGAGTCTGCTCACGTGGGCGGCTTCTATAATAGGCGGGCCTGCGCGCAGTCAAGGCGCCCGCTAGAAGTCGCAGCCGAGGACGGCGCGCGCCCGCACCCGGTCGCTGGCGTCGTTGAGGCCGAGGCCGGCACCGACCGTGAGCCAGGCGCTGTTGACGGAGCCTCGCGCCAGGAAGGGGAGCAGGACCGAGCCGGTGGGGCCCGCCCAGGCCTTCCACACCCCGGGGCCGTCCACGGCCCCGGCGCGAGCGCCGAAGGTCTCGGCGCCCAGCCGCAGGCCGCGTACCAGCTCGAAGGCGGCGCCCGCCGACCAACCGAGGCTGAGTTCGGAGCCGCCGCCCTTCGGGAACTCCCGCTCGGCGATCAGGTTGGCGGCCCAGGCGAACCGGCCGTAGTTGCGGCCGAAGATCACCTTCCCCTCGAGGACCCACGGCTCGCTGTCCACGACCTCCTTCACCACCTCGGCGTAGAGCACCAGTTCGAGCGGCGCGTCGCTGCCGAGCAGCTTGTAGCGCCCCCGCAGCTTGACGGCGGTCGCCTCGAAGCTGGTGGCGGAGGTGGTGCGGAAAACCCCGTAGGCGCTCAGATCGAACCTGTCGGTGAGGCCGTAACCGGCCTCGACCTGGGTGACCCAGCTTCGGCTCGTGCTGCCTCCCGAAAATGGCTGATACAAAGTCTCATATAGTTCCAGCTCAACCTCGCCGGCGGCCGAAACCGTCGGCTCGTAGGTGAAGGCATACGGGCGCTCGTCGGCCCGCGTCATGGCTGGAATTACGGTGAAAACAGCAACTAGGGCCAGGGCAGTCCATCGGTTGGTCATCGGGTTTCCAGTTCCATGGTCGTTAATTGAACAGCACATGTGAGACTCATTCCCATCTCACGGGTGCCGGTTGGAGGTCAACAACGATCTGCATCCATCCGTCATCGTGGACTCCCGTCCGCTCGCGTGTTACCCCGCCCACCCATGCCCCCCGCCTCGCCGAACGCAAGGCAGCTCGCCTCCGACAACTACGCCGGCATCTGCCCCGAGGCGCTCGCCGCCATGCAGGAGGCCAATTCCGGCCACGCTCCCGGCTACGGCGACGACCCCTGGACCACCGAGGCCGCCGACCTGCTGCGCGGGCTCTTCGAGACCGACTGCGACGTCTACTTCGTGTTCAACGGCACGGCCGCCAACTCGCTCGCCCTCGCCTCGCTGACCCGCAGCTACCACTCGGTCCTCTGCCACGAGACGGCGCACGTCGAGACCGACGAGTGCGGTGCCCCCGAGTTCTTCTCCAACGGCACCAAGGTGCTCACCATGGCCGGCCCGGAGGGGAAGGTGACCCCCGCCGGCGTCCGCCACCTGGTGGAGAAGCGCTCCGACATCCACTACCCGAAGCCGAAGGTGGTGAGCGTCACGCAGGCCACCGAGCAGGGGAGCGTCTACACGCCCGCCGAGCTGCGCGCCGTCGGCGCCACCGCCCGCGACCTGGGGCTCCGGGTCCACATGGACGGCGCCCGCTTCGCCAACGCCGTGGCGGCGCTCGGCTGTCACCCGGCCGACCTCAGCTGGCGGGCCGGCGTCGACGTCCTCTGCTTCGGCGGCACCAAGAACGGCATGGCGCTGGGCGAGGCGGTGGTCTTCTTCGACCGGTCGCTGTCGGCCGAGTTCGCCTACCGCTGCAAGCAGGCCGGGCAGCTCGCCTCAAAGATGCGCTTCCTGGCCGCCCCCTGGGTGGGGATGCTCCGCGACGGCGCCTGGCTCCGCCACGCGGCGAGAGCCAACGCGCAGGCCCGCCGGCTTCACCACCTCCTCGCCGCCATTCCCGGCGCCACGCCGCGCCGTTCGCCGCAGGCCAACAGCGTCTTCGTGGACCTGCCGCCCGGCGTGGCCGACGCGGTCCGCGCGCGCGGGTGGCGCTTCTACGACTTCATCGCAGGCGCCGGGTCGCGCCTCATGACCGCCTGGGACACCACCGACGCCGACCTCGAGGCCTTCGCCACCGACCTGCGCGCCGCGCTCGGCGCCGCCATTCGTTGACACCCACGAAATCGGGGCTGTAACCTCGATCCGCCATACCCCCCTGGAGGTTGCATGCGTCGCCCGCTGGCGCTTCTCGCCGCCGTTCTCGCCCTCGCCGCGCCCACGGCCCAGGCCGGCGAGCCGCTCGACCTCGACATCACGCTGCTCGGCCCGCCCAGCGCGCAGATCTGGGTGAACGCCGGCGCCTCGGCCGCCGACGCCGCCCTGCTCGCCGCCGACGCCCGCGCCCGCTTCGCCATGCTCAGCTCCGAGCTGGCGCTCTCGCTCTCCTCGGCGCTGCTCGAGCCGGCCGCCACCATCGGCCACTCCGGCTTCGCCTTCGACCTCGAGTCGGCCTACACCACGGTCCACAAGGAAGTGGTCGGAAGCAACACCCCATTCGCGCCGGGCGGCTACCCGCGCAACTACTGGCCGACGCGGACCAAGACGCCCTCGGAACTCCTCGTCCCGTCGTTCCACGTCCGCAAGTCGCTCCCCTTCAGCATCGAGCTGGGCGGCCGCGTCCTCTACCTCTCGCAGTCGAGCTACTTCGCCGTGCAGCTCCACGGGAAGTGGGCCCTCCAGGAGGGCTACGCCATGATCCCGGACGTGGCGTTGCTGGCCGCCCACACCATCTTCCTCGGCCAGAAGGACTTCAACCTCTCCTCCACCGACCTGACGCTGATGACCTCCAAGCGGTTCGGGGTCAACGCCATCATGAGCCTGACCCCCTACCTGGCGGCCCGCTACCTGCTGGTGCGGGCCAGCAGCGATCCGCTCGGTTACGCGCCGGAGGGCGCCGCGCCGGACGTCGTGGTGCGCGACACCGCCCAGTTCCCGACGCTCAACCGCACCCTCTACCGGACCACGCTCGGCCTGCGGATGACCGCCTTCGCCACCAGCATTGCCGCCGAGGCCACCTGGTTCGGCGGCGGCCGCTACAAGGCCGGCCCCTACCCGGCCTACGGCCTCAAGTCGTCGCTCGCCGGCGCCTTCAAGCTCGGCTTCGAGTTCTAGAGCCCCGGCCCAGGCACTAGCGCGGGCGAGCCAGCGCCGCGTCGACCGCGCGCCGAGCCGCGCCCGGGCCGTTGCAGACCATCCCCGCCACCCCGGCCCGCGCCAGGCGCGCCACCTCGTCCGGCGCGTCGACCGTCCAGACGTTCACCGCCCGGCCGCCCGCCAGCCAGCCCGCCAGCCGCGCCGGCGTGCAGAGCCCGACGTCCGGGTGGAGCGCCGAGGGGCGCAGCCACGTGGTCGCCAGCGGCAATCGCAGCGGCCGGTGCCAGGCCGGCCCGAAGAGGAGCCCGGTGGCGACCCGCGGCGCCGCGTCGCGGAAGGCCTTCAGCAGCGCGAAGTCGAACGAGGAGACGATGACCCTGGCGCCGGCGCCGGCGTCGGCGACCACCCGCGCCACGGCGGCTGCCAGCGCCGCGTCCTGCCGGCCGTCCCGCCCCTTCAGCTCCACGTTGACGATCGCCCCGGGGAGCGCCTCGAACACCTCGCGCAGCAGCGGGATCCGCTCGCCGCGAAACCGCGCCCCCTTCCAGCTCCCGGCGTCGAGCCGGCGCAGCGCCGCCAACGGAGCCTCCGGCACCCGCAGCCGCTCCCCGCAGGTCCGCGTCGTCTCCTCGTCGTGGATCACCACCACCTCACCGGTGGCGCAGCGCCAGGCGTCCAGCTCGACCCCGTCGGCACCCTCGGCCAGCGCCTGCGCGAAGGCCACCAGCGTGTTCTCCGGCGCGGTGGCCGACGCCCCCCGGTGGCCGAGCACCAGCGGCCGGTCGGTGCGGCGGGGGGCGGGGACGAAGGGAAGGGTCATGGTTGCGGTGCGCGCCATCGTCTCCTGGCGTCGGCGGGAGCGCGCGACTATGCTACCGCGCCGCGAGCCACCGGCGTGGCAACGACGGGTGGGAGTCAACCATGGGCATGGGTGAGCTGATCGTCGTCCTGATCGTCGTCCTCCTCGTCTTCGGGGCCAACAAGATCCCGGCGCTGGGTGACGGGCTTGGCAAGGCGATCCGGAACTTCAAGAAGAGCGTCACCGAGGACCCGGCCATCGACGTGACGCCGAAGAAGCCGGCGCCGCCGGCCGCGCCGGGTGAGCCGCCCAGGTAGCCCGCGCCCCCCCAGCCCTACTCCGCCGCGCCGGTCCTGGCGCGCGCCAGCCGGGCCGCGGTGGCCCGCAGCAGCGGGTGGACGGTGCCGTCGCGCCCCAGCTCGGCCAGCTCGGCGGCCGGCAGCAGCGCCAGCAGCTTCAACGCCACCGCCGGCTCGGCGTACGGATTCCGCGCCAGCGCCAGCATCACCGCCGGCCGCGTCCGCCAGCGGCGAGACTCGGCCAGCAGCCGCAGCGTCTCCGGCCGGATGGGCCGCCGCGCCGCGATCCGGACGGCGAACGGCTCGGTGAGGAGCGGGTTGCGCAGCAGCTCGCGCACCACCGGCGGCTCCCCCTCCGCGGCCAGCCGGGCCAGCAGGTCGGGGTCCCGGTGCGTGCGGGCCAGCGTCTTCTTGTGACCGAGCGTCAAATTGGCGAGGCGCGCGTTGGCCTTGTCCCGCGGGGGCACCCAGGCCCGCCGCGCCGGCGGCGAGACCAGCAGGCTGCTCACCTCGAGCAGCTCCCGCTCGGCGGCCACCGCGTAGACCTCGGCGAGGTGATCGTAGAGGAGCGCGGCGTCGGGACCGAC
The DNA here is from genome assembly GCA_021806645.1 of Myxococcales bacterium. Taxonomy (GTDB): domain Bacteria; phylum Myxococcota; class Myxococcia; order Myxococcales; family Anaeromyxobacteraceae; genus JADKCZ01. The sequence goes on along the minus strand of JAJZQX010000018.1, from coordinate 32,274 downwards.
CAGCGCCTGCCCCACCGCGGCCATGGCGGCCCGGGCCTCGGCCCCGCCGCTCCGCGCCAGCGCCGCCACGACGCGGACCGCGGTCACGGCCGGCATGGCGGCCAGCGCCCGCGCCGCGGCGCCCGACCGCGCCGGCCCTTCCTCGAACGCCGCCAGCGTGCGGGTGAGCGCCCTCACCCGCGCCACGCTCACGTCCGCGGCGCCGCCGCCCGGGACCGCAGGGCTCACCTGACGTGGCCCGCCACCGGGTGGACCCGCAGCGACGCGCCGGCCAGGTTGGCGGGGTATTCGGCGAAGGCCACCAGGAACGGGGCCGAGGCGCCCGGCGCCAGGCGCGCCCCCTCGGGGGAGGCGGCCTCGGCCGCCGCCTTCGACAAGGAGTCCCCGTCAGCGGCGCCGTACAGGGCCTCGGGCCCGGGCACCGCCCCCACCGGCACCTCGCCGCGGACCAGGACGGCGCCATCGCGCACCACCTCGACGATCACCCGCACGCCCTCGAGCGAGGTCGATGCCGTCGAGGTCACCGTGCCACGGACGAAGAGGAGCGGCGTGCCGCGGGCCCGCTCGTAGAGCCCGCTGGTCACGCCGGTGGCGGCGAGAACCCCCGCCGGCGGCCGGGGGGCCAGCGCCGCCAGGATGGCCGAGGGTCGGAACGCACCGGACCGGGCCAAGCCCCCGCGCCAGACCACCAGGATGGCCAGCGCCAGCACCAGCAACGTGGCCAGCGCCATGGCGCTCACCAGGACGTCGCGGACCCCGAAGGCACTCACCGCGACAGGCCGCTCCGAGGTCGGCTCGGCCGGGGACCGTGGCGCCCACCCGCGAACCGGCTCGTCCACCGCCAGTGGATCGGCGGCCACCGCGGCGGCGCCGAACGGGTCGAGCTGGAGCGGTTCCTCGGGCTCCGCGACGGCTCGCGCCTCCGGGAGCGGCCTGGGGGCGCCCCGGAGGACGGGCGCGGCCGTGGCGAACACGTCGTCGCCCAGCTCCGACAGTCCGGGGTCCAGGGGCGCCGTGGATGCGAACGGATCCTCGGAGGCGCGCATCACCGGCATGGGGGCCGGCCCGGGCGGTCCCGCCACCCGTCGCGCCGGTGGCGTGGTCAACTCCTCGAGGGCGAGGGTGCTGTTCGCGCCCGCACCGGGTCCGAGGGCCGGTGGCGCTGGAGCGGGCGAACCGGTCCCCTCCAGCGGATCCGCCATGTTCGCGGCCGATGGCGCGAAGGGGTCGGCGTCCGCGGCCGGAGCGGCGAAGGGATCGGCCCGCCGCGCGCCGGCCGCGGGCGAGGCATACGGATCGACGTCCGGCGCCGCGCCGCCGGGAGGGGGCGCGAAGGGATCGGTGGGCTCGGGTGGCGCGCCGGATCGGGATTCCAGGTCGACCTCGAAGGCGGCGCGCGCGTCGAGCGTGGTGGCGCGCCGGGGCAGCGGCGGAGGTCCGGCGCGGGGCGGCGGCGCGGAGGCCGACGAGAAGGGATCGGCGGCGGCCGGCGGCGCGGCCGGTGGCGGCACCTCGACCGGGCGCTGGACCGAGAAGACGGTCTGGCACTTCGAGCAGCGCAGCTTGGCGCCGCGAGGACCGACCTTCTCGTCGGCGACGCGGAACTTGGCGGAGCAAGCGGTGCAGACGACGATCATCGCGGAACCGTTCGAGACTTCGAGATTACACCGCGAACTCGCTTGACACCAAGCGCCATCGCCAGAACAATCCCTTGCGTTGCAGGCACTTGGATTCCCTCGGGGGAAGCGATGACCGACGAGTTGGAGACCACCGCCGAACCCGCTTCCTCCGGCACCGAGCCGAAGGTGATCAAGCGGTACACCAACCGGAAGCTCTACGACACCGTGGAGTCCCGGTACGTGACCCTCGACGAGATCGCCGAGATGATCAAGGCGGGCGGCGAGGTGAAGGTGATCGACAACCGGACCAAGGACGACCTCACGGCCGTCACCCTGGCCCAGATCATCTTCGAGGAGGAGAAGAAGAGCTCCCGCACCAGCATGAAGACGCTGCTCGGGCTGATCCGCCAGGGCAGCGAGGTGGCGCAGCAGTTGGTGGGCGACGCCGGCGGTGACCTGCGCGAGCGGGTCGACGCGGTCCGGCACGCCGCGGAGCAGCGGGTCCAGAGCCTGCTGGCGCGCGGCCAGCAGACCGGCGAGAAGGCCCGCGAGCTGGTGAGCGCCTCGCAGGAGGCGCTGGCGGGGTTGCAGCGGCGCCTCGACGAGCGGGTTCGGTCGGCCGCCGAGGGGATCCAGAACCTCCCCGAGGTGAAGCGGCAGCTCGACGACATCGCCAGGCGGATCGAGGCGCTGGAGAAGAAGCTCGACGAGCAGGATCGCAAGTAGCGCGCGACCCTCGACCCTCGACCCGCCGCCGTCCGGCCGCTACGGCGTCTCGGTCGGCTCGTTCGGCGCCGCGGGCGCGGTCGGCTCGACCTGCTTCAGCCGGGTGCCGAGCTCGTCCACCTGGGCCTCCAGCTCGCTCAGCCGCTGGCGCATGGTGCGCAGCTCGTCCGCGGTGGGAAGGTTGGCGGCGTGGAGCGCCGCCTGCACGCCCGACTCGACCGTGGCGCGGGCCGCCGCGGCGGCGGCCAGCAGCTCCTGCAGCCCGTGGGTGACCCGCTCGTCGGCGAGCAGCTGGCCCACCACCCTGGTGGCCCGCTCCTCGCCGGAGGCGATCACCCGCTTCACGGCCGGGTGCCTCAGGACCTCGTCGAAGACCATGGTGGACTTGTCCCCTTCCCCACTCTAGCTTGTCAAGCGTGGCGCCCGCCCCTCACCTCGACCGACGCCTGGTCGTCGTCACTGGAAAGGGTGGCACCGGAAAGTCGACGGTCGCCGCCGCCATGGCGCTGCTGGCGGCGCGCGCCGGCAAGCGGGTGCTGGTGGCCGAGGTGAACGCGGCCGAGCGGGTGGCGCCCCTGCTGGGCGCACCGCCCGCCGGCCCCACCATCCGCGAGGCCAGCCCCGGGATCTTCTCCGTCAACGTGGCGCCGCCGGCGGCGCTGCGCGAGTACGGCCTGCAGATGGTGAAGTTCCGGGCCGTCTACGACGCCATCTTCGAGAACCGGGTGGTGCGCCACTTCCTCCGGGTGGTGCCGGGGCTGGGCGAGCTGGTCATGCTCGGCAAGATCCTCCACGAGGCACGCGCCGAGGAGGGCGGGCGCCCGCGCTGGGACCAGGTGATCGTCGATGCGCCGTCCACCGGTCACGCCGTCCAGCTGCTGCGGGTCCCCGGGGCCATGCTCGGCATGGTGCCGCCCGGGCCGCTCCGGAGCGACGCCCAGTGGATGCAGGCGTGGCTGGTGGACCCGGCCCGCACCACCGCGGTGCTGGTGACGCTCCCCGAGGAGATGCCGGTCACGGAGGCCATCGAGCTGGATGCGCAGCTGCGCGAGCGGGTCGGCCTGGTCCCGACGGCGGTGCTGATGAACGCCATGCCCGAGTCGCGCTTCACGGCGGCGCAGGCGGCTCGGCTCGGCCCGCTCGAGTCGGCCGCGGAGCCGGTGGGGCCCGCCGCCTGCGCGGCGCGGCTCCACGCGGTCCGGACCGAGACGGCCGGCCGCGAGCTGAAGCGGCTGCGAGCGGCGTTACCGATCCCCACGGCGCTCCTCCCCCTGGTGGCGTCGGTCGGCTGGGGGACTGCCGAGGTGGAGCGGATCGCCGACGCGCTGGCGGGCACGGAGGGGAGGTCACCGTGGCTGGACTAGCCGGAGCGCTCGCCGGCAAGCGAGTGCTGGTCTGCGTGGGCGCCGGCGGCGTCGGCAAGACCTCGGTGGCGGCGGCCCTGGGGCTGGCGCGCGCCCTGGAGGGCGGCAAGGTGCTGGTCTGCACCATCGACCCGGCGAGGCGCCTCGCCACCGCGCTCGGGCTCGACGCCCTGGGCAACGCCGAGACCCGCGTTCCGGACCAGGCCTTCGCCGCGGCCGGACTGCACCCGCGGGGCCAGCTCTTCGCCATGATGCTCGACGTGAAGCGCACCTGGGACGACCTGGTGACGCGCCACGCCCCCACCGCGGAGCGGCGCGACCGGATCCTGCGCAACCGGCTCTACCAGCAGATGTCGGCGGCGCTGGCCGGTTCCCAGGAGTACATGGCCACCGAGAAGCTCTACGAGCTGGCCACCGATCGCGACTACGACCTGATCGTCCTCGACACGCCGCCCACCGCCCACGCGCTCGACTTCCTCGACGCGCCCGATCGGATCCTCGACTTCCTCGGCGACGACCAGGCCCCGCTGCTGCTCTCCCCCGCTCGTGGGGCGCGGCTCGGCTTCCGGCTGGCGCAGCTGGGGGGGAGCCTGGTGGTGAAGACGCTGGCGCGCTTCACCGGGGCCGAGCTGCTGCACGACCTGGGCGACTTCCTCGCCAGCTTCCACGGCATGTACGAAGGGTTCAAGGCGCGGGCCGCGGCGGTCCACGACCTGCTGGCCAGGCCCACCACCGGCTTCGTGCTGGTGGCCAGCGCCAGCGAGCGCGCCGTCGCCGAGGCCCGTTCGCTCCACGATCGGCTGGCCTCCGAGGGGATGCCGATCGCCGGCGTGGTCGCCAACCGGGTGACGGCGTCGCTCTGGCCGGCCGGCCGCCCGCGCCCGGGTGAAGCCGAGCTGGCGGCGGCGCTCGGCGAGGCCGAGGGCGGGTTGGCGCCGGGGCTGGCGCTGGCCATCGACGAGAACGAACGGATGGCCGCCTTCGACGCCGCGGCGGTGGCCCCGTTGCTGGCGGCCGCCCCCCACGCGGTGGTGCCGCGCCTCCCTGGAGACGTCCACGATCTCGCGGGCTTGGCCGCGCTGGCGGAGCGGCTCCGAGGCTGAGCGGCCATGCGGCCGTGAGGCCACCCCCTCCTCGCCAGGCGCCCGCTCGCGGTATGACCTCTCTGCACCACATGCCCTCCCCCTGCTCCCGGCTCCGTCCCGCCCTCCCCCTGCTCGCGCTGCTGGCCGGCTGCGCCACCACCCGGCCGGTCCAGACCGCGGACTGCCCGACCTGCGGTGCGGCGCCCGGGGCGACGGCGCCCGACGGCGCCACCCAGTTCGCCTACCAGCCGCAGCAGATCGAGGTGACACCGGCCGACCTGGCGCTGGCGGGGAAGAACGACGAGGAGCTCTTCGCCATCGGCCAGGCCGCCTTCGCGGCCAGGGAGTTCGAGCGGGCCGCCGCGGCCTTCGACCGGCTGGTCGATCTCCACCCCGGCTCGAGGCGCGAGGCGGTGGCACTTTACGACGGCGGCGTGGCCCACGAGCGGCTGGACCAGTGGCGGGTGGCGCTGGAGCGGTTCCGGGCCATGGCACGGAAGTACACCGGGCCGGACGCGCTGGAGGCCGCCTTCCGGATCGCCGAGTGCCACTACCACCTCGACGAGCTGGCCGAGGCGGCCGAGGTCCTGGTCGGCCTGTCGGCCCGCAGCGACCTGGCGCCTGGCGAGCACATCCGCGCCCTCACCCAGCTCGGCATCGTCGAGCTGGAAGCCGGCCGGCTCGACGACGCCGAGAAGCACCTGCGGCTGGCGGTCTCGGCGTGGAGGTCGGGGAGCGAGCAGGAGCGGCTCGACGACTACTTCCCGTCGCAGGCGCAGTACTACCTGGGCGAGGTCTACCGGGCCCACTTCCTGGCGGTTCGGCTCGACCCGTCGAAGGACGACGAGCAGCGGCTGGCGCAGGCGCTCGAGACCAAGGCCTCGCTGCTGCTCTCGGCGCAGGGGAACTACCTGCGCGCCATCCGCATGGGGAACGGCGACTGGGCGGTGGCCTCCGGCTACCGGATCGGCGAGCTCTACGACGGGCTCCACGCCGCCATGGTGGAAGCCCCGCCGCCGCCCGGGCTGGACGCCGAGCAGACCGAGGCCTACCGGTCCGAGCTCAAGCGGAAGGTCCGCGTGTTGGTGATCAAGGCCATCACCATCTACGAGCAGACCCTGGCGGTGGCGGGCCGGGCCCGGATCGAGGACAACCGCTACGTGGCCGAGACCCAGGCCTCGCTCGACCGGATGAAGCAGGCGCTCCACGACGTGCCGCCGGAGGACGCGCCGCACGGCGAGCCGCAGCTCCCGCCCGACGCCATGCCGGACAAGGGGTAGCGCGCCTACCGGTACATGGCGTCGAGCTGGGCGCGGTAGCGCTGCTCGACGGCCTTGCGCTTCACCTTCTGCGACGGCGTCACCTCGCCCTCGGCCTCGCTGAACTCGCGCGGCAGGATGGTGAAGCGCTTGATGCTCGCGTAGCGCGGCAGGCCGGCGTTCACCTGGTCCACCGCGCGCTGCACCTGCTGCCGCACCAGGAGGTGCTCGGCGGCCCGTTCGCCGGAGAGGTCGCCCAGCCCATGCCGCGCGGCCAGCCGTCCCAGCGCCTCGGGGTCGAGCGTGACCAGCGCGGTGACGTAGTTGCGCTGGTCGCCGTGGACCAGCACCTGGGAGAGGAGCGGCGTGGCGGCCTTGAGCAGGTTCTCCAGCTCGGTGGGCGCGACGTACTTGCCCCCGGAGGTCTTGATGAGGTCCTTCTTCCGGTCGGTGATGGAGAGGCGCCCCTGCTCGTCGACGACGCCCACGTCGCCGGTCTGGAGCCACCCGCCGGCGTCGAGCGCCTCGGCGGTGGCCTCGGCCCGGCCGCGGTAGCCGCGCATGATCCACGGCCCGCGCATCAGGATCTCCCCGTCGGCGGCCAGCTTCACCTCGATGCCCGGGAGGGCCGGGCCGACGGTGCCGAGCTTCCGGTTCCACGGCAGGTTGCAGTGGGTGGCGGCCGACGACTCGGTCAGGCCGTAGCCCTCGAGGATGACCACGCCCATGGCGTCGAAGAACTCAGCCACGTCGCGGGAGAGCGGCGCCGAGCCCGAGATGAAGAAGCGGAGCCGCCCGCCGAAGAGGTCGCGCACCTTGCGGAAGACCAGCCGATCGGCCAGCAGGTACTGCGCCTCCAGCAGCGGCCCGGGGGCCTCCCCGGCGCGCCGCTTGCGGGAGACCGAGAGCCCGACCTCGACGGCCCACGTGAAGAGCGCCGCCTTGAGGCCGCCGGCCTCGGTGGCCCCCTGCACCACCTTGGCGTGGACCTTCTCGAAGATGCGTGGCACGGCGCAGACGAAGGTGGGCCTGACGAGGCCGAGGTTCTCCACCAGCTTCTCGATCCGGCCGTCCACCGCGGTGGGGAAGCCGATGCGCAGCTGGGCCGTGCCGATCATCTTGCCGAAGCTGTGGGCCAGCGGGAGCCAGAAGAGCTGCGACGGGTTCTCGTGGTCGAGGATGCCCGACTCCTCGATGGCGGCCGACTGCTCGACCCAGCAGGCGTGGGTCAGCTCGACGCCCTTGGGGCGGCCGGTGGTGCCCGAGGTGTAGATGAGCGTGGCCAGCGAGTCGCTCTCCACCGCCGCGCAGGTCTCCTCGAACTCGCCGGGGTGGGCGCCATCGCGGGCGCGCCCCAGCTCCTCCAGCGCGGCGAGCGGGATGACGAACCCGTCGGGCGAGGCGGCGCCGTCGAAGACCACGATCTTGCGCAGCGCGGGGAGCTGGCCGCGCTGGCCGAGCAGCTTGCCCACCTGCTCCTCGTTCTCGGCGAAGCAGAGCACCGCCCCCGAGTCGCCGAGGACGTAGGCGCACTCGTCGGCGGTGGAGGACGGGTAGATGGTGGAGGTGGCGCCGCCGGCACAGAGGATGCCGAGGTCGGCCAGCACCCACTCGATCCGCGTGCCGGCCAGGATGGCGGCGACGTTCTCGCTCTCCAGGCCGATGGCGCGCAGGCCACAGGCGATGGCGCGCACCCGGGCCTCCGTCTCCGCCCAGGTGAGCTTGCGCCAGCCCGAGCCCTCCGGGTAGGTGAAGGCGAGCGCGTCGGGGGTCCGACCGACGCGATCGAGGAACAGCTCCCCCACGGAGCGAGGCTGAAGCCGGGCCAGTGACATTGGGCGCCGAATGTACCGGAACTCCCCGGGAGCGGAAGCCCCGCGACACGAAGGACCACCCGTTGTCCGTCATCACGGACGCCCGTCCGTGCACGGACCGGACCATGCTGTAGCCGCGAGCAGGCTTGACGCGCGAATGTCCGGTCCATAGGATGTTTGTCCACTTTAACGGAATTCCCGAAAGGACCTCACCATGGCCCTCCCCCCGCACCGCCAGCCGCGCTTCGAGACCCTGCAGGTCCACGCCGGCCAGGAACCGGCGCCCGGCACCAACGCCCGGGCCGTCCCCATCTACCAGACCACCTCCTACACCTTCGACTCGGCCGAGCACGGCGCCAACCTCTTCGCGCTCAAGGTCTTCGGGAACATCTACACGCGGCTGATGAACCCGACCACCGACGTCTTCGAGAAGCGGGTGGCGGCGCTCGAGGGCGGCGTGGCGGCCCTGGCCACGGCGTCGGGCCACGCGGCCCAGTTCCTCGCCATCACCAACATCGCGCAGGCCGGCGACAACATCGTCTCCTCGAGCCGGCTCTACGGCGGCACCTTCAACCAGTTCAAGGTGACGCTGCCTCGGCTCGGCATCGACGTGAAGCTGATCGACTCGGTGGAGGCGGCCGACCTGGCCAAGGCGATCGACGGCAAGACCAAGGCGCTCTACGTCGAGACCATCGGCAACCCGGGCTACGACATCCCCGACCTGCCGGCGCTGGCCAGGCTGGCGCACGACAACGGCATCCCGCTCATCGTCGACAACACCTTCGGCGCCTGCGGCTACCTGGCCCGCCCCATTGACCACGGCGCCGACGTGGTGGTGCAGTCGGCCACCAAGTGGATCGGCGGGCACGGCACCTCGCTGGGCGGCGTCATCGTCGACTCCGGCAAGTTCGACTGGGCGGCCTCGGGCAAGTTCCCGTTCTTCACGGAGCCCTCGCCCGGCTACCACGGGCTGGTCTTCAACGACGTGTTCGGGCCCAAGGGGCCGTTCGGCAACATCCAGTTCATCGTCAAGGCCCGCGTCGACGGGCTGCGCGACCAGGGGGCGGCGGTTTCGCCGTTCAACTCCTTCCTGTTCCTGCAGGGGCTGGAGACCCTCTCGCTGCGCGTGCAGCGTCACGCCGACAACGCGCTGGCGCTGGCCGGCTGGCTGCAGGGCCACCCCTCGGTGAGCTCGGTCTCCTACCCGGGCTTGACCAGCCACCCTCACCACCTGCGGGCCAAGAAGATCCTGCGGAACGGCTTCGGCGGGGTCCTCTCCTTCGGCATCAAGGGCGGGCTGGCGGCCGGCACGACCTTCATCGAGTCGGTCAAGCTGGCCAGCCACCTGGCCAACGTCGGCGACGCCAAGACGCTGGTGATCCACCCGGCCTCGACCACCCACTCGCAGCTCAACGAGGCGGAGCAGCGGAGCGCCGGCGTCACCCCGGACGGCATCCGCGTCTCGGTCGGCATCGAGCACATCGAGGACATCAAGCAGGACTTCGAGGAGGCGTTCGAGGCGGTGAAGAAGTAGGCGTGACGGCCCCGGCAGGGCCCTTCATGTGACGGCGCCGGCCTGGGCCCGGCGGGTCGGGTCCGCTCCGGCCCTGTGCTGCGCGCCGCCACGAGCTGCTGGCCGGCCTTCGGCGCGCGGCCCCGGATCGAACGTGGGCGGCTCGGGAAGCGCCGCCAGCGGTTCGAGGGCGCGCCGGGCGAACGGGTGCCACTCGGCGGTGCTCGCAGGGGCCTTCGCGGCCCGCCCACCGGGCCCTCGGGGCGGCGCCTTCCATTGCTTCGACATCGATCGGTTCCTGATCGAATGCCGCCGGCGAGCCGGGCTGCGACGGGTGCGGTGGCCCGCGCCAGTGATCGCGGGAACCGGCGTCCCGATTGGGTTCCCAGCGCCTCTCGGGGCCTGGAAATGTCGGAGGCGCATGAGACGCTGCGTGAATGACCAACTACGCCCACCCGAACCCTTCCTCGGTCGTGGCTTCCGCTCACGCCCCGGCCGGCCGTCCTCTCGCACTCCTGGAAGCACGGCAGCTCCGCGATTCACTGAAGACTCTCCTGCGCACGGAGCAGGCCGCCATGGCCGACTTCCTGGTCGCCCTGGTTGGCTTCGATCGCCGCCGCGGGTGGGAGGCGCTAGGTCACGCCTCGCTTCTTCGGCCTCGCCGCCCGTGAGGCGCAGGAGCTGGTCGCCGAGCTCCAGCCGCGCCACGTCCCCTCCACCAGGATGGTGGTGACCAGGCTGTTCGACCGGCCGGTGGAGTCGGCCCGCGTCGCGCAGCCGATGCTCTCGCTCGAGCTTGCGTCCGGGCCGATGCCCTGCGTGGACCCGAACGTGGTCCCTCCTTGGCGATTCCCGACGTCGGGAATCGCGAATGGGGGAGGTGCTGATGACGGAGGCGTCCCGGTCCACCCCAGGCGCGATGAGATCGTGCCGCTCAATGCGAACCTGCGCCGGGTCCACTTCAACGTCGACAGGCAGGTGGTGAGGAAGCTGAAGGACGCCCGCGAGGGGCCCAGGGAGCCCATCCCCGCCGCCGTCCGCCGCGCCGTCTGGGAGCGGGACCAGGGGCGCTGCACCTGGCCGCTCGACGGTGGCGGCTGCTGCGGCTCCACGCACCGCCTGGAACTCGACCACCTCATCCCCTGGGCCGAGTGGGGACCGTCCACGGTCGAGAATCTTCGCGTCGTCTGCAACCGGCACAACGCCCTCGCCGCAAGGCAGATCTTCGGGGCGCGGTGCGTGGAGCGGTATGCGCGGAAGCGCGGGCCGCGGCGCGACAGCGCGTGAGCTTCGAAGCGAGCGTGAGCGAGGCCACCCACGCGCACGGTGAGAGCCCTTCCAGTTCCGGGCCTTTGGCCAAAGAAGATCCTGGGCCGTTTGACACGTCGCGCTCCGGCACCACGATCTTTCTGCCGCGGGTGCGGGAGCAACCTGGTCTCACTGCGAGTGACTTATGAAGTTGGCCGCCGTGCCCGGCGCGCCCGGACCGCGACCGCCCAGCGGCTCGGCGAGTGTGCCGGCCGGGGTCGTGGCCCCCACCAAGTCGTAAAAATTCCATGCCGAGCCCCCTGACAAACCGGACGTTCCGTTGTACCTTGCGGTTCACGATGAGAGCGCTCACCTTCGGCGGCGCCGCACTCCTTGCCCTCGGCGCGGCAGGCTGCGTCGCTGAGCCGAACCCGCCCCCACCGCCATGGCCTGGCGTCGCCAGCGACGACGTGCGCGGGGGGACCCGCCTCCGGGCCAACTGGCTGCTCGGGCCCGACGGCTTCGCCATGCCGAGCGATCCCTTCCCGGGGCAGTTCCACGACCTGGCCCGCGGCGAGGACTGTGCCTTCTTCCCCGCGTCGGACGGCCGGGTGCGCTGCCTGCCCGCGAACATGCTCCTGGAGACCATCAACCTACCCTGGGGACGGGTCTACTCGGACGCCACCTGCAGCTCCCGGGTCGTCGCCTGGCCCAGCACCGCCTCCCCGCTCCCGGCGCTGGCCTGCCTCCTCGACGAGGCCGCCTGCCCGTCCCGGTGCCAGGTCTGGACCATCGGGGCGCTGCGGCCGGCCTCGTCCCCCACTTACTACCGTGACAGTGTCGGCGCTTGCGTCTCGCTGGTCCCCTCCATGGACACCTACCACCTGGTCGCCGAGGTTCCACCGACCCAGTTCGTGGCAGCGGTCCAGGCCGACGGCGAGACCAGGAGCGGCGTCACCGAGGTGTTCCGCTCGGGCCAGGACGGCTCCCGGCAAGCGCTCGGGCTCCGGGTGGTCGGATCCAGCCAGTACGGCTGGCCGCTCCCGGCGAGCGACGGCGTCGCGCGCCTCCTGCCGACGGAGGCGGCCAACCTGGACACATGGACCGGGTTCCTCTCGGCCGACGCCGCCTGCAGCGAGCCCGCGGTCCTCTCCGAGGGCGACTGCGCCGAAGGTGGGCCGACCACGCTGGTCGGACAGGTCCTCCCACAGACCGGCCAGTGGGGCTACGCCGTGCACGCCGTCGGTGCGCGGCTGGCCACGCTCTACCGGGGCTGGAGCAGCTCGACCTGTCAGGCGGTCGTGACCCCCTACTTCACGGGCTTCCGGCTCGGGGCCGAGCTGCCGCCCGCCCAGTTCCGGGAGGTTACCGCCGTCCCGGGCGGCGGCCGGCTGGTCCGCCAGGCCAGCGCCGTCGGCGACGGCTGGGTCTGGAAGATCGGGAGTGCGATCGACACTACCCTCGGGCTGGAAGTCCACGCCCAGCTGGACCCCGAGGGCGCCGAGCGCTGGATCCCCTGGCCGGTGGCCCACCAGAGCCAGCCTCAGCGGGATTTGGAGTACTGGTACTTCACCGACGCCGCCTGCCTCGATCGGCTGGTCGAGGTCTGGGGTTCCGACAGGCCGACGAAGGGGGCGATCTACTTCGAGGAGACGACCGCGACGACGACGACCGTCACGGCGATCCGGACGCTCGGCACGGCCTTCACCGGGAGCGCCTACTGGCGGCTCGGACCGGCGGGCGCCTGCGGCCCAGCACTCAACTCGACCGGGCTTTACCTGCCGGGTCCAGTCGTGCCGGGAGCCACCTTCGCTCCCGTGGGACGCGAGCGCCGCTGACGGTCCGCCTCCCCGGTGGCAGGGCAATCCGACCTGGGATTCCCGGGGGTGGCCAACGAACCGCCAGGCGCCTGGGCGCCCTGAAGGGCGCCCTAATGTGGCAGCGACGCCAGCGCCTCGCCGAGGTCGCCGATCAGGTCCTCCGGCGCCTCGATCCCGACCGAGAGCCGGATGACGCTGTCGGTGATCCCGGCGCGGGCCCGCGCCTCCGGCGTCATCGAGGCGTGGGTCATCGAGGCCGGGTGGGCCACCAGGCTCTCCACCCCGCCCAGGCTCTCGGCCAGCGTGAACCAGCGCAACGTGCGGAGCACGTGGTTGACGCGGTCGGGGCGGCCGTCCTTCAGCTCGAAGCTGAGCATGCCGCCGAAGCCGTCCTGCTGCCTCCGTGCCAGCTCGTGCTGCGGGTGGCCCGGCAGGCCCGGGTAGAAGACCCTGGCCACCGCCGGGTGGGCCGCGAGGAACCCGGCCACCTGCCGCGCTCCCTCCTCATGGGCCCTCATGCGCAGCAGCAGCGTCTTCAGGCCGCGCAGCACCAGGAAGCAGTCGTGCGGGCTCTGCGAGGTGCCCAGCAGGTTGTTCATCGACTGGATCCGCTGCAGCAGCGCGGTCCGGCCCGGCGCCGCCACCACCGCGCCGCCCACCACGTCGGAGTGGCCGTTCAGGTACTTGGTGGTCGAGTGGACCACCAGATCCGCGCCGTGCTCGAAGGGGCGCTGCAGCACCGGCGAGAGGAAGGTGTTGTCCACAGCGGTCAGCGCGCCGCGGGCTCGGGCCAGCGCCGCCACCGCCGCGATGTCGGTGAGCCGCAGCAGCGGGTTGGAGGGCGTCTCGATCCAGACCAGCGCCGTCTCCTGCTCGAGCGCCTTGCTCACCGCCGCCAGGTCGCCGAGGTCGAGGTAGGTGACCTTCAGGTTCGACGCCACCTTGGCGTGCTCCAGCGTCCGGAAGGTGCCGCCGTAGCAGTCGACGGTCGCCACCACGTGGCTGCCGGCCGGCAGCAGGTTGAGCACCAGGGTCACGGCGGCCATGCCGGTGGTGGTGCAGGTGGCGCCGATCCCGCCCTCCAGCTGCGCGATGGCCTCCTCCAGCGCGGCGCGCGTCGGGTTGCCGCTCCTGGTGTAGTCGTAACCGGCGTTGGTGCAGACGTCGCGGAAGGCGAAGGTGGAGGTCAGGTAGATGGGGGGCATCACCGCGCCGTAGGCCGGGTCGGGCTGGACGCCGGCGTGGACGCAGCGCGTGGCCAGCCTCGCCCTCGGGACCAGCGGGGCTCGCCTGGACCAGCCCACCTGGCTGGGCGAACCGGCCGGCAGGATGGTGAAGTGGTAGGCGGGGTTGCCGGGGACGTTGGGATCGAGGTGGGTCTGGTCGGACATGGGGCCCTTCCGTGGCGGCGTCCGCCGCGAGGCCCGGCGGGGCGTCAGCGGGTCCTCCGCTTTAGCGGACCCCGGGACGCCACGCAACCCCATCCAGGCCCGACCGCAAAACGGCCGTTGGCCGGCGAGTCTCGGTGCCGCCAGCACCCTCCGGTCGCGTTCCACTTGCATCGCCGGGCGTCGTCCGCTATAGCGGACATGTCATCCCGACTCACCGGCGCCTGTCGCGCCGCCCGACCCGGGCGAAAGAGGCTCTCATGGCACGCATCTTCGAGGACAACAGCCGCAGCATCGGCGGCACACCGCTGGTCCGGCTCAACCGCGTCACCCAGGGGCTCCACGCCACCGTGGTCGCCAAGATCGAGGGGCGCAACCCCGCCTACTCGGTCAAGTGCCGGATCGGCGCCGCCATGATCTGGGCCGCCGAGCGCGACGGCCTGCTGACCCCGGGCTCGCGCCAGCGGACCATCATCGAGCCGACCAGCGGCAACACCGGCATCGCGCTGGCCTTCGTGGCCGCGGCGCGCGGCTACCCCATCACCCTCACCATGCCGGAGACCATGTCGATCGAGCGGCGGCGCATGCTCAAGGCCTTCGGCGCGGAGCTGATCCTCACCGAGGGCGCCAAGGGCATGCCGGGCGCCATCGCCAAGGCGGAGGAGATCGCCGCCGGCGATCCCAAGCGGTACTTCCTCCCGCAGCAGTTCACCAACCCCGCCAACCCCGACATCCACTTCCGGACCACCGGCCCGGAGATCTGGGACGACACCGACGGGAAGGTCGACATCTTCGTCTCCGGGGTCGGCACCGGCGGCACCATCACCGGCGTCTCGCGCTACCTCAAGCAGGAGAGGAAGCGCGCCGTCCGCTCCGTCGCCGTCGAGCCCATCCACTCGCCGGTCCTCACCGCCATCCGCGCCGGTGAGCCACCCAGGCCCGGTCCGCACAAGATCCAGGGGATCGGCGCCGGCTTCAAGCCGGGCGTGCTCGATCTCTCGCTGGTGGACGACATCGTCACCGTCTCCAACGACGAGTCGGTGGAGCTGGCCCGCCGCCTCCACAAGGAAGAGGGGATCACCGTGGGCATCTCCAGTGGCGCCGCCGTCGCCGCCGCGCTCAAGGTGGCCGCCCTGCCCGAGTCGAAGGGGAAGCTGATCGTCGCCATCCTGCCCGACGCCGGCGAGCGCTACCTCTCCAGCATCCTCTTCGAGGGGCTCACCGCCTAGTGCCCCGCCCCATGCCCGCCGCCCACCCCTACCGCGACCTCCGGGTCATCGACGCCCGGGCCCCCCGCTTCAACCAGGCCACCGTGGGGCTGGTCTCGCTGGCCGGCGTGCTCACCGGCTGGTGGCCGCTCTTCGGCGCCGTGGCGCTCCAGCTCCTCGCCGGCCTCGCGCTGGGCCGGCGCTGGTGCCTGCCCTGCCTCTTCTACTTCGAGCTGGTGCAGCCGCGCTTCGGCGAGGGGCCGCTCGAGGACAGCCGGCCGGTCCGCTTCGCCAACCAGGTGGGCGCGACCTTCCTCGCGGCCGCCACACTGGCCGGCGCCCTCGGCTGGCAAACCGCCGCCCTGGCGCTCGGCGGCACGGTCGCGGCGCTGGCGCTGCTGGCCGCCACCACCGGGCTCTGCGTGGGGTGCCTGCTCTTCAAGGCCGTGGCCTCGTGGCGCGGCGCCCCGCTCGGAGACGTCGTCTCCCGCTTCGCCACCACCGTCTGCGCCGAGTGCCAGGCCTTGCCGGCACGCAGCGCCGATCCGGCCGGGCCGCTAGACTACGGCCATGTCCGGCCCGGATGACCTGCCACCGCTGACCGACGAGGAGCAGCACCGCTACGGCCGGCACCTGATCCTCCCCGAGGTCGGCCCCGAGGGGCAGCGCCGGCTCAAGCGGGCGCGCGTCCTGCTGGTGGGCGCCGGTGGACTCGGCTCGCCGGCCGCGCTCTACCTGGCCGCCGCGGGCGTCGGCCACCTCGGCCTCTGCGAGTTCGACACCGTGGAGCGGAGCAACCTGCAGCGGCAGGTGCTCTACGGCACGCGCGACCTGGGGCGCTTGAAGGTCGACGCGGCCCGCGAACGGCTGGCCGACCTCAATCCCGACGTCCACGTCGAGCCCCACGCCCTCCGGCTCGACCGGGCCAACGCGCTCGAGCTGGTGCGCGCCCACGATCTGGTGGTCGACGGCACCGACAACTTCGCCACCCGCTACCTGGTCAACGACGCCTGCGTGCTGTCCGGCCGGCCCAACGTCTACGCCTCGATCTTCCGCTTCGAGGGCCAGGCCTCCGTCTTCGCCACCGCCGAAGGCCCCTGCTACCGCTGCCTCCACCCCGAGCCGCCGCCGCCCGGGCTGGTCCCCTCCTGCGCGGAGGCGGGCGTCCTCGGCGTGCTGCCCGGGCTGCTCGGGCTCATCCAGGCCACCGAGGCGCTCAAGCTGATCCTCGGGGTCGGCGAGCCGCTCGTCGGCCGGCTCTTGCTGGTGGACGCGCTCACCATGCGCTTCCAGTCGATGAAGCTGAGGCGCGACCCGCGCTGCCCGGCCTGCGGGACCAGGACGCTGCGCGAGCTTCCCGACCACGAGGCGCTCTGCGCCGGCCCGGCCGCCTCCACCGCTCGCGGCGTGGCCGAATACACGCCGCGTGAGCTGGCGGCGCGGCTGGCCTCCGGCCCGCCGGTCGAGCTGGTGGACGTGCGCGAGCGGCACGAGTGGGTGGTCACGCGGCTGCCGGGCGCCCGGCTGGCGCCGCTCTCCGAGCTGGACGCCCACCTGGCCGCCCTGCCTCGCGACCGGGACCTGGTGCTCTACTGCAGGGTGGGTCAGCGCAGCGCCACGGCGGCGAGGCGGCTCCTCGACGCGGGGTTCACCCGGGTCTGGCACCTGGCCGGCGGGCTCCTCCGCTGGACCGCCGAGCTGGGTCCGCCGCCCCCCGTCTGAGGCCGTGGCGCCGGGGCACCGGGCGTGCCACGCTTCCCGTCATGCCTCGCCTCGACCACCTGCTGCTGCTCGCCGCGCTCGCCACCACCGCCGCCTGCTCGGCGTTCCGGCTTCCCCCCGAGGAGGATCCGGACCGGTCCCGCCACGCCTACCAGATCGTCGGGGAGGTGCGGATGCGCCACTCCGGCGCCCTGGTCGCCGGCGCGGTGGTGGCGGTGGACGGCGCCAAGCACGTGGCCGGCAGCCGGACCAGCGACGCGACCGGGGGGTTCTGGCTCCTGGTCTCGGGCATCGGCGGCGGCGCGCCGGATCCGGCCGGCGTCGGCAAGGGACCGGCCGGCCAGGTCATCGTCTCGGCCACCTCGGGCGACCTCTGCTCACCCGAGACCAAGGTGCTCCTGCCGGCCTCGGGGCCGGTGCTGCTCGGCATGGCCCCCTGCCGCTAGAGACTCCGGCCACCTGCAGGAGGACGCGCCGGGCCATCAGCCGCTCCACCCGGCCACGATGGCCAGCGACGCCGAGGCGCCGATCCGGCTGGCCCCGGCCTCGATCATGGCGAGCGCCTGCCCGGTGGTCCGGATCCCGCCCGAGGCCTTGACGCCGAGCGCCTCGCCGGCCACGGACCGCAGCAGCGCCACCGCCTCCACGGTCGCCCCACCGCGCCCGAAGCCGGTGGAGGTCTTGAGCCAGGCCGCGCCGGCGGCCCGCGCCACCGCGGCCCCGGCCGTGATCTGGTCCCGGCCGAGCGCGCCGGTCTCGAGGATGACCTTGACCGGCGTGGACGACGACGCCACCACCGCGCGCAGGTCGGCGAAGACCGCGTCCCAGCGCCCGGCCAGCAGCGCCGGGAGCGGCGCCACCAGGTCCAGCTCGCCGGCCCCGGCGGCCACCAGCGCGCAAGCCTCGGCCACTCGAGCCTCGGTCGACGCCTCGCCGCGCGGGAAGTCCACCACCGCCGCCACCTTCACGGACGAGCCGGCCAGCCGGCGCCGCGCCTCGCCGACGAAGGCGCCCCGGACGCAGACCGCGGCGAAGCCATGCTCGAGCGCCTCGTCGCACGCCCGCGCCACCTGCTCAGCGGTCGCCGCCTCCGGCAGCACCGTGTGGTCGATGTACGCGGCCAGCTCGCGGCGCGAGCCCGGTCTCCCGGTCGCGGGGCTCACTGCACCGCCGAGAGCTTCAGTGGCGCCTGCACGAGGATCTGCTCGCCCTCGAAGGACGGGAAGACCATGCGGCGAGCGGCCGCGACGAGACACCGACCGAGCGCGGTCTGGCCGTGCCTCGGAGCCCGCACCGAGGCCTGGGTCACCAGTCCACTCGGCTGGACCAGCAGCTCCACCACCAGCGAGTTCCTCCCGAGGCGGAACCCCGGGTCGGCCTTGGCCGCCTTGCCGATGCACGCCGAGAAGGCGCCCGAGTTGGCGGCGAGCGCGCCGCGGACCGTCGCCTCCTGGAGCGAGGCCCTCCCGGTGCTCAGCTCCTCGGCCGCGGGCGCCGACACCCCCGGCGCATCCTGCTTGCGGCCGAGCAGGTCGAGCAGCTTCTTGTCCCGCTTGCCGATGGGCGCCCCCACCCGGCCACGGCGGTCCCGCGCGGAGGGGGCCGGACCAGCCCGCGCCTGGCCGCCCCCGGGGCTGGTCGGACCGGCGGGCGCCGGCGGCGGCGCTTCCGGGGGGCTCACCGGCGGCTCGTCCCGCTCGGCCAGCGCCGATGCAGGCGGCGCGGGTGGTTGCCCCTCGAGCCGGCCGCCGCGAGGTTCGGGGGAGGTGCCGAGAGCAGGGTCGCTTCCGCCCAGCAGGCCGGCCCACCAGGCGCCGCCGATCACCAGGCCGACGACGACGGCGCCGGTGGCGATGACCGGGGGGCGGTTCGGGTGGCGGCCCTTCAGCGAGAGCACCAGCTCCTGGGTGGTCGCTGGCGGGTGCGAGTCGGGGGCGCTGGTGAAGAAGTGCTCGTGCTCGTCCGCCGACGCGGGGGCTGGGGCTGGGGCTGGGGCTGGGGCGGAGGCGGGCGCGGCGACGGTGCGCCTGGGCAGGGGCGGTGGCCCCGCTGGCGGTTGCGATGGCCGTGGCGGTCGCGGCGCCGGCCCGACCACGAAGACGTGGCCGCACTGCTGGCACGTCACCCGGAAACCGCGCGCCGGCACCTTGGCATCGTCGAGGGTGTAACGCTTGGCGCACCGTTCGCAGGCGAAATTCACGAGCCGGCGATCCTACGGACCAGCGGATCCGATGGCAAGGCGGCCGGTGCGGCGTCCTCCTCACCGCCATCAATCCACGGATCGCGGCCGGCGGAGGTGGCCAGCCGCTCCAGCAGGCCGCGATCGAGCAGGTGCGAGGGGATGACGTGGCCGAGCGCGTTGAGCAGGTTGGCCTTCACCGACGGGTGCTCGGCCGACAGCTCGGTGAGCAGGGCCTTGACCCGCTTGCGCCGCAGGTGGGGCTGGCTGCCGCAGGCGTCGCAGGGGACGATGGGGAAGGCCATGGCCGCGGCGAAGGCGGCGATCTCCTCCTCGGCGGCGTAGCAGAGCGGGCGGATCACCGTGTTGCGTCCGTCGTCGGAGCGGAGCAGCGCCGGCATGGCCTTGAGCGAGCCCGCGTAGAGCGCATTGAGCAGCAGCGTCTCCACGAGGTCGTCGCGGTGGTGGCCGAGCGCGATGCGGGTACAGCCCAGCTCGACGGCCACGTCGTAGAGGACGGCGCGGCGGAAGCGGGAGCAGACCGCGCAGGCGGTCTTGCCCTCGGGCACCAACCGTTTCACGCCGGCCCAGAGGTCGCGCTTCACCATCCGGTAGGGGACCCCGACCGACCTGAGGTGGTCCTCGACGAGGTGGGCGGGGTAGCCTGGCTGCCCCTGGTCGAGGTTTACCGCCACCAGCGAGAAGTCGATCGGGGCCCGCTCCTGCAGCCGCTGCAGCACATGGAGCAGCGTGTAGCTGTCCTTGCCGCCCGAGCAGGCCACCAGGATCCGGTCCCCCTCGCCGATGAGCGAGAAGTCGGCGATGGCCCTCGCCGTGTCCCGGATGATCCGCCGCTCCAGCCTCTCCACGTCCACCATCACCCTCTCCCGTCCGAACGCCCCGTCTCGGCGCCTCTTTTCCTTTGACGCGCCCCTCCACGCCACGCTAAAGGCGCCATGCTCCGCCTGACGTGAGGAGAATCATGCCTGCGAAGGACCTCGGCTCCAAGCACACCTGCTTCAAGTGTGGCACCAAGTTCTACGACCTGAAGAAGAACGTGCCGGCCTGCCCGAAGTGCGGGGCCGACCAGCGCGAGAGCCCGGCCCTCAAGGCGCCACCGGAGAAGCGATCGCGCGCCGCCAAGCCGGTCGAGCCGGTGGTTCCCGAGGTCTCCGAGGAGCTGGAGGTCGACGAGGACGAGGACGACGACGATGACGACGACGATGACGACGCCTAGTCGCCCTCGCGTTGGACTCAGGGGTAGCTGAACGTCAGCGTCGCGGCCCCGGCGGACGGGACCTCGATCACCAGCCGCTTCTCGCCGTACTTCTCGTGCCAGGCCACAGCCTGCCAGGTGCCGGCGGGGACGTCCTTCAGCTCGAAGCGTCCACCCTTCCCGGTCACCAGGACGTGCGGCGTGTCGGTCACCAGGATCGAGGCGCTCATCCACCCGTGCACGTCGCAGGCGATCCGGATGACTCCGGGCCGCGCCAGCTGGCGTGGCGTCCTGCCCCCCGGCGTGGGCATGGGGACGTTGAAGGCGGTCGCGGCGCCGGCGTAGCCGTGGACATTGTGGAGCACCGGGTCGCCGTTGCGCAGCTCCAGCGTCGAGCCGGGCGCCGCCGCCTGGACGCGCGGCCGGTACCGGCACCCCTGCTGGTCGAGGACCAGCGTCCGGGGCGCGCTCCGGGCCCCGGGGACCTCTATCCGGACCACCACGTTCTCCAGGCCACCTTCCGAGACCAGCACCGACTCCTCGGCGACCCGCTGGCCGCAGACCGACTGGTCCCGGTCGGTCTCCACCGTGGCCGAGGCGGCGGCGGCCCCGTTCCAGCGGACCTGGCCGCGGACCTCACCCGCCCGGGCGAGGGGCGGGGCGAGGAGCAGGAGGGTGGCGACGGCTGCGGACCGGGCGTTCATGGCGGCTCCTCGGAGGGGGTGCGCGGGCCGGACCATACCCTCCCGGTGCCGTTAACCTTCGTTGACCCCCCGGCCGGCCATTCATATATCCCTGGCGGACCATGCGCGAGTACCGCTTCGCCGTCGCCACCGCCGCCGCCACCTTCCTGCTCCTCGTCATCGGGGGGCTGGTCCACCCGACCGGATCGTCGCTGGCCTGCCCCGACTGGCCGCTCTGCAACGGCATGGTCTTCCCGCCGATGCAGGGGGGCATCCTCTACGAGCACGGCCACCGGCTGGCCGCGCTCACCGTGACCATCCTGACCGTGGCGCTGGCCGTCGGCGTCTTCCGCGCCAGGCGCGAGCGCGACCTGCGAGCGCTGGCGCTGGTCGCCGTGGCGCTGGTCGGCGTGCAGGCCTCGCTGGGCGCCATCACGGTCATCTACAAGCTGCCGCTCGTCGTCTCGGCCAGCCACCTCGCCACCTCGATGGCCTTCTTCTCGCTCACCATCTACCTGGCCCACCGGCTGCGCCCCGGATCCCGCTGGGCGCCGCCGGCCGGCCGCGGGCTGGTCGGGCTGGCCACCGTCGCCATCTACGTCCAGATCGTGGTGGGGGCCCTGGTGCGCCACACCGGCTCGGCGCTGGCCTGCGGCACCGACCTGCTCCTCTGCGAGGGGGCACTCTGGCCGTCGTGGGGGCCGGCGCAGGTGCAGGTCACGCACCGGCTTCTCGGCTACCTGGTGGCGGCGCTGGTGATCGGCTCGGCGCTGCGGACCTGGCGGCTGGCCGCCGGCGGACCGCCCATCCGGCGCCGGCTGGCGCTGCTGGCCCCGGCGCTGGCGGCCGCGCAGGTGACGCTCGGCCTGCTCACGGTGGCGAGCTACGTCTCGCTCCCCATCGTGGCGCTCCACCTCGCCTTCGGCGCGGCGCTGCTGGCCAACCAGCTCACCCTCTTCCTCCTGCTCGGGCCGCGCGGCGCCGCGGTCCCGCCGCGGGCCGCCGCATCCGCCACCCTGCTCGCGCCGGAGACCGCACCATGACCCCGCTCTCACCGGCCGCCGACCAGGTCCCGGCCCGCGCCGCCACCTCACCGCTGGCGCTCGGACGCGAGTTCTTCCTCCTCTCCAAGCCACGCCTCTCGGGACTGGTGCTGCTCACCACCGCCGGCGGCATGTGGCTGGCGCCAGGGCGCATCCAGCCGGCCCGGGCGGTGCTCACCGTGCTATGCACCGCCGCGGTGGTGGCGGCCGCCAACGCGCTCAACAGCTACTTCGAGCGGGAGAGCGACGGGCTGATGCACCGGACCCGCCACCGGCCGCTGCCGGCCGGCCGGCTCGACCCGACGCTGGCGCTCGCCTTCGGCCTGGCCGTACCGGCCTTCGCCCTGCCGGTGCTGGCGCTGGTGGCCGGCCCGCTCACCGCGGCGCTGGCGCTCACCGCGCTGGTCTCCTACGTCGCCGTCTACACGCCCATGAAGCGGCGCAGCTCGCTGGCCCTCTTCGTGGGCGCCGTGCCGGGCGCCATCCCGCCGCTGATGGGCTGGACCGCGGTGACCGGGCGCGCCGACCTGGGCGGCGTGGCCGTCTTCCTGCTGCTGCTGGCGTGGCAGCTGCCGCACTTCATCGCCATCTCGCTCTACCTGAAGGAGGACTACGCGCGCGGCGGCATGAAGGTCTTCGCGCTGGTCCACGGCGACCGGATGGCGCGCGCCTGGATCGCCGGCACCAGCCTGCTGCTCCTGCCGGCCTCGCTGCTGCCGGTGGCGCTCGGGCTGGCCAGCTGGGTCTACGGCGGCGTCGCGGTGGCCGCCTCGCTCGCCTTCACCGGCTACGCGCTCACCGGGCTGCGGCTGACCGGCGAGTCGAACCGCTGGGCGCGCCGCATCTTCCTGGCCACGCTGCTCTACCTGACGGTGCTGATGGTGGCGCTCTTCGCCGGAGCCAACCGGTGAGCCTAGGCGAGGCGCTGCCGCCGCTCAACGCCCTCCTCAACGCCACGGCCGGCACGCTGCTCTTCCTGGGCTGGCGCGCCATCCGCCGCGGTGACCGCCTGCTTCACCGCCGGTTGATGATCGCGGCGGTCTCGGTCTCGGCCCTCTTCCTGGCCAGCTACCTCACCCGCGTGGCGCTCACCGGCACCCACCGCTTCCCGGGCGAGGGCTGGGTGCGCGGGCTCTACCTCGCCATCCTGGTCAGCCACACCCTGCTGGCGGTGGCGGCGGCCCCCATGGCGCTCCGCTCCCTCTTCCTCGGGGTGAAGGAGCGCTTCGAAGACCACCGCCGCATCGCGCGCGTCACCTTCCCGGTCTGGCTCTACGTGTCGGTGACCGGGGTGGTGGTCTACCTGCTGCTCTACCAGGTGGCGCCGAGGAGCTGAGGGCGGCGCGGTCGTCGTCCGTCAACCATGGTTTCACGATGAGTCCGTGAGAACGGCGCGGCGTTGGACCTCGGGCCTGTCCCGGGGAGGACCATTGGAGGACCGGCGGCCTCCCCCGTTCTCTGCTACGTTTCCGTTCCAGCGAAGGCGGGCGCGACCCCTTCGTGAAGGCTGGCTCGCGACGGGATCCGTGATGAAAGAACGCTGGAAGTGGCTGGTGCCGGGCGCGCTCGCGCTGGCCGGACTCGCGCTGGCGGGCCTCGGGCTCTGGTGGTCCACGGCCTGCTCCCCGCGCGACCGGGCCCTGGCCAGAATCCAGCGGGCAGGCTCCATCCGGATCGGGTACGCCGTGGAAGCTCCCTACGTGTTCCTGGATTCCCACGGGAAGCTCACGGGCGAGGAGGTCGAGCTGGCCCGGGTCGTCGCCGCCCGCCTGTCCCTTCGCATCGAGTGGCTGCAGACCGAGTTCAGGTCCCTCATCCCGGAGCTGGAGGCGGGCCAGTTCGACGCCGTCGTCGCCGGGATGTTCATCACCCCGGAGCGGGCTCGACGGGTGAGCTTCTCCGAGCCGACCTTTCGCGTGCGCCAGGCCTTGCTGGTGCAGGCGGGGAATCCGCACCGGCTCCACGCCTATGAGGACGTGATCGAGCACCCGCGGCTCAAGCTGGCGGTGATGGCTGGGGCTGTCGAGGAGGAGCTGGTCCGGCGGCTGGGCGTGCCGGCCGACCAGCTAATCGTGGTCCCGGATGCGCTGACCGGGAGGGTGGCCGTGGAGTCCTCCCTGGCTGGCGGGCTCGCCCTGTCTTCCCCCACGGTCCGGTTCATGGCCCGGCAACGGGGGCTGGGGTTGACCGAGATCGCCGAACCCTTCGAGCCGCCGGGCTCCCCTGGAGGGCCGCTCACGGGCTTCGGCGCGGTCGCGTTCCGGGCCAGGGACGACGACCTCCAGCAGGCCTGGAACCGTGAGCTGATCGGCTTCCTGGGCAGCGCCGGACACCGGCGCCTGCTGGCCCGGTTCGGCTTTGGCGATGACGAGCTCTCCCTCGGCGTCACCACCGCCGAGATCCTGTCCCCCGGTGCCAGGTGAGCAAGCCGGCCTCGAGCGGGAGCGCGGCGCCCCGCGCCAGCCGGTGGGTGGCCCCCATCGCCTGGGTCTGGATCACCGTCCTGGCCGCGGCCTCGATCCTGATAGCCCTGGTCTGGCTCGATGGACAGGAACAGCGAGTCCTCGCCCACGCGGCGGATGAACAGGCCCTGCTGGGCCAGGCGAGGGTCGATCTGGCCAAGGGGTATCTGCACGTCTCCCTGGCGGATCGGCCGCGGTATCCGTTCGACCGCGCCCAGGGCCTGGCCCTGCTCGACCAGGCCGGTTCGTCCTTGAGACGCGCCTCGCTGTTGCAACGGGACTTCACCTCGGCCGCCGCCCCGGGGGCCGGCGGGCCTCTCCACGCGCAGTTCACGGCCTTCGCGGAGGCCGTGGCCCGGTTCCGGAACCTGCTGCTGGACCAGCGCGCGGACCAGGGAACGGATCCGGGACGGGAAGCGGGACTGCGCATCGGCTTTCTCGATCTCGAGCGGAAGGCGGATGCGATCGAGGCGCGGATCCGTCGGGACCTCTCGCAGACGATGCGCCGCTTCGCCCGGGTTCGCGCGGCGATCCTGTGGGGGTCGGGGGGCCTGCTGGCGCTCATCTGCGCCGCCGTGGTGGCGAGCAGCCGCGCCAAGAGGCGGGCGGAGGCGGCGCTGCGCGAGAGCGAAGCGCTCTTCAGGAACCTGTTCGAAGGCCACACCGCCGCCAAGCTGATCGTCGATCCGGAGACCGGGAGCATCGTAGACGCCAACCAGGCCGCCGCCGGCTACTACGGATGGTCGAGGGAGCAGCTCCGGCGGATGAGGATCCAGGACATCAGCGTGCTCTCCCCCGAGGAGATGCAGCGGAACGTGCGGATGGCCTGGTCCATGGAACGGACCCATTTCGAGTCCCGCCACCGGCGAGCCGACGGCTCGATCGGGGACGTGGACCTCTTCAGCAGCCGGATCGAGGTCAAGGGGAGGTACCTCCTCCACGCCATCATCCTCGACAGCGCCGCGCGCAAGCGGGCCGAGGCCGACCGGGAGCGGTTGACCACCGCCATCGAGCAGGCCGCCGAGATGGTGCTGGTCAGCGACGCGCAGGGGGGCATCGTGTACGTCAACCCGGCCTTCGAGGCCGTGACCGGCTACACCCGCGCGGAGGTCCTGGGCCAGAA
This sequence comes from Myxococcales bacterium, assembly GCA_021806645.1. GTDB lineage: Bacteria > Myxococcota > Myxococcia > Myxococcales > Anaeromyxobacteraceae > JADKCZ01. Next base: position 6,802 of record JAJZQX010000018.1, on the reverse strand, counting down.
CCCGCGCCTCCTCAAGAGCGGCGCGCAGGACGAGGGCTACTACCGCGCGCTCTGGGACACCATCAGCAGCGGGAGGACCTGGCGCGGACGCGTGGTCAACAGGCGCAAGGACGGCCGGTTCTACACCGAGGAGGAGAGCATCTCGCCGATCCGTGACGCGGCCGGGGTCATCACCAGCTACGTGGCGGTGAAGCGGGACATCTCCAGCACGCTCGCCCTCGAGGCCCAGTTGCTCCAGTCCCAGAAGATGGAGGGCATCGGTCGCCTGGCCGGCGGCATCGCGCACGACTTCAACAACACCCTCTCCGTGATCCTGGGCTGCGCCGGGTTCGCGCTCGAGGGCCTGCGCGCGGACGACCCGGTCCGCGACGATCTGCTGGAGATCGAGAAGGCCGGCCGGCACGCCGCCTCGCTGACGCGGCAACTCCTCGCCTTCAGCCGCAAGCAGGTGCTGCAGCCGGTGCCGCTCGACCTCAACAGGCTCCTCACCGAGATGGAGAAGATGCTGCGCCGCATCATCGGCGAGGACGTCGAGCTGGTGCAGGTGCTGGAGCCCGGACTCGGGCTGGTGACGGCCGACCCGGGCCAGATCGAGCAGGTGTTCATGAACCTGGCCGTCAACTCGCGGGATGCCATGCCGGACGGGGGCAAGCTCATCATCGAGACCGCCAACGTGGACCTCGACGCGGAGTACACGGAGCGGCACGCCGGGGCGGTGCCGGGTCCCCACGTCATGGTGGCGGTCACCGACTCGGGCGCCGGGATGGACGAACGGACCATGGCCCGGATCTTCGAGCCGTTCTTCACCACCAGGGGGCCGGGCAAGGGCACCGGCCTCGGCCTGTCCACGGTCTACGGCGTCGTGAAGCAGAGCGGCGGCAGCATCTACGTCTACAGCGAGCCGGGCCGGGGGACGACCTTCAAGGTCTACCTGCCCCGGCACGCCTCGGCCGCGACGCCGGCCAGTCCGGCCACGCCGGGCCGGCCGCGCTCGGCCGGCGCGGAGACCATCCTCCTGGCGGAGGACGACCCGGCCGTGCGCGGCCTCGCCAGGCGCATCCTCGACGCCGCCGGGTACACGGTGCTGACCGCCGCGAATGGGGTCGAGGCGCTGGACATCTGCGAGCGGCACCCGTCGGCGATCCACCTGGTGCTGACCGACGTGGTGATGCCGCTGATGGGCGGGCGGGTATTCGCCGAACGCCTCGCGAAGGTCCGCCCCGGCACCAGGGTCCTCTACATGTCCGGCTACACCGACAACGCCATCGTCCACCACGGCATCCTCGACCCGGGCCTCCAGTTCATCGGCAAGCCGCTCACCCAGCTCGAGCTGCTGCGCAAGGTCCGCGAGGTGCTGGATGGCGGGGGCCCACCGGACGCCTGATCCCAGGCCCTGGTCGGGCCGATCATTGCGCGGCCGAACGGCGGGCTGAGCAGCTTCACGCCGGGACGGGCGCCCGTGCCCTCGGCACCCGGCTCGCCGCGGCGGTCTCGGTCTCGGCCCTCTTCCTGGCCAGCTACCTCACCCGCGTGGCGCTCTCCGGCACCCACCGCTTCCCGGGCGACGGCTGGGTGCGCGGGCTCTACCTCGCCATCCTGGTCAGCCACACCCTGCTGGCGGTCGCGGCGGCCCCCATGGCGCTCCGCTCCCTCTTCCTCGGCGTGAAGGAGCGCTTCGAAGACCACCGCCGCATCGCGCGCTTCACCTTCCCGGTCTGGCTCTACGTGTCGGTGACCGGGGTGGTGGTCTACCTGCTGCTCTACCAGGTGGCGCCGAGGAGCCGAGGGCGGCTAGGTCGTCCCGCGCTTCGCGAGGCGCGAGTCGAGGTACCAGATCGCCCCGCCCTTGTCGCCCACCGCGTGGAGGTGGTCGACGATGAGCCCGACCCGGCTCTCCTCCTCGACCTGCTCCGTGACGTACCACTGGAGCGCCATCTCGGACGCGAAGTCCTTCTCCGAACGGGCCTGCTCGAAGAGCGCGTTGATCCGCGCGGTGATCCCCTTCTCGTGCTCGAGCGTCTTCTCGAAGACCTCGATGACTCCGCCGAACCCGGTGGGCGGAGCGGCGATGGGCCTCAGGTCCAGCGTGCCCTTTCGCGCCAGCAGGAAGTCAACCAGCTTGAGGGCGTGGGCGGTCTCCTCGCCGGCCTGGACCTTGAGCCAGTGGGCGAAGCCGCGGAAGCTGCGCGCCTCGCAGTGAGCGCTCATGGCCAGGTAGAGCTGGGCCGACGCCTGCTCGAGGTTGATCTGGGCGTTGAGCGCGTCCTGCATGGTCTTGCTGATCATCGGCGTCTCCGTTTCCGGCATCCGATCTATCGAGCCTCCGGCCCGGAGGCATGGTCCCGGGAGGGTCGCCACCCGGATGGATTTCACCGTCGCCGAGGGCCCGCTCGCCCGTCGGAAAGGCGCTGGCGGCGCCACCGGGCCGGGCATCCTTCGCAGCACAATGCCCACGATCACCCTCACCTCGACCTCCGGTTCGTTGCCCGGCGGGTTCAGCCCGCCGCCCGCCAGAGCTGCGCCAGGCCCAGCGCCAGGAAGGCCACCACCGAGAGACCGCCCAGGGCGCGGGCGGCGCGCGGGCCGAGCCGCCCGACGGCGCCGAAGACCAGCACCGTGGCCGCGTTGGTGGCGGTGAGCGCCACGTAGAAGCCGCTCAGGAAGGCGAGCGGGTGCGGGGCGTCCTCGCGAAGCGCGCCAGCCAGGATGGGGCCGCCCACCAGGCTCCAGAAGATCCAGGCGTTGGGGTTGAGGAGGTTCAGCAGCACGGCGCGCCAGAACCCCCCTGCCGCCGGCGCCGCAGCCGGGCCACCGGCCACCGGGACGTCGAGCCGCGAGCCCCACAGGTCGCGGAGCGCCGAGCCGCCCAGGTAGACCAGCAGGGCGCCGCCGGCGAGCGAGAGGAGACGCAGCAGGCCGACGGGCAGGCCCGCGAGGGCCAGCAAGCAGGCGGCGATGACCGGTGGGTCGGAGACCAGCGGGACCAGCGCGATGTGCAGGGCGCGGCGCGGGCCGAGACGGGCCGACCGCTCCAGCAGCAGCGCCTGGAACGGGCCGGGCGACGCCGAGGCGGAGAAGCCAAGGGCGAACCCCTGGGCGAGGAGGGCGGCGGGCACCACGTCGCCCAGCCTAGCGCAGCGCCGTCAGGGCATGTCCCTGAAGTCCCGCGCGCCTCGCCGCGCGCCGCCGGCCCACCCACTTGGCCGTCTCGTCCACCGCGAGCGGCAGGAGCGGTCCGAGCAGCAGCGCCGGCCACGCCAGCGCCGGGAGCGGCGCGGAGATGACCGGCGAGGAGCTGCCGCTCGGCCTCGGCGGCGGCGCCGGCAAGGCTACCTGACCCCCGAGAAGGGGCTCGACCGCGAGTCGCCCCGGGATTACTCGGAGGTGACGATGCGGATCGCGGTCCTGGAGGAGTCGGCCCCCGGAGAGCGGCGGGTCGCGCTGGTGCCGGACAACGTCGCTCGCCTGGTGAAGTCCGGACACGCGGTCCGGCTGGAGCGTGGAGCGGGCGAGGCGGCCGGCTACCCGGACACCGCCTATGCGGCGGCGGGCGCGACGCTCGGGTCGCCGGCCGAGACCCTGGAGGGCGCCGAGGTGCTGGCCGCGGTGCAGCGTCCCTCGGCCGAGCTGGTGGAACGGCTGCCAGCCGGCCTGCTGCTGGTCGGGCTGCTGCAGCCGGACCGCTCCCGGCCGCTCCTCGAGGCGCTGGCGGCCCGCGGCGTCGCCGTCCTGGCGATGGAGAAGGTGCCGCGCATCACCCGCGCCCAGGCCATGGACGCGCTCTCCTCGCAGGCGTCGCTGGCCGGCTACAAGGCGGTGCTGGTGGGCGCCAACGCCCTGCCCCGCCTGCTCCCCATGATGACCACCGCGGCCGGCACGCTGGCGCCGGCCAAGGTCTTCGTCGTCGGCGCCGGCGTGGCCGGACTGCAGGCCATCGCCACCGCTCGCCGCCTCGGCGCGGTGGTCTCGGCCTTCGACGTCCGCCCGGCCGTGAAGGAGCAGGTGCAGTCGCTCGGCGCCAGCTTCGTGGAGGTGCCGGCGGTGGCCGCCGAGGGGCAGGGCGGCTACGCCAAGGAGCTGGGCCAGGAGGAGCAGGCGCGGGTGCTGTCGGCCATCGCGGCCCACGTGGCGGACATGGACCTGGTCATCACCACCGCCCAGATCCCGGGCAAGCCGGCGCCGCGCCTGGTCACCGCCGCGATGGTCCGCACCATGCGCCCCGGCTCGGTGATCGTTGACCTGGCCGCCGAGACCGGCGGCAACTGCGAGCTGACGCGGCCGGGGGAGACGGTGCTGGAGGGGGGCGTGGCCGTCGTGGGCGCCGTCAACCTGCCGGCCAGCATGCCGCTCCACGCCAGCCAGGCGTACGGCCGGAACGTCCTCACGCTGCTGCAGCACCTCGCCACCGGCGAAGGGGCGCCGCGGCTCGACCCGGCCGACGAGATCACCGGGGCCATGCTGGTGGTCCACGACGGGAAGGTCCGGGCCACATGAACCTCCAGCTCATCGAGCTCTACGTCTTCGTCCTGGCCGGCTTCGTCGGCTTCTTCGTCATCACCAGGGTGCCGGCGCTGCTGCACACGCCGCTCATGTCGGCCACCAACGCCATCAGCGCCATCTCGCTGGTCGGCTCGCTGGTGCTGGCGGGTGCCGATCGCGGCAGGGTGGCCACCGTGCTCGGCTTCGTGGCCGTGACCTGCGCCACCATCAACGTGGTGGGCGGCTTCATCATCACCGACCGTATGCTCAAGATGTTCCGGCGCGGTGACCGCAAGCCGGAGCGGGCCCGGTGAACCCGGCCGAACTGGCGGAGCACGCGACCGGCCCCCGCGAGGTCTTCATCGAGGCGGCCTACCTGGTCTCCTCGATCCTCTTCATCCTAGGGCTCAAGAGCCTGACCGTCCCCGACAAGGCTCGCCGCGGGATGCAGCTGGCCGCCCTCGGCATGCTGGTGGCCATCGTGGGGACGCTGGTGAACCACCAGATCGTCACCTACGGCTGGATCATCGCCGGGCTGGCGCTCGGCTCGGCCATCGGCTGGCCGCTGGGCGTCTTCGTGCCCATGACCGCCATGCCGCAGCGGATCGCCATCAGCCACATGTTCGGCGCGGTGGCGGCGACGCTGGTCGGCGTGGCCGAGTTCTGGCACCTGGGCAACGGCGCCGCGGTGGGGCGCGCCCAGATGGCGGCGCTCGGCTTCGAGGTGCTCTTCGGCGCCCTCACCATCACCGGCAGCTTGATGGCCTTCGGAAAGCTGCAGGCGCTGCTGCCCTCGCGCCCCGTCACCTTCCGTGGCCAGAACGTCGTCTCCATCCTCATGTTCGGCGCCGGGCTCGGGCTCTTCGCCTGGCTCCTGGTCGATCCCGCCAACCCGGCCGCCTTCTACGCCATGGTGGGGCTCGGCCTGCTCTTCGGCGTGTCGCTGGTGCTCCCCATCGGCGGCGCCGACATGCCGGTGGTCATCTCGCTGCTCAATAGCTACGCCGGCCTGGCCTCCTCCGCCACCGGCTTCGCCATCGGCAACAACGTGCTGATCATCGCCGGCGCGCTCGACGGCGCCAGCGGCTTCATCCTCTCGCTGGTGATGTCGAGGGCCATGAACCGGTCCTTCGCCAACGTCCTCTTCGGCGCCTTCGGGACGCCTCCGCCGCCCTCGGAGAGGACCGCCAGTGGCCTGACGGTGCGGTCCATCACCCCCGAGGACGCCGCCATCCAGCTGGCCTTCGCGCGGCTGGTGATCGTGGTGCCCGGCTACGGCATGGCGGTGGCCCAGGCCCAGCACCAGGTCAAGGAGCTGGCGCAGCTGGTCGAGAAGAACGGCGGCACCGTGCTCTACGCCATCCACCCGGTGGCGGGCCGCATGCCCGGCCACATGAACGTGCTGCTGGCCGAGGCCGACATCCCCTACGACCGGCTCAAGGAGATGGAGGAGATCAACGGGGAGTTCAAGAACGCCGACGTGGCGCTGGTCATCGGCGCCAACGACGTGGTCAACCCGGCGGCCCGCACCGACAAGGCGTCGCCCATCTACGGGATGCCCATCCTCGACGTGGACCAGGCCAGGCAGGTCATCGTCCTGAAGCGCTCCATGAACCCGGGCTTCGCCGGCATCGAGAACGAGCTCTTCTACGCCGAGAACACCGCCATGCTCTTCGGCGACGCCAAGGCCTCGCTCTCCCGCCTGGTGCAGGAGATCAAGCAGGCGTAGGCGCCCCGCCCGCCAGGGCCACGACGCCCGGCCCCGCCTCGCGCTACCATGCCGGCCCATGCGCGCCCTCAGCCTCGCCCTGCCCGTCCTGCTGCTCGCCGCCTGCGGCGGCCCGGTCCGCGTCGAACTCGAGCCGGCCTCGCTCGCCTTCACCGGACGCGACCGGACCGGGCTCCTCCACGCCACCCCGCGCGCCAAGGGGGGCAAGCCGCTCCCCGACACCCGCTGCGCCTGGAGCAGCTCGGATCTCCAGGTCGCCACCGTCAGCGCGCGCGGCAACGACGCCACCGTCTCCTCGGTCGGCCCCGGGTCGGCCACGGTCAGCTGCGCCATCGGCGACCTGCTGGCCTCGGCGCCCGTCTCGGTCCGGGTGGTGGCGAAGGTGGTGCTAGGCCAGGAGGCGGCGGCGCTCGAGCTGGCCGACGACCGCCGACCACTCACCGTGAAGCTGCAGGCCTGGGACGACCAGGGCGCTCCGGTGGCGGGACGGCTGGTGCTGACCCGCTGCGACGACGAGGAGGTCTGCCGCGGCGACACCCGCGGCCAGCTCTGGGCCACCGGTCCGGGAAGGACCACCGCCACCGTCGAGGTCGA
>JAJZQX010000017.1 GCA_021806645.1 Myxococcales bacterium | reverse complement strand
CCTCGGGCCATCGGTGTCCTCCCTCTCTTGGTTCCTTGACAGCTCCAAGTGAAGGCGGAATCGCTGGCCCACTTCAACTTTCTGGCGTCATGTCGGTTGGTTGGCTCCTGCTAAGCGAACGCGCATGGACGTTGATCCGTCTCTGCTGCTCCTTGTCGGCGAACCGCTCCGCCCGGTTCATCTCGGTCCGGACGTACTCAGTGACCTGGTGGTAGAGGCTCGCCTCCGCGTCGGAGAGTGGGTAGCTCACGGTGTGCGAGCGCCGCTCCGGGAAGAGCTTGCGGCCGTCGAAGGTGTAGAGGTCCTCCTTGATGAGCCGACGCATCAGGTCGGAGGCGTCGGAGACGTGGATGCCATCGCGGAAGCGCCCCTCGAAGCGGTCGCCATCGAGGAGCGCCATGAAGAGCTGGAAGTCCTCCTCATGCCCGTTATGGGGCGTCGCCGTCATGAGGAGGAGGTTGCGGCAGCGCTCGCCGAGTAGCTGCCCGAGCCGGTAGCGCTTGGTGAACTTCACCTCGCCGCCCAGATAGTGGGCGCTCATGCGGTGGGCCTCGTCGCAGACGATGAGGTCCCACTCCTGAGCGGACCGGATCTTCTCCTGAACGTCGTCGTTACGGGAGAGCTGGTCGAGGCGAGCGATGAGCAGGTTCTTCTGCTCGAACGGGTTCGCGGTCCGCGACGCCTCGATCATGTCGCGGGTGAGCAGGTCGAAGTCGAGGTCGAACTTCTCGTGAAGCTCGTCCTGCCACTGCTCGGTGATGCTGCCGGGGGCGACGATGAGGCACCGCTGGAGATCGCCCCGGATGATCAGCTCCTTGATGAGGAGCCCGGCCATGATGGTCTTGCCCGCTCCCGGGTCGTCGGCGAGGAGGAACCGCATCGGCTGGCGGGGGAGCATCTCCTCGTAGACCGCGCTGATCTGGTGCGGGAGCGGATCGATCGTGGACGTCGTGATGGCGACGTACGGGTCGAAGAGCCAGGCGAGGTGGATCCGGTAGGCCTCTGAGGCGAGCCGAAGGAGATCGCCGTCGGCATCGAACGACCAGGGCGCCGCCTTCTCCTCGACCTCGAGCCGCGCCTCGTCGTCCCGATAGAGGATTGCCTGCTGCGCGGTTCCTCGGTCGTCCAAGTAGAGTACCTGGACGCACTGGTCGCTGAACCATTCGGCGGTTTTCACCGTGGCTGTGCCGGACGGCGCGAGACCGCGAACGCGGGTGCCGGATGTCAGGACTTCTAGCTTCGCCACGCCGCCCCTTTGGGCAGAGGAAACCCTCACGCCCGCCCGAGAGGGGTAGATGGTACCTGACGGGCGGACGCTGGGGCAGCATATGGACGGGCTGTCCGTGGGTCCTCGCGGCCTCTCTGGATCTTCGCAGGACGCGAGGGCGTATTCTGCTGTGGTAGCGGGGCCTGAGGAAGATCGCGCAAGGCGACAGGTCACTGCACTGGGCGGCTACCGAGTCCGCTTCTCGTTCGGTGTCCGAGAGCCCGGATCGGGCCATTCGGCCTCGGCCTCAGTCTTCTTTCAAGGCCACTCGGACCGCGCGCTTGATGTCCACCTTGTAGCCACGGCCGAGCGTGGCGCTGTTCTTCTCCTGGAGTTGGGCGCGCGTCATGAGGCCGGAGCGCAGCGCGACCTGGTCCGCCGCCCGGGAGGCGCGCTTCTTGGCGGCCACCAAGGCGTCGAGGTTCGGTACCGTGACCACCGTGATAGCGCGTCTCCCAATTCTCTCTTGTCGCACGGTTCTCCCCCGGCCATGGAGGTATGCCCCTTCGAGCTCCTCGAGAAGCAGGGATATGGCCTCGCGGGCGTAGTAGCTCTTGCTTCGCCCCGTCGCCTTCGCCAGGGCCGCAAGTCTGGCGTCGAGGTCCTTGGGAAGTCGCAGCGACAGCATCTGTACCCTCCTCGCCTGGCCGGCATGGCGTAGCCGGAACCCATCCTGCGGTGCCAGTGCAGGCTCGCGCAACCCGTGCGCCCGTCCTTTTGCTGAGTCGCGGTCCGAGCCCGACAACGGCACGCCTGCCAGCTTCGGGCTACTGCTTCATCGACTCGATGAACGACGGGTGGTCACGTCTTCTTGGAAACGACAAGCAGTCGTTCGATGTCGAAGTCCGGGTCCTCATCGACCGGAGGGGGAGGGGGCACGTAGGGCCGCCGGCTGAGGGGCTTGAATCGCCGCTCCGTTCCGCCAACAGCACTGGCCCCGTTACCGCCAGTAGCGGTCTGGACGGCACCACCCGCTGATGCTCCCGCACTAGGTGCGCTCCCACCGTGGTCCTTCGCTGACTTCTGGTCCCTCCGCTCCTTCCGCTCGTTCCTGCGCCCGAACTCGGCCGTCACCAACCGCACGAATCGGTCGTACGAGCACCCTTCGAGGGCCTCCTTCAACTGCCTGTGAATCTCTGCCAGGGGAAGCTCAACCTCCAGGTCCTTCTGGATTCGTTCCCGGTTCCTGCGGAAGGCCACCTTCGCCATCCCCCATCGCGCGCCCTTCCTTGCTCCGTTCGCTCGGGATCCGCTCATTCCTGCACCTCCATCTCGCTCCAGGCGTTCGTCTGTCAGGAGCGGCCTTGTCGTCATCCTAGCCGAGCCGGACGACATGAGCTGACCCTGGGCCAGTGGTGACGTGCGACGGCGAGGCCCAGCTGGCTCCTGGCCTTGCAGGGCCATTCCAGCTCGCCCTCGGAACTCCTCTTGGGGCGATAGTGCGTTCGCGGACAGGCTTCAGCTCCTCTTGGCCGTCCTCCTGGCCCTGGGTCTGCCTGGGCGAGCGGGCTCCAGGACGGACTCCCGGAGCAGGGTCTCGGGCCTCACGCCAACGGCGGCGGCCAGGCGCAGGAGCGTTTCGATTCTCATGTGGACATCGCCGCGCTCTATCCGCTGTAGGAAGCGGACGTCGAAGCCGGCAATCTCGCTCAGACGCTCCTGGGTCAGCCCCAGACCCATGCGCCGGCGACGGACGTTGGCTGCTATCGACTCGAGCTGCCTCCGTAGCGCATGGGGGTCCACTCAGGGACGGGTACCCCGACGGCGGAATCGGAAACACGTAACGAGCCACCCGTGTTAGGAAGCGCGAACAGGCGATGGACGAGCGAGGCAACGATGAACCTCAACCCCAGGGGAGCCCAACCAACGTGCTCCCGGTGCGGCAAGCGCGACGTCCTGGAGGATCGGGAGCACGGGGCGACCCTCTTCTGGCGCGAGTCTATGGGCGAGAACATTTGCATCGAGTGTTCACCTTGGTTCGACATGACCCCCGCGGAAGTTGTCTGCGCCTCTTCCGGAGGCGCTGGGACCTGGTTACGGATTGTCGAGGAGGACCTCGCCGCCGAGTTGGCCCGCGGGGAGCGCCTCAAGACTCGGCAAGCGAAGCTCCGCTCGAAGGCCAAGGTGGTGCGGCTACGGAAGTCGCTGGCGGTATTGCGACGGAAGGCCGCCGCGGAAGACAGGGAGTACGAGGCGGCCTTGGCGGAGTTGCATGTGGAACTGGCGCAACTCACTGACCCTGACGACATCGCGGCCAAGAAGCGGAGCATCGACTTCCCCTTTTGGTGACTTTTCTCGGAGGCTGGTCGGCGCGCGGTGTGGATCCCGCGCGAGCTCGCAGGCGCGCCAGAGTGTCCGGGAAGGCACGCAGCACCCGGCCCGGGCCGGGAGTAGGCTTTCGAGCGGGAGGAGCTCCGTGTACGGGTTGGGCCGCTATCTGGAGGAGGAGCGACGGTTCGAGGACCGCTTGTAGGGTAGCCGGAGACACCATGGAAGGCAGCGACAGGAAGGACACCAAGAAGGGCGCCGCCGCTCTCCGGGAGGAGCGCGCCAGTGAGAAGCAGGCAGCCAGGGATGCCGACCGAGAGAGCCTCCTCGAGAAGGCCGTCGCCCAGGCCGGCGAGCCCGTCCGTGACCGCGAGAAGGAGAAGCAAGCCTCTCGGGACGCCGACCGAGCGGACCTCCTGTCTGGACGAAAGTCCCCAGCGGAGCTGTACCGAGAGAACAGCCACTTCGCCGGTCTCCGCGTCGAGGTCGACTATCGCGGCTGCAAGGACCTCTCGGCCGGTCCGCTCCATCTCGGCGATCTAGTGCGCAGGTGCTCCCCGAGCTACGGCGGTCCGCAGGGCCGTGTGGTGGCCATCTCGTACGGCGCAGCCGCGCCTCTGGACGGCGCCGCCGACAGTGGCTTCGGAGATGTCGGCGAATCGATTGAGAACCCGTACTACTGCGTCCTCTTTGACGACGGTCAACGTGCCGGCCTCTTCGGCGACGACGTGTACCTCGTCCAGTCCGCCAGCGACGAGCAGGGGCCGGACGAGGCGGCGTCCCCTGTGGAGAGTCCGTCCGACCAGTAGGATACGGAGTCGTTGACCGCCGCGAGCCTCTCTCGGGAGGCGGAGTGAAGGATGCGATGAAGAGGCCTGCCCCCAAGAAGCGCCGGCAGCCCGCAGGTCCGTCAGGGCCGGACGTTCGCGAAGCGCTCAACGCCGTCGGTCTCGTCATCGGTCTGTTGGATCTGGCGATGGGCTACGGGGCCGCGGAGCACGTCTTCGAGAACCCACATTTGGGCGCGTCGGCCATGATCGCGCGGAAAGCCCTGGAGGTCCTCTACCAAGACCTCCGCAGCCGCCTCGCCAGCAACGATGGTGGCCGTGTTAGCGCCAAGGTGGCTCGGCAGCGGCTCGAGAAGGTGCTCGCCAGGGCCACGAAGGTGCTTGGCGGGCAAGCACGGGCGCTCGGCTGGATGGCCACCCCCAATCGCGAGTTCGCTGGTGTTCGGCCCCGCGACATGCTCGGTACCAAGGAGGGGGCGGCCGAGGTGATGGAGGTGCTCGGCCGCATCCTCTACGGCGTTTACGGCTGACCTGAACACCTCCAGGCGCTCGACCTCCACGTCGGCGAGCTTCTGATTGTCCACGGGCCGAACGTAGCGGAACGTAGCCGAGTACCGGTCGAACACAGCCAATAGCGGACCAAGGACGGCCGAAGACAGGTCGAACATAGCCAACTATGGACCGAGTGTCGCCGAACATCGTCTCTCGGTAGCCCCAGATCGCCGCAGTTGGCAGCTCCGGACCAGGAGAAGTGAGGCTCGCGCGCACGTTCGGCGCCGCCTTTTTGCCAGTGGCAACCCTGCCACGGATAAGTGCGCCCTCGGGAAGCCCCTCGGGACCTCGATCGGCGTGGCCTCGGTCGAGCAACCGATCTGCAACTCGCCTGTCGTCTACGGAATCATGGCGGCGTCAATTGCTTGTCGGCGTGGCGGCTGTGACGATACAACGACTGGGGCGCAAGGGTTTCGTGATGGTCGGGGCGAGGTGGCGTCGTCGAGTCTCGAGCGCGTCGGTGCGACGCCTACACCTTCAGTGTGCTAGGGTGATGATCATGAGCGCGGAGTTCGAACCAGAAGAAGCTCCCACGCCGGAGTTCGATACCGCCGTCCGGCGCTTCGGGCTCGTCACTGTCTGGGTCTCGGCCACCGATGTGCGGCGCGCCCTAGGTTGCTCGAGGTCTCTCGCCTACCAGCATCTACGCCAGGCCGCGAAGCGTGATGGAGGCGAGCGCGGTCTTCTTCGGGTTTCCTTAGCCGTCTGGGAGCGCTACGCGCAGGAGGTACTGGGATGCAGCGTCTCTACAAGCGCGGTCGTATTTGGTACGGCTGGGTCTACGAGCAAGGTCTGCGGGTTACTCGCACCACCAAGTGCCGCGACCGGAACGCCGCGGAGGTCGTCGCCAAGCAGTGGGAGCGCGACGCCGCCGATCCCGATTACGCGGCCGCGCGGACAGCCACGCTGACCGACGCCCTCAAGCTCCTCCTCAATCTGGACGAGGAGGAGGTCGGGGCGGGTCGCCGGAGCCGCGGCACGGTCGATTTCCACGAGGCCAAGTCCGGACACCTCGTTCGCGTCTTCGAAACGGACGAGGCGGAGCAGTACGTTCCCTTCCCGCTCTCGCGCCTTCGGCCGCACCACGTCGATGGCTACATCTCCAGGCGCCGGTCCGAGGGCGTCGCCGACACGACGGTCGCGAAGGAGCTCATCGTCCTCCGCAAGTCGCTCCGGCTCGCCGTGCGTGCAGGGCTCTGGCGCGGTCGGGTGGAGGAGGTCATCCCCGTGGCCTTCTCCCCCGGGTACCGGCCTCGGAAGCGCGCGCTCACCGACCAGGAGCTCTCTGCGCTGCTCGCCGAGTTGACCCCCGACCGGGCCGCCTGCGTGGCCTTCATCGTCGCCACGTCGGCCTGCTGGGGAGAGGTCGAGCGGGCCAGGCGCGAGGATGTCGGGGAGGGGCTGGCCGCCGTCCACATCCGTGGGACGAAGCGGGAGACGCGGGCCCGCGACGTCCCTCTCGTCCTCCCATTCCAGAACTCTCTCCTCACTTACGCGGTCGAGCACGCAGGCGGGACGGACGGCCTGCTGTTCACCCCCTGGGGGAACGTGCGGCGGGGGCTGCTCGAGGCCTGCACGCGGGCCGGAATCGCCCCGTGCAGCCCCAACGACCTGCGTCGAACCTTCGCTAACTGGATGGTGGAGGCTGGGGTCCCCCTCTACATCGTGGCCCAGCTCATGGGGCACAAGGACACCCGGATGCTGGAGCGGGTCTACGGGCGCCAGCGCACCGACCAGCTCGCCTTGGCCGTGGCGCGTGCCGTTCCGGGCCTGCGGGCGATCGAGGAGGCGCCCGGACCCGACTGTAGCAACTCTGTAGCAGCAGTTCTGGATTCGGCTGGATTCCCTGGACTGGATGGACTGGTGGCGCCGCCTGCCTCCGCGGCCACCGTCATGCCCATCACCCGCAGAAACACTAAGGCCCGCCAGAACTTGCGCTCTGGCGGGCCTCTGATGTCGGACGAGATGAAAGTGCCTGGACCCGGAATCGAACCAGGGACACGGGGATTTTCAGTCCCCTGCTCTACCAGCTGAGCTATCCAGGCGTGCGGCGTGCCCTTTGGCGGACCGGCCGCGGGCGGTGCGTTTTACGATCACGGGCCCCGGGATGCAACCCCGATGCGCCCATCGCCCGGCCCGAGGCGATCTAGACCTTCGGGACCGCCTTCAGGATGGCCCGGCCGTCCTTGACCTCCACCTTGAACTCCACCGACCTGGCCTTGTGCTGCTTCATGATCTCGGGCGTCTGCTTGGCGATGGTCCGGGCGATGGCGTCGGGCGTGATCCCGGTGACGTCCTGGTTGCAGCTGCGCCGCGCCGCCACGTAGGCCTCGTAGAGCGCCCGCGCCTGCGCGCTCACGGCCGGTGCGGCCGCCGGCGCGGCGGGGCGGGGGGCGGGCGCGGCGGGGGCCGGAGCGCGCTGCTGGGCGGGCGGTGGATTGGTCGCGGCGGCCCGAGCCGGCGGCGCGACCGGCTTCGCCGCGGTGGCGCTCCCCGGAGGAGGTGGCGCGCTGCTCGCGGACGGCGCGGCGGGGCTCCTGGGAACCGGCTTCGCGGCCGTCGCCGTGGGCCGGGCGGCCGGCACCGGGGCCGGCGTCGGTTCCTCGTCCCCGAAGTCGGAGAGGTCCACGTCCTCGGCCTGCGAGAAGCGCAGGATCTCCTTCTTCCCCTTCACCCCGGCCGGCCCCACCCCGCGCTGCTTGGCATGGAGCCGCGCCTTGAAGAGGTCGCGCCGGTAGGTCCCCTCCTCCTTCTCGCGCGCCGACCGCATCCAGAGCCGCTCGTAGGAGATGAACCGCGCGTGGAGCGACTGGACGCGGAAGCGCACGCCGGCGTTGCGCGTGAACCGCTCCTTAAGCCGCAGCACCTTCTTCTTGAGGTCGTCGCGGGTCCGGTTCGGCTCGTTCCGCTCCACGCCGAGGAAGTACATCTCGTACTTTACCTTCAGCTCCTCGACCTCGGTCTCCAGCGCCGCGCAGTCGTCGGCCAGCGCGTCGGTGGCGTGACGCCCCTTGTCGGCGTCGGGAACGGGCTGCGCCGGGGCGCCGGGGCGTTGCGGGGCTTTGGGGGGGAGGGCCACGGCTCAGACTCTAGCGCGCCGCCCTGCGGTCGCGAAGACCGCCGCCCCGGCCGCGAAGATCAGGAGCGAGGTCCAGATCCCCACCCCGAGCCCCAGCACCACGCCCCGCTCCACGTCGCCGCGGAAGCTCTCCACCACGGTGCGCAGGACCGCGTAGAGCACGAGCCAGCTCGCCAGCACCTGCCCGTGGAACCGCTTGCGCGGCCGGATCACCATCACCAGCAGCAGGAAGAGCCCCAGCTCGCCGAACGACTCGTAGAGCTGCGTCGGGTGGAGCGGCAGCGTGGCGCTCCGGTCGGCTGCCAGGAAGGCGCCCGGCGTGGCCCGCCCGGCGAAGGTCTGGTAGGCGAGCGACTCGGGCGGGAAGCGGACCATCCACGGCAGGTGGGCCTGGGCCACGTCGCCCCAGCAGCAGCCGGCGCTGAAGCAGCCGAGCCGGCCGAAGAAGTGGCCGAGCGCAACCGAGGGGATGAGCGTGTCGGCGTGGGCCAGGAAGTCCATGCCGTGACGCCGCATGTAGAGCCACGCCACCAGCACCGCGCCGATGAGGCCGCCGTAGAAGACCAGCCCTCCCTCCCAGATGGCGAAGAGGCGCGGGATGCGGCCGAAGGAGGTGTTGGCGAGGAAGGTGCCGGCCTCGAAGTAGTCCCGCCAGTTGACGATGATGTAGTAGACGCGGCTGCCCACCAGCCCCGCCACCAGGATCCAGAAGGTCAGGTCGGCGATCTTCTCCGGGTCCTGGCCGCGCCGCTTTCCCTCGCGCTGGGCCAGCCAGATGCCGATGATGAAGCCGGTGGCGATGAGCAGGCCGTAGCTGTGGAGCGGCAGGCGCACGTCGCCGTCGAGCAGCCCCGCGCGCCAGAGCAGCCCGACCGCCGCGGCCAGGATGGCCGAGACCACCCAGTCGTCGCCGAGCGCGGCCGCGAACGAGACCGGGTGCCCTTCGCGCCTCGATCGACGCGTCCACGCCACCGCCCGCCCCAGGGCCACCAGCAGCACGGCCAGGATGACCGCTGGCTTGACCAGCGCGGCCGGGATGGCGATGGAGAAGAGGATCGGGAACATCAGCCCTCCCCGGCCTTGGCGGCCGTCTGTTCGCCGGGGAGCAGCACCAGCAGGATCACCCCGACCACGATCATCGAATCGGCGATGTTGAAGGTCGGCCAGTACAGGTCCGGCCGCTTCCACCAGTGCCAGTCGATGAAGTCCACCACGTAGCCGCGCGCCAGCCGGTCCACGAAATTGCCGATGGCCCCGGCGAAGACCAGCGAGAGCGCCACCTGCAGCAGCCGCTGCTCCCGCGAGAGCTTGCGGAAGTAGAAGAGGATGAAGATCACCGCGCCCAGCAGCGTGAGCGAGAAGACGGTGTTGCGCGCGGAGAGCGACAGGTCGCGGAAGAGCCCCCACGCCGCGCCCGGGTTCTCGGCGTAGCGCATGCGCCACATGGGCGCCCAGACCACGTAGGGCTCGGTGGAGTACGGCTCGAGGTGGCGGAAGCCGTAGAAGCCGGCCACCCGCGACCAGAGCGCGCCGTCGGTCCGCTGCAGCGCGGTGGTGAGCCGGTCCACCGCCATGAACTTGGTCCCCTGGTCGGCCAACAGGCCGGTCGCCACGATCAGCAGGAAGACGCGCCACTTGCCCATGCCCGCTCCTAGTGAATCGCGTCGACGCACTTGCCGCACAGCTCGGGGTGGGCCGCGCTCCGGCCCGTGTCCTCGGCGAAAACCCAGCAGCGCGGGCACTTCTTCCCCGGCGCCGCCGATACCTCGACGCCGAGCGGCCCGTCGGCCAGCGTCACCTTGGAGACGATGAAGAGGCTTGCCAGCTCGCCGCGGGCCGACTCCAGGAGCTTGCGCTGCTCCCCCTCGGCGCGAACCGTCACCGCCGCCTCGGTGCTCTTGCCGATCAGCTTGGCGGCCCGGGCCGTCTCCAGCGCCTTCTGCGCCACCTCGCGCACCGAGAAGAGGGCGGCGTAGCGGGCCTCCAGGGCGTCGGCGCCGGCCGAGCGCTGCCGCCTCGGCAGCCCGGCCAGGAAGACCGAGCTGGCCGGCGCGCCTGGCAGGTAGCCCCAGGCCTCGCTGGTGGTGAAGGAGAGGATCGGCGCCAGCCAGGTGCACAGGTCGTGGGCCACGTGCCAGAGCACCGTTTGGGCGCTGCGGCGGGGCAGGCCGTCCTTCCGGGCGGTGTAGAGCCGGTCCTTGACGATGTCGAAGTAGTAGGCCGACAGCTCCACCGCGCAGAGCTGCATGGTGGCGTGGTAGGCGGTGTGGAACTCGTACTCCTCGTAACCGGCCCGCACCTTCTCCTGCCAGGCGACGAGCCGGTTCCAGGCCCAGCGGTCGATCGGCAGCAGCTCCTCCGCCGGCACCGCGTCGCGGGCGATGTCGAAGCCGTCGGTCGCCCCCAGCGCGTAGCGGAGCGTGTTGCGGATCTTGCGGTACCCCTCGGAGATGCCGGCCAGGATCTGTGGGGAGAGGGCGACGTCGTCCCGGTAGTCCGCCGCCGAGACCCAGAGGCGCAGGACGTCGGCGCCGTACTTCTGGATGATCTCCTCGGGGGTGGTCCCGTTGCCGGCGCTCTTCGACATGGGCCGGCCGTTCTCGTCGAGCACGAAGCCGTGGGTGAGCACGGCCCGGTAGGGCGCCTGGCCGCGAATGGCCACGCTGGTCAGCAGCGCCGAGTGGAACCAGCCGCGGTGCTGGTCGGAGCCCTCCAGGTAGAGGTCCACCGGGGCGCCCAGGTTGGGATCGCGCTCGGCCACCGCCGCCCAGCTCACGCCCGAGTCCCACCAGACGTCGAGGATGTCCTGCTCGCGCCGGAAGGCGGTGCCGCCGCACGAGGCGCACCTCGCCCCCGCCGTGAACTCCTTCGGGTCGCGTCGGTACCAGGCCTCGATCCCCTCCTGCTCGAAGGCGTCGGCCACCCGGTTCATCAGCGCCGGCGAGACCAGCGGCTCGCCGCACCCCTCGCAGTAGAAGACCGGGATGGGCACGCCCCAGGTCCGCTGGCGCGACAGGCACCAGTCGGGCCGGTTCTCGATCATGTTGTAGATGCGATCGCGCCCCCAGTGCGGGATCCACCGGACCTTGTCGATCTCGGCCAGCGCCTGCTTGCGCATGCCGCCGTGGTCGAGGCTGAGGAACCACTGGTCGGTGGCGCGGAAGACCACCGGCTTGTGGCAGCGCCAGCAGTGCGGGTAGCTGTGCTTGAGGGACAGGCCCGGGTCGGAGAGCAGGTGGCCGGTGGCGGCCAGGTCGGCGACGATCTTCGGGTTGGCGTCGAAGATCTTCAGGCCGGCATAGGGCCCCGCCCCGTCGGTGAAGACGCCGGCCCCGTCCACCGGGTTGAGCACCTCGAGCTTGTACTGCTGCCCGACGACGTAGTCCTCGGCGCCGTGGCCCGGCGCGGTGTGGACCAGCCCGGTGCCGGCCTCCAGCGTGACGTGCTCGCCGAGGATGACCGGCGACTCGCGCCCCATGAACGGGTGGCGGTAGCTCAGCCCCTCCAGCTTCTCGCCCGGCAGCTCGGCCAGCAGCCGCTCCGGGTGGGCCAGCGCCCCATCGGCCAGCTCGCCCGGCGCGCAGGCGGCCAGGAAGCTCACCAGCAGGTCCCTGGCCACCACCAGCACCGTGCCGCCCAGTTCGTAGGCGGCGTAGACGTGGTCGGCGCGCGCGGCGATGGCCAGGTTGGCGGGGAGCGTCCACGGGGTGGTGGTCCAGATCACCAGCCGGGCCGGGCGGCCTCGCAGCTTCTCGTGGGGCAGCGGCGCGGTCAGGTCGAAGGCGACGTAGATCGACGGCGAGGTGTGCTCCTCGTACTCCACCTCGGCCTCGGCCAGCGCCGTCCGGTCGGTGACGCACCAGTAGACCGGCTTCTTGCCCCGCACCAGGAAGCCCTGCTCGGCGGCGCGCGCCAGGGCCCGGATCGTGTCGGCCTCGTAGCGCTTGTCCATGGTGGCGTAGCGGGCCTCCCAGCGGCCGAAGATGCCGAGCCGCTTGAACGAGGTCCGCTGCTTGTCGATCCACTTGGCTGCGTAGGCGCGACAGGCGCCGATGACGGCGGCGCGGTCCATGTCGCGCTTCTTCGACCCCAGCTCCTTGTCCACCTTCAGCTCGATGGGCAGGCCGTGGCAGTCCCAGCCCGGCACGTAGTCGGCCACCTCGCCGTTCTGGTTCCGGTACTTGACGATGATGTCCTTGAGGATCTTGTTGAGGGCGTGGCCGATGTGGATGTCGCCGTTGGCGTAGGGCGGCCCGTCGTGCAGCACGAACTTATTCGCGCCGGGGCGGGCGGCGTTCTGGGCCAGCACCTGCTGGTAGATGCCCTCGGCCTCCCAGGCGCGCTGGATCTCGGGCTCCCGCTGGGCCAGGTTGGCCTTCATGGGAAAGTCGGTCTTGGGGAGATGGATCGTATCCTTGTAGTCCACGCTGGTGTCCTTGGAAGGTGAGCGGTTCTAGCAGCCCGGGGGGCCTTCGGGCTACCCTCCCCGCGGTCCAGATGGCGAGCGCGAAGCGGCGAGCGGTGAAGCGGGCCAGGCCCGCGAGGCGGCCGGCCCCGCGCCGGGCGGCGCCTCCTCCGGCGCTGGTCATCCTCTCCCGCAACGCCAGGCTCTACTCGACGCGGCGCCTGGTGGCGGCTGCGCGGGCCCTCCAGCTCCACCCCCGCGTGCTCGACACGCTCCGCTGCGACCTGTTGCTGGAGCGCGATCGCCCGCGCCTCTTCCACCGGGGCGTCGAGGTCGAGCCGGCATCGGTGCGCGTGGTCATCCCGCGCATCGGCGCCTCCATCACCGGCTACGGCCTCTCGGTGGTGAACCAGTTCGACCTGATGGGCGTGCCGGTCCTGAACGGCGCCGCCGGCATCGGCCGCTCGCGCGACAAGCTGCGGGCGCTGCAGCTCCTGGCCCGGGCCGGCCTGGCCATCCCGCGCACCGCGCTCTGCCGCTACCGGGACGAGGTGC
Organism: Myxococcales bacterium; assembly: GCA_021806645.1. GTDB lineage: Bacteria > Myxococcota > Myxococcia > Myxococcales > Anaeromyxobacteraceae > JADKCZ01. The sequence goes on along the minus strand of JAJZQX010000017.1, from coordinate 60,786 downwards.
CTGCCGCGGTGGAGCTGGTGGGCGGCCTCCCCTGCATCATCAAGCTGGTCCGCGGCGCGCAGGGCGTGGGGGTGATGATCGCCAGCACCATGGCCGAGGTGACCGGCCTGCTCGACACGCTCTGGACCCTCGGCCAGGAGATCCTGCTGCAGGAGCTGGTGAAGGAGTCGCGGGGCCGCGATGTCCGGGCGCTGGTGATCGGCGACCACGTGGTGGCGGCAATGCGCCGCACCGCCCGGGCCGGCGAGTTCCGCTCCAACATCCACCGCGGCGCCGCCGCGACCCGCCTGGACCTTCCGGGCGACTACGCCGAGGCGGCCGTCCGGGCGGCACGGGTGGTCGGCCTGGAGGTGGCGGGGGTGGACCTGCTGGAGGCGAGCGAAGGTCCGATGATCATGGAGGTCAACAGCTCCCCCGGCTTCGAGGGGCTGGAGCGGGTCACCGGCCTCGACATCGCGAGGCGTTACGTCGAACACGCCGCCGCCTTCGCCGCCAGGACCCGCAAGGCACCCGCAAGGCCTTCCGGTGAATGACCCCTGGTCGTGATACGTCTCTATGGACGAGGCGCCCCGTCCCGGCCTCGAGGAGTGATCACATGAAGCGTGCCCTGCTGATCCTGCTTCCGCTCACGCTGCTCGTTGGCTGTGTCGTCCGCCCTTACCGGCCCCAGTCGCAGTACGAGCCGCCGCCGCCGGTCTACGAGCCCGCCCCCGCGCCGCCGCCGGTCTACCAGCCGCCTCCGCAGGCCTATCAGCCGCCCCCTCCCGTCTACCAGCCGCCTCCGCAGGCCTATCAGCCGCCCCCTCCCGTCTACCAGCCACCTCCGCGGCCGGAGGTCTGGTACTACGGCGAGCACTTCATCCCCGAGTCGGCCGGCGGCGGCTGGTGCTACATCGACGGCCCGCACACCCACGACTACTACCCTGAGCACGAGGACCACTACGTGGTCGAGGGTGGCTACTACTACTACCGGGGCCCGTTCCAGTTCACGTTCTACGAAGGGCACCCGCTCCCCGGTGGCGGCTGGTGCTTCATCCGTGGGCCGCATCGCCACGACTACTACCCGCCGCAGGGCCCTGACTGGAACTGGCGCCCCGGGCGCGGCTACGTCTACGTGGGCCCCTACCGGGCGGCGCGTCCGCCTCCGCGCGCCTACTGGTCGCGGCCGGCGCCGCCGCCGCCCAGGGTGGTCCCTCCCAGGCCGCTCGACTGGTACCAGCCGCGCCGGCCCGCGCCACCGCCGCCGCCGCGCCCCGCGCCGCCACCGCCGGTTGCTCGCCCGCCAGCCTACCCCTACCCGCCGCGTCCGGGCGAGCCGCCGCGCACGCAGCCGGGCGGTGATCGTGACCATGACCGTGGAGATCGCGAACAGCGCGACCGCGAGCAGCGTGACCGCGACCAGCGGGCCAACGAACAGCGCGACCGCGAGCAGCGTGACCGCGACCAGCGGGCCAACGAGCAACGCGACCGCGAGCAGCGTGACCGCGACCAGCGGGCCAACGAACAGCGCGACCGCGAGCAGCGTGACCGCGACCAGCGGGCCAACGAGCAGCGCGACCGCGAGCAGCATGACCGCGACCAGCGGGCCAACGAGCAGCAGCGCGACCGGGGTGACCGTGGACGCGCCGGCGAAGCGCCGGGCCACTCCAACCAGCCGCCAGGCCAGATTGGAGCGCCTCCGGGGCGCGGCCACCATCCACCGGTCATCAACCCGCCACCCCAGGCTCCGCCGCCGGTCAACAACCCGCCGGCCAACGCGCCGCCTCGCGCCTCGCCTCCTCACCAGCCGCCGCCGGCGGTGACGTCGCCGCCCCCGCGCGCTCCCGCGGCCACTCGCGGTGATGCCCGCGGCCGAGGCCAGCCGGAGAAGCCCAAGGTGGAAAAGCCCAAGGACGATCGGGGCAACAACAAGGACAAGGAGAAGGACAAGAACAGGCGTGGCGGCCGCGACGGGTAGCGCTCGATTCGCAAGTCAACGGCGCATCGCGTCGTGCTAGCGTCCGCCGCATGAACCCAATCGTCACGGCGGTCCTGCTCCTCGTCGGGCTCGGGCTCTTCAGCTACTCCGCGGCCGTCCGGTTGCGCCCCCTCCTCGCGCTGCGGCGCGAGGACCGGCGCGACCGGGCCGGCGAGCGCCTGTCCGGGTTGCTCCGCTTCGGCTTCGGCCAGAAGCGGCTGGTCGACCCGGAGGAGCGGACCGCCGGCGTGCTCCACGTGGTCCTCTTCGCCGCCTTCCTGGTGCTGGCGCTCCGGACCATCACCCTCTTCGGTGTCGGCTTCTCCCCCGACTTCCACCTTCCGCTGCTCGGCCCCGACTCGGCGCTCGGCCGCGGCTACGATCTGGTCAAGAACGTGGTGGTCTGGGCCGCGCTGGTGGCGGCGCTCGGCTTCCTCTGGCGGCGCCTGGTGACGAAGCCGGCGCGGGTCACGGCCTCCTGGGAAGGCACCCTGGTGGTCGGCTTCATCATCGCGCTGATGGTGACCGAGATCCTCTACGAGGACGCCGGCCGGCTCGGCCTCTCGCCGGGGGCCACCGGGCTGGTCGTCCAGGCGAGCTTCTGGCTCCACCTGGTGGTCATCCTGCTCTTCCTCAACTTCCTGCCCATCGGGAAGCACTTCCACGTCATCACCGGGCTGCCCAACGTCTTCTTCCGCCGGCTGCCGCCCGAGGCGCGGCTCGCCAAGCTCGACCTCGAGTCGGAGGGAGCCCGCTTCGGCACCGCCACCGCCAAGGACCTCTCCTGGAAGGAGGGCTGGGACGTCTACAGCTGCACCGAGTGCGGGCGTTGCGAGACCCACTGCCCCACCCACGTCACCGGCAAGCCGCTCAGCCACAAGGCCGTGAACAAGGCCATCCGCAAGCACCTCGGCCAGGTCGGCCCGACGCTGGTCGAGCTCATGGCGGCCCGGGATCCGGCGGCGCGCGAAGCGATCGCCGCCAGGCTGCCGCCCATCACCGAGGCGGTGGCGCCGGAGACGGCCTGGGCCTGCACCACCTGCGGCTGGTGCGAGACCGCCTGCCCGGTCTTCATCGAGAACGTGCCGCGCCTCATCGACATCCGGCGCCAGGCGGTGCAGGTGGACTCGGTCTTCCCCGACGAGGCGGCTCGCGTCTTCAAGGGGATCGAGACCCAGGGGAACCCGTGGGGCATCGGCTCGAACAAGCGGGCCGAGTGGTGCGAGGATCTCGCCATCCCGCGGGCGGCCGACGGCGGTGAGTACGAGTACCTCTTCTTCGTCGGCTGCGCCGGCGCCTTCGACGACCGCCAGAAGAAGGTCTCCCGCGCCATCGTCCAGATCCTGCGCGAGGCCAAGGTCTCCTTCGCCATCCTCGGCGAGGAGGAGACCTGCACCGGCGACGCGGCGCGCCGGCTCGGCAACGAGTACCTCTTCCAGCTGCAGGCCACCGCGCTCACCGAGACCCTCAACGGCCACGGCGTGAAGAAGATCCTGGTGCAGTGCCCGCACTGCCTCAACACCATCAAGAACGAGCTGCCCGACTTCGGCGGCCGCTACGAGGTGGTCCACCACGCCGAGCTGATCGCCAGGCTGGTGGCCGACGGCCGGCTCACCCCCGGCAAGGCCGAGGGGCTGGCCGGCACCGCGGTCACCTACCACGACCCCTGCTACCTGGCCCGCTGGAACGGGGTGGTGGACGCGCCGCGGGCCGCGCTGGCCGCGGCCGGGGTCACGCCGGTGGAGATGCCTCGCAACGGGAGGCAGGGCTTCTGCTGCGGCGCCGGCGGTGGCCGGATGTGGCTGGAGGAGCACCTCGGCACCCGCATCAACCAGAACCGGGTCACCGAGGCGGCCGAGACTCTCGGCGTCGCCGGGGGCGTGGTGGCCACCGGCTGCCCGTTCTGCCTAACCATGGTGAAGGACGGCATAAACGAGCTGAGCCGCGAGGAGACCATGAAGGCGATGGACCTCGCCGAGATCGTGGCGCTGGGGCTGCCGAAGCGGGACCCGCCCGCGGCCGGGTGACGCCGGCCGGGCCCGGGTGCGCCAGGACGACGTATTGCGCCTCGAATGCCTGGGAGTATAATCGCGGCTTGAATGATCCGCCCGCGCCCACCGCTCGACGCCGCCATCCTCGGCCGGGCCTTCCGGGCCCTGGACGCGCTGCTGCCACGGCCGGTCACGCTGGTGGTCGGCGGCGGGACGGCCATGATGCTGGCCTACGGGCTCCCGGTCCGGACCACCGACGTGGATGCCTACCCCGTGTCCGGGAGCCTCGACGACCTGGCCGAGCAGATCCGGGAGGTGGCCCGCGCGGTTGGCCTGGCCTCGGACTGGCTCAACCCCCACTTCGAGACCTTCGCCCACGTCCTGCCGACCGACTACGGCAGCCGGCTGCGGCCGCTCTTCGCCGGGGAGCGGCTGCGGGTGACGGCACTGGGCGTCGAGGACCTCCTGGTGATGAAGTGCTTCGCCGGCCGCGAGAAGGACGTCGGTCACGCCCGGGCCCTGCTGCGGCGCCAGCCCGACCTGTCGCTGGTGGAGCGGCGCCTCGAGGAGCTGGCCGCCAGGGGCGTGCGCGGGGCGGCCGACGCCGCCGACTTCCTCGACGACATCCGGGAGGGGGCGTGATCGACTTCGGCCTCCTGCCGCTCCAGGAGCGCGAGCTGCCGCGGCTCTACCTCGAGCTGGCCGCGCTGGGTGCCCGCGCCGAGGGCCGGCCGGTCTCCTGGCGCTTCGGGAAGCCGTCTCCCGAGGAGCTGGTGGTGCTGGCGTCGCAGGCCGCTCGCCAGGACCCCCGCCTGCTCTGGGTGCTGGTCGAGTTCCTGGCTAGAGGCTACGACCGGCTCGACCCGCTGCGGCTCCGCCGGGTGCTGGCGCGGTCGCGCTGGCCCTCGGCGCTGGCGGTCGCCTTCGAGTTCTCGCGGCGGGCGGCGCGCTCCAGCGAGCTCGACGAGGTGGCCGCCTTCGTCCTCTCCCGGGTCGCGCCGGCCGGCGGCGAGCGCTTCTTCCTCGGCACGCGCGCCTTCGCCGGAGAGCTGGCCCGGCGCGACGTGGAGGAGTCCCTGGCCGAGTACACGCGCTGGGGGTGGTTCTCTCGCGAGGAGCCGCTGGCCAAGGAGCTGGGTGGTGGCGTGCACGGCACGCTGGCCCGCCAGGAGCGCATGAACCTGCTGCGGCGCCTGGCCGGGCGGCCGGGTGGCCTCGCCCTGCGAGACTACCTGGAGGCGCTGCGCGGGCGCGCCTCCCGACGCCAGGCCACCCGCGACCTGTCCACCGCCTCCTTCCTGCGGCAGAGCGGGACGACCCGGGGGGCGCGGTACCGGCTCCGCTCGAAGGACAGTTGACCCGGGATACGTGCCTACCTACCAGGTCCGCATGGCCGCCGCGCAGCCGTCGAGCCGGACCCGGACCTCCTCCTCGAGCAGGTCGAGGTCGTTGCCGCTGCGCGGATCGGCCCCCACGCAGGTGAGGATCTGGTCGTACGGCGACGTGGAGCGGTCGATGGCCTGGTAGTCGATCCGGCGCGGCACCGGCTCGCCGTCGCGCCCGGGCCGGAAGGCCCCGAAGAGCCCCTCCGACCCCGGCTCCAGCTCCTCCTTGAGCGCCAGGAGCCGCCGCAGCGCCTCGCGGAACGGGGCCTGCTCGAGGTGGCGCCGCTCCACCCGCGCCCCGGTCCGCGCCGCCACCGCGCCGAGCGCGGCGCGCAGGAAGGGGACGTCGGTCACCACCAGCCCGTAGAGGTGGAAGTCGCCGCTGGCCAGCTCGGTGAGCGAGGCCTCCTCGTCGTCGAGCCAGGCGTGGCTCGGGCAGAGGAACGACTCGCAGGTGGTGACGTCGTAGGCGCCGGCGTCGCGCAGGTCGGGGCCGCCGGTCACCAGCGGGTGGGCCAGGCAGCCGATGCGGGTCTCGGCCTCGTCGAGGAAGCCGAGCAGTGGGCAGATCCGGACGGTGGGGAAGAGCGGCGCGGGGCCGGCGGCCGCCAGCCTCGCCGCCGCCTCGCGGAAGGCCGGCAGGGTCCGCTCCACGCGGCGCAGCTCGCGAGTGCGGCGGGTCAGCTCCGCCCGCACCGCCTCCCGGCCGTGGTCGCGCGAGTTGTAGAGCCCGCAGCAGGCGCCGCAGGAGGCGCCCGGGCGCTGGCAGAGCCGGATCACCAGGATCCTCCGGTCCGGCCGGCCAGCGTCATGCGGAGCGCGCCCCGGCGGCCCGGTGGTGGTGCTGAGGCGGAAGGATTCGAACCTTCATACGCGGATCCAAAGTCCGCAGTCCTGCCGTTGGACGACGCCTCAAGATCCCCCGTGTATCAGCCGGGCGTGCCGCCCGCTACCAGCGGAGCAGCGCCGCCCCCCAGGTGAACCCGGCTCCGAAGGCCGCCAGGCAGATGAGGTCGCCGCGCTTGACGCCGCGCGCCTCCACCGCCTCGGCGAGGCAGATGGGGATCGAGGCCGCGGTGGTGTTGCCGTACTTCATGATGTTGTTGAAGACCTGGTCGTCGCGCAGCTCCAGCGACCGCTGCACCATCTGGCTGATGCGCAGGTTGGCCTGGTGCGGGATGAGCAGCTTCAGGTCGGTGGTCTTGAGCCCGTTCTCGTCGAGCACCGAGCGCACCACCTCCGGCATCCTGGAGATGGCGTGCTTGAAGACCTTCTGACCCTCCATGTGCGCGAAGGCGGAGCCGTCCTCGAGCATGCGCGGCTGCAGGCGCGGGTGGTACCTGGAGCCGGGGGCGTCGGTGGAGAGCTCCTTGGCGTGGCGGCCGTCGGCGTGCAGCTCGCAGGAGAGGACGCCGCGGCCGGGCTCGTCGGTGGCCTCCAGCAGCGCCGCGCCGGCCCCGTCACCGAAGATGACCGAGACGTCGCGGCCGCGCGTGGTGAGGTCGAGCCCGGTGGAGTGGACCTCGGAGCCGACCAGCAGGACGCGCCGGTAGCTGCCGCCGCGGATCCAGGCGTCGGCCACCGAGAGTCCGTAGACGAAGCCCGAGCACTGGTTGCGGATGTCGAGCGCCGGGACACCGGGGATCCCGAGCTTGGCGTTGAGGTAGCAGCCGTCGCCCGGGAACATGAAGTCCGGCGAGAGCGAGGCGTAGACGATGGCCTCGATGTCGGTCGCCTTCCAGCCGGCCCGGTCGAGCGCCTGGTTCGTCGCGGCCAGCGCGAGATCCGAGTTCCCGGTCTCCTCCCCGACCCAGTGTCGCTCCTCGATGCCGGTCCGCTCCCGGATCCAGGCGTCGGAGGTCTCCATGAGGCGGCTCAGCTCGTCGTTGGTGACGACGCGTTCGGGGACACAGGTGCCGATGGCGGCGATGGCGGTGCGGGGCATGCGTGCTCCTGTCCGGGGGCGGCTCGACTCAGATGTCCAGGTTCTGGACGTCGAGCGCGTGCTTCTCGATGAACTCCCGGCGCGGCTCGACCGCGTCTCCCATCAGGATGCTGAAGACCTCGTTGGCCTCGATGGCGTCGTCCACCCGGACCTGGAGCATGGTCCGGCGGGCCGGGTCCATGGTGGTCTCCCAGAGCTGCTCCGGGTTCATCTCGCCCAGCCCCTTGTAGCGCTGGATGGTCTGGCCGGCGGCGGAGGCCTTCTTGATCGCCTCCACGGCCGCGAAGACGTCGGCCACCTCCTCCTCGCCCTCGGGCGCCTCCAGCCGGTACGGCCCCGGGCCGATCTCCGCCAGCGATCCGTGGAGCACGGTCAGCTCGCTCCACTCCGGGCCGGAGAGGTAGTCGTGATCGAGCCGGGTCTCCCGCGGCGCGCCCGAGACGGTGGTCTGGAAGACCAGCGAGTCGCAGTCGTGCTCCACGTCGCGCTCGATCTTGGCGAGGCGAACCTCCAGCTCGGGGTGGTGCTTCTGGGCGTACTGGTAGATCTTGTCCACCTGCGCCTTCACCTGCTCGTGGTCCTTGAGCAGGGCGGGGTCGAGGTCGCCCAGCTTCACCGCGGCGTCCACGATGCGCCCGTCGCGGCGCCGCTCGACCCGGGCCAGGTGGGCGCGGAAGGCGATGGCGTTGCGCGCCAGCGCCCGCAGGTCGTCGCCGGCGATGACCAGGTCGCCGGCCACCAGCTTGACCTTCTCGGTGCCGATGGAGAGCAGGAACTCGTCCATGGCCTCCTGGTCCTTCAGGTAGTTCTCCTTCTTGCCCTTGGCGACCCGGTAGAGCGGCGGCTGCGCGATGTAGAGGTAGCCCTTCTCCAGGAGCTGCGGCATCTGCCGGAAGAAGAAGGTGAGCAGCAGCGTGCGGATGTGGCTGCCGTCCACGTCGGCGTCGGTCATGATGACGATCTTGTGGTAGCGGACCTTTCCGACGTCGTACTCCTCCGACCCGATCCCGGTGCCGAGGGCCGTGATCATGGTGGTGATGGCCTCCGACGAGAGCATCTTGTCGAAGCGGGCCTTCTCCACGTTCAGGATCTTGCCGCGCAGCGGGAGGATGGCCTGCACCCGCCGGTCGCGCCCCTGCTTGGCCGAGCCGCCGGCCGAGTCGCCCTCGACGATGAAGAGCTCCGACTCGGCTGGGTCCTTCGACTGGCAGTCGGCCAGCTTGCCTGGGAGCGAGGCGCCGTCGAGCGCCCCCTTGCGCCGCACCGTCTCGCGCGCCTTGCGGGCGGCGATGCGGGCCCGGGTGGCCTCGCTAACCTTGGCGCAGATCCGCTTCGCGACGGCCGGGTTCTCCTCCAGGAAGGCGCCCAGGTGCTCGTTGAGCATCTGCTCGACGATCGACTTGGCCTCGGTGTTGGAGAGCTTGGTCTTGGTCTGCCCCTCGAAGCTGGCGCCGGGGAGCCGGATGGAGATGACCGCGGCCAGCCCTTCGCGCATGTCGTCGCCGCTGGGCAGCTCGTCCTTGAGGTCCTTGAAGAGGTTGTTCTTCTGGCCGTAGGCGTTGATGGTGCGGGTGAGCGCCGCCTTGAAGCCGATCAGGTGGGTGCCGCCCTCGTGGTTGTGGATGTTGTTGGCGAAGGCGAAGACCTTCTCGTCGTAGCCGTCGTTCCACTGCAGCGCGATCTCCACCACCGCGGTGCCGCGCTCCACCGGGGTCTCGCCGCGCAGCGAGATGGGCGGGTTGAGCGTCTCCCGGGTCCGGTTGAGGAAGGCGACGAACTCCTTGATGCCGTCCTTGAAGATGAACTCGTGCCGCTTGGCCGCGGTCCGCTCGTCCTCGATGGTGATCTTGAGGCCGGCGTTGAGGAAGGCCAGCTCGCGCAGCCGCCCGGAGAGCGTCTCGAAGCTGAACTCGTGGACCTCGAAGATGACCGAGTCGGGCTTGAAGGTGATCTTGGTGCCGCGCCGCTGCGTCTCGCCCACCAGCTGGACCTTGCCGGTCGGGTTGCCGCGCTCGTACCGCTGCGCGTGGACCTTGCCGTCGCGGTAGACCTCGACCTTGAGCCAGTCGGAGAGCGCGTTGACGCAGGTGACGCCGACGCCGTGCAGGCCGCCCGAGACCCGGTAGGCGTTCGACTCGAACTTGCCGCCGGCGTGGAGCTTGGTCATCACCACGTCGAGCGTGTCCATGCCCTTCACCGTCGGGTGAGGGCCGACCGGGATCCCCGAGCCGTTGTCCACGATGGTGATCGAGTTGTCGGTGTGGATGGTGACGTCGATCTCGTCGCAGCGCCCCGCCATGGCCTCGTCCACCGAGTTGTCGACCACCTCGTAGACCAGGTGGTGCAGGCCGCGCTCGCCCACGTCGCCGATGTACATGTTCGGGCGCTTGCGCACCGCCTCGAGCCCCTCGAGCACCTTGATGGCGTCGGTGCCGTACTCCTCCGGGCTGGGAGTCTTCAGGGGGACGATGTTTTCAGCACTTTCCAGGGGGAGGCCTCGCGGAGTTCTCTCAGCGGTTCTGGTAACTTAGACAACTCATTCATATATCAGAGGTGGGCCCCGCCAGCAACGTGGAAACCGGGTGTCAAGGGGCCGGATCGGCTCAGGAAAGGAGCGGCGAGATGGCCCCGGCTGCCACCGCGAAGAAGAGCGTCTCTTCGCCGGCCAGCGGCTCGATCAGTCGCCGGTCCGTCGAGGTCAGGAAGGCCTGCGCCGGCAGCCCTCCGACGTAGTCGAGCAGGAACCCGTTCTTCTCCGGGTCGAGCTCGCTGGAGACGTCGTCGAGGAGCAGGAGCGGCGCCTCGTGCTGCACGGCGCGCAGGTTCTCCACCTCGGCGATCCGCAAGCCCAGCGCGAAGGCCCGCTGCTGCCCCTGGCTGCCGTAGACGCGCGCCGCTCGGCCGCCGAGCGCGAGGAGCAGGTCGTCCATGTGCGGCCCGCAGGTCGAGTAGCCGCGGTCGAGGTCGCGGCGGAGCCGCGCCTCCAGCAACGCGGCCAGCCGGTCCGCCAGTTCCACCTCGGTCCCGCTGGCTGCGAGCCCACCGCTGGGCCGGTAGGCCAGGTCCGCCGGCGGGGCTCCCGGGCCCGAGATCTCGGCGAAGGCGGTCGCCAGCCGGGGGGAGAGCTCCTCCACGATGTCGCGCCGGCGAAGCAGGAGCCGCGCCCCGGCCCGGACCATCGGATCCCGGAAGCTCTGCTCCACGGCGGCGTCTCCGGCCCGCAGCGCGGCGTTCCGCTCGCGGAGCGCCCGCACGTACTGCCGCGCCTCGCCGAGCACCGCCGGCCAGCGGTTGAAGGCGGCCCGATCGAGGAAGCGGCGCCGGCCCTCCGGCCCGCCCTTCACCAGCTGCAGATCGTCGGGCGAGAAGCAGACCGCGGCCAGGCCATCGAGGTAGTCGTCGAGCCGCTCGATGGGCTTCCCGTCCAGCTGGGCGTTGCGCTGCCCGGGCAGGACCTCGACCGAGAGCCGCCGTTCCACCGAGCCACGCCAGACGCTGGCGCCCACCGAGGCGCGTGGCTGGCCGAACCGGATCAACTCGCCCAGCCGGAGCGCCCGCAGCGGCCGGAGCGTGGTGAGCAGGTAGACCGCCTCCAGGAGGTTGGTCTTCCCCTGCCCGTTCGGTCCGAGCAGCACCGTGAGCCGGGGCGAGGGTTCGACCGAGACCTCGACCAGGTTGCGGAAGTCCTGGAGCTGGAGCGAGCCGAGCCGCACGTCGGCGCGCCGGCTCAGATCCGCATGGGCATCACGACGGCCGTGTAGCCGGCGTCGGGCTCCCCGGCGCCCTTCAGCACGCCGGGCGAGAGGTCATCGGCCAGCTCGAGCCGGACGTCATCGGCCTTGAGCGCGGCCACCACGTCGGTGAGGTAGCGCGAGTTGAAGCCGATCTTGAGCGGGTCGCCGGCGTACTCCACCGGCACGTCCTCGCGGGCGTCGCCGAGATCAGGGTTCTGCGAGAGGACGCGCAGCGTGCCGGCCGAGAGCTCCAGCTTGACGGCGTGCGACTTGTCGGACGAGAGCAGCGAGACCCGCCGCAGCGTCTCCAGGAAGCGCAGGCGCCCCAGCGTGACGATCTTCTCGCCCGGCTTCGGGATCACCTGCTTGTAGTCCGGGAAGAGCCCCTCGATGAGCCGCATCACCAGGCTGACGCCGGAGCGGCGGAAGACGGCCGAGTTCTCGGCGAAGCCGAGCTGGGCCACCGGCTTCTCCTCGGCCGAATCGGCGGCCTCGGTGAGCAGCTTGCGAAGCTCCTGGAGCCCCTTCTTCGGCAGGATGACGCCCTTCTTGAGGCCGAAGTCCCCCGCCAGCGGCCGCTCCGAGACGGCCAGGCGGTGGCCGTCGGTGGCCACCAGGCGCAGCAGCGGGCCCTGCGGCTCGAAGAAGACGCCGTTCAGGTTGTAGCGGGTCTCGTCGTTGGAGGCGGCAAAGAAGGTCCGATCGATCTGGTCGAGCAGCGACTTCGGGTCGATCTCGACGAAGTTGAGGTTCTCGAAGCGGGGCAGCGCCGGGAAGTCCTCGGCCGGGAGACCGACGATGCGGAACTCGGATGGTCCGCTCCTCACCTCGAGGTAGTTGTTGGCGGCCCGCTTCAGTGTGACGGTCTGCTCGGGGAGCGCACGGACGATCTCGTAGAGGTGCTTCGCGGAGACCGCCAGCCCGCCTTCCTTGGCGACCTCGCAGGCGTGCTGCGAGGTGACCGAGAGGTCGAGGTCGGTGGCCGAGAGCTGGAGCTGGTTGCCGTTGCTGGCCTCGAGCAGGACGTGGGAGAGGATCGGCATGGTGGACTTGCGCTCGACGATGCCCTGCGAGCGGCCGAGAGCCCGGGCGAGTTCCTGGGATCCGATCTTCAGTTCCATGTGGGAGACTCTCTTCTTCTTTGATCCAGCCGTAGTAGCAGGGGGAGGATCGATGTGGACAAGTGAGTCGAGCCTGCGGAATGACGGGTGATTCAGTCCTGGAAAACCGGGCCGATCATTGCGGGTCCGACTTGTGTAGCGTGCGTCCGATCGAGGTGTCAACGACCAGCCACGGTCCGTCCCCAGGCCGTCCCGGGCGTGATCCACGGGTCATCCACAGCGACGATTCTCACGGGGCCAACCGCTGCGTCAGGGTGGCGACCGCGGTCTGGATCTCCGGATCCTGGCCCAGCAACTCCTCGACCCGTTCCTTGGCGGAGATGACCGTCGAGTGGTCCTTCTTGTTGAACTTCTCGGCGATGAGCTGGAACGTCTCCTTGGCCAGCTCGCGGCAGAGGAACATGGCCACCTGGCGCGGGATGGCGATCTTCTGTTCGCGGGAGGCGCTGGTCAGCTTGGCCACGGTCAGCCCGTAGTGGGCCGCGGTGGCCTCCTGGATCCGCTCGATGGTCGGCTTGTAGCCGGGCGGCGGGATCACGTCGGAGAGGACGTCGCGGGCCAGGCGCTCGCTGATCGGCTCCCCCTTCAGGGAGGCGAAGGCGGAGAGCTTGGTGAGGGCGCCGTGCAGCTCGCGGACGTTGGAGCGGATGTGCGTGGCCAGCAGGGTGGCCACCTCGTCGGGCAGGTCGATCTGCTCGATCTCCGCCTTCTTCTTCAGGATGGCGGCCCGGGTCTCGAACTCGGGCACGTCGATCTGCACCCTCATGCCCCACTCGAAGCGGGAGCAGAGCCGCTCCTCCAGCCCCTTCAGCTCCTTGGGGCTCCGGTCGCTGGAGAGGACGATCTGGACGCCCTGCTCGTAGAGCGTGTTGAAGGTGTGGAAGAACTCCTCGGCGGTCTTGTCCTTGCCCGCGAAGAACTGCACGTCGTCGATGAGTAGCGCGGCGCACTCCCGGTAGCGGCGGCGGAACTCGTCGAGCGTCCCCTTGCGCAGGGCGTCGACGAAGTCGTTGGTGTAGCGCTCCGAGGTGACCACGGCGACCGGGCCGCCGGGGATGGCGGCGAGGATGGCGTTGCCGATGGCGTGGAGCAGGTGGGTCTTGCCGAGTCCGGAGTCGCCGTGCAGGAAGAGCGGGTTCCAGGCGTGGCCCGGTTTCTGGGCGACCGCCTGCGAGGCTGCGAAGGCGAAGCGGTTCGACTCGCCGACCACGAAGGTCTCGAAGGTGTAACGCTGGCCGGGGCGACGCTCGGCCTGGTCGCTACCGGCGTGGCCGGGCGCCGCCCGGGGCGGGACCGCCTCATGGGCGGCGGCCGCCCTGGGGCGATCGTCAACCACGAAGACCACCCGCAGCTCCGAGCCGGTCACGGCGGGCAGGAACTCCTCGAACCAGGGCCGGTAGTTGTCGTCCACGAAGTCACGGTGGAACTTGTCGGGGGCGGCGACGTGGAGCCGGCCGTCGTCGATGGCGCTGGCGCGCAGCGGCGCGAACCAGCGCTCGTAGAGGTCCTGGCGCAGGCGTGAGCGGAGGTAACCGTCCACCCTCGCCCAGGTTTCGTCCAGTGCCGACATCTCTCGCGTCCTCGCCGCTGAATCCATGAACCATCCCCCCCCTGCCAGACCCCGGCGGTTCCAGGAACCAACGAGGTCACCTCGCCAAGGATCAGTGCTGATCCGTGGCGGTTCGTGACGTCGGGTGGTCTGGAGCGTGTCGATGCGGTGCCGCGTGTTCCGGGCAACCAACCACGGTCGAGCGGAGGGATCAAGGGCAAGAATGTGGCGGGTGGGAGGCCTGCGGAAGCACGGTGTTTTCGGTGCGGCGGGCGGGTCCTTGACATGCCGCACGTGATCGTGGAGGTTGCCGCGCCATGAAGCGTACCTACCAGCCCAAGAAGATCAAGCGGAACCGAACCCACGGCTTCCTGAAGCGCATGTCGACCACGGGTGGCCGAAACGTCATCAAGCGCCGTCGGGCCAAGGGGCGCAAGCGCCTCACGACCAAGGCGCCCACCAAGTAGCCTCGAAGGTGAAGCTGCCCAAGGCCGCGCGCCTGCGGCGCCGCCGTGAATTCCTCGCGGTGCAGGACCGCGGCGCCCGGCTCTGCTCGGGTGAGCTGCTGGTCTTGCACGGAGGCGCGGTGGCGGAGCGGCCGCGGATCGGGATCACGGTGTCGTCCAAGGTCGCGAACGCGGTCGGGCGGAACCGGGTCAAGCGCTGGGTGCGCGAGGCCTTCCGCGAGATCCAGGCTGAGCTGCCCCCGGTCAACCTGGTCGTGATCGCCCGCTCGGGCGCACTCGGCCTGGGGCTGGCCGGCGCGCGGCGGGCGCTGGCTGTGGCCCGCGACGAGCTGAAGCGGCGTGGGCAGGGGGGCCCCGCCCCGGGCACGACGCCCGGGATGGAGCGCTAGCCATGGCCAGGCTGCTCGTCCTGCTGGTCCGCTTCTATCAACGGTTCATCGGCCCAGGCCTGCCCGCGGCCTGCCGGTTCCATCCGAGCTGCTCGGCCTATGCCGTCGAGGCGCTTTCCCGCCACGGCGCCGCCCGAGGCGGCTGGCTCGCCATCCGGCGGCTCGGCCGCTGTCATCCCTTCCATCCTGGTGGCATCGACCCGGTGCCCTGACCGCAGAGAGGTAACCCAGTGCCCACTGACAACCGCCGTTTCCTGATCGCCATCGTCGCCTCGATGGCCATCGTCTTCGGCTGGCAACTGCTCTTCCCGTCGGCCAAGCCGAAGCCGGTCGTGGCCGCGACCAACACGCTCGGCGGCACGCCGGTGGCGGCGGGCCAGGTGGCCGCCGCGGCGGCCGCCGTCCCGGCGCCGGTGGTGACGGTGCCCGACGCGCCCGAGGAGCTGATCACGCTCAAGGGGACCGAGTTCGCGGTGGTGCTCTCCAGCCACGGTGGGGCGATCGCCCACATCGAGCTGCTGGGAGGCAAGTTCCAGCGGACGGTGGACGGCAAGCTGGTCCCCATCGACATGGTGCATGTCGCCAAGGGGGCTCCGCTGCCGCTCTCGGTCTCGGTCTCGCCGGAGCTGGGTGGCAGCGCCGATCCGCTGCTCGACCCGGGCGCGCACGCGGCCATGCGGGTGGTCTCGCGGGACGCGGTGAGCGTCGTCTTCGAGGGGCGAGCCGGCGCGGCCACGCTGAGGAAGAGCTACCGGCTGACCGGGAAGCCGTACGAGCTGGCGGTCGAGCTGGAGCTGGCGGGGGCCCCGGTGGCCGGCACGGTCTCGATCGTGTTCGACGGGTACATGCCCCCGTCCACCTCCAGCGGGGGCATCTTCTCCGGCCCGCCGCTCGACTTCGTCCGCCCGGTCTGCCGGGCCAACAAGAGCACCGAGCGGTTCAAGGTGGACGGCGACGAGATGACCCAGAAGGTCGCCGGGGCCGTGGCCTGGGCCGGCATCGACCAGCACTACTTCACCGCGGCGCTGCTGCCGGCCGATCCGGGCGGGACCTGCCTGTTCATGAGGGGGGGCGAGAAGGGGAGCGGGGCGGTGATCATCCAGTACCCGCTCGATCCGGCCGGGCGGAAGCTGGCCTTCACGCTCTTCGCCGGCCCGAAGCAGCTCGACCTGCTGAAGAGCTACTCCAAGCTGGACGGCCACGATCGGGCCTTCGAGTCGGCCATCGACTACGGGCCGGTGAGCAACTTCTTCGCCTTCTTCGCGCAGATCCTGCTCGGGGTGATGCGCTGGTTCCACCGCTTCGTCGGCAACTGGGGGGTGGCCATCATCCTCCTGACCGTCACGGTGAAGGTGCTGCTCTACCCGCTGACGCTCAAGTCGATGAAGTCGATGAACGCGATGCGGAGGCTGCAGCCTGAGATCGAGAAGCTCAAGGCCAAGCACGGCGACGACCGCGAGGCGATGAGCCGCGCCCAGATGGCGCTCTTCCAGCAGCACAAGGTCAACCCGGCCGGTGGCTGCCTGCCCATGTTGCTGCAGATGCCCATCTGGTTCGCCCTCTACGCCGCGCTACAGACCTCGGTCGAGCTCTACCGCGAGCCGTTCCTCTGGATGAGCGACCTGACCCAGCGGGACCCGTACTTCATCCTGCCGGTGGCCATGGGCGTGACCAGCTTCGTCATGCAGAAGTTCTCTCCCCAGCCGACCGACAACACCCAGGCGAAGATGATGATGTACTTCTTCCCGGGCTTCTTCACGATCATGATGCTCTTCGTGCCGTCGGGGCTGACGCTCTACATCTTCGTCAACAACCTGCTCTCGATCGCGCAGCAGCAGCTGGTCAACCGGATGCACGATCGGCCCGCCAAGGCCTGAAGGGCTATTCACGGAGAGTGATATGGAGCGTCCGGTCACGCCGCCGCCGGCCCAGTCGCCGGAGAAGGTCGAGAAGGCCAGGTCCTTCTGCGTCGAGCTGTTCCGGCGGATGGGCGCCGACCTCGAGGTCGAGGTGCGGGAGTCGGCCGAGGCGATCGGGGTCTGGCTGAAGCCGCTCGACGGCAACCAGGTTGGGCTCAGCTCCGCGCTCGTCGAGGCGGTCCAGGCGCTGGCCAACCGAGCGGTCAACCCGCAGGTCGAGGGGCGCAAGTGGGTCAACCTCGAGGTGGGTGGCTTCTCGGAAGACGGCGATCCGGCCATGAAGGCAATGGCGGCCCGGCTGGCCGAGACGGTCCGCCGGACCAGGACCACCGTCGCGCTCGCGCCGATGAGCGCGAGGGAGCGGCGGCAGCTCCACATCGCGCTGCAGGACGCCGCAGGCGTCAGCACGCGGAGCGAGGGCGAGGGACTCTTCCGGCAACTGCTGGTCTTTCCCGATCCGGCCAAGCGCGTGGCCGGAGGCGAAGGGTAGTCGCCCTGGCCCGGGAGAAGTCACTCGAGGAGCGGCTCTTCTCGGCGGCGGTGCTCCGGCGCTCGTTCCAGCTCCGCGGCGAGGAGTATGCGGACGGGTTCCAGTTCGTCTACGAGGGGGTCCTTCGCGACATGGGGCTGGAGGACGATGCGGTCCTCGCCTTCCTGGCGGCCCATCGTGAAGAGGTGGACGCGGCGCTCGGCCGCAAGGGGTAGGCTGCTCCTCTTGCTGGACCGCGCTGCAGGGAGTCCGTGCCGGCGCCGCGGAGCGGGACATGCGAGGGTGAATGGACAGGGTGTTCCTGCGGGTGCTGCGTAGCGGGATCGAGGCGCTGGCGCTCGCTGTCGACGAGCCGGCCATCGGCCGGCTGGTCCGGTTCGCGGAGCGGCTCACCGCCTGGAACCGCAAGATGAACCTCACGGCCATCACCGATCCCGCGGAGATGGCCGAGAAGCATTTCCTCGACAGCCTCTTGCTCCTGCCGGCGCTCGACGGCCGCAAGACGTTGCTCGACATCGGCAGCGGCGCCGGGCTGCCGGGGATGGCGGTCGCCTGCGCGCGGCCCGAGCTGGTGGTCACCTGCTGCGACTCGGTCGGCAAGAAGATGGCCTTCGTGAAGGCCACCTCGGCCGAGCTGGGGCTCGCGGTCCGTGGCCTGCCGGTTCGAGCCACCGGGCACGCGACGAAGGACGGCCTGCCGGTCTCGGACGCCGTGGTGAGCCGGGCGCTGGCCGACCCGGAGCGCTGGCTCGAGCTTGGGGCCGGCTACGTCGGCGAGGGCGGTGTGCTGCTCGCCATGATGGGGAAGGGGGCCGAACGAACTCACCTCGAAGCGCTGGGGAAGGCCCGAGGCTTCGAGCTGGTGGGGATCGATCGGTTCGAGCTGCCGTTCTCGCGGGCGACCCGTGCAGTGGTCCGCTGGAAGCGCGCCGATGTTCCACGTGGAACACTGTCAGAGGGGTAGGGCAGATTCCCCAAGGGTCGCCGCGCTGGCGGCCCGCCTTCCGACCTTCGGACCAGAGAGGCTTCGCTTGAGCCACGAAGTGACCGGGGAACTCCCCCCTGAAATCGAACTCGCCGCCATGAGCCGGATCCTCACCATCGCGAACCAGAAGGGCGGCGTCGGCAAGACCACCACCGCCGTCAACCTGGCGGCGTCGCTGGCCGCCGCCGAGCACCGGACCCTCCTCATCGATCTCGACCCGCAGGGGAACGCCGGCTCGGCGCTCGGTATCCGCAGGGACGAGTCGGAGAAGAGCATCTACGAGGTGCTGCTCGACGGCCTCCCGCTGCGCGACGCCGTCCGCAAGACCGAGCTGAAATACCTCGACCTGGTCCCCGCCTCGCAGCACCTGGTCGGCGCCGAGCTGGAGCTGGCGGCGCTCGACGGGCGCGAGAAGCGGCTGCGCCAGGCGGTCGAACCGCTGGCGCCGGAATACGAGTTCGTCATCATCGACTGCCCGCCGTCCCTCGGGCTGCTCACGCTCAACGGCCTGGTGGCGGCCAAGGGGGTGATGATCCCGCTCCAGTGCGAGTACTACGCGCTGGAGGGGCTGGCCGACGTGCTGAAGACCATCGAGCTGGTGAAGGCCTCGGCCAACCCGGATCTCAAGGTGGACGGGATCGTCCTGACCATGTACTCGCCCAACAACCTGGCCAACCAGGTGGCCGACGAGATCCGGCGGACCTTCGCCAACCAGGTCTTCCAGACCATCATCCCGCGCAACGTCCGGCTCTCCGAGGCCCCCAGCCACGGCAAGCCGATCCTGCTCTACGATGTCGGCTCCAAGGGCTGCCAGAGCTACCTCGACCTGGCTCGCGAGGTCGAACAGCGCCTGGTCGGAGGTGCGGCATGAGTCTCGCCGACAAGCGTCGTCCCGCGCTGGGCCGCGGCATGGCCGCGCTCCTCTCCAACGCCGCCTCGCCACCCACCGTCGCCGTGTCGTCCATACCGGGGCGGGCGCTGCTCATGCTGGCCATCGAGGCGGTGGAGCGGAACCCCGACCAGCCGCGCAAGCGGTTCGACGAGGCCGCGCTCGAGGAGCTGGCCGCCTCGATCCGTGAGCACGGCGTGGTCGAACCGATCCTGGTCCGGCGCGAAGGGACCAGGTACCGGATCGTGGCGGGCGAACGGCGCTGGCGCGCGGCGCAACGGGCCGGGCTACGCGAGGTGCCGGCCATCCTGCGCGAGGCGAGCGACCGCGAGGCGTTCGAGCTGGCGCTGGTCGAGAACCTCCAGCGGGCCGACCTGAACGCCATCGAAGAGGCGGAGGCCTTCGAGGTGCTGGCGACCGACCACGGTCTCACCCAGGAGCAGATCGCGGCGCGCGTCGGCAAGGAGCGGTCCACGGTCGCCAATGCCCTTCGGCTCCTGAAGCTCCCGCTCGAGGTCCGCGACGCCGTCCGCGGCGGCCAGCTCGACATGGGCCATGCCCGCGCCCTGCTCGGGGTCGAGGGGGCGGACGCCATCCGCAAGCTGGCGCACCTGGCGGTGCGCGAGCGGCTCTCGGTGCGTGCGCTGGAGGCGCTGGTGCGCGCCAACGGCAAGACGCCGGTGAAGGGGAAGAAGCCGGAGGAGACGGCCTCGACCCGCGACCTCGTCAACCGGCTCCAGCGGCGGCTCGGCGCCCGCTGCCGGGTGGTGGCGAAGACGGCCGCCAGCGGCCGGCTCGAGATCGATTACACCTCGCTCGACGAGCTGGACGGGATCCTCTCGCGCATCGGCGCCTGAGTCGAACGGCGCGCCGCACCCCCCGGGAGAGATCGGCGCTCCCGCGGGGTAGACTTGATCGCGGGACCGGTGCTACGAACCGGGTCCCTCCGGCGCGATCGACCTGCGCCAGACCTGGTGGAGACCAAACGACATGGCCATGCTGAAGCGCGAAGAGTTGACCGCCGTTCCCGGCGCCGCGGCTGGAAGCGATCTCAACGCCCTGCTCGGGCGCGGCTCCGAGTTCGAGGGGAAGCTCACCTTCGAGGGGACCGTCCGGATCGACGGAAAGTTCACCGGCACCATCATCACCAACGACGTGCTGGTGGTCGGGGAGGGGGCCAAGATCGCCGCCGAGATCACCTGTGGGACGATCATCGTCCATGGCGAGATCAGCGGGAACATCAAGGCGAGATCGCTCGTCGAGCTCCACCAACCGGCCCGGATGCGCGGCAACGTCGAGACGCCCATCTTGATGGTCGAGAAGGGGGTCATCTTCGAGGGCCAGACCAAGATGGAGGGCGTGGAGAAGGCCCAGCAGAAGCCGGCGCTCACCCCGGCCAACACCCCGCCGCCCCGCTAACGCGGCGCGTCATCCGGTTGAAGAGAAGGGCGGGCCCGGTCTTCCGAGCCCGCCCTCATCGTCCGGACGCCTCTTCGCTTCGATCGCCTAGTTCACCTTGACCTGGATGGGCCGAGGCTTCGCCTCCGGCTTCTTCGGCAGGGTCACGGTGAGCACGCCGTTCTTCGACTCCGCGCGGATCTTGTCGGCGTCCACGGTGCCGGGGAGCGAGAACGACCGGCTGAACGATCCGTACTGCATCTCGATCCGGTGGTAGTTCTCCTTCTTCTCCTCCCGCTCGAGCTTCCGCTCGCCGCGCATGGTGAGCACGCCGTTCTCGAAGCGGATGTCGACGTTCTTCGGGTCGACGCCGGCCAGCTCGAAGTGGAGCGTCACACCCTCTCCGTCCTCGAAGATGTCGCACGAAGGCGACCAGCCGACCGCCTCGCCGTTCAGCTGGCCGAGCCGGTCGTCGAAGTTGCGGGAGAGCACGTCCTGAAGCCGAAACAGGTCCCTCAAGGGGTCATACCGAGTGAGCATCGCCATGATTTTCGTCCTCCTTTTGGCAGAGCGCCGGACACCCAGAACCTAAGTCGACCCCGGCGGCTGTCAAACCGGCTGCAAGTGCTCGTAACATTGAGGCAATCGTCCTTGACCAGTTCGCCGCCGTCGTGCTACGGAGCGCTCCCCTTATGATCCCTGGCTCCATCGCGCGCCGCTATGCCAAGGCGCTCTTCAGCCTCGCAGTCGAGAAGGGCCGGATCGAGCCCTGGACCGACAGCCTCCTCGCCCTCGGGCGCGCCGTAGACGCCTCCCCGGAGCTGCGAGAGGTCCTGCGCAACCCGGCCTATCCGCGCGAGGACCGCGCCGCCGTGGTCTCCAAGCTCGCCGGGGCGCTCCAGCTCGACGTCGAGCCGGCCTCGCTGCTGCAGCTGCTCGGCGAGCGGAACCGACTGGGCGGCCTCCCCGCCATCGTGACCGCCTTCCGCGAGCTGGCCGACACCGAGCTGGGTCGGCTGCGCGCCAAGGTGACCAGCGCCGTGCCGCTCGATGACGCCGCCGCGGACGCCATCGCCGCCAAGCTCTCGGCCGCCACGCGGAAGAAGGTGCTGGTGGAGCGCGCCGTGGACCCGGCCATCCTAGGCGGCGTGGTCGCCCAGGTCGGGAGCGTGGTCTACGACGGCTCGATCCGCACCCAGCTCGAAGACCTGCGCCGCACCTTGAAGCAGTAGCGCCACTCTTTTTCGGATCCCCCCGGAGACAGATCGCAATGGACATCCGCGCCGACGAGATCAGCCGCATCATCCGCGACCAGATCAAGGACTACGGCAAGAAGGTCGACGTCGCAGAGACCGGCACCGTCCTCTCGCAGGCCGACGGCGTGGCCCGCATCTACGGCCTGGCCGGCGCCGCCGCCGGCGAGCTGCTCGACTTCGGGAACGGCGTCAGCGGCCTGGTGCTCAACCTCGAGGACGACAACGTCGGCGCCGCCATCATGGGCGCCTACGAGCACATCCGCGAGGGCGACCCGGTCAAGCGCACCGGCAAGATCGCCGAGGTGCCGGTGGGCGAGGAGCTGCTCGGCCGCGTGGTGGACGGCCTCGGCAACCCCATCGACGGCCGCGGCCCCATCAACGCCAAGCACACCCGCAAGATCGAGATCAAGGCCCCCGGCATCGTCCAGCGCAAGTCGGTGCACGAGCCGATGCAGACCGGCCTGAAGGCCATCGACGCGCTGGTGCCGATCGGCCGCGGCCAGCGCGAGCTCATCCTCGGCGACCGCCAGACCGGCAAGACCGCCGTCGCCATCGACACCATCATCAACAACAAGGGGCAGGGGCTCCACTGCTTCTACGTCGCCATAGGCCAGAAGCAGTCCACCGTGGCCCGGGTGGTGGAGACGCTGAAGAAGTACGGCGCCATGGAGTACACCACGGTGGTCGCGGCCAACGCCTCCGACCCGGCCCCCATGCAGTACCTGGCGCCCTACACCGGCGTGACCATGGCCGAGTACTTCCGCGACTCCGGCCGCCACGCCCTCATCGTCTACGACGACCTCTCCAAGCAGGCCGTCGCCTACCGCCAGCTCTCGCTGCTGCTGCGCCGCCCGCCGGGCCGCGAGGCGTACCCGGGCGACGTCTTCTACCTCCACAGCCGCCTGCTCGAGCGCGCCGCCAAGCTCTCCGACAAGGAGGGGGGCGGGTCGCTCACCGCGCTGCCCATCATCGAGACCCAGGCCGGCGACGTCTCCGCCTACATCCCCACCAACGTCATCTCCATCACCGACGGCCAGATCTTCCTCGAGTCGAACCTCTTCTTCCAGGGCCAGCGCCCCGCCATCAACGTCGGCATCTCGGTGTCGCGCGTCGGCGGCAACGCGCAGATCAAGGCCATGAAGCAGGTGGCCGGCTCGCTCAAACTCGACCTGGCCCAGTACCGCGAGCTGGCCGCCTTCGCCCAGTTCGGCTCCGACCTCGACAAGTCCACGCAGGAGACGCTGGCCCGAGGCGCCCGCCTCGTCGAGGTGCTGAAGCAGGGGCAGTACTCGCCCATGACGGTCGAGAAGCAGGTCATCCAGATCTACGCAGCCACCATGAAGGACGACAAGGGCCAGAGCTGGATCCGCGCCGTGCCGGTGGAGAAGGTCGGCAAGTACATGACCGAGCTGCTGGCCTTCCTCGACGGCCGCCACCCCGAGATCGCCAAGACCATCGCCGAGAAGAAGCAGCTGGACGACGCGGTGAAGAAGTCGCTCGACGCCGCCTTGAAGGAGTTCAGCGGGATCTTCCAGGCCTGAGTCCGGGGCGCCACTCACCCCGGTCCGAGCGAGGACGCACGTGCCTTCCCTTCGCGACATCCGCAACCGGATCACCTCGGTCAAGAGCACGAGGCAGATCACCAAGGCCATGAAGATGGTGGCCGCGGCCAAGCTGCGCCGCGCGCAGGACGCGGTCCTGAAGACGCGCCCGTACGTGCAGCTGCTCGACAAGGCGCTGGGCCTGGTGGCCGCCCGAGCCGCCGCCGAGGAGCCGGAGTCGGTCCACCCGCTGGTGGCCCAGCGCGAGGCGCGCGTGGCCGAGGTGGTGGTCATCACCAGCGACCGCGGCCTGGCCGGCGGCTTCAACTCCAACATCATCCGCCGCACCCAGCGCTTCCTCACCGAGAACGGCGACCGGTTCGAGCGGATCGAGCTGAGCACCATCGGCCGCAAGGCCAAGGACTTCCTCAAGGCCCGCAAGCTCGCCACCCGCAAGGACTTCCCCGGGGTTCACCAGGGGTTGAGCTACGAGAAGGCCGAGGCCATCGGCCAGGAGTTCGTGACGCGCTACCTGGCCGGCGAGGTGGACGCGGTCTTCCTCTGCTACAACGAGTTCAAGAGCGCCATCGCCCAGACGCCGGTGGTGGTCCAGTTCCTGCCGCTCCAGCCGCCGGCCGTCGAGGCCGAGGCCGCCATCGACTTCATCTACGAGCCCTCCCGCGAGGCCCTGCTGGCGGAGCTCCTCCCGCGCCACGTCGCCATGCAGGTCTGGCGGGCGCTCCTCGAATCAGCCGCCTCGGAACATGGCGCTCGCATGAGCGCCATGGAGTCGGCCACCAAGAACGCCGAGGAGATGATCGCGGCGCTCACCCTCCAGTACAACCGCGCGCGCCAGGCCTACGTCACCAAGGAGCTCATGGAGATCGTGGGCGGCGCCGAGGCGCTCAAGTAGCCAGGGAAAGGCACAATGGCCACTGCGACAACTGTTCAGAACGGCAAGATCACCCAGGTCATCGGCCCCGTGGTCGACGTGGAGTTCCCGGCGGGCGGACTGCCGGAGATCTACACGGCCTGCACCATCACCAACCCGGGCATCGACGGGCGCCCCGACAACCTCACCGTCGAGGTCTCCCAGCACCTGGGCGAGAACACGGCGCGCTGCATAGCCATGGACTCGACCGAGGGGCTGGTGCGCGGCATGGCGGTGAAGAACACCGGCGAGAACATCTGCATGCCGGTCGGTCCCGCGGTGCTGGGGCGCATCCTCAACGTGGTGGGCGAGCCGGTCGACGAGCGCGGTCCGGTCAAGGCCACCATGAAGAAGCCCATCCACCGGCCGCCGCCCACCCTGGTGGAGCAGAACCCCAAGATCGAGGCCTTCGAGACCGGCATCAAGGTCATCGACCTGCTGGCGCCCTACCTGCGCGGCGGCAAGATCGGCCTCTTCGGCGGCGCCGGCGTGGGCAAGACCGTGCTGCTCATGGAGCTGGTCAACAACGTCGCCAAGGAGCGCGGCGGCTTCTCGGTGTTCGCCGGCGTCGGCGAGCGGACCCGCGAAGGCAACGACCTGTACCACGAGATGATGGACTCGGGCGTCATCAACAAGGACGACCTCGAGAAGAGCCAGTGCGTGCTGGTGTACGGGCAGATGAACGAGCCGCCCGGCGCCCGCGCCCGCGTGGCCCTCTCGGCGCTCGCCATCGCCGAGTACTTCCGTGACGAGGAGGGGCGCGACATGCTCCTCTTCATCGACAACATCTTCCGCTTCACCCAGGCCGGCTCCGAGGTCTCGGCGCTGCTCGGCCGCATCCCCTCGGCCGTCGGCTACCAGCCGACCCTCTCCACCGAGATGGGCGAGCTGCAGGAGCGCATCACCTCCACGCAGAAGGGCGCCATCACCTCGGTGCAGGCCATCTACGTGCCCGCCGACGATCTCACCGACCCGGCCCCGGCCACCGCCTTCGCCCACCTCGACGCCACCACGGTGCTCAACCGCAAGCTCACCGAGATCGGCATCTACCCGGCCGTCGATCCGCTCGACTCCACCAGCCGCATCCTCGATCCGCTGGTGGTGGGCGAGGAGCACTACCGGGTGGCCCGCGCCGTCCAGGAGACGCTGCAGCGCTACAAGGACCTCCAGGACATCATCGCCATCCTCGGCATGGACGAGCTCTCCGAGGACGACAAGCTCTCGGTGGCCCGGGCCCGCAAGATCCAGCGCTTCCTCTCCCAGCCCTTCACCGTCGCCCAGCAGTTCACCGGCAACCCGGGCAAGTACGTGAAGCTGGCCGACACCATCCGCGGCTTCAAGGAGATCGTCGAGGGCAAGCACGACGACCTTCCCGAGCAGGCGTTCTACATGGTCGGCGGCATCGAGGAGGCCGTCGAGAAGGCCAAGAAGCTGGCCGCGGGGTAACCGATGGCGCTCACCCTCGACATCGTCACGCCGGAGCGGCGCGTGCTCTCGGTCACCTGCGACGAGGTGCGGGCCCCCGGCGTGCAGGGCGGCTTCGGCATCCGGCGCGGCCACACCAGCTTCATGAGCTCGCTCGAGCCCGGCCGGCTCACCTACGTCGAGGGCGGGCGAGAGCACCACTTCGCCATCGGCGGCGGCTTCCTCCAGGTGGCCGACGACAAGGTGATCGTGCTGGCCGACACCGCCGAGGCCGCGGCCGACATCGACGTCGGTCGCGCCCAGCTCGCGCTGGCCGACGCGAGGGAGAAGCTGAAGAAGCTCACCGTGGACGACCGCAACCACGCCGAGGAGGAGGCCCGCGTCCGCCGCGCCGCCGCCCGCATCGGCATCGCCGGGACGTAGCGCGCCGGCCGGCACGCCCGGGGCCCGCCCGAACGGGCCAACCGCCTTGAGATAATTGGGTTTATCGGCTATGAACAGGGCACGCCACGGGACCCCTTTCGGCCGCGCCGAGAAGCCCGCGAGAGAGCCCGGACACGATGCCCGACGAGACCCTGCCCCCGACCGCGCCGCCCGCCTCTCCGCCGCCTCCGGTCGATCCGCACCGGGCGCAGGTGAACATCGAAGACGAGATGCGCAAGTCGTATCTCGACTACTCGATGTCGGTGATCATCGGCCGCGCGCTCCCCGACGTGCGCGACGGACTGAAGCCGGTGCACCGGCGCATCCTCTACGCGATGCACACCGAGGGGCTGCACCACAACAAGCGCTACTCGAAGTGCGCCGGCGTGGTCGGCGAGGTGCTGAAGAAGTACCACCCGCACGGCGACGCCTCGGTCTACGACGCCCTGGTCCGGCTGGTCCAGGACTGGAACCTCCGCTACCCGCTCATCGACGGGCAGGGCAACTTCGGCTCGGTAGACGGCGACCCGGCCGCCGCCTACCGGTACACCGAGTCGCGGCTCGAGAAGCTGGCCGACTGGCTGATCGCGGACATCGACAAGGAGACCGTCGAGTGGGGGCCCAACTTCGACGACACCACCGTCGAGCCGCTGGTCATGCCGACCCGGTTCCCCAACCTGCTGGTCAACGGCTCGTCGGGCATCGCCGTCGGGATGGCCACCAACATCCCGCCCCACAACATGAGCGAGGTGATCGACGCGGTGGTCCACCTGGTCCACCACCCCAGGGCGACGGTGCCGGAGCTGATGCGCTTCATCCCCGGCCCCGACTTCCCCACCGCCGGCATCATCCTCGGGCGCGACGGCATCAAGAAGACCTACGAGGAGGGGCGCGGCAACATCCAGGTGCGGGCGCGGGCCAGCGTCGAGGTCCACCCCAAGACCGAGCGCGAGGCCATCGTCGTCACCGAGATCCCCTACCAGGTCAACAAGGCCAGGCTGGTCGAGAAGATCGCCGAGCTGGTGCGCGACAAGCGGATGGAGGGCATCAGCGACCTGCGCGACGAGTCGAGCCGCGAGGGGATGCGCATCGTCATCGAGCTGAAGCGCGACGCCATCGCGCAGGTGGTGCTCAACAACCTCTACGCCCACACCGACATGCAGGTCGGCTTCGGGGTCACGCTGCTGTCGATCGACGCCGGCCAGCCCCGCATCCTCGACCTCAAGTCCATGCTGGAGCGCTTCGTCGCCCACCGGCGCGACGTGGTGACGCGGCGAACCCGCTTCGAGCTTCGCCAGGCCCGGGCGCGCGAGCACATCCTGCTGGGCCTGCAGATCGCGCTCGACCACATCGACGAGATCATCGAGCTCATCAAGAAGGCCGGTGACCGCGAGGCGGCCCGCGACGGGCTGATCCAGCGGTTCGGCCTCTCCGACCTGCAGGCCAAGGCCATCCTGGAGATGCAGCTGCAGCGGCTCACCGGCCTGGAGCGCCAGAAGATCCTCGACGAGCTGGCAGAGGTCCAGGCGACCATCATGCGCCTGAAGGAGATCCTGGCCAGCGAGAAGGTGCTGCTCGAGGTGATCGTCGGCGAGCTGGTGGAGGTCAAGGAGCTCTTCGGCGACGAGCGGCGCACCGAGATCCAGGGCGAGGCCGCCGACCTCTCGACGGAGGACCTGATCGCCGAGGAGGAGATGGTGGTCACCGTCTCGCACCTCGGCTACGTGAAGCGCAACCCGGTCAGCCTCTACCGCGCCCAGAAGCGTGGCGGCAAGGGGAGGACCGGCGCCGCCACCCGCGAGGAGGACTTCCTCGAGAGCCTCTTCGTCGCCTCGACCCACAGCTACGTGCTGGTCTTCTCCAACCAGGGGAAGGTCTACTGGCTCAAGGTCCACGAGATCCCGCAGGCCGGACGCGCGGCGCGCGGAAAGCCCATCGTCAACCTGGTCCAGATGGCGCAGGGAGAGAAGGTGGCCGCCATCCTGCCGGTGCGGCGGCTGCCCGATCCCCCCGGCGGCGAGGAGGCCGAGGGGACCGAGGAGGCGGAAGGGAAGGGGAGCGGCGAGCACGTCTTCATGGCCACCCGCCGCGGCCTCGTCAAGAAGACCCGGCTCGACGCCTTCTCCCGCCCGCGCGCAGCCGGCATCATCGCGCTGGGCATCGAGGAGGGCGACGAGCTGATCGCGGCCCGGCTCACCAGCGCCGGCGACCACCTGCTGCTCTCCACCGCGCAGGGCATGGCCATCCGCTTCAGGGAGTCGGACGCCCGCTCCATGGGGCGGATCGCCTACGGCGTGAAGGGGATCACGCTCGACCCCGGCGACGAGGTGGTGGCGGCCGAGGTGCTGCCGGCGGCGGTGGAGGGCGCGCCGGTCCCGACCATCCTCACCATCACCCGCAACGGCTACGGCAAGCGGACCGAGCTCGGCGAGTACCGGCTGCAGAGCCGCGGCGGCAAGGGGCTCATCACCATCAAGACCTCGGAGCGGAACGGGCCGGTGGTGGCCGCCAGCCGCATCCTCGACTCCGAGGAGGTGATGCTCATCACCAACGCCGGCATGCTCATCCGCATGGCGGCCAGCGGCATCAGCGTCATCGGGCGCGTCACGCAGGGCGTCCGGCTCATCACGCTCGAGTCGAAGGAGGAGCAGGTGGTGGGCGTGGCCCGCGTGGCCGAGACCAGCCCGGAGGCCGAGGCCGCCGGGGTGGAGGAGCCGGGCGGCGAGGTGGCCGCGCCGGTGGAGACCACGCCGAGCGAGGGCGAGGGGGAAGAGGAGCCGGGGTGATGGCGCGGCTGGCCAGCACCAGGCGGCGCGCCGCCGCCCTCGTCCTCGCCCTCCTGGCCGTCGCGCTCCCCGGGTGCTCGTCCCCCGAGGCGACCATCGACGCCGTGGCCCAGCTGCGCCAGCGCGGCCAGCCTCGGACCGCGCTCCTCAAGCTCCAGAAGCTGCTGGGGTCGCTCGGCGAGGGGCCGCTGCCCGGCTCTCAGGCGGCGGTCCGGCTCAAGGCGCTGCGGGCCGCGGGCGACGTGGCCTACCTGGAGCTGGGGGACTACGCCGCCGCCATCGCCTACTACCGCCGGCTCATCTCGCTGCAGCCCGGGAGCCCGGAGGCGTTCGAGGCCCGCGCCATCATCGGGGACATCTTCCGCGACCGCTTCCAGGACCGGCAGGCCGCCATCGCCCAGTACGCCGCCATCGCCTCCAGCGACGCGCCGCAGGCCCCCCACTTCCAGCTGCGGGTGGCGCGTGAGTACCTGGAGCTCGGCAACGCCGAGCAGGCGCGCGCCGAGGCCCGCACGGTGCGCGAGCGCTGGCCGGAGAGCGTCGAGGCCGACGAGGCGCAGCTGCTCACGGGGCAGGCCTGGGCCCTCGACCACCACGACGACGAAGGGCTGCGCGCCTTCCAGGCACTCATCGACCGGCGGCCAGCGCCCGAGCTGGTGGCGAGGGCCCGGGAGGGCCTGGCCGGCCTCTACGCCCAGGCCGGCAAGTTCGACCGGGCCCTCGCGCTCTACGCCCTGGCGCTGCCGCTCGACCCCAACCCCCAGGCCATCCTCACCAACATCGAGGCGGTGCGCCGGCGCAAGGAGGCGGCCAGGACCGTCACCCCCGGCAACCGCAACGAGGCCTTCGACTACGGACGTCCCAGGCCCCCCGACCACGAGACCACGCCATGAAGACCGACCTCTCGGAGAAGCTCTTCGCCAGGGCCAACACCCTCTTCCCCGGCGGCGTCAACTCGCCGGTCCGCGCCTTCAAGGGGGTGGGCGGCACGCCCCGCTTCATCGCGCGGGGCCGTGGAGCTCACCTCGTCGACGTGGACGGCAACGACTACGTGGACTACGTCCTCTCCTGGGGGCCGCTCATAGCCGGCCACTGCGCGCCCGAGGTGATGCGCGAGGTGCAGGAGGCGCTGCGCGAGGGTTCCTCCTTCGGCGCCCCCAGCCCCAAGGAGATCCAGCTGGCCGAGCTGGTGCGCGAGCGGGCCCCGTGGATCGAGAAGATGCGCTTCTGCTCGTCCGGCACCGAGGCCACCACCGCCGCCATCCGGGTGGCCCGCGGCTTCACCGGGCGTGACGAGCTGGTCAAGTTCGACGGCTGCTACCACGGCGCCGGCGATCCCCTGCTGGTCAAGGCCGGCTCGGGCGTGGAGACGCTCGGCCTCCCCGACTCGCCCGGCGTCCCGGCCGACGTGGCCAGGCACACGCTCACCGCGCCCTACAACGACCTGCCGGCGCTCACCCGGCTCTTCGCCGCGCACGGCGCCACCATCGCCGCGGTGATCATCGAGCCGGTGGTCGGCAACATGGGGGTGATCGTCCCCAGGCCGGGCTACCTGGAGGCGATCCAGGCGCTCTGCAAGCACTACGGCGCGCTCTTCATCGTGGACGAGGTGATGACCGGCTTCCGGCTCGGGACCGGCGGTGCCTGCGGCCTCTACGGCCTCAGGCCCGACCTGGTCTGCTTCGGCAAGGTGATCGGCGGCGGCCTGCCGGTCGGCGCCTTCGGCGGCCGCGCCGAGGTGATGGACCGGGTGGCGCCGGCCGGGCCCATCTACCAGGCCGGCACCCTCTCCGGGAACCCCATGGCGATGGCCGCCGGCACGGCCACCCTGAAGCTGATGACGCCGGCCGCCTACGCGCTGCTCGAGGCAAGGGGCACCGCGCTGGCGGCCGGGCTGCTGGCCTCCGCCGCCGAGGCCAAGGTGCCGGTCCAGCTCAACCGCGTCGGCTCGATGCTCACCGTCTTCTTCACCTCCACGCCGGTCACCGACGCCGCCAGCGCGCGGCTGGCCTCGACGAAACGGTTCGGAGCCTTCTTCCACGCCCTGCTGGAGAACGGGGTCTACTTCCCGCCCTCCCAGTTCGAGTCGGCCTTCCTCTCCACCGCCCACTCCGAGGCCGACCTCGACCTGACGCTCCGCGCCGCGAAACTGGGCTTCGCCGCGGCGGCAAAGATCGAGGTATGACGGCAGCTTGTGTCCTCCAGGTGCGGCCAGCGCGCCAGGGGCGGGACTCCGTTGACGGATGAGGTGCTGCCTGCTATAGGGGCGTGCCCTGCGTCTCACCGAACCGCCGGACGTTTCACGGGATTTACCCGGGTCCGGGAGCAAGGGGAGCGGAGGACGGAGATGAACGGGCCGGGCGATCGAGAGCGCCAGGAACGGGACGAGAAGCGGCTCTCGAGCCTCGCCGAGGCGTACCGCAAGGCGGGGCCGATCACGGCAGCATCGACCAGCCTGGTGGTCGCGGTCGGTCTCTTCACCTGGCTCGGCCACGTCGCCGACGAGAAGCTGGGCAACCGGACACCCTGGCTCACGCTGATCGGGGTGGCCGTCGGGATGACGGGTGGCTTCATCAGCTTCTTCAAGACGGTACTCGGGAGCCAGAAGAAACCGTGAAGCTCCAGCTCACCACCGCCCTCGTCGCCGTCGCCTCCGTGGCCGTCGCCTTCGCCGCGGGGCCTGACCACGTCGCCGCTCCGCTCGGCGCCATCCTGGCCGGCGCCACGGGCGTCGGCTCGACGCTGCTCATGGGGCGCGCCGCCACCGACGCCAAGAAGCCGGTGCAGGCCGCGCTCCTGGTGTTCGTGATCTTCTTCCTGCTCCGGCTGGTCCTGGTGGGCAGCGCCACCGCGGTGGTGGTCCGCTTCGGCTGGAGCGTGCTGGCCTTCGTCGTCGCCTTCTTCGTCCCCTACTTCGTACTGACCGGCCTCGAGGCCGCCTACCTGCACTCGCTCCGCCGCACGGTGACCCCCTCATGATCGCCACCACGCTCGTCTCCATAGCCCTCGGCCTCACGCTGGCGCAGCACGACGGCCAGGCCGCCCCTGCCGCCCATGAGGTCGCCGCGCCCACCGAGGCCGCCCACGCGGGAGGCGGGGACGGGGAGGCCGCGCCAGGGGAGACCGCGCACGCCGAGGCCGCGCCCGGCGAGCACGGCGGGGGCCACGGCGGCCACGACCTGTCCCTCGGCGGCGTGATGATGCACCACGTCTCGGACGGCTACGTCATCGAGTACCCCGGCGTCTGCGGCGGCGCCTTCGCCTGGAACTGCGAGTGGAACCTGCGCGAGACCTTCGGCGACTCGCTCAAGTTCGGCGGGCTCGACATGACCCCGACCAAGCACGTCATCATGATGTGGCTGGCGTCGGCCCTCCTGCTGCTGGTGGTCTTCTCGGCGCTGCGCGGGAAGGCCATCGTCCCGCGAGGCTTCTACAACTTCGTCGAGCTGCTGGTGGCCTTCGTGCGCAACGAGATCGCCATCCCCAACATCGGCGCCGCCGACGCCGGCCGCTTCCTCCCCTACTTGCTGACCGCCTTCTTCTTCATCCTCTTCGTCAACCTGTTCGGCCTCCTGCCCTTCGCGGCCACCGCCACCGCCAACCTCTCGGTGACGGTCTGCCTGGCGGTCCTCACCTTCCTGGTGACGCAGTACGCGGCCATCAGGGCGCAGGGCATCGGCGGCTACCTGAAGCACCTGACCGCCGGCGTCCACTGGGGGCTCTGGATCATCATGGTGCCGGTCGAGGTCCTCGGCCTGTTCACCAAGCCCTTCGCCCTCACCGTCCGTCTCTTCGCCAACATGGTGGCGGGCCACTTCGTCATCCTCGCCCTGCTCGGCCTGATCTACGCCATCTCGATCTGGGTCTTCCCGGTCTCGGTGGCGCTGGCGCTGGCCATCTTCATGCTCGAGATCTTCGTGGCCTTCGTGCAGGCCTACATCTTCACGCTCCTCTCGGCGCTCTTCATCGGCTCGGGCCTGGCGCACCATGGCCACGACGAGCAGGCCGAGGCGCACCACTAGCGGCACCACCCTTCACACGTGGCCGGGAAGGTTCCCGGGCCATGGGTCGTCGAGCGCGGTACGCGCCCCGGGAACAGGCGGCCCGGCCAACACCGCCCCAGTGCAGCACGGAGAAACACCACCATGGGTCCCAACGCTCTCGCCTTCCTGTCGGCCGGCTTCGGTGCCGGTCTCGCCGTCATCGGTGCCGGCCTCGGCATCGGCAAGCTCGCCGCCGCCGCCATGGAGGGCTCGGCCCGCCAGCCGACCGCCGCCGGCGACATCCGCACCTCGATGATCATCGCGGCCGCCCTCATCGAAGGCGCCACGCTCTTCGCCATCGTCGTGACGCTGCTCCTGGCGCTCAAGCCGTAACCAGCTCCGCCTCCGCGGAGCCCCAACGAAGGAGAGGAGCCCTCCATGGCTTCCTTCACCAACGTGACACCGGTGCTCGCCGCCGGCATCGCAGACATCAACCCGGGCCTGACCCTCTGGGCCGCCATCACCTTCCTCCTCCTGCTCTTCGTGCTGGGGAAGTTCGCCTGGGGTCCCATCGTCAAGCTGCTCGACGAGCGGGAGAAGACCATCCGCGAAGCCATCGACTCGGCCAAGCAGGAACGGGCCGAGGCCGAGCGGATGCTGGCCGAGCAGAAGGAGTCGCTGGTCCACGCCACCCGCGAGGCGGCCGAGATCGCCAAGCGGAACCAGCAGGAGGTCGAGGTGCTCCGCCAGCAGCTCACGGCCAGGGCCCGCAAGGAGGCCGACGAGCTGGTGGCCGGCGCCCGGAAGCAGATCGTCGAGGAGAAGTCCAAGGCGGTGGCCGAGCTCCGCGGCATGGTCGCCGATCTCGCCATCGACGCGGCGTCCCGGCTGGTGAAGTCCAGCCTGGACGAGAAGGCCCAGCGCCAGCTCGTCGAGGACTACCTGAAGCAGTTGCCCGTCGGCCGCGCCTAGGCGCGTCGGCGGGATCCGGATCGCCGGCTCCGGCGGGCCAACCAGGTCCGCCGGGGCCGTTTCATTTCCAAGGAAGCAGCCATGGCACTCGGCATCGGCATCGTCGGCCTCCCCAACGTGGGGAAGTCCACCCTCTTCAACGCGCTGCTCGGCACCGCCCAGGCGGCGGCGGCCAACTACCCGTTCTGCACCATCGAGCCGAACCTCGGCGTGGTGCCGGTGCCCGACCAGCGGCTCGACGCCCTCTCGGCCCTCTTCGGCCCGGAGAAGACCACCCCCACCACGCTCGAGTTCATCGACATCGCCGGGCTGGTGGCCGGCGCCTCGAAGGGGGAGGGGCTGGGCAACCAGTTCCTCGCCACCATCCGCGAGGTGGACGCCATCGCCCACGTGCTCCGCTGCTTCGTGGACGACGACGTGATCCACGTCGGTGGCGGCGTCGATCCGGCCAGCGACCGCGACGTGGTCGAGACCGAGCTGATGCTGAAGGATCTAGAGTCGGTGGAGAAGCGGCGCGAGCGGACGGTGAAGAACACCAAGAGCGCCGGCAAGGCGGGCGAGCTGGCCCGGGCCGAGCTGGTCCTGCTCGACCTGCTCAAGGCGGGGCTAGACGTCGGCACGCCGGTCCGGCGCCAGTCCATCTCCGCCGAGGCCAGGGCGCTGGCCAGGGAGCTGTCGCTGCTCACCGCCAAGCCGGTCCTCTACATCGCCAACGTGGACGACACCGAGCTCGCCCCGGACGACCCGCACGTCGCCCAGGTGAAGGCGCTGGCCGACGAGGAGGGCGCCCCCATGGTCGTCATCTGCGGCAAGGTCGAGGCCGAGCTCGTCGAGCTTCCGCCTGCCGAGCGGGCCGAGTTCCTGGCCAGCATGGGGATGGCCGAGCCCGGCCTCAACCGCCTGGTGCGCGCCGGCTACGACCTGCTCCACCTCATCACCTACTTCACCTCGGGTGGCGACGAGTGCCGCGCCTGGACCGTCCACCGCGGCGACACCGCCCCCAGGGCGGCCGGCGTCATCCACACCGACTTCGAGAAGGGGTTCATCAAGGCGGAGGTGATCCGCGTCGAGGACCTGCTCGAGCTGAAGACCGAGGCGGCCTGCCGCGAGAAGGGGAAGCTGCGGATCGAGGGGCGCGAGTACGTGGTGCAGGACGGCGACGTCATGCACTTCCGGTTCAATGTTTAGCAGCGCGGCCCAATCGCGCGGCCTTCAGGCCGCGCAAGGCCAGAAACGCGAGCAGCGCGCTCCGCCTTTCCCGGACCCGGGTCCCGAGGAGCGCCTGTGGTACACCTACGCCCGTCGGCTCCCTTGGTCGCGTCCGGGGCCCTACCGGGCCGGGGGCGCTCGTCGCGCCTGCGGCGCGCCCTCTCGCCAGTGCGGTTCCGAGCTCGCGAACGTGATGAGGCTGCGAGGCTCGCGCCCCGGCCGGTGGGCCCCGCCGCTCCCGGGAGCCTCTCCTCGATGCCGACCCCACGACTTCGCCCGTGTCATGGCAGGCGCACGCGAGAGGGCACGCCACGGCTGAGGTGCGCTGCTCCGGTGCATCCCGCGCGGGCACGAACGGAAGGCGCCGCACGAGAGACGGGGCGGCGCCGGCACGGGCGCGAGCCTCGCAGCCCCTGTCCCGCTCGCCCAGGCGGAATCGCCGCAGGCGAGAGGGCGCGCCGCAGGCGCGACGAGCGACCCGGGCGGGCGGCGTCCCGGATCGAGCCGCGGCGCCGTCCTCAGGAAAATACCGGGCCGACTCCGCCGCGCGAGACTACCGCCGCCCCGCCTTCGCCCGCACGCCTGCGATCCGCGCCGCCAGCCGCAGCGCCGCGATCATCGAGGCCGGGTTGGCCTTCCCGGTGCCGGCCAGCGAGTAGGCCACGCCGTGGTCCGGGCTGGTGCGGACGATGGGGAGCCCCAGCGTCACGTTGACGGCCGCGTCGTCCAGCACCGCGTCGAGCAGCTTCACCGGGATCAGCCCCTGGTCGTGGTAGAGGGCCACCACCGCGTCGAACTCACCGAGCGCGGCGCGGAAGAAGACCGAGTCGGCCGGGAAGGGGCCGTGCGCCGGGGTGCCGATCCGCCGGGCCGCCTTCAGGGCCGGGGCCAGCAGCGTCGCCTCCTCGTCGCCGACCAGCCCGCCCTCGCCGGCGTGCGGGTTCCAGGCCGCCAGCGCCACCCGGGGGCGCGCCACCCCCAGGTCGTCGCGCAGCGCCCGCCAGGTGATGGCGATGGTCTCGGCGATGAGCGCGGGCGTCAGCGCCCGGCGGACGCGCGAGAGCGGCCGGTGGTTGGTCACCAGCGTCACCTTGAGCCGCTGGCCGGCCAGCATCATCACCGAGCGGCCCACCTGGCAACGGGCCTCCAGCCACTCGGTGTGGCCCACGAAGCCGGGCAGGACGCGGGCCACCTGCGCCTTGGAGACCGGCGCGGTGCAGAGCGCGGCGGCCTGGCCGTTCCGGACCGAGTCGAAGGCTGCGGTGAGGAAGGCGAGCTGGGCCGAGGCGCCGCGAGCCGAGGGGCGGCCCGCCTCGAGCGACGAGGACGGCAGCCGGGTGACCGCCACCAGCGCGCCGCCGTCCGGGACCGGCTGGCCCGGCTCGATGACCGGGAGCCGCAAGGCCGACAGGCCGCGGGAGAGCAGGCCGGGATCGCCGAAGAGGAGCGGCTCGACCTCGCCGCGCAGCGCGCCGAGCGCGGCGGCCGTCACCTCGGCGCCGATGCCGGAGGGATCGCCGAGGCTGATGGCGAGGCGCGGGGCCATCGAGCCCCCGCTACTCCTTCAGCTCGTCGATACGGACGTCGATCACCGCGTCGCGCTTCAGCTCGCCCAGGTACTGCTCCCGGTAGGCCTGCGTCTGCTCCATGCTGAGCCGGTCGCGGATCTCGTCCTTGGCCTGGTCGAAGCTCTTGCCGCCACCGTTGCGCCGCTCGTCCACCTTGAAGAGGTGGAGGCCGGGGCCGGCCCGCACCAGCTTGCTCACCTGGCCGTCCTTGAGGGCGAAGACGACCTCCTCCAGCGAGCGCTGCATGGTGCCGCGCCGCAGCCAGCCGAGATCGCCACCCTCGGCGGCGCCCGGCCCCTTGGAGACGGCCTTGGCCACCTCGGGGAACGGCGCCCCGCCGGCGATGAGCTGCAGGGCCTTCTCGCCCTGCTCCTGGGCGCGGCTCACCTCGCCGGCGGAGGCGTTCTCGGGGAGCGGCACGAAGATGCTGCGGACGTGCAGCTCCTCCTCGCCGGTGAACTCGCCCGGGTGCTGCTGGTAGTAGTTCTTCACGTCGTCGTCCGACACCTTCACCTTGGCGCGGACCTTGGCGGAGAGGACCTTGTAGCTCTCCAGCTGGCCGCGGATCTGCTCGCGAAAGGTGGCCCGGGGGATGTTCTGCTCGGCCAGCATCTGGTCGAGCATCTTGTCGTCGGCGTTGTTCCGCTTCTTGATGTCCTCGATGGCGGCGGTGACCTCCTCGTCGGTCACCTCGAGCTGCAGCGCCACCGCCTGGGCGTGGAAGAGCTTCTCGGCCAGCACCTGCTCGAAGGCGCGGCGCAGCGCCAGCGCCACGGCCCGGTCGCGCTCGGGCCCGGGCGGCGAGAGGTTGGCCCGCCTCCACTCCTCGCCGGCCCGCTGCTCCAGCTCCTGCAGCGTCACCACCTCGCCGTTGACGGTGGCCGCCACCCGGTTGAGGACGAGCCGCCTGGCCGATTCGGCCGCTGGGGCCGGGGCGGGCGTGGGGGCGGGAGCCGCTGGGTCGGCGGTGAGGGAGAGGGCGAGGAGCGAGAGCGGGAGCAGGGTCACGGGTTCACCGCGGCGAGGGCCGCCTCGTCGATCTGGGTGGTGGCGCGGGCGCGGAGGGCGGCCAGGTACTCCTCCTGGGCGAGCGCCCGGCGGTCGCGGAGCAGCCGCTCGGTGATCTCGCCGCGCGCCTGGTCGAGCGTGCGCTTGCTGGCGGCCTTGCGCTCGACGACGCGGAAGACATGGTAACCGTAGGGCGAGGGGACCACGTCGGACACGTAGTTGACGGGGAGGGAGAAGCAGACGTCGAATACCTCGGGGAAGCCGGTGCCGCGCCCGATCCAGCCCAGCTCGCCGCCGTTCTTGCCTTCCGGGGCGATCGAGCTGGCGCGGGCCACCTCGGCGAACCTGGACGGGTCGCGGCGCAGCTTGTCGCGCAGCGTGACGGCCTCGTCGCGGTTCGAGACCACCACCTGCAGCACGCGGACCCGCTCCGGCTCGCTGAAGTCGGCCGGATGGTCGGCGTACCACTTCTCCACGTCGCCCGGCGGGATCAGCACCCGCGGGAAGACCTCGTCGTGGAAGAGCCGCTCCACCGTGAGCTGCTCCTTCAAGCGCGCCTTGAGCTCGGCCTGGCTCAAGCGCTCGCGCGCCAGCAGGTCGTCGAAGTAGGTGCCGGGGTACTCGCCGCGAACGCGCAGGAAGGCCCTCTCCACCTGGTCCTGGTCGATGGCGATGGAGCGGGCGCGCGCCTGCTGGAGCAGGAGCGCCCGATCGACGAGGTCGTCGAGCACCCGCTTGCGGAGCGGCGCGGTGACCGGTTCCCCGTCGCCGCCGGCGCGGATCTGGCGCAGCTCGCGGGCCAGGGCCTCGGCCATGATCGGCTCGCCGTTCACCACCGCCACCGGGCGCGGGCCGGCCCCGGCCACCGGGGCCGAGCCACCTCCGCAGCGGCCGCAGGCGGCGGCCGCGAAGGCGACGAGGGCCAGGAGGCCGAGCGTTCCGGGCCGGCGCACTACTTGGTGGGCGGGGCGGGCGACGGCGCGGCCGGGGCCGGCATCGTCATGGGCCGGCCGGGCATCCCGGGCATCCCGGGCATGCCGGGCATGCCGGGCGGCGGGGTGGCGATGGCGACGGCCTCGAGCGCCTTCTCGTCCACCGTGACCTTGGCGTCGTCGCGGAGCCGCTTCACCAGCTCGTCGAAGTCCCTGGTGCGCCGCTCGCGGATCAGCTTCTGGCCGATCTGGGCCTTGACCTGGTCGAAGGCGCGGCTCAGCTCCTCCTGCGCGCCGGCCACGCGGACCAGGTAGACGCCCTGCGCCCCCTCGATCACGCCGGAGACCTCACCGGGCTTGAGCGCGAAGGCCGCCCGCGCGAACTCCGTGCCGAAGCTCTTCTCCAGCTCGTCCGCCGACTTGAAGCCGAGGTCGCCGGAGGCGCCCTTGCTGGAGGGGTCCTCGGAGAACTCGGCGACCGTCTGCTGGAAGACCATCGGGTTCTTCTTCTCGGTGGCCTTCACCTTGGCCAGCGCCTTCCTGGCGGCCGCGAGCTTCTTGGCCCGATCCGGCGAGCCGGCCGGCGCGTTGAAGATGATGGCGGCGACGCGCACCTTCCTCGGGCGGTTGAACTCGTCCTTGTGCTCGTCGTAGTACGTCCGCAGCTCGGCCTCGGGCGGCTCCACCTGGGCGGCCGGGCCCTGGAAGGACTTCTGGACCAGCCGCTGGACCATGATCTTCCGGAGCGTCAGCTGCACGTCGGGGTCCTTGTCGAGCCCCTGGCGCTCCGCCTCCTTGGCGAGCACCTCGAAGCGGATCAGGTTGTCGAGGAACTCCTTCTTCCGCTCCAGCGTCGAGTAGCGGGCGCGGATGAAGGGAGACTGCTCGTCGAGGCGGGCCTTGAACTCGGCGGCGGTGATGGTGATGCCCTTGCCGGAAGCGACGGCGGGGCCGCTCTTGTTCGGGCCGGAGCTTCCGCAGGCGGCCAGGGCCGCGGCGACGGTGACCAGCAGGATTCGACGGACCATGGGCTTGACGCTCCTTCTTGTGGACGGCGGACGGGGCCGTTGACGTTCAACGCGCGGGTCGGGGAAGATCTTCCCCCGCAACCACGGCCCGCAACCGGGATCGAGGGCCGGAAAAGACCACGGAATGACGGAGGGATCAAGCGAAGCCGGCGCCCCGCCCGGGCCCCCGCCGATCACTCCGGACGGGCGCAGCGGCCGAGTTCGACCAGCAGCTCCCGGGCCGCCAGCAGCAGGGCCCGGCCGTCCATCGACTCCTGCGCCGGGGTGCGGAGCGGCGGGGGCTTCTCCACCGCCAGCTTCTTGCCGGTCGGCCCGCGGGCCGGGCGCACGGGGCGGACCGGCACGGCGGCCGGAGCCGGAGCCGGGCCGACCCGGGCCACCAGCTTCATGTCCGGGGTGAGCCGCCACCGCCCCGCCGAGCCCTGCACCGCCCTGGCGAGCAGGAACGGGTCGAGCGCCGCGGCTTCCCCGAGCGTCAGGATGATCCGGCCCGGGCCGGTCTCCAGCGCCCGGATCCGCAGCGCCCGCAGCCGCACCTTCAGCTTCATCACCTCGCCGAGCCCGTCCACCTCGTCGGGAGGATCGCCGCAGCGGTCCACGATCTCGGCGCGGATCTCCTCCAGCTCCTCGTCGGTGGAGGCCTGCGCGTACCGCTTGTAGAAGTAGAGCCGCTGGTGCACGTCCGGCATGTACGGGTCGGGGATGTAGGCCGGCACCGGCAGCGCCACGTCGGGGTCGATCTCCTCCCGCGGCGCCTCCCCCTTCAGCTCCCGCACCGCCTCGTCGAGCAGCTGCGTGTAGAGCTCGAAGCCGATGGCCTCGATCTGGCCCGACTGGTCCTTGCCGAGCAGGTTGCCGGCGCCGCGGATCTCGAGATCGTGCGAGGCGATCTGGAAGCCGGCCCCCAGCTCGGAGAAGCGCTGCAAGACCTCGAGCCGCTTGCGGGCGTCCCTGGTGACCGGGCGCCGCGCCGGCACCAGCAGGTAGGCGTAGGCCCGCTCGCGGCTGCGGCCGACCCGGCCGCGGATCTGGTAGAGCTGCGACAGGCCGAAGTGGTCGGCGCGGTTGACGATGATGGTGTTGGCGCTGGGGATGTCGAGGCCGCTCTCGATGATCGAGGTGGCCAGCAGCACGTCGAGCTCGCGCTCGACGAAGCGGCCCATCACCTTCTCCAGCTGCCCCTCACCCATCTGCCCGTGGGCCACGCCGATGCGGGCGGCCGGCACCAGCTCGGCGAGGAACTTCTCCATCGAGCCGATGGAGCGGACCCGGTTGTGGACGAAGAAGACCTGCCCGCCCCGCTTCAGCTCGGTCTCGATCGCCTCCTTCACCGAGGTCGGGTCGAACTTCATGACGAAGGTGCGGATGGCGCGCCGATCCTGCGGCGGCGTGGCGATGATGGAGAGGTCGCGGGCGCCGGCCAGGCTCATGTGGAGCGTGCGTGGGATGGGCGTGGCGGTGAGCGTGAGCACGTCCACCAGCTTGCGCAGCTTCTTGAGCCGCTCCTTGTGGGCCACGCCGAAGCGCTGCTCCTCGTCCACCACCACCAGCCCCAGCTCCTTGAAGGAGACGTCGTTGCCGAGCAGCCGGTGGGTGCCGATGAGGATGTCGACGCGCCCGGCGGCCGCCTCCTTGAGCACCCGCCGCACCTCCTCGGGCTGCTTCATGCCCGAGACCCCCTCGATGCGGACCGGGTACCCCCGGAACCGCTCGCGGAAGGAGCGCTCGTGCTGGGCGGCCAGGATGGTGGTGGGCACCAGCACCGCCACCTGCTTCTTGCCGAGCACCGCCACCATGGCGGCGCGCATGGCCACCTCGGTCTTGCCGTAGCCGACGTCGCCGCAGACCAGCCGGTCCATCGGCCCGCGTGCGCCCGTCCCCCCCTTGCGCAGGTCGCGCAGCACGTCGTCGATGGCCTTCTGCTGGTCGGGGGTCTCGTCCCAGGGGAACTCCGCCTCGAACTCCCGGTAGAGCTGGTCCGGCTCGGGGTAGGCGTGGCCGGGGTGGGCGACCCGGGCGGCGTAGACGTCGAGCAGCTCGGCCGCCATCTTCAGCAGCTGCTCCTTGACCCGCGCCTTGCGCAGCGCGAAGGAGCCGCCGCCGAGCCGGTCGAGCCGGACGTGCTCCGGCGAGGCGCCGGTGAACTTCTGCACCTGCCGCAGCTTGCCGACCGGGAGGTAGAGCCGGTCGGCCCCCTCGTAGGCCAGCACCAGGAAGTCGCCCTCGACGCCCCGGATCTGCATCTTGGCGAGGCCGAGGTAGCGGGCGATGCCGTGCTCGACGTGCACCACCAGGTCGCCGTCGTCGAGCTCGCGGAAGGCGGCCGCGAAGGCGTGCTCCTCGCGCGTGACCCGCGCCTTCTTGCGGACGCGCCGGCCGAAGATCTCCTCGTCGGAGAGGAGCACCAGCTTCGCCTCGCCGTCCACGAAGCCGCCGGAGAGCTCGCCGGGGAGGAGGTGGGCGTGGATGGCCGGGTCGTAGAGCGCGCGCGGATCCGAGAGCGGCGCCGTCCCCGGGCGGCTGGCCTGGCGGCGGTCCTCCAGCAGGCGGCGCAGCCGGTCGGCCGACGAGGGGGTGGCGCAGGCCACCACCGTGGTGAGGCCGCGCTGGCGCCAGGCGTCGAGCCGCCGGGTGAGCGGCAGGAGCGCCCCCTCGTCGGCGTGGGCCGCCTCGATCTCGCCGCGCAGGTCGGCCGTCTCGCCGAGCGAGAAGCGGATGGGCTCGCCCCGGCCGAGGTAGACGCGGTGGCGGCGCACCAGCGGCCCGGAGCCGAGCAGCGCACGCGCCTCGTCGCTGGAGAGCGCGTGGGCCCCGGGTGGCAGGCAGAGCTCGTCGCGCCCGAGCGCCGCGGCGTGCTCGGTCGAGAGTGCCGCCTGGAAGGCGTCGAGCGTCTCGTCGAGCAGGTCGGCCTCGTCGAGGAAGGCGGCGGTGCCGGCCGGCAGGTAGTCGGCCAGGGAGACCAGGCCGCCCGGGTAGAAGCCCGGCAGGAGCGCCTCCTGGCCGAAGAACGGGGCGCCCTGGTCGATGGCGTCGAGCACCTCGCGCACCCGCGAGGTGGGCCGGTTCACCTGCTCGGCGGTGGCCCGCACCGCCTGGCTGGCCGCCGCCTTCCCCTCGGCGGTGAAGAGCGCCTCCCGCGCCGGGCAGGTGAGCACCGTCACCGGCGCCCCCTCGGCGGCGCTCCGCTGTGACTGCGGGTCAAGGGCGCGGAGGCTCTCGATCTCGTCGCCGAAGAACTCCAGCCGGGCCGGCGCCGCCTCGGCCGGGCTCCAGAGGTCGAGGATGCCGCCGCGCACCGCGAAGGTGCCGGGGTCCTCCACCAGCGGGACGCGGGCGTAGCCGAGCGAGGTGAGCCGGGTGGCCAGCAGCTCGCGGTCGACGGTGAGGCCGGCGGCCAGCAGGTCCGAGCCGCGCTCGAAGATCGCCCGAGGCACCATGCGGCGGCAGAGCCCCCGCACCGAGACCACCACCGCCCGCACCGCGCCCGGGTCGAGGTGGAGCCTCGCCAGCGCCGCCAGCCGCTCCATCTCGACGCCCCGGTCGGGCGAGAGGTCGTCGTAGGGGAGCACCGCGTCGGCCGGCACGCGCAGCACCGCCGCGTCGCCGAGGAAGAAGGCGAGGTCGCGGGCCAGCAGGTCGGCCGACTCCTCGTCGGTGGCCACCGCCAGGACGCTCTTCGCCCGCGCCGGTCCCGGGGCGAGCAGCTGCTGCACCAGCCGGCCGCGAGCGGCGCCGGGCAGGCCGGTGACGTCGGCCGCCTGGCCGCCGGCGAGCGCGCGGCGGACCCGGGCGGTGGCGTCGGAGGGAACCGGCTCGGGCGTGGCGGTCGGAAGCGGCATCGATGGAGCGTTCGGCGGCGCGCCACTCCATATCACGGCGCGGCGGCCGGTCCTCCAGCCCGGTCGAGGGGGCCGAAAGCGCCGCCTTCCTTGATCCGAATGGGGACCATGACTATCCTCCCGGTCGG
Organism: Myxococcales bacterium; assembly: GCA_021806645.1. Taxonomy (GTDB): domain Bacteria; phylum Myxococcota; class Myxococcia; order Myxococcales; family Anaeromyxobacteraceae; genus JADKCZ01. Next base: position 17,538 of record JAJZQX010000017.1, on the reverse strand, counting down.
CGCCGCATCCCGCCCCGAGGACTCGTTGCGCAACTGGCCGACAAAACTGGGAAAGCTCCCGCTGGTCGCGCTGCTGGCGCTGGCCGCCTGCGGTGGCGCCGCCGATCCGTCCCGGCTCGCCATCCGCGAGGAGTCGTCGCCGGCGCTGGCCGCGCTGGCCGCGCCCAGCACGGCCGGGGCCGCGCTCCTCCTCGCCGGTGACCTGGCGGGAGCCCGCGCTTCCTACGAGGCTGCACTGGCCAGCGACCCCGATCAGCTGGCCGCGCTCAACGACCTGGCCGTCGGTTACTTCCTCGATGGTCACGTGGACGCGGCGAGAAGGCTGCTCGACGAGGTGGTGGCCAGCGGCAGCCCGCGCCAGCAGCAGGCGGCGCTGCTCAACCTCGGCGCGCTCTACGCCGTCGAGGGGCACGCCACCGCCGCGCAGGCCTACCTGGAGACGGCCAGCGGCCTCGATCTCGCCCGCCCCGAACCGCTCTATGCGCTGGCGCTGCTGGCCGACTCTCGCGGCGACTGGTCCGCCGCCCGGACCGCGCTGCGCGAGGCGCTCCGGCTCGACGACGGCACGGCCCGCGCCGGCTTCGCCTTCCCGTTCCGCGAGGGGCGCCGCCACCTCGACGCCCTGCTGGCCGACCAGGCCGGCGACACCGTGGCGGCGGCCGCCGCCTGGCGCGAGCTGGCCCAGGGCCGGTTCCCGGCGCTGGCCAGCCAGGCGCAGCGGCACCTCGCCGGGCCTTGATCGTGCCGGGCCCGGGCGGCGAGCTGGACAGGCGCGAGCGCGAGGTCCTGCGGGCGCTGGTCCAGGACTACATCCAGACCGGAGAGCCGGTCGCCTCCGGGCCGCTGCTCCACCGCCACGAGCTCGACGCCTCGCCGGCCACCATCCGCAGCGTCATGAGCGACCTCGAGGCGCTCGGCTTCCTGGAGAAGCCGCACGCCTCCTCGGGGCGCATCCCCACCGCGCGCGGCTACCGGCTCTACGTGGACACGCTCCTCAAGATCCGCCCGCCCTCGCCGGCCGACCGCGATCGGATCACCAGCCTCACCACCGACGCGCCCGACGTCTCCAGGCTGCTGGAGGGGACCGCCGACCTGCTTCACTCGCTGTCACATCACGCCGGCGTGGTGACCACCCCGCGCCCCAAGGTGGACCCGGTGCGCCAGCTCGAGTTCGTGCGGCTGCGGGAGGACCGGGTGCTGGCGGTCTTCGTCTCCGAGGCCGGGATCGTCACCAACAAGCTGGTCCAGCTCGAGTTCCAGGTGGACGCCGCCGAGCTGGAGCGGGCGGCCGTCTACCTGAACGAGCGCATCGCCCGCGCCGGCCAGGCGGCCACCACCCTCGACTCGCTGCGGATCCGCATCCTCGAGGACATGCGCGACGACCACTCGGCGCTGCAGGGGCTGATGCAGAAGGCGCTCCGGCTGGCCGAGGAGGCCTTCTCGGCGCCGCCCGCCGACGAGCGGGAGCGGGTGCTGGTGGACGGCGAGGCCAGCTTCCTCGACGCCCCGGAGTTCGCCGACGTGCAGAAGGCGCGGGCGCTGCTCAAGGCCTTCGCCGAGAAGGACCGGATCCTCCGGGTGCTCGACCGGGTCTTGCGCTCGCAGGAGGTGCAGATCTTCATCGGCGCCGAGAGCGAGTTCGCCACCGTGCCGGACGTCTCGATGGTGGCCGCCCCCTACGGCGTGGGCGGGCGTGTCCTGGGGACCCTGGCGGTGGTCGGGCCGACCCGGATGAACTACGCGCGGGTCATCCCGCTGGTGGACCTGACGGCCCGGGAACTCTCGCGGGCGCTGGCGCTCTTCTCCGGCCCTATGGAATAATTGGGAAATGGCCGATCGACACCGCAAGGGCAGTTTCAAGGCCGACATCCCCACCGACGCCGTGGAGGAGGCCCTGCGATCTGTCGAGCGGGTCACCGGCCATCCCGGCGGCGAGGGCGAGGCGCCGGGCGAGGTGGAGGCCGGGGTGCCGGCCGATCCCGGGGCCGAGCCGGGAGGCGAGGTCCAGTCGCTGAAGGCCCAGCTCGAGCTCTCCCAGTCGATCGGCCGGGAGACGCAGAAGAAGCTGGAGGAGGCCCATGACCGCTGGGTGCGCTCGGTGGCCGACCTCGAGAACTACCGGAAGCGGGCGCAGCGGGAGCGCGACGAGGTCCAGAAGTTCGGGGTCGAGAAGCTGGTCAAGGACCTCCTCCCGGTGATCGACAACCTGGATCGCGCCCTGGCCGCGGCCGCCGCGGACGATCCGCTGGTGGCCGGCGTGAAGCTGGTGAGATCGTCCTTCGAGCAGGCGCTCTCCCGTTACGGCGTGCAGAGCTTCAGCGCCATGGGGACCACCTTCGATCCGGCCCGGCACGAGGCGCTCATGCAGGTGCCCTCCGCCGAGGTGGCGCCGGGCACGGTGGTGCTCGAGCACGCCCGCGGCTTCACGCTGCACGAGCGGCTCATCCGCCCGGCCATGGTCGGCGTGGCGGTGGCGCCGCCCGGGGCCGAGGGCGGGGTGGACGACACATGAGCAAGGTCATCGGGATCGATCTGGGCACCACCAACAGCTGCGTGGCCGTCATGGAAGGCGGCGAGGCGGTGGTCATCCCCAACAGCGAGGGCTCCCGCACCACGCCCTCCATGGTCGCCTTCACCGAGGGGGGCGAGCGGCTGGTCGGGCAGATCGCCAAGCGGCAGGCCATCACCAACCCTGAGTCCACGGTCTACGTGGTCAAGCGGCTCATCGGCCGCAAGCTCGACGAGCTGGAGGTGAAGCGCTCGGTGGGGCTGGTGGCCTACCGCATCGTCGGCGCCGACAACGGCGACGCCTGGGTGGAGGTCGAGGGCAAGAAGCTCTCTCCCGCCGAGGTCTCGGCCATGATCCTCGGCAAGATGAAGCAGACCGCCGAGGACTACCTCGGCGAGCCGGTGACCGAGGCCATCGTCACCTGCCCGGCCTACTTCAACGACGCCCAGCGCCAGGCCACCAAGGACGCCGGCCGCATCGCCGGCCTCAACGTGCTGCGCATCATCAACGAGCCGACGGCGGCGGCGCTGGCCTACGGCATCGACAAGCAGAAGGCCGGCAAGAGCGAGCGCGTCGCGGTCTACGACCTTGGCGGCGGCACCTTCGACATCACCATCTTGGAGCTGAACCAGGGCGTCTTCGAGGTCAAGGCCACCAACGGCGACACCTTCCTGGGCGGCGAGGACTTCGACCAGCGGATCATCGACTGGCTGGCCAGGAAGTTCGCCGAGCAGACCGGCATGGACCTGAAGAAGGACCGGATGGCGCTGCAGCGGCTCAAGGAGGCGGCCGAGCGGGCCAAGCACGAGCTCTCCAGCGCCGGCGAGACCGAGGTGAACCTGCCCTTCATCACCGCCGACGCCAGCGGCCCCAAGCACCTGGCCGAGTCGATCGACCGGGCCACGCTGGAGGAGCTGGTCGGCGACCTGGTCGAGAAGACCATCGAGCCCTGCAAGATCGCGCTCAAGGACGCCGGCATCACCGCCGCCCAGCTCGACACCATCATCCTGGTGGGCGGCATGACCCGCATGCCCAAGGTGCAGGAGGTGGTGAAGCGGTTCTTCGGCAAGGAGCCGCACAAGGGCGTCAACCCCGACGAGGTGGTGGCGGTGGGCGCCGCCATCCAGGGGGCCGTGCTCAAGGGCGAGGTGAAGGACGTCCTGCTGCTCGACGTCACGCCGCTCTCCCTGGGCGTGGAGACGGCCGGCGGCGTCTACACCCGCATCATCGACAAGAACACCACCGTGCCCTGCAAGAAGTCGCAGGTCTTCTCCACCGCGGTGGACAACCAGCCGCTGGTGTCGGTCCACGTGCTGCAGGGCGAGCGCGAGATGGCCGCCGACAACAAGACGCTGGGGCGCTTCGAGCTGGTGGGCATCCCGCCGGCGCCGCGCGGCGTGCCGCAGATCGAGGTCACCTTCGACATCGACGCCAACGGCATCGTGCACGTCGGCGCCAAGGATCTCGGCACCGGCAAGGCGCAGCAGATCCGCATCACCGCCTCGTCGGGCCTCTCCGAGGAGGAGATCCAGCGGATGGTCCGGGAGGCCGAGTCGAACAAGACCGAGGACAAGAAGAAGAGGGACGTGGCGGACCTGCGCAACAACGCCGAGGGGCTCATCTACACCACCGAGAAGAGCCTCGAGGAGTACTCCAGCGCGCTCAAGAAGGAAGACCTCGACGAGATCCGCGCCGACCTCGGCGCCTTGCAGGCGGTGCTGGCGTCGGGCGACCCGACGGCCATCAAGGAGGCGCTGACCCGCCTCGAGGGAAGCGCCTACCGGATCGCCGACGCCATCTACGCCCAGCAGGGCACCAGCACCTGAGCGGCGGCCAGGCCGCTTGCCAGCGCCAGGTCCGGCGTTACGTTACGGCCGGGCGCACCCGGACCCCCACGACTTGAAGGGCTGATCACAATTGGAGAAGCGCGACTACTACGAGGTGCTGGGCGTCCCCCGCGACGCCGACGGGGCCGCGCTCAAGAGCGCCTACCGCAAGCTGGCCCACCAGTATCACCCCGACAAGAACCAGGGTGACACGGCTTCCGAGGAGCGGTTCAAGGAGCTCTCCGAGGCCTACGCCGTCCTCTCCGACGACGAGAAGCGGGCCCGCTACGACCGGTTCGGCCACGCCGGCGGCGCCGCGGCGGGGAGCGATCCCTTCGGCTTCGGCATGGGCGCCGCCTCGATCAACGACATCTTCGGTGACATCTTCGGCGAGGTGTTCGGCGGGGGCGGCGGGCGGCGGACGCGGCAGCGGGCCCGCGGCGAGGACTACCGCTACCACCTCGAGCTCACGCTGGAGGAGGCGGCCTTCGGCGTGACCAGGAGGCTGCGCATCCCGCGCCCGAAGCCGTGCGAGCCGTGCCACGGCAGCGGCGCCAGGGCGGGGACCTCTCCCAGGACCTGCCCCACCTGTGGCGGCACCGGCGAGGTCCGGCTCACGCAGGGCTTCTTCGCCATGGCCCGCACCTGCCACCACTGCCATGGGGCCGGCCGGGTCATCGTCGAGAAGTGCCCGGCCTGCGCCGGCGCCGGCGCCATCCGCGACGAGGTGGACGTCGAGGTGGCCATCCCCCCCGGGGTGGACACCGGCACCCGCGTCCGCTCGAGCGGCGACGGCGGCCCGCCGCCGGCGCCAGGCGGCCAGGCCGGCGACCTCTACGTGGTCATCCAGGTCAAGGAGCACCAGCTCTTCCGGCGCGAGGGGACAGAGATCGTCTGCGAGGTGCCGGTCTCCTTCGCGCAGGCGGCGCTGGGGGCCACCATCGAGGTGCCGACCCTGGACGGCCCGCACAAGCTGAAGATCCCGGCCGGCACGCAGGCCGGCGCCACGCTCAGGGTGAAGGGCAAGGGGGTTCCGGGGCTCAACGGGGGTGGCCGCGGCGACCAGCACGTCGTGGTCTTCGTCGAGACGCCGACCCACCTGACCGGCGCGCAGCGCGAGCTGCTCGAGAAGTTCGCCGAGCTGTCCGGCCAGGAGACCCATCCGCGCGGCCACACATTCTGGGAGAAGGCGGCGGAACTGTGGCGGGACGCGAAGAAAAAGCGCTAGAACCTCGGGCGATGCGCGCCCCCAACCTCCGACTCGCCCTCCTGCTGGTGCCGCTGGCGCTGGCCGCGTGCGCTCCCCAGCGCGTGCTGGTGCGCGGACAGGAGCTGCCGGTGGACCAGGCCGAGCTGCTGGTCCGGGACGAGCTGGCCGCCGAGCGAGCCGCCGCCGCCCGGCGGCCCCCGGCCGAGCGGGCGGCCCGGCTGGAGGCGCTGGCCGCCCGGTACCCGGGCCTCCCCACCTCGGCCGAGCTGCTCCACGAGGCGGCCCGGGTCTGGTGGGGCGCCGGCGACCTGCCGCGCGCGGCGTCGGCGCTCGGGCGGCTGCTGGTGGACTACCCGCTCTACCCCGGCGCCACGCAGGCCAAGTACGACCTGGCGCTGCTCGATCTCGGCCAGGGGCGGTTCCGCGACGGGCTGGCGACCCTCACCTCGATCTACCCGCGGCTGCCCCCGACCGATCGGCCGGCGGCGGCGCGCGCCGCCGCCGCGGGAGCGGAGGCGGCGGGGCTCTGGGCGGACGCGGTCCGCTGGTGGAGCACCGTGGCGGCGCAGGCCACCGGCACCGGGCGGACCGAGGCGCTGACCCGGGCCACCGACGCCATCGACGCCCGGTTCACGCAGGAGGAGCTGCGCACGCTGCGCGAGACCCTGCCGGCCGGCTCGCCGGCGCTGGCCGCGGTGGCCATGAAGCTGACCCGCATCCAGCTCCACCTGCGCGACTACGCGGGAGCCGAGCGGGAGGCGAGGGAGTTGGTGGCCGCCTGGCCCGATTCGCAGTGGGCGGCCGACGCCCGCGCCGTGCTGGACCGGATCGGGCGGCTGGGTGCGGTGAAGCCGAACGTGATCGGCGTGGCGGTGCCGCTCAGCGGCCAGTTCAAGCGCTGGGGCGAGGTCATCCTGCAGGGTATCGCGCTCGCCCTCCCGGAGGGCTCGGGCTTCACGGTGGTGGTGCGCGACACCCGTGGTGAGCCGGACGGCGCCGCGGCGGCCATCGAGCAGCTGGCGCTCGACGAGCAGGCCATCCTCGTCGTGGGGGGGGTGAGCAGCGGCGAGGCGGAGCGGGCGGCCGCCACCGCCGAGGAGCTGCAGCTCCCCTTCATCTCGCTCTCCAGGCAGGAGAACGTCACCGACGCCGGACCGCACGTCTTCCAGAACATGCTCACCGCCGGCGCCCAGGCCAAGGCGCTGGCCGACGTCTTCATGGGCAAGCGAGGCCTGAGGCGGTTCGCCATCATGTACCCGCAGGTGCCCTACGGGACCGAGCTGGCCGACGCCTTCTGGGACGAGGTCGAGGCCCGGGGCGGCGAGGTGCGGGCCGCCGAGACCTACCCCATCGACCAGACCACCTTCACGCCGCTGGTGAAGTCGATGATCGGGAAGCTCTTCGTCAAGGAGCGGCCGGAGTTCGTGGAGCGCTCCAAGGAGATCGCGGCGCGCGAGGCCGACCCGTTCCGGCGGCGCAAGGCCCTGGAGAAGGCGCGGGACGACCTGGAGCCGGTCACCGACTTCGACGCCGTGCTGGTGGCCGACTTCGCCCGCAACGTGAAGCTGATCGCGCCGGCGCTGGCGGTGGAGGACGTGCTCACCGCCACCTGCCATCCCCGGGAGCTGGAGCGGATCGAGCGGAACAAGGAGCGGAACGAGAAGCGGAACGGCGACAGGCACGGGCCGAGGAGGGAGCCGCACGTGGTGCAGCTGCTCGGTGGCAACGGCTGGGGCGGGGATCCCTCGCTCTTCGAGGACGGGCCGGGCGGGGCCGGGCGCCACGTCCGCTGCGCCGTCTACGTGGACGGCTTCTACGCCGGCTCGACGCGGCCCGAGACGCGGAAGTTCACCGAGGCCTACCGGAAGAAGTTCGGGACCGACCCGACCATCCTCGAGGCCAGCGCCCATGACGCCGTGAAGATGGCGCGGCAGGTGATCGAGCAGGGGCGGGTGCTGACGCGCGAGGCGCTGCGCGAGGGGCTGGCCGCCGTGAAGGGCTTCAAGGGAGCCACCGGCGACATCAGCTTCTCCGCGCGTCGCACCCCGGAGAAGGAGCTCTTCTTCCTCACCTCCGACGGCGACGGCGTGCGCGAGCTGACCCGCGCCGAATTGGACGCCCGCGCGCCGGGGGCCGGCGGACCGTGAGCGGGCATCCACCGGGCGCCGACGACTTGCTCGGTCCCGGCGGCGCCCTCGACCGCGCCCTCCCGGCCTACGAGCACCGGGGCGACCAGCTCGAGATGGCGCGCGCGGTGGAGCGCGCCCTCGCCGGGCGGCACCACCTGGTGGTCGAGGCCGGCACCGGCACCGGCAAGACCCTGGCCTACCTGGTGCCGGCGGCGCTCTCCGGGCGGCGGGTGGTGATCTCCACCGCCACCAAGGCGCTCCAGGAGCAGATCTGGTGGAAGGACCTGCCGCTGCTGCGGGACCGGTGCGGGCTGCGCGTCGAGGCGGCCTACTTGAAGGGGCGCTCCAACTACCTCTGCCTGGAGCGGCTGGTCCGCTTCGACCGGGCCCCCACCTTCGCGGTGCGCGAGGAGGCGGCCCACTGGCCGGCGCTCCGGGCCTGGGCCGACTCGACCGAGACCGGCGACCGGGCCGAGCTCGACCTGCCCGACCAGCTCTCCTCCTGGAAGGACCTCTCGGCCACCAGCGACACCTGCCTGGGGCGGGAGTGCGACCTCTACGAGGAGTGCTTCGTCACCAGGGCCCGGGCCCGGGCGGCCGAGGCGCAGCTGATCCTGGTGAACCACCACCTCTACCTGGCCGACCTCGGCATGCGGACCGGCGCGGCCGGCGCCGAGGTGCTCCCCGGCCACGACGTGGTGATCTTCGACGAGGCCCACGCGCTCGAGGAGGTGGCCACCGAGTACTTCGGGCTGGAGGTCTCGTCGTGGCGCGTCGAGGAGCTGGCCCGGGACGCCGCCCGCGCCGTCAGCGACCGGCCGGACCTGGCCGCCATGATGAAGGAGCTGACCGGCGAGCTGCGGCGGGCCGGGGAACGCTACTTCGAGGCGGTGGGCGGCGCCCTGCGGGCGGCGGCGGGAGGCGGGCGGGCCGGTGGCCGGGGCGGCGGGCGGCCGCTCCGGCAGGCCGCGCGCGCCGACGAGGAGCCGGCCCGGGCGCCGCTCTCGGCGGCCACGCTCGACACCGCGGCCGAGGCCCGCCACCGGCTCGACGCCGCGCTCGACCAGCTCCGCGACACCCTGGCCGACTCCGACGCCGTGCCGCTGGCCCAGCTGGCGAGGCGCGCCGGCGAGGTGCGGGTGGAGCTGGCGGCGATCACCGCGCTCGACGAGCCGAGCCGCGTCTACTTCGGCGAGACCCGGGGACGCGGGGTCTTCCTGCGGGCGGCGCCGCTCGACGTCGGCGGCGAGCTGCGCGAGCGGCTCTACTCGCGGCTCGACACCACCATCTTCACCAGCGCCACCCTCTGCGCGCAGGGGCGCTTCGACTTCTTCCGCCGCCAGGTGGGGCTCGACGAGACGCTGGAGGTGGAGGAGGCGCGCTTCCCGGGGCCGTTCGACTTCACCAGGCAGGCGGCGCTGGTGGTGCCCGACGGGATCCCGGAGCCGAACCAGCCGGGGTTCGTGGAGGCGGCGTCGCGGGTGATCGCCGAGCTCTGCGAGGTGACCGGCGGCCGCGCCTTCGTCCTCTGCACCTCCCACCGTAACATGCAGGCCTTCCACGCGGCGGCGGCCGGCCTGCCCTGGCCCCGCCTGCTGCAGGGCGAGCGGCCCAAGCACCGGCTGCTGGAGGCCTTCCGCGCCGAGCCGTCGCTGCTCTTCGCCACCGCCAGCTTCTGGGAGGGGGTGGACGTGCCGGGCGAGGCGCTCTCGCTGGTGGTGATCGACCGGCTGCCCTTCTCGCCGCCCAACGACCCGGTGGTGGCGGCGCGGCTGGCGGCGCTGGAGGCGGACGGGCGCGACGGCTTCTCCGAGCTCCAGGTGCCGGCGGCGGCGCTGGCGCTGCGGCAGGGCTTCGGGCGGCTGATCCGGACCACCACCGACCGCGGGCTGGTGGCCGTGCTCGACCGGCGGCTGCTCACCAAGGGTTACGGCCGCGCCTTCCGCGCCAGCCTGCCACCCAGCCCGCTCCTGCGCAGCGTCGAGGAGGCGCGGGCCTGGTGGGCCAACGGGCCGCGGTGAGCCGCCGCCCCGGCCGCGGCTCGTCGAGGCGCCGGCTCAGTCGTCCCTGCCGTGCCCCTTCTTCGACTTGCCGCGCCTCTCGTGGTCGCCCTGGTCGTGCTTCTCCCGCGGGTGCCACTTGCGGTAGTGACCGGGCGGGATCCTGACCAGCCGCGGCGGCACGCCGCGCGACTCGACGGCCACCCAGCCGCTCCGGTGATCGTGTGACCGGTACCAGTGGGCGTCGCGCCGGACCCAGTAGAAGCCGTCCACGAGGAAGACCTCCTCGTTGACTCCCGGGACGACCCGGATGCCCGGCTCCACCACCACCAGCGCGGGGAGCACCACCGGCAGGTCCAGGCGGAGCGTGACCGAGACCTGGGCGGCGGCCGGCCGGGGGACGAGGAACGACGCGGCGACGGCGGCGAAGAGGAGGTTTCGCATGGTCGGATAGATGCCCCAGGCGCCGCCACTATTCAATCGAGCCCCCGTCTTCCCGGCCTCGCGTCCTCCCGGCCCGTGGCGGCCGGACCACCCATACGGAGTTGATCTCGAACCCACCCTTCGGTGGCGCCCGGGGTGGGAAGCCCCGCAGGTCCAGTCCTTCCGGACGCTTGCGGTTGGCAAGCGGCTTGCGAGGTCTGGCGAGCCTCGCATCCCACTTCCGCGAGAGAAACGGGAACCTCCGTGAGCCAACGTGCAGCAAAGCTCATCTTCTGGGTGGGCACCTTGTCGTCGCTGGCGCTGTTCCTCGGGATGACCTGGGACACGCACCGCTCGTTCGCGGCGCTGACCCACGCCGACCGGCTGGACGCCAACGTCGTCGCCGGCAAGCGCGCCTTCGAGAAGTACAACTGCAACGACTGCCACACCATCCTCGGCTTCGGCGCCTACTACGCGCCCGATCTGACCCGGGCCTACAAGCGGCTGGGGGAGGACGCCATCCGGCTGCGCATCGCGTCGCCGGAAAAGGTCTTGGCCGGCTCCTACCGGAAGATGCCGCAGCAGCACGTCAAGCCGGAGGAGATCGACCGGCTGGTGGACTTCCTGCGCTGGGTCAGCGACATCGACAACCACGACTGGCCGCCGCAGGACTCGGCGACCCGCTGGAAGGCCGCCACCCGGCGGCTCATCGGCGGCGCGGCCATGTCGCCCGGAGCGGCCCTGGTGGCGCAGGAGAACTGCCTGAGCTGCCACGCCCTCGGCGACGCCGGGGAGCACCGCGGCCCCCGCTTCGAGTACATCGCCACCCGCCGCGACGCCGCCTGGATCACCAGGTACCTCGCCGACCCGGAGGCCATGACCCCGGGCGCGGTCATGCCCGCCTTCGGCACGCTCTCGGAGTCGCAGCGCCGCTCCGTCGCCGAGTTCATCACCAGCCTGGCCGATCGGAGCACGCCGTGAACTTCAAGACCCAGCGCGTCGCCTACCCCTACTTCGTCGTGGCCCTGCTGCTCTTCGCCCTGCAGCTGGTGATGGGGCTCTACATCGCCTTCAACTACTTCTACACGGTGCCGCAGGAGGTGGTGAACGTCTTCCCCTTCTCCACCGCCCGCGCCATGCACACCAACCTGCTGGTGCTCTGGCTGCTGCTCGGCTTCATGGGCGCGACCTACTACACGGTGCCCGAGGAGACCCAGAGCGAGCTGGCCTGGCCGCGGGTGGCCTACGCCCAGCTCATCCTGCTCACCGGCACCGGCGTGGCGGCGCTGGTCGGTTTCTTCTTCGGCTGGACGCAGGGCCGCCCGCTGCTGGAGATCCCCACCACGCTCGACGTCCTGGTGGTGATCGGGGCGCTGATGTTCCTGGCCAACGTGGCCGTCACCATCTTCCGCGCCCGGCGCTTCACCGCCGTGCAGGGGACGCTGCTGGCCGGGCTGGTCTTCCTGGCGGCCATGTACCTGTTCGGCATGCCCTTCTACGAGAACCTGGCCATCGACTGGTACTACTGGTGGTGGGTGATCCACCTCTGGGTGGAGGGGGCCTGGGAGCTGGTCACCGCCGCGCTCATGGCCTTCATGATGATCCAGCTCACCGGCGTGGAGCGGAAGGTCGTCGAGAAGTGGCTCTACGTCGAGCTGGGGCTGTTCCTCTTCACCGGCCTGGCCGGGACCGGCCACCACTACTACTGGATCGCCGCGCCCAGGTACTGGCTCTGGGTGGGCGGGATCTTCTCGGCGCTCGAGCCGCTCCCCATCGCCTTCATGCTCATCGACACCTGGCGCTCGATGAGGCACAGCTCGCGGCCCCAGCCGAGGCTGACCTGGGTCTACGTGATCGGCATGGCGGTGCTCCACTTCGTGGGCGCCGGCCTCTTCGGCTTCGCCCACACGCTGCCGCAGATCAACTACTACACCCACGGCAGCCAGGTGACGGTCTCGCACGGCCACCTCGCCTTCTTCGGCGCCTACGTGCTCCTCAACCTCTCCTTCTTCTACTTCGCCATCCCGCGCCTCAAGGGCTTCCCCGAGGGGCGGTACGACGAGCGGGGCGGCCACTGGGGCTTCTGGCTGCTCAGCTCGGGCGTGGTGGGGATGAGCCTGGCCATGGCCGTGGCCGGCGTGCTCCAGACCTACCTGGAGCGCGTGCAGGGGCAGCCGTACATCGTGGCCCAGTCGCCCATCCGCTTCTGGATGATGATCGTCTTCCTCCACGGCTTCCTGGTGCTGGGCGGAGCGCTGGTGGTCATCAAGCACCTGCTGACGCTGCGCCCGGCGCCGGCCCCGGGCCGCTAGCGCCCGGCGCACCCTGGTCTCCCCGCCCCCCGTGCGACCCCCCCACCGGAGTCCGCACGGGGGGCGTCCAGTTGTGGTGAAATGAACCGGTCGCCGCCGCCTCCGCGCCGGCGCGAGGGAGGCACCGCATGCGCCGCCGCCTGTTCCTCACGCTCACCGTCGTGGCCGCCGCTTGCCAGCCGCCGCCGGAGCGAAGCGCGGAGGCCACGCCGGCCGCACCGCCCACCGTGCGGGCCGCGTCCGCCACCACCCCCCCGGGGCGCGGCCCGGCGCTCGACCTCTCCGAGGTGGTCGCGCAGGTTCGCCGCGCCGTCCGGCGCGACGGCGACTGGCTGCGGGCGCGCGGCGAGTTCCACCAGCTCTCGGTGGACGCCACCGGCCGGTCCCGCCTGGCCGCGCTGGACGCCGGCGGCGCCGAGCTGCGGCTCGAGACCACGGCCATCACGCGCGGGGGACGCCCCCTGGCCGGCCGCGCGGCGGCCCGGGCCGAGGGCTCGACGGTGGTGGTGGCGCGAGGCGCGGTCGAGGAACGGCTGGAGAACCGCGCCGATGGCGTGGAGCAGCGCTGGCGGCTGGCGGCGCGCCCGGCCGGCACCGGTGACCTGGTGGTGAGCGTGCGCGTCACCGGGCTGGCCTTCGCGGGCGCCACCGCGGGCGGCCTCCACTTCGGCGCTCCCGGCCGCGGGTCCATGGTCCGCTACGGCGCCGCCACCCTGCTGGACGCCGCCGGCACGCCGACGCCGCTCGCCGTTCGGTTCACCAACGGTGTCATCGACGTCACCGTGCCGGCCGCCGCGCTGGAGGCCGCCGCCTACCCGGCGGTGATCGACCCGGTCATCTCGGTGGAGCGGGCCGTGGACCAGCCGCCCGGCGGCGGGCCGGCCTCGGGGGCGCAGGTCAGGCCCTCGGCGGCCTGCCTCACCTCCGGCCCCGGCACCTGCCTGGTGGCCTGGCAGGACCAGGTGGTCCAGTCCTTCGGCGGCGGGACGCAGATCCGCGCCGCCCGGGTCTCGGGGTCCACGCTTTCCGACCTCGACCCCGACGGCCTCGACGTGGACCCCGGCTCCAGCACCAGCGACTGCGGCGCGCCCATCGTGGTGCAGGCGGAGAACGGGGGCGTCAAGGAGTTCGCCGTCGTCTACTCCAGCTTCGATCGACTGGGCGTCTCCTCGACGCGGCGCCGGCTCAAGCTGGCCCGGGTCTCCGCCGCGGGGGTGCTGGTGGGCACCCCCATCCAGCTCTCCACCGACGCCAACGGAGACGTCCAGGGCTACGACGCCGCCAGCGACGGCACCACCGTGGCCGTGGTCTGGAACGACCCGCAGGAGGTCCGCTTCACCACCTTCGCCGGCGGCGGCACGGTGGTCCCGCCGACGGTCCCGGTGGCCAAGGCGACGGCGCCCGCGGACTCGGCCCGCTGGGATCGGCCGGCGGTGACCTGGACCGGCTCCGGATGGTTCCTGGCCTGGCGTGGAAGCTCGGGGACCACCGCGCAGGCCATCCGCATCGCCTTCGTCACCACCAGCGGCGGCCTGGACCCCACCGCCACCACCGTCCCGGGCAACTACATCATCGGCACCGTCCAGTCGGGCACGCCCGACTTCCTCTCCCAGCCGGTGCTGGCCAGCGACGGGGCCGGCACCGTGCTGGTCCTCACCGCCTTCAAGAACGGCTCCGAACCCTATCCCGGCCAGGTGCTGGCCATGCGGTTCAGCAAGTCCAGCTCGGACGCGACGGCGTGGTCCATCGCGGTGCCCAACGTCTCCAGCGACAACGAGGCCACCGGCCTCTCGGCCTGGTGGGATGGGGCCAGGTTCGCCGTGCTCCTGCAGTCGCAATGGGGCGGAGGCCAGTCGGCGATCGTGAAGACCTTCCCCGCCACGCCGTTCACGTTGATCACGGACCCCGCGCCGGGCCCGGCCGCGACCACCCAGGTCTTCCCCGCCACCGGCGTCGCCGTCAACGCGGTCCGCGCCGTGCGCGACGGCTCCAGCGCTCCGGTGCTGGTCTGGGAGGACACCTCGGGCGGGCCGGCCGACGTGCGTGCCAACCGGATCACGCCGTCCGACTCGCGCCCCGGGAGCCTGCTCCTCACCACCGGCGCCACCGACGAAGGCGCCCCGGCCGCCGCCTACCATGACGGCGTCTGGCTGGTGGCCTGGGAGGACAGGCGGACCGTGGCCGCCACCGGCTCCAGCGACGTCTACGCGGTGCGGCTGAACCAGGCCGACGGCACGGCGCTCGACCCGGCCGGGCTGGACCTCACCAGCGCGGGCGGCTTCCAGGGCGGCGCGGTGGCGGTGGGCGGCGGCGGCGGCTTCCTGGTGGCCTGGGCCGACGGCCGCGCGGCCGGCAACATCGACATCTGGGCCACGCGCGTCACCACCGCCGGCGCCGTCAACCCGGCCAGCACCCAGGTCACCAGCTACGCCGCCCGCAACGAGCTTCCGCAGTCGGCCGCCTTCGACGGGACCGACTACCACCTCCTCTACACCGTCGAGGACCAGGCCATGCCGCCCAGCCAGGTGCTGCGAGACGCCAGGCTCCAGCCCTTCGACCTCCTGACCAGGAGCGACGCCGTCGTGGCCACGCCCTCCAGCCCCGGCAACCGGCTCCACGGCCAGCTCGCCTGCCGCGGCGACGGCTGCCTCGCCGCCTGGTCCGAGGAGACCGGCTCCACCATCCTGGCCCGGACCATCGTGGGCGGAACCCCGGCGGCGGGAACGGTGACGCTGGCGGCCGGCCTGCCGCCCACGCCCAACCCGGTGGTGAGCGCCGCCGCCACCGGAGCGCCGGCCTTCCTGGTCGCCTGGCCGGAGGCCAACTGGACCACCCAGGCCACCGACGTCAACGGCCAGATGGTCGCGTCCGACGGCACCGCGGTCGGGACCCCGCTCCAGCTCGCCGCCGGCGCCGCCGGCGCCGCCGCCTGGACGGCGGCCAGCTTCGACGGGACCGACCACGTGGTGAGCTGGGCTCCCGATTCGGGCGGCCTCTACACCGGCTGGGTCAGCGCCGCGGGCACGGTCCGCGCCGCCGCCACGCGGGTGGTGACGCCCGGCCTGTCGAGCCCCCGCCCGCCCAGCGCCACGGCGGGCGACGGCGTGGGGCGGACGCTGCTCGCCTACGGCGCCTTCGACCCGGCTCCGGGCGTCCGCGCCCAGCGGATCAAGGTGCGGCTGGCCTCCTACCTGAAGCTGCCGGGCGACGCCTGCGCGCTCGCCGGCGAGTGCGCCTCGGGCCTCTGCGTCGAGGGCTTCTGCTGCCCGACGAGCTGCCCCTCGGGGACGTGCCAGGGCGGGACCTGCGGCGCCGGGCCGGGCCAGGCCGGGCCGCGGGCCGGGCCGGGCGCGGCGCTCGGCTTCTCCTGCGGCTCGGGTCCGGCCGGCCCCGAGGCGCTGCTGCTCGCCATGGCTCTTCTCGGCCTCGCCGCCCGCCGCTCCAGGAGCCACTCGTGATCACGGTCCTCCTCGCCGCGCTGCTGCTCTCGGCGCCCGCCGCGCCCCCCACGCCCGCCCCGGCCCGGAAGCCCGTCCCGGCGCGCCTCGCCGTTCTCGACGTGGTCCTGACCGGCCGCGACGCGACCGGGCTCGACGCCTCCGCGCTCACCGAGCTGTTCGGTGGCGCCATCGAGGACCGCCAGGTCTTCCGCACCACCACCACCCGCGACCTCTCGGCCATGCTCGGCCTGGAGAAGGTGAAGCAGATGGCAGGCTGCACCGAGGACGCCAGCTGCCTCGCCGAGATCGCTGGTTCACTCGGAGTCGAGTACCTGGCCTCGGCCTCGATCGGCTCGCTGGAGGGGCGGCTGCAGGTGTCGGGCCGGCTGGTGGACGTGAAGCGGGCCGCGGTGGTGGGCCGCTCGTCCGAGACCGTGACCTCGCGCGCCGAGGTGGCGGAGGCGCTACGGCGCGTCGGGCACGAGCTCCGCGACGCCTTCCGAGCCTCGCGCGGCCTGCCCCCGTCCGGGGCCGCGGCCACCGACCGGCGGAGCTGGGGCGGCTGGCTGGGGGCCACGGCCGCTCCCACCGAGAAGACGGTGGGCGGCGAGGCGCTGGTGACGCTCGACCTGGGCGCCTGGGAGTTCGGGGCCGGGGTCACCGTCGCCCGGAAGCCGGCGGCTCGACTGGCCGTGTCCCGCGCGATGGGGGGACGGGCCATCTCGCTGCGGCTGGGGGTCAAGGCCCTGGCCGGCGCCGCCGGGGGCGGCATCGTCGTGGGTGGCGGCCCCGCCGCCTGGTTGCGCTGGCGGCTCGCCTCCTGGCTCGACGCCGACCTGGTCGGCTCGGCCGAGTACCTGAAGGACCCCGCCGGCGTCAGGCTGGTGCCGGTGCTGGGACTCGGCCTGCACGCCCACGGAGCACCGTGAGGGTCGAGGTCATCACCGCCTGGCACCAGCAGGCCTTCCTGGCGCCGTTCTTCCTCGACCACTACCGGTACGCCGACCGGATCAGCGTCAGCGTCGATTCCCGCACCGACGACGACACGCTGGCCATCTGCGCGCGCTACCCCAACGTCGCCGTGGACTCCGTGCGGTTCACCGGGCCCATCGACGACGAGCAGAGGGTGGCCAGGCTCAACGCCGTCTACCGGACGCTCCGCTGCGACTGGGTCTTCGCGGTGGACGCCGACGAGTTCCTCTTCCCGCAGCCATGGGGCACCAATCCGCGCCCGGCGCTCAACCGGGAGCACGACTTCGACGTGGTGCGGGCGCAGACACTGCGGGTCTATCGCCACCGGACCGAGACCGACCTCGATCCGAGGCGGCCGGCCGTGCCTCAGCGTCGTCACGGCGAGCTGGACGCCGGCGAGGAGATCGACGGCCAGGGCGCCAGGCCGCTCGCCGTCCGGGGCGGGCTCGACGCCGGGTGGACGTCCGGCCGCCGGGCCTTCGGGCCGCCGGGGCTCCGGGTCTCCCCGCACGTCTTCGGCTGCGCCCACTGGGCGAAGGCCGATCTCCCCCCCGGGCCCGAGCGCGAGCGGCACCTCGACGACCCGCGGCTGTTCTAGGATGGAACGACCTGTCAAGACCGCTGTCTCGTTGGTTTGTGTCGATGTGTCTCTCGGCTTGGTTGCTCCTCGTGGTTCGTGCTTCGAGGCCATCAGGCAGGGGACGAGCGAGGGAGCCG
>JAJZQX010000008.1 GCA_021806645.1 Myxococcales bacterium | reverse complement strand
CGGCTCCCTCGCTCGTCCCCTGCCTGATGGCCTCGAAGCACGAACCACGAGGAGCAACCAAGCCGAGAGACACATCGACACAAACCAACGAGACAGCGGTCTTGACAGGTCGTTCCATCCTAGAACGGGTGGGCGCCGTGGGCGCCCATCACGAACTCGAGGTGAAGGATCGACTCCCAGCCGATCGCGCCGCCGGGGCGCTGGTCGCGCGCCACCTGGAGCGCCAGCCGGGAGAATTCGCTCGGGTACCAGTTGCCGACCACCGACCAGCGCTGCTCCGCGCCCGGGGCCGACTCTCCGGCCGCGGGCGCGTGGTCGTAGCGGACCCCGTAACTGAACCAGGTGTCCTTCCGCCAGACCAGCTGCGCGTAGCCTCCTGTCCCATTGGTGCCGTCGCCCTGGAACGCCGCCGCGGCCGGGACGGCGACCGGGGCGTGGCCGCGAAACCGGCGCGTGTAGAGCTCGCCCTGCAGCGCCAGGTAGGCGCGCCCGCCGAGTGGCCGGTACTTGAGGAAGAGGTCGGCGTCGCCGAGGTCCCGCCACGCCCCCGCCCCCTCGTCGCGGCGGGCCGCCGAGAGGCCGACCCCGAGCGTGAGCGCCTCCGAGAGCGAGAAGAACTGCTGCAGCTTGGCGGTGCCGGTGAGCCGCCCATCCCCGACGTCGTACGGATCGGTGGTCTGCGCCGCCAGCTGCAGCTCGGCGAACCAGGGCAGCGGGGAGAGCCAGAGCAGGTCCACGCCCGGGCCGCTCAAGGTCTCGGCCGCCAGCAGCCGCCCGCGGGCCAGCGGCGCGTCGGCGAAGTCCCAGGTGTGAGGGTGGAGCTGGTTGAGCCGGCCGAACGGCGCGAAGAACCGGCCGGCCTTCACCTGCAGGCTGCCGGGGAGCGCCAGCGCCGTCAGGTAGGCCTCCTCCACCGATGCGCCGCCGGGCGTGAAGGAGATGAAGACGTCGGCGCGGAAATTCGGATCGATGACCGCCTGCAGCCCCAGCTCCAGCTCCTGGAAGAGGAAGGTCGGCTTGCCGGCCGGCCCTTGCGCCCCCTCGCGCGGCGAGAGGCTGCCGACGTCGTAGCTGTCCTGGACCGCGGCGAAGCTGCCCACGGCGGAGATGTCCGGGAGCACCAGCAGCCGGGCCCACGGCGCGGCGCCGCCTGAGGCGCCGGCAGGCGTCGCCACAGGCTGGGTGGTGACGGCCGGCGAAGCTGAAGGGGTGCTCCCCAGCTCACGGGCGATCTGGGCCTCCAGCTCCTGCCGCTCGGCATCTGGCGGAGCCGGAGCGGGATCATCGGCGACCGCCACCAGCGGGCCGGCCAGCAGCACGGCGAGCAGGATCGCCCACGAGGACTTGAACATCGGTGTTCCCCTCGGCGCGCCAGGCGCGCCACGTCACGGAGCGTACTGTATTCCGGAGAGACGTCCCGCTTCAGGCGCGGGGAGGAGACTGGCCGGGGATGGCCCCGAGCGGAGCGCCATCCTTCGGCCGGGACTGCGGCGCCAGCACCACCTCGCCGGCGGCGAGCGGGAGCGGCGAGAGGTCCGGGACCTGCGACTCGGCCACGTCGCCGGCACGAACCACGCACGCGGCGCATTCCCCCGAGGACGGTGCGGTGTGGACGTGCGGCACCGCCACGGCGGCGGTGAGGAGGAGCACGAGGATGGCGGCGAGGATGGCGCGCATCGGGCAGACCCGAATCTGTCCCCCGGACCCCGCCCGGTCAAGCGAATCAGCCCGCCGGGGGACCCGGGAGGCGGGGCGACGTGCTCACCCGAGCAGTTGCTGGAGCTTCATGGCCAGCCCCATGTCGCCCTGGATCTTGATCTTCCCGGTCATGAAGGCCATCTGGGCGTTGAGCTTGCCGGTGACCAGCTTGAGGAAGTCGGCGTCGGCCATGGAGACGGTGCAGCGGGGCGCGGCGGCGGTGCCCGAGACCACGGCCCCGCCCGGCAGCGTGCAGTCCACCGACCAGTTCCCGCCCTCGGCGCCGGCGATGTTGAACTGGTACACCGCGTTGATCTTGCCGATCAGGTCGGGCTTGGCCTTGAGCCGGGCCGGGATCTGGACCTCGAAGACTTCCTTCACGCTCTGCGCCGGCTCGGACATCGATCGCCTCCTGGCACCCGTTGATTCCGGAATCAGCCCCTTCAAATAGGCGCGCGGCCACGCCCTGTCAAGGCGCGCCGCGCGGAGCCCTCCGGGGAGGCCGGCGCTACTCCTCGTACAGCGAGTCGAGCAGCGCCTGGTTGTTCCTGGTGACCACCTTGCGCTTCAGCTTGAGCGTCGGCGTCAGCTCGCCCGACTCCTGCGTGAAGTCGCGCGGCAGCACCACGAACCGCTTGATGGTCGAGTAACTGGGCAGGCGCGCGTTGAGCGCGTCCACCGTGTCCTGGATCCGGGCCAGCACCTTGGGGACCGAGTGCAGCGGCGTCCCCTCCGGCACGCCGTGCTCGGCGGCCCACTTGGCCGCGTTCTCGGGGTTGAGCGTGATGAGCGCGCTGATGAACTTGCGCTTGTCGCCGTGCACCATCACCTGCGAGATGAGCGAGTCGGTCTTGAGCTCGTTCTCGAGGTTCTGCGGGGCCACGTTCTTGCCGCCGGCGGTGACGATGATGTCCTTCTTCCGGTCGGTGATGCGCAGGCAACCGTCGGCGTCCACCTGGCCGATGTCACCGGTGGCGAGCCAGCCGTCGTGGAGCGCCTCGGCGGTGGCGGCCGGGTTGGCGTAGTACTCCTTCATGATGCAGGGCCCCTTGATGAGGATCTCGCCGTCCTCGGCGATCTTCACCTCGGTGCCGGGGACCGGAGGCCCCACCGTGCCGATCCTGTTCTGGCCCGGGCGGTTCACGAAGGTGCCGGCGCTCGACTCGGTCAGGCCGTAGCCCTCCAGGATGGTCAGCCCGGCCAGGCGGAAGAAGTGGTTGATCTTGGCCGACAGCGGCGCGCCGCCGGAGACGAAGTGGCGCATGCGGCCACCGAACCGCTCCTTGAGCGCGGCCGCCAGCTTGGGGAAGACCAGCTTGCGCCCGAGCGTGAACTTCCAGTTGGGCCGGTCGATCCCCTGCTCCATGCCGGAGGCCCACTCGTCGAAGCCCTCCATGGTCAGCTTGAAGAGCTTGCCCTTCAGCCCCGGCGTGGCCAGCCCCTTGCTGACCACGGCGTTGTAGGCCTTCTCGAAGATGCGCGGCACCGAGGGCATCACCGTGGGCCGGACCTCCCCGGCGTTGTCGACGATCTTCTCCATCGACTCGACGAAGGCGCAGCCGGAGCCGGTGGCGAACCAGACCGCCTCGATCACCTTGGCGAAGGAGTGGGCCATGGGCAGGAACATCAGGACCATGTCGTCGGGTCGCACCAGGTCGAGCGTCGCCACGGTGGTCGCCTCGTAGGACCAGTTGCCGTGGGTCAGCACCACGCCCTTGGGGTTGCCGGTGGTCCCCGAGGTGTAGATGAAGCTGGCTGGCGCGCCCGACGGGATGGCGGCCACGCGGGCGGCGTGGGCGGCCGGGTTGGCCTTGCCGTACCCGGCGCCGGCCTCCTCCAGCTGGGCCAGCGTCCGCTCGAAGCCGCCCGGCCTGGCGCCGGCCGCGCAGATGATCCCCTGCAGCGCGGGGAGCTTGCCCTTGACCTCGCGGAGCTTGGCCGCCTGGACCTCGGTGTCGCAGAAGACGAGCCTGGCGCCCGAGTTCTCCAGGATGTAGTGGCACTCGTGCGGCAGGTTCGACTGGTAGATGGTGACGGTGATGGCGCCGGCGCCGAGGATGCCGAGGTCGGCGAGGATCCACTCGAGGTTGGTCTCGCCGATGACGGCGACCCGATCGCCCGGCTTGACCCCGGAGGCGGCCAGCCCGTCGGCCACGTTCCTGGCCCGCCTGGCCAGCTCGCGCCAGGAGACCGTCTCCCACTTCCCGTTCTTCTTCTGGTTGACCGCGGGCTGGTCACCGCGGCGCTGGGCCGTCTCCTCGAACAGCGCCACCAGGTTGGCGGCCTTGGCCTGCGGATTGGTCTCTGCGGACATGGATGACCTCGTCGTGGAGTGAGCTACTTCCTGGAGAGCTTCTCGAGCGCCTGGTTTGCCACCACCTGCCAGCGGCGCTGCTCCGGTGGATCCCCCCTGCCCGGGACGACCACGATGCCGGCGGCGCGCTGGTAGGCGGCCCGGGCCTCCTCCTTGCGCCCCTCGTCGAGCAGCAGATCGGCCAGGTAGACGTGGGCGCGCACGTTCTCGCCGTTGCGGGAGATGGCGTCCCGAAGGTGCTTCTCGCTCAGCCTGGCGTCGTGCTTCGGCCAGGGAAGCTCGTAGTAGAGCCGGCCCCAGCTCATCTGGATGGCGCCGCCCTCGAACCCGGGGTCGATGGCCTCGGCGCGCGCCAGCCGCTCCTTGAACTTCCCCTCGATCCCCTTGGCCAGCGCCGAGAGGACGCCGATGCCGAGCGAGTAGTTCCCCACCCCGCTCATGGCATAGAAGAACCCCTCGACCCGGTTCGGCTCGAGCGCGCTGGCCCTGTCACCGACCTCCCAGGCCCGCTTGCCGATCCGGCTCTTCTCTGCGTCGGCCAGCTTCGGCTCCTCGGCGAGCCAGCCGAGGTGGCGGGCCTGCCGCCAGAGGACGGGGTAGCTGCTGGGCGCCTGCGCGGCGGCGGCCTCGAGGGCGGCGGCCAGTTCGTCCAGCTTGCCGGGCTGATCGCGAACCGCCCACGCCGCGTCCGCCCTCGCCAGCAGGGCGTCGAGGTCGCTGCCGGCGGGTCTTGCCGGCGCAGGAACTGCGTCAGGAACAGGGGCAGGAGTTGCGGCAGAATTTGCGGCGGACGCGGACTGTCCTGATTCCGCGGCCATGACGGCGGCGAGCAGCAGGGGGAGCGCGTTCATGGCGCTCACTTTGACCCGTTCCTACCCGGCCTGCACCTGTTTCCGGCGGCGGAAACGCCGTTTGATGCGCCGCGTCAGCTCCCGCAGAGGCAGGTCCCCCTGACGGCGCCGGTTTCCTTCTGGCAGATCCAGGGGGTCTTCCGGACGCCCAGGGCCACCTCGCAGTCGAGCGCGGTGTCACAGCCGCCAGCCGGCACCAGGCCGAGGTAGTCGGCCGAGTAGGTCTCGCCCGGGTTGGCCTCGCAGCGGTGGATCGCCACACCGTTGCTGTCCACCTTGTTGATGTAGATGAAGCGGCTGGCGCCGGTCGGGGCCCGGCTGTGGAGATCGTCACCGTCGGTGAACCACCAGTCGTAGACGTCGAGCGCGGCTCCGGTGGTCCCGGAGGGGGCGGCGGCGGAGCAGGTCTTCCGCGTCTTGCCGTCGGTGCCGACGATGCGCAGGATGGTGAGCGCGGCGGCGGCCGGCTGGGTGGGGAGCTGCAGGCCGGCCGGCTGCTTCACCACCTCGGCGACACGTTTCAGGATCGAGGAGAAGTCGGGGGGCTGGCCAGGGGTTGCGTTGTCGTGGCAGATCGAGCCGACCACCACGTCCGACCCCTTCGAACTGAAGTCCTTGGCGAGCTGGACGAAGCGGAAACCGTCCGCCTGTCCGCCGCAGAGACCGGGGCCGCTGGTGCAGGTCGGGTCCGAGCAGATCCCTGCCTGGCACGCGGCGTCGACGCAGTCGTTGGCGATGGCCGAGACGATGAAGCCGGTGGCCAGCGGCCGGTCGAGCCCCGTGAAGAAGCCGTTGAAGTCGTCCAGCTTGTAGCGCTTCTGCTGGTCGGCCGGCAGCGAGCCGTCCACCACGCAGGCGTCGGGGTAGACGGTCGGCGTCATGATGACACCCGCCGAGGCGTCCTCGGGCGTGGAGCAGTCGTCCTCGTCCCCCACCCAGACCGCCACCAGCTTCGACTTCTGGTGAGGCCATTCGGCCGGCAGGACGTCGGCCGGCTGCGAGAGACCGTCGGCCCGGAGCGCCTTCTTGAGCGCCCGCCGCCCCGCCTCCAGCCCCATCTCCTGACCGGAGCCGCAGGTCCCGACCAGCACGTTGGCCTTGAACCAGTCGATGCGCTTGTTGATCTCGGCGGTGTTCACCACGGGCGGATCGCAGATGGTGGGCGAGCCGGCGTGGGTGCAGTCGCACTTGCCGGGATCGGTCCGGGTGCAGAAGAGATCCTTGTCGAAGTGGATCACCCGCGGTGGCGGGCCGCTCGTGGACGTGGCGGCCTTCACGAAGTCGCCGCGCGGATAGAGCGTGTACTCGCCGGTCGAGACGCCCGGGTTGCACTGGAGGGAGTCGGCCACGCCGGAGGCGTTGCAGCAGTAGTTCCCGCTGGCCGGTGCGCCCGTGCAGCCGCTCCTGCAGATGGGGTACGGGTCGCGGCACTCCTTGAGGGGGTTGGCCGGGTCGCTGCACGACCTCGGCCCGTGCGTGTACTGGTAGCGGTCCTGCAGCTCCCCGCACTCCTGGCCCAGGGTCGCGCAGGCGACCGGGTCCTTGAGCGGGTTGCCGCTGGCGTCTCCGCAGGTCTTCTCCCCGGCCAGGCCGAGGTTGGTGGTCTTGCAGGTGTACCCGCCGCCGGTCACGGTGCAGTCGGCGTCGGAGGCGCAGGTGCGCGGCGCGGTGAGCGGCTTCCTGGTGGTGGTGTTGCAGCAGACCTGTCCGATCTTGCCATCGCAGCTGGCCTGGCAGGTGGCCCCTCCCGCCACCGGCCGGTTGAGGAAGACCGAGGTGGTGGTGATGGCGATGTGGAAGTCGATGGGCTCGAGCTGCGCCGTCACCCGGTCCACGTTGGTCTGCTTCAAGGTGTTGACGAAGAGGTCGAAGCTGTCGCTCAGCGACTGCTGCTTCCCGCCCATCGACCCCGAGTCGTCCACCACGAAGAGGATGTCGGCGGTGGAGTTGTCGGAGAGGGTGACGCGCTCGGTGCCCGGCTGGATCAGGCACTGGTTGACCGGGCTGAAGTTGTAGTCCTGGCAGCCTGCCAGGGCGACGAACGCGACGAGCGCGAGCGGAGCGAGGTGGCGGGAGCTTCGCGTCATCGAGGATGCCTCCGGGGCGCGATTCTAGACCCGAAACGGTCCGGCGCGGAACAGGCAGGGCCTGGCCGGGTGCAACCTACTCCCACTCGATGGTGGCCGGGGGCTTGGACGAGACGTCGTACACCACCCGGTTGATGCCCCGGACCTCGTTGATGATGCGCGAGGAGATGCGCCCGAGCAGGTCGTAGGGCAGCCGGGCCCAGTCGCCGGTCATGCCGTCGGTCGACTCGACGGCGCGGATCACCGCGGTCGCCTCGTAGGTGCGCTCGTCGCCCATCACGCCCACCGACTTGATCGGCAGCAGCACCGCGAACGCCTGCCAGAGCTGCTCGTAAAGGCCGGCCCTGCGGATCTCCTCCTGCACGATGACGTCGGCCTTGCGGACCACCGCCAGCCGCTCCTCGGTCACCTCGCCGAGCACGCGGATGGCCAGCCCCGGCCCCGGGAACGGCTGGCGCTGCACGATGGGCGGTGGCAGCCCCAGCTCGATGCCGAGCCGGCGGACCTCGTCCTTGAAGAGCTCGCGGAGCGGCTCCACCAGCGCCAGCTTCATCTTCTCGGGCAGGCCGCCGACGTTGTGGTGGCTCTTGATGGTGGCCGACGGCCCCTTGAAGGAGACCGACTCGATGACGTCCGGGTAGAGGGTGCCCTGCACCAGGAAGCGGGCGCGCTGCCCGTGGGCGGCCAGCTTCTCCACCTCCTCCTCGAAGACGGCGATGAACTCCCGGCCGATGAGCTTGCGCTTCTGCTCGGGGTCGGTGACCCCGGCCAGCTGGTCGAGGAAGCGCCTGGAGGCGTCCACCGTGATCAGCGGCAGGTGGAACATCGTGCCGAAGACCTCCTCCACCTGGGCCCGCTCGCCCTCGCGCAGCACCCCGTTGTCCACGAAGACGCAGTGGAGCTTGTCGCCGATGGCCCGGTGGACCAGCAGCGCCGCCACCGCCGAGTCCACCCCCCCGGAGAGGGCGCAGATGACGTGGCCGTCCTTCACCTGGGCGCGGATCTGCTCCACCGCCACCTCCACGTAGCCGCGCATCGACCAGGCGCCGGAGCAGCCGCAGACGCCGTGGGCGAAGTTCCAGAGCAGCTCCTTCCCCCGCGGCGAGTGGACCACCTCTGGGTGGAACTGGACCGCGAAGAAGCGGCGCCGGCGATCCTCCACGGCGGCGAAGGGGGCGCTCGGGGTGGAGGCGATGGGCTCGAAGCCGGAGGGGATGGCCTCGACGCCGTCGCCGTGGCTCATCCAGACGTCGAGCTTCCCCGGCAGGCCGGCGAAGAGGGCCGAGGTGGCGCTCACCTGGATGGTGGCCGGCCCGAACTCGCGGTGATGGGAGGTGCCGACCCGGCCGCCCAGCAGGTGGGCCATGAGCTGCAGGCCGTAGCAGATCCCCAGCACCGGCACGCCCAGCGTGAAGACCAGCGGATCGGGGCGCGGGCTCCCCTCGGCGGTCACCGAGGCCGGCCCGCCGGAGAGGACCACGCCGCGCGGCGCGAAGGCCCTCATCGCCTCGGCCTTCATGGTGCACGGGTGGATCTCGCAGTAGACGCCCAGCTCGCGCAGCCGCCGCGCGATCAGCTGCGTGTACTGCGACCCGAAGTCGAGGATGAGGATCTTCTCGGCGTGGATGTCCACGGTGCCCTCGCCCACGCCTAGTCGACCCGGTAGTTGGGCGCTTCCTGCGTGATGATCACGTCGTGGACGTGGCTCTCGCGCAGGCCCGAGCTGCTGATGCGCACGAAGCGCGGCTTGGTGCGCAGCTCGGGGATGGCCTTGCAGCCCAGGTAGCCCATGCCGCTGCGCAGGCCGCCCACCAGCTGGTAGAGGGTCATCTCGATCGACCCCTTGTACGGCACCCGCCCCTCGATCCCCTCCGGCACCAGCTTGTCGGCGTCGCTCACGTCGGACTGGAAGTAGCGGTCCTTCGACCCCTTCTTCATGGCACCCAGCGAGCCCATGCCCCGGTACGACTTGTAGCTGCGCCCCTGGTAGAGGATTACCTCGCCGGGCGCCTCCTCGGTGCCGGCCAGCAGCGAGCCGATCATCACGCTGGAGGCGCCGGCCGCCAGCGCCTTGACCAGGTCGCCCGAGTACTTCACGCCGCCGTCGGAGATGACCGGCACGCCGTACTTCTCGGCGGCGCGGACGCACTCGTCCACGGCGGTGATCTGCGGCACGCCCACGCCGGCCACCACGCGGGTGGTGCAGATGGAGCCGGGGCCGATGCCCACCTTCACGGCGTCCACGCCGGCGGCGCAGAGCGCCTCGGCCGCCTCGGCGGTGGCCACGTTGCCGGCCACCAGCTCGATCCCCTTGAAGTTGGCCTTGGTGGCCCGGACCGCCTCGATGACCGCCAGGCTGTGGCCGTGGGCGGTGTCGATGGTGATGACGTCGGCGCCCGCCTTGAGCAGGGCGTGGACGCGGGCCTCGCGGTCCTGGCCCACGCCCACCGCGGCGCCGCAGAGGAGGCGGCCCAGCTTGTCCTTGGCGGCGTTGGGGTGCTGCTGGACCTTCTCGATGTCCTTGATGGTGATGAGGCCACGCAGCTCGAAGGCGGCGTTGACCACCAGCAGCTTCTCGATGCGGTGCTGGTGCAGCAGCACCTTGGCGTCCTCGATGGTGACGCCCTCGCGGGCCGTCACCAGCTTCTTGGTCATGACCGCCTCGACCTTCTGCTCCAGGTTCTTCTCGAAGCGCAGGTCGCGGTTGGTGAGGATGCCGACCAGCTTGCCCTGCCTGGTCACCGGGATGCCGCTGATGCCGTTCTCGCGCATGAGCGCCACGGCGGTGGAGAGCCTGGCCTCCGGCTCGATGGTGATGGGATCGCCCACCACCGCCGACTCGTACTTCTTCACCTTGTGGACCTCGGCCGCCTGCTCCTCGACCGTGAGGTTCTTGTGGATGAAGCCGACCCCGCCGCTGGCCGCCATGGCGATGGCCATGCGCGCCTCGGTGACCGTGTCCATGGCCGCCGAGACGATGGGGATGTTGATGGTGAGGTTGCGGGTCAGGCGGGTCGAGGTCTCGACCGACTTCGGCAGGATGTCCGACTCCGCCGGTAGCAGCAGCACATCGTCGAACGTCAGCGCCAACTTCAGATCGTCGCGATTGAGCATGCGGACGGATATCGCACCACCCGGCGCAGGTCAAGGCGACCCAGGGGCGCGAGCCGACTCGCCTTTCGGGGTTGCGGGGCGCGCCATGACGACCCGATAATCGGCGCGCCATGAGCGGCGATCCGGGCGACGGGCAGGGCGGCGACCGGAGGCCGGTCGGGCTCCTGGTCCGCCTCGCCTACGCGACGATCGACGACTTCCGGCTCCGCTTCGCCCCCAACCTCTCGCGCGGCGGCGTCTTCGTCCAGACCCGGGCGCCCAAGCCGGTCGGCACCGCCGTCGCCTTCGAGCTGCGGCTCTCCACCGGCGAGAAGGTGATCCGCGGCGAGGGGCTGGTGCGCTGGGTCGAGGCCGAGGATCCCGGCGCCACGCCACCGCGCCTGCCGGGCATGGGGATCCAGTTCACCAAGCTCGACGCCGCGTCCCGGTTGCTGGTCGAGGCGATCGCCACCGGGCGCGAGGCTCGTGAGGCCGGCGGTGCCGCCACGCCCCCCGCCCGCGGCATGACCACGCATCCGCCCGGCCAGCGCCCCCCGGTGGCCACCCCGGAGCCGTCCCTCGCGCCCGCCGACCTGGCGCCGCCCACGCTGACGCGCCCGGGCGCCACCCCCGTCCCGGCCACGGCCGGCACGACGCCCACCCAGGCCGAGCTCGATCGTCCTCACCGCGTGGAACAGCTCCTCGCCGGCGTGGCGCCTGTCCCGATCCCCCTGCCCGCGGTCCCCGAGCCCATCACCCGTCCCTCTCGCGCGGTCATCGGCATCGACCTCGGCACCACCAACTCCTGCGCCGCGGTGGTGCGCGATGGCCGCCCCTACGTGATCCCGTCGCGCGAGGGCCACCGGACCATCCCCTCCATCGTGGCCCTCACCTCCCGCCAGACGCTGGTGGTCGGCCACCTGGCGCACGCCCAGCTGCTCACCAACCCCGCCGGCACCATCCACGGGGCCAAGCGGCTGCTGGGCCGGCCCTTCGACTCGGCCGTGGTCGAGGAGCTGCGCGGCCGCTACGCCTACCAGGTCGTGGCCGACGCCGAGGGGATGGCCACGGTGAAGCTGGGCCCGCTCACCCTGACCGTCGAGCAGGTGGCGGCGCTGATCCTGCGCGAGGTGAAGGAGGTGGCGCAGAACCACCTCGGCGAGGAGGTCAACCGCGCGGTCATCACCGTGCCCGCCTACTACAACGAGCGGCAGCGGCAGGCGGTGCGCCACGCCGCAGGACTGGCCGGGCTGCAGGTGGAGCGGATCCTCAACGAGCCGACGGCGGCGGCGCTGGCGTACGCCTACGGCCGCCACCTGAAGCAGCGGGTGCTGGTCTTCGACCTCGGCGGCGGAACCTTCGACGCCTCGGTGCTGGAGCTGCAGGACACCATCTACCAGGTGGTCTCGACCGGCGGAGACAACTTCCTCGGCGGCGTGGACTTCGACGCCCGCATCACCGACCTGCTGCTCCGGCACTACGAGAAGCAGGTGGGGACCGGGTTCACCGGCGACCGGGTGGCCCTCTCCCGGCTCGCCGACGCCGCCGAGCGGGCCAAGTGCGCCCTCTCCGAGCGCACCGTGTTCCCGCTCCAGCTCCCCTTCCTGGCGCTCCACGAAGGGAAGCCGGTCAGCCTCGAGGTCACCGTCACCCGCGAGGAGCTGGAGCGGCTGGTGGGACCGCTGGTGGATCGGTCCATCGACGTCTGCCGCGACGTGCTGCTGGCCCGGGGGCTCGCGGTCGCCGACATCGACGAGGTGATCCTGGTGGGCGGCCAGTCGCGCATGCCGCTGGTCCACAGGAAGGTGGCCGCCTTCTTCGGCAAGGCCCCGTCGCGAGCCGTCCACCCCGACGAGGCGGTGGCGCTCGGGGCCGCGCTGCTGGCCCACTCGCTGGAGAGCGCCGAGGGCGTGGTGCTCATCGACGTGCTGTCCACGTCGATCGGGATCGCCCTGCCGGGAGGCCAGGTCAAGACCATCCTCCACCACAACACCGAGCTGCCGGTGCGAAAGCAGTACGGCCTCTCCACCACCCGTGACGGCCAGACCGAGTTCGAGCTGGTGGTGCTCCAGGGCGAGAGCGAGCTGGCGGCCGGGTGCGAGTACCTCGGGACCGTCGCGCTCACCGGCCTGCCGCCGGGGCCGCGCGGCATGGTGAAGATCGTGGTCGCCTTCGAGATGGGCGCCGAGTGCCTGCTCACCGTCTCGGCGCGCGAGATGCACACGCAGCGGCAGGTGTCGGTCCGCATGTCCACCAGGCCCGGGCCGGGCGGCGCCCAGCGGCAGGTGGCCCGCGGCACCCGGAGCGGCGCCCCCGCCATCCACGGCGGCCTCCACGCCACGGTGACGCCGCCGGCTCCCCGGACCCCTCCGCCGGCGCGAGGGCACCGGGGCTGAGAGGCCCGGGGGCAGGTGGCCCGCCGGCCCTACGGCCCGGCCGGCGGCGGCAACTCGCCGCGCCGCCTGAGCCACCAGCGGATGCCGAGCCCCGCCGCCACCACCAGCGCCGCCGCGAGGATGTAGTTCCCGAAGCGGGCGGCGTGGCGCGCCGCCTCGCCGATGTTGGAGCCGAAGTAGAAGCCGAGGCAGACCCAGAACGGCGCCGAGATCAGCGCCGCCGCCCCGTCGAAGAGCAGGAACTCCCAGTATGGCAGCTTCGAGTGACCCACCGTGAAGTAGGTGGGCGCCCGCAGCCCGGGGAGGAAGCGGGCGATCATCACCACCACGTTGCCGCGCCGCCGGATCAGCCTGGCGGCCTCGGCCAGCCGGGCCGGCGTGATGAACCGGCGCAGGGGTGGGATCTCCGCCACCCGCGATCCCAGGTGGCGCCCGGCCCAGAAGATGACCGAGTCGCCCACCAGGATACCGGCCAGCCCCGCCGCCGACATGGCCAGCAGTCCGGGGTCGCGGACCATGGCGCCGAAGGTCGCCTCCTCCAGGTCGCTCCCCATCCAGGCCAGCACGCCACCCGTCACCAGCACGATGTCCTCGGGAACGGGCAGGCCGAAACCACAGAGGACCAGCACGCCGAAGACGGCGAGGTAGCCGGCCTGTAGGCCGTGGCCGGAGAGCATGTCTACGAGCCGCTGCAACATCGCGCCGGGATACTCGCCGCCAACCCGGCCGGAGTCCAGCCTTACCAGCGCCCTGGCGTCAGTCCTCGGCGGGCTTGCGAAGGGTCAACTCCTTCAGCTGTTCGCGGTTCTCCCCGACCCGTCCCGCCAGCTCGGCGGCGATGGCCAGCGCCAGCTTGAGACAGGCCTGCGGCTTCTGCGGCTGCAGCCGGGCGAAGTCGCGCTGGGCCAGCTCGACGATCTCGCACGAGGTGGCCGCCACGGCGGAGACCAGCCGCGTGCTCCTGGCCAGCAGCCCCATCGCGCCGAGGTGCTCCCCCGGCCCCAGCACCCCCAGCTCGTGCTCCCCACTGGCGTCCTTCTGCGTGATCCGGACCTGCCCGCTCCGGACGATGAGGAGCGACTCGCCGGACATCCCCTCGACGAAGAGCGGCGTGCCGGCCTCCACGGTCTTCTCCACCGCGATGACGGCGAAGATGCGGATCCCGGTCTCCGTGAACTCCTTGAAGATGGCGCAGCCCTGCAGCGCCTCGATGACCGTCACGGCGCCCCCGCTTCCGCGCGATAGCGCCTGGCGTACTCCACGTAGTGGGCGGCCGAGGCCCGCAGGCCGTCCACCTCGGCGTCACCCAGCGTCCGCTTCACCCGCGCCGGCGCCCCCATCACCAGCGCCCGTGCCGGGACCACCATCCCCGGCGGCACCAGCGCACCGGCGCCCACCATCGCCTCCTCGCCCACCACCGCGCCGTCGAGGACGATGGCGCCGATGCCGATGAGGCAGCGGTCCTTCACGGTGCAGCCATGGAGGACGGCCTGGTGGCCGATGGTGACGTCGTCCCCGATGACGGTCGGGTGGGTCCCCCCGGTGACGTGGACCACCGCCTGGTCCTGGATGTTGGTCCGGGCGCCGATGCGGATGAAGTTCACGTCACCGCGCACCACGGCGCCGAACCAGATCGAGGAACCGGGTCCGACCTCGACGTCGCCGACCACCACGCAGCCCGTGGCGAGGAACACCGAGGGATCGATGCGTGGGGTCTTGCCCCCGAACGCCAGGAGGTCGGCCATTCAACGGCGGATGCTAGCCCGCGCCATCCAGCGTCGCAAGACGAGCCACGCCAGCAGCGCACCGAGGGCGGCGCCGGTGGTGTCGGCGACCCAGTCGGCCACCTCGGGGGAGCGGTGCGGCACGAACCGCTGGTGGAACTCGTCGGTCGCGCCGTAGATCGAGCCGAACAGCGCCGCCCAGCGCGCGGCGCGGCCGAGCCCGAGACCGACGTGCGAGAGCCCCCACGTGACCACCGCAACGAAGGCGGCGTACTCGACCAGGTGGAGCAGCTTGTCGCTCATCCGGGTCGTCAGGATGGGCAGCGGGTTGGGCTGGCTGGAGACGTAGAAGATGAGCCCGGCGTAGGCGATGGCCGGCAGCAGCCAGTAGAGCGCCTGCCACCAGCGCGGAGGCGGAACCGTGGGCGAGGCGTCGGGCGAGATCGCCCCGCTCATGACGCCTCGCCGGCGCGGCCGAGCAGCTCGCCGCCGAGCGAGGCGCGGCCCGCGCGCACCACCTTCACCCGGACCAGCGCGCCGGTGGGGGCCTCGGCCTCGGTGGCGGCCACGTGGACCAGCCGGTTCTCGGGCGTCCTGCCATGGCGCCGCTCTCCGTCCTGGTCGGTCCCCTCCACCAGGACCTCCACCTCGCGCCCCAGCTCGGCGCGCATCCCCTCGGCGGTGATGGCCCGCTGCACCGCCAGCAGCCGTTCCAGCCGCGCCGTCGCGACGGCGCGAGGCACCTCCGCCCACTCCTCCGCGCTCCCCAGCCGGCGCCCGGCCACGGTGTGGGCGCGCGGGCTGAAGACGAAGGAGAAGGAGTTCTCGAAGCGGGCCCGGCGCAGCAGCGCCAGCGATCCCTCGAAGTCCTCCTCGGTCTCGCCCGGGAACCCGACGATGAAGTCGGTGGTGATGGCGATCCCGGGCCGTGCCGCCGCCAGCGCGTCGTGGCGGGCCAGGTACCCGGCCACGGTGTAGCCGCGCCGCATGCGGGCCAGCACCGCGTCGGAGCCGGCCTGCACCGGCAGGTGGAAGTGGCCCATCACCTTCGGCTCGTCGCGGAAGACCGCCAGCAGCTCGTCGGAGAGATCGTGCGGGTGGCTGGTGGTGAAGCGGACCCGGGCGATGCCGGGGACGGCCGCCACCCGGCGCAGCAGCCCGGCGAAGCTGGCGCCGCCGCGGTAGGAGTTGACGTTCTGCCCGATCAGGGTGACCTCGCGAACGCCCACCTCGGCCAGCGAGGCGCACTCGGCCAGGATCTCGGCGACGGGACGTGAGACCTCGCGGCCACGGGTGTGCGGCACGATGCAGAAGGCGCAGACGTTGTCGCACCCCTTCATGGCGGTCACGAAGGCGGTGGCCCGCCCCCGCGCGGCCCCGGCCTCGGCGCGCGGGAAGAGGTACTCCTCCGAGTCCATCCAGCCGGTCGCGGCGAACCGCTCGCGCCCGGTGGCCCGCGCCAGCAGCTCGGGAAGCCGCCCCAGGTTGTCGGGACCGAAGACGAAGTCCACGTAGGGCACCAGCTCGAGCAGCCGCTCCTTCTCCTGCTGGGCCACGCAGCCGGCCACGGCGATGAGCGTGCCGCGGCGGGACTTGACCGCCCGGTAGCGCCCCAGCGCCGAGAGCAGCTTCTGCTCCGCCTTGTCCCGGACCGCGCAGGTGTTGAGCAGGATCAGGTCGGCCTCCTCGGCGCTGCCGGCGCGGGTGTAGTCGTGGCGCCCCAGCAGCTCGACCATCCGGTCGGAGTCGGACTCGTTCATCTGGCAGCCGAAGGTGTGCACGAACACCTTGCGCGCGGCGGACGGCGCGGCGGACGGTGGCGACGGCGCCCGGGCCGGCGTGGCGGAGGTCGGGCCGAGCTGGACGAGATCGTTCACGGCGGCGGCAAGGTATGGAACCGGCGCCGGCCCGTCAAGCCAAGGGCTCCATCCGTGCGGGCGGCGCCGTCAGGCCCGGGGGAGCAGCGCCTCGGCCACGCCCTCCAGCTCGGCCAGGCAGGTCACCACCGCCACCCGGGTGCAGGTGGCCGCGTAGCGGGCCATCTCCCCGTCACCGTGCTCCCACCGCTCGCGGGGCTCCGGGCAGATCCAGAGCAGGCGGCGCGCCCGGCGGCGCACCTCGTCGAGCACCCAGGCCTGCGGCGGCGCGTAGTTGGTCCGGCCGTCGCCGATGACGATGACGGTGGTCCGGCGGGTCACCGAGGCGAGGTGGTGGCGGTGGAAGAGCCTGAGCGCCCGCCCGTAGTCGGAGTTGCCGAGCATGGGGATCACCCGCGACGACACCGCCAGCTCGGCGGCCTGCGCCGGCTCGCCGGCGCGCCGGAGCTGCTCGGTCACCTCCCCCAGCTCGGAGACGAAGATGAAGGTCCGCGCCTTGCGCGACCGGCCGTGCAGGATGCCGAGGAAGAGGAGCATGAGCCTGGAGACGTGGCGCATCGACTGCGACACGTCGCAGAGGATGACCAGGTCGGTCCGCTCCCGCCTCCGGTCGCGGAAGCAGAGCCGCGCCGGCACCCCGTCGAGCGCCAGGTTGCGGCGCAGCGTCCGGCGCACCGCCAGCGCGCCACGCCGCGTGGACCGTTCCCGCCTCGCCAGCCGGGTCTTGAGCCGCTCCGCCAGCCGCCGCACGGCCTGCTCGACGCGCCGCTCCTCGGCCGGCGAGAACGGCGCCGCTCCCGGCGCCGGCAGTGCGTCGGCGCGGTGGGCCCGCGCCCGCATGGTCAGCTCCGCCTCGGCGAAACCCCGTGCCGCCCGCTCCACGCCCTCGAAGGCCTCGCGCAGCGCGCCGGACAGGACG
Source organism: Myxococcales bacterium (assembly GCA_021806645.1). Taxonomy (GTDB): domain Bacteria; phylum Myxococcota; class Myxococcia; order Myxococcales; family Anaeromyxobacteraceae; genus JADKCZ01. The sequence continues at coordinate 199,831 of JAJZQX010000008.1, read as the reverse complement.
TCGAGCCGGGCCGGGTCGAGCCCGCTGCCGCGCAGCGCGGCCTCGGCGCCGGCCCGGTCGCCCGCCAGCCCGTCACCGCCGGCGGCCTGCAGCAGCCGCCGCGCCGCGAAGCCACCGTTCGCCTCGAGCAGGAGCGGCAGCTCGATCCGGAGGGCCGCCGCGCGCAGCAGCCGCTGGAGGGCGAGCCGGTCGCCGGAGACGGCCGCCTGGCCCAGCGGCCCCATGGCCGCGGCGGCCCGGCCCAGCTGCCGGATCGCCATCTCCAGGTCGTCGCCCTCGAGCAGCCCGGCCTCACGGATCCGGTCGAGCAGCGATCGCTCGGCCGCCTCGACGGAGCGCCCCAGCGCCGAGAAGTGGAGGTCGAAGAGCGCGTCGAAGGTGGGCACGTCGGCGGCCCGCTTCACCAGCGTGGCGCGCAGGGCGGCTCGCAGCGCCGGGCGCTCGGCCACGCCGGTCAGGGCCGCCGCCGCCACGGCGTCGCCGACCTCCGAGGTCGAGACCCGGACGCCGTTCCGCCGGAGGAGCCGGGCGAACTGGACGAGGTGGGACTCCACGCCGGCAGTCTAGGCCGGATCGGCGCCAGGAGCTTGCCCCGGCGCCGCCGCCGCGCTTCACTCGAGGGCGTGAGCCGCGCCGCCTCCTCCCTCGCCACCCGCCGCCTCGGCCACCTGCTGGCCGCCACCCTGGGCGTCACCACGACGGCGTGGCTCGGCTGCGCCGCCCGGCCCGCCGTCCGGCCCGGCACCTCACCGCCCACGGACGCCCGCGCCGCCGCCGCGCCGGCCCACGACGCCTCGGAGGCGATCGAGCGGTCGCTCGCCCAGCTCTCACTCGAGGAGAAGGTGGCGCAGCTGGTGATCGCCTTCGCCCCGCCGGGCGATGGGCCGATCCGGCAAGGCGGCGTCATCCTCATGGGCAAGGCGCTGCGCGATCCCTCGACGCTGAGGGCGCGAGTCGAGGCGCTGCAGCGCCGCTCCGGGAGCCCGCTGCTGGTGGCGGTGGACCTCGAGGGTGGCGAACTGAACCGGCTCAAGGGGCTGCCAACCATGGCCGCCTTCCCCACGGCCAGGGAGATGGGGGAGGAGGGGGGCTGGGAGGCCGAGGCATGGGGCCGGCGGGCCGGGCTCGACCTCTCCGCGCTCGGCGTCAACATGAGCCTCGGCCCGGTGCTCGACCTGGCCTCGTCCGGCTTCATGGCCGAGACCGGCCGTTCCCTCGGCGACGACCCGATCCGCGTGGCGCGGCTGGCCCGGGCCTTCGCCCGCGGACTCAGCTCGGCCGGCATCCTCGCCATCGGCAAGCACTACCCGGGCTACGGGGCGGCCCAGGGCTCGAGCGACAAGGCGCTCCTGCACGTGGCCCGCTCGGCGCAGGAGATCGCCCGCCACCAGGCCGCCTTCGTCTCGGCCAGCGACGTGCTGGCCGGCGTCATGCTCGCCAACGTGGCCTTCGCCGCCTACGGCGACGTGCCGGCCATCCTCTCGCCGGAGCTGGTGGCGCGCGCCCACCTCTCCGGCTTCCTCGCCGTCACCGACGATCTCGCGGTGCCGTCACTGCTCGAGGCGACCCGCGGCGATGCTGCGGAGCTCTGGCGCCGCGCCTTCCTGGCCGGCAACGACATCCTGCTCACCACCGCGCCGTGTGAATGGCCCGGGCTCCCCGATCCCAGGACGGTGCTGGTGGAGCTGGTCCGGGCGCGCCCCGAGCTGAGACCGAGGCTCGACGAGAGCGTGCGTCGGGTGCTGCGCCTCAAGGAGCGGGCCGGGCTGCGCTTCTCGGCATCGCACCCGCCGGATCCCGCTGGGGAAAGCGCCTCGTCCGGACCTTGAGTCGGCGCGACCGGCTGCACGCCCTTGTCACAAGTGGGGCAGATCGACCCCAACCCCTGTTGATGGCGGCCTTCGTTCGACCTGTCTTCCTCGGAGTCTTCGTCCTCGCCCAGACGATCGAACTCGGCCTGATCGCGCTCAACCTGGGCACGGCCTCGCGCGCGCGAGGCGTTCCGCCCTCGCTCAAGGGGCTGGTGCCGCGCCGGGTGGCCGAGCGCGCCCGCCGCCACGCCGTCGCCTCCGGCCGGCACGCCCTGGTCCGCGGCCTCTTCGACGCCGCCTTCGCCGCCTGGCTCCTCTTCGGCGGCGCCCTCCCCTGGCTCGACCGGCAACTGGCCGCCTCCGGGCTCGCGGAGCCGCACCGCTTCGTCGCCTTCCTGGGCGCCACCTCCCTGGGGCTGGTCCTGCTCGACCTGCCGTTCGCCTGGTGGCGGGCCCGGTCGGTCGAGGAACCCTTCGGCTTCGGCCGGGTTCGCCTCGCCACCTTCGTCATCGACCGCGCCCGTTCGCTCGCCATGTCCGCGCTGCTGGTGCTGCCGCTGCTCTACGCCACCTGGGCCTTCCTCCGCCACGGCGGGGAGGCCTGGTGGCTCTGGCTCTTCGCCGCCATCGTCACGCTGCAGCTCACCCTGCAGTGGCTCTGGCCGGCGCTGGTGGCGTCGCGCCTGTCCCACGCCCGCCCCGTCACCGGCGGCCCGCTCCCGGTCCGGCTGGAGGCGCTCACCGCCGCGGCCGGCTTCCGCACCGGCGGCATCTACGTGGTGGAAGCCTCCCACCGCTCAGGCCACGCCAACGCCTGCCTGGTCGGCCTCTTCCGTCCGCGAGTCATGCTCGACGACACCTTGCTGGCCCGGCTCACGCTGGAGGAGGTGGCGGCGGTCACGGCCCACGAGATCGGCCACTTCCGGCTCCGCCACCAGGCGCAGCGGCTGGCCCTCGCCATGGCGGCGACCTTCGCCGGGCTGGCGCTGACGGCCACCGTCCTGACCTGGGCGCCGCTCTACCTGGCCTTCGGCTTCGACGCCCCGTCGCTCCACGCCGCCGTGGCGCTGGTCTCCCTCACCGGCGCCTCGCTGGCCTTCTGGGTGACGCCGCTCGCCGCCGCGCTGTCGCGCCGGCAGGAGCTGGCGGCCGACGCCTTCGCGGTGCGGCTCTTCGGACGGGTCGGCGCGCTGGCCTCGGCGCTGCAGCGGCTCTCCCAGGACAACCTCGCCAACCCCTGGCCGCACCGCTGGTACGCCGCGTGGCGCTTCAGCCACCCGCCCCTGGCGGACCGGCTCGTGGCGCTCGTCCGCGCAGCGGACGCACGGTGAAGCCACCACCGGGAGCTCGACCCCTCCGCGCGGCCGCGTGAAGTCCAGCAGGCCGCGGACCAGCCGCTCCACGCGCCGGGCGCGACGCCTGCTCATGGCGCAGGCCACCTGGAACCGGCCCGGGGCCTACCGGTTGGTCGAGCGGGTCAGGAGGGCGACCGTCTCTACGTGGTGCGTCTGGGGAAAGAGGTCGAGCGGCTGGATGGCCGACACCGTGAACCCGGCCTCGATGCAGCCGCGCAGGTCGCGCGCCAGGGTGGCGGGATCGCAGGAGACATAGACCACGCGCGCGACGCCGAGCTCGGAGAGCGCCGGGCCGATCCCCTTGGCCCCGTCGCGAGGTGGATCGAGGAGCGCCCGGGTGAACCGGCCCCCTCCCGCCTGGCGTTCCCGGGCCAGCGCCAGCGCCAGCTTGAGCGCGTCGCCGGCGTAGAAGCGCGTGCCGGTCCCGGCCAGGTCGGCCCGGGCCAGCTCCAGCGCGGGCCCCTGCACCTCGACGGCCGCCACCGAGGCGGCGCGAGCGGCCAGCGGACCGGTGAAGTTGCCCGAGCCGCAGAAGAGCTCCAGCACCCGCTCGCCGTCGGGCTGCAGCAGCTCGAGCGCGACCTCGACGAGGAGCGCGTTGGCGGCCCGGTTGGCCTGCTGGAAGATGTCGGGCCGGGAGGTGGCCAGGCCGGCGGCCGGCCGCCCCGGCACCCGCTCGTGTCGAAGCGCCGGGGAACCGACCAGCGTCGCCGGCGTCCCCTGGGCCGAGAGGACCAGGCCGGCCAGGGACGGCACGCTCTCGAGCAGCGCCTCGGCGCGGCTCCGCTGCTCCTTGCCGGGCGCGCTCGCGAGCATCAGGTGAGCCGCGCCGCGCTGCGAGTGATCGGACCACTCCAGCGCCACCTCGCCCGGCGAGAGCTGCGCCGCCACGATGGCGGGGCCGAGCACCCGGCGCAACCCCTCCAGCCCCTCGGTCAGCAGGTGGCAGTCGGCCACCGGAACCGGCCGGTGCGAGCGGCGCTCGAAGAAGACCAGCCGCCCGGAGCGCCGGTCGAGGTGGAAACGGGCCCGGGAGCGGTAGCGGAGCGGGCGCGGCGACGGGATCGGCGGCCTCCAGCCGCAGGCGTCGGCGTCTAGCCGGCCGATCTTGCGCAGCGCCTCCCGCACCGACGCGGCCTTGGCGGCGAGCTGCGCCGCCTCGCCGGCGTGCTGCCACTCGCAGCCGCCGCAGCGGTCTCCTTCGGGACCGAAGTGGCGGCAGGCCGGGGCGCGGCGCGAGGCGCCCGGCGAGCGCAGCTCCACCAGCTCCCCGTGGACCACGGCGCCGGCCTCCGGGACCTCGGCCACCACGCGGTCGCCAGGGGCGGTGAAGGGCACGAAGACGGTGCGGCCGCCGGCGCGCCCCACCCCCTCGCCGCCGGAAGCGAGGGCGTCGATGTCGAGCTCGAGCCGCAAGGAGGTTTCAGGGAGCTTCGAGCTGGCCACGGAGCCGCTGCACGAACCGTTCGAGCTCGGCGCGGCGGTCGGCGCCCAGCTCCGTGAACTCCACGCCCATCCCCGGGACCATGTTGTGGGGGTTGTCGTACTCGGTGACGCGCGTGACCTTGCCCTCGATGGCGACGGCACGCGGTTCGCCCGGGAGCTGTATGAGGATGCGGACGGCGGTCCCGACCGGCAGCGGGTTCCGCGTGTTGATGAAGAGGCCGCCCTGGCTGATGTTGGTCGCCCAGTCGGTCAGGAAGCTGCCGACCGATCGGTAGGCCACCGGGATCTCATGGTGGAGGCGGGTGGCCTTGCGCTTGTTGTCGGCCGCGATCTTCATCTCGGCCAAAACCTTAGCAGGGGCTCCCCGCAGCGCCAAGGGTGGCCGAGCCCCCGAGCAGGAGCCGGACCTCCACGCCGCGCCAGCGGTGCAGGTGGGCCGCCGCGCTCCCCTCCCGGACCGCGACCTCGACCCGGCCACCGCTCCCCATCAGCGCCAGCAGCTCGCCCGGCAGGCCGTCGCCGAAGGTCCGGACCCATCGGGCGGGCCGGCCGTCGCAGAGGGCGACCCGGACCTCGACCCCGGCCAGGTCGGCCTCGCGGATCGAGGTGATCAGGTTCCCGAAGGAGTCTACCGAGAGGGTGACGCCCCGGATCTGCCCGCCGCTCCGCTCGGCCACCGGCCAGTCGAGCCGGACCGGGTCCACCGCGAGCGGCCCGAGCCGCTCGGGCGAGACGCCGAGGGCGAGCGCCACGGTGACCGGCGCGAAGAGGTCGCGGCCGTGGAAGGTGGCGGAGCGGGGCGGGGGGACCAGCGCCGGATCGGCCAGGTCGTAGACGCGAGCCCCCTCGCCCAGGAAGGGCGTGAGCAGGCCGTTGTCGGGGGCCACCAACCGGCGTCCCTCCGGATCGACCACGCAGATGGCCCGCCGGTCGGTCCCCACGCCGGGATCGACCACGGCCAGGTGGATGGCGTCGAGCGGAAAGGCCGGCAGGCAGGCCTCCAGCAGCAGCGCCCCGGCCACCAGGTCGTAGGCCGGGACGCCATGGGAGATGTCTACGATGCGCAGCTCCGGGATGGCCGAGAGGAGCACGCCCTTCAGCTGGGCAGGGTAACCGGAGCCGGCGCCGTAGTCGGTGGTGAGCGTGACGAGCGCTGACGGCACGAGTGCCCCGCCTCAGACCATGGTCTTCAAGTCGGGCGCCACGGCCAGCTTCGGCCCGGTCAGCGCCTGGACCGACGCCACGGTCTCGCCGGGCGCCAGCTCGCGCAGCAGGAGCCCCGCCGGTGTCACGTCGATCCAGGCCCGGTCGGTGCAGATGGCCGAGACACAGCGCTTGCCGGTGAGCGGCAGCGTGCAGGCGTCGAGGATCTTCGGCTTCCCGTCCTTGGTGGCGTGGTCCATCATCACCACCACGCGCCTGGCGCCGGCGACCAGGTCCATGCCGCCGCCCATCCCCTTCACCATCTTGCCCGGCACCAGCCAGTTGGCGAGGTCCCCCTGCGCGCTCACCTCCAGCGCGCCGAGGATGGCGAGGTCGATGTGGCCGCCGCGGATCATGGCGAACGAGTCGGCCGAGGAGAAGAAGGCCGAGCCGGGGTTGACGGTCACGGTCTCCTTGCCGGCGTTGATCAGATCGGGGTCCTCGGTGCCGGCCACCGGGTAAGGGCCGACGCCGAGGATGCCGTTCTCCGACTGGAGCACCACCTCGACGCCCGGCGGGACGTAGTTGGCGACCAGCGTCGGCATGCCGATGCCGAGGTTGACGTAGAAGCCGTCGCGCAGCTCCCTGGCGACGCGGGCGGCGATCCGTTCACGGGTGAGCGGCATGGCTACTTCCCCTCCCCGGCCGCGGGCCGGACGGTGCGCCGCTCGATCCACTTCTGGTAGCCGGCCCCCTTGACGAGCCGCTTCACGTAGATCCCCGGGGTCTGGACCAGGTCGGGGTCGAGCTGGCCCGGCGCCACGACGTGCTCCGCCTCGGCGATGGTGACGCGGGCCGCGGTGGCCATGACCGGGTTGAAGTTTCGGGCGGTCTTGCGGAAGACCAGGTTGCCGTGGGTGTCGGCGGTGTGGGCGTGGACCAGGGCGAAGTCGGCGAAGAGCGGCTTCTCCAGGATGTACTCGTGGCCGTCGATGGTGCGCGACTCCTTGCCCTCGGCCACCTGCGTGCCGACGCCGGTGCGGGTGTAGAAGCCACCGATCCCGGCGCCCCCGGCCCGGATCCGCTCGGCCAGCGTCCCCTGCGGCACCAGCTCCACCTCCAGCTCGCCGGAGAGGAACTGGCGCTCGAACTCCTTGTTCTCGCCGACGTAGCTGGCGAGGATCTTCCTGATCTGGCGCGCCTGCAGCAGCGGCCCGAGCCCGAGATCGGTGGTGCCGCAGTTGTTGGAGATGAGGGTGAGCCCCTTAACGCCGGACCGGTGGAGCGCGGCGATCAGGTTCTCCGGGTTTCCACAGAGGCCGAAGCCGCCCACCATGATGGTGGCGCCGTCGCGGATGTCCGCGACCGCCGCGTCGGCCGACTCGACGAGCTTGTTCATGTGATCACCGCTCCACGATCAGCGCGACCGCCTCGCCGCCGCCTATGCAGAGCGACGCCACGCCGCGCTTCTTGCCGAGGTCCTTCATGGCCTGTAGGAGCGTGACCAGTATGCGCGCGCCGGAGGCGCCGATGGGGTGGCCGAGCACGACGGCGCCGCCGCGGACGTTGACGATGGCCGGATCGAGCCCGAGCAGCCGGTTGTTGGCCACCGAGACCACCGCGAAGGCCTCGTTGATCTCCCAGAGGTCCACGTCCTTCACGCCGAGCCTGGCCTTGGCGAGCGTGGCCTTGATGGCGTCGGTCGGGGCGATGGTGAACTCGATGGGGGCACGCGCCGCCCCGCCCCAGCCGGTGATCCGGCCGAGCACGCCGCGCCCCTCCCGGGCCGCCCGCTCCGCGCTCATCAGCACCAGCGCGGCCGCACCGTCGTTGATCGAGGCGGCGTTGGCGGCGGTCACCGTGCCGTCCTTCTTGAAGACCGGCTTGAGCGTCGGGATCTTCTCGGGCCTGGCCCCCTTCGGCCCGTCGTCGTCGGCCACCACCGTCTTCTCGCCCTTCTTCCCCTCGATCTCGACCGGGACGATCTCCGCCTTGAAGGCGCCGGACCTGGCGGCGGCGATGGCCCGGTTGGTGGACTCGAGCGCGTAGGCGTCCTGCGCGGCCCGATCGATCTTCTGGGTGACTGCGCAGTGCTCGCCGCAGATCCCCATGTGGTACTGGCCGTAGACGTCCCAGAGCCCGTCGTGGATCATCCCGTCGATCAGCTCGGTGTTCCCCATGCGAACCCCGGTCCGGGCGGAGCGGTCGTAGTAGGGGGCGTTGGACATCGACTCCATGCCGCCCGCCACCACCACCTCGGCGTCGCCGAGCGCGATGGCCTGCGCGGCGGAGATGACCGCCTTCAGGCCCGAGCCGCAGACCTTGTTGAGCGTCCAGGCCGGCGTGCTCTCGGGGAGGCCGGCGAAGATGGTGGCCTGCCGGGCCGGGGCCTGGCCGACTCCCGCCTGCAGCACGTTCCCCATCACCACCTCGCTGACCTCGCCCGGCGCGACGCCGGCTCGCTCCAGCGCCGCCTTGATGGCGATGGCGCCGAGGCGGGGCGCGCTGACCGAGGCGAGCGAGCCGAGAAAGCTGCCGATGGGGGTTCGGGCGGCGCCGACGATGACCACTTCACGACCGGGCATGGGAACCTCGCAGAGGTGGAGAGCGCCGGAACCTTAGTGCGGCTGGCGTCCCGCGCCAAGCCTGGCGTTGAAGGCCCCGTGCGAAGCACGGCGACCATGGTCCGCCCTCGCGCCGCAACAGGTCAGGACGGCCTGACCGGATCCCGCCCCGCGCGGCAGGCGTCCCTCGCGGTGGTCGAGGCCGGCGTCACCTGACCAAGGGCTAGCCAAGATGTGACCGACATGACCCCATGGGGGTCGGGGGAGTACTGGAGTTCATGGTGTTTGGACCTAGCTCCCGCCAGCATCCGCGGGTCCTCCTCGTCGAGGACGACCCCGTCTCGAGTTACGCCATCGAACACGACCTCCGGGCGCGCGGGGCCGAGGTGGTGGTCGCGCGGGACGGCCGTTCGGCGCTGCGGACGCTGACCGACGTGATCCTCACGCTCGACCTGCTGGTGACCGACCTGGAGATGCCCGAGCTGGATGGCCTGGCGCTGGTCCGGCTCATCCGCGCCGAGGGTGGCGAGCCCGACCTCCCCGTGCTGGTCATAGGTGACGACATCTCGCTCCAGGACGAGCGGCTCCTCAGGGGGTACGGAGCCTCCGTCATCCCCAAGGTGGCCGGCCTCGACGCCGTCGTCGCCGAGGCGCACCGGTTGCTCGGGCGGCAGGGCTGGGGGGTGGCCGAATCCGAGCCGCAGCCGCCGGCCCCCGTCGCCGCCCTGGCCCGGCTGGTGAAACCGCCCGCCTGAACCGGTCCCGAAGCTCAGCCCGGCCGCCCGCCTCCCGGCGCGACCTGCCGGCCCAGCGCCGCCGGCACCTCGCCACGCCGCAGCTGGACCACCGCCAGCGAGTTGAGGGCCCGCACCGACCCGGGATCGCGTGCCAGCGCCGCGGCGCCTTGGGCGACGACGGGCGTGGCGGAGGCGCCCCTGGCTCCGAGCAGGTGGGCCAGCAGCAGCGCGTGGAGCGCCACCGACACGGCGTGGTGGGCGGAGGGGCCGGGGAGGAGCCGCTCGGCGACCGGTGGCGACATCCGTCAAGGATGTGATCGAGTGGTTTTAGTTACCGGCTGGCGCGGCGCCTACCGGGGCCCGGAAGGCTGGCGCCGCGATCAGCTCCACCTGGAGTTGGGTCAGTGCCTTCATGCTGGCGCGCCGGGCCGCCAGAGGATGGTCCATGAAGAACTCGGAGAAAGTAGCCTCGCCATCGCCGACCACCCGCTTCTCCCAGAGCACCTTGCCGGTCGCGTCGACGGCCCGGCAGTCGATCGTCACGCTGAACTTGGTCGGTGGCCAGGTGAATGAGCTGTCCGACGACGAGTCGGTCTGGACCACCGGGACGAAGACGATTGTGATTCCCTTGTCCCTGATGGTCTTCTGGTCGCCGGCCGACGCGAGCGGGTAGGCGCGCTTGAAGACGTTGGAAAGCACCTTGAGGAGGCCCGGCTCGAGCTCGGCGTACGGCTTGTAAAGGAGCAGTTCGCCGCTGCCGCCCGGCGTGGTGACGACTTTGACCCGATCCTCGGGCGAGATGACGTAGCCGACGTTCTGGTCGATGGGATGGACGTCGCCGACGCCGACCTGCGCGACGTCCGGCGTGATGACGATCCGGTGGACGGCGCAGCCGGCGAGAAGGGCGGGTAGAGCGAGGGCAGCCAGGAACCTGGACACGGGCGTTTCCGTGAGATGAAGGTGGGGGAACGAGTGTAAGGCATCCAACCCACTTTTCTGTCCGATAACAAGAATTACGGTGACTTGGCGTCTACAGGTTCAAGACACTTTTTGACTGTGGGCGAGGTTGCCACGCCACCCGAACGCTCCGCAAGGGTGTTCTCCCACGGGCTTCGAACGCACGAAGGGCAGACCGCTCCGTTGGCCGCCCCAGGGCCGGCCGCCTTCAGTCGTCGTGGGTGGAGTCGGCGCCGTCGTACTCGGGGCCCGGGTCGGGCGCCTCGTCCGGCCCTGGTGGCTTTGGCACGGGCGGCCCGGTGGGTGGAAGCCCGATGTGGTCGAGGATGCGCTTCGCGATCCCCGCCTCCGCGATGAAGGCGATCAGCTCCATGCGACCGCCGCACCGCGGGCAGGCCAGCACGTCGAGCGAGAAGACCTTCCGCAGCAGCTCGGCCCAAGGCACCCGGTAGCGCGGGCCGAGCCGGTCGGGAACGGGCGGCTTTGCCGGCGGCGCGAGCGTGAAGTCTGCCCAGGGGGTGGGCACCGGTGGCGGGGCCCTCGACAGCGGCGGCACGGGGGTCAGGTGTTCGGCGGGGCCAGCACGGTCCGCCTGCGCCTGCTCCCCTCCCTCTCCCAGCGGCGGCACCAGGGTGGCGATCCGGGCGAGCAGTTGGTCGGGCGTGAGCAAGAGGAACAGCGAGCCACTCCGGGGCCGCTTCATCTTGTACGGGAGTCGGCCGTCCGGCCCCTGCGACAGCCGGTGGAGCGCGAACGGCGGCCTGACGGCGTACCTGCACAACCGCTCCAGCCGCTCGCGGACGACCTGATGGAGAAGCGTCTTCTCCGGCTCCCGCCTTCGATAGCCGCCGAGCGGCGCGGTCGCCGCGCCAGGGCGGCGTTCCCAGGTTTCGACCGGCTCGTACCCCGGGGGCATGAGACGTTTGTGGAGCAATGAGCGGGCCGGGTGGCCTCTGGCGAGGAGCGCCTGGTCCGACCCGCATGCGCTGGCGGATACCGCCCGCCGTCCCAGTTGGGTTGGTACTACGTTACGCCTGTTCAGGTATCGCCGTTGATGCTAGTTACGTTGAGCATGAGCCAGACGCTCATCACGGCGGCCGACGCCGACTTCCAAGCGATCTCGCGCGTGGCCGGCACGCTCGAGCCGGTGCGGCCCAATGAGCTTCGGTCGGTGCTGCGCGATGAGGCGGCCCTGCTGCTCGACGGGCTCCTGGTCCGCGTCGCCCGCGGCCGCGGTCCGCTCGACCTGGCCCTGGGCGACGGCCTCGCGTCGCTCACGGTCGGCGACCGGCTCCTGCGACTCGGCTTCTCCAGCCTGGGCGACTACGCTCGCGAACGGCTCGGCCTCTCCGGCAGCACGGCCGAGAAGCTGGCGCGGCTCGCCCGCAACCTGGCGGAGCGGCCGCTCCTGCGCGAGGCGGTCCTGCGCGGCGCGGTCAGCCCTCGCAAGGCCGAGACCATCGTCCCGCTCGCCCGTGGGGATGAGGAGGCGTCCTGGGTGGCGAGGGCCAGTTCCGAGACGGTGCGGGCGCTCGCGGCCGAGGTGCAGCGGGCGGTGGGCGACGACGAAACCGAGGAGGAGCCCTGGGAGCGGCTCGGCCTCTCCGTCCGGCCGGAGGCGCGCGCGAAGCTCGAGGAGGCGCTGGCGCTGGCCGGCAAGGTCCTCGGCGCGGCCACCCCGAGGTGGAGGCGGGTGGAGGCCCTCTGCGAGGAGTACCTGGGCGCCCACCCGCCGCCGGACGTCGCCGAGGAGGCCGGGGACGCCGGCTGGATGCTCGACCACGCCCCCGCCGGCCAGCCGCTCGAGGAGCTCAAGGCCTGGCTGGAGGAGGAGACTCAGCGCTGGGACTTCATCCGAAGCTTCGACCCGGCTCCGCGGCCGGGGCCTGGCGGCGAGGCGGCGGGCGCGGCGCTGGCGGTGGAGCTTGCTGGCGAGCTGACGTCGACCGGACCGGGCGTCGACCTCACCCGGCTCGACGCCGACCTGCGCCGGCTCCGCGACCTGCGCGCCCGCTGGGACGACCTCCTCGGCCACCTCGCCCTGCTCCTGCGCCAGCTCGGGCTCTGGCGCGACATGCAGTTCGTCAGCTTCTCGCACTACTGCACCGAGCGGCTCGGCCTGTCGGAGCGGGCCGTCTCGCAGCGCGTCGCGCTCGAGCGGCGGCTCCACGAGCTGCCGGCCCTGCGCACCGCGATGCGAGCTGGGCGGATCACCTACGAGAAGGCCCGCATCATTGCAGCTCATGCCGACGAGCGGACGCTCGACGCCTGGATCGGCCGGGCCTCCAGCCTCACCTGCATCGCCCTGGCCCGTGAGGCCGAGGCCAAGGAGGAGGAGCAGATGTGCGCGCGGGGGGAGGTCTCGTGGCACCTCCCCGTCAGGGTCTTCTCACTCCTCGAACCGGCGCTCCGGGCGGCGCGGGAGGCTTCGGGGCGCTTCCTCACCCCCGGCGAGGCGCTGGAACTCATCGCCGAGCACTTCATCGCCACCTGGAAGCCGCTCCTGGCCGAGCGGAACACGGTCCAGAAGCGGGTCCTCGCTCGCGACCAGGACTGGTGCCAGGTCCCGGGCTGCAGCCGAGCCGCGGCGCACGCCCACCACGTCTGCTTCCGCTCCCACGACGGCCCCACCGTGGGGGAGAACCTCACCGGCCTATGCGCCGCTCACCACCTCCACGGCGTCCATGCGGGGTACATCCGGGTCGCCGGCGTGGCGCCCCACCGGCTCCGCTGGAGCTTCCGCCCCGGTGGCGGGCCGCTGGTCGGGCCCGAAGCCGGAACGGTGCGCGCGTCGGCGAACGGGCGGATGGCCGGTGCCGCGGTGGCGTAGAGGGAGTGGGCGCTACGCCGCCCGCAGCGTCAGCGCCGGACGATCTCGCCCGAGCCGCTCACGACGGCCTGCTCTACCGAGGCCGTGCCGTGCCAGACCACGTTGCCCGAGCCGGCCACGCTCACGCTCAGCGGGCCGCCGTCGAGGGTCAGCTCGACGTCACCCGAGCCGGCCACCGAGACGGCCGCCCCCTTGGCCGTCAGGCCGCCCGCCGCCACATCGCCGGAGCCGGCCACCGAGAGCCGGGCGTGGTCGGCGGTGCCGCTCAGCTTCATGTCGCCGGAGCCGGATATGGAGGCCTCCAGCTTCGACGCCGCGCCGTTCCAGCGCAGGTCGCCCGAGCCGTGGATGGCCAGCGCCAGGTCGCCCTGGCCGCCGTCGACGGTGACGTCGCTCGAGCCCTCGATGGCCAGGGCGCGGAGCGCCGGCACGGTGATCTCGACGATCGCCTTCCCTTGCCAGCTGGCGTCCTTGGCCTTGATCACCAGCGTGGTACCGCTCACCTCCGTTGTGACCAGCGGCTGGAGGTTCTGGTCGATGGTGACGGCGACCGACTGCGCGCCGCCGACCTTCACGGCGACGTCGATCGAGCCCTCGACGCGGACGGCCGTGAAGGCGCCGACCTGGCGGGCCTCCGTGACCTTCTTGCCATCGCCGCGCGTCCCACCCCACGTCCCACCCCAGCTCCAGGCCTGGGCGGCGGCGGGGATGACGGTGAGTGCGGCGGTGGCGGCGGCAACCAGGACGAGGCGGCGCATGAAGGGCTCCTGACGGGAGGGCGGGCGACACCGGGCCAGGAGATCCCCTGGCCCGGCGCCTCCGCTGTCTCTCTCCCCAGAGGGACCTCGAGCCTTACGCGGGCTGGGGGCGGCTATTTCACGACCTGCCCCGGTCCCGAAGCTCAGCCCGGCCGCCCGCCTCCCGGCGCGACCTGCCGGCCCAGCGCCGCCATCACCAGCTTCAGGTCCTCCCAGGCCTTCACCTTCTCCGCCGGGCTCCGCAGCAGGTAGGCCGGGTGGAAGGTAGGCATCAGCTTCACGCCCTGGTACTCGGACCACTGGCCGCGCAGCCTGGTGATGGGGATGGTGGAGCGGAGCAGCGTGTGGGCGGCGAACTTTCCGAGCGCGACGATCACCTTTGGGCCGACCGCCTCGATCTGCCGCCTCAGGAACGGCTCGCAGGCCTCGATCTCGTCCGGCTCCGGGTCGCGGTTGCCGGGCGGCCGGCACTTGACCACGTTTGCGATGTAGACCTGCTCGCGCCGGTAGCCCATGGCCTCGATCATCTTCGTCAGCAACTGCCCGCCCTTGCCGACGAACGGCTCACCCTGGAGGTCCTCGTCGGCGCCCGGTCCCTCGCCGACGAACATCAGCTCGGCACGCGGCGCGCCGACGCCGAAGACCAGCGTGGTCCGGCCACCGGCCAGCTTGCAGCGGCGGCAGTCGCCGAGGTCGGCGCGGATGGCGAGGAGCCCGGGTGAGCCGCTCCCCTTCTGGGACGCGGAGGTGGCCGCGGGCCCCTGCTCGACGATCGGAGCCAGGGGCCGGGGCGCCGCGACCGGCAAGGGCCGCACTTCCAGGGCCGGAGCCGGAGAAAGAGCCGGAGCCGGGACCGGCGCTCGCCGCATCACCGGCACGGGCACGGGCACCTCGCGCACCCCCGCGTCGCGCAGCCACGCCAGGTGCCGGGCCAGCTCGCCGGCCACCTGCCGCACCGCTTCCTTCCGCTCGTCGCTCACGCTCGATTCTCCTCCGCCCCGGGTGGCCCGTTGCGGTCGCCCCGCGCCACCCCTAGGATCACCTGGATGTCTCCACGCGCCATCGCCTCGGCCAGCTTCGCCCTCCTGGCGCTGTTCATCCTCGCATGGCCCTCCGACGCGCTGGCCTGGGGGCCGCTGGCCCACCTCTCCTTCTCGGCGCAGGCGCTGGCCGCCACCGGGCCGCTGGCCGGCCCGTTGCGCACCCTGCTGGGCGACTTCGGCAACGAGTTCCTCTACGGCTCCCTCGCCGCCGACATCGTGGTCGGCAAGAACCTGGCCCGCTTCGTCCACCACGCCCACAACTGGAAGGTCGGCTTCGCCGTGCTCGACGAGGCGCGCCCGGGCGAGGAGAAGGCCTTCGCCTGGGGCTTCCTCGCCCACCTCGCCGCCGACACCGTCGCCCACAACTACTACGTCCCGTGGAAGAACCTCTCCTCCTTCCACAAGGCCCGCACCGGCCACGCCTACTGGGAACTCCGCTTCGACCAGCGGCTCGACCCGGCGCTCTCCGAGCTGGCGCGGCGGGTGGCCACCAGAACCACCATCTCGCACGACAAGTTCCTGCGCCGCACGCTGCACCACGCTTCGGTGCTGCCGTTCGGCGTCTCGCGCCACCTCTTCCGCTACCTGGTGATGAGCGCCAAGGTGAAGCGGTTCCAGCACGTCTCCCGCCTGGCGCTGGCCCGCTCGCGGCGGCTGCCGCTGGAGGACGATCTGATCGAGGAGGTGAACGAGCTGGCCGTCGAGGCGATCCTCGGCCTGCTGCTCGACGGTCGCCACTGCGAGGCGGCGCGCGCCGACGCCACCGGCGAGCGGAACCTGGCCATGTCGGAGAAGCTGCGGCGCATGCTGGCGAGCCAGGTCCGGTCGAAGCGGCTCACGCTCATCGAGGCGCACCAGCTGGTCGGCGAGTCGCGCGACTCCTTCCGGCGGGCCATCCACGGCACGCTGGTGCTGCCGCTGCGCATGGCGCGGATCGCCGGGGCGTAGCGCCCTCGACCGCCGGTCTACTTCAGCGGCTTGGCGCGCGGGCGCCGGGCGTCGAGCACCGGCAGGATCCAGTCCACGATGGCCTCGGCCACCCGCTCCTTGGGCCCCTCGATCTCGGCCAGCTCGGTGGACGAGACCAGCGCCACGCGGTTGGTGTCGCTCCCGAAACCGGAGCCGGACCCGCCGACCTTGTTGGCCACCACCAGGTCGCAGCGCTTCCCCTTCAGCTTCTCGCGGGCGCGGGTGATGACCTCCTCGGTCTCGGCGGCGAAGCCGACCAGCACCGGCGCGTCGGGCTTGCCGGCGAGGCGCGAGCCGAGACCGGCCAGGATGTCGGGCGTGCGGGTGAGCTTGAGGGTCTCGTCGCCCGGCCCCTTCTTCACCTTGTGCGGCGCCGACGAGGCGGGCCGGTAGTCGGAGACGGCCGCCGCGCCGATGAAGAGGTCCATGCCGGGGGCGACGTCGTCCACCACCCGCGCCATCTCCTCGGCGGTCTCGACGCGGAGGGTCCTGACGCCCGATGGATCGGGCAACGCGGTCGGACCGGAGACCAGCACCACCTCGGCGCCGCGCCGCGCCGCCACCGCCGCCAGCGCGTAGCCCATCTTCCCGGACGACGGGTTGGAGATGAAGCGGACCGGGTCGATCGGCTCCCGGGTCGGGCCGGCGGTGACCACCACGCGCCGGCCCGAGAGATCGAGGTTGCCGAGCAGCCTCGACGCCGCGGTGGCGATCTCGTCGGGATCCGCCAGCCGCCCCTCGCCCACGTCGCCGTCGGCCAGCTCGCCGGCGCCGGGGCCGACCACGTGCCAGCCGCGCGCCACCAGCGCGGCGAGGTTCTCCTGCACCGCCGGGTTCTTCCACATCCTCGTGTTCATGGCGGGGGCGACCAGGATCGGGCAGGTGACGGCCAGCGCGGTGGTGGTGACGGCGTCGTCCCCCATCCCGGCCCGCAGCCGCGCGATGAGATCGGCGGTGGCCGGGGCCACCAGGAACAGGTCGGCCTCGCGGGCCAGCTGCAGGTGGCCGTAGCTCCGCTCGGTCTGCTCGTCGAGCAGGTCGACCACCACCGGCGCGCCGCTGATGGCCTGGAAGGTGAGCGGCCCGACGAAGCGGGTGGCGGCGCGCGTCATGGCGACGCGGACCTTGCCGCGCCCCTTCACCACCAGCCGAGCCACCTCGCAGGCCTTGTAGGCGGCGATGCCGCCGCCGACGCCGAGCACCACCGTCCGGTTCGCGAAATCCATGCGGCGCATCGTATCCGACATGGACCGGGCCGCCCACGGGCTAAGATGTGGCCTTCCGTGGAGCCCCTTTCGCCACCCGCCGGGAAGCCGCTCGAAGCGCCGCACGCCACCGGGCTGGTGATGGTCCTGCTGGCCATCCTGCCGCTCTCGTTCATCGGCGCGGTGTCGCTGCTGGCCGGGACGCTGGTGTCGCAGCTCGGGCTGCTGCTGGCGACGCTCGGCTGGGCGCACCGGACCGGCTACCAGCCAGGGCGGCTGCTGCGGCTCGCCGCGCCGCCGGCGCCGCTCGCCCTGGCGTTCGGGGCGGGGGTCGGGATGGCCG
Source organism: Myxococcales bacterium (assembly GCA_021806645.1). Taxonomy (GTDB): domain Bacteria; phylum Myxococcota; class Myxococcia; order Myxococcales; family Anaeromyxobacteraceae; genus JADKCZ01. The sequence continues at coordinate 182,670 of JAJZQX010000008.1, read as the reverse complement.
GCATCCTGGCCGGGTCCGGGCTCCAGACGCTGACCGGGTCGGTTCTCCCGCGGCGGCTGGTGGAGACGTTCGACATCGGCCGGACCCTGCTGCACTCCGGCTCGAGTCGGACGGTGATGCTGGCGGTGATCTCGCTGCTGCCGGCGCTCTGCGAGGAGGTGGCGTTCCGTGGCGGGCTGCAGTCGGCGTTCCTGGGGCGGCGCTCGCCGGCCCGGGCCGTCGCGCTCTCGGCGCTGGTCTTCGCCGTCTTCCACCTCGATCCGGTCCGGTTTCCGGGCGTGCTGATGCTCGGGGTCGCCTTCGGCTGGCTGGCCTGGCGCACCGGATCGATCTGGCCGTCGATGGTGGCCCACGCCGTCAACAACGGCGCGGCCATGCTCGGGCTCCTGGTGGCGTCGGAGGCGGCGGCGGGCCCGGCCGAACCGGTCGGGCCGGGCGAGGCGGCCGCGCTGCTGGCGGTCGGGCTGGCGCTCTACGCGCTGCTGGTCCGGGCCGCCCGCCGCTGGCTCCCGCCGGCACCGGGCGCCGCGTCCTTCCTGGTGCCGCGCTCGGCGGCTACGACAGCCGGCGCAGCACCATCGCCTTGAGGTAGCGCCCCTCCTTGAACTGGAGCGAGATGGGGTGATCGTAGGGCTGGCGCGTCTCGGCCACCAGCGCCAGCTCGGTCCGCGTCTTGAAGGCGGCCTCCTTCACGGCCTCGAAGAACTGGTCGGCCGAGACGCGCGCGCTGCAGGAGCAGGTGACCAGCAGGCCGCCGGGCGAGAGCACGGCCAGCGCGGCCCGGTTGAGCGACGCGTACCCGGCCAGCGCCCCCTCGACCGCCTTCTGTGACTTGGCGAAGGCGGGCGGATCGCAGACCACCAGGTCGAAGCGCCGCCCCTGCCGCTTGTAGCTGGCGAGCAGGTCGAAGGCGTCGCCGTTGGCGAAGGCGTGGTCGGCCGGGTCGAGCCCGTTGGCCTTGAAGGTGGCGCGGGCCAGCTGGAGCGCGCCGGCGTCGAGGTCGTTGGAGACCACGTGCGTCGAGCCGCCCAGGGCGGCGGCCACCGAGAAGCCGCCGGTGTAGCTGAAGAGGTTGAGCGCCTCGGGGCGGCCTCGCGCCAGCTCGCGGACCAGCCGCCGGTTCTCGCGCTGGTCGAGGAAGAGGCCGGTCTTCTGGCCGCGCCTCACGTCGACCAGGATCTTCATCCCGTACTCGTCGATGGCGAGCTGCTCGGGCGGCTCGGCGCCCCAGAGGACGCGCCCTTCCGGCGAGCCCCCCTCGTCGTCGTCGTCTCGGGGGATCTCGTCGCGGCCGTAGACGCCGGCCAGGTCGCCGCACTCGGCGCGGAGCGCCTCGACGATGGCGGCGCGCCACGGGGTGAGCCCCGCCGAGTAGAGCTTGATGACCGCGAAGCGGTCGTAGCGATCGGCCACCACGCCCGGCAGGCCGTCCGATTCGCCGTGGAGCAGCCGGTAGGCGGTCGTGCCTCGCACCAGCTCCTTGCGCAGCGCCAGCGCCCGCGCCACGCGGCGGCGCCAGAAGGCGTCGTCCACCGTCTCCCCCTCCTCGCGCGTCAGCACGCGGACGGTGATGGGCGAGAGCGGGTCGTAGTAGCCGCGCGCCACGAAGCGGTTCCCCTCCACCACGTCGACGATGGTGCCGGCCGGGATCCCCTTGGCCGGCCTGGCGAGCGCCTTGCGGAAGACCCACGGGTGGCCGGCGCGCAGGTGTCGCGCCAGGTCCTTCTGCAGCTCCAGCCTAGGTTCACCGGCCATCTAGTGCCTCACGTGTCGTTCGGGCTTGGCCCGGGAGAAATTGCCCACCACCAGCCCCGGCCGCGCGGCCTGGAGCGCCTCGACCAGCCGTCGCACCCCTAGCGCCGGCCCACCCGCGCCGCGCCCACGCGCCACCGCGAGGTAGACGTCCGGGTCGATGGCGAGCGGGCGCGTCTGCACCTGGTCCACCCGGGCGCGCCGGACCAGGCGGGCCAGCAGCCGGATCTCACCTTCACGGTCGGTCACGCCAGGGAAGGTGAGCAGGTTGAGCGCGACGTAGGCGTGCTTCTTCCTGGCGGTCTCGACGGAGCGGACCACGTCCTCTAACCCGTAGCCGGTGGGCCGGTAATAGGCGGCGTAGAGGTCCGGCGCGGCGCTGTTGAGCGAGATGCGGACCGAGTCGAGGCCGGCCTCGCAGAGCGCGCCGAGCGCCTCCGGGAGCGAGCCGTTGGTGTTGGCGTGGATCGAGCCGCGGGCGGTGGCGGCGCGGATCAGCCTGATGGCCCGCTCGATCTCCTTCCAGCGGAGCAGCGGCTCGCCCTCGCAGCCCTGGCCGAAGCTGACCATCACCCTGCCGCGGGCGGTGGTGAGGTGGTGGATGGCCACCTCGGCCATCTCCTCGGCGGTGGGCGGGCGGGTGATCCGCTCATGCGAGGCCGGTGGCATGCCGTCTTCCTGCTCGCTGAGGCAGCCGATGCAGGCGGCGTTGCAGCGGGCGGAGGACGGGATGGCGCCCTCGTCGCGGCCGTAGAAGGTGTTCTGGGCGGTGAAGCAGCGCCACTGGAGCGCGCAGCGGGAGAGCTGCCGGTAGACGGGGTTCGGGGTGGCCGCTAGACGGGCCGCCACCGTGGCCTCGAGGTCGGGCGTCGAGTGCCGGGCCGGGCTCCAGTGGGTGCGGCGGTCGGTGCGGAACGCCCAGACCACGAAGCCGGCGGGCGTCGCCGCGGCGGCGGTGTAGGCCCACTGCGGGAGGATGGGGGCGGCGCCGGAGACGGCGAGGGTCGGCCTGGCGACGGCCGGCAGGTAGGTGCGCGTGAAGCCGGGTGGGAGCGTGGCGCCCACGGCGTGGGGAACGAAGCGGCGCCGGCCCACCTTCACCTCGTCGAGCACGGTCGGCTGGCCGGTGATCGGGTCGATGCCGACCGGGCGGCGGCCGGGGAGCATGGCCAGCGAGGCGCCCGCGGGGATGGCGCGGGGGCGCTCCGGGGGGCGAAGGATGTCGTCACCCGATCGGACGGCCGCCAACAACCCTGGGTGGTCGTAGACCACGCCCTTTTCGTCGGCGAAGAGGAGGTTGGGCATCGGCCGGGCGAGACATAGCACGCTGCTCCCGGCGGCCCACCTGGTGGACGGGCTCGGGCTCCACCTGGACCGATCCAGGCCGGCGTGCGCGCGGCGGCCGAACCAGCTATGTTCCCTGGACTTTCCATGCCGCGACCCCGCCGGCGGCTGGAGCCGGCCACGGCCGGGATCACCGCACGTCGATGGGAATCACCCTTGGCCGCGGCGGGTTGACGAGAAAGAATGGGCATCTTCGACGACCGCCAGAACGACCTGACCCGCGACGAGTTCGAGGCGCTGGCGCTTCGCCACCTCGATGCGCTGTACGGCGCGGCGGTCCGGCTCACCCGCAACGAGCGAGACGCCGAGGACCTGGTCCAGGACTCCCTGCTCCGCGCCTACCGCTTCTTCGACCGCTTCGAGCGGGGCACCAACATCAAGGCGTGGCTGTTCAAGATCCTCACCAACACCTTCATCAACCGCTACCGCCGGAGCACCAAGGAGCGGACGCTGGTGGACGGGCCCGAACAGCAAGCGGTGCAGGGGCAGCTGGTGTCCCGCGACGCCGCCGACGCCGCCGCGGATCCCGAGCGTTGGTACTTCGACCGCGTCCTCTCCGACGACGTGCTCAAGGCGGTCGATGCCCTCCCCCTCGACTTCCGCATGGTGGTGATACTCGCCGACCTGCAGGAGTTCTCCTATCGCGAGATCGCCGACGTGCTCGACGTGCCGGTGGGCACGGTGATGAGCCGGCTCTTCCGTGGCCGCCGGCTGCTCCAGACGGCGCTGGCGGGCTACGCCGCCGAGTCGGGTCTCTTCACCGGCGAGGACGCCAGCGTCGAGGACCTGGCCGAACACCGCCGCCGTCGCAGCCGAACGGGGTCTGCGCCATGAGCACCACCCACACCACCACGCTCGCCATGATGGACTGCGCCGAGTTCGAGCGCTCGGTGGATGCCTTCCTCGACGACGAGTTCGAGCCGCGCGAGCGTGCCGAGGCCGAGGTCCACCTCGCTGGTTGCGCGCGCTGCGAGGCGCTGGCGGCGACCCAGGGGAAGGCCCGGCGCGCCTTGAAGGCCGCCCTGCGGGAGGCGATGGGGCCGACGTCGAGGTTCGGCCGTGCCCCCGAGGCCCTGCGGCGCCGCGTCTCGACCGCCCTGGAGCGCGAGCGCCGCCCGTTCTGGCGCAGGCTCCTCGCCCCCTTCCCGCTGGCCACCGCCGCCGCGACCGCCGCGGCCGTGCTGGTGGTGGTAGCCGGTCATGGCCCCGGCGGCCAGCTGGTCGAGGAGGCGGTCCGCAAGCACCACCGCGACCTGCCGCTCGAGGTGACCACCGCCTCGGTGGCGCCCGACAAGATCCCGGCGTGGTTCGCGGGCAAGCTCGACTTCAAGCCCAACGCCCCCCACTTCGCCGACCAGCAGGCCAGGGTGGTCGGCGCCCGCATCTCCAACCTTCGCGAGCTGCCCGCGGCCTACATCAGGTACGAGCTGCCCCGCGGCCGCCAGGCCGGTCTCTTCATCGTCGACGACCCCGATGGACGCTTCGACGCGGGCGGTCGAGACGTGGAGATCGGCACGCACCACGCGCGGATCATCAACTCGCGCGGCTACAACACCGTGGTCTGGCGCCAGGACCACACCGTCTACTCGCTGGTCTCCGACTCGGACGAAGACGACCTGATCAAGATGGTCAAGGCCTCCTCCCCCGGACCCTGACGTCGCGGCCTCGACCCCCGACCTGGTGACGCCGCGGCGATGCCGCCGGCCTCACCGCGATCCACCTCAATCGCCGTGGAGCTTTTTGACACCCCCAGCGGCTGCCCGTACACTTTCTCCAATCTTTCCGGAGCGCTGCGCGCTTGCCGCCGCTCCTCCGGCTCTCGTAAGTGCGGGCAGGGACGCTCATGTCGAAGACCATCCTCCTCATCGAGAACGACGCGGCCTTCGCCGGGGAGATGTCCGGCGCGCTCGAGGCGATGGGCTACCAGGTGCACGTCACCGGCGACGGCAAGGAGGGGCTCGACCTCGCCAGGGAACTGAAGCCGGACGCCATCGTGCTCTGCGTCGAGTTGCCCAGGCTCTCCGGCTACTCCATCTGCAACAAGCTCAAGAAGGACGACGCCCTCCGGGCCATCCCGCTCATCCTCACCAGCTCCGAGGCGACCGAGGAGGTCTTCGAGGATCACAGGAAGTTGAGGGTCCGCGCCGAGGACTACCTCATCAAGCCGTACCTGTCGGCCTCGCTGCTGGAGAAGCTGGGGGAGCTGATCGGCGTGCCGGGGGGGGGCGCCGCCAACCCGCCTCCTACCGCGTCCCGGCCCGCGGAGGCCGTCGACGGCGCGGACGAGGAGGTGGTGAGCCTCGAGGAGGAATCGGGGCTCGAGCCGTTCGCGGGGGAGCCGGGACAGGACTTGCCCGCGCTCGATCTCGACTCCCTCCCGGATGAGCCGGCCGCGCCATCCGCCGATGGCGGCGAGCTCGACGAAGACCTGAAGCTGCTCGACGACGCCTTCGACGGCCTTTCGTCCCCCGCGGCGTCGCCGGCGCCACCGACCTCGCCTCGATCCCCGGCCCCTGGCTCGACCACGGCCGATGACGAGTCCAGGGCGGCCGGCGAGGCGATGGAGAAGGCCCTGGGCGTCGATCGTCCGGTGACGTCCGAAGACCTCGAGGCCGCCTCGGCCTCGCTCCCCGCGGAGGATGAAACCGGCGCTCGCGCCGACCTGGCGGGCCTGGGGGACGAGGCCGACCTGGCGCTAGGAGCGCTGGACGGCGCTCCGGGTCCCCCGGCCCGGACCGCGTTCGACGCGCTCGACGCGCTCGACTCGCTCGACTCACGGCAGGCCGATCCAGGTGAGCTGAGGGCGAAGCTGGACGCGGCGCTCAGGCGCGCCGAGGTGCTGGAGTCGGCCCTGGGTGAGAAGGAGGCCCAGGCGGCCTCGCAGAAGGCCCGCGGGGATGCGCTGGCCGCCCAGACCAAGAAGGCCGAAGCCGATGCCAGGACGGCGCGCGAAGAGGCCCGGCGGGCGGGCGAGCAGGCGGGCGAGGCGGCGGCGCTGGCGGCCGCCAAGGTGGCCAGCGCCGAGGGGCGGTGCCGCGGCGCCGAGCAGGAGGCCGCCACGCAGCGACGTGCCGCCGAGCAAGCGGCGGCGGCGCTCGCCGCCAGGTCGGTGGAGCTGGCCGCGGCCCAGGCCTCGGCCACGCGGCTGGTGGAGGTGGAGCGGGAGGTCGAGCGGCTCGAGTCCGAGCTGATCGTGACGCGAGGTGAGCTGGACGGAGCCCGGTCGGAGGTCGATCAGGGGGTGGCCGACCTGAAGCTGCGCATCTCCGAGCTCGAGGCGGCCAACGCCAAGAACGAGGAGCGGGTCGTCAAGGCGTACCTGAAGATCAAGGGCGACGAGAAGGTTCGCGACAAGGCGCGGAAGGCCCTGGCGATCGCGCTGCAGCTGCTGGACGAGGGGTTGCTTCCGGAGCCATCGGGCGAACGACGTCCTCGCCCCGACCGGGAGTAGTCGGTCCTACTCTCGGCCGGGCGGGGGTGGGGGCGGAAACCGCCCGAGGGGCAGCTTCCCTTCATACAGCGTCCCGTCCACCACGTAGGTGGGGGTCGAGCGCAGCTTCGCCTCCATCCCCGCCTGGATGTCGGCGGCCAGCCGGGCCTGGGTCGCCGGCGCCGTGAGGCACGCCTCGAAGCGCCTCACGTCGAGCTTCAGCCGTGACGCCAGTTCCTCCACCGGCACCGGCGCCCGCTGGCTCGCGTAGAGCGCGTCGTCCATGGCCTCGAACTGCCCCTGCGCCTCGGCGCAGATCGCGGCCCGGGCCAGCTGGCACGCCCGCAGGTGCATCGGTCGCTTCAAGATCGGATTGCACGCCTGGTCGAGCGGGAAGTTGCGCCGCACCACCTGGATGTCCGGCCGCTGTCGCAGGATCTCGCGCAGCTCGTCGTGGGCCAGCGCGCAGAACGGACACTCGTAGTCGCTGAAGAGCACCGCCGGCCCCGTGGCGGCCGGCAACCGCGGCAACGCCGCCGGGCTGGTCGCCGCCGGCGACGCGCCCGGGGGCTTCGGGCCCGCCTCGCCTCGCCTCGCCTCGACGACCAGCACCAGCAGCCCGATCAGCCCCGCGACCAGGATCACCGCCGCCCGGCGCGGCTGACGACCCGCCGCCTTCAGGTCGGCCCGCACCGACGCCGACATGCCGACCGGACGGCACGCCAGCCACCCGGAGACGAGCAGCCCGACCGAGGCCGCCCAGGACCCCATGCAGAGCAGGCACCAGGCGCCGATCGCCAGCTTGGAGGCGAGCGCCAGCGCCACCGACCCCACCGTCGCGAAGGCACCGAACACCGCCAGCAGCCCCGCCGGCCAGCGCGCGTGGAGCCGCCTCGTCGAGAGCCCCCACGCGGACAGGGCCGCGGCGAACGCGTAGCCGGCGACGCCCCAGGCCGCCACCGGCACGCCGAACAGCATCGACCAGCTGCTCAGCGCGACCTTGTCGCAGTTGATCTCCTCGCTGATGGTGCAGAAGCTGGTCAGCCCCGCCGCGGCGTCCCGATGGACGCGAACCAGCATGACGGACAGCACCAGCCCGGCCAGGGCGAGCGCCAGCGAAACCGCGAAGGCGGCGCGCGGCGTGGGCGGCGGGGTCACGGGTTTGCGGGCCATCGACGGGGTGGTGGCGCTAGTCGATCGCACAGGGCTTGATCGGCTCGCAAGGCCTGGAATCGGCCGCCCTGGACGGTTCCGCCGCCTTCACCGGCGCCACGGCCTTGCCCGGGTCCGTCGCATGCCCTGGAGCAGCTGGCTTGCCCGGCGCCGCCCTCGCCGCCGCGGCGCCCTTCCCCGGCTCCGCCGGCGTGGCGGCCACGCCCCTGACCGGCTCCGCGGCCTTCGGGGCCGGCATCGCGGCCGACTGGCCGGCCGGTCCGCCGGTGAGCACGAACAGGGCCAGGGAGGCGGCGACGACGTGGGCGACGATGTCTTTCATGTGTTCTCTGACCTCGCAGCGGGAGTTAACCCGGCCCGCGCCCCGCGCGCAACCGCTACCTCTCATCAGCGCCCCTCCCCGCCCGCGGTCCCGGCTGGACCCGCGCCACCGCCCAGCCGGGAGCGCAGGGCATCTCGTTCCCGCTCCGCGGCCGCCGCGCGCGCCGCCTCGCGGTCCGCCAGGGCCCGCGCCGCGCCCAGCGACGCGGCGTTCTCCCGCAGCTCCTTCTCCAGCGTGGCCCGCCTCGCCTCCAGCGCCCGGGCCTGCCCCTCGGCGTCACCAACCCGCCGCCGCGCCTCGTCCCGCTCCCCCCCGGCGCGCCCCGCCTCCCGGAGCGCCGCCGTCTCGCGCCGATCGGCCTCGGCCGCCGTCTCCCGGGCCGCCGCCAGCTGCGTCTCCACCGTCGCCAGCCGCCTGGCCGCCGCCTTGGCCTCCCCCTCCGCGCGCGTGGCCACCTCCCGTCCGTGCTCGGCCTCCTGGCGCGCCGCGCCCAGCGCCTGCTCCAGCTTGGGCAGCTGCGCCAGCCGCGCCTCGACCCGCTTCAGCTCCTTCTGCTTGGCGTCAGCCTCACCCTCCAGCCGCGCGATCTCCGACTCCAGCGACCGGGCCGAGTGCTCCATGTCCTGCAGCCTCTGTCCCAGCGCCGCCTCGCGCGCCGTCAGCTCGATGAGCTTGCCGGTGAGCAGGTGGTAGCCGGCCAGCACCAGCGGCAGCGCCAGCGCCACCACCACGGCGACCGCGACCAGCTCGCTCCGGTGGCGCCTGACAAAGAGCCCGGAACGCCGCAGGACGGAGCGGCGCTCGTGCCAGGTCGGCTCGAGCTTCCGGTAACGGCGCAGCTCCTCGGCCAGCGCCCCGGCCGAGCTGGGACGGTCCTCCGGGCGGGGGGCGAGGGCCCGTCCCACGATCTCCCGCAAGCGTGGCTGGACGCCGCCGGGCAGCGGCGGCGGCGGCGGGTCGGCGTCGCCGATCCGGCCGGCGTGCGGGGCCGACCCGGAGAGGAGGAAGTAGAGCGTTCCACCCAGCGTGTATAGGTCCGAGGCCGGCGTGGGCGCCAGCCGGTCGCGCCACTGCTCCGGTGCCATGTAGGCGACCGTGCCGATGGGCAGCGCGCGCGCCGTCACCGCGCCGCCCCGCCCCGCCGGGCCGCGCCCCCCCCCGGCCGGATCCCGGACCGCCGTGGCCGGAGCCGTGTCGGCCGGGTGCGACGCCGCCAGCGACGTGGCGATGCCGAAGTCGGCCAGCATCACGCGCCGGCTCTCCGGCGTGAGCAGCACGTTCTCCGGCTTCACGTCGCCGTGGACCACGCCGGTCCTGTGGGCCGCGTGGACCGCGCCCGCCAGGTCCTCCACCAGCCGCGCCGCCTCCTGCGCCGAGAGCCCGGGCTGGGCCTCGAGCAGCGAGCGGCCGATCCGGATCGAGCCGGGCGCCGCCTCGTCCGGATCGGCGCAGACCGCCATCTCCACGTAGAACGGCCCATTCCCGATCCGCCCGGCGTCGAAGACCGGGACCACGTGGGCGCTGGGAATGCGCCGCGCCCGCCCGGCCTCGCGCCGCACCTGCTCGACGAACTCGCTCATCCCAGGACCGGGCCGGAGGAGCTTGAGCGCCACGTAGCCGTCGAGCGGCGGGCGCCGCGCCAGGTAGACCTTGCCGTGCGCGCCGGCCCCCAGCTCGCGCTCCAGCGTGAAGGGCCCCAGCTCCTGCGGATACGGCCCGGACGGGAGCGGCCCGTCCGGCCGGTCGTAGTGGGCCAGCAGCGCGCGGACCAGCTCGGCCAGGGAGGGGTCGTCGCCGCACAGCTCGTCGATCAGCTGCGGCCACTCGGCCCGGTCCTGCTTGAGGACCAGCTCCACCACCACGTCCGCTCCCAGCCTGGTCACGCGCCCGTCTCCTCTCCCGCCGCGCGCTTCGCCTCGCGCGCCGCCACCCACGCCGCGAAGAGCCGCAGGTCCTGTTCCACCCGGGCCGGCGTCGAGCCGAGCGCCCCGGCGATGGCCGTCCGCGACTCACCGTGAAGGTAGTACCGGCGGGCGGCCTCGCCGATCGCGTCGCGCCGTCCCAGCCGTGGCTCGACGGCCGCCGCGGCCACCGCCCGCTCCACCAGCCCGAGGTCGGGGGCCACCGCCAACCGTGCCCAGGCGAGGAAGAAGGCGATCCGCTGCTGCACCATCCCCTTCGACTCGCCGAGCAGGTCGGCCGTCTCGGCCTGCGTGAAGCCGGCCACCAGGTGGCACTCCACCGCGCGCGCGATGCGCCGGCGGCGCGAGATGTTGGGGTCGGCGCGCAGCGACGCCAGCAGCTCCAGCACCGCCAGCGCCTCCTCGCGCGTCCCCACCACCGGCTCGCCGTGCAGCAGCGTGAGCACCGGGAGCAGCGAGGCGGCCTCGCGCCGGCGCCGCCGCGCCGTGGCCCGCCAGCGGGAGATCCAGAGCCGGCGGATGAGGAAGAGGCAGTAGGCGGTGAAGTGGCGCGCGTCGCGGAAGGTGGTCCGGTGGCGAAGGATCCGCTCCAGCGCCGTGTGCAACCCCGCGGTGCCCGCCAGGGTCGGGGGCGCGCCGCGACTCATGGCGCGGACCCGCTCGCGCAGCTCGTCGTAGGCCTCGGCGACCAGTCGTTCGGTGCTCGGTCCCTGACCGGTTGTCTCGACCGTCACCATCCTCGGGCCGGAGGGTACCCCGGACAGGTGTTTCATGGCAGGGGCGCGACGAGGATCCAGGCCGGCCGGCGGGCTGAATCCGCCGGAGTGGCGACCGCTTGGAGCCTGGTCGGCAGGCCCGAGGTAGCCAGGACCGGGAGCGGCGGCGTTTGCAGTTGGAAGGGGCCGTGTCGCCCCGGGGAGATCATTCCGATGCCAACCGTTCAGACCGAGAGCCCTCGGCTCACCGCCGTGCCCGACCCCACCGATGACCAGCGCTGGACGCGCCTGCTCGACCACGCCCGCGCGGTCGCCGCCAAGGTGCTCCGCCGGCCCAGGTCGCACCCCGACGTCGAAGACCGGGCGCAGGACGCCCTGGTAGCCTTCCTCTCCTCCGGGATGCCCCGCTTCGACGCCTCGCTGGGCACGCCCGAGGCCCTGCTCGGCACCATCGTCCGAAACGGCGCCCTCACCCAGCTCCGTGACGGCGCGACCCGGAACCGGCTGCGCGCCCAGCTGGCCAACGAGACCCTCACCTCGACCGCCGGCGGCCAGCGCCAGGTCGAAGCGGTCCGCGATCTCGGCCACGTCCTTGCCCGCCTCTGCCCCGGCCACGTCGAGGCGCTGGTCCGGATCGACCTCGTCGGCGAGGGGATCGCCGACGCGGCGCGGCGGCTGGGCAAGAGCTACCAGGCCATGAACGGCCAGGTGGGGCATGCCCGCGCCGCGGCCCGGCGGGTGGCGCTGCAACTCGCTGCGGCGTGACGCCAGCACACTCGCCTCCCCGAACCCCGCCCGGGCGCGACTACGGGTTGGCCTCCTCGAGGCCGTCGGGGCGCCGGTGGCCCGGCCGCCTCGGCCCGGCGCGGCGGTTCTGGATCCAGGCCTCCTCGCCCGGGCCGCTCGCCTGCGGCCGCTCCTTGCCGGACGAGACCGTCTTCAGGGCGCCGGTGAAGAGGGTGGTGGCGACAAGGCTGGAACGCATGTGGAGCCTCCGGAGGTGGTGGCGGGAGCGGTCTCGCTCCCTTCCCTTCCTTACCCGTGACCCCGGGGGTTCTCCCCCGCCGCTCCCGGAAGCGGGCGCCGGAGCACTCAGCGGGTCGGGCCGTCCGGCCCGGGCGGAGCCGGGAGCCGTCCCGGCTCCGTGCCGCGGACCTCGTCGCCACCCGGCTCGCCGGCGCGCGTCGTCCGTGGAAGGGCGTCCACCACCGGTCCGTCGTCGCCGGCCGCCCCGGGGCGTCCCGCCTCCGGCCAGCCTGGATCGACCCGGAAGGTCCCGAACCTCGCCGCGCGCAAGGGCGGCGGCGGCGTCCGCCCCGTCAGCCGGTACCAGAGCGAGCGGGCCAGCCCGAGCACCAGCAGCACCCCGGCCACCGGAAGCACCACCGCCAGGCTGGCGGAGATCACCAGCGCCACCAGCGCCCCGACCACGACCAACATGAGGATGGCCGGGAGGCAGCCGCGGACCTGGACCTGGCGCATCCCGGCAGTATAGCGGCGCGCTCAGAGTTGCGGGGTGAGCAGCCGCGCCAGCGAGGAGAAGAGCCGGCGCGGGAAGCGCTCCCGTCGATCCGCCCTGGCGCTCGGCCTGGCCCGCCCGAGGTCGGCCAGGAAGAACGCCGCCAGCTGCTCCACCACCGGTCCGCCATGGAAGGCCACCACCACCTCGAAGTTGAGCCTAAGGCTCCGGTTGTCGATGTTGGCGGTGCCGACGATGGCGAGATCGTCGTCCACCACGCAGGTCTTGGCGTGGACCATGGGCGGGCCGTACAGGTGGATGGCCGCGCCGGCCGCCAGCAAGCCGCCGTGGAAGGTCCTGGAGGCGGCATCCACCAGCCGGGAGTCGGTGCGGACCGGCACCAGCAGCCGCACGTCCACGCCACGCAGGGCCGCGCACTCCAGCGCCGCCGCCATCGATTCGCTCGGCAGCAGGTATGGGGTGGTGAGCCAGACGCGCCGGCGGGCCCCGGCGATGGCCGCGAAGTAGAGCGCTTCCACCGCGTGGCCGGTCTCCTCGAGGCGCGACTGGCGCGGGCCTGGTTCGTCCGGTCCCGAGGCCACGATCTGCACGAGGTGGGGCCCGCGCCCGGCCTCGGGGAAGTAGCGGGCCCGCCGCGCCTCGCTCTCGGGTGGCGGCTCGCCCGGACGGGAGAAGAGCCAGTCCTCCAGGAAGGCCAGCTGCAGCCCGTGGACGGCGTTGCCGGTGAGGCGCAGGTGGGTGTCGCGCCAGGCGGCCTCGCCCGACGCCAGGCTGCTATGACTGTCGGTTATGTTGACGCCGCCGGTGAAGGCGGTGAGCCCGTCGCAGACCACGATCTTGCGGTGGGTGCGGAAGTTGAAGAACCGGGCCGAGGCCTTCCCGCCAAAGGCCGGGTTGAACCGGGCCACCTGCCCGCCCGCCTCGAGCAGGGGGGCCAGGAAGCGCGGCTTGAGGTGGGACGATCCGGAGGCGTCCACCAGCAAGCGGACCGTCACGCCGGCCCGGGCCCGCTCCACCAGCGCGTCGAGCACCCGCGTCCCGGTCCGGTCCGGGGAGAAGATATAGTACTCCAGGTGAACATGGTCGCGGGCGGCGGCGATGGCCTCGACGATGGCGTCGATGGCCTGGTCGCCGTCGTCGTAGAGCGTGGCCGAGGTGGCGGTCTCGGCGGGCACGCCGGTCAGGGTCCGGGCCAGCAGGAGCAGCTGCCGGGCCGGGAGCGGCGCCTCCGCCTCCAGGGTCGCCCACGCCTCCGGCTGGCCCGAGAGGTTCCGGCGGGCCGCGGCGCGGCGCAGCAGGCGCCGCTTCAGCCGGCGGGGCCCGATGAAGAGGTAGACCAGCACGCCCACCACCGGCAGCAGCGCCAGCCCCAGGATCCAGGCCAGCGTGGTGACTGGCGGGCGGCGTTCCTGCAGGATCCAGCCGGTGATGAGGAAGAGCCAGAGCACCTCCAGCCCCACCAGCACGCCGGGTGAGCCGAGCAGTTCGAGGATGCGGGCGCCGGTCATCGAGACGCTCCTACCACGGGCGGGCGCGCGTCGATCATCACCTCCAACCGGAGCGTGACCGCCGGGACCTGGTGGCGCGGCTGTCCGGGGAGCCGCACCCAGGCCACCTCGGGCTCCAGCTCGGCGAAGATCCAGCCGGACCAGAGATCCTGCCGGACGCCGTTCCAGATCCGGCAGGCGTCCAGCCCCGGCGCCGGCGTCCCGAACGCGCCGCAGCCCACCCCGGCGAAGAGCCCGGTGCGTGGGTGGATCTTCCACTCGGCTCCCATGAGCGAGCTCGACTCGATCCCGCGCGTGTGCTGGGCGTAGAGGCCGTTCCCTTCCCAGCGCAGCCGCAGCGTGGTGCCGACGAACCGCTCCAGCAGCAGGCCGGTGTTGGCACCCGCCCCGCGCCCGCCCAGCTCCACGAAGAGCACCTCGGTGGCGCTGAACACGTAGCCGGCCCCGAGACCGAGCCGGAGGTTCGCGCGAAAGCGGGCGTATGGGACCGGTGGCCAGACGAAGTTGACGCCCGCGCTGGTGTCGAAGACCAGCACGCCGTGACGGACCACGTCGAAGCGCAGCTCGGTGCGGGCGCTCTTGCGGGGGGGCGCGGTGGCGGCCAGCTCGACCGGCGAGACCGGGGCGATCTCCTCGCTGAGCAGGTTCGTGCCGAGAGGCGGCGGGGAGGCGCCCGGGCCGGCCTGCTCACCCACCACCAGCAGCCGGGCGTTGCCAAGCCAGCGCTCCAGCCGCGGCAGGTTGACCGCGGCGCTGACCGCGCCGCCCCAGGCGAAGTCCCGGTCCCGGGAGGTCCGGACGAAGGTCTTGAGCCGGAAGCGGGACGAAGGCGACTCGACGTCCAGCCGCCGGTCGTCGCCGAAGAAGCGGTCGAACGTCTGGATGAGCGCACCGAGGCGATGCTCCACCACGACCCGGCCGTCGTTGAGCCAGCCTGGACTGGAGGCTCTCGGATCCGGCGCCTTCGACACCGGCACCGGCTCGGCGTTCGCCACCGCCTCGCCCTCCGCGTTCGGGCGGGCTGGCGCGGCGACCGGCACTTCGATCGTCTTCGGCGGCCCTGGCCCTGGCGGGTTCGCGTCCAGGGCGGGCGCGCTCCAGCAGAGGAGCAGGCCGGCAACGGCCCTCCCCCGCGCGGCGCCACGGTTCCAGCTTCCCCCCCCGGTCACGCGCGGATTCTCCGCCGGTTCCGTCGCGCCCGCCATCTCGCCGCCGCCGTCGCCGCCGGCGAGCCTCGTCGCCCATGCCCGCCGATGCTGGCGCTGATCGTTGTGCATTCGACGCCACAAATGGGTACAGTCGCGACACATGGCCACCACCGTCCACTGCCCTCACTGCGGTCGAGACGTCCCCCTTCCGTCCACCCCCGGCTCCCGCTGCCCCGCCTGCCACAAGCCGATCGCCGGGTCGCTGGGCGAGGCGGCGCGCGCGAGCACGGCGACCCATCCGACCGGACCGGCGCGGGGGGCCCAGAGCGGGATCCCGGCCAGCGAGTTCCCGGTCCCGGCCGACGGCTACGAGGACCTGGCGCTCGATCCGGAGCCCGAACCAGCCGCGCCGGAGCGGCCGCTTCCACCGCCTGGCCGGAAAGCCACCCCGGCGCGTCCGGTCCCCCGCCATCAGAGCGAGTCGGCGCTGGCCGCGGCCCGCATGGCCAACGTGCCGACCTTCAAGGCCGCCAGCGCCCGTGGGCGAGTCCCGATCGTACCCATCGGCGCGGGCGTGGTGCTGATCATCGCCATCACCGCCTTCGCCCTGACTCGCGACCGGCCCGCGTCGCGTCCAGTGGCCCAGCCCATGCTCTCCGATCCGAGGGTGACGACGATCGGCCGGCCGCCAGAGCCGACCACGCCGCCGGTCACCGAGCCCGAACCGGCGCAGCCCGTGGTGACGGCGGAACCGGTGGCCGACCGGGCCGAGCCGCCGCGTGAGCGGCAAAAGGCCGCCGGTCGAGAGGCCCCGGCTCACCCGGCACAGGCCCGCAAGGTCGCCCGGAACGTCAAGGCCGCCGCCAACCGCCCGGCCCCGGCCCCAGCCCCGGCGCCGACGCCGACGCCGAAGGCCGAGCCCGAACCGCCGCCGCCGCCGCTCCCCCCTCCACAGTTCGTGGCCGCGCCCGTCCCGGCGCCGCCGACCAGCCCGGTCCCGCTCGCCATCGGTCCGGCCTACGCGCGAGAAGGTTACCGGAAGGCCAGGCAGGCCCGTCCCAACTGCGTCGTCACCTCCATCCGGTTGCCCCGCGACATCGTCGACGTCGCGGGTGAAAGCGCCACGGTCAAGTTCGCGGTGGACGGGTCCGGGCGGGTCTCGCAGTTCAGCTACCTCTCGGGGCCGGACGACCAGCACGTCGCCAACGCCATCTGGACCGCGATCCAGCGCTGCGAATGGGTCCCCGGCGCGACCGCGCAGGGGCGCCCCATCACCCTCTGGGTGACGATGCCGATCAGGTTCGGCGAGTAGCGAGCGCGCGTCGGGCGACGCCGCGCCAGGTGGCCTGGGGCGGGGCACTGGTCACACTCCCGGCGCGAGGTGTGCCAATATCCGCGCCCGTCGTGGCGCCCTCCTGGCGCCCTGGAGGCTTCCACACCATGAACAAGAACCTGCTGCTCGGCGCCGTGGGTGGCCTGTTGATCGGCATCCTGGTCGGCTACATCATCGGTCTCTCCAAGGGGATGAGCGAGGCCCAGAAGCTGCTCGGGTCCGCCCCCCTCCCCGCCTTCGACGCGACGCCGGCCATGCCGCCGCAGCTGCCCCAGCAGCCGCCGTCCGGCATGCCGGGCGGGCCACCGCAGGCCGGGCCGTCGCCCGAGGTCTTCCAGCGCATCGAGATGAACCAGAAGCTGGTGGCCCGGGATCCCAGGCTGGTCGGCGTCTGGATCCAGCTGGGCAACGACTACTTCGACTCCCGCCAGCACCAGAAGGCGATCGACGCCTACGGCAAGGCGCTGGCGCTCGACCCCAACAACCCCGACGTGCTGACCGACCAGGGCGTCATGTACCGGGACACCGGCCGGTTCGACGAGGCCATCGCCAACTTCGAGAAGGCCGGCAAGGTGGACCCCAAGCACGTGCAGAGCGCCTACAACCTGGGCGTGGTCTGGGCCAACGACAAGCACGACGCCGTCAGGGCGGCGGCCGCCTACGCCAAGGTGATCTCGATCGCCCCCAACAGCCCGCAGGCCGGTGAGGCGCGCCGGGCGCTGGCCGAGATCAACAAGGGGTCGAAGAAGTGAGCGTCCCGGGGAGCGCGGCGCGGGCCCGGTGTCGATCGTCGCTCCACGGCGAGCTGGAGCACGCCGGCGGCCGGCGCATCGACCCGTAGCACCCACCCAGGGCTCCTCCCCCACCACCCCCGCGATTCGCCTTGGCGCGGTGGACCTGCTAGTACCGCGCCATCACACGCCCCTTCCCGCACGCCGCGACGGGAGCGCCACCCTGGAGCCGTCGTGTCGACCTTCGCCGATCTGGGCCTCTCCGAGAAGTCATTGCAGTCGCTCACCCGCGCCGGCTTCGAGCACCCCACCCCGATCCAGGCCCGCGCCATCCCGCCCGCGCTGGAGGGGAAGGACGTCATCGGCACCGCCGCCACCGGCACCGGCAAGACCGCCGCCTTCCTGTTCCCCATCATCGAGCGGCTGGCGGGAAAGCCCGGCACGCGCGCGCTGGTGCTGGCGCCGACCCGCGAGCTGGCACTCCAGATCGGCGAGGAGCTGGAGCGGTTCGGCAAGGCGCGCCACGTACGCGGCGCGGTGGTGATCGGCGGCGTGGGGATGGGACAGCAGGAGCGGGCCTTCCGCGAGAAGATCGAGGTGATCATCGCCACGCCTGGCCGCCTGGTCGACCACCTGCAGCAGGGGAAGGTGCGGCTCGATCTGATCGAGCTGCTGGTGCTCGACGAGGCCGACCGGATGCTCGACATGGGCTTCAAGCCCCAGCTCACCAAGATCCTGCAGAAGCTCCCCAGGGTCCGGCAGACGCTCCTCTTCTCCGCCACCACCACCGGCGAGGTGGCCGAGTTCGCCCAGGCCCACCTCAAGGCGCCGGTGAGGGTCGAGGTGGCGCGTAGCGGCACCACCGCCGAGCGCGCCGCGCAGCGGGTCTTCCTCTGTGCCCAGGAGGAGAAGTCCCCGCTGCTCATCACGCTGCTCGCCGAGGACGAGCTCTCCACGCTGGTCTTCACCCGGACCAAGCGGCGCGCCGATCGCGTCGCCAAGGCCGTGGAGCGGGCCGGCCACAAGGTCGCGCGCATCCACGCCGACCGGAGCCAGGGGCAGCGCAAGCAGGCGCTCGACGGCTTCAAGAACGGGAGCTACCGGGTGCTGGTGGCCACCGACATCGCCGCGCGCGGCATCGACGTCGCCGACATCGGCCACGTCGTCAACTTCGACCTGCCGCACGTCCCCGAGGACTACGTCCACCGGGTGGGACGGACCGCCCGCGCCTCGGCCAGCGGCAAGGCCTCGGCCTTCTGCGCGCCGGACGAGATCGACCAGCTGCGCGCCATCGAGCGGCTCACCCGCGTGCTGCTGCCGCGAGCCGAGGTGCCGCGCGAGGCGGAGGTCTTCAAGACCGAGCACGCCCGCGCCGAGGAGGGACGCCGGCACCAGGGCGTGCCGCCGCACCGGCGTCCGGGCGGCGGCGGTGGCCAGGCCGGCTCCGGTCGCGGCGGCGGCGCCGGGCACGGTGGAAGCGGTCGCGGGGGCGGCGGCGGTGGTTCCGGACACGCCGGGGGCGGCCGAGGCGGCTGGAAGGGAAGGCGCCGCCCCGTCAAGGCGACCTAGGTGACCTCGGCAGACCAGCTGGCCAGCTGGCGCGACTTCGTCCGGGGGCAGACCGCGCCCGCCCCGGTGGCGCTGGTCCCCGAGATCTCGCTCTACCAGGCGACCGCGCTGACGCCGCTCTGGCACGCCACCTCGGCGCAGCTGGAGCGGTACGACGCCTCGCCCTTCTGGGCCTTCCCCTGGGCCGGCGGCCAGGCGCTGGCCCGACACCTGCTCGACCACCCGGCGCTGGTGCGCGGGCGGCGGGTGCTCGACTTCGCCACCGGCTCCGGGCTGGTGGGGATCGCGGCGCTGCTGGCCGGCGCCGCCACCGTGGACTCCACCGACGTGGCCCCGTTCTGCGAGGTGGTGGTGCCCATGAACGCCTCGCTCAACCGCCTGACGCTCACTCCTCGGCTCGTCGACCTGCTGGGCCAGCCGATCGACGGCGTCGAGGTGGTGCTGGCCGGTGACGTCTTCTACGAGAAGCCGCTCGCCGAGCGCTCCCTGGCCTGGTTCCGTACCCTGGCGTCCCAGGGCGTGACGGTGCTGGTGGGAGACCCGGGCCGGCTCTACTCGCCGCGCGTGGGCGTGGCCGACCAGGCCTGCTTCGAGGTGCCGGTCTCGCTGGAGATAGAGGAGCGGACGCCGATGCGCACCTGGGTGCTCCAGATCCTGCCTTGACATCGGAACGCGAACAGACAATAACGCTACGCGAATGAGCGTTCGCACCACCGGCTCGCCAGCCCTGTCGCGCCAGCGGAAGGCCCATGAGCGGGTCCGCCGGGAGATCCTCCTGGCCGCCGCCGAGGTCTTCGCCCGCCACGGCTACGCCGCGGCCACGCTGGCCGACCTGGCCGAGGCGGCCGGGTACGCGCCCCCCTCGCTCTACCGGTACTTCAAGAGCAAGGAGGAGATCTTCTCCAACCTCACCGAGCTGGTGAAGCGGGAGCTGCACGCCACCTTCGAGCTGCCGGTCGATCGCGGCCAGCCGCTGCCGGGTCGGCTCGAGGTGCTGCTCCGGGCCCAGTTCGAGCTGATGCGTGAGCGGCGGGCGCTCTTCGACCTCCTGCTGGCCAACCGGCCGGCCCAGCTGGCCGGCAATTCACCCGTTTCCGACCTGCGCGCCGGCCTGGCCCTCTACGAGGCCGACCTGACCGCCTGGCTGCGCCGCCACGTGGCGCGCCGCGAGCTGCGCTGCCCGTTCGAGCTGGTGGCCCGCGCGCTGACCGGCATCTCCCACGCCTTCCACGGCTGTCACGTCCACGGCGCCGACCAGACCCCGGCCGCCGAACAGGCTCGACTGATAGTTGACCTTGCCCTCCACGGCTTCCGGGCCGCTGGCCCGTCCAGCTCCTAGCCGTCGAACCCCAGGAGTCACGAACATGCACGCCCGTCGCGTCGTCCCCGTCGCCTTCGCCGCCATCGCGCTCGCCGCCTGCGGCCACCAGCCCGAGAAGGCCGCGCTCCCCGAGACCGGGACCGCCGCCCGCGCCGTCAAGGTGGGCAGGCCGGCCACGCGGCTGGAGACCGGCCTGGCCCGCGCCACCGGCCCCATCCGCGCCCGCGAGGACGCCGTGCTCGCGGCCAAGGGGTCAGGCCAGATCAGGCGGGTGATGGTGCAGGTGGGCGACCGGGTCCGGGCGGGGCAGGCGCTGGCCGAGATGGACAACGCCATGCAGGCCATCGGCGCCGACAACGCCAGGGCCACCGTCAAGGTGGCCGAGGCCAACCTCGCCTCGGCGCTGCGCGAGCTGAAGCGCGGCCAGTCACTCAGCGACCAGCAGGTGATGCCCGACGCCGCCTTCGACCGCGTCAAGACCGGCGCCGAGCTGGCCGCGGCGCAGGCCGAGCAGGCGCGCGCCGGCCTGCGCATGGCCGAGCAGCAGCTGAACGACTCGGTAATCCGGGCCCCCTTCTCGGGCGTGATCACCGGACGGTTCAAGAACGCCGGCGACTCGGTCACCGCCATGCCGCTCACCCCGATCGTCTCGATCGCCGACGTGGACCACCTCGAGGCGCGCCTGGCCGTGCCCGAGGGGGTGGAGCCGTTCGTCAAGGTCGGCCAGAAGGTCACCGGCGTCACCACCCCGGGCGGCCAGAGGTTCGAGGCGGCGGTGCGGGTCAAGAACGCGGTGGTGGACCCGGGCAGCCGGACCGTCGAGGTGCTGGTGGACGTGACCAGGGTGGAGGGCGCGCCGCTCCGCCCCGGCACGCTGGCCAACGTCGACTTCGGCGGCTTCGGTGACAGGGACGGGCTCTACGTGCCGTCCAGCGCCGTCAAGACGGCCGGTGCCGAGAGCTGGGTCTTCGTAATCGTCGGCGGCAAGGCCGAGAAGCGGGCCATCAAGACCGTCCAGGTGAACCCCGGCACGGTCGCGGTGGAGGGTGGGCTGGACGCCACCACCGCCGTCATCCTCGATCCCGGCACGCTGGCTCCCGGCGACGCGGTCGTCCCGCTGGCCGACTGACGCCGCGCCCACGCTGACCAGGGAATCGCCATGAGCCCCATCCGAACCTTCATCTCCCGCCCCATCTTCACCGGGATGCTGACCCTGGTGGTCATCGTCTTCGGCCTGGTGGCCTACCCGAAGATCGGCGTCGACCAGTTCCCCGATGTCGACTTCCCGGTGGTCACGGTCACCACCGTGCTGCCTGGAGCGGACCCCGAGTCGATCGAGCGGAACGTCACCAAGCCACTGGAGGAGGCGCTCAACACCCTCTCCGGCCTCGACACCCTCCGCTCCGTCAACGTCGACAACGTCTCGATGGTCATCGTTCGCTTCGACCTCGACCGGAAGGTGGACGTGGCCGCCCAGGACGTGCGCGACAAGGTCCAGGCCACCCTCTCCCAGCTGCCGCGCGAGATCCAGACGCCGGTGGTGCAGAAGATGGACATCGGCGCCATCCCGGTGGTCACCCTGGCCTTCTCGGCGCCGCTCCCGCCGGAGCGGCTCACCAAGCTAGCCGAGGACGTGGTCAAGCCGGCGCTCCAGCAGATCCCGGGCGTCGGCTCGGTGCAGCTGCTGGGCGGGCGAAAGCGCGAGCTCACCATCGTGGTCTCTCCCCAGGCGCTCCGGAGCTACGGCCTCACCCCCATGGACGTGGTGGCGGCGGTGCGCGGCCAGTCCATCGACGTCCCCGGCGGCCGCACCCTCGAGCCCGGAGTGGAGCGGGCCGTGAAGCTCTCCGCAGAGGCCCGCTCGGTGGAGGACCTCCGGGCGGTCGTCCTCATGAGCCCGGGCGGCACCCCAGTGCGGCTCGGCGACGTGGCCGAGGTCGTCGACGGCCCCGCCGAGGCCCGCAGCTCCGCCTCGCTAAACGGCCGCAGCGCCATCGGCCTCGTCGTGCAGAAACAGTCCGGCTCCAACACCGTGGCGGTGGCCGAGGCGGTGACGCGCCGGCTAGCGACGCTGCCCGACATCCTGCCGAAGGGCGCCAAGCTCGAGGTGGTGGTGGACGGCGCCAAGTTCATCCGCTCGTCCATCTCCTCGGTGCAGGAGGACATGATCCTGGGCGGCGTCCTGGCGGTGCTGGTGGTGCTCCTGTTCCTGCGCAACTGGCGGTCCACCATCGTCTCTGCCGTGGCGCTCCCCACCGCCATCATCGGCACCTTCGCGGTGATGCGGGCCCTCAACTTCACCTTCAACATCATCACCATGCTGGCGCTGACGCTCTCGATCGGCCTGCTCATCGACGACGCCATCGTGGTCATCGAGAACATCGTGCGCCACCTCGATCACGGCAAGAAACCGCAGCGGGCGGCCGAGGAAGGGACCGGCGAGATCGCGCTGGCGGTGCTGGCGGTCACCATGGCGGTGGTGGCGGTCTTCGTCCCGGTGGCCTTCATGGAAGGCATCATGGGGCGCTTCTTCTACCAGTTCGGCGTCACCGTCGCGGTGGCGGTGCTTATCTCCTACCTGGTGTCGATGACGCTCACCCCCATGCTCTCGGCGCGCATCCTCAAGGAGCACCAGGGGCACGGTCCGATCTCGAAGGCCATCGAGAAGGTGCTCACCAACATCGAGGCGCGGTACCGGGCGCTGCTGGGCTGGGCGCTCTCCCACCGGGCCCTCACCATCCTGGGCGCCGTGGGCGTGCTCCTGCTCACCTTCGGCATGGCGCGCTTCCTCAAGGCCACCTTCATCCCACAGCAGGACATGTCGATGGCGAAGGTCACCGTGGAGTTCCCCGCGGGAACGCCTCTGGCGGACACGCAGCGGACGCTCGATGACCTGGTACGCCAGATCCGTGCCGTGCCGGGCGTGACGAGCGCCTTCGCCATCGCGGGCGCTGGCGCGCAGGAAGAGGTCAACAAGGGGGAGCTCACCGTCAACCTGGTGCCCCTCGCGCAGCGCTCCTACGGCCAGCAGGACTTCAAGCAGTACCTGCGCCAGACCCTGCGGATCAGCCCGGCCGCGACCCTTGGCGTGCAGGACTACAACGCCATGGCGGGCGGCGGGAACCGGGCCCAGCCGGTGCAGTTCAACCTGCGCTCCACGAACTGGGACGACCTCCTCGCCTCGGTGGAGAAGGTGAAGGCGCGGATGAAGGAGCAGCCGGGCTTCGTGGACGTGGACACCACCTACCGCGCCGGCAAGCCGCAGCTCGAGGTGGCGGTCGACCGGGAGCGGGCCGCCGCGGTGGGCGTGCCGGCCGCCGCGCTCGGCCAGGCGCTGCGCGCCCTCATGGGCGGCGACAAGGTCACCGACTTCCACCAGGGCGGCGACACCTACGACATCAAGGTGAAGCTTCCCGAGGCCACCCTGGCCGACTCGTCGGCGCTGGGCGCGGTGCCGGTGCGGGCCGCCTCCGGCCAGCTCGTCGAACTCCGCGCCGTCGCCGACGTGAAGGCCTCCTCCGGCCCGGCGCAGATCGAGCACCAGGCCCAGATTCGGCAGATCACCATCCTGTCCGACCTGCGCAACTATTCGCAGGGCGAGGCCAGGGCGTTCTTCATCAAGGTGGCGCAGGAGGAGCTGCCCAAGACCGTCACCACCGACTTCGACGGACAGATGCGAGAGCAGGGCAATGCCAACAAGGCCTTCGGGCTCGCCCTGGTGCTGGGAATCGTGCTCGTCTACATCATCCTGGCGGCCCAGTTCGAGAGCCTGATCCACCCCTTCACAATCATGATGTCGCTCCCGTTCGCCGTCATCGGCGGCATCGCCGGCCTGCTCATCGCCCAGCAGTACCTCTCGATGATGGCCATGATCGGCTTCATCATGCTGATGGGGCTGGTGACCAAGAACGGCATCCTCCTGGTCGAGTTCACCAACCAGCTCCGCCTGGCCGGAAAGTCGACTCGCGAGGCGCTCCTCGAGGCCGGCCCGATCCGGCTGCGCCCCATCCTCATGACCACGGTGGCCATGATCGCCGGCATGATCCCGGTGGCGCTGGCGCGCGGCGACGGCGCCGAGACCAGGGTCCCGATGGCCGTGGCCATCATCGGCGGCCTAATCACCTCGACCGCGCTGACGCTCGGCATCGTGCCGGTGGTCTACTCGCTGCTCGACGACCTGCGAAACCGGTTCTGGAAACCGGTGGTGCTGGACGGCGAGGCGCCGGCCGCGACGGAGTCAGGCGCGCACCTGGCGCCGGCAACCGTCAAGGGGGGCGGGCGCCGGTGACCTGACCGGCCGCAAGCGGCCGGCGGCCGGCGGCCGGGGAGCTACTTCTTCCGGTGGGCGTGCGCCTGCGGAAGGAACGAGGCGTCGGCCGTGGGGTGGCATTTCTCGCAGAAGGCGGCGGTCTGGAAGATCAGCCCGGCCGCCTTGGCCGCGGCCAGGTTCTTCATCACCGAGGCCTTGGCGTACTCCGAGCCGTTGCCGTGGCACCCCTCGCAGTCGAGGGCCTTGCGGGCGTGGCCCGACTTGGCCCAGGAGTCGTACTGGAGCCGGTGGCAGCCTCGGCACTGGCTGGCGCCCAGCTTCTCGTGCTGTGGCGCGGCGGGCACCTTGCCCACCGGGTGCGGCAGCGGCGGGGGGACCGCCTTCACCTTGCGGGGGGGCTGGGTCGGCACCGGCACCGGCACCGGCACCGGCTCCGGCACCGGCTCCGGTCGCGGGGGTGGTGGTGTCGGTGGTCCGGGCGGTGGTGTCGAGGCGAGCGGTCTCGACGGCACCGTGGGTTTCTGCTCGTCGCACCCACTTGCGACCAGCGCGAACAGTGCGACCAGCGAGGCCAGCGAGGCCGCGGCGACCTGGGCTGAATATGGGGTGCGCATCGGGGCGGGCGATCCTTTCGATACCATCGGGAGGCGAGTCGAGCTTACCCGGTCCGGGCACGCCGCCAAAGCACGCCGCCATGCGTCCGGATCGACCCGGTAATCACGACGCACCGCGTCCACCGATTCTCGCCGGCTCGTGACATTGGCATGACACCAGCTCCCTACGCTCTTGCCCCTCGACGCCCGCACCCCTACTCGCGGGCCACTGGAGCGAGCACATGAACACCGAAGCCGCCACCGTACCGGTCGAGCCGCGCCAGCCGGCTCCGCTCGCCAGGCTCGACCGAGCCGCCATCGAGGCCATCGTCGCCTCCGGGCGCCGCCTCCTCGTCCAGGGCGGCATGGGCATCCACGCCTCCGATGGGCTGGCCGGCAAGGTGGCCGCCCACCGGGGGGCGCGGCTGGTCGGCGTCGGCACCGTCTCGGCGGTGGTCAAGAACGCCGACCACCTCCGTCGCGAGATCCGCCGCGCCCGCGCCGAGGCCCCGGGCGGTTACGTCGGCCTCAACCTGATGGCGGCCGTCAACAAGGCGGAGTTCGAGCTCTCGGCGCGCGTCGCCATCGAGGAGGGCGTCTCCTTCATCGTGCAGGGGGCCGGCATCTCTCGCGAGATCGTCAAGTGGTGCCGCGCCGGCAACGTGCCGTTCGCCGGCATCGTCTCGTCGGGGCGGCTCGCCGCCATGTACGAGAAGTGGGGCGCCGACTTCATCGTGGCCGAGGGGGCCGAGGCGGGCGGCCACATCGGCGACATCGGCCATCCCCTGCCCGGGCTGGTGGACGAGGTGGTGGCGGCCACCTCGCTGCCGGTGGTGGCGGCGGGCGGCGTGGATGCCTCAGACGTGGCCCGCTACTTCGCGGCCGGCGCGATCGGCGTGCAGATGGCCTCGCGCTTCCTGGCCTGCTCCGACGGCGACGTCCACCCCAACTTCAAGCAGATGCACCTCGGCAAGACCGACGCCGACATCACGCTCATCACCAGTTGCGTGAAGGGGATGAAGGCCCGGGCGGTGCGCAACACCTTCACAGACGCGCTGGCGCGCGGCGAGTCCTTCCCCCCTCGGAGCAAGGCCTGGTACTTCGGCCCGGAGGGGTTCCACGGCCGTAAGAAGGCCTGCGTCGAGTGCCTGGCCGCCGAGGTCTGCCTCTGCCGCGCCTCGCAGTTCCGCGAGAGCTTCTGCATCACCGACGCGCTGCTGGCGGCGGCCGTCAAGGGGGACATGGAGAAGGGGCTCTTCTACACCGGCTCCTCCATCACCCGCATCCCCGAGCTGACGACCGAGGAGCTCCCCACCGCCAGGGCCCTGCTCGAGGACCTGGAGGCGCGGCTGGCGCTGGCCGAACCCTCCCGGCTCGCCGCGGCGGGGTAGGCCGGTTCCCGTCCCACCGGGGCCGGGAAGGGACGCTCTTTTCCACGTGCCTCTCCGCACGCAGCGCGGTATGACGCCCGCGTCGCCGCCTCTCCGCTCCCGGAACCGGCCGGGCGACGGACCGAACAGCGCACGGAGACGTCATGAAGGTGGGCAAGGGCAGCGTCGTCTCGCTGGAGTACAAGCTTCACCTCGGCGACGGAGTGGTCGTCGACTCCTCCGAACCGGGCGACCCGCTGGTCTACCTTCACGGCCAGGGGCAGATCGTCCCCGGGCTGGAGCGCGCGCTCGACGGGCTCGAGGTCGGGGTCCGCAAGCAGGCCACGGTGGCGCCGGTGGACGGCTACGGCGAGGCGGACCCGACCGCCCTGCAGCAGGTGCCGCAGAGCGCCTTTCCCGCCGGCTTCGAGCCGAAGGTCGGGCTCGAGCTGGTGGCCCAGGGGCCCGATGGCGAGCCGCTGCCATTCACCATCCGCGCCGTGATCGGCGACACCGTGACCGTGGACTTCAACCACCCGCTGGCCGGCCGCACGCTCCATTTCGACGTGACCGTCACCGAGGTCCGGACCGCGACCGCCGAGGAACTGGAGCACGGCCACGCCCACGGCCCGGAGGGTCACGCGCACGAGCACGGCCACGAGCACTAGCGCCGCGGCGCCCAGCGGTCGGCGAGCGCCTTCCAGAGCCTGGCGATGATCAGCTCCGCCTCGCCGGCGTCCTGGTCCGGCAGGCCCGGAGCGGGCGAGACCCCGTGAAGGCGGGCCAGCACCTGGATGGCGTACTTCAGGATCACGTCCTCGGCGATCGAGGCGCCGGCCAGGTGGTCGCCGATCTCGCGCTCGGCTTCACCGGGCACCAGCACGCAGGCCGCCGCCCAGTCCTCGTCGCCGCTGATTTTCCGGACGGCGAGGTAGCGGCCGCCCCCGGGGCCGGGTGGATCGAGGTGGAACACCCGCTCGGACGCGCCATCGATCCAGGTGAAGGTCTCGAGCATGGCCCCCTTCTACCGCGGCCCGGGGCCGGTGGCACCGCCCAGCCGGCCTCACCGGCGTCAGTTCAGGTAGGCCTTCTTGCCGACCCGGGCCAGCGGCGGCGACACGCCCATCAGGTCGAGCCCCTGCCGCGTCAGCAGGTAGCGGACCTTCCCGCTCCCCCGCGCGGTGTCGAGCTCGGCCTCGAAGGCCGGACCGGCGATGGAGCCGAGCGCGAGGCTCTTCTTCAGGTTGACGACGCGGCCCGAGACCACGTCCCCGGCCACCGGACCGGCCCCCTGATCCCTGCGGTAGAGATCGAGCGCCGCCAGGTGGAGCATGGCCGCGAGCGACGGCTCGAGCGGGAACGTGCTGAAGAGCACCGAGATGAGCGTCGCACCCGGTGGAAATGCCTCGCGTGCCATGGGGTGAGTGTAGCGCGCCTAGGCCTGCGGCGCTCTCCCGGTCCGCGCCTCGGCGGGAAGCGCCGTGGAGCGCGGTTGACTCGCGCCCCCGACCGCGCGACCCTCCCGCCACGTGAACCTCCTCCTCCTCGAGCAGTCGGAGCTCGGTCCCGACGGCATGGCGCGGCTCGACGGAAGGCGCGCCCGGCACGTGCACGAGGTGCTGCGCCGCCAGCCCGGCGAGAGCGTCGCCGTCGGCGTGGTCGGCGGCGGGGTCGGGATGGCGGAGGTGCTGGCCTCCGGCGAGCGCGGGCTCACCCTGCGCGCCTCGCTCGATCGGGCGCCCCCGTCGCCGTCCCCGGTCACGCTGCTGCTCGCCCTCCCCCGACCCAAGATCCTCCGCAAGGTGCTGCAGGGGATCGGCGCCATGGGCGTCAAGCGGCTGGTGCTGCTGGGGAGCTGGAAGGTCGAGAAGGCCTACTGGGGCTCGCCGCTGCTGACGCCGGAGGAGCTGCGCCACGAGTTGCTGCTCGGCCTCGAGCAGGGACGCGACACCATCCTGCCCGAAGTGCTCCTGCGCCGCTTCTTCAAGCCGTTCGTGGAGGACGAGCTCGAGGCCATGTTCGGCCCGGCGCGCCTGCTGCTCGACCTCGCCGCCGTCGAGCCGCTCGCCGCGCACGCGCCGCCGCGGTCGGGCGGCGTGACCCTGGCCATAGGCCCCGAGGGCGGCTGGACGCCCTACGAGGCGGGCCAGCTGGCGAAGCGGGGCTTCGCGCCGGTCAGCCTCGGGCCGCGGCCGCTCCGGGTAGACCAGGCGGTGCCGTTCGCCGTCGGGCAGGCCGAGCTCTGGCTGGCGCGCCGCGACGGCGGGAGGTCCTGAGTGGCACGCCCCAGCCGTCGAGACGTCGCCACCCTCTTCGCCACGCGCGGCCTGCGGCTCTTCGCCTACGGCGCGCTCTCGGTGGTGCTGGTGCTGCACCTCGCCGCGGCGGGGCTGACGCCGGAGCGGGTCGGCCTGCTCCTCACCCTGACCCTGCTCGGCGACACGGCCGTGTCGCTGGTGGTCACCACCCGCGCCGACCGGGCCGGCCGGCGCCGCATGCTGGTGCTGGGCGCGGTCCTGATGGTCGGGGCCGGGCTGCTCTTCGCAGCCACCACCGACTTCTGGCTGCTGCTCCTCGGCGCCACGCTCGGCATCCTCAGCCCGTCGGGCAACGAGGTCGGCCCGTTCCTCGCCATCGAGCAGGCGGCGCTGAGCAGCGCGGTCAGCGACCAGGAGCGGACCCGGGTCTTCGCCCGCTACACCCTCACCGGCTCGTTCGCCACCGCCGTGGGGGCGCTGGCCGGGGGCACGCTGGCGGAGGGGCTGCAGCACGCCGGGTGGAGCCCGCTCGCTTCCTACCGGGCGGTGGTGGTGCTCTACGCCGCGCTCGGGCTCGCGCTGCTGGTCCTCTTCGCTCGCCTTTCCCCCGCGGTGGAGCCACCCGCCACCGCCGCACCGCCGGCCGGCTGGGTCGGCTTCGGCCTCCACCGCTCTCGCGGCGTGGTGTTCCGGCTCTCCGGCCTCTTCGCCGTCGACGCCTTCGCCGGCGGCTTCATCGTGCAGAGCTACCTCGCCGCCTGGCTCCACGCCCGCTTCGGCGCCGGCGAGGCGCTCATCGGCGCCATCTTCCTCGGCGCCAACGTGCTGGCCGGGCTCTCGGCGCTGGCGGCCGCCCCGCTGGCCAATCGGTTCGGCCTGGTCAACACCATGGTCTTCACGCACCTGCCGTCCAACCTGCTGCTGCTGGCGGTGCCGCTCATGCCGACCTTGCCGCTCGCGGCGGGGCTGCTCTTCCTGCGCTTCTCCATCTCCCAGCTCGACGTGCCGACCCGGCAGTCCTACACCATGGCGGTGGTGGCCCCCGAGGAGCGGGCCGCCGCCGCCGGCGTGACCGGGATGGCCCGCACCGTGGGCGCCTCGCTGGCGCCCATGCTGGCCGGACCGCTCTACGCGGTGCCGGCGCTGGCGTGGATCCCGTTCGCGATCTGCGGCGCCCTCAAGCTCGGCTACGACCTGGCGCTCTGGCGCGGCTTCTCGTCGGTCAAGGCCCCGGAGGAGCGCACGGGGTGAGCGGCGCCTTGGCGGGCGCGGGCGGCCCTGCCGGGGGCAGCAGCCGCTCCACCGCCTCGAGCACCGCCTCCTCGTTCCACGGCTTGCGCAGCACCAGCGCCGCCCCGGCCGCCAGCAGCTCGCTCTCGCCGCTGTCATAGGCCGTCAGTCCGATGGCCGGCACCCGCCGCAGCCGCGCGTCCGGGGAGGCGCGCAGCGCGCGGATGAGCTCGGCCCCGCTCATCCCCGGCATCAAGAAGTCGATGACGCAGAGGTCGGGCGGCTCGTAGGCGGCCGCCTCCAGCGCCGCCTCGCCCGACTCCGCCGCCACCGTGACGTAGCCGCGCTCCTCGAGCGCCTGCGCCACCATGAGCCGGAGCGGCAGGTTGTCGTCGACGACGAGGATGCGGACGGGGCGTTCCACGGCTTCAGCAAGGTACTGCCGACCCGCCCGGGACGTAAGTCCCACATGCCGGCGACGAACCAGAGGCGGCCCAGTTCACCACCGTCTGTCCGACCAGCGCCGACCGCCCCGCCGACCGGGTCACCCGGGCCATCGCCGAGGACCTGAGGCGAGCGAGCTGACACGCCCCGTGGGGGAACCCCGTCCGGGGCGTCGCTATTGCTGGCGCCGCCGCGCGGGAGGTGTAACGAGACAGTGACCCCATCAGGAGCGGAGGTCCCATGTCCAGCATCCGGAAGCACGTGGCGCGGAAGGTCGTCACCCTCGCGGCCGACGTTCCGTGCCGGGAGGCGGCGAGGCTAATGGCCGAGAGGAAGATCGGCTCGATCGGGATCCGCGTCGACGGACAGCTCACCGGCCTGGTCACCGAGCGCGACCTGATCGCCGCGGTGGTGGCCAGGGGCGGCGACGGCTCGCTGCCGGTCGGCGAGGCGGCGCGGTCGCTGCCGCGAGTGACGCCCGACGCCACCGAGACCGAGTGCGCCGCGCTGATGCGGGATCACGGCACGCGCCACCTGCTGGTCGAGGAGTCGGGCGAGGTGATCGGGCTGGTCTCCATGCGCGACATCATCGCCCTCATGCTCGACGAGAAGCAGTTCGTCATCGAGCAGCTCAACACCTACATCTCGGGCCGCTGACAGCGCCGGCCCGCTTCACGCCGGGCCCTGGCACCGCGCGCCGCGCGGAGTTCACGGCAGGAGCAGGAGCGATCCGGTGGTGGCACGCGACTGGAGCGCCAGGTGCGCGTCGGCCGCCTGGGCCAGCGGCCAGCGGCCGCCCACCGCCACCTCGATCGTGCCGGCGGCCAGGAGCGCGAAGAGGGCCGCGGCGGCCCCCTCGAGGTCGGCTCGAGCCGCGATGTGGTGGAAGACGCTGGGGCGGCAGAGCGAGAGCGACCCCTTGCGGGAGAGCAGCCCGGTGTCGACGGGCGGCACGGGCCCCGAGGCGTTGCCATAGGTGACCATGAGGCCGAAGGGCGCCAGGCAGTCGAGCGAGGCCTCGAAGGTGGCGGCGCCGACCGAGTCGTAGACCACCGGCACGCCGGCGCCGGTGAGCGCCTTGACCCGGGCCGGGACGTCGTCGGTTCCGAGGACCAGCACCGCCTCGGCCCCGAGTCCCCGCACCAGCTCCGCCTTCCCCGCCGAGCCGACCACGCCGATGACCCGTGCGCCGATCGAGGCGAGCCACTGGACCAGCACCTGCCCCACCCCGCCGGCGGCCGCCGTCACCACCACCGGCTCGCCGGGCTTCACCGCGTGGACCCTGGTGACCAGCATGTGGGCGGTGAGCCCCTTGAGGAACGCCGCCGCGGCCTGCTCGCTGCTCACTCCGGCGGGCAGCTTCACCAGCCGGTCGGCCGGCAGCAGCCGCTCCTCGGCGTAGGCCCCGGGGCCGGCCGCGTAGGCCACGCGGTCTCCCGGCCGCACCGAGGCGACGCCGGCTCCCACCGCCTCGACCAGGCCGGCCGCCTCGACGCCCAGGCCGCTCGGCAGCGGCAGCGGGTAGAGGCCGCTGCGGTGGTAGGTGTCGACGAAGTTGACGCCGACGGCCTGGTGGCGCACCCGCGCCTCGCCCGCCCCGGGCGACCCCACCTCGACCGCCTCGACCCGCATCACCTCCGGGCCGCCCACCTGTTGAATCCGGATCGCCTTGGACATGGTTCCCTCCATGCCGCCGGGCCAGGCCCGGCGCCACCGTTTCGCCCGGGACGCCGGCCCCTAGGCCAGGACGATGATCAGGTCATCCTTCTCGACCTTGTCACCCTCCTTGAACTTCACCTCGGCCACCGCGCAGTCGGCCTTGGCCTTCACGTTGGTCTCCATCTTCATCGCCTCGGTGACCAGCAGCACCGCGCCGGCCTTCACCACGTCGCCGGCCTTGACGTTCACCTTCAGGACCTTGCCCGGCATGGGCGCGCCCAGGTGGGTGGCGTTCCCCTTGTCGGCCTTCGGCCGGACCGCGACGCCGCTGGAGGCCGCCTGGTCGCGGACGGTGACGGTTCGCCCCTCGCCGTTCAGCTCGAAGAAGAGGTCGCGGGTGCCGTCGGGCCGAAGCTTGCCCACCGTCACCAGCTTCACGATGAGCGTCTTGCCGGCCTCGATCTCCAGACTGGTCTCCTGCCCGGCCTCGAGGCCGTAGAAGAAGACCGGCGTGGGGATGACCGAGGTGTCGGAGAACTCCTCGGCGTGGCGCGCCAGCTCCGGGTAGACGTTGGGGTAGAGCAGCCACGAGGCCAGCGCCTTGTCGTCCACCGGCTGGCCGGTCTTGTCGGCGGCCTTCTTGCGCTCCGCCTCCAGGTCGGCCGGCTCGATCAGCTCGCCGGGCCGGTGGGTGATCGGCTCCACGCCCTTGAGGATGACCTTCTGCAGCGCGGGCGGGAACCCGCCGTAGGGCTGGCCCAGCATCCCCTTGGCGAGCCCGATCACCGACTCGGGGAAGGCCAGGTCGGCCCCCTTCTCGGTGAAGAGGTCCGAAGGCTGCAGGTTGTTCTTCACCAGGAACATCGCCATGTCGCCCACCACCTTGGACGACGGCGTGACCTTGACGAGATCGCCGAACAGCAGGTTCACCTTCCGGTACATGTCCTTGCACTCCTCCCACCGGTCGAGGAGGCCGAGCCCGGCCACCTGCGGCTTGTAGTTGGAGTACTGGCCGCCGGGGATCTCGTGGCGGTAGACCTCGGCGGTGCCGCTCTTCAGGCCCGACTCGAAGGGCGCGTAGAACTCACGGACCCCCTCCCAGTAGTTGGCCAGCTGCTGCAGTCCGTCCTGGTCGAGCTTCGGGTCCCACTCGCTGCCGGCCAGCACCGCCACCAGCGAGTTGAGGTTGGGCTGCGCGGTGAGCCCCGAGAGCGACGAGAGCGCCGCGTCCACCACGTCGACGCCGGCCCGGGTGGCCTCCAGGATGCTGGCCGCCGAGACGCCGGAGGTGTCGTGGGTGTGGAGGTGGATGGGGATGCCCACCTCCTGCTTGAGCGCCTTGACCAGCTGCCCGGCCGCGAAGGGCTTGAGCAGCCCCGCCATGTCCTTGACGGCGAGCATGTGGGCGCCCATCCGCTCCAGCTCCCTGGCCAGCTTCACGTAGTAGGCCAGCGGGTACTTGGTGCGGGACGGATCGGTGATGTCGCCGGTGTAGCAGAGCGCCGCCTCCAGGACCTTGTTCTCCTTGCGCACCGCCTCGCAGGCGACCGTCATACCCCTGGTCCAGTTGAGCGAGTCGAAGACGCGGAAGACGTCGACGCCGCTCACCGCCGCCTCGTGGACGAACTTCTCGACCACGTTGTCCGGGTAGTTGGTGTAGCCGACGGCGTTGGAGCCGCGCAGCAGCATCTGGAAGAGGATGTTGGGGATCTCGGCGCGGAGGGCGTGGAGCCGCGCCCACGGGTCCTCCTTGAGGAACCGCATGGCCACGTCGAAGGTGGCGCCACCCCAGCACTCCAGCGAGAAGAGGCCGGCGCCGAGCCGTGCCGTGGCCGGGGCCACCTTGAGCAGGTCGTGGGTCCGCACCCGGGTCGCCAGCAGCGACTGGTGCGCGTCGCGCATGGTGGTGTCGGTGAAGAGCAGCCCCTCGTGCTCCAGCACCCACCTGGCCAGCCCCTCGGGGCCGCGCTGGTCGAGGATCTGCCGGGTGCCGGCCGGCGGCGGGCGGGTGAGATCCACCTGGGGCGGCCGCGCCTCGTGGAGCTCGGACGACCGGAGCGGCCTGGCCACGCCGGGCGAGCCGTTGACGGTCACCTCGGAGAGGAACTTGAGCAGCTTGGTGGCCCGGTCCTTCTTCTGCGGCACCACCATGAGCTCGGGGTGGGCCTCGATGAAGGAGGTGTCGCACTTGCCCTCCAGGAAGACCTGGTGGCGCATCACGTTCTCCAGGAACGGGATGTTGGTCTTCACGCCGCGGATGCGGAACTCGGCCAGGCAGCGGCGCATCACGCTGGCGGCGGCGTCGAAGCGCAGCCCCCAGGTCGAGACCTTCACCAGCAGCGAGTCGTAGTGGGGGGTGATGACCGCGCCGCCGTAGGCCGAGCCGGCGTCGAGCCGCACCCCGGCGCCACCCGGAGAGCGGTAGGCCTTGAGCACCCCGTAGTCGGGGGCGAAGCCGTTCTGCGCGTCCTCGGTGGTGATGCGGCACTGGATGGCGAAGCCGCGCATCTGCACGTCGGCCTGGCTGCCGATGGCGATCTCCGGATCCGAGAGCTTCTTGCCCTGGGCGACGAGGATCTGCGCCTGCACCAGGTTGCGGCCGGTGATCAGCTCGGTGACGGTGTGCTCCACCTGGATGCGGGGGTTCACCTCGATGAAGTAGTGGTGCCCCTCCTGGTCGAGCAGGAACTCCCATGTGCCGGCGTTCCGGTAGCCGACCGAGCGGGCGATCTTGAGGGCGTCGGCGCAGATGGCCTCGCGCTGCGCCGGGGTGATGGCCAGCGAGGGCGCGAACTCGACCACCTTCTGGTGGCGGCGCTGCACCGAGCAGTCCCGCTCGAAGAGGTGGACCAGGTTGCCGTGCTGGTCGCCCAGCACCTGCACCTCGATGTGCTTGGGCCGCTCGATGTACCGCTCCAGGAAGACGGCGGCATTGCCGAAGGCGGCCTTGGCCTCGCTCCGGGCGCTGATCAACCCGTCGAGCAGCTCCTTCTGGCTCCGGGCCACGCGCATGCCGCGCCCGCCGCCGCCGCCGGCCGCCTTGACGATGATCGGATAGCCGTGCTGGCGGGCGAAGACCAGCGCCTCCTCGTCGTGGAGCACCGGCTCGGGCGTGCCCGGCACCACCGGCACGCCCGCGGCGATGGCCGCCTTGCGCCCGGCCACCTTGTCGCCCAGCTTGCGCTGCATGTCGGCGGTGGGGCCGATGAAGACGATGCCGGCCTGCTCGCAGGCCTCGGCGAAGTTGGCGTTCTCGGAGAGGAACCCGTATCCAGGGTGGATGGCGTCGATCTCCAGCCTCCTGGCCAGCCCCACGATCTCGTCGATGCCGAGGTAGGCGTCCACGGGGGGCTTGCCCTTGCCGACCAGGTAGGCCTCGTCGGCCTTGTAGCGGTGGAGGGAGAGCCGGTCCTCCTCCGAGTAGATGGCGACCGTCTGGATGCCCAGCTCGGTGCAGGCCCTGAAGATGCGGATGGCGATCTCGCCGCGATTGGCGGCCAGGACCCGGCGAAACGGGACCGTCATGACAACTCCATGCGTGGGGCCGGGCAAGCCGGCGCCGTCAGTGGGGGTGCGTCGGGGGACGAAGGAGAACACGCCGGCGCGCGGTAAGTCGAGCACTTCGCGACGTGTCGCGGCGATTCCGGTGTCAACGCCCGACTAGTGGGTCGTCGCCCAGTGTCCCAGGGCCCGGTCAGCGCCGCCGATGTGCTCGCGCAGCCAGGCCTCCAGCCAGACGCGGAGCGTCTCGGCCACCTCGGCGGTCGGTCCATGGCGCCGGTACTCGCCGGTCACACGGTGCAGCCGCTTGGCGAAGTCGCGGTGGGCTTCGCAGTGCGCCGCCAGCGACGGGAAGTCCGTCCGGCGCATCCAGCGCTCCTCGAACTCGAAGTGGGAGAGGACGAAGTCGCGGAAGGACCCGAGCATCAACTCGGCGCCGGCCGGCTGTCCGTGGAGCAGGGCGTGGTAGAGCCGCTCACCCCGGCGAAAGAGCTCGCGGTGCTGCTCGTCGACCTCCTCGATCCCGAGTTCCAGGCTGTCGGTCCAGACGAACGGCATGCGCACGCCCCGGTTCACGATGAGAGCACCGGCGCGGCTTCGATGGCAAGGCCCCGTGAGGACGGCGGCGGGTCGTGGGCGCGGCATGGGCCAAGACCGGGGTCGGGGCGGAAGCTGGTAGGCGGGTTTTCCCTCCCGCCGCGCCGCGACAGGCGCCACGAGGCACCGGGGCCGGTGGTATTCTCCCACCCCCCGGCGCCCGTCGGCGACCCGCCCCGCTCCCGATGACCGAACCAGCCGCCACGCCACGCGAGATCCCCTTCAACTACACCTCGGCCGACGACCGACAGGCCGTCGCCTTCCTGCTCGGCGGCGAGGTCTGGACCCGGCTGGAGCAGCTCCGGGCCCGGCGCGTCACCGGCCGCTCCGCGCGGCTGCTCCTGCGGGTGCTGGGCGAGATCCTGGTCCACCGGCGCAACGCCTTCCTGCTGCAGGAGCTGGTGGACTCGCCCCGCCGCCGGCGCCGGCTGATGGAGCACATCGAGAAGGACCTGGCCGTGATCGACCGGGGCGCCGCCGGCGAGCCGCTGGTGCTGGAGGTGCTGGCCGCCTGCAGGGCGCTGGTGACCCGCTTCCGCGCCGACGTGGACGGCCTCCCCGACCTGCGCCGGCGGATGGCGCGCGAGCTGGGGGCGGTGGCCGGCAAGGAGAACGTCCTCTTCGACCCCTTCACGCTGGTCTCCCACGCCACCGACGCCACCGACTGGCGGCTCCACCTCCCGGTGGCGGTGGTGATGCCAGACGACGAGGCGCAGGTGGCGCCGACCCTGGCGGCCATCGCCCGCCTGGGCCTGAAGGCCATCCCGCGCGGCGCCGGCACCGGCTTGACCGGCGGCGCCGTGCCGCTGCGGGCCGACTGCGTGGTGGTCAACACCGAGAAGCTCAACCGGATCCGCGGCCTCTCCCGGCGCGACCTCACGCTGCGCGACGGCACCACGGCCGGCGCCCACGTGCTGGAGCTGGAGGCGGGCGTCGTCACCGAGAAGGCCATGGAGTACGCCGGCGAGCGCGGCCTGGTCTTCGCCACCGATCCGACCAGCGCCTGGGCCTGCACGGTGGGCGGCAACATCGCCGAGAACGCCGGCGGCAAGGACTGCGTGCTCTGGGGCACCTGCATCGACAACCTGCTCTCGTGGCGGATGGCGATGCCGAGCGGCCGCCGCTGGACGGTGCGTCGCGCCGACCACCAGCTCCGCAAGATCCTGCCCGAGGACACCGTCACCTTCGACGTGCTCGATGAGGACGGCGCCGCGGTGAAGCGGATCGCCCTCTCCGGCGGCGAGATCCGCAAGAAGGGGCTCTGGAAGGACATCACCAACAAGGCGCTGGGCGGCGTCCCCGGCCTGCAGAAGGAGGGGACCGACGGCGTCATCACCTCGGCCGAGTTCATCCTCTACCCGGAATACGAGGCGAAGCGGACCCTCTGCCTGGAGTTCTTCGGGCCCGACATGGAGGAGGCCAGCCAGGTCATCCTCCAGCTCTCCAGCGCCTTCCCCTTCCCCAACCAGGGGCGGGAAGCGCTCATGGCGCTCGAGCACTTCGACGACGAGTACGTGCGGGCCATCGGCTACGAGGTCAAGGCCCCGCGGGCGGAGACGCCCAGGGCGGTCCTGCTGGTCGACGTGGTGGGCCACTCGGCGGAGGAGGCGGCCCGGGGCGTGGCCACGGTCCGCGCCATCCTCGAACCGCACCCCAACACCCTGCTCTTCGAGGCCCGCGACGCCGCCCAGGCCAAGGCCTTCTGGGCCGACCGCAAGAAGCTGGGCGCCATCGCCCGGCGCACCAACGCCTTCAAGATGAACGAGGACGTGGTGCTCCCGCTCACCGCGCTGGCCGAGTTCGCCCGCTTCACCGACGCCCTCAACGTGGAGGAGGAGCGGTTCGCGCAGGGGCGGTTCGTGGATCGCGCCGAGGCGCTGCTGCGGGCCGCCACCGCCGGGCAGGACGACCCGGAGTGGCTGCTGGCCAAGATCCCGGCCGCCCAGGCCCGCTGCCGGCAGGCCCGCGCCGCGCTGGCCGTCGCCGACGTCAAGGCGCTGCGGGCGGTGACGGTGGTGGCCGAGCTGCGCCACGACCTCGCCGAGCTGGTCCGCGGCTACCCGAAGCTCTCCGCCGAGCTGGACCGGATCCACCAGGAGGTCCGCGACCGGCGCATCGTCATCGCCACCCACATGCACGCCGGCGACGGCAACGTGCACGTCAACGTGCCGGTCCTCTCCAACGACCGGCCCATGCTGGAGCGCTGCGACCAGGTCATCGACACGGTGATGGCCCGGGTCATGGCGCTGGGCGGGGTGGTCTCGGGCGAGCACGGCATCGGCATCACCAAGCTCAAGTACCTCGAGCCCCGCCGCGTCGAGGAGCTTCGCGCCCACCGGCGGAACCTCGACCCCCACGGCCTGATGAACCCCGGCAAGCTCGACGATCTCGACGTGCTCGACCGGGTCTTCACGCCCTCCTTCAACCTGCTGGAGCTGGAGGCGCGCATCCTCCAGCACGGGCAGCTGGAGGAGCTGGCCAGGTCGATCGCCCACTGCGTCCGCTGCGGCAAGTGCAAGCCCGACTGCTGCGTCTACCACCCGGCCCGCGGGATGTTCTTCCACCCGCGCAACAAGAACCTGGCCATCGGCGCGCTCATCGAGGCGCTCCTCTACGACGCCCAGCGCGAGCGCTCCACCCGCTTCGAGCTGCTGCGCTGGCTGGAGGAGGTGGCCGACCACTGCACCATCTGCCACAAGTGCCTGAAGCCCTGCCCGGTGGACATCGACTCCGGAGAGGTGTCGGTGCTGGAGCGCGGCATCCTCGGCACCTTCGGCCAGAGGCGGACCGCCGGCGCCACCGCCGCCACGCTCCGCTACCTCGACAGCCGCTCGCCGGCGCTCAACGCCGCCTTCCGCGCCACGGTGGTGCGGCTGGGTGGGGCGGCGCAGCGGGCCGGCTGCACCCTGGCCAGGCCGTTCCAGCCCACCGGCCGGGCCCCGGACTTCTACCCGCTCCAGTTGCTCCGCTCGCCGGTCCCGCCGGTGCCGGCCGAGACGCTCCACGACGTGCTCCCCCACTGCGAGCCCGACCAGGTGCTGCTGCTGGAGCCGGAGGGCGAGGCGGCCCGGACCGTCTTCTACTTCCCCGGCTGCGGCTCGGAGCGGCTCCAGAGCCACATCTCCATGGCGGCGCTGCACGTCCTGCTCTCCACCGGGACGCGGGTGGTGCTGCCCCCACCCTTCCTCTGCTGCGGCTTCCCGCACCACGCCAACGCCAGGGAGCACCAGCACTCACGGATGGTGCTGCGCGACACCATCCTCTTCAGCCAGATCCGCGAGATGTTCTCCTACCTGCAGTTCGACGCCTGCGTGATCACCTGCGGCACCTGCCGCGAGGGGCTCGATCAGATGGGGGCGGCGTCGCTCTTCGGCGGCCGGCTGGTGGACGTGGCCGCCTTCGCGGCCGAGGGCGGCCTCAAGGTGGAGGGGAGCGGCGACTACCTGTACCACGCCCCCTGCCACGACTCGCTCGACGGCAAGGCCACCGACCTGATCGCCAGGCTCGGCGGCTTCACCACGGTGGAGCCGGTCGGCCACTGCTGCTCGGAGGCCGGCACGCTCGCCCTCTCCCGTCCCGACATCACCGACGCCATGCTCCACCGGAAGCGCGAGGCCCTGGCGGAGGCCATGCACGGACAGCGCACGGCCACCATCCTCACCAACTGCCCGTCGTGCGTGCAGGGGCTGGGGCGCAACCGGCCGCTCGGCGTCACGGCCCAGCACCTGGTGGTGGCGCTGGCGGAGCGGCTCTCCGGCGCGGGTTGGCTGGAGCGGTTCCGCCGGCAGGCGGCCGGGGCGCGGGCGATCCAGTTCTGAGTCGCCGCGCGGCGCCCCGACGCGAGGCGGTGCGCGCTCAGTTCCCGGTGAGGATCAGCGGCAACTCGTAGTGGAACGGATCGCCCTTGAACTTGGGGAAGATCATGAGCCGCGCCGCGCTCTTCAGGCACTGGCCCATCTCGGTGGCGTTGAGCGACTGGTCGTCGAGCGTCGGGTAGGTGACGGTGCCGTTGGTGTTGACTGTGATCCGGAGCGCCACCCGGCGGCCATCGAGCTTGACGTCGGAGCTGCCGGCGGCGGCGATGCAGGTGCCGAAGGCCTTCCGGTTGGCCCCGACCACCCGGTTCACCACGTCCTGGCTCAGCGCCTCGCCGGCGTCCGGCAGTTCCACGTCGCGGGTCTCGGTGCGCGGCTCGGGCGCCGGCGGCGGCCTGGGCGGCTCGGGCTTCTTCTCCACCACCTTCGGCGGCGGCTTCCTCTCGGCCCTCCGTTCTGGCTGCCTGGCTCTCGGCTCCTGCTTCGGCTCGGGCTTCTTCTCCGCCACCCTGGGCTCGGCTGCCGGCCTGGGTTGCTCGTCGGCCACCGGCTCCGGCGTGGCGGGCGTCGCCTCGGGCTCCGGCGCCTTCGGTGGTGCTGGGAGGGGCTCGGGCCTGGTCGCCATCGCGACCGGTGGCGGCGAGCCGGCGCGCCCGAGCAGCGCGTAGGCGGTGATGCCGATGAGCGCCAGCATCCCCACCCCGATGATGGCGACGGGCACGCCGCTCAGGCTGCTCTTCTGGGGCCTGGCCTTGACCGGCGCCGGCGCCGTTGGAACGGGCCTTGGCGCGGGCTGGGCGGCGCCCGGCGTCGCCCCCGCCCAGGTGTCGGGGAGGGAAGCACGGGCAGCCGCTGCGAACGGATCCGACGCCGGGCTCCTCGCGGCGTCGTTGCCGAAGAGCTCGACGAATCCCGGGTCTCCGGCCTGGCCCGCGGCTACTGGGCTCGGCGCCGCCATCACCTCGGCGGCCGCGGCGGCGAAGTCGGCCAGCTCGTCCTTCTCGGGCGACGGGGGCGCCAGCGCCGGGTCGAGCAGCATCGGCGACGCCTCGGGCAGCTCCTCCGTGCCGAGCTGTGGCGCCAGGGGCTCCGGCTCAGGCTCCGGCTCCGGCTCCGGCGCGCCCGCGGCGGCGTCGACGGCCATGGCCACCTCGGGAGGCAGCGGCGCCGGTTCGCCACCGGCCGCCGGCGGCAGCGGCTCGATGGCGCCGTCGGAGATCGGCTCGGGCTGCTGCTCCGAGACGGCGGTGTAGGCACCGGGCCGTGGCGTGGTGGCCGGTTCGGGGTCGATCTGCAGCTCGACCTCGGTGGCCGCCGGCACCGGGGTGTGGGCCGGCTCCTGCATCTGCGTGGCGGAGTCGGCCTCGGCGGCGGTGACCGCCGGGATCCCGGTCACGGTCCCGGCCTGACCCTTCACGACGATGAGGTGGCCACAGGCCCTGCACTTGAGCTTGTAGACCTTGCCAGGCGCCGGGTCCCCCGCGGTGGCGTACTTCTTCCCGCACCGGTCACAGACGAATCTCATCGGGGAAGCGTACTGTTGCGCTCCTCGCCTGTGCAAGAAATCACGACCTTTCCTGCGTCCCTCGACCACCCGACCCGGCGACCCGGCGGGAGGTCCGTCCCACCGAGTACCGTGGCGCGATGACCCCCGCGAACCGCCTCCCCGCCGTCGTCTTGCTCGCCGCCCTCTGCGGCCTGGCGCCGCCCAGGGCGCTGGCCGGCGCCAGGCGCCATGGCGCCGCTGGCCGCGTCCTGCTCGACGGCCAGCCGACCGAGGTGCGCTGGACCGATGGCGACTCCTTCGCGGTCGAATCGGGTCCGCTCCGGGGCTTCGGCACGCGGCTCACGGGATACAACGCGCTCGAGGCCTTCGGTCCGGTCCACCGGATCGGCGCCATGGGACCGGTGGCGCTGCAGGCCATCGCCACGTCGACGGCCACGCTGCTGGCCGGCTCGGTCTGGAACTGCGCCACCAAGGGGAAGCGGGACGGCTATGGGCGGCCCCTGGTGGCCTGCCCCGACGCCGCGGCGGCCGTGGTCCGGGCCGGCCACGCCATGGTCTACGCCATCGAGGTCCGTCCCGACCCGGCGCTGCTGGCCCTGCAGCGCGAGGCCCAGTCGGCTAAGCGTGGGATCTGGGCGGGGGGCGTCCCGCCCGAGATCGTCACCAGCCTCCACTCGGCCGGCGAGAAGGACCTGCGGGGGAAGCCACCTCATGACCGGCTGGTGGACACCGCGACGGGCCGGACCCGGCGGCGCCGCCACAGGACGCGCTACCGGACCTGCCAGGAGGTCTGCATCGGCGACGGCCCCGCGCGCAGTTGCATGGTCTACGTGCCGTTCGAGCGGCGCTACCGCGACCGCCCGGCCTGCCTCGGGTCGGCGGCTGGTCGCTAGCGGCTGGCCGCCCTCGCGGCGTGGACGAAGACCCGCTCCAGGAACCGCTCGCGCACCCTCCAATAGGAAAAGGGCGAGCCCGGAGGCCCGCCCTTCCCTCACTCCTGGCCGGGACCACGGAGGGTCCCGGCATCAGGCCCCTGCTACTGGTGGACCACCTTGATGTCGGCGACGGCGCCGGTGCCGTGGCAGACCATGCAGGACTCACCGACCGCGAGGAGACCAGTCGCCACGGTGCTGCGCGGCACGTAGAACGAGCCGCCGTTGAGGTCCATGTGCGAGAAGGCGGCGTTGCTGTCGTGGCAGGCGATGCAGGCCGCCGTGATCGGCGAGGTCACCAGGGTGGTGCCCGCCGCCGCACGTTCGGTGTTGGTGGCCGCGTTGTAGGCGAACCCGAGGCCGTAATCCTGGGCCGCCACGTACGGCGACGTGGAGACCGTGGTCGCCATCAGGTTGCCGGAGGCCGAGGTGGTCCAGAGCATGCTGTCCATGGCCGCCGCGCTGGCCGGCGCGCTGAAGTCGTACGTCCCGTCGACGTGACAGGCCAGGCAGTTGTTGAGCCGGCTGGGGAACTCCACGTCGGCGAAGCTGTCGGTCGCCGACACCGCGTGCCACAT
Source organism: Myxococcales bacterium (assembly GCA_021806645.1). Classification (GTDB taxonomy): domain Bacteria; phylum Myxococcota; class Myxococcia; order Myxococcales; family Anaeromyxobacteraceae; genus JADKCZ01. Next base: position 140,167 of record JAJZQX010000008.1, on the reverse strand, counting down.
GAACGGCGTGGTGCGGACGCGTCCGGCGTGCAGGGAGTGGAAGGCGTCCTTCGCGTTGGCCGCCCAGCCGCTGCTGGACTGGTTGGTGGTGTGGCAGAAGGAGCAGGTCGGGCCGTCGTTCCGCTGCCCGGCGTGGAAGGTCGGCTGGGAGCCGAGCTGGACGTGGCAGGACTGGCACTTGGCGTTGTCCACGATGGCGCGACGGCCGGTGTAGCCGGTCGCCACCTTCCAGACGTTGGGGAGGGCCACGACGAGCCCGCCGACCCTGGTGGCGGCGTCATACGGGTAGGCCGCCAGGTCGATCTGCGTCAGCGGCTGGGAGGTGGCGGCGGCGGAGGTGCTGAGGTTGTATGCGTACCCGATGCCGCCCGTCACCATGCTGCCGGTGGCCGGCACGAAGATGCCGGTCAGCGTCGCGGTGTAGAAGCCGCCGGCGTCGGGACCGATGAGCGTGCCGGCGGAGGCCCCGGAGCTGGTGCCGTTCCAGAGCCGCTTCAGGTACCCGCTGCCGCTCGCGTTGAAGTCGGCCGGGGCGGCGATGCCGTCCTGGGGAACCGAGAAGGCGAAGAAGGCGGTGGGCGCCCCGATGTAGCCGGTCATCATCTCGGTGGCGGTGGCGGGGTCGTTGAAGACCACGTCGGCCCCGTCCTGCTGCAGCTTGAACTGGATGGACGGGTTGCCGTTGCCCGCCACCAGCACGTTGCCGACGACGGTCGTGATCCTGTGGGCGCCGGCGGGGAGCATGCCGCCTGCGGGCACGGCGCCGGCGTTGGTGTAGGGGGTGGGGCGGGTGGCGCCGGTGGCCAGGCAGGCCGTGTTGTCGGCGGCGAAGGAGAAGGTGTTGCACGGGTCCAGCGGCGCTACGGGGACGTGGTAGCCGGCGATGTCGGTCGGCGAGTGGCAGCCGGCGCAGAGGGTGTCGTTGGCCTGAACGCCCCCGACGTGCTTGCACGGCACCGGGATCCCGCTGGCGTCGGTGGTCACCGGGTCGGTGCAGGTCGGCGTGGCGCTGCCGTCGAAGGCCACGTAGTCATGGCAGGAACCGCAGGCCGCCCGGTTCGGGCGGGACGTGGCCTGGCCACCCTGGAGCGCGCCGCCGTGGCAGGTGTCGCACCGGCGCGGGTCCTGCGGGTAGGTGGCGGCGATGTCGTGGAACCTGTTGGTGCAGGGGAGCGCCACGGTGCAGACACAGGGCGAGGTGGTCGTGCAGCTGCGGTAGCCATTCCTGGCCGACGGGTCGGCCTGGCTTCCCACCAGCCTGTTGCCGCTGGTGAACGACTGCAGGCTGTCCGCGTTGTGGATCCGGTGGACGAAGACCGCCGAGTTGGCCGCGGGGTTGGAGGCGCGCGCCGGGTTGTGGCAGACGTTGCAGAACTGGGCGTTGACGCGGGTGCCGCCGTGAATGCCGACGTTCGAGATGGTCCCCTCCGTCAAGAAGCCGGCGTGGCAGGCGGAGCAGGCGTCGGTCTTGACGATCTGCCGCGTCACCACCGTGCCTGTGCCGGACGGAATCCAGCTGTAGTCCTGGTTGACCGCCGTGAAGGTCTTGGGGTCGGTGGCGAGGCTCAGGTTGGTCTGACGGCTCGCCTGGATCCAGATGACGTGCGTGTCGGTGCTGGCGGCGTCGACGACGACGGACGAGGGGAAGGTGTAGGTGTACGTGCCGGCGCCGGAACCGACCTCGGTGGGCGTGGCGGTGACCGCGCCGGGCGACGTCGCCGTGCCGGTCAGGACCGTGTAGGGGAGGACGTTGCCGTTGGCGTCGACCGTCACCTTGGCGGCGGCGAAGCGGGTCACCATGGCGGCGTTGTAGGAGTACTTGCCGGCGACGTCGACGGGGTAACCGCGGTCGTCGGACAGGGTGAAGGCGACCGTCGGGACGCCGGCGGCGAGCGTGACCCCGGTGACCGTCACCTTGAGGCCCGTGCTGCTGGCCGACACGCCGGGAGTGCCGTTGGTGCCGTTGGTGCCGTTGGTGCCGTCGGTCCCGTTCGTGCCGTTGGAGCCATTGGCGCCGGCGGGGCCGGTCGAGCCAGAACAGGCGGCGAGCAGGAATGCGAGGGACGCGGCCATCAGCGCCGTGCGTCCCTGGAAAGCGGTCATCCTCATTTGGTTCTCCCTGAGTCGTTCAACCGGGTGGGTGAGGCGTCTGCCTCCTCAGCACGATGCATGCCGAAACCAGTAGCGGGGCGGATTGAACACCCACGCCACTAAGCGAATGCTGTTCCTCACGGGGCTCAACACATCCGGGACTTCTTGGCTCATTTGACGCACCCACCCCGTGGGTCAGTACACCCATGGTCAGGTGCGCACCCACGAGTCGTACGTGCACATACAGCCCTACTGGAACGGAGGTAGAGTGCGACATGCTCCGCTTGGGCTGGCCCTCGCTCCTGTTGTTGACCGCGCTGGTCGTGTTACTGGCGCGGCGTCCCGGGCTCCTCGTCAGCCGCGCCTTCATGCCGGTCCTGCTCGTCGCCGGGGCGCTGCTGGTGGTCGGCTACCGCCGCCGCCGGCCGCCGCGCTGATCCGCGCGGGCTCGCTGTCAGAGGTCCAGCCTAGGGTCCACGCTCGGGGAGCGTGTATGGGGATCGAGCGCGCGGCAGGTGAGGGACTGACGTCGGCGCAGGCGATGGACTTCTGGCTCTGGCTCTGGCTCGGATTCACCGAGCGCGAGGTGGCGCTGGGGACGCTCCGGACCGCGCCGGGCACCGCCGGGATCGGGGCGGAGCTGACCGCCGAGCTGGCGGCGCTCGAGTCGGTCTCGTCGCGACTCTCCTCCGAACTGCCGATCCCCGCCCACGACACGCCCACGGGACGGACCTTCTCGCGGCTGGGGCGCGGGTTGGCGGCCGCCTCGGTCGAGCGGCTGGCGGCGTGGCTCTCGGAGCCTGCGCCGCGGCCGGCCGCCTGCATCCGACTACGCGCCAGCCAGGTGCTGAAGCAGGCCCAGGTTGCGCCGCCCCCCTCTCCGGCCCGAGCCGCCGCGGTCGAACTCTGGGCCTGGCTCACCGGAGCCGAGGCCGACCGGCGGCTCCTCCTGGCCCGGGCCGAAGGCGACCGGCGCGAGGCCCGGCGGCTGGGCGACGAGCTGCGGCTGCTCCAGACCGTCCAGACCGGCGTGCGCCGCGGCCAGCCCGACGTCATCCCGTCCCACCAGCACGAGGCCACCTGGCTCGGCTCCCGGCAGCCGTTCCAGCCCGCCACCGCCGCCGAGCTGGCGCGCGTGCTGCGCCGGGCCCAGGCCCAGATGGCCTCCGGGCGAGGTGGACCGCCGCTGGGCCAGCTGGTCGGCGCCGCCGCCTCGCGGCTGGAGGCGCTGGCCGGGCCGGAGGCGCTGGCCTCGGTGCTGGCGCGGGAGGCGGCCGAGGCCCCGGTGGTAACGGTGCGCGGCAAGATCGCCGCGGGTCTGGCCGAAGCCGATGGGAGCGAGCAGCGCCAGGCCACCGGCCGGTACCTCGGCAAGCCGGTTGCGTCCGACGCCACCCACCTGGGCGCCACGCTGGTGGACGCCGACCTGGGCGACGAGGTGGCCTGGCGCGCCGTCATCGCGCCGCGCGGCTTCGAGGAGGCGGCCGACTTCAGCGCCGCCGGCGCGGTCGCCTACGAGCTCTACGTGCTGGTGGCCGCCAACGGGACCTTGAAGGCGGTCCACCAGCGGATCGACCGTTCGCCGCACGGTCGCCGCTGGTTCACGCCCGTCCCGCCTCCGAGCTGGCTCCACCCCCAGGGCGCTACCATCGACGTGGCCTGGCCGGACATGGCCGCGCCGGCGCGGGCCCGGATGCTGGCGTTGCTGTCGGCGCTGACCAGCGGCGTCACCGGCACCCCGGCGGCCGCCAGGGTTCCCGTCGAGGCGCTGGCGCTGGCGGCGCGGCGCGGCCGGCGCTCGCGCCACTGAGAGGACTCGAACCGTGCTCGAACTGCTCGCTCGACCGGAGACCTGGATCTCCCTGGCCACGCTGTCGGCCATGGAGGTGGTGCTGGGGCTCGACAACGTCGTCTTCCTCTCCATCCTGGTCGGCCGGCTTCCGCCCGCCCGGCAACCGGGCGCCCGGCGGCTCGGCCTCGCGCTGGCGCTGGTCACCCGGCTCGGGCTGCTCTTCGCCATCTCCAGCGTGATGGGGCTGACCGCGCCGATCCTCACCGTGCTGGGACACTCCGTCTCCGGGCGCGAGCTCATCCTGCTCGGCGGCGGCCTCTTCCTCATAGGGAAGGCCACCTTCGAGATCCACGACAAGCTGGAGACCCGCGGCCACGCGCCGGCCAGCGCGGGTCGCGGGAGCTACTGGCTGGTGATCGCGCAGGTGGCGGTGATCGACGTCGTCTTCTCGCTCGACTCGGTCATCACCGCGGTCGGCATGGCGCGCGACCTGCCGGTCATGGTGGCCGCCATGCTGGTGGCCGTCGGCGTCATGCTGGTCTTCGCCGGGGCGGTCGGGCAGTTCGTGGAGCGCCACCCGACCATGAAGATGCTGGCACTCTCCTTCCTCATCCTCATCGGCGTGATGCTGGTGGCCGAGGGGTTCGGTCAGCACGTCGACAAGGGGTACATCTACTTCGCGATGGCCTTCTCGCTGCTGGTCGAGCTGCTCAACCTGCGGCTGCGGAAGCCGAGGAGACCGGCTGCGCCGGGCGCGGAGCCTCCCTGGGCGAAATGAATCCCGGACACGGGCGCCCATTCGCACTACAACCTCGACGTGACCATCGCCCTCATACCCTGGTTCGTGTTCCCCAGCCTGTCCCTCGGCCCCTTCACGCTCCAGTCGTTCGGGCTGCTCTCCGCCGCCGGCATCCTCCTCGGCATGCAGGTGGCCGCGCGCGCCGCACGGCGGGAGGGGCTCGACCCGCGGGTCGTCCTCGACTTCTCGGTGATCGCGGTGGCGGGAGGCATCATCGGTGCCCACTTCGTCCATCTCGTCTTCTACCACCCGGAGGAGCTGGCCGACCCGATGCGGATCCTGAAGGTCTGGGAGGGGCTCTCGTCGATGGGCGGGCTGGCCGGCGCCATCCTGGCCGCCGCCGTCTGGTTCCGGCGCCGCGGGCTCCGCTTCGGGCCCTACGGCGACGCCTACGCCCTCGGGCTGGCCCCGGGCTGGGGGGTCGCGCGGCTCGGCTGCTTCTCGGTCCACGACCACCCCGGGGTGCGGAGCGACTTCTGGCTGGCGGTCGACTTTCCCGGCGGGCCGCGCCACGACCTCGGGCTCTACGAGGCCATCCTGCTCTTCGGGCTGGCGGCGCTGCTCTTCGCGCTGCGCCGGCGCGGGCAGTTGAAGGGGCTGCTCCTGCCGCTCCTCGGGGTCCTGTACGGGGCCGGCCGGTTCCTGCTCGACTTCCTGCGGGCGCGCCCCGGCGACATCGTCTACGCCGACGGGCGGCAGCTTGGGCTCACCTTCGCGCAGTGGTTCGCGCTCGGGCTGATGGCATGGGGGATCGCCAGGCTGGCGCGGCGGAAGGCGCCCGGGGAGCCACGATGACGGAGCGGCAGGGCCAGCCGGGGAACTGGCGGGCCCGGCTCGCCAGGCTGGAGGAGCGGCGCTGGTTCCGCTGGGGTGGCGAGGCGCTGGTGGTGATCGGCGCCGTGCTCGCCATCGGCCTGGTCCAGACGCGCCACCACCTCGGCGGCGGCGAGCGCCCGGCCGCCACCTTCCGCACGCTCGACGGGGGCACGGTGACGCTGGAGTCGCTGCGCGGCCGGCCGCTGGCGCTGGCCTTCTGGGCTCCGTGGTGCCAGGTCTGCGCCGCCCAGTCGGGCAACCTCTCGCGCGTGGCGCGCTGGGCCGGGGACCGCGGCCGCGTCGTCTCGGTGGCCGCCGCCTATGGCGACGTGAGCGAGGTGCGGGCCTACATGAAGGAGCATGAGGTGGCCTACCCGGTGCTGCTCGGCGACGACGAGACGCTGCGCGCCTTCCACGTCGAGGCCTTCCCCACCGTCTACTTCCTCGACGCGGAGGGGCGCATCAAGCGCTCGGTGGCCGGCTACACCACCACCGGGGGCCTGCTGGCGCGGCTCTGGTTCTAAGGCGTCAAGCTCGCCAGCAGGGAGTAGAGCCGCCGCCGGGTGACGCCGAGCAGCCTGGCCGCCTCGGTCTTGTTGCCTCCGGCGCGCTCCAGCGCGGCCTGGATCAGCTCGGCCTCGAAGCCATCCAGGCTGAAGCCCTCTCCGACCAGCTCGGCGGCGTGCCGTCCAGGCGGGGTCGACGCGCCGCTGGGGCCGAGGTGCTCCGGCGCGATCTCCGCCTCGCCCGCCAGGATGAGGGCCCGCTCCAGGGCGTTCTCGAGCTCGCGCACGTTGCCAGGCCAGGCCCGCCCGAGCAGCCGCTCGCGCGCGCCGGCGCCGAGCTTGGCCGGGGGCAGGCCCCTGGCCGCCAGGAACCGGTCGGCCAGCGGCAGCACGTCGTCCTGGCGGTCGCGGAGCGACGGCACGCGGATGGCGAAGACGTTGAGCCGGTAGAAGAAGTCCTCCCGGAAGGCGCCGCCCCGGACCGCCTCTTCGAGGTCCCGGTTGGTGGCCGAGATGACCCGCACGTCCACGCGGCTGGCCACGGTGGCGCCGAGCGGCACGAAGGTCCGCTCCTGCAGGAACCGCAGGAGCTTCACCTGCGTCGCCGGCGTGATCTCGCCGATCTCGTCGAGGAAGAGCGTCCCGCCGTCGGCCGCCTCGAGGTGGCCGGCCTTGCGCTGGCTGGCGCCGGTGAACGCCCCCCGCTCGTGCCCGAACAGCTCGCCCTCGAGCAGGGTCTCCGGGAGCGCGGCGCAGTGGACCTCGACGAGCGGCGCGCCGCCGCGCTTCCCCTGGTAGTGGATGAAGCGCGCCAGCTGGCTCTTGCCGGTCCCGCTCTCGCCGAGGAGGAGCACGGTCGCGTCGGTGGCCGCCACCTGGCGCGCCATCGCCAGGGCGGCCTTCATGGCCGCGCTCTCCGCCACCAGGTCCGGCGTCAGGCGCGCCAGCAGCCGGGCGCTCTTCGCCTCGGTGGAGCGCTGGGCCGCCAGGCGCTGCACCCGCATCCTCAGCTCGTCCATCGAGAACGGCTTGGTGAGGTAGTCGGCGGCGCCGGCCTTCATGGCCGCCACCGCGCTCTCGGCGGTGGCGTAGGCCGTCATCAGGACCACCTCGGGCGGGCGTGGGAGCGCCCGGGCCGCCCCCAGCACGGCGAGGCCATCCACCTCGGGCATGCGCAGGTCGGTGATGACCACATCCCACGGCCGGGCGGCCAGCTCGACGAGCGCTTGCCGGCCACTCCCGGCTCGCACCACCTCGTGGGCGTCGAGCTCCAGCATCTCGGCGGTGAGCTTGCCGAGCTTCGGCTCGTCGTCGACCACCAGGACCCGTGCCATGCCGCGATCCTAGCCCGGGGCGAGCGGCAGCGTGAGCTCGAAGACCGCGCCGGGTCGGTCGCGCGAGAGGAGGCGCAGCGCGCCGCCGTGTCGCTCGGCGATCCGTCGCGAGATGCCCAGGCCGAGCCCGGTCCCATCGGCGCGGCCGGTCTCGAACGGGTCGAAGAGCCGCTCGCGCATCTCCGGAGCCACCCCGGGGCCGTCGTCCGCGATCTCGAGCCGGGCGCGGGGTCCGGCCACGGTGCCCCGCAGCACCACCTCACGCGCTCCCGCCTGCGCGGCATTCACCAGCAGGTTGGCCAGCACCTGGCGGAGCCGTCCGGGATCGGCGGAGACCCGCATGGCCGGGACGGCCAGCGTGACCGCCACGGCGGGGTGGGAGCGGGCCAGCGCGCGGGTCGCCTCGGCCGCCAGCTCCGCGAGGTCGACCGGGGCCACCGAGAGCGCCGGCTCCCGGGTCAGGTCGAGGAAGTCCTCGGTCAGCCGCCGCAGCCGCTCCGCCTCCCCGAGGATGTCGGCCAGCGCCTCGCGGTCCCTGGCCGGCAGCCCGGCCCCGCCGCGCGCCTGGATCAGCTCGACCGCGCCCCGGATGACGCCGACCGGGTTGCGGACCTCGTGGGCCACCATGGCGGCCATCCGGGCCAGCGCCTCCCCGCGGGCCGCGCTCGCCGCGGCCACCTGCCGGCGCCCCTCGCTGCGGGCCCACTGCAGGGCGGCCGCCGCCAGCGCCATGGCCGCCAGGGCGGAGAGCGCCACCCCGACCCAGAGCGCCCGCTCCAGGTCGCCGCGGGTCGCCGAGAAGGTCTGCCCGGCCTCGAGGGCCAGGACCGCCCGCACCTCTCCGTCGGGCCCGCGCACCGGGAAGTAGCCGGTCGCGACCGGCTGCTCTCCCACGTCGTACGCGAAGGCGACCGACGGGATTCCGGCCAGCGCCCCGGCGGCGCGACGCGTGTCCACGCGGAGCAGGTCGGCCTTGACCCCAGCGGTGCCGGTGGCGTCGGCGAGGACGTCGAGGGTCTTCGAGAGGATGTAGACGCCCTCGAGCCCGTTCGAGCGCATCAGCGCCTCCAGGGTGGCGCGCGGGGGCGGCTCGCCGGCCAGGAGCGCGGCCGCGGTCTCGCCCGCGCCCCGCAGCCGCTCCTCGAGCACCCGCTCGAGCGCCCTCGAAGCCTGGTGGTGCAGGTAGAGCGTCACGCCGAGCGAACCCATCAGGCCGAGCAGTCCGGCCAGGAGCGGCGCCAGGGCTCGGCGCACCGTCACAGCCCCAGCTGCCAGGCGATGCCGATCATCGGGACGAGCTTGTAATATTCGAACGCCGCGGCGTTGGAGAACGCCTTGCGCCCATCCAGCGAGCACCTCGCCGTCCATCCCGGGGCGACCTCGTACTCCGCCAGCACCGAGCCGTCGAGGTAGCGGTCGCTCCGCGTCACGGAGATCACGGAGTCGTACGCGTCGTAGGCGCGGAACGTGACCCCGACGGCGGCGCCGAGCCGGAGGCGCGCCGAGAGGAGCAGCCGCAGGTCCAGCCTGGGACCATGCTCGGTGTACGAGGTGATCCCGAGCTTCGCCTCGTCGCGGCTCCCGCCGTAGGCGACGGCCACCCAGCCACCCGTGCCGACCGGCAGGGCGGCCCGCAGCTCGGCGTGATGCAGGACGCCGGAGAAGCCGCCCAGCGTCGAGGCGCGGTAGTCCTCGAGCTGGCCGGCGTAGCGCGCGCTCCAGGTCAGTCCGCCCGCGGTCAGCCATCCGGCGCCCGAGAGCCGGTGGGCCGACAGGTACGGGGCCCCGCCGAAGGTCCTGAAGGCGTAGGCGTACTCGGCGAGCAGGCCGCTGTCGCCGCGCTCCAGCTGCCACCCCGCGGCCGCCTCGACCCCACCGACGTCATAGGCCCGGAGCTGGAGCTGCTGCCGCAGGAAGCCGTTCCCGCGGAGGTATGGGCCGCTCGGCCCGGAGGGCCGGAAGAGCGCCGCGGCCCCGAAGCCGTAGAGCCCCGCGCCGTTCATGGTGCCTCCGCCCATCATCCCGCCGGTGCCGCCGACCGGGGTGGTGGCGCCCCCTGGAGCCAGCGTCACGTTGGAGTCGTAGCCCGTCTCGGCGAGGAAGGTCAGCACCAGCCGGGAGTCCTGGCGGGCCAGGCGCGACAGGTCGGCCGCCAGCGCGCCGAGCGCGGGATTGGCCGAGGCCTGGGCGAAGAGGGCCGACGCTCGCTGCGCCGCCCCCGCGCGCAGCGCGACGAGGCCCAGGTAGAAGCGCGCCAGGTCCCGGTGCTCCGGCCGCGCCTCGGCCAGCCGCAGCGGCGGTTCGGCCGCGACGTCGTCGCCGAGCTGGTAGTCGCAGATGCCCTCGAGGAGCGCCGCCGAGGGGTCGCCGCTCGACCGGCGCGCCTGCCCGAAGGAGGCGGCCGCGGCCCGCCACTCGCCCGCTTCCATCTGGCGCAGGCCGTCCTGGAACGGGTCGGCCCGCGTCCCGGCCTGGACACAGAGTGCTTGCAGGGCGTGGCGCGAGGCGGCGTCGCCGGGATCGAGCGCCGCCGCGGCCCGGTAGGCCACCGTGGCCGTCTCGACGCCGCTGGCCGCCCGCTCCTCGTCTCCGGTCTTCCGGTACAGGGCGGCCGCCTCCGGGTCGGGCCTGGCGGCGAGCGCCACGGGGGCGCAAGGATCCGTGGCCGCCAGGAGGAGGCCGAGCAGGGCGCCCGTCACGGCCGGCCCCCCTGGTTCGGCGTGGTCTTGGCCGAACCGCCGCCGGGTACCGCGTCGGCGTGCCGGTAGCGATCCGGGCGGCGCGCGGAGAGCGCCGCGGCCTCCCGGCCGTACGCGGCCGCCAGCACCGGTCGTCCCTCGGCCCGCGCGGCGCCGCTCCGCTCCAGGTACCAGTCGATGGCCGCCGTGGTCGGCTCTCCCTTCAGTGCTTTGGCGATGTCGCCACGCATCCTGGCGACCTGCTCCCCGATGCGCGGCCCGGCCCGATCGGCGATGGTCGCCAGCAGGCGGTCGGCCGCGACGTAGAGGCGGGCCTCGAAGGCGGCCACCGCCCGGTAGTAGTCGACGAGCGCGTCGGCCCCCTGGCCGTCCAGCCCACCGAAGGTCTCGACGGCCTCCTCCGGCCGGCCGAGCTTCACGAGCGCGACGGCCGCGTAGCGCGCGGCGTCGGGCGCGCCGAGCCGCTGCGCGACGCGGAACTCCACGAGTGACTCGGAATAGCGCGCCTCGCGAAAATCCCGGGCGCCGGCGAGCAGGTGCTCGTCGGCGCCGGGCGCGTCGGCCGAAATGGTGAGACCGAGCAGGACGACCAGGGCGGGGACGGTCAATGGGTGCTCCGCTACTTGCGCATGCCGGTGGACGTGGGCGTACCGGTGGTGGTCGTGGTGGTGCCGGTGGTGCCTCCGGTGCCGGTCGTCATGCCGCCCGTGGTGCCGGTGCCAGGGGTCATGCCACCGGTCGTACCGGTGGTCATCATGCCGCCGCCCGAGCCGCTCCCCATCATCCCGCCGTGCATCTCCTTCATCTTCTCCTTGTTGGCCGCGTCGTGCATGTCGCCGTGGCCTCCCATCGCGCCGGCGTTCGCGGCGGCGTTCATCCCGGCCCGGTTGGCGGCCGCGGCGTGGGTCGCCGCGGCGTCCTTGGTGCCCTGGTGCATCGCCCCGTGCTGGATCGCCCGGCCGACCGGGTCCGCGGCCCCGTGCATCCGGTCGTGGCCCATGCCGGGCTTCATCGCCTGATCGGGCATCGCCGCCGGCCTGGCCGGCAGGGTCGCCTGGTCGTGCATCGCGTCGTGCATCGCCTTGTGGGCCGCGTCGCCGGCGTCCTGTGCCGCGGCGTTGCTCGCCACGAGGAACCCCGCCACCGTTGCCGCCTGGAACCAGCTCGTCTTCATGTCCTGCTCCTTGGTAGGCCGCGCCATGCGGTCGGAGGCTTATGAGAGCAAGGCGCGTGCCGCACGTCATTAAGGCCACTTGCGCCGTCCCGTGGAACCCGCCCGTCCCGACTGGTACAGGGCGACGTACCGAACCGTACGAGCCACGGAGCGGCGTGGGGATTCACTGGCATCCCGTCGGGGCATGCCAGGAGGGCGATGCGTGATGGGGGAAGTCACAGTGTCACCGTCCCTTCGGGCTCCAAGCCGCGGGATCGCCCAGATGCCGCCACCGTGAGCGCGCTTCGTCCGGCACGCACCATGCAGGCTCCTGGACCCGCTCGAGCCTCGCCGTCACGTGGGGTTGGAGAGGCGGTTCATGACAAACACGAAGGACGTCGAGAAGCGGCGGCCGGCGCCTGGTGGGCCGCCAGGTTCCACCGGCAGCACGCCTTGGAACTCGAAGTGAAGTACCCAGGTTCGAACCACCCCACGCAGTACCCGGAGGTCACAAATGTTGCTCGCCTTGACGTGCGCCCTTTGCACCGTTCAGCCACTCCCTTCTACGCCGGCCTGGAACCTGCCCCCGCCGCAGCTCTCGCTCCATGAGGCGAGCCCCGCCGAGCCTGCGCCGCCGCTTCGCCTTGCGTCGCTGGGAGTGCCGGCCGCCACGCAAGCCAGGCAGGCCCCGCTCCCACTCGCCTCGCTGCCGCTTCGCGACACGGGCTCCGGGGACGGTGACCACTCCGACCACATGTCCCCGATGTGGATCATGATGGGCGCGGTGATGGTGGTCATGATGGTCGGGGCGGGCGCGTACTACATGGGCCGAGGGACCCCGGTGGCGAGGCAGGTCGACGCGACCACCACCGCTTCCCCGGCCATGCTCGCCATCCCGGTCGTGTCGCGCGTAGGGGGCTGAAGCCTCCCTGCCGGCACGGGTCGAACCATCCAGGAGCGAGGCGCGGCGACCGCGCGGCCTTGGCGTCAGTGCGCCGGTTTCGGTGCGGCGCCAAGGTCGACGGTGGTCGCCTCCATCTGCCCACTCACGTCCTTGCCCTTGACGACGACCCGGCCGTCCACCGCCACACCGCCACACCGCCCCAGCGGCACGTCCGCGGCCCGTGACCGATCCGGTCACTTCCACTTCTGCTCCGTGTCCTGCCGCGACGCCTTCCCTCGTCGAGGCCCCCCGCACGCCTGAGGCGGGGCGGCCGACCGGGACGGCGGACCGTCCAGGCAACCGACATCCTTTTTAACGGATGAATTTCCGTTGTCCGCTTGACAGGATATTCCTCCGTCATGCAGGATGCGGCCCGTGAACCACCTCACCTCGACTTCCCGGCCCCGCCACCCAGGCCCGCACCCCGGCTGTCGCGGGACCCGTCGATGTCGCCGGCCGGTGCCACCCGCGCGAACGCGCGGCTGAGCCGCCGGCCCGCCCCACCCCTCCCCTTGACGTGTAGAGCGCCGGCCCGCGGGTTGCGGGGTCGCGCTTCCCGTACGCAGCCACAGGAGCCACCTTGAGCGATCAGATCCAGCAGGCCATCCAGTCGTCGACCCGGACCGTGGGCGCGAACCCCTCCACCGCCATCCTCCCCTGGCACCGGCGCGAGGACACCTGGGCCGTCCTCATCGCGCTCGGGCTCGTGCTGGGCGTCACCCTCGCCTTCTTCCTCGGAGGCGGCCGCGCCGTGTCGGCCACCGCGCTCTCGATCCCGACCTGGTCCGACGGCGCCACGCTGGTCGGCGCCCTCACGGCGAACCCGTTCGCACCGCTGGCGCTGTTCGGCCTGTTCCTGGCCGCCTTCTCGGGCGCCTCCCTGGTCCTCGGGTGGAACGTCGCCAGGTACGCGGCGGGGTTCGCGCTCCTCTTCGCGTTCTCCTTGGTGGTGACGGCGCTGGGCTCGAACGCCTCCCTCAAGCAGTGGCAGCTCGAGACGCCACTCCTCGCCCTCGCCGTCGGCATCGTGCTCGGCAACGCCGTGAAGCTGCCGGACTGGTTCCGCTCGGCGCTCCGCACCGAGTTCTACGTCAAGGTCGGGATCGTCCTGATGGGCGCGACGCTGCCGTTCACCATCATCCTGCAGGCGGGACCGCTCGCCATCGCCCAGGCCACCATCGTGGCGGTCACCACCTTCGTGGCCATCTACCTGGCGGCGACGCGCCTGTTCGGGCTCGACCCGCGCTTCGGCGCCACCCTCGGCGCCGGCGGCTCGATCTGCGGGGTGTCCGCGGCCATCGCCATCGGCGGCGCCTGCCGCGCCGAGAAGAGCCATGTCTCCATCGCCATCTCGATGGTGGTCCTCTGGGCGGTGGCGATGATCTTCGCCCTGCCCGTCGCCTGCCGCTTCCTCGGCCTCGCGCCCGGCGTGGCCGGCGCCTGGATCGGCACCTCCGAGTTCGCCGATGCAGCCGGCTTCGCGGCCGCGGCCACCCTCGGCGACGAGCGCGCGGTGACGACCTTCACGCTCATGAAGGTGGTGGGGCGCGACATGTTCGTGGGCGTCTGGGCCATCGTGGTGGCGTTCCTCGCCGTCACCCGGTGGGAGCGCGGGAGCCTGGGCCCGGTGGAGCGGGTCGGGCTCGGCGAGCTCTGGCGCCGGTTCCCGAGGTTCATCCTGGGGTTCCTGGCCGCCTCCCTGATCGTCACCGTCATCCTCGCCTCCGTGGACTCGACCATCGGCACGCGGTACGCCAGCGACGCCATCGGGCCACTCAAGACGCTCCGCGGCTGGGCCTTCGCCTGGACGTTCCTGTCGATCGGCTTCACCACCCGTTTCCGTGAGCTCACCCGCTTCGGCTGGCGGCCCTTCGCGGCCTTCGCGGTGGGGGTGCTGGTCAACGTGCCGCTCGGCTACTGGCTCTCGACCACCGTGTTCGAGAGCTACTGGCTGGCGGTGAAGTGAGGCGCGCCGTGGTGGACCACCTCACCCGCATCACCGTGGACGCGGACGGCGCCCGCGCGGCCGGCCTGGCGGAGGCGCTCGTGGCGCGTGGCTTCACCCTGCGAGAGGCGCACGGGCGTCTCGTCGCCGATTCGACCACGGTGGAGTCGCGGGAGGCGAAGGACCACCTCCGCGCCCTGGGTTACGCCGACCAGGAGTACCGCGTCCACGTGGAGTACGCCCGGCGGTGGGGATTCCTGTGACGGCTGCGCTCCTGCCGCTCTTCGCCGAGCTCGCCGGCCACGGAGCGGCGGTGGTGGGCGGCGGAGGGATGGCAGCGCTCCGCGTCCGGCAGGCCGTCGCCGACCTGGGCGGGTCCCCGGCTACCGAGGCTTGAAGTCGTCCGACCGGACGCCGTAGCGCTTGAGCAGGCGGTGCAGGCTCTCCCGCGCCATCCCGGCCCGCTCGGCCGCCCGGGTGACGTTGCCCTCCAGCTCGCGGAGCAGCGCCACCAGGTAGTCGCGGGTGACCCGGTCCCGGGCCAGGTCGATGGCCTCCCGGTAGGGCATCCTGGCCAGCTGCTCGGCCGGGATCGACCCCTCCTGGCTCCCCTTCACGTCGGCCGGCAGGTCGCGCAGCTGGATGTCGTGGCCCTGCGCCACGGCCACGGCCCGCTCCACGGCGTTCTCCAGCTCGCGGACGTTGCCGGGCCACGGGTAGCCGGTGAGCGCGCGGAGCGCCTCGGCGTCGAAGGTGGCGAGCGGCCGGCCCAGCACCCGGGCGTGCTTCTCCAGGAAGTGGCTGGCCAGCAGCGGGATGTCCTCGCGCCGGTCCCGCAGCGGCGGCAGCACCACCGGGAAGACGTGGAGCCGGTAGTAGAGGTCCTCGCGGAAGGTCCCCGCCTGCACCTCCGCCTTGAGCTCCCGGTGCGTCGCGGCGATGACCCGGACGTTCACCTTGACCGGGGAGGTGTCGCCCACCCGGCGGATCTCCCGCTCCTGGAGGACGCGGTTGAGCTTCACCTGGACCGGCAGCGGCAGCTCGCCGATCTCGTCGAGGAAGATGGTCCCTCCCTCGGCCTCCTCGAAGAGACCGCGCTTCATCCCGGTGGCGCCGGTGAAGGAGCCCCGGGCGTGGCCGAAGAGCTCGCTCTCCACCAGCTCCGCGGGCAGGGCCCCGCAGTTCACCGGCACGAAGCGCCGCTCCTTGCGGGCGCTGTGGTAGTGGACGGCCCGCGCCGCCAGCTCCTTGCCCGTTCCGGTCTCGCCGTTGAGCAGCACCGTGATGTCGAGCTTGCTGGCCTGCTCGAGCAGCGTGTAGACGTCGCGCATCCGGGCGCTCTTGCCGACCAGGTTGTGGAACGAGTAGACGCCCTCCACCTCGCGTCGCAGGGTGGCGGCCTGCTCCTTGAGCCGCTTGCGCTCCAGCGCGCGCGCCACCACCAGGCTGGCGTCGTCGGGGTCGAAGGGCTTCTGCAGGTAGTCGTAGGCCCCCTGCTTCATCGCCTCCACGGCGTCGGCCACCGTGGCGTAGGCGGTCATCATGATCACCTCGGTCCCCGGGGCGCGGGCCTTCACGGCGCGCAGCACCTCGAACCCGTCGGCGCCGGGCATCTTCAGGTCCGTCACCACCACGTCGAAGGGCTGGGCGGCGACCAGCGAGATGGCCCGGCCACCGTCGGCGGCGGTGGTCAGCTCGTAGCCGTCGCCCAGGATGCGCGCGAAGAGCTTGAGGATGTTCTCCTTGTCGTCCACCACCAGGATGCGGGCGCGTTCCATGGCTGCTGCTCCTAGACCTTCCCCGGCGGCACGGCCGGAAGGCGGATGGTGAAGCGCGCGCCGCCGGCCACCGGCGAGTCGGCCTCGAGCGTGCCACCGTGGGCCTGGACGATCCCGAGCGAGACGGCCAGCCCGAGACCGGTCCCGGCCGGCTTGGTGGTGAAGAAGGGCTCGAAGAGCCGCTGGCTGGCCTCGGCGGGGAGCCCGGGACCGGAGTCCGACACCACGATCTCCACCCCGCCGGCGGGCGCCTGCGCCAGGCGGACCTCGACGGTCCCGGCCGGTCCGGACGCCTCGGCGCCGTTCTTGATGAGGTTGAGCATGACCTGCCGCAGCTTCTGGGGATGCGCCATCACGCGGGCCAAGCCGCTCACCTCGACGGTGGCCCCGGCCAGCCGGCCGGTCTCGGCGAGCCTGGCGGCCGCCTCCTGGCAGAGCTCCTTCAGGTCCACCGGCTCGGGCGGCGTCGCGAGCGGACGCGACAGGTCGAGGAGCCCCTCCACGATCTCCTGCGCCCGCATCGACTCGTCCTCGATGATCCGAAGGTCCTCGGCCACCTCGCCGTCCGCCTTGCGCCGCAGCAGCTTCACGTAGCCGAGGATGACTGCCAGCGGGTTGTTGATCTCGTGGGCCACGCCGGCGGCCAGCCGCCCGATCCCCGCCAGCTTCTCGCTCTGCACCAGCCGCTCCTGGTGGTCCTTGATCGACCGGGCCATGGCGTTGACCTGGCGGGCCAGGGCACCGAACTCGTCGGGGCTGTGGACCTCGATTCGGGCGTCGAGATCGCCCGCCGCCAGGCGGGCCGCGCCTTCGCTCAGGCGGGCCATGGGGCGCGCCACGGAGCGGTAGATGGCGAGGCCGATCCCGCCGGCCAGCAGCGGAGCGCCGGCCAGGAAGAAGACGGTCCACCGGAAGGTGGCCCGCTGCACCTCCCGGACCTGGTTCTGGATGTCGCCGATCGAGGTCTCGAACCGGTCTACCAGCCGGTCGGTCCGCTCCTGGATCAGCGTGACCTGGACCTGCGCCTTCCCGTGCTCCTCCATGACGTCGGCGGCCTGCCGCCGCAGCACGGCCGGGACGATGCGCTGCCGGAAGATCCGGTCGAGCTCGGCCGTGGCCCGCTCGATCTCGGCCACCCAGGCCAGTTCGTCCGGCTCCCGGACCCGCCGCTTCACCTCCGCCGTGAGCGCCACCACCCGGCGCTCGGCCTCGCCGTAGAACTGGAGGTGCGAGTCGTTGCCGAGGATGATGGTGTGGGCCTGGTGGGCGTACTGGTCCCTCACCGCGCTGGCCAGCGTGAGCGCCAGGCGGACCCCCTCCTCCCGCTCCCTGATCTCGGTGAGCCCACCCTGGATGTCGCGGAGGCTGCCGAGCGCGAAGTAGGACGACACGGCGAAGATCGAGAGCAGCCCGGTGAAGGCGAGGACGAGGCGGCGGGCCGTTCCGGATGGGGTGTGCATGCCGAGGGTCTCCACGAGAGCAACTCCCGGGCCACCTCGAATCGAGCGTGTGCATGGCCACCTGGGGCTTCCCGTCACCGGGGAGTGTAACCGGTCCGGCCACAGGGTAACCGGGCCATCGTGACCGGCGCCGACTTCGCCGCCGCGGACTGGCCTGATTCCACCTGCCTTTCGAGCCCAGGCGGCCAGGTCGCAGAAGGGTCTGGGGTCGGCGACCTCTGGCCGCTTGGCACGGCTGGTGCTCTTGTGGGCCCCGCCATGATGACCCAACTGCTCCGCGCCGCGCCGGCGCTCCTCCTCGCCGCCACGGTCCAGGCCCAACCACTCCCAGCGGGCGCGCCGGTGGCGTCCGCCGACCCCGTCCTCTCCGAGCTGATCCGCGAGAGCCTGGCCCGGCGCCCCGAGCTGCACCAGGCCGACGCGCTGGTCAGCGCCGAGCGCGAGCGGGTGCCACAGGCCGGCGCCCTCCAGGACCCGGTGCTGTCGCTCGGCCTCCAGAACGACGGCTTCAACGGGCTCCAGATCGGCAAGATGGGGACCAGCTTCTGGCAGGTGATGATCACCCAGCCGCTGCCGTGGCCCGGCAAGCTCGGCCTGCGCTCCGACGTGGCCTCCTCCGGCGTCCGGCTGGCCCAGGCCTCGGTGGCCCGGGCCCGGCTCTCCGCCGTGGCCGACGTCCGGCGCGCCTACCTCGACCTGCTCCTGGTTCGCGATCGGCTGGCGCTGCTCACCAGGCTCGAGGCGCTCTGGACGAAGGCCGAGGGGCTGGCCCGGATCCGCTACCAGACCAGCGAGGGCTCGCAGTCGGACCTCCTCCGGGCCCAGCTCGAGCGCAACCGGCTCCGGCAGCGCCGCTGGGCTCTCGGGGCCGAGGAGCGGACCAGGCTGCAGGCCGTGAACCGGCTGCGGGCCCATCCGCTCGATGAGCCGTTCCCGACCACGGCCACCGTCGGGGCCCTCCCCTTCCCGGAGCTGCCCCCCCTGGAGGCCGCCGTGGCCGACGCGGAGCGGCGCAGCCCCGAACTCCAGGTCGCCCGGCTCGCCGCCGAGCGCGCCACCCAGCAGGTGGCGCTGGCGCGGCGCGAGCGCTACCCCGACCTCGCCGTGACCGCGGCCGTCATGCCGCGCGGGAGCCTCGACCCCATGTGGTCGGCCGGTGTCTCGGTGAGCCTGCCCATCTTCTCGGGCTCGAAGCAGTCGCGCGCCGTGGCCGAGAGCGAGGCCCGGGCCGAGGCGGGCGAGAGCGGCGCCGAGACCGTCCTCCAGGTCCTCCGCCTGCGCGTCCAGGACCGCCTGGCCCTGCTCTCCAGCCTGCTGGAGTCGGCCCGCCTGTACCGCGACGGCCTGCTGATCCAGTCGCAGGCCACCGCCGACAGCACGCTGGCCCAGTACCGCGTCGGCCGCGTCACCTTCGCCTCCGTCCTCGAGGCCATCGCCGGCGTGATCGGCGACGAGGACGGCTACTTGCAGACCATCGCGGCGGCCCAGCGTGTGGCCATCGCGGCCGACGAGGTTAGCCTGGAGTCCGCCGGCGGCGGCTCGGGCGGCCTGTCGGGCGGCCCGGTCCCTGGTGCCGGCTCGTCGGGCGGCGGCCCGGCGGCCTCCGCCGGGGCGGGCGCCGCCTCTGGCGGCGACCCGGCCGGCTCGAACTCCTCCTCCATGAACAAGATGTGACCCCGGAGCCTCCATGACGACCGAGAAGACGATCACCGAGACCACCCCGGCGCCCCGGCCACGGCGGCGCCTCGCCTTCGCACTGGTGGCGCTCGCGGGCATCGTGCTGGGCAGCGCCGTCACCGGGCTCCTCGCCCGGCGAGGCGCGGGCGGGCGCGACCAGCCGGCCGGGAAGGCCGCCGAGGCGAAGGTCCTGTACCAGTGCCCCATGCACCCGACCATCATCCGGGACCACCCCGGTGACTGCCCCATCTGCGGCATGAAGCTGGTCAAGATGGCGAGCGGCCCGGCCGGCGAAGGCGCCACTGCCCCGGTGGCGCGGAAGATCGTCTTCTACCGCTCGCCCATGGATCCGAAGCAGACCTCCCCGACCCCTCGCAAGGACCAGATGGGGATGGACTACCTCCCCGTCTACCAGGACGACCTCGGCGGCGCGGGGACGGTCGAGGGGCTCGCCTCCATCAAGATCGATCCCGAGCGGCAGCAGCTCATCGGCCTGCGGACCGCCGAGGCCGCAGTCGGGCCCATCGGCGACACCTGGCGCACCACCGGCCGGGTGGCCGTCGACGAGACCCGGATCCACCACGTCAACGTGAAGTTCGGCGGCTTCGTGGAGCACGTCCACGCCGACTTCATCGGCCGGCCGGTGCGCCGCGGCGAGCCGCTCTTCTCCATCTACAGCCCCGAGCTCCTGGCGGCCGAGGACGAGTTCATCCTGGCGCTCGGCACGCGCGACGCCATGGCCTCCGCCACCGGCCTGGCCGACAACGGCGCCGACCTGGTGGCGGCGTCGAGGCGCAAGCTCGAGCTCTGGGACGTGCCGCGCGCCGACATCGAGCGGCTGGAGCGGACGCGTCAGGCCGAGCGCACCCTGGTGATCCGCTCTCCGGCCGACGGAGTGGTGGTCAAGAAGGACGTGGTCCCCGGCATGAAGGTCGAGGCCGGCGGCATGCCCTACGAGATCTGGGACCTCTCGACGGTCTGGATGCTGGCCGACGTCTACGAGATCGAGCTCTCCCACGTTAAGGTCGGGGCGCCGGCCACGCTCACCCTGACGGCCGTGCCCGGCAAGCTCTACCAGGGGCGAGTCGCCTTCGTCGACCCGTTCCTCGATCCCAAGACCCGCACCGCCAAGGTCCGCATCGCCTTCGCCAACCCGCGCGGCGACCTCAAGCCCGAGATGTTCGGCGAGGTGGTCCTGAAGTCACCGCCGCGCCAGGCGCTGCGCATCCCCTCCGACGCGGTCATCGACTCCGGCACCAGGCACGTGATCTTCGTGGCCCTGGGGGACGGCAAGTTCCAGCCGAGGGAGGTCCGGATCGGCGCGGACGACGGGTCCGAGGCCGAGGTGGTCGAGGGGCTCGCCGCCGGCGAGAAGGTCGTCACCCGCGCCAACTTCCTCATCGACTCCGAGTCGCGCCTGAAGGCCTCGCTGCAGGCGCTCGGCGGGGGGAAGCAGCCGTGATCAAGGCGATCATCCGCTTCAGCGCCGAGAACAGGTACCTGGTGGTGGCGGCCACCCTGGTGGCCCTGGCGGGCGCCTTCTGGTCGATGAAGAACATCCCGCTCGACGCCCTGCCCGACCTCTCCGACACCCAGGTGATCGTCTACTCCAAGTGGGACCGGAGCCCGGACATCATCGAGGACCAGGTGACCTACCCAATCACCGCGGCGCTGCTCGGGGCGCCCAGGGTGAAGGCCATCCGCGGCTTCTCCGACTTCGGCTTCAGCTACGTCTACGTGATCTTCGAGGACGGCACCGACCTGTACTGGGCGCGCAGCCGCGTCCTCGAGTACCTCTCCAAGATCCAGCCGCAGCTGCCGGCCGGGGTCTCCACCGAGCTCGGCCCAGACGCCACCAGCGTGGGCTGGGTCTTCCAGTACGCGCTGGTGGATAGGACCGGCACCCACTCCTCGGACGAGCTGCGCTCCTTCCAGGACTGGAACCTGCGCTACGCCGTGCAGAGCGTGCCCGGCGTCTCCGAGGTGGCCACCATCGGCGGGCAGGTGCGCCAGTACCAGATCACCGTCAACCCCAACGCCCTGGCCTCCTACAACCTCCCGCTGGAGGCGGTCATCAACGCGGTTCGCCACGGGAACAACGACGTGGGCGGACGGCTCGTGGAGCTCTCGGGCCGGGAGTACATGGTGCGCGGCCGCGGCTACGTGAAGAGCATCGCGGACCTGGAGAGCCTGGTGCTCAGGGCCGAGGGCGGGACCCCGGTCACGGTGAAGGACGTGGCCACGGTGGCGCTCGGCCCCGAGATGCGCCGCGGCATCGCCGACTACGACGGCGAGGGGGACGTGGTGGGCGGCATCGTGGTGATGCGCTCCGGCGAGAACGCCCTCAACGTCATCAACCGCGTCAAGGCCAAGCTCGAGGAGATCAAGCCTTCGCTGCCCAAGGGGGTCGAGGTGGTGACCACCTACGACCGCTCCGAGCTCATCGGCAAGGCCATCGAGACCGTGAAGGGGAAGCTCATCGAGGAGATGATCGTGGTCTCGATCATCATCCTCATCTTCCTCTGGCACATCCCCAGCGCCGTCATCCCCATCGTCACCATCCCGGTGAGCGTCGCGCTGGCCTTCATCCCCATGTACTTCATGGGGCTGAACGCCAACCTCATGTCGCTGGCCGGCATCGCCATCTCCATCGGCGTGCTGGTGGACGGCGCCATCGTCGAGGTGGAGAACGCCTACAACAAGATCCACCACTGGGACGCCGGCGGGCGCAAGGGGGACTTCCACGCCATCCGGCTCGAGGCCCTCCTGGAGGTGGGGCCGGGCGTCTTCTTCTCGCTGCTGGTCATCGCCGTGGCCTTCATGCCGGTCTTCACGCTGGTGGACCAGGAGGGCCGGCTCTTCCGCCCGCTCGCCTACTCCAAGAACCTGGCCATGGCCATCGCCGCCTTCCTGGCCATCACGCTCGACCCGGCCATGCGGATGATGTTCGCCCGCATCGACCCCTTCCTGTTCCGGCCCCGCTGGCTCGCCTGGATGGCCAACCAGGCCTTCGTGGGGACGTACCACTCGGAGGAGAAGCACCCCATCAGCGCGCGCCTCCACAAGCTCTACGAGCCGCCCTGCCGGTTCGTCCTGCGCCACCCGCGCGCCACCATCGCCGCCAGCCTCCTGCTGGTCGCGACCACCATCCCGGTCTACCTCGGGCTCGGCTCCGAGTTCATGCCGCCGCTCCGCGAGGGGACCATCCTCTACATGCCCTCGGCGGTGCAGCCCGGCATGTCGGTGGCCGAGGCGCAGAAGGCCCTCCAGATCCAGGACAAGATCCTCATGACCTTCCCCGAGGTGGAGCGGGTCTTCGGCAAGGCCGGCCGCGCCGGCACCTCGACCGACCCGGCCCCCTTCACCATGATGGAGACCACCGTCATCCTCAAGCCGGAGCTGCAGTGGCGGGAGAAGGCACGCTGGTACTCCTCCTGGGCGCCGCGCTGGCTCAAGGCCACGCTCCGTCCCTTCTGGTGGGACCGGATCACCGAGGACGACCTCCAGAACGAGATGGACGCCGCCCTCCAGCTCCCCGGCATCTCCAACGCCTGGACCATGCCCATCCGCGGAAGGCTCGACATGCTCTCCACCGGCATCCGCACGCCGGTCGGGATCAAGGTGAGCGGCGCGAACCTCAAGGTCATCGAGGAGACCGCCAAGCAGGTCGAGGCGGTGGTCCGGAAGGTGCCCGGCACCCGCAGCGTCTTCGCCGAGCGCGTGGCCGGCGGCTACTTCCTCGACTTCGTCCTCAAGCGCGAGCAGCTGGCCCGCTACGGCCTCTCCGTGGACGACGCCAACATGATGGTCATGACCGCGGTCGGCGGCGACAACCAGACCACCACGGTCATGGGGCGCGAGCGCTACGGCGTCAGCGTCCGCTACGCCCGCGACTACCGCGACGACCTCTCCACGCTGCGGCGCGTCCTGCTGCCGCTGCCGGGCGGCAAGGGGCAGATCCCCATGGAGGAGATCGCCACGGTCGAGCTGGCGCAGGGGCCGGCCATGATCCGCGACGAGAACGGGCTCCTGGCCGGCTACGTCTACGTGGACTTCGACACCTCCAAGATCGACGTGGGCGGCTACGTCGAGGAGGCCAAGAAGGCCGTCGCCACCGGCGTCACGCTGCCCACCGGCTACAACCTGGCCTGGAGCGGCCAGTACGAGAACATGCTGCGGGTGAAGGAGCGGCTCAAGCTCATCCTGCCGCTCACCCTGGTGCTGATCTTCGCCCTCCTCTACATGAACACCAAGAGCGCGGTGAAGGCCTCCATCGTCATGATGGCGGTCCCCTTCTCGGCCATCGGGGCGGTCTGGCTGCTCTGGTTCCTCGGCTACAACGTCTCCATCGCCGTCTGGGTCGGCATGATCGCGCTCATGGGGCTCGACGCCGAGACCGGCGTCTTCATGCTCCTCTTCCTCGACCTCTCGCACGAGGAGGCCCGGGCCGCCGGCCGGCTCGCCAACGAGAAGGACCTGGTCGAGGCCATCATCCACGGCGCCGTCAAGCGCGTCCGGCCCAAGGCCATGACCGTCTTCGCCGCCATGATCGGCCTGCTGCCCATCATGTGGTCCACCGGCACCGGCGCCGACCTCATGAAGCGCATCGCCGCGCCCATGGTGGGCGGCCTGGTCACCAGCTTCCTCATGGAGTTGCTGGTCTACCCGGCCGTATACTTCCTCTGGAAGCGCAGGGAGTTCTCGAAGCAGTCCCCGACGCCGGCGCCCACGCCCGCGACGGCGTGAGGATGGCGTCGAGGACATCGAGCGGAGCGGACCTCATCAGGACGATCTTGGCCGCCTCGGTTGCCACGTCGGTGCCCGCGCCGATGGCGATGCCGATGCCGGCCTGGGCCCACGAACCTTGCGCTCCGGCGTGTGCCCCCTCATCGACCGCGCCCGCGGCGAGTCGCCCCTGCGTCACCACCAGAGCCGCGCACCGACCACGAGCTTCGCCTCGCTCATCGGCTTGCCGTCAGCGCGCCGTCTGATGGCTGTCTCGCCGAGCGCGCGATCCCAGTCGAAACCGACATGGGGCGCCACCTTGCGAACGAACTCGTAGCGCACGCGCAGAGCGAGTTCGACGTTGCCCACCCCGGCTCCCACACCCCGCCGCGGGTTGGCCTTGCTGCGGAGATTGGACTCCGCCTCGGCCGCCAGAATCAGCCTGTTGGTGAGCAGCACCTCGTACGATCCCTTCAGGCGCGCCGACACGCGACCGTCCGCGGCCAGGTAGCCGGTGGCCTGAAGGTCGAACCAGTAGGGCGCCAGGCCTTCCACCCCGACCGCCAACTGGGTGTGCGAGCCCGGACCGAAATCCTGGCGCAGGCCCAGCAGGGTCGCCCAGAACGGCGTGAACGCCCGCCACCAGAGCGCTTCCGCGCTGGTCGTGTCGTCCACGGTGCCGTCCACGACGCCTCCTTCGCTGCGCACCCACAGCTTCTGCTCGTCGGGGCCGTACCAGGCGTAGACGTCCCAGGCCGCGCCGCTGCGCCCGTCGCCGTTCAGGTATTCCACCTGATCCCCGATCAGCTGTCGTTGTGGAGGGTGATCCGCAGTCGCTCTCCTTCACGGAAGTGAATCGGCTTCGCGTCATTGAGCTTCACGCCGTCGAGCGACCACATGAAGCGTTCCATGTTGCCGGTCAGGTGAAGCTCGATCTCGCGGCCGGGTTCCCGTGGGTCCAGCGAGCCGCCGACCGTGTGCAGGTCGGCGCAGGTCAGCACTCGGCGACCATGGCCCCGCAAACCCACGCCCGGATCGTCGAGGTTGAGGCGCGGGTGGTCCACGCGCATGTCCACGGCGGGGCCGTACTCCGTGCGAGCGTGGCGCACCATGGGTCCCGGATCCGCCATGGCCATGCCGTGCCCGGCGAGGTCCGCGCCGCCCGGCATGGCGACCATCGCGCCCATCATGTCCACGGGGTCCAGCCAGACCGGCGCATCCGGCCGCGGGACCTCGGCCTCCATGCCGGCGCGGGGCGCCAGCGTGCCCCGCGCGAATCCGGTGCGGTCCATGGACTGGGCGAAGATGGTGTAGACGCGATCGTCCGGCATCTGGACGACGACGTCGTAGGTCTCGCCGGGCCCGATCCGGAACTCGTCCACCTCCACCGGGTCGACGCGCTGGCCGTCGGTGGAGACCACCACGAGCTTGAGGCCGGGAATGCGCACGTCGAAGTAGGTGGCGGTGCCGGCGCCGATGAAGCGCAGCCGGACGCGCTCGCCGGCGAGCGCCAATCCGGTCCAGTTGGCGGCCGGAGTGGTCCCGTTGACGAGGTAGGTGTAGGTACCAGCCGAGACGTCGCTGAGATCCGTCGGATTCATCCGGGAACGATTCCACATGTGGCGCCTGGTGATGGCCGCGCCCAGCCCAAGGCGGGAAACGTCCTCGAGGAACTCCCCGACCGTCGGCTGCCCGAAGTTGTAGTAGCCCCCCATCTTCTTGAGGTTCAGGAACACCTGCAGCGGGTCCTCGTCAGTCCAGTCGCTGAGCAACACCACGTGGTCGCGATCGACGCGGACCGGATCGGGCTCGCGCGGCTCGACGACGAGCGCGCCGTACAGCCCCGTCTGCTGGTGCAGCGTGTGCGCGTGGTACCAGTAGGTACCGCTCTGACGCATCGTGAAGCGGTAGGTGAAGGTCTCCCCCGGCGCGATGCCGGGGAAGCTGATGCCGGGCACGCCGTCCATCCCCGACTCGAGCAGCACGCCGTGCCAGTGAATCGCGGTCAGGTCCTTCAGGCGGTTGGTGACCCGCAGGGTCAGGGTCTCGCCTTCACGCACCCGCAGCTGCGGTCCCGGCACCAGACCGTTGACCGCGGTCGCCAGGCGCCTGTGACCGGTGAGTCAACGGGGAGCGCGCCCACTTCCAGATCGAATTCGGTCCCGAACAGCGCCGGCTGTCCACCGGGCCACGCGAGGGCCTGGGCCGAGTTCTTCCACAGACCCGCCCCACCGAGTGCGGCAGCGGCCGCGACCCCCTGGACGAAGCGGCGACGGGACAGCCTGATGTCGGGGACGAGAAGGCTAGATTCCGAGTTCATCCCCAGGACCTCCGGGTCGATCGGCGCAGAACCAGACTTCGGTCACGCCATGCTTGGGTCATCCCCCCGCTGCATGCACAGGAGGGACATTCGCAACCCACCAGACTTGCGCCGTTCTCGCCAGCGCTTCCATGGGTGTGACGCGGGTGGAACGGACCTCACCGTCAATGGGCCGGCTTCGGCGCAGCGCCCAGCTCGACGGTGGTCGCCTCCATCTGACCACTGACCTCCTTGCCCTTCACGACGGCCCGGTCGCCCACCAGGACCTTCTCTCGCCCGATCGCCTTGTGGTCGCGGGAGAACTTCGTCCCGGTGGTCAACGCGAAGGCCGTGTCCTTGCCATGCCCGTCGGTGACGACGAGCCGGGCGGCCGTGACCTCCTTCACGACGCCGTGGGCGCGATGCGCCGCCTCGTGCGCGAGCGCGGGCAGCGCTATGACGGTCGAGACCAGCATGGCGGCTATGAGCTTCCTCATGACGTCCTCCTCTGTCGGCCGGTCAATGACCGGTGTGCTTGCGCGGCGCCGGAGCGCCCCCCGTCCCCTGCAGGAACTCGGCCTCCTCCTGCAACTCGCGCCATTCGTCGGCGCCGCGCGGGTTGAGCGTCTCCATCTCGGCGCGCTCCTCCGGCGTCAGCGCGGGCAGGTGCCGGATGAAGTGGACCAGCTTCCAGCTCTCCTCCGGCTTCCCGGCACCACCCCAGGCCGGCATGCCGGTGAACCGGACACCGTTCTCGATGATGTAGAAGAGCTCGCCGTCGGTGAGCGCCTGGGTGAGCGGTCCGCGCATGTCGGGCGCCCGAGGATAGAGGTTGCGGCCGAGGCTGGTGTCGCCGCTCCCGTCGTTGGCATGGCAACTGGCGCAATGATCCGCGAAGTGGGCCAGTCCCTGGGCCAGGACTCGCGGATCCACCGGCAGCGGGTTGCGGGCCTGGCGGGCGCTTGACGGGATGAGGTAGCTCCGCAGGCGGCGCGCCACGGCGGCCTCGGCCGCCCCGGGTCCGGGCCTGGCCGAGATCCCGCCACGCAGCAGCACGGCGCCGGGCACGGCCACCAGGGCCGCCAGCGTCACCACCACGACGATCCACCACCCGTTCCTCATGCGCACCTCCGCCGCCGACCTTCACGGGGCGAATAACGCCGGCCACCGCCGTCCGCCACCCCGTGCGACCGGCGCGGCGTGATGGGTTCGGTCACAGTGTGGCGTCCGTGGGCGTGACCGGCGGCCTCGGAGCGGCCAGAAGAAGGGGTGGTACGCCTCGCGGTGAGCGGGACGCCCGCGAACGTTCGGAAACGGTCCCCGGGGTCGCGACCGGGGAGCCCAGGGAGCCGGCCGGCCGTGAAGGCCTGGGCGGCCACGGCCGGCTACTTCCTCGAGGACCTGTTGATCAACACGACCAGCAGGACCACCACCAGGAGGCCCATCGCCCACCAGGGCCACATCCCCCCGCCCATCCATCCTTCACCGGAGTTCATCATCTGGCTTCCCCTTGTGGTGCGACGAGCAGCCTGCTCCCGACTCGGCGGAGCATCACGGCGTTGACGGCCACGATGATCGACGAGGCCGACATCAGCAGGGCGGAGACCTCGGGCCGGAGCGACCAGCCCCACGGCCGGTAGAAGACCCCGGCCGCGACGGGGATGGCCAGCAGGTTGTAGACGCTGGCCCAGACCAGGTTCTGCTTCATCTTCCGCACCGTGGCCCTGGACAGGATGATGGCGTTGAGGACGTCGAGCGGATCGGACTTCATCAGGACGATCTTCGCCGCCTCGATCGCCACGTCGGTGCCCGCGCCGATGGCGATGCCGATGTCGGCTTGGGCCAGGGCGGGCGCGTCGTTGACGCCGTCGCCCACCATGGCCACGACCTTCTTGTCGCCCTGCAAGGTCCTGACGTGCTCGGCCTTGTCCTGCGGGAGCACCTCCGCGAAGACGCGGTCGATGCCGAGTTCCTTCCCCACCGCGTCCGCGACCACCTTGTTGTCGCCGCTGATCATCGCGGTCTCGATGCCGAGCTTGCGCAGCTCGGCCACGGCGCGCTTCGCCGAGGGCTTGACCGGATCGGTGGCCCCGACCGCGGCCATCGCCTTACCGTCCACGGCGAGGAGGATCACGGTGCGGCTGGCCTTCATCAGCCGGTCCACGCCTTCGGCGACCGGGGCGAGGTCGGCCTTCTCGTCGGTCAGGAACCGGACGTTGCCGACCAGGATCCGCTTCCCGTCGATGGCGACTCGCAGCCCATGACCCGCCACGTTCTCGAAGCCCTCGACCTGGCCGCCGGCGTCGAGCTTCCGGCGCCTGGCCTCCTCGAGGATGGCGGCCGCCAGGGGATGGCTGGAGCCCCGCTCGGCGGCGGCCAGCAGGCGCAGGGCCTCGTTCTCTTCCGCCCCGGCGGCGACGACGACCTCCACCACGCGCGGCGCCCCCTCGGTCAGGGTCCCGGTCTTGTCGAAGGCCACGGAGCTGATGCGGGAGGCGCCCTCCAGGGTGGCGGCGTCCTTGATGAGGATGTTGTGCCGGGCGCCCAGGCCCGTGCCCACGGCCACGGCCGTAGGCGTGGCCAGGCCGAGCGCGTCGGGGCAGGCGATGACCACCGCCGAGATGGCGAAGGTCAGGGCCGTGACGAAGGAGGCGCCGCCACCCCAGCGCCATCCTACGAAGGTCGCGATCCCCACCACGATGGCCACCACCACGAGGTAGGCGGCGGCCTTGTCGGCCAGGCGCTGCCCCGGGGCCTTGGAGTTCTGCGCCGTCTCGACCAGCCTGGCGATTCGCGCCAGCGTGGTCTCCTGACCCACGCCGGTCGCCTTGAACCTCACCGATCCGGCGCCGTTGACCGACCCACCTACCACCGTGCCGCCCACACCCTTCTCCACGGGCAGGCTCTCGCCGGTCACCAGGGACTCGTCGATCGAGGTCGTCCCCTCGACGACCTCGCCGTCCACCGGGACCCGATCGCCGGGCCTCAGCACGACCAGGTCGCCGAGCAGGACCTCGGCCGTCGGGATCTCCGCCTCCTGGCCTCCCCGCACCACCCGGGCCATGGGCGGCACCAGCTTGAACAGCGCCTGCAGGGCGTCCGAGCTGCCGCGGCGGGATCGCATCTCCATCCAGTGGCCGAACAGGACGAAGGTCACCAGCATGGCCGCCGCTTCGTAGAACAGCTCCGCCGAGCCGATGACCGTCAGGTAGGCCGAGGCCAGGTACGCGGCCAGGACGCCGACGACGATCAGCACCGACATGTCGAGGCGGTGGGAGGCGAGGGCGTGATAGGCCCCGGCGATGAAGATCCATCCGCACCAGAAGACCACGGGCGTGGTGAGCGCCAGCAGGGTCCAGGACCGGACGGCTGCGCTCAGCGGCAGGCGGAGGCCGATCATCTCCCCCATGGGAGAGATGAGGACGACCATCACGGTCAGGGCCAGCGCCACCCAGAAGCGGGCGCGGATGTCGGCTTCCATCGACGCCGCCATGGCCGGGTCCGACATGTCGTGCGACATCCCGGCACCGTGCCCGGAGTGGCCGGGCTTCACCGGGGTCGGGGATGGTGCCGAGGCCGCGGGCGCCGGTGGGGCGGCAGGGGCTGGTGGTGCTGGAGGGGCCGCGGGCGCTGCCGGCGCCGGGCCAGGTTGCTGGTGATCGTGTCCCCCCATCTTCGGCCCATCAGCCGCCGTGGCCGTGCTCCATCATCGCGCACCCGTTCTCCTGCATCTGCTGCACGTGCATGCGGACCGCGGACCGCAGCTTCTGGAGGTCGTCCGGGTGGATGGGGATCACGGTGACGCTGGCTCCCAGCTCGAGGTCCACGACGGTGGCGCGCGACGGCGGCATCTTCATCCCGTCCATCGCCTTGCCTCCACCCATCATCCCACCACTCATCATCCCTCCGCCCATCATGCCGCCACCCATCATGCCGCCGTGGGAAGAGCCGTCCGCGTGCTTCTCGTTGTGCATCGACGCCATGGCGTGGACCCGGCGGCGGAGCTCCACGACCTGTTCGGGCGCCGTGAAGGTGATGGTCACCCCATTCACCGCCTCGGCGGCCGACACCTGGGTGCCCGGGACGTTCATGGGGCAGTTTGCCATCATGTCGCTGGAGTGGCCGGGCGGTTGGGCTGCGGTGGATGGAGGAGAGTGGGCGCAGCCGGTGAGGAGGGCGAATGCAGCTGTTCCGGCGAGAAGGACTCGGGTCATGTGGGGCTCCCTGGATCTCAGCCGAGGCGTGGTGCCGCCGTGGACCGGCGGTCAGCGTCGCACTCGGACTGGCCTTGAGGAATGCAAGAACGAGCCCATTGTCGGACCCGGACTTTCGACCCGCATGGGTCCGGGGGCTGGGCCGTCGGTCGGCCGCCGGCCCAGCTCGCTTCCTTGGGCTGCCTTACGGCAGCCAGGTTAAGACGCCGAGCAGGTCCTCGCTGGCCGAGATGGTCTCCGAAAGCGACTTCCAGGCCCTGACCCGGGCCTGGTGGGTCATGCCGGCCTGCAGCGAGGCGGCCGGCGTCATCGCAGGGTCTGGCCGGTGGTCGCGGGGACCACCTTGCCGTGCATCACGCCCTTGGTGGAGATGAGCCCCTCGCCCATGCGAAGGACCTCCCGGGCCCGCCCACGCAGCACCAGCACCTCGAGGCAACTGTGCTCGTCCAGGTGCACGTGGAGCGCCGAGACCACCGCCTTGTGGTTCTCGTGCTGGATGTGGGCCAGCTTCTGCGCCAGGCTCGACGAATCGTGGTCGTAGACCAGCGTGACGACCGCCACCTGCTCCTCCCGGCTGGTCGCCGCCGACCACTGCCGCTGCACCAGGGCGTCGCGGATGAGGTCGCGGATGGCCTCGGAGCGGGACGCGTACCCCTTCTGCGCGATGAGCTGGTCGAACTGCTCCAGCAGGTCGTTCTCCAGCGAGACTCCGATGCGCTCGATCATGCGGTGCTCCTGGAAGTTCCCGGGTGGCGCGCCGTCCGGCTCACTCGGCGTCGTGGACGTGGAAGTGCTCGTGCCCGGCGCCGCCGTGCTGGTGGACGTGCCGGTGCGCCAGGCCGCTCTCGACGAGCAGCCGCTCGTCGTTCACCAGCGTGGCGGTGGGGCCGTCGAAGAGGGCGCCGGGACGCCCCGGGGCCAGCAGGATGGCGCGCGCCCCCAGCTCCTCGGCGACGGTCAGGTTGTGGGTCGAGGCGATCACGGTGACCCCGCGCAGCCCGTCGAGGAAGTCGACCAGCCGCGCCCCGCCGGCCGGGTCGAGGCTGGCCGTGGGCTCGTCGAGCAGCAGCACCCTGGGCTCCGTCGTCATCAGCGCCGCCAGCGCCACCCGCTTCTTCTCGCCGCCGGAGAGCTCGAAGGGGGGCCGATCGAGCAGCGGCTCCACCTCGAACTGGCGCGCCCAGCGCGCCACCCGGGTCTCGACTCCGGCCAGGCCGAGCTGGCGCGGCCCGAAGGCGAGCTCGTCGGCCACCGTCGGGTTGAAGAGCATGGCGTCGACGTTCTGGAAGAGGAGCGCCACCTCGCCGCGGAAGCGACGGCGGAAGACCGCCTGGTCGAGGCGGCGGGCGGTGAGCGCCTCGCCGCCGTAGCTGATGCGCCCCGCGTCGGGTGCGATCAGCCCGTCGAGCGCCTTGAGGAGCGTGGTCTTTCCGCTGCCGTTGACGCCGAGCAGCACCACCCGCTCGCCCGGCGCCACCGCGAAGGAGAGGTCGCGGAGCACCTGGCGGCCGCCGAGCGAGAGCGTGAGGGCCTCGACGGAGAAGGACATCAGAAGCCTCTCGAGCGCAGCGCGTCGGAGATGTCGCGGGCGTTGCGCGCCGCCAGCGTGAAGAGCATGGCGGTGATCCCGCCCGCGCCGCGGAGGAGGACGACGGGGCCGGGCCGGTGCGGCAGGCGGCTGCGGAGCCCCTGCAGCGACTCGGTGGAGAGGAGCCGCAGCGCGTGGATCTGCGCCAGCGTCACCACCAGCAGCCGGGTCAGCATCGGGAAGGGGGCCAGCGCCGGCAGCAGCGCCACCCGGTCGAGGACGGCGAAGGTGAGGAACCCGATGACCGCCGCGCGCAGGGCCAGCGCGGCGAAGGGCTCGACCGGCGGCCAGGTCCCGGTCACCAGCCGCAGCCAGCCGAGCGACGCCAGCGAAAGGCCGGCCGTGAACGGTACCACCGAGCGGGCGGTGCGGCGCAGGCTGCGCGCCAGGCCGCGGCGGAAGGCGAGCGCCGCCAGGAGCCCGGCGCCGGCCAGCCAGCTCGGGTCGCGCACCGCCGAGAGGGCGAAGATCGCCACCAGCCAGGCGAGCAGGAGGCGCCGGTCCGAGCGCGGGTCAGGCTTCGACGCCACGGAGGTTGGCCTTTCGGACCAGCGAGAGGGCGAAGACCGTGTAGAGCCCCTCCACCAGGCCGGCCACGGTCAAGCTCGGCACCAGCATGGCCGCCACGGTGACGGCCGGCGCCACCGGGAAGATGCTCGGATCGAGCCGGTGCTGCAGCGCCAGCGCGCCGACCACCGACAGCGTGGAGACCTGCATGCTGAGCCAGCCGGCCGCGAAGAGCGCCGCCTTCTCCGAGAGGCGGCGGAGCGCCTTCCAGGCCAGCCAGCCGGCCAGCGGGCCAAGCAGCCCCATGGCCAGCGCGTTGACGCCTAGCACGGTGACCCCGCCGGCCCCGAAGAAGAGCGCCTGCACCAGCAGGACCAGCGACTCGCAGGCGAAGGCGGCCAGCGGGCCGAAGATCAGCCCCAGCAAGGTCACGCCGGTGAGGTGCGTGGAGGTGCCGCCCGGCACCGGGATCATGATGGTCTGGATGACGAAGGCGAGCGCGGTGAGCGAGCCGAGCACCGGCAGCGACTCGGCCGCCGAGCGCCCGAAGTGGCGGCGCGCCGCCCAGGCCCAGAGCGGCGCGGCGACCGCACAGGCCGGCAGGCTCAGCTGGGGCGAGAGGAAGCCGTCCGGGAGGTGCATGGTCAGGACCGGGGAGCGTAGCTGACCATCAGGGCGGCCCGGCAATCCTTGAACCCCTCGGACCCCCGCTGGACGGCCACCTCGTGCGGCGAGGCGGTGTCGAGCGCGGCGCCCGGCCCCTCGGCGCCGATGGCGCTGACGGCGGCGGTGCCGTGGTGGGCCAGCGCGGGCACGCTGGCCGCGGCGACCAGGGCGGCGACCGCGGCACGGGCCATGGCCCGATGCGCACCGGCGCTCACTTGCCGGCCCTCTTCTTGCGGTAGGCGAGGATGAGCGCCGCGAAGACGGTGGCGATGACGGCGAGGCCGAGGAGCGGGCGGAGGACGAAGGCGGCGGTCGGCCACGGCGCGGCACCAGGCGCCGGCGAGCTGGCGCCGGCCTCCGCCCCGGCCTCGATCCCGAGGTCGAGCCCGTGGCCGCTGGCGTCGAGCACCTTGACCCGCCAGGCTCCCGGCGCGTCGGGGACGAAGGCGAGCCAGCCGGCGCGGTCGGTGCGCCCCTGCTGCCAGGGGAGCTTCGGGTCGGCCGGCGAGTAGACCTCGTACGTCGTGTAGGCCAGCACCTCGCCGTCGGCGAACCAGGCCCTGACCGCGATGGCCTTGCCCCGCTGCACCTCGTGGAGCGTCTCGTGAGCCATGGCCGAGGCGCCGGTGAGCGCCAGCACCGCGGCGCCCGTGACAGCGACGGCGACGGCGTGGAACCGCACGGTGGTCCTCCCGGCGCCGGGGCGCGGTAGCACGACGTAGGACATCGTGATACCGACGGGTCGCGGCGGCGGTCAAGCGGTTTGTCGCGGGTGGCCAGGTCAAGGCCCGCCTCTCCGGCGGCGCGTCGCCCCTCGTCACTTCCGTGGACTCTTCCCCCGTCCCGCGAACTCCAGCGCCACGTTGAGCGCCTCCATGAACTCGTTGACCTTGATGGGCTTGGGGATGTAGCGGAGGAATCCCGCCTTCAGCCCCTTGTCGATGTCGCGCTGCATGGCGTTGGCGCTTAGGGCCATGACCGGAATGTGCGCCGTGGCCGGGTCGTCACGCAGGATCTCGAGGGCGTCGAAGCCGCTGATGCCGGGCAGGTTGATGTCCATCAGGATCACGTCCGGCCTGGCGGTGCGGGCCAGCTCGACGCCGGACAGCCCGTCCACCGCGGTCAGCAGGCGGATGTCGGGATGGCGCGCGATGATCTGCTCGATGAGCTTCATGTTGGCCGGGTTGTCCTCCACGTAGAGCAGGGTGTGGAGCCGTCCGCCACGGTCCGCTTTCGACTGGACGAGGTCGGCAGCGTGACCCACCTCGGTGGCCAGGTGTGGCTCGACGGTCGCGTCGAGCTCGAACCAGAAGACGCTGCCCACCCCGACGGTGCTCTCGACGCCGATGCTGCCCCCCATCAGCTCGACCAGTTGCTTGGCCACCACCAGGCCGATGCCGGTTCCCTCCTCGCCGCCGGCCTCCTGCCCGAGACGATTGAAGGCCTGGAAGAGCTGCGCGATCTGTTCGGGACGGAGGCCCGCGCCGGTGTCCCGGATACTGGTCCGGATGCGCCCGGGCCTGGCCTCGACCCACCTGACCTCGATGGTGCCCTGCGTGGCGTTGTACTTGACGGCGTTGGAGAGCAGGTTGAGGAGGACCTGCTTCACCCGGATCCGATCGGCATGGACGAAGACCGGAGGGGCGGTCGCGGGGAAGGTCAGCCGGAGCCCCCGCTGTCGCGCCTGCGGCTCGATCATGGCCTGGCATTCGCTCATGACCTCGAGCAGCGACACCGGCTCGCGCGAGAGCGGCACCTGCCCGGACTCGACCTTGGCGAGGTCGAGGATGTCGTCGATCAGCTTCAGCAGGTGCCAGCCCGCCTGGAGGATCTGCGTGATCCCCTCCGCCTGGGTGGGCGTCGGCGGCGGGGCCTCGGTCTCCATCAGCTGGGCGAACCCGAGGATGGCGTTGAGCGGGCTGCGCAGCTCATGGCTCATGCTCGAGAGGAACTCCGACTTCGCCCGGTTGGCCTTCTCCGCCACCAGCTTCGCCGCCTCCAGCTCGGCGTTCTTCTCCTGCAGCACCCGGTCGAGCCGCTTGCGCTCGGTGATGTCACGGGCCGCCGCGAACATGCCCTGCAGCTTCCCTTCCCGGTTGTGGAAGGTGGTCGCGTTGTAGGAGACGACCGTCTCCCGGCCGTCCCTGGCGCGCGCGGTGAGCTCGTAGTCGGTGACCTTCTTCTTGCCCAGCACCAGCTTGATGCTCATCTCGGCCCGTTCCGGATCGGTGAAGTAGTCCTTGAACGGCGAACCGATCAGCTCGTCCCGGGTGCAGCCGGTGAGCGCCTCCATCTGCCGGTTGACGTCGGTGATGATGCCGGACGGATCGGCGGTCATGATGGCGTCGATGTTCGACTCGATGAGCGAGCGCGTGTAGAATTGCTGATCGCGCAGCCGCTGGTCGAGCACCTTCTGCTCGGCCTCGACCTGCTTCCGCGCCGTGTTGTCGGTGCCGATCAGCAGGTAGCCGATGATGGCGCCGTGCGCGTCCCGCAGGGCCGTGACCGACACCATGGCGGCGAAGCGGCTGCCGTCCTTGCGGATGTAGGTCAGCTCGTAGATGTCCTCGATGCCACGCGAGGCCTTGAAGACCAGGGCCTCGAAGCCCGGCGCGATGGGCGTGGACAGCTCCATGCTCAGCGCCTTGGCCCGCGCGATCACCTCCTGCGGGTCGGAGATGTCGGCGGGGGTGATCTTGTTCATCACCTCGGCGGCGGTGTAGCCGAGCATGCGCTCGGCGCCGACGTTGAAGATCTGGATGACCCCCTTCTCGTCGGTGGCGATGCTCGAGAAGTTCGCGCTGTTGAAGATCGCGTTCTGCAGGGCCCCGGTCTTCATCAAGGTCTCCTGGCGTCGAACCTCGGTGAGGGCCACCGTGGTGCCCGAGGCCGGGCCGGGAAAGGCGGCATCGCGGATTGTTGGGGACATGGTGGGGATCTCTTGGTGCGCGAGTCGGTGGCGCGGGTTGCACGACCGGAAGCTCCAGCGGCACACCGCTCCTTATACGCCTTCCGTGCACCACGACGTTGGGCACTTGGGGCCACTCCAACTGACCGGCGCTCCGCCGGCCGGCGCGACCGCTCCCCGACGGTTGAGTGCGACCAGCAGGCGGGCACCGGCGCGCGGACCATGGTTGCCCACAGGGGGGGGGGGGGGGGGGTGCCACGAACCCTTTCAGGACCCCTTCGGCTCTCCCGGGCACGGAGGATGTTCAAATGACCAACGAAGGCACCATCGACCGCGCCATCCGCATCGTTCTTGGCCTGGGGATCCTGTCCCTGGCGTTCGTCGGCCCGCAGTCCCCGCTCGGCTACATCGGCCTCGTCCCGCTGGCGACCGGAATCATCGGCTTCTGCCCGATCTACAAGATCTTCGGCTTCAGCACCTGCCCGGTGCGCAAGCCGTAGCCGACCAGTCGCGGTCCGGGCTCACGCTCGGTCCGCCGCGGCGCCTTCTCGCTGACTTGAGGCCTCGGCCCGGTGGGTCAGCGCCTCCCCGCGGACCAGGCAGCCGTGCCGGTGTCCGGTCACGCAGCGTCCCCGAGTCCGTAGAACCGGGCTCCGAGGCCGTAGAGTTCGCGCACCGGCCGGCAGTCGGTATCCAGGGCCGAGCCGGTCCGGTGCCAGGCCACCGCGCCGCAGCCACCGCCGCAGACCGGCGCCAGCGCGCAGCCCTGGCAGCCCGCCATCGCGAGCGTGGTGCGGCCGCTCCACCGTGCGATGGCGGCCTCGTCGCGAGCCACCTCCGGGAAGAAGGAGCCGAGCCGGTGGGCCGGGTGGCCCACCGTGGCGGTGCAGCCGAAGACGCCGCCGTCGGGCGAGAAGGCCCACTCGCTCTTGGTGGCCGGGCAGGCGTCGAAGTTGGGCGGCGGCAGCTCGCCGGCCGAGGCGAGATGCCCGATCCCGTGGAAGCGCGGCGCGTGGAAGCGGCGCAGCTCGGGGTGGGCTTCGCAGAGCTCGAGGTAGCGGGCCCAGAGCTCGACCCGGTCGAAGAGGGCTCCGCGGTCCTGCCGGCTGGCGCAGCCGAAGAGTTCGTAGTTCCGCCCGATCTGCGTCTTGAAGCGGGACGCCGGCTGGTCGAGCCACCCGCGCGCGGCCGCGAACGACGCCAGTTCGGGCAGGTGCGGCAGGTTCTCCTTGTCGGCCACCACGCGCAGGTTGACCGGCACGCCGGCCGCCAGCAGCGCGTCGATCCCGGCGACGATCCGGTCGAAGGTTCCCGAGCCGTCCTTGTGGGGACGGCGGGCGTCGTGCAGCGAGCGCGGACCATCCAGCGTGACCTGGACCTCCTTGACCGGACCGGCGGCCAGCGTGGGCACGAAGGCCACCAGGTCGTGGCCGTTGGTGACCACCGCCACCTTCATGGAGCGCGCCCGCGCGCCGTCCAGGAAGCGGCCGATCCGATCGTGGTGGGCCGGCGTGTCGCGCAGCGGCTCGCCGCCGAAGATGGTCAGGTAGGGCTTGAGCGGGCCGCCCAGGTGGTGCCGGTCCACGTAGGAGAAGAAGGCGTCGATCGCCTTGGGCGTGATCAGGCCTGCCCCGGCCGGATCGAAGAGCTCCTGGTAGCAGTAGGTGCAGGCGAGGTTGCAGCCGAAGGTCGGCACCACGATGAGCTGCGTCTGGGTCTGCGCCGCCTCGGCGCGCCAGGTGGCCACCGCGCCGTCGAGGAGGGCCTGGTCGTCGGCGGGCGCGTCCACCACGAAGCCGGCCTGCCGCAGCGTGGCCTCCGGCAGCGAGGCCGGAAGCGGGCCGGGCAGCGCGCGGAGCACGGCGGCGTCGGCCCGCCGCAGCAGGGCGGCCTGGCCGGAGAGCGGCTGGACCAGCAGGACCTCGTCGCGCCCAGGGACATCGGCGAGGATGGCGTGTCGGGACAGTTGCACTATTGCTCCATGGCGCGGCGCGGCGCGCGCGCCTCCAGGGTGATGCTGAGGACTCGGACGCCGCCCTTCTCGTAGGGCTCGGTCCGCTTGATGACGCGGATGTCGGCGAGCCCGGCGGCGGCCACGGCGGCCAGGTAGTCGGCCTCGGGGACGGCGCCGCCGTAGCAGGCGGCCCAAGCGGCCGGGTCCGACCGCACCGACTCGGGCAGGACGGCCTCCGCGACCACGTCCGAGACCACCACGCGCCCGCCGGCGGCGAGCAGGCGGGCCACCTCGCGATAGACCGCCGCCTTGTCCGGGGCGTGGTTGATGGCGCAGTTGGAGACCACCACGTCGGCGCAGGCGGCCGGCAGCGGCACGGCGGCGAGGTCCCCCTGGACGACGGAGGCGTTGGCGAGCCCGGCGATCCGCTCGCGCGCCGCCTCCACCATCCGTGGCGTGGCGTCCACGCCGGTGGCGTGCCCGGCCGGTCCCACCATGGCGGCGGCACGGAAGAGGTCGCCGCCCCGGCCGCAGCCGAGATCGACGAGCCGTTCCCCGGGGCTAGGCGCGGCCAGCTCGAGCGCACCGCCACACGAGAGCGAGCCGGTCTGGCTGGCCAGCGCCCCGTAGCGGGCCGCGACCGCCTGGCCAATCGGCCCCATGCCCTGATCGTCTCCGGTCACCATTCGCCGCTCCCCCCGGTGAGAGCCCGCCGCGGCACCCTGGGTTCCAAGGATCCCCCCTCACCCGGCCCCACGGCAAGCCGAACCGCCCAAGGGGCTCCAGGCTCACACCGGGCGGAGCGTCCAGATGCCACTCGACCCAGCCCCGCAGCCAACCGTCCCCGAGACCCGTGCCACCAACCGCCTCCTCGCCTGGCTGCGCCACGGCGGCTGGCGGACCCTGCTGCTGGGTGCCGTCGGGGCCGTCGTCGGCGGGGCCTACGCCCAGCTCATCGGCTGCCGGACCGGGGGGTGCGCCATCCTCTCCAACGTCGGCAGCGCCTCGGTGGCCGGGGCCATCGTCGGCCTGATCATCGGCAGGCCATCGCCCTCGAAACCGACCTGACGCGGCCCCGCCCCCTGGAGGTCCCCGTGAACCGCCTCATGCTCGAGCACTGCAGCTGCGACGAGATCGGGGTCCGGCTCTCGGAGTACCTCGACGAGGAGCTGGGCGCCCTGGATCGCGCCCGCGTCGTGCTGCACCTGTCCGCCTGCCCGCGCTGCACCGCGGCGGTCGCCAGCCTGGCCGAGCTGATCGAGGCGGTCCACCGCGCCTCGGGCTGGAACGGCCGCCGCCCGGCCTGCCGGCGGCGCTGAGACCCGCCGGCCACGGGCGCCCGCGCTGCTCAGGCGGCGACGTTCGCCACGGCCTGCTTCACGTACTTCTGGGCCGCCAGGGCGGCGATGGTCCCGTCCGCGACCGCGGTGGTGATCTGGCGGAAGCTCTTGGCGCGGATGTCTCCGGCCACGTAGAGCCCGGGCACCGGGGTGGACATGTCCTCGGCGGTCTCCACGTACCCCCACTTGTTCAGCGCGACGACCCCCTTGACCAGGTCGGTGCGCGGCACGTAGCCGATGAAGACGAAGACGCCGTCGGTCTTCAGGTCGGTCGTCTTCCGGGTCTTGACGTTCTCGATGGTGAGCGCCTGCAGTCCCCCCTCGCCGGTGAAGGCGCGCGGCTCCGAGTCCCAGATGACCTCGATCTTGGGGTTGTGGAGGGCCTCCTCGGTGGTGGCGGCCTCGGCCTGGAAATGGTCGAACTGGTGGATGATGGTGACCGAGCGCGCGAACCTGGTGAGGAAGAGCGACTCCTCGACCGCGGAGTTGCCGCCGCCGATGACGTGGATGTCCTTGCCCTCGAAGTAGGCGCCGTCGCAGGTGGCGCAGTAGCTGATGCCCCGCCCCTTGTACTTCGACTCGCCCGGGATGCCGAGATCGCGCGGCCTGGCGCCCGTGGCGACGATGACCGCCGGGGCCTCGACCGTCTCCTCCTCGTCGAGCTCGATCGTCTTCACCGGGCCCGAGAAGTCGTGGGCGGTGATCTCGATGGCGCGCCGGATGGTGGCGCCAAACCGCTCCGCCTGCGTGGCGAAGGCCTTGGCGAGGTCGGTCCCCTTGATGTCCTCCGGAAAGCCCGGGTAGTTGGAGACCTTGTGGGTGGTCTTCACCTGCCCCCCCGCGACGCTCTCGTCCAGGACCAGCGTCCGCAGCCTGGCCCGGGCCGCGTAGATGGCGGCCGCCAGGCCGGCCGGCCCGGCGCCGACGATGATGAGGTCGTACTTGGTGGTCATGGATTCCCCCAGGTCACGTGATGAGCGCCTCGACCTGCGCCTTGATGGCCGTACGCTTGATCTCCTCGCCGCCGAGCCGCTCGCCCCGCTCCCGACCGTCGGGGCCGAAGAAGATCAGCGTCGGACTGCCGGTCACGCCCAGCCTGGTGGCCAGCTCGCGATTGCCCTGGCGGAAGACCTTGAGGAAGCGGACCTTGCCGGCGAACTGCCCGGCCACCGCCTCGAACTTGGGCGCGAGCGCCTCGCAGGGCGGGCACTCGGTGGAGAAGAAGTCGAGCACCACCGGCTGGCCGGCGCCCACCACCTCGCGCTCGTAGTCCGCCTCGGTGATCTCCCTGACGTGGTCGCTCATTCGGGCTCCTGGGAATGGCCTCCCGCCCGGGCGTGGCCCGGCCAGCGGGAGGAGCCGGTCTGGAAAGGTGCGGAGGCCCCGGAGGGCCCCCGCGGTGCTTCAGTCGTGGCAGCCCGACACCAGCCGGGAGGCCTTGGCACAGCACTGCGCCGTCTTCTCGGGCGCGCAGCAGCCCTGCTTCACCGTCGTCAGCAGCTTCATGGTTGGTCCTTCCTCAGGCGGCGATCTGCTTCTCCAGCTTCCTCTTCAGCTTCCGCGCCGCGTCACAGTCCTCACACGGTGCGTCGGGCTTCTCGGCGTGCACCTGGCAAGTCTCCAGGCAGTTGCCCAGGGACTGCACCATGATGCGGAGCTCCTTCGTCGAGAAGTCGATACCTGCCGTCTTGTTGGCACTCATCGTGTCCTCCGAGACCGGCATCGTAGCGCCCGCCTGGCATCCTCCGGGCGGTGCCTGGAGGGTTGCGCCAGTCGGCCGCTCCCGAAGGTGGGAGCCGTTCCCGGGCGGGAGGGTTCGGGGAACGCCTACCTGGAGCCATCAGGCCGGCCGGGCTCCTGCCTGAACCCTCCGCCCGGCTCCGCGCTCTCACCCACGAATGACGCATGCGGCCCACCGCCGCGGGGCGTCCCGGGAGCGGCGAGATGGGATGGTTCGACAGGCTGTTCGGCCCGAAGGCCCCGCGCGTCCAGCCGGTCCACGTGGATGACGAGAACTTCGTCGCCGAGGTGGCGCGCTCGACCCTGCCGGTGGTCCTTGACGTCTGGAGCCCCGGCTGCGGGCCGTGCGCCATGCTCGAGCCCGTCATCATGGACCTGGCCGCCGCCTACCAGGGTCACGTCAAGGTCGCCGAGATGAACGCCGGCGAGGCCCGCGAGTACGCGGCGCGGCTCGGCGTCATGGGAACGCCGACCGTCCTCTTCTTCAAGAAAGGGCGCGAGGTGACCCGGGTGACCGGCTTCGTCGGCTCGCGCTACCTGCACGAAGTGATCGACTCCGAACTGATCGCCAGTCCGCAAGGGAGCCCCAAATGAACGCACGCATGAAGACAGCCGCTCTCGTCCTCGTCACCCTCTCGCTGGCGGCCTGCTCGAACGCCTCGTCGGCTCCGGTCCAGCTCGCGGCGCCCGTGGCGGGTTCCCCCGCGCCATCGGCGGCGCCCGTCACCGGGACGCGGCCGCGCCTGGTCTTCTTCATGAACCCGAACGGCCGCCCCTGCCAGATGCAGGACGAGATCCTCCGCGGCATGCCGGACCTGGCCTCGCGGGCGCAGCTCGTCTACTACCGGACCACCGAGCCGGGCGACCTCGCCCGCTTCGAGGAGTACGGCATCCGCTCCCTCCCCCAGCTCATCGTGACCGACGGCAACGGCGTGGAGCTCCGCCGGGCCACCCCGGGAATCCAGCCGGACAGGCAGGTCCGCCAGCTCCTGGCGCCGTGATGGGCCTCGGGCTCTCGTCGCTCGCCCTCTCCTTCGCCGCGGGCCTGGCCAGCGTGGCCAGCCCGTGCGTCCTGCCGGTGGTGCCTCTCCTGGTCACCGGCACCACCGACGAAGACCGCTCTCGGCCGGCCCTGGTGGTGGCCGGCATCGCCGTGAGCTTCATGGTGATGGGGGTGCTGACCAGCCTGCTCGGTGGCGCGGCCGGGCGGTTCCTTCCTTACCTGGAGAAGGGGGTCGGCGGCCTGGTCGTCCTCTTCGGCCTGCTGCTCCTGGCCGACGTGAACCTCTTCAAGCGCCTCACCTGGCTACAGGGCATCCGGGCGCCGGGCCGGGGGCGCTGGTCCGGCCTCGTGCTGGGGCTCAGCCTCGGCCTGGTCTGGATCCCATGCGTCGGCCCCATGTTGTCGGGCGTCCTGGCCACGGTGGCGACGCGGGGCACGCTCCTGGCCGGCGTCCTCATGCTGCTCGCCTACTCGGCCGGGTTCGCCTTCCCCATGCTGGCGGTCGGGTACGGTTCGCAGGCGCTGCGGCAGCGGATCCGGGCCGTGGCGGCCCACCCCCTGGTGGTGCGC
This sequence comes from Myxococcales bacterium, assembly GCA_021806645.1. Lineage (GTDB taxonomy): Bacteria > Myxococcota > Myxococcia > Myxococcales > Anaeromyxobacteraceae > JADKCZ01. The sequence goes on along the minus strand of JAJZQX010000008.1, from coordinate 97,660 downwards.
TGGGCCTCAGGGATCCTGCTGGTGACCTTCGGCCTGATCATCCTGACGAAGGGGATGCTCTTCGTGGGGATGTAGAGGACATCATGACCAAGACATCGCTCGTCATAGGTGGCGGATTCGCGGGACTCGAGGCGGCCATCCAGCTCCGCAAGGCCGGGCTCGAGGTCACCCTGGTCTCAGACCGCCCATTCCTATTCATCTACCCGACCTCCATCTGGGTCGTGACCGGCGAGCGCTCGCTCGACCAGGTGAAGCTGGACCTCGGGGACGCCGCTCGGCGCCACGGCTTCACCTTCGTCGAGGGGGCGGTCGAGTCGATCTCAGCGGCGCGCCGGTCGGCGACCGTGAACGGGGCCGAGTTCGCCGCCGACCACCTGATCGTCGCCATGGGCGGCGACCGGCTCAAGCCCAGGGGCGTCGAGCAGACCTTCACGCTGGGTGGTGCGCCGGAGAACGTCCTGCGCCTCCACGAGGCGCTCGACGCGCTCCTGGCCAAGGGGAGCGGGCGGATCGCCATGGGCTTCGGGGGAAATCCCAAGGACACCTCGGCCGTCCGCGGCGGGCCCGTATTCGAGGTCATGTTCAACGTCGACACGCTGCTGCGGCGCCGCGGACTCCGCGACGCGTTCGAGCTGACCTTCTTCGCCCCCATGCCGAGCCCCGGCGAGCGGATGGGGAAGAAGGCCGTCGGGGCCATCCAGTCGATGTTCGACCGGCTCGGCATCGCCAGGCGCTTCGGCAAGAAGATCGATCGGTTCGAGTCCGGTGGCGTGGTCTTCGAGGACCAGTCGAAGCTGGACGCCGACCTGGTCCTGTTCCTGCCGGCCGGTGAGGGTCACCCCATCGTCAAGTCGTCGGACCTGCCGAAGAACGAAGCCGGCTTCGTCCAGATCGACGCCGGCTGCGCGGTCCCGGGTTTCGCCGGCGTGTGGGCGATCGGCGACGCCGCCGCGCTGCAGGGCCCAGACTGGAGGGCCAAGCAGGGGCACGTCGCCGAGGTCATGGCGCGCGTGGTGGCGGGCAACGTCCGGGCCCTCGAGGCCGGTCGCCCCGAGCGGGAGAGCTACCTGCCCCACCTCGGCATCACCTGCCTACTCGACATGGGGAATGGCGCCGCCTACATCCACCGCGACAGCGTCAAGGAGCAGATGGTCCCGCTCCCGGTGGTCGGCCACTGGATGAAGCAGGCCTGGGGCGCCTACTACAAGGCGTCGAAGCTCGAGCAGGTACCGCGGCTTCCGGGGATGTGAGCGCGATGTGACGTCCGCCGGTACGCGGAGGAGAGCACATGGAACTCTGGCACGCCTGGACCTGCCCCTACAGCCAGCGGGTCCGCATCGCCCTGGCCGAGAAGGGGCTCTCGGTGGACGAGCACGTGGTCGACCTGGCCAACAAGCCCGCGGCGCTCCTGGCCCTCAACCCGGCAGGGGGCGTGCCGGTCCTGGTGGTGGACGGGTTGGCCATCCCCGACTCGAGCCTGATCCTCCAGTTCCTCGAGGACCGCGCGCCCGAGCCAGCCCTCCTCCCCGCGGACCCGCTGGGCCGCGCCCGGACCCGCCTGCTCTACGAGCGGATCACCTCGGGCCTGGGTCCGCACCTTCCCAAGCTCCTCCGCGGGAGCGACGACGAGAAGGAGCGAGCCGGGCAGGCCGTGGTGGCGGCGCTCACCGCGCTGGAGCGGGATGCCCCCGAGGAGGGCTTCCTCGCTGGCCCGTTCTCCATCGCCGACATCGCCCTCGCGCCCTTCGTGGCCAGGCTTCCCCGGCCCCTCCGGCCTGCGTCTCTCGGTCTCCCTCGCCTGGCGCGGTGGGAAGCACGGGCTCTTGCTCGCCCCAGCGTGGCCGCGGTGGTCGGCCTCGGCCCGCGGCTCACCTGACCGGCTTCAGGAAGCCGAGCATGCCGCGGATGGCGCCGATGACGGCGTTGGTGCGGCGCTGGCGCAGTCAGCGGTTCCGGCGAAGCGGCCACCCGAGAGCGTCCCGATGCGACGCCCGGCCTGCTCCGGCGCCAGCCTCACCAGTTCGAGCGCGCGGGCGTTGTCGCGGGCGTCGGCACGCACGACCGCCGCCTTGGCGGCGAGGAGGTCGTGCCCGGTCACCGGCAGGTCGCGCTCGATGTCGAGCTTCTGCGGCACGTATCCGATGCGCGTCGCCGGCGCCCAGCGAACCAGGCCGGTGTGGGGGCTTGAACCGATGAGCGCCCGGAACAGGACGGTCTTCCCGGCGCCGTTGGGCCCGATCACGGCGAGTGCGCTGCCCCTGGGAACGGCGAAGCTGAGGTCGCGGATCACCTTGGTGGCGCCGAAGGCGACGGAGAGGTTCTCCACTTCGAGCGCGTTGCCCACGCATCGAGACCAGGCACGGTCCCCGGCCGTGACAAGCCGGCGATTCGACGCGGGGCCCGCGTCCCGGGCTGGCCGCGGGCATTCCCGGCGAGGGCGCTCTTCCCGCGGCGCCGCTGGCCCGCGGCCTACCCGCGCCGGGCGCTCTCCCGAAGTGCCGCGACCACCTGCTCGAGCGCCGGCGCGCGGGGCGACTGCCGCCGCCAGACCAGCACGATGGTGCGCCCTGGCGGTGGGGCCTCGAACCTCCGCACCGTGAGCTCGCCCCGCCGGTTCTCCACCGGCAGCGCCATCGACGGCAGCAGGGTCACGCCGGCGCCGCCGACCACCATCTGCACCAGCGTGGAGAGGCTGGTGGCCCTGAAGTCGGCCTCCCGGGCCTTGCCCCGAGCGCAGAGGGCCAGGGCCTGGTCCCGCAAGCAGTGCCCGTCCTCGAGGAGGAGCGCCGTCTCCCCGTCGAGGTCCGCCAGCCGCGCCGGCCGCCGGCCGCGGACCAGGTGATGACCGTGGGTGGCCGCCAGCACGAAGGGATCCTCGACGACGGTGGCGCTCACCAGGTCGTCCAGGCCGGCCACCTGCGCCAGCAGCGCCCCGTCCAGCCGTCCCTCCCGCAGCGAGGCCAGGAGCCCGTCGGTCCGGTCCTCGGTCCAGCGCACCGAGAGTCGCGGGCAGCGCGTCCGCAGCCCCGAGGTCGCGACGGGGAGCAGGTACGGCGAGACGGTGGGGATGACGCCGAGGTGGAGCGGCCCCGCCAGCGGGTCGCCCAGCTGCGCCGCCGCGGCGGCCAGGTCGTCGGCGCCGGTGAGGACGCGCCGGGCCCGGGCCACCAGCTCCTCGCCGGCCGCGGTGGGGAGGACGCGCCGGCGGTCCCGCTCGAAGAGGCGGACGCCCAGCACCGACTCCAGCCGGGCCAGCTGGGCGCTCAGCGACGGCTGGGAGACGTGGCAGCGCTCGGCGGCGCGACGAAACCCGCCGGTCTCGGCCACCGCCACGGCGTACTGGAGCTGGCGCAGGGAAAAGGGATGCGGCGTCATAGCTCCAGACTATCAGCTTCATAGAATACATGTCTTGGCCCTATCGATTGGCCGAGGGCATGGTCTCCCGGTCGGCACCGGATCCACCTCCCCCGGTCCCGGCAAGGAGCGAACCATGGCCAAGCGTCCCACCCCTACCACCCCGATCACCCTGACCACCGAGGCCGGCGCGCCGGTCACCGACAACCAGCACGCCCAGACCGCCGGGCCCACCGGTCCGGTACTGCTGCAGGACCACCACCTCCTGGAGAAGCTGGCGCGCTTCAACCGCGAGCGGATCCCGGAGCGGATCGTCCACGCCGTCGGCACCGGGGCCTACGGATACCTGGAGGTCACCAGCCCCGAGGTTTCGCGCTGGACAAGCATGAAGGTCTTCTCGCAGGTCGGGAAGCGCACGCCCGCCCTCGCGCGGTTCTCCACGGTGGCCGGCTCCCGTGGCGCCGCCGACACGGCCCGCGACCCGCGTGGCTTCGCCCTCAAGTTCTACACCGAGGACGGCAACTGGGACCTGGTGGGGAACAACACCCCAGTCTTCTTCATCCGCGACGGCATCAAGTTCCCCGACTTCATCCACTCGCAGAAGTACGATCCCTTCACCAACCGGCAGGAACCCGACAACATCTGGGACTTCTTCTCCCACTCACCCGAGGCCACCCACCAGTTCACCTGGCTCTTCGGCGACCGTGGCATCCCGGCCTCGCTCCGTCACATGGACGGGTTCGGCTCCCACACCTTCCAGTGGATCAACGCCGCCGGAGAGCGCTCCTGGGTGAAGTTCCACTTCAAGACCGACCAGGGCGTTCGCTGCCTCACCAGCGAGGAGGCCGAGCGGCTGGGCGGCCAGGACCCGGCCCACCACCAGGCGGACATGTACGCCGCCATCGGCCGTGGCGAGTTCCCCTCCTGGACCCTCAAGGTCCAGGTCATGCCGGAGCAGGAGGCCGCCACCTACCGCTTCGACCCCTTCGACGTGACCAAGGTCTGGCCGTACCGCGACTACCCGCTCATCACCATCGGCAGGCTGGTCCTCGATCGGGTGCCGGACAACTACTTCGCCGAGGTGGAACAGGCCGCCTTCGACCCGGCCCACTTCGTGCCGGGCATCGGGCCCTCGCCCGACAAGATGCTGCAAGCCCGCCTCTTCGCCTACGGCGACGCCCACCGCTACCGGCTCGGCATCAACCACACCCGGTTGCCGGTCAACGAGCCGAAGAGCGTGCCCGGCGGGGCGCGCAACTACGGGCGGGACGGCTTCATGCGCACTGGCGACAACGGCGGCCGGGCCAGGAACTACGAGCCGAACAGCTACGACGGCCCCGCCGAGACCGGTGCGCCGTACCAGCACGGCCTCGCCGTCACCGGGACGACCGGCCCGGCGGCCCCGGTCCGTCACGCCGAGGACGACGACTACGTCCAGGCCGGCGCCCTCTACCGCGTCATGGACGCGGAGGCGCGCGCCCGGCTCGTCGCCAACATCGCCGGCAGCCTGGCCAAGGTCTCCCGGCCGGACGTCATCGAGCGCTCCGTCGCCCACTTCCGCCGGGCCGACCCCGAGTACGGAACCCGCCTCGCCGAGGCGGTGGCCGTGCTGCGCCGGTGAGGAGCCACGCGCCATGAAGACCGCCGAGCGCGCGGCGAGCCGATCCTGGCGCCGACCCCGCCCCAGGACCTGGGCGCGGCCCGCCACCTCCGGGTCGTGAGGACGCCGAGGTGCGCGAGGATCGCCATCCCGTCCACCCGCCGGACGCGCCAGGCGCCGGCACCTCCCGGCTCGCCATCGAGTCGAATCGGGGGCAGCCCGAGTTCCTCGCAGAACCGGGCCACCTCCCGGCTCGATGCCGGTTCCTGGTCGGCCACGGGGAACGCGCCCGCCAGATCCGAGGCGAGCGCCGCGAGGCCGAGCGAGGCCAGGTCGTCTACGTGCACCCTGGACACCACCCGGTCCACGTCGTCCACCCGGGGCCGGGCGCCGGTCCGGAGCGCGACATGGAGACCGCGCCCGGGCCCGTAGATGGCCGCGACCCTCAGCACCAGCGTCGGCCAGGGCCCCGCGGCCGCCTCGCCCTCCGCCCGGAGGCGCGGCGGCGGGATAGCCCCGGCGGCGCGGCGCGTCCGCTCGCGCGATGGCGAGACGCTGCTTGACACCTCCCGCTCCGGCGCGCTACCGGTGCCGGCACAACCAGATGCTTCGGGTGCCCGCGAGGGCATAACAGGGAAGCCGGTGCGATGCCGGCGCGGTCCCGCCACTGTAAGTGGGAAGCTGCCTCGAAGAAGCCACTCGGCGAGAGCCGGGGAAGGCCGAGCCAGCGCGGAAGATCAGCCGATCTTCTAAACCCACGAGCCAGGAGACCTACCCGGAGCCGAGGAGTCCGCATGCCTTCCGGCTGCGGTTCTCCGGGCGCGGAGATCGCCCGGCGGACCCCGACTGCCGTCCATTCCCCCGCCTCCGCGCTCGCGCTCGCGCTCGCCGCCGAGGCCGGGCCCATCCCGGCGCCCGCGCTGGCCATGCACCTGGCCGACGGGATCCTGCCGCTGGGCTGGGCCGAGCCCTGGACCGCCGCCGCCCTCCCCTTCGTGGCCGTAGCGCTCCGCGTGCTGCGGCGCCGCGCCGCCGCGCTCGGGCATCCAGCCGCCCCGCCGGTGCTGCGCGACCTCGACCTCCTGGTGGGCCCCGGCGAGCGCGTCGCGCTGGTGGGCGGCAACGGCGCCGGCAAGACGACGCTGCTCAAGGCCGCCGTTGACCGCCGCCGCGTCCCGCGCGCCCCACGCCGGGAAGCACACCTCGCTCGGCCACATGGTCGGCGCGGCCACCTTCGAGACGGTGCGGCGCGGCGTCGCGGCCCGGCTGCTGGAGCACCTCCCGTGAAGCCCGAGCTCGTCCTCGTCGGCGGCGGCGTCCGCTCCGGCAAGAGCGCCTTCGCGCTGTCGCTGGCCCGCCGCCTGGGCGGCCGCCGCGCCTTCGTGGCCACGGCGCGGCCCTTCGACGACGAGATGCGCGCCCGCATCGCCGCCCACCGGACCGAGCGGGAGGGTGACTTCGTCACCGTCGAGGCCCCGCTCGACCTGCCCGGCGCGCTGGTGGCGCTGGCCGCCGCGCCGCCCGAGGTGGTGGTCGTGGACTGCCTCACCCTCTGGCTCTCCAACCTCCTGCTGCGCGGTGACGGGCCCGAGGCCATCGCGTTCGAGGTCGCACGGCTCGCCGACCTGCTCCAGGCCAGCCCCTTCCACGCCGTCCTGGTCACCAACGAGGTCGGCATGGGCGTGGTGCCCGAGAGCGCCCTCGGCCGGACCTTCCGCGACGTGGCGGGGCGGGCCCACCAGGTCCTGGCGCGGCGGGCCGACCGCGTCTTCCTCGCGGCGCTGGGCTGCATCCTGCGGCTCCGGCCCGCACCCCTCACCCTCGTCACCGACCACGGAGATCCCTCATGAGCCTGCTCGACGACACCCTGGAAGACATCCCCGCCCCCGACCTCGCCGCCGCCGCCGAGGCGCAGCGCCGCCTCGACGGCAAGACCAAGCCGCCCGGGAGCCTCGGCCGCCTCGAGGAACTGGCCTGCACGCTCGCCTCCATCCGCGGCTCGGCGGATCTCGAGCTGCCGAAGAAGGCGCTGGTGGTGATGGCCGGCGACCATGGCGTGGCCGACGAGGGGGTGAGCGCCTTCCCGCAGGAGGTCACCGCACAGATGGTCCTCAACTTCGCCCGGGGCGGCGCCGGCATCAACGTGCTGGCGCGCCGGGTCGGCGCCCGGGTGGTGGTGGTGGACATGGGTGTGAAGGGCGCGCTGCCGCCCATGCCGGAGGTCCGCTCCGTCCGGATCGGTCCGGGCACCCGCAACGCCACGCTGGGGCCGGCCATGACCGAGGAGGAGGTGGTGCGAGCCCTCGAGGCCGGCATCGCCCTGGCCGGCGAGCTGGCCGATCAGGGCGTCGGCCTCCTCGGCATCGGCGAGATGGGCATCGCCAACACCACCTCGGCGAGCGCGCTGGCCGCCGCCTACACCGGGGCCAGCCCCGCCGAGGTGACCGGCCGCGGCACCGGCATCGACGACGCGCGCCACGCCCACAAGGTCCAGGTGGTGACCCGGATGCTGCAGGCCAATCCGGTGGACGGCTGGGACCCCGTGCGCACGCTCGCCACGCTGGGCGGCTTCGAGATCGCCGGCCTGGCCGGCGTCGTGCTCGGGGCCGCGGCGCGACGCGTCCCGGTGCTGGCCGACGGCTTCATCGCCACCGCGGCCGCCCTGGCCGCCGTCCGCATCTCCCCGCGCGCCCGCCACGCCGTCATCGCCTCGCACCAGTCGGTCGAGCGTGGCCACCGCCACCTGCTCCGGGCGCTGGAGGCCCGGCCGCTCCTCGACCTCGACCTCCGGCTCGGCGAAGGGACCGGCGCCGCGCTCGCCATGGGGCTGGTGGACGCCTCGATCGCCGTGCTCCTCGAGATGGCGACCTTCGAGGCGGCCGGCGTGAGCGGGGCGAGCGCGTGACGCTGGGCGTGGCGCCCGGGCACGGAGCGGCGGTCCTGGTCCTGGCGCTCGCCATCGATCTGGTCGCCGGGGAGTACCCGGGCCGGCTCCACCCGGTGGTCTGGATGGGTGGGGCCATCTCCTGGCTGGAGGCGCGGGCGCCCGCGGCCGGTCGCTTCGGGCAGCTCGCCTATGGCGCCGCCCTGGCGCTGCTCCTGCCGGCGGCCTTCGCCGGCGCGGCGCTGCTCCTCCTGCGGGCCGGCGCGACGGCGCCGCCCTGGCTCTCGGTCGCGCTGGAGGCGCTCGCGCTCAAGTCCACCTTCGCCATCCGGGAGCTCGGGCGGGCCGCGGCCAGGGTCGCACGCGCGCTGCGCGCCGGGCACCTCGACGAGGCGCGGTTCAGCCTGCGCGCGCTCTGCAGCCGTGACGCGTCCGCGCTCGACGCCCCTCGCCTGGCGGCGGCCGCGGTCGAGTCGGTGGCCGAGAACGCCTCCGACAGCGCCGTGGCGCCGCTCCTCGCCTGGGCGCTCCTCGGGCTTCCCGGCGCCGTGGCCTACCGCGCCGTGAACACGCTCGACGCCCGCATCGGCTACCACGGCCGCCACGAGTGGCTCGGCAAGGCGGCCGCCCGGCTCGACGACCTGGTGAACCTCGTGCCGGCCCGCCTGGCGGCGGCGCTCCTGCTGCTGGCCGGCCTGGCCGGCGGCGCCGACGCGGCCGGCGGCCTGCGCATCCTCCGGCGCGACGCCCGGCGCACCGAGAGCCCGAACGCCGGCTGGCCCATGGCGGCCATGGCCGGGCTGCTCGGCGTCGAGCTGGAGAAGATGGGGCACTACCGCCTCGGCGACCCGCTGCGCCCGGTGGACCACGACACCGTGGCGCGGGCGTGGAGGCTGGTCGTCGTCGCGGTGGCGCTCGCCGCGGCGCTCTCGCTGGGCGCCCGGGTGGTCCTCCATGGGGCCTGAACTCCGCTGGCGCGCCGCCCCCGCCCGGATCCACGGCGGCGCCTGCGACCTGGAGTTGCGGGGCGCGGGCGCCGACCCGTCCACGGCCCTCGACTTCAGCGTGAACGTCAACCCTTACGGCCCCTCGCCCGCGGTGCTGGCCGCCATCCGCGCCGCGCCGGTGGACCGCTACCCGGATCCCACCGCCGCGCCGGTGCGGCGCGCCCTGGCGGCCCGGCTTGGGCTCCCGCCCGAGCGGATCGTCTTCGGCCATGGCGCGACCGAGCTCCTCTGGACCCTGGCACGGGTGGTGCTCGGCCCCGGCTCGCGCCTCCTCTGCGTCGAGCCGGTCTTCTCGGAGTTCCGCGCCGCCGCCGAGCTGGCCGGCGCCGAGGTGGTGGCCTGGCGCGCGTCTCCGGCCGACGGGCTAGCGGTCGATCTCGACGCGGTCGCCGCGGCCGCGAGCGCGGCCGGCGCGGCCCTGGTGTCCCTCTGCACGCCCACCTCGCCCGCCGGCCTGCCCCTTCGCGCGGAGGCGGTGGCCCGCCTCGCCGGGCGGCTCGCCGGGCGGCTCGTCCTCCTCGACGAGTCCTTCCTCCCGCTGTCCGACCACCACGAGGACGCGGCGCGGCCGCTCCCCGACAACGTCCTCCGTCTCCGCTCGATGACCAAGGAGCACGCCATCCCCGGCCTGCGCGCCGGCTTCCTGGTCGCGCCGGTGGCGCTGGCGGCGGCGCTGGAGGCATCCCGTCCCGCCTGGAGCACCAGCGCGGTGGCGCAGGCGGCCGCCCTGGCGGCGCTCGGAGAGGACGACTTCGTCGAGGGGTCGCGCCGGCGGCTCCGCGACGACCGCCTGGCGCTCGACGGCGGGCTCCGGGCGCTCGGGCTGCGCCCGCTGGCGTCGGTGGCCCCCTACCTCGCCTTCGAGGCGCCCGGCGCGGCCTCCCTGCGCGCGCGCCTGCTCGCCCACGGCCTGGTGGTGCGCGACTGCGCCTCCTTCGGCCTCCCCGGCTGGTTGCGCGTGGCCGCCCGCCCCGCCGCGGAGCGGGTCCGCCTCCTGTCCGCGCTCGCCACGGAGCTTCGATGACGGCACGCACCATCATGGTCCAGGGGACCGCCTCCTCGGTCGGCAAGAGCCTGCTCGTCACCGGCCTGTGCCGGCTCTTCCGCCGCGCCGGCCTTCGCGTCCTCCCCTTCAAGGCGCAGAACATGGCCCTCAACTCGGCGGTGGGCGCCGACGGCGGCGAGATCGGGCGCGCCCAGGCGATCCAGGCCGAGGCGGCCGGCGCGGCCCCGTGCGCCGACATGAACCCGGTGCTCCTCAAGCCCGAGGGCGAGGCCCGCTCGCAGGTGGTGGTGCTGGGCCGGCCCATCGGCAGCCTCGGGGCACGCGAGTACCACGACCGCAAGCCCGAGCTGCGCGCCGTCGTGCGCGAGAGCCTGGCGCGCCTGCGCGCCCGCTCCGACGTCGTGGTCATCGAGGGGGCCGGCAGCCCGGCCGAGGTGAACCTGCGCGACCGGGACATCGTCAACATGGACGTGGCCCACGCCGCCGGCGCGCCGGTGCTGCTGGACGGCGACATCGACCGCGGCGGGGTCTTCGCCGCCTTCGTCGGCACGCTCGAACTGCTCGAGCCGGCCGATCGGGCTCGCGTGGCCGCCTTCGTCGTCAACAAGTTCCGCGGCGACCGGAAGCTGCTTGAGCCCGGGCTCGAGTTCCTCGCCGGCCGGACCGGCGTCCCGGTGCTGGGCGTCCTCCCCTTCCTGCGCGGCCTGCGGATCGCCGACGAGGACTCGGTCTCGCTGGACGACCGAGGCCACGGCCGCCGCGCCGGCCCCGGCGAGCTCGACGTCGCGGCGGTGCGCTTCCCGCGCATCTCCAACCACGACGACCTCGCGCCGCTAGAGCAGGAGCCGGGCGTCAACGTGCGGTTCGTGGAGGCGCCCGACCAGCTCGACGCTTCCCTCCGCGCCGCCCGGGGGCTCCGTGCGCCCGCGGCGCCGGCCATCTCGACCCGGGAGGCGGCCTACGAGCGGCTCGCCGACGCGGCCCTCGAGCACCTCGACTGGACCCTCCTCACCCGGCTGGTCGGCCTGGAGTGGCCCCGCCCCGCCCCCTGGAGCGTCCCGTGAGGCGGCTCGCCGTGGCCGTCGCCTTCCTCACGCGGCTCCCCGTGCCGGGGACGGGCGCGATCGACGCGCGCGCCGTGGGCCGGGCCACCGCCTTCTTCCCCGCCGCGGGCGCCCTCCTGGGCGCCCTGCTGGTCGCCGCGCGCCACGCCCTCCCGGACCGGCTCCCCGAGACCCTCCAGGCCGGCCTGCTCCTCGCCCTCCTGGCGCTGCTCACCGGCGCGCTCCACCTCGACGGCCTCGCCGACACCATCGACGGCCTCGGCGGGGGCCGGACCCGCGAGGACGCGCTCCGGATCATGCGGGACCACGCGGTCGGCGCCTTTGGGGCCACCAGCCTCGTCCTCCTCCTGCTGGTGGAAGCAGCGGCCCTCGCCGCGCTCCTCGGCCGGCCGGCCTGCGACCGCTGGATCGTCCTCGCCATGACCGCCTCACGCTGGGCGCCGGTCCCGCTGGCCCGGGCCCTGCCCTACGCCCGGCCAGGCGGCGGACTAGGCGCGGCCACCACCGAGCACGGCGGCTGGCCGGAGCTCGCGGTGGCCACGGCCATCACCCTGGGCGCCGCCGCCTGGGTCGGCTGGGCGGGCCTGGCCGCGGTCGGAGCCGAGGTGCTCCTGCTCCTGGCGCTGGGGTGGCTCTTCCGGCGGCGACTCGGCGGCGTCACCGGCGACACCTTCGGCGCCGCCGTCGTCCTCTCCGAGGCGCTGCTGCTGGTGATCGGCGTGGCGGCCGGGTAGCGCGCATGGATCGGTCCAGGCCGCCCGGTGTCACCCGCCTGATCCTGGTCCGCCACGGCGAGACCGAGGCGTCTGCAAGCGGGCGCTGCATCGGGCGGACCGACCTCGCGCTCTCCGAGGCGGGGCGGCTCCAGGCCGTCGCGCTGGCCTCCCGGCTCCGCCGGGCCGGCGCGGCGGCCGTCTACGCGAGCACCTCGCGGCGGGCCGTCGAGACCGCCGACCCCATCGCCACGGCGCTGGGCGTCGAGGTCCGGCGGTTGGCCGACCTGTGCGAGGTGGACTTCGGCGCCCTGGAGGGGCTGACCTTCGAAGAGGTCGAGGCGAGCCATCCGCGGACCTGGAGCGAGTGGATGCGCAACCCCACCGAGGTGAGGTTCCCGGGCGGCGAGGCGCTGGACGACGTGGCCCGGCGGGCCAGGCGGGCGCGGTCCCAGGTCCTCGCGGCCTGCCCAGGTCAGGCGGCGGTCATCGTCTCGCACGGCGGGCCGCTCCGGGTGCTGCTCGCCGACGCACTGGGCCTCGGCCTCGCGCGCTGCTTCGACCTCACGGTGCGCCACGGCTCGGCGCAGGTCCTGGAGGTCGGCCCGGGACACCAGCCGTTCACCGCGAATCGCCGGATCGGCACGAAGGCCAGGTGAGCGACGCCGACGCGGTCCAGCTACGGGTGCCCTCGAACCCCGAAGAGGCTGAAGCTGAGAATGGCCAGGACGGCCATCGTGACGAGCACGTAGGTCCGGTCCCGCTGGGCCGCGAACGCGAAGACGGAGAAGCCGACGCGGGCCACCGGCGTCGCCACCAGGACCAGCAGGCCGAGCTGGATGAGTCCACGGCCCTCGACCGCGAGGGCGCCCCGCAGGATCCCGCCGATTTCCCGGAGCGCGAGCGGCTCCCCCCGGAAGACGTGGAGGTCGGGTCGGTCCCCGGCATGCCCGGCCAGGTGGACCACCGCGCCGGCCAGGACCAGGGCGGCCGAGAGCAGCACGCCCACCCGCAGCAGGCCTCCGATGAAGCGCTCCATCCGCTGGTCGGTCCACCGCAGCATCACAGCCTCCCCGTCGCGCCCTGGTAGAGCATCTCGACGGCCAGGACGGCGATCACGCCGGCGAAGACCAGCCGGAGCACCCGGCCGCCCAGGCGCGGGAGCAGCCAGGCCCCCAGGAGCGCCCCTGGAAGGACCCCGAGGACCACCGGGGCCGCGAGGACCGGATCGAGGTACCCACGCGCCAGGTAGACCCCGGCGCTCGCCGCCGCCGTCACGCCGATCATGAAGTTGCTGGTGGTGCTCGACACCTTGAACGGGAGCCGCATGACGTCGTCCATGGCGATGACCTTGAGCGCGCCCGACCCGATCCCGAGGAGCCCGGAGAGCCCGCCCGCGACGGCCATGAGGCCGAAGCCGGCCGGGACGTTGCGCACGTGGTACTCGATCCGGCCGTCGTGTCCGGGGTAGCTCCCGTCCATCCGGAGCGCGATGGCGATGGGGTCGGCCGGCCGCGGAGGCCCGGCCTGGCTCGCCGGGTGGCGAAGCGAGAGGCCCGCGGCTCCGAGCAGCACCAGGCCGAACACCACGGCGACGGCGCTGGTCGGGACGTGGGCGGCGACGAAGGCTCCCGCCAGGGCGCCCAGGGTCGTGGCGATCTCCAGGAACATGCCGACGCGGACGTTGCTCAGCCCGTCGCGGACGTAGGCGGCGGCGGCGCCCGACGAGGTGGCGATGACCGAGAGCAGCGAGGCCCCGATGGCGTACCGGAGGTCCACCCCGAACGCCAGGGCCAGGAGCGGGACGACCACCACGCCACCACCGAGGCCAGTGAGCGCGCCGAGGAACCCGGCCAGGAGCGAGCCGGTCCAGATGAGCAGGGACGTCGCGAGGAGTGTCATCGGCCCGTTCTCCTTGACTGGACGGCATCCTCTCCCATCGGCCGTGGGGCAGACTCCCACCCGACCCTTCTGGGCCACGAGCCGCGGCGCCTCGTCGATGGAGCCCTCGCCGGCGCCCGGGGTCCGTGGCGGTGGTGGCGTGTCGAGGCTGTCGTCGCCGGAGAACCTGGCCCTCCGGGTTCGACCTCGCTCCGTCCGCGACCTCACCAGGCCCGGCGCGGGGCGGCCTGGCCAGGCGACGGACCGCACCCGCCTATTCCAGCGGCGGCTCGAGCTCCAGCACGTCCACCGTGGCGCGCCGCTCCACCACCCGGACCGGCCAGGCGTGGTAGGCGCGCAGCCAGCGCTCCGCCTCGCGCTCCGGCTCCGCGCCGTGCGGCCGGCAGATCCGGATCGAGGCCACGGGGATCCCCTTCCACTTCACCACCGTGGGCGTGGCCCGGTGGCTCACCCCCCAGACCGGCTGGTCGATCCCGCGCTCGCGCGCCACCAGCGACGCGTGCCAGACCGCCGGCCAGACCGACCAGTAGTCGCCGGCGATGAGCTGGCAGCGCGCCGCCAGCACGTCCTCGGTGAGCTTCCCCGCCACCACGTCGAGGTCGGTGCGGACCCGCGCCAGCGACGGTGCGCCCCCCACCGCCAGCGCGGCCAGCGGGAGAGCCAGCACCGCCGCCACCAAGGCCGGCCGGGAGGCCCGGGCCGCCCGCGCCAGCGGCTCGGCCAGCAGCGAGATCACCGCCAGGTGGAGGAGCAGCGCGGCCGGCGCCAGGTAGCGCGGGTGGTGGTGGTTCTCCGCCACCCAGGCCAGCGCCCCGACGAAGGCCGCGTAGGCCGTCGCCGCCGCCACCAGCGTCGCGGCCCGCACCAGGGCGTCACGCCGGAAGCTCCGCGACGAGGGGAGCGCCGCGAGCGCCGCCGCCAGCGCCGCGCCGCCCAGCAGCGCCCAGCCCCAGCTCCCCGCCTCGCCCCAGGCCCGGGCCACCATGGCGCCCCAGGCGGCCGGCCACCGCGCCAGCGGCAAGAACCCGACCGCGAGCCGGAGCGGCTGGCCGGTGATGGCCGGGTAGAGGGCGATCGAGAGCTGACCGGCCGTGAGCCCAATGGCCAGCAGCCCAGCGTCGACCAGCAGCCGCTCCCGCACCGCTCCACGGTCGTCGGTGGTGAACCAGTCCTCCAGCGCCCTGGCCAGCGCCAGCAGCCCCAGCAGCACGCCGGTGGCCGGGTTGACCCAGTGGGCCAGGAGCACCAGCAGGAGCCCCACCGCGAGCCGCCGGCGCGACCGGCGCGCACCCCCCGCCGCCGGCTCGGCGAAGGCGAGGCCGGCCAGCGCCAGCGCCAGCGAGACTCCGTAGGGCTGGTCGCCGAGATACTCGAAGCGCCACGCCGCCGGGGCCACCAGCACCAGCGTGGCGGCCGCCACCGTGCCCACCAGCGGCCAGTCGCGCTCGGCCAGCAGGTGGCGGGCCAGCAGCACCGACGCCGCCAGCCCCGCGAAGATCATCAGTCCGCGCTGCAGCAGCAGGTTCCAGAGCGGATCGCGGACCGGCCACGCCAGCAGCGGCACCAGCATCCCGTACCGCTCCTGGTCCCAGTAGAGCGGGGTCCAGCGCTGGAGCGAGACCAGCACCGGCACGATCGAGTCGCCCTGCTCCAGCCGGTGGAAGCTGCCGAGGTCGAGCAGCGCGGCGGCCGCCACCAGCGCCGCCATTAGCAGCCAGGCGCGGCGCACGGCGGGGCCCACGGGGAACCCGGGCTACTTCGCCCCGGCCCGCGCGGCCCGCTCCCTGGCCTCGGCGGCCAGCGCGCGCACCGAGAAGCCGGGCGTCGAAGCGTACTCGTCGTCGGCGTCGGCGTGGTAGGGCCGGGCGGTGGCCTTCATGGCCGCCAGCTGGTCGGCCGGGATGGAGGGCGAGGGGCGCCGCAGCCACGGATCCGAGAGGTAGCTGACGGCCGGCCCGCGCAGCAGCGCCTTGATGTCCTGCAACTGGCCGCTCCGCTCCAGCGACGGTGGCGCGTGCTCGCCGGTGTCCATGCGGATGGCGTCCTTGGGGCAGGCCTCGACGCAGAAGCCGCAGACCACGCAGCGCAGCTCGTCGATGACGAACTTGACCGGGTACTTCTCGATGGGATCGCCGGCCACCTCGCCGGCCTCGATGTAGATGCACTGGGCCGGGCAGGCGGTGGCGCACATGTAGCACGCCACGCAGCGCGGGCTGCCGTCCTGGCGCGGCACCAGCCGGTGCAGGCCGCGGTAGCCCGGCGGGTACGGTGCCTTCTCCTCCGGGTACTGCAGGGTGACGTTGTCGGAGCGGGCGAAGCCGCGCGGGCGCGCCAGGATGTCGGGGTTGGCGTCGCGGCTGAAGAAGAGGTTCTTCAGGAAGTGCCCGGCGAGCGTGCCGATGCCCCGGATGACCTCGGGGAAGTAGAACCGCTCGCGGAGGTCGAGGGGCCGGTTGTCGAGCTGGTAGGCCATGTCGGTCTCTCCTAGTGGCCGGCCGCGGCCGCCGCGCCGTGGCCGCCGTGGGCCGGGCCGGCGTCGTGGGCCGGCGCCGCGCGGCCGGTGGTGGCGACCAGCAGGCCGATGACGATGATGGTGGCGAGGCCGATCCAGGCCAGCAACTGCAGCGACGGGTCGATGAGGATGGCGGCGCCGGTCACGAAGATGTTCACCAGCGAGGCCGGCAGCAGGATCTTCCAGCAGAGCTTCTGGACCTGGTCGTAGCGGAAGCGCGGCAGCAGCCAGCGGATGACCAGCTGCAGCCACATCAGCACGATCATCTTCACCAGGAAGGCCCCGGCGCCGATGGCGCCGAACCAGAGCGGCGTCACGTGGGCGCGCAGCCACCCGGTGTCGACCACCAGCGGGTGCCAGCCGCCCAGGAAGACGGCGGTGATGACGCCGGCGAAGACGGCGATCTCGAGGAACTCGGCGAGGAACATCATGCCGAACTTCATGCCCGAGTACTCGATGAAGTAGCCGACGATCTCGCTCTCGCCCTCGGGGAGGTCGAACGGCGCCCGCTTGGTCTCGGCGAAACCCGAGGTGAAGAAGACGAGGAAGCCGATGGGTTGCAGCAGCAGCCCCAGCGCCGGGAAGCCACCCAGGACCGGCGCGCCCTGCGCCACCACCATCTCCTCGAGCCGCAGCGTCCGGTAGGCCATCATGGTGCCCACCAGCGAGAGCCCCATCGAGACCTCGTACGAGATCATCTGCGACGAGGCGCGGACGCCGCCCAGCAGCGCCAGCTTGTTGTTGGAGGCCCAGCCGGCCAGCGAGGTGCCGTAGACCGAGAGCGAGGCGATGGCGAAGAGGTAGAGCAGGCCGGCGTCGATCGACGCCACCTGCAACGCCACGGTGCGGCCGGCGCCGGCGGCGCCGGCGAAGAAGGCGCCGAGGTCGATGGGCGGGCCGACCGGGACGATGGCGAAGAGGCAGAAGACCGGCGCGAAGGCCAGGACCGGGGCCAGCTCGAAGAGGAGCCTGGTGCGCACGTCGGGCGCGGCCCGCTCCTTGGTGAGCATCTTGAGCGCGTCGGCCAGCAGGTAGGGGATGCCGCCCAGGGGGTTGCCACCCACCGTGATCCGGTTGGCGCCGATCCGGTTCTGCAGCAGCGCCGACCACTTGCGCTCGGCCACCGTGAGCAGCGAGCCGGAGATCATGAGCACGACCA
Organism: Myxococcales bacterium; assembly: GCA_021806645.1. Taxonomy (GTDB): domain Bacteria; phylum Myxococcota; class Myxococcia; order Myxococcales; family Anaeromyxobacteraceae; genus JADKCZ01. Next base: position 80,459 of record JAJZQX010000008.1, on the reverse strand, counting down.
TCATCAGCGTCAGCAGGTTGCCGAGCGTGATGCCGACGTGGAAGGCGAAGGGGCTCCAGGTCCCGGGCGGATTCCAGCCGAGCCAGATCGCCAGCCCGTTGCAGGCGTACCCGAGCCCGGCCGCCACCCAGTAGAAGCCGGCGCCGAGGAGGACGAGGACGCCGACCAGGGCGGCCAGCGTCAGGGACATTCCGACGAAGCGCTTCACGCGTTCCTCCTCACCAGCTGCTCGGCGTGACGCCGCCGCGCTCGGGCGGCTCGAGACCTTCGGGAACCAGGCGATCCCGCTGCCCGGCCAGCCGGCCGTCCACGGTGCCGGCCGCCAGCGGGACGAAGCCCCGGCGGCGTCCGGCCGACGGGAGCGAGTCCCACTTGAAGTCCGCGCCGGCGGCGCCCGCCAGCTTCGGCGAGAGCGCCAGCCAGACCTCGCGGTTGCCGCGCCACGGGGTCTCGAGGCCGAGCGCGCGCCCCAGCGCCGCCGCCAGGTCGGCGTGCGGGCGGGCCTCGCCGCGCGGGTACCAGGCCGCCTCGAACCGCTGGGCGCGCCCCTCGAAGTTGACGTAGGTGCCGTCGGCCTCGGCCGCCGGCGAGGCCGGCAGCAGCACCGTGGCGGCGTCGGCCAGCGCGCCGCCGTTGCTGGCCTGCACCACCAGCACCGGGAGCGAGGTGAGCGCGCCGGCAGCGGCCGGCAGCTCGGCGCCCACGGCCCAGACCGCGCGGACCGCGCCGGAACCGGCCGCGGCCACCAGCTCGGCGAACGGACGGACCGCCAGGCCGAAGGCTCGCGCCGCCAGCTCCACCCCCTTGCGGTTGGGGTTCTCGTCGGCCTGCTTGAGGAACTGGTCGTGCCAGCCGTCCGGCCGGCCTCCGACGTGGACCTCCTTCACGCCCAGCCCCTCGCTGGCGACCGCGCAGGCCGCCAGCAGGTCCTCGAGCGAGGCCAGCGGCGAGAGCAGCACCGCCACCCCACCCGGCCCGGCGGCGGCGAGCGCGCTGGCCGCCGCGGCCACCGCGGCGTCACGCGCCGCCGGCTGGGCCTCGGCGCCCCGCCCGAGCCGTGCCTTGAGGACGCGGCCGGCGTTGAAGGGCTTGTAGGTGAGCCGGCCCTGGTCGCACATCCACTCCTGGTTGACCTGGTCGTTCTCCCGCGGGCGCAGCCGGTAGGCCGACTCGCCGAGGTAGTCGAGCGAGACGTTGCAGCCACGGCTGCAGCCGGTGCAGATCGAGCGGGCCGAGCTCATGAACCAGACGCGGCCGCTGAAGCGGAAGTCGGTGGAGGTGAGCGCGCCGACCGGGCAGAGGTCGACCACGTTGCCGGCGTACCTGTCGTCGAGCGGCTGGCCCGGGAAGGCGGTGATCTCGCTGCGCGTGCCGCGGTTGGCGACGCCCAGCTGCGGGTTCCTGGCCACCTCGCTCATGAAGCGGACGCAGCGGGTGCAGAGGATGCAGCGCTCCTGGTCGAGCGTGACCGTCGGTCCCAGCGCGACGCGCTTCCCCTTCACGTTCTTGGGGATGTCGAGGCGGGAGGGCCTGCCGTCGTACTTGACGTAGTAGTCCTGCAGCTTGCACTCGCCGGCCTGGTCGCAGATGGCGCAGTCTACCGGGTGGTTGAGGAGCAGGAACTCCAGGTTGGCGCGCTGCTGGTCCTTGACCCTCGGCGTGTCGGTCTTGACCACCACGCCCTCGGCCAGGGGCGCCTGGCAGGACGGCTGGAGCTTGCCGCCCGGCGAGTTGGACATCTCGACGAGGCACTGGCGGCAGTTGGCGGCCACCGAGAGCCGCTTGTGCCAGCAGTAGTAGGGGATCTCGATCCCCATCCGGGTGGCCGCCTCGATGACGGAGGTGCCGGGCTTCACCACCACCTCGCGGCCGTCGATGGTGGCGGTCACCATCCCCGGGTTCCTGGGCGGCGGCGGCGCGGGCGGGCCCGGCGGCCTGGGGGCCGCGGCGGGCGCTTCGGGCTTCTTCTCCTCGGCCATTCCTATTCCTCCGAGCGCGCCGGGCGAGTGGTCATTGCTCGACCTCGCCGCCGATCATGTTGATGGAGTCGAACACCGGGACGAGATCCGAGAGCAGCGCCCCCTGCAGGATGACGGGCAGGGCCGCCAGCATGGGCCACCCCGGCGCGCGCAGCCCCAGCTTGTAGGGTCGGCCGCTGCCGTCGGAGACCAGGTAGAACCCGAGCTCGCCGTTGGCCGCCTCGGTGTACCCGTAGGCCTCGCCGGCGGGGACCTGGATCCCCTCCATGATGAGCTTGAAGTGGGCCATGACGCCCTCGATGGTCCCGTAGACCTCGGGCTTGGGCGGCAGCACGTAGCGGAAGTCGCGCACCACCAGCTCGCCCGGGGCCATGTCGCGGAAGCACTGCCGGATCATCTTGTCCGACTGCTTCATCTCCTCGATCCGCATCAGGTACCGGTCGAAGGTGTCGCCGTTGCTGCCCACCGGGATGTCGAAGTCGAGCCGGTCGTAGACCAGGTAGGGCGCCGCCTTGCGCAGGTCGTAGGGCTCGCCCGAGGCGCGCAGGCACGGCCCGGTGAAGCCGAGATCGAGCGCGTCGGCGCGGCTCACCGTGCCCACCTTGCGGGTCCGGTCCACGAAGATGCGGTTGCGGGTCAGCAGCGCGTCGATCTCGTCGCGCAGCAGCACCACCCGATCCAGGGTGGCGGAGGTCTTCTCGAGCCAGCCTTCCGGCGCGTCGCGCGAGACGCCGCCGATGCGCGCGTAGTTGGAGGTGAGCCGGGCGCCGCAGAGCTCGGTGAGCCGATCCCAGAGCAGGTCGCGCCCCTCGATGGCGTAGAGGAAGACCGTCATGGCGCCCAGCTCGAGGCCGAGCGCGCCCACCAGCGTGAGGTGGTCGCAGATGCGGTGGATCTCGGAGGTTATGGTGCGCAGGTACTGGGCCCGCTCCGGGACCTCCAGCTTGCAGAGCTTCTCGACCGCCAGCGCGAAGCCGACGTTGTTCATGATCGAGCTGACGTAGTTGAGCCGGTCGGTGTACGGGAAGCACTGGGTCCAGGTGACGTTCTCGCAGCTCTTCTCGAAGCCGCGGTGCAGGAACCCGATGTCGAGCTTGCAGGAGGCGATGTTCTCGCCCTCCAGCTCCACCACCGCGCGCGCCGTCCCGTGCATGGCCGGGTGCGACGGGCCGAGGTTGACCAGCATGCGCTTCGACTGCAGCGGCGCGTCGAGCTCGCTCGAGCGCGGCGCCACCGGCTGCTTCAACGCTTCCTTGACCTCGGTCGACATGGAACCTCGCCTGACGCGGCAGACCGCGCCGGTCGTCTTGCCGCTACTCGCCGCGCTCCGCCGGCCCCGGCCCGCGGAACGGCTCCGCCGGCACCTCGAGCTCGGTCACCAGCGGCTGCCGGCCGCGCAGCGGGTAGTCCTTGCGCAGCGGGTGGCCGACGAACTCGTCGTACATGTAGAGGCGGCGGTGGTCGGGGTGGTCGGTGAAGTGGATGCCGTACATGTCGAAGCAGTACCGCTCGAACCAGTTGGCGCCGCGCCAGATCCCGCAGACGCTCGGCAGCACCGCGTCCTGCTCGGCCACCTTGACCCGCAGCCGGATGCGCCAGTTCCTGGTGGTGGAGAGCAGGTTGTAGACCACCTCGAAGCGCGGCTCCTGCCCCAGGTAGTCCACCGCCGTGATGTAGGGCGCCATGTTGAACTGCATCTCCGCATCGTCGCGCAGGAACCGGCAGACCTCGACCAGCCGCTCGCGCTTCACGAAGGCGCAGTCGTCGCCGCCGGCCCCCTCATAGGCGCCGGTCACGCCGTCGCCCTGGACCGGATCCTTGAAGCGCTCGACGAGCGCGTCGATGACGACCTTGGACATGGGATCCTCCCCCTACCGCTGGCGCGGCGCCTGCCCGAGCACGGGGAGCGGCTTGCCTTCGGTGAACTGGTGGTGCTGCCCCTGGATCTTCGCCTGCAGCATCATGATCCCGTCGAGCACCTGCTCCGGCCGCGGCGGGCAGCCCGGCACGTAGACGTCCACCGGGATGATCCGGTCGATGCCCTGCACGGTGGCGTAGTTGTCGTAGAAGCCGCCCGAGGAGGCGCAGACCCCGAAGGCGACCACCCACTTCGGCTCCGAGATGGTCTCCCAGACCCGGCGCAGGATGGGGGCCTGCTTGCAGTTGACGGTGCCGACCACCATGAGCAGGTCGGCCTGGCGCGGCGAGAAGCGCGGCAGCGCGGCGCCGAAGCGGTCGAGGTCGTAGCGAGCCGCCGCCAGCGTCATGTACTCCATGCCGCAGCAGGCGGTGACGAACGGGTACTGGAAGAGCGAGTACTTGCGCGCCCAGCCGAGCCCCTTCGAGACCATCTTCTCGAGCGCGCCGATGGCGTCGTCTCGGCGGGTCGGGATGATGCCGGGGATGGCGTCGAGTTCCGTGGACATTCCGGTGCTCCCCCTCACTCGTTCCAGTCGATGACGCCCTTCTTCCAGACGTAGGCGAGGCCAGCCAGCAGGGTGGCGACGAAGAGCAGCATCTCGACGTAGCCGGCCCAGCCGAGCTCGGTGAAGAGCACCGCCCAGGGGAAGAGGAAGACCGCCTCGATGTCGAAGACGATGAACAGCAGGGCGACGACGTAGAACTTCACGCCGAAGCGATCGCGCGCCGACCCGACCGGCACCGAGCCGCACTCGAACGGGGCCATCTTGGCCGGGTTGGGGCGGCGGGGGCCGAGGGTGTTGGCCAGCCCCAGGAGGAGGAAAGCCTGGCCGATCGCGACCAACAGCACTACACCGATCGGGAAGTAGGTCTGGAGGGGTGTGAGCATAGGTCGGAAGCTTTTCGGGTGGGTCATCCAAATGCCCGCGCGCAATGATTTCGTCAAGAGAATTCGGACCCTTGACATCGCGGCGACGATGAGTAGACTCCGCGCGATTTTTCCCACACCGACCTGATGGGGTGCTTTCGATGGGCTACGAATTCGGCGCCGTGCTGGTCTTCGCCATCGTCGCCGTCGGCTTCGCGCTCGGCGGTATCACCGCCTCGAGACTGGTCGGTCCCAAGATCCCGAGCGCCGAGAAGAGCTCCATCTACGAGTGCGGCGAGCGCCCCATCGGGGTCGCCTGGTTCAACTTCAACCCGCGCTTCTACCTGGTCGCCCTGGTCTTCGTGATCTTCGAGGTGGACATCGCCCTGACCTTCCCGGTCGTGGCGGTCTTCCGCAAGTGGACCGAGGCCAGCCCGACGCTGGCGTGGGTGGCCTTCTTCGAGCTGCTCCTCTTCATCGCCATCCTGGTGGTCGGCCTGGCCTGGGTCTGGGCCAAGGGTGATCTGGAGTGGGTGAAGACGCTGAGCCCGACCACCTCCCAGGACGACGCCCCGCAGCGCCGCGCCGCCTAGAACCGGACCGGGAAAGAAGGGAAAGACCAGATGGCGCAGAAGCTAGACTCGGGGATCGGCGGCGACGTCACCCTCTTCCACACCAGCCAGCTCGACCGGCTCATCAACATGGCCCGGGAGAACTCGCTCTGGTACCTGCTCTTCGGCCTGGCCTGCTGCGGCATCGAGCTGATCCAGACCGGCGGCCCGCGGGCCGACATCATGCGCTTCGGCGCCATCCCGCGCGCCTCGCCCCGGCAGGCCGACTTCATGATCGTGGCCGGCACGCTCACCTACAAGATGGCCGAGCGGGCCAAGCTGCTCTACGACCAGATGTCCGAGCCCAAGTACGTCATCTCCATGGGCTCGTGCGCCAACTGCGGCGGCCTCTTCCAGTACGCCTACTCGGTCTGCAAGGGCGTCGACAAGATGTTCCCGGTGGACGTCTACGTGCCGGGCTGCCCGCCGCGGCCCGAGGCGCTGACCGAGGGGCTGATCCGGCTGCAGGAGCTGGTTCGCAACGAGCGTTGGAGCGACAAGCGGCGGGCTCCTCCCGCCGTCGCGGTGTGATGTAGCAGCCGTCAGGCGGGCCAGAACGTCGCGGCCGAGGTGGCCGCTGCACGGGGCGAGGGTTCGCGGCAAGCGAGCCGCTCGCCCCTGTCGCAACAGGGAGTGAAATGACGACCAGCGAGATCCACGAAAGGCTCAAGGCGCGCTTCGGCGACGACGTGGGGGCGCCCTCCGAGACCAGGGGTGATCCCTGGCTGCCGGTGAAGGCGGCGCGGCTGGTAGAGGTCTGCGCCTTCTTGAAGACCACCGCCGGCCTCGAGTTCGACCTCTGCGAGGATCTCACCGCCGTAGACTGGCCCAAGCGCGACGTCATCGAGGTGGTGGTCCACCTCCTCTCCCTGAAGCACCGGCACGCCGTGAAGCTCAAGGTGGAGGCCGACCGCGCCAACCCGGTGGTGCCGTCGCTCACCGTGGTCTGGAAGGGGACCGACTGGTTCGAGCGCGAGGTCTACGACCTCTTCGGCGTCTCCTTCACCGGCCACCCCGACCTGCGCCGCATCATGCTGCCCGACGACTGGGTCGGCCACCCGCTCCGCAAGGACTACCAGGAGGCCGGCGGGTGGCACGGCATCGGGAACGAGCGCGAGAACCCGCTGGTGGAGCTGAAGCGGCTCGACGACGTGGCCCGCGCCGCGCTCCCCAGGCCCCCGCCCCCACCGCCGCCCCCACCCGCCCCTCCCGCCCCGGCCGCCCCCCCGGCGCCGGCCGCGCCCGACGCCCCCAAGGCCTGACCGGAGGACCTCATGGAAAAGCTCATCCTCCGCCGCGTGGACCGCAACAACGAGGAGATGATCCTCAACTTCGGCCCCCAGCACCCCTCCACCCACGGCGTCATCAACTTCATCGTCGAGACCGACGGCGAGGTGCTGCGCAAGGCCGTCCCCGACGTCGGCTACCTGCACCGCTCCATCGAGAAGATCGGCGAGAGCACCGGCTATCACGGCTTCATGCCGTACACCGACCGGATCGACTACGTGGCGGCCATGTTCCCCAACGAGGGGTACGCCATGGTGGTGGAGCGGCTCTGCGGCATCCAGGTCCCGAAGCGGGCCCTCTACCTGCGCGCCATCTCCACCGAGCTCTGCCGCATCGCCAGCCACCTGGTCTCGATCGGCACCATGACCATGGACATCGGGGCCTTCACCCCGATGATCCACGGCATCCGCGAGCGCGAGACCATCAACGATCTCATCGAGGCGCTCTGCGGCGCGCGGCTCACCTACAACTACCACCGCATCGGCGGCGTGGCCTTCGACCTGCCCGAGGGCTGGCGCGACAAGACGCTGGCCTTCCTCGACCACTTCGACAAGTTCCTCGTCGAGTTCGACCGGCTCATCTCCTTCAACGAGATCTACATCAAGCGGCTCGCCAACGTGGCGGTCATCCCCGGCCCCATGGCCGTCGACTACGGCCTCTCCGGCCCCAACCTGCGCGGCTCGGGCGTCGACTTCGACCTGCGCAAGGCCATGCCCTACGGCGTCTACCCGGAGTTCGAGTTCGACGTTCCGGTCGGCAAGGGCATGTTCGGGCAGGTGGGCGACTGCTTCGACAGGTACATCTGCCGGACCCGCGAGATGGGCGAGTCCTCCAAGATCGTCCGGCAGGCGCTGGATCTCATCCAGCAGGCGCCCGAGGGCGACATCGTGGCCCCCAAGGTCGCCCGCAACCTGAAGGTGGAGGCCGGCGAGGCGCTCTCCCGCGTCGAGTCGGCGCGCGGCGAGATGGCCTTCTACCTGGTGGCCGACGGCACCAACAGGGCCTGGCGCGTCCGCACCCGCACCGGCTCCTTCACCGCCATGGGGATCATCGAGGCCATCAGCCCCGGCCTGATGGTGGCCGACCTGGTGGCCCTCATCGCCTCCCTGGACGTCGTCGCCCCGGAGATCGACCGCTAATGGCTACCACTCCCAAGCGCCCGCCGCTCTCGCCGCGCGCCGTCGTCCTCATCACGCTGATCGTGGGGGTGGCGCTGCCCGGCGCCCTCTTCGCGCTGATCCTGGTGCTGTCGGCGGCCACCAAGCCGCTGGTGGTCGAGGCCCTGATCCGGAAGTTCGCCGAGGTAGACCCGGCCACCTGGCCCTACACCACGCTGGTCTCCTGGGGATCGGTGGTGGTCCTGGCGCTCATCCTCCTGACCTTCGGGGCCGTCATCTCCGGCATGACGGTCTGGTGGGAGATGCGGGTCAGCGCCCGCATGCAGAGCCGCATCGGCTACAACCGCGCCGGCGCCGCCGGCTTCTTCCAGTGGATCGCCGACGCGGTGAAGCTCCTCTTCAAGGAGGATCTGATCCCGGCCGAGGCCGACCGGATGCTCTTCCGCGTCGCCCCCTACTTCGTCATGACCGGCTTCGCCCTCACCTTCGTGGCGCTGCCGTTCGGCGAGAGCCTGATCGCGGCCGACCTGAACGTCGGCATCTTCTACCTGGTCTCGGTCACCGCCCTGGTGGTGGTGGGCATCCTGCTGGCCGGCTGGTCGTCCAACTCCAAGTGGGCGCTCTTCGGCGGCATGCGCTCGGCGGCCCAGGTGGTGAGCTACGAGATCCCGGCCGGGCTCGCCACCATGGTGCCCATCCTGATGGCCGGGACCCTCTCCATGCAGGGGATCGTCCGGGCCCAGGGCGCGTGGCCCTGGCAGTGGTTCGTCTTCACCAACCCGGCCGCCACGGTCGCCTTCGCCGTCTTCTTCATCGCGCAGCTGGCCGAGGGCAACCGCACCCCCTTCGACCTCCCCGAGGCCGAGTCGGAACTGGTGGCCGGCTACCTCTCCGAGTACTCGGGCTTCCGCTTCGCCATCTACTTCCTGGTCGAGTTCGGCAACCTCTGGGTGATGGGGGCCATCGCCGCCACGCTCTTCCTGGGCGGCTGGCAGATCCCCGGGGTCGGCCCGGAGGTCTACGCCGCCGCCAAGGGCGCCGGCGCCCTGCCCGCGCCCGGCTGGTGGGGTCTGCAGGCCCTCTCCATGGTGGTGATGGTGGTGAAGACGCTGGTGGTCCTCAACCTCATCGTCTGGGTCCGCTGGACGCTGCCGCGCATCCGCATCGACCAGATGATGACCCTCTGCTGGAAGTACCTGGTCCCGGTCGCCTTCGTCACCTTCGTCTTCACGCTGCTCTGGCAGGTGCTGGTGGCGCGTCAGCCGGCCCTCTCCACCATCAGCGGCTGGGTGATGTTCGCCGGCTTCGTGGTGGTGACGCTGCTCTTCGCCCGCCAGACCCGGGCCAACATCGCCGCCGCCGGCGACCACGTAGACATGACCAACTGGTGAGCGGAGCCGCCATGATGACCTTCACCGAATACGCCGGCAGCTTCCAGAAGACCGCCGTCTCCTTCTGGCACGGCCTCTCCATCACCATGTCGCACCTCTTCCGCCGGCCCATGACGGTCCAGTACCCGGACCGCACGCCGCTGCCGGTGCGCGACATGCTGCCGCCGCGCTACCGCGGCTTCCTCGAGGTGGACACCGCCATCTGCACCGGCTGCCAGGCCTGCGAGCGTGCCTGCCCCATCGCCTGCATCCAGATCACCCTGGAGAAGGATCCCGCCAACCCGAAGCAGCGGCTGGTGACCCAGTTCGACATCGACGAGGCCAAGTGCATGTTCTGTGGCCTCTGCGTCGAGCCCTGCCCCACCGGCTCGATCCAGCACACCCGCGAGTTCGAGGGGTCGGTGGCCAACATCCGCAACCTGGTCTTCCGCTGGTCCGACCCGGTCAAGCCCTTCCCGGTCTACAGGGTGGAGAAGGGGGCGGAGTACTTCGCCCGGGCGCCGCTCGGCTCGCTGGTGCGCGCCAGGCTCGAGGCGGCCCGCTGGAACGCCGCGGCCGTCGAGTACCTGCCGCCCGAGCCGCCGGCCCCCGCCGTGGCCCCGGTCCCGGCCGCCGCCCCGGCCCCGCCCACCCCCACCAACCCCGAGACGAAGTAGGAGCCCCCGATGACGCAGACCACGGGCAAGATCCTCGGCTGGATCCTCGGCACCGCGCTGGCCACCGGTTTCGTGGTGGTGATGGGCCAGCTGGCCATCGTCCCCGCCATGAAGGCCATGCCCCCCGGCGAGACGACCGCGACCGGCCTCGCCGAAGTCCTCTTCTACGTCATCGCCGGCCTGACCATCGCCGGCGCGGCCGGGGTGGCCCTCTCGCGCAACATCCTCTACAGCGCCATCGGCCTGCTGGCCGCGCTGCTCGGGGCCGGGGCCCTCTACGTCTTCCTGGCCGCCGACTTCCTCGCCGTCGCCCAGCTGCTGGTCTACATCGGCGGCGTGCTGGTGCTGGTGCTCTTCGCGGTGATGCTGACCAACCGGATCACCGAGATCACCGTCTCCAACGCCAGCCTCGGGCTCTGGGGCGGGGCCATGCTCTTCGTCGCGGTGGCGCCGGTGCTGCTGGCGGTGGCGCTGGTCACGCCGTGGGAGACCATCACCCCGGCCGCGGCCGCCTACACCACCGAGACCATCGGCGACGGCCTGCTGACCCGGTGGCTGCTGCCGTTCGAGATCGCCTCCATGGTGCTGCTGGCCACCCTGGTCGGCGCCGTCGTCATCGCCCGCAAGGAGATCAAGGCCGACTGACCCTTCGGGCCGGTCCCACCGCATCGGCCGCCCGGCGGCCCTGGAGCCAACCATGCAGATCTCCCTCTCACACTTCCTCATCGTCGGCGCGCTGCTCTTCTGCTTCGGCCTGGTGACCGTCACCACCCGGCGCAACGCCGTCGGCGTGCTGATGGGCGTCGAGCTGATCCTCAACGGCGCCAACGTCAACTTCGCCGCCTTCAACCACTACGTGGTGGGCGGCGTCTCCGGGCAGGTCTTCGCCCTCTTCGTCATCGTGCTGGCCGCCGCCGAGGCCGCGGTCGGCCTGGCCATCGTGCTGGCCGTCTTCCAGACCTTCAAGACCATCGACGTCCGCTACGCGGACCTGATGCGGGAGTGACATGGGACACGAATCCACCGAACTGGTGCCGCTGGTGGTGACGCACGCCGCGTACCTGTGGCTCATCCCGCTCTTCCCGCTGATCGGCGCGACCGTCAACGCGCTCCTCGGCTGGAAGCTCCAGGCGCTCTTCGGCGAGCCGAAGTCGATGAAGGGCGGCCGGGGCAAGCAACTGGTCCACTTCATCGCCGTGGGCGCGATGATGGCCTCCTTCGCGGTGGCGGCCTACTCGTTCTTCCAGCTGCGGGCGCTGCCGGCCGAGGAGCGCTTCCTCCAGCAGACGCTCTGGAACATGTTCACGGCCGGCCGGCTCACCGTGGACCTGGCCTTCTCGCTCGACCAGCTCTCGATGATGATGGTGCTGATCATCACCGGCATCGGGACGCTGATCCACGTCTTCTCGATCGGCTACATGGCGGAGGAGCCGGCCTACTGGCGCTTCTTCAGCTACCTGAACTTCTTCGTCTTCGCCATGTTGCTGCTGGTGATGGGCGACAACTTCGCGGTGATGTTCTTCGGCTGGGAGGGCGTCGGCCTGGCCTCCTACCTGCTCATCGCCTTCTGGTACACCGACCCCGAGAAGGCCGCCGCCGGCATGAAGGCCTTCGTCGTCAACCGCTTCGGCGACTTCGGCTTCATCGTCGGACTCATGCTGCTCTTCTGGGGGCTGGGCGGCGCCTGGGAGGCTCGCCCGGGCACCCTGCGCAACCTCGACTACGTCCCCAGCGTGGAGCTGAACACCACCGCCGGCGCCTCCACCGCCGCAGCCGCCGCCGCGCTGGCGCCGCGCGTGGACGGCGTGAAGATCGGCCCGACCATGAACTTCCGCGAGCTGCGGGACCAGGTGGTCATCGAGGCGACCGGCGTGAAGGAGCACCTCGCCACCACCACCGTCTGGGGCGTCTCGCTGCTGACCCTGATCGGGATGCTGCTGTTCGTCGGCGCCATGGGCAAGTCGGCCCAGCTACCGCTCTACGTCTGGCTCCCCGACGCCATGGCCGGCCCGACCCCGGTCTCCGCCCTCATCCACGCCGCCACCATGGTCACCGCCGGCGTCTACATGGTGGCCCGGCTCAACTTCCTCTTCGTGCTCTCGCCCAGCGCGATGGGCTGGGTGGCGCTGATCGGCGCCCTCACCGCCATCTTCGCGGCCACCATCGGGTTCTTCCAGTACGACATCAAGAAGGTGCTGGCCTACTCGACGGTGTCGCAGCTGGGCTTCATGTTCATCGGCGTCGGCACCGGCGCCTACTGGGCCGGCGTCTACCACCTGCTGACCCACGCCTTCTTCAAGGCCACGCTCTTCCTCGGGTCGGGCTCGGTGATCCTCGGCTGCCACCACGAGCAGGACATGCGGAAGATGGGCGGGCTGAAGCGGCACATGCCCATCACCCGCTGGACCTACCTGATCGCCACGGTGGCCATCGCCGGCTTCCCGCTCGCCAACGGCTTCTACTCGAAGGACGAGATCCTCTGGAAGGCCTTCACCAGCCACCACCTGGCCCTCTTCGGCCAGCCGACCCCGTGGCTGGGACCGGTCATCTTCGTCATCGGCCTGATCGCCGCGACCGGCACCTCGTTCTACATGTACCGCTCCTACTACATGACCTTCACCGGCGAGTACCGCGGCGGCGAGGGGCACGGCCACGAGCACAACGAGGACCCGCACTCGGCGGTGGCGGCGCACACGCCGGCCAGCTCGGCCCGGGTCCATGCCTCCAACGGCGCCGTCCACGCCCATGGCACCGGCCACGCGGCCCACACGCTGGAGGACGCCGGCGAGCACGCCCACGCCGGCCACGGCGCCCACGCCGCCCTGGCCGGGGTCCACGCCGCGCCCGCGGCGCCTGCCGTCCACGCCGGCGGTCACGGCCACCACGGCGGCACGCCGCACGAGTCGCCCTGGCAGATCACGCTGGTGCTGGCGCTCCTCGCCGCCGGCTCGGTGGCCACCCTCTTCCTCGGCATCCCCACCGCCTGGAGCCACCTGCCCCCGGTCCTCGAGCACTGGCTCGAGCCGGTGCTGCTGGCCAAGGTGGAGTTCAGCCAGCCGGCCCACTGGCTCGAGTTCCTCTTCCAGGGGCTGGGCGTGCTCGCCGCCACGGTCGGGTTCGTGGCCGCCCGCGCCATCTACAAGGACAACAGGAACGAGGCGGCACTCCAGGCCATGATCGAGCGCTGGAAGGGCGTCTGGACGGTCGTCTACAACAAGTACTACGTGGACGAGCTCTACGAATGGGCCGTGGTGCGCAACAGCGAGCGCCTGGCCCGCGTCTTCTCCTGGTTCGACGGCAAGATCCTCGACGCCCTGGTGAACGCCGCCGGCGCCGTCACCAGGGGGTTCGCCAACCTCGACGGGGCCATCGACACCTACGTGGTGGACGGCGCGGTCAACGGCCTCGCCAGCGTCATCTCATGGGCCGGCGGTTCGCTGCGCCTCCTCCAGACCGGCCGCATCCAGACCTACCTCTACGGAGCCCTCGGCGGCGCCCTGGTGGTGGTCCTCGTCAACTTCCTGATCAGCTAGCGCTCAAGGAGCCCGCCTCATGTCTTTCTTCACCGACGGAAACGTCCTCAGCTGGGCCACCTTCTTCCCGCTCATCGGCGCTGTCGCCATCGTGCTGCTGATGATCGGCCGGGCCATGCTCGGCCTGGGCAAGGTGCTGGTCGACCAGGCCAGCCGCTGGATCGCCCTCGTCACCAGCTTCCTGTCGATGGTGGCCGCGGTCGCCGCCTGGTCGATGTACGACGGGACCATCCCCGGCGTGCAGCTGGTCGCCAAGGCGGTCTGGATCAGGTCCTTCAACGTCGAGTACTTCGTCGGCGCCGACGGCCTCTCCATCTCGATGATCCTGCTCTCCGGAATCGTCTCCTTCATCGCCACCATCGCGTCGATGCCGTGGTGGTCGGGGGCCAAGGCCGCCGAGATGGCCGGGATGGTCGACGACGGCCACGACGATCCGCACCACCCCAAGCACTTCTCGGTGCGGATGGTGCCGGGCTACATGGCCATGCTGCTGCTCCTTCAGACCGGCATGATGGGCACCTTCGCCGCCCTCGACATGTTCCTCTTCTACGTGTTCTGGGAGGTCATGCTCCTGCCGATGTACTTCCTCATCGGCGTGTGGGGCGGCCCGCGCAAGGAGTACGCGGCCATCAAGTTCTTCCTCTACACCCTGGCCGGCTCGGTGCTGATGCTGCTGGCCATCATCGCCCTCTACTACAACAGCCTGCCGGCCCCGCTGGCCGACGGCACCATGTCGAGCGGCCACACCTTCAACATCATGGAGATGGCCAGGCAGGCCCAGGCGGGCGTCTTCGCCGGCGCCGCCCCCATCCTCGGCTTCGCCTTCACCAGGATCGTCTTCGTCGGGCTCTTCATCGGCTTCGCCATCAAGATCCCGATGTTCCCCTTCCACACCTGGTTGCCCGACGCCCACGTCGAGGCCCCCACGCCCATCTCGGTCATCCTGGCCGGCGTGCTGCTGAAGATGGGCATCTACGGCATCCTCCGCTTCAACTACGCCATCCTGCCCGACGCCACCGCCTGGGCGGCCAACGCCATGGCGGTCTTCGGGGTCATCAACATCGTCTACGCCGCCTTCGTCTGCCTGGCGCAGAAGGACCTGAAGAAGCTCATCGCCTACTCCTCGGTCTCGCACATGGGCTTCTCGCTGCTGGGGATGGCCTCCATGACGCCGCAGGGGATCTCCGGCGCGGTGCTCAACCTCTTCACCCACGGCATCATCAGCTCGATGCTCTTCCTCCTGGTCGGCGTGATCTACGACCGCGCCCACCACCGCGAGATCGAGAAGTTCGGCGGCCTGGCCGCGGTGCTCCCCGAGTACACCGCCATGACCGGGTTGGCCTTCTTCGCCTCGATGGGCCTCCCCGGCCTGGCCGGCTTCATCTCCGAGTTCATGGTCTTCTCCGGTGCGTTCCCGGTCTTCACCACCTACACCATCATCTCGGCCACCTCGGTCATCATCACCGCCGCCTACTACCTGTGGGCCATCCACCGGATGTTCCTCGGCAAGCTCAACCAGGCCTACGTCGGCTTCCCGGACCTGGTCTGGCGCGAGCGGCTCACCCTCTACCCGCTGGCCGCCTTCACCATCGTCCTCGGGTTCTACCCACAGATGATCCTCTCGGCGGTCAACGGCTCGCTGCACGCCCTGATCCGGAACATCCGGCCGCTGTAGCGGCGACAAGGGAGCCGACGTGACGGAACTCCTGTCTCTCGTCGACGTGAACCTGGCCTCGGCCGCGGACTTCAGGCCCGAGCTGGTCCTGACCTTCGGGACCATGTGGCTGTTCATCGTCGACCTCTTCTGGAAGAACCACCCGGGCCGCTCGGCGCGGCTGGCCGTGAACGCCCTGCTGGTGCTCGGCCTGGCCGCCGTCTTCCTCGCCCTCCAGCCGGCCGGCGCCCGCTCCCTCTTCAACGGCATGATCGCCACCGACGGCTTCGCCACCTTCTTCAAGTGGCTCTTCCTGCTGTCGGCGGCCTTGACCGTCCTCATCGCCGCGCCCGGCAAGGACTTCCCCCCGCAGCGGATCGGCGAGTTCTACGCGCTGATGACGGCCATGATGCTCGGCCTGTTCCTGATGGCCAGCGCCACCGACCTGCTGATGGTCTACCTCTCCATCGAGCTGGTCTCGCTCTGCAGCTACGTGCTGGCCGGCTTCAAGAAGGGCGACCGCCGCGCCGCCGAGGCCTCGCTGAAGTACGTCATCTACGGCGGCGTCGCCTCCGGCGTGATGCTCTTCGGCATGAGCTACCTCTACGGCCTGCTCGGCACCACCAGCCTCGGCGCGCTGGCCGGAAACCTCCTGCACCTGCAGGCCACCGGCCTCCCGGCCGCGGCCACCCGGCTCACGCTGGTGGTGGCGGTGGTGCTGGTCACCGCCGGGGTCGGCTACAAGATCGCCGCGGTGCCCTGGCACATGTGGTGCCCCGACGTGTACGAGGGCGCCCCGACCCCGTTCACCGCCTTCCTCTCGGTCGGGCCCAAGGCGGCCGGCTTCGCGGTCGCCCTCCGGCTCTTCTACGGCGCGCTCTCGGGCCCGTCGGCGGTGACCGCCGGCTTCGGCGAGGCGGTGGGCGGCATCCCCTGGCCGGCCATCATCGGCATCATGTCGGCGGTCACCATGACGCTCGGCAACCTGACGGCGCTGGCGCAGACCAACCTGAAGCGCCTGCTGGCCTATTCGTCGATCGCCCACGCCGGCTACATGCTCATGGGGCTCTCGGCCGCGTCGGATCGCGGCATGCAGGCCATCATGATCTACCTGCTCATCTACGTGGTGATGAACCTGGGAGCCTTCCTGGTCGTCATCCTGGTCGCCGAGGCCACCGGCTCGGAGTCGATCCTCGACTACCGCGGGCTGGCCAGGCGCCACCCGCTGGCGGCGACCGCGTTCGCCATCTTCCTCTTCTCGCTCACCGGCATCCCGCCCTTCGCCGGCTTCGTCGGCAAGTGGTACCTGTTCGTGGCCGTCATCGACCGCATCCCGGGGCCGGGCGGCAACTGGTACGCCACGCTGGCCATCATCGGCGCGCTCAACAGCGCCATCTCGCTCTACTACTACGCGCGGGTGATCCGGGCGATGTTCATCGACGTGCCCTACGCCGAGCCCCGCCAGGCCCCGGCCACGCCGCTCATGTACCAGCTGCTGCTGTCGGCCTCGGCGGTGGCGGTGCTGGTGTTCGGCCTCTGGTGGACGCCCATGGTCGACTGGACCGTCGCCTCGCTGCACATGTTCAAGGGGTAGCGCGGCCCGCCACGCGTCTTCGAGGGCCCGATCGCGCCGGCGGTCGGGCCTTCTGTCTTGAAGGGCCCGGGGCCCGCGCTCATGGGGCGTTCCCGTCCCATGCTGGGCCCCCTGGTCGAGCGTGCCGGGCCACGCCCGAGGCGGCCCGGTCCTCCGATCAGCCACCGTGATCGGGGCGCCTTCTTCGAGTGGGCCCGAGCGAGCCGCGCCGAGCCCGCGCGCGCGGCTCCCGGTTCGAAGTGTCCGACAGCGAACGTTCGCGTTCTCGGCCGAGCCGCCGAGTCCGATCGTCGAAGCAGCCAGATTGGACATTTGGCTGCGTTTCGGGCCGCCGCGCCACTGGCCCGAGGTGTGCATTACCGCGGGTGCAACTCCTTCCACTTGGAGAACGACCCAATGACACCGTACGCAGGCAGGCCTCGCGTCACTCCTTTCATCCTCCGAAGCGGTGGGCTCTTCATCGCCCTTGCTTGCGCCGCGGCGCTCTCCGCCTGTTCGGGCAAGGACACCACCACCACCACCACCATTGAACCGCCCCCACCCACCGTCGGGTCCCTCAACGTCAACGTCAATCCGCCTTCGGCCACGGTGATCGTGACCGGCCCGGCGAGCTACACCAAGACCTTCATCGGCGACCGGCTCATCGTCGATCTGGCGCCGGGCGAGTACACCGCTAGCGGGTCTGCCCCCGGGTTCGTCGATGCGTCCGCGAAGATCAACATCGTGGCCGGCTTGACCTCCAGCGTCTCCCTGGTCCTCCCGGCGACGGCGCTCATCGTCGAGGCCCCGCGCGCCGTCTACCGCGACAGCCTGGGCAACCTGGTCCCGCTCGACGCCACCAGCATCCAGGCCGGCAAGCTCTTCTTCTACGCCTGGCTGCAGGACGAGCCGCTCGGGATCGGCACCACCGGGATCGTCTCCGGTGTCGTCGGTGACCCCGGCCTGCCCCTGCTGCGGGAGCAGAACGAGACCGCCCCGAGCTTCAGCCAGAACCTGGGCGTGGCCTGGGTCGGCTTCATGGACGCCGCCGGGATCGTTCACCCCGTCATCGGCGCCGACGTCCGCTGGGAGATCGACCAGTGGTGGGCCGGCCGGCTCAACAGCATGCAGTTCGGCACCTCCGACGACAACCGGGTCGCGCTCGGGTACGGCGTCTTCGACGACCAGGCCGACACCCGCACCAACAACTCACACCTGACTGGCGAGCGCTTCCCGTTCGTGACCAGCCAGTACCCGCTCTACAACGTGACCGGGATCACCACCCCCTTCGCCGATGGCCTCACCTGGGTCACGCTCTTCTCGCCGGACAAGCTGGCCGAGGGCCGCATCGTCGCGGTCGCGACCATCAACGGCGAGGAGATCGGCAAGCAGATCCTCTACAAGCACTTCGCGCCCGCGCCCACCATCGAGATCACCAAGTCGGTCAAGCCCGGCCTGGTGACCATGGCCGGCGGGACCGCCACCGCCACCTGGACCGTCACCGTCACCAACACCGGCCTGGGTGACGCCACCAGCGTCGATCTGGGCGACATCCTGGCCTCCGGCCCCGGGGCGAACTACACGCTCGGCCCGCTGCCCGCGGGCGTCACGCAGGTCGGGGACGGCTTCACCTACTCCTTCCCGCTCCCTTCGGCCTCCACCCCGCCCCCGCCTCCGACCGCGCAGCTCCTCGGCAGCGCCCAGGACGTGGCCATCCTCGCCAACGCCACCGTGACCAACACCGGCTCGAGCGTGGTGAGCGGCCAGGTCGGCGTCAGCGCCGGCTCGGCGGTGGACGGCTTCCCGCCCGGCATCGTGCTGAACGGGACCATCCACAACAACGACGCGGTCATGGTGGCCGCGCAGGCCGCCGTCACGACCGCCTACGCCGATCTGGCGGCCAGGCCGGACACGCACCCGGTCAACACGGCGCTCTCCGACGGCGTGCTCACCAAGGGCGTCTACTCATACTCCTCCTCGGCGGACCTGACCGGGCCACTGGTGCTTGACGCCGAGGGCGATCCGACCGCGGAGTTCGTCTTCAACATCGGCAGCACGCTGACCACCGCCGCCGGTGCCTCCGTCAGCCTGATCAACGGCGCCAGCATCTGCAACGTCTACTGGCGGGTCGGGACCTCGGCCACCATCGGCGCCGGCAGCGCCTTCGTCGGGAGCATCCTGGCCCAGTCGTCGGTCACGCTGAACACCGGCGCCAGCCTCGCCGGCCGGGCGCTGGCTCGGACCGGCGCGGTCACCCTGGACAACAACGCGGTCACCATCCCGGTGGGCTGCGGCGCCGCTCCGGTCGGCGCCGGCGCGCC
The DNA here is from genome assembly GCA_021806645.1 of Myxococcales bacterium. Classification (GTDB taxonomy): domain Bacteria; phylum Myxococcota; class Myxococcia; order Myxococcales; family Anaeromyxobacteraceae; genus JADKCZ01. The sequence goes on along the minus strand of JAJZQX010000008.1, from coordinate 61,548 downwards.
CAACGTCAAGACCTTGACCTTCACGGCCACCGTCGACGCGCCCGGGACCTACTGCAACGAGGCCCAGGTCAACGCGGTCCACGTCGGCACCTCGACCAGCAACCCGGTCGACCTCACGGCGCGGGCCTGCTTCACGGCCATCGAGTCGAACCTGTCGCTGGTCAAGGACTTCGTCGCCATGGACAACACCACCAGCCTCGGCAAGGCGCTGACGGTGGCGGCCAACGTGCCGGCCAAGCTGCGGGTTCGCGTCATCAACAGCGGCTCCGCGGCGGCCAGCAACGTCCTGGTAACCGACGTGCTCGACACCGCCTCGGCGAACTACCGCCTCTCCGGCCTCTCCCAGGGCGTCATCGACGCCGCCGGCACCGGCTACAGCTTCGCGGCCGGCAACATCCTGGCGGGCGCCTCCACGACCATGCTCTTCACGGTGGTGGGCTCGGCGGACGGCACCTACTGCGACACCGCCACCGTCACGGCGGTGGGCGCCACCATCGGCGTCGGCGTCGATCACGCCTGCCTCACCGTGGCCACGCCCAGCCTGACCATCACCAAGGTCAACGCCCCGACCACGGTGATCCCGAGCGCCACCTACACCTCGACCATCGTGGTGAAGAACACCGGAGCGGCCACGGCCAGGAGCGTCGTCATCAGCGACCTGATCGGCTTCAACCCGGCGGCCAACATCCGGGTCACCTACGTGAGCTCGAGCCTGAACGGCGCGAGCGGCACGCTGGCCATCAACACCGTCACCGCCAACACGGTCGACATCAGGGCTGGTGAGAGCCTGACCTTCACGGTGGTGAGCCGCATCCCGATCGGTGCCGTGGCCGGCAGCTACTGCGACACGGCCACCGTCACCAGCAGCAACGCCGCCACGCAGAACGCCAACGCCTGCGTCACCGTGCCGGCCTTCTCGGCCCTGCAGACGCAACTCGTCGACTCCAACGATCCGGTCAACGTGGGTGGCAGCACCACCTACTTCTCGGTCCTCTTCGTCGAGGCGCTCTCCAACGAGGGGGTCGGCGACAACAAGCTGACCTACAGCTTCGGCATGGCCAGCCCGACCGTCCCGGTGACCGCGGGCGACTTCCGGGTGGTCTCGACCAGGGTCTACTTCGACTCCAAGCCGGTCACCGATCCGATCACCGGCATGGTGGTGTCGGATACCGCCAGCCCCACCGCCGTCCGCCTGACCGAGGGCACCGACTACACCATGGATGACACCACCCCGGGCCTGGAGACCATCACCTTCACTCCGACCCTGGTCCTGAGGCCCAACACGGCGTTCTACGTGGTGCACGTGGTGTCGGTCCCGACCGGTACCGCCCTCCAGCTCTACAACTCCGGCTACGTCTGGGAGTCGGCCTCGGCGGTCACCCCGGCCAACAAGTACACGACCAACAAGATGGAGCCCACGACCGTCATCCAGTAGGAACGGACGTGTCCCGCGGGTGACCGCGGGGAGCAGTCGCAGCCTGGAAGTTCGGCCCGCGGGGATTCGTCCCCGCGGGCCTTTTCTCGTCGCCCTCCCCTACTTCACCCAGACCGTCTTGACGTTGACGAAGGCCCGGATCCCCTCCAGCCCCAGCTCACGGCCGTACCCGGAGCACTTCACGCCGCCGAAGGGGAGCCGGGGGTCGCTCTTCACCATCCCGTTCACGAAGACGGCGCCGGCCTCGATGCGCGGCACCAGCCGCTCGATCTCGGCCGGGCTCCCGGTCCAGAGCGAGGCGCCCAGGCCGAAGCGGGAGTCGTTGGCGATGGCCACCGCCTCGTCGGCGTCCCGGGCCTTCATCACCACCGCCACCGGACCGAAGAGCTCCTCGCGCGCCGCCAGCGTCCCCGGCTTCACCTCGGCCAGCACGCTGGCCGGGTAGAAGGCGCCCGGGCCGGCCGGGACCTGGCAGCCGAGCACGGGCCGGGCCCCCTCGGCGATGGCCTGCGTCACCTGCTGGTGGAGCTCGTCGCGCAGCTCGCGCCGCGCCTGCGGGCCGATGTCGGTGGTGGCCTCGGTGGGATCGCCCACCCGCACCGCCTTCATGGCCGCGGTGAGCTTCGCCAGGAAGGCGTCGTGGACCGGGGCCTCCACGATGAAGCGCTTGGCGCAGATGCAGCTCTGGCCGGCGTTCATGGTCCGCGCCAGCGCCCCGGTCCTGGCGGCCGCGTCCAGGTCGGCGTCGGCCAGCACGATGAAGGGGTCGGAGCCGCCCAGCTCCATCACCGAGGGCTTGAGCGCCTCGCCCGCGGCGGCCGCCACCTGCCTTCCGGCCGGCTCGCTGCCGGTGATGGTGACCGCCGCGATCCGATCGTCGAGGATGAGGGGGCGCACCCGGCTGGAACCGATGAGCAGGGTGCGGAAGAGCGCCGTGGGGAAGCCGGCGTCGTGCATCACCTGCTCGATGGCCAGCGCGCACTGCGGCACGTTGGAGGCGTGCTTGAGGAGGCCGCCGTTACCGGCCATGAGGTGCGGGGCGATGAAGCGGAAGACCTGCCAGAAGGGGAAGTTCCAGGGCATCACCGCCAGGACCACGCCGAGCGGGTCGTAGCGGACGTAGCTCCGGCCGGCGTCGCTCGCCTCCGGGCGCGGGGCCAGGTGCTGCTCGGCCTGCTCGGCGTAGTACTCGCAGACCCAGCCGCACTTGGTCACCTCGGCGGCGCCGTCCTTGAGCGGCTTCCCCATCTCCACCGCCATGAGCCGCCCGTACTCCTGGGCCCGCTCCCGCAGCAGCCGGGCCACCTTGCGCATGGGCACGGCACGCTCGGCGAAGGGCTGGCGGGCCCAGGCCCGCTGGGCCGCGACGGCGGCCGAGAGGATCCGGTCCACCTCGGCCGGCTCCGTCTCGGGGAAGCTCTTGAGCAACTCGCCGGTGGCGGGATTCAGGGTCTCGATGGCCATGGTGGTCTCCTCTTCGGGTCGTTGACGGGCGGGCTGGTCAGCGCCGGGGTCCAGCCCAGGGCAGGAGGACCTGGCGCACCGCCGCTCCCGCCGCCAGAGCCTCGAACGCCTCGTTGATCCGGTCAAGCGGCAAGGCCGCGCTCTGGAGCCGGTCCACCGGCAGGCGCCCCTTCTTCCAGAGGGCGAGGTAGCGCGGGATGTCCCGCTGCGGTGAGGAAGACCCCATGTACGAGCCGACCAGGGACTGGCCGAGCCCGGCGAAGGCCAGGGCCGGCAAGGTCAGGGTCCGCGACGGGTGCGGCAGCCCCATGGCCACCGTGGTACCCCCGCGGCGCGTCGCCCGGAAGGCGGCCTCGAGCACCGCCGGCACACCCGCCGCCTCGAAGCTGACCTCGGCCCCGCCGCCGGTCAGGTCCCTCACCGCGGACTCCGCCTCCTCCGGCGCGAAGGCGTGGGTGGCGCCGAGTTCCAGGGCCAGGCGCCGCTTGGCCTCCACCGGGTCCACCGCCACGATGGTCACCGCGCCCGCCACGTTGGCGGCCATCACCGAGGCGAGCCCGACGCCGCCCAGGCCGAAGACCGCCACCGACTGGCCCGGCCGGACCGCGGCGGTGTTGAGCACCGCGCCGGCGCCGGTCAGGACCGCGCAGCCGAAGAGCGCCGCCGTCTGCAGCGGCACGTCGGCCGGGATGACCACCGCCGACTCGCGCGCCACCACCGCGTGGCGCGCGAAGCCGGAGATGCCGAGGTGGTGGTGGATCACCTGCCCACCACCATCGCGGAGCAGGGAGGGACCGTGGAGCAGCGTCCCGGCGCCGTTGGCGGCCGCCCCCGGCGTGCAGAGCGCGGGCCGCCCCGACGAGCACTCCGGGCAGGTCCCACAGCTCGGCACGAAGGTGAGCACCACGTGATCGCCCGGCTTGACGTCGCGCACGCCGGGCCCCACCTCCTCGACCACGCCGGCGGCCTCGTGGCCCAGCGCCATGGGCAGGGGCCGGACGCGGGAGCCGTCCACCACCGAGACGTCGGAGTGGCAGACGCTGGCCGCCTCCACCCGGATGAGCAGCTCCCCGGCCCGGGGGGCGCCCAGCTCAACCTCCTCGAGCCGCAGCGGCTTCGAGTCGGTGTAGGGGCGGGCGCCGGTGACGGCCCGCAGCACGGCGGCGGTGGTCTTCATCTGGATCTCTCCTTCACGGGGTCAGGCCGGGGCCGGGGCGCTCACCTGCCCGCGATCGATGCGGAAGACCAAGTCGAGCAGCTTCCGCGAGTGGGACAGGTCCGACTCCGAGAGCAGGACCGAGATCCCCTCGCTGCGGAGCTGGCCGACCACCTCGGCCAGCCGCTGGGCCAGCACCGGGGCCACGCCCTCGAAGGGCTCGTCGAGGAGCAGCAGCTTGGTCCCGCTCATGAAGGCCCGGGCCAGGGCCGCCAGCTTCTGCTGCCCACCGGAGAGCTGCAGCCCCTTGCGCTCCCTGAGCGCGGCCACCTCGGGGACGAGCCGGTAGATGCGGGCCAGCCGCTCGGCCGCGCCGGGCGCGCCCGAGGCCCAGGCCGGCAGGAGGATGTTCTCCTCCACGGTGAGCTGGGGGATGATCCGGCGGTCCTCCGGCATGTAGCCGATGCCGAGGCGGGCGCGCTGGTGCGAGGGCACCTGGGCCAGCGGGAGTCCTTCGAAGGCGATGGTCCCCGCCGAGGCCGGGAGCGCCCCGATGATGGCGCGCATCAGGGTGGTCTTGCCCGCCCCGTTCCGTCCGATCAGCCCCGCCAGCTGCCCCGGGGCCAGCAGCAGCGAGACGCCGCGGAGGATGCGGACCGACTTGATGGAGATGTCGAGCGACTCGATCTTCAGCATGCGCCCTCCCCGCCCACGGGGGGCTCGCCCACCACGTAGCGGCGCACCTCGGGGTGGGCCATCACCTCGGCGGGCGCGCCGTCGGCGATGATGCGCCCCTCGTAGAAGGCCAGGATGCGGTGCACGTAGCGCCGCACCACGTCCATGTCGTGCTCCACGAAGAGGACGGTGACGCCCTCGGCGCGGATGGCCTCGAGGACCAGGTCCATGAGCGCGAACTTCTCGTCCGAGGAGACGCCGCTGGTCGGCTCGTCGAGGAGCAGGATGCGGGGCTTCACCGCCAGGGCCATGGCGATGTCGAGGAGCTTGCGCACCCCCTCGGGCAGCGTGCTGGCGAGCTCGTCGCGGTAGGGGCCGAGGCGGAAGCGCTGCAGCATCTCCTCGGCCACGGCCTCCGGCGACTGGCGTCCCAGGGCGCTGCCGATGAAGGCCTTCCGCCTCATCGAGACGATGCCGAGCCCCACCAGCAGGTTCTCGCAGGCGGTCAGGCTGTCGAACACCTGCGGGATCTGGAACGAGCGGCAGAGCCCGAGCCGGGTGATGAGCCGCGGGGGCTGCCCGGTGATGTCCAGCCCGTCGAAGTGGACCGTGCCAGAGGTGGGCTTGAGGTACCCGGTCACCAGGTTGATGAAGGTGGTCTTGCCGGCGCCGTTCCCGCCGATCAGCCCCACCACGCTGCCGGCCTCGATCCGCACGTCAAGGGCGTTGGCGGCGGTCACCGCGCCGAAGGTCTTGGTGAGCCCGGTGGTCTCCAGGATGGCGGTCATGCCGCGGCCCTCCGGCGCTTGCGGAAGACCGACCAGAGCCCTTCCGGCAGGAACAGGATGACGGCCAGCATGACGCTGCCCACCACCAGCTGCCAGGTGTTGGGCGCATGCTCGTAGGCGAAGCTGCGCAGCAGCTCGAGGATCAGCGCGCCGGCGAACGGCGCCGCCACGCTGGAGGTGCCGGAGAGGATGGCCACGAAGACGAACTCGCCGGAGGTGGTCCAGTAGGCCGTCTCCGGATCGACGTGCCCCACCGCCAGCGCCGTGAGCGCCCCGCCGGCACCGGCCAGGACGGCGGCCATGACCAGGTGCAGGTGCACCACGTTGCGCACCGAGGCGCCCATGTACTCGACGCGCAGCTCGTTGTCCCGGATGGCCGGGGCCAGCCGGCCCAGGTGGGAGCGCAGGTAGCGATCGATCCCGACCGCGCCCACGAAGGCCACCAAGGCCGCCAGCCCGTAGACCCCGAAGCGGCCGACCGGGCTGGCCACGTCCAGGCCGAACACGGTCCGGGCCGCCACGTTGAAGCCGTCGGTCGAGCCGAGGGCCGAGGACTGCACCAGCAGCCCGTAGAGGATCATGGAGAAGGCCAGGCTGAGCATGGCGAAGAAGATGGTGCGGTAGCGGGCCAGCAGCAGCCCGAGCACCAGCGCCACCAGCCCCGCGGCCGCCGCGCCGAGCAGCACCATGGGCACCGCGTCGGTGAACTCGAGCGCGTCGGCGCCGACCCCCGCGGCGTAGGCGCCGATGGCGAAGTAGAGCCCCTGCCCGAAGGAGACCAGGCCGGTGCGCATGAGGAGCAGGAGCCCCAGGGCGACCAGCGCCTTGGCGATGGCGATGGTGACGAGGAAACCCGCCCACCTCGGCAGGAGCGGCGCCGCGATCCCCGCCAGCAGCAGTGTCGCGGCCAGCCCCAGTGCGGTGCGCCTGGCGGGGCTCATATCTTGCGCGCCTCCACGGCGACGAACAATCCACGGGGCCGGAAGGCGAGCACCAGCGCCATGACCAGGTAGATGCTGAAGAGTTCCACCTGCGGCATCCAGTGGACCGCGCTGGAGCGGACCAGCCCGACGATGAGGGAGCCGATGGCGGCCCCGGGCATGCTGCCGAGGCCGCCGATCACCACCACCGCGAAGGCCAGCACGATGACCTCCACCCCCATCCCCGGCACCACCGAGACGGTCGGTGCGGTGAGCGCGCCGCCCAGCGCCGCCAGCGTGGTGCCCAGCGCGAAGGTCACCAGGAAGATGCGGTTCACGTTGATGCCGAGCGCCGCGCTCACCTCCCGGTCGTGGATCACAGCGACCAGGAGCTTGCCCTGGCGGGTGCCGTAGATGCCCCAGCGGAGCGCCAGGCCCACCACCACGGCCGCCACCACCATCACCGCGCTGTAGACCGGGTACGAGAGGGGGCCGAACTCGACGTTGCCGAGCAGGCCGTAGGGCTCGGAGACGAAGTAGGACTCGACGCCCCACACCAGCTTGATCAGGTCCTCGAGGATGAGGAACAGGGCATAGGTGACGAGGACCAGCACCACCTCGTCCCGGCCGTAGCAGAAGCGCAGCAGCCCCCGCTCGACCAGCGGACCCACCACCACGCCCACCAGCAAGGCCGCCAGCACCAGCACGGCGTAGCTCCCCATCGGGGCGTAGCCGGCCCGGAGCCAGGCGCCGGCCAGCGAGGCGGCCGCATAGGCCCCCAGCGCGTAGAGGCTGCCATGCGCCATGTTGAGGATGCGCATGACCCCGTAGACGATGGTCAGCCCCGCGGCGATGATGAAGAGCCACGACGCGTAGATGATCCCGTCCACCAGGACGGCCACGAGCGTGTCCATGTGGCGCGAGCCTCCCTGGCGAACGGGGTCGTGACGCGCCTACTTGCCGGGCTTGAGCGCGGTCTTGATCCAGTCGGCGCTCTTCACGCCGTCGGGTGGGTTGACCTTCCCGGCCGGGTAACGCTTCACGTTCACGAAGGTGAGCTTGCCGCCGACGGTCTTGGCCCGGCCGTAGACCGTCTCCTCGATGGCCTGGTGACCCTTGCCGAGCGCCATCTTGATGGTGCCGCTGGGGGTCTCGAACGAGATCCCCTCGAAGGCCGCGATGACCTGGTCCTGCGACGGCGCGACGGCGCTGGCGCCCTGGGCCCTCTCGTAGGCGGTCTTCAGGCCGAGAATGGCCTGGGCCATGTGGTAGGCGGGGTAGTTGGGCGAGAGGACGAAGCGGTCCTGGTAGATGGTCCGGAACCACCGGTTCAGCTCGATGTCGGGCGCGTAGGCGCCGTGGGGACCGCGGGCGCCGATGATGGTGCCGTCCGGGATCTGGCCCGCCAGCTTGTGGGTGGCGGTCTCGCCGCAGGTCAAGACCGCCGTGCTCTTCTTGAGCGCGCCGCGCGGCACGGCCTGCAAGACGAAGGCGTCGAGGTCGCCACCCCAGAAGCTGGAGTGGATGACGTCGGGGCGGCCGGCCATGAGCGCCGAGATCTCGGCGCCGTACTGGCCAGCCCCGAGCTTGGGCATCTGCGAGGTGGTCACCTCGGTGGCCGGGCGGAGCACCTTCATGCTCTCTTCGAAGTCGGCCCAGGAGTCCTGGCCCCAGGCGTAGTTCTGGTTGATGCCGGCGATCTTCCTGGCCCCGGGCAGCATCTCGGTGACGTAGAGCGCGGCGGCCACGTTGTCCATGGTGGAGGGGGCCGTGGTCCGGAAGAGATACTTGTAGCTGCCGTCCTCGAAGATCCGCGGCGTGCCGCAGTCGAAGAGGATGGTGAGCTTCTTCAGCTCCTCGGCCACCGGCGCCACCGCCAGGCAGTCGCCGCTGGAGATGTAGCCGATGACGGCGTCCACGTTCTGGCGCTGCACGATCTCGCGGTACTCGCTCACCTGCTTGGTGGTGCCGCCCGCCTCGTCGATGAAGACCAGCTCGATGGGCCGGCCGCCGAGCCCCTTCTTGGCGTAGGCGCCGGGACCCTTGGCCCCGTTGAGCGCCTCCACCAGCACCTCGGCGCCATTTCGGGCCGGGACGCCGAAGGGACCGGCGGCGGCGCCGGAGAGGAAGGTGACCACCCCGAGCTTGAAGGGCTTCTGCTCGGCCGCGGCGGGGGCCTGGGCGAAGACGGGCGAGGCGAAGAGGAGGAGGCTCAGGGCGCAGGACCAACGGGACAGCGCAGTCCGTGACGTGTTCATGGGGTTCTTGGGCTCCTTGTTTGAACGCTCAGCCGTGGCGCAGAGAGGCGAAGAGTATCGAGTGGACGAAGTGGACAGCAAGGGTCGTGCCTTGGGCCCCCCGGCAGGGGAAACCCTTCAAAGCCGCGCGGATTCTTCGATCCCTGGCGGAGACCGCGCCCTGCGCCCGGAGCGGAAGCCGCTCCTCGAGCGCGAGAGATGGGCGGAAGCCGCTCCGCGGAGAGAACGGTCACTCGACCAGGTAGGGGCGCCGGGCGGCCTTCTCCCGCCGCGTCCGGAGGACGTCCGGGGAGGGCTTGAGCACCTCGGCGGGATACGACACCCAGCGCCCCAGCATCACCTTGGCCGGCGGGTAGTCGCTGTTGGGCACCACCTCCCCGATGGCCTGGGCCTGGGCGATCTGGTGCGTCTCGGGATCGATGTACGAGGTGAAGCCCGGCGGATCCTCCGGGAGCTCGAGGCGAAGTCCCTCCAGGGCCCGGACCAGCTGCTCGGTCGTCCCCCGAGCCCCGGTGCGCTGCACGGCCTCGGCGATGGCCATGATCCCGCTGTACGCCCCCTCGGCGGCGTAGGTCGGGTAGCGCCCCTCGAGCCGGTGGAAGGCCTGCACGAACCACCGGTTCAGTGGCGTGTCGGGCCAGTTGTCGTGGTGGCGCGCCGAGAGGATGAGCCCGGGCGGCGGGCTGTCTCCGAGCGCCACCATGACGTCGTAGTTCCCGCCCGTGTCGAAGTTGGCGAGCCGGGCGTTGTCGGGGAGATCGGTGGCCGCGACCTGCTTCAGGAAGGCGATGAAGTCCCCGCCCCACAGGGCCGTCACCACCACCTCCGGCCTGGCGAGCTGGAGCGCGCGGATCACCTCGGCGTAGTCGGGCTCGTAGAGCTTCGGCCAGAGGGTCGCCACCAGGTGGTACTTCACTCCGAGCTGATCGAGACTGGTCCGGAGGTCCTGGAGCGAGACGTGACCGTAGTCGTAGTCGGCGCCCACGAACGCCAGCCGCCGCCATGGCTGCTTCAGCCGGAGGTCGGCCAGGTAGCGGGCCCCGGCCGCCATCGACGAGAAGGTGTCGTTGGACACCCGGAAATACCTGTGGTGGAGATCCTCGATGGTGAGCCGGGAGGACGCATGGTCGGTGCCCACGAAGATCACGTCCTGGGTGGCGGTGAAGCGGCTGACCGCCTGCGCCACGCCGGAGCTGACCACGCCGCAGATGAAGCGGGCGCCGTCGCTGCGGATGTAGTCTTGCGCCAGCTGCACGGCGTGGGCGGCCTTGGACCGGTCGTCGTCCACCAGGATGCGGAGCCGCAATCGCCGCCCCACCGGCGCCCGCTGGGCCAATCGCTCCAGCGCGACGCGGATGCCGCCCACGCTGTCGCGCCCGTAGATGGCCGAGCGCCCGGTCATGGGGAACATGCAGCCGATGGTGACGTCGGCCTTCGCGGCCGAGGCGCCCAGCTCGGTGCGCGCCTGGGCGGGTGCGGCCTGGAAGGCGACCGTCACCGCCGCCAGGAGCAGCGACGCCGGGAACCGGCGCCGCTGAGCTGCGCCGTCCAGCCGGTTGGCTGGTTGGGCGCCCGTCACAGGAGCCCCAGCCGCTGGAGGCGGCGCTTCAGCGCATGGCGCGAGATGCCCAGCACCGACGCCGCCCGGCCCCGGTGCCCCCCGGACTGGCGCAGCGCGGAGACGACCAGCGCCCGCTCCGACTCCTCCAGCTCCGCCTCGATGGAACGCGGCGCGCCGGGGCCGGCGGCCGGCAGGGAAGGATCGGCCTGGGCGGGCACCACGGGGAGGTCGGCCGGCGAGACGGTTTGCCCCGGGCTGAGGATGGTCAGCCGCTCCACCAGGTTGCGCAGCTCACGCACGTTTCCCGGCCACCGGTACCTGAGCAAGATCGCCTCGGACTCCGGCGGGAACCTGACCGGGGCGCAGCGCTCCTCGCGCGCATACCGCTCCGCGAAATGGCGCGCCAGGACCAGGATGTCGTTCCCCCGGTCGCGGAGCGGCGGCACGGAGAGGTGCACCACGTTCAGGCGGTAGTAGAGGTCCTCCCGGAAGGTTCCCGCCCGCACCTCGGCGGCCAGGTCTCGGTTGGTGGCGGCCACCACCCGGGCGTCCGAGACCAGCGGCCGGCCGGACCCCACCGGCCGGTAGGAACCGTCCTCGAGGAAGTGGAGGAGCTTGGCCTGAAGCGCCAGCGGCAGCTCGCCGATCTCGTCGAGAAACAGCGTGCCGCCGTCCGCCAGCGCGGCCAGCCCGACCCGCCGCTGCAGGGCGCCCGTGTACGAGCCCTTCTCCGCGCCGAAGAGCTCGGCCTCGATGAGCTGCTCCGGCAGCGCCGCGCAGTTCACCTCGACGAACGGTCCCTTGGCCCTCGCGCTCTGGCCGTGGATGGCGCGGGCCACCAGCGCCTTGCCCGAACCCGACTCGCCCAGGAGCAGCACGCGGCCGGCGTGGCTGGCGCCCACCTGGCGGGTCGCCTCGGCCAGCGCCCGTACCACCGGGCTCTCGCCCACCAGCTCGCCGCCGGCCAGCGTCGCTTCCCTGAACCGGGCGATCTCCTGGCTCATCCGCTCCCGCTCCAGGGCGGAGCGGATGGTGAGCAGCAGCTCGTCGAGCTCGAAGGGCTTGGTGAGGTAGTCGAAGGCCCCCGCCTTCACCGCCTTGACCGCGACCCGGGTGTCCCCGTGGGCGGAGATCATGATGGCCGGCAAACCTGGTAGCAGGACGAGGAGTTTCTCCAGCACCTCGAGCCCGGACCCGTCCGGCAGCCGGAGGTCGAGGAGGACGAGCGACGGGGTGGTGCGCTCCGCCGCCCGCAGGCCGTCGGCGGCCGTACCGGCGCCCACCACGTCGTACCCCTCGCCGCGCAACGCGAAGGAGAGCGAGTTCACCAGCGCGGCTTCGTCATCGATGATCAGTATATTCGACATTGGACCTCCCTTTCGGCCGGAGCGTGACCCGAGCCGTGGTGCCCTGGCCGGGGGTGCTCTCCAGGACCAGCCCGCCCCCGTTCAGCTCGGCCAGTTGCCTGGAGATGGGGAGGCCCAGGCCGGTGCCGCCCGGCTTGGTGGTGAAGAACGGCTCGAAGACATGGGCCAGCTCGGCGGGCGCGATGCCCCTCCCGGTATCGCTGACCTCGACCACCACCTGCGTCTCGTCGGCGGAGACGCGGATGACGATCCGGCTGCCGGCGGAGCTGGCGTGGAGCGCGTTCTGGATGAGGTTCAAGAGGATCTGGGACAGGTGGTCCCGGTCCACCACGGCCACCGCATCCAGGTCGCCCTCCGCCGCCAGCGACACGCCACGCTCCGCCGCCTCGGGTGCCGTCAGCCCCAGCATGGCCGGCAGGACCTCGCCGAGAACGACCTCCCGCTGCTCGGGCGCTTGCGGGCGTCCGAACACCAGGATGTCCTCCATGGCTCGGCCCATCCGGTCGATCTCCTGGAGCATGCTGGCGAGGAGGGCGGAGCGCTCCCGGTCCTCTTCCAGCCGCGCCAACGCCTGGACGGTGGTCTTGAGCGTGGCGAGCGGGTTTCGCACCTCATGGGCCACGCCGGTGGAGAACTCGCCGAGGGCCGCCAGCCGCTTCATTCGCACGGTCCGATCGATGAGGCGGCCGAGGCGCGAGGCCATACGGTTGAAGGTCGTGGCCAGCAGCCCGATCTCGTCGTCGCCTTCCAGCGGGACGCGGTGGGAGAAGTCGCCGGCCGCGACGACCTCGGCGCCGTGGGCCAGCAGATCGACCCGAAGCTTGAGCTTCCCGGCCATGGTCACCAGCACCCACGCGATGGCCCCCGCCGCGAAGATCGAGGCGAGGAGCAGCGCGACCCGCGCCGCCTGGAAGGGGCGCAACAGCTCCTCGGGATCCACCACCAGGCAGGGCCGCCATCCGGGTAGCACCTCCGGCCCGGCCACGACCTCGCCGCGGGCGGTGGTGGGGAGCCCCCGCGCGTCGAAGTCGCCGGCGGGTGTCCGCAGGATGGGTCGCACCACCTCCGCCACCGAGGTGGTGCCCATGAGCTCCGTCACGGAGGCGAGCCGCACCTGGAGCGCCACCGCCCCGCCGCCGTGGAGACGCTGCTGCAGCAGGAACCAGCCGGACTGGCCGTCCCGCGGCGGCACCGGACCGATGACGCTGGTCTCCCCGACCACCCGGCGCGGCAGCGTCGCGAGATCGAAGTCGAACTCGCTCCAGTACGGCGGCCCCGCGGCGGCCTGGCCGCCGATGGCCCGGACCAAAGCGCCGCCGTCGGAGAAGAAGAGGATGCCGTACAGGTCCGCGGCGTCGGCCTCGATGCGCACCAGCGAGGCCAGGGCGGCACCGGGCACGGTCGTCGGCGGCGCCGGGTAGGTGGCGATGGTCTCCAGCTGGAAGGTGCGGGCCTCGATGAACGACCCCACCCGGCTGGCGGTGGCCGCCAGCTGCCCCCGGATCCGCTCGCCGGTGAACTCCTCCAGGAGGCTTCGGGCGTACCGATCGTAGACGACGCCGACGGCCGCCATGGGAAGGATGGCCGAAGCGACCAGGAGGAGGGAGAACCTCCTCACCACGCTCCCGCGATACCTGGTCAGTCTGAAGGCGCCCATCGACCTCGTCGACGATACCCGAGGATCCGGCCCGAGGCCTCGCCGTCCTCCCACGAATGTTCGCCGACTCGCCCTTCCGTGTGGCCGCTCCCCCTCCGGCGGGGTCCGACGAAGAGACCACCCGAGGAGCACGAATGATCGCCTGGCGCACCCTTGCCCCGATACTCCTGGCTCTCGCCCTCCCCGCGGCCGCGCAGGAGCGGGCTTCCTCCAGCGTCCCGCTCCCGCCCCCGCCCTCGACGACGGCCCCGACCTGGACCGGTGGGGAGGGCTGGCGCCTCGCGCCGGTGGTGGCCGTGGGCGCCTGGCGCGACGGTGCCGCCGGGGACACGCAGCCGGCCGTCACCTGGGGGCTCGAGGGCGAATGGCGCGGCGCCCGGCACCACGCCGTGCTCGGCGCTTTCCAGTACGGCGCCTACCGGCGCCACGTGCTCACCTCCCCCGCCGGGAGCACCGCGGTGCGCGAGAATGATCTCGGCCTGCGGCTCGCCTATGCGTATGAGTTCCTCCACCACTGGTCGTCGAGTGGCCGGGCCTCCGGTGAGCTCCTGATCGGCGGCTTCTGGCGCACCTTCCAGAACCAGGCGGCGCCCGCCTCGGCTCTCGGCCCGCTGGGCGGCCTCCGGCTCGGGTACCGGTTCGCCCACCCTCTCGACGCCGGCCTCGAGACCACCTACGGCTTCGCCGCCTCCAGCAAGGGCTCCGACTGCTGCGTCCCCGGAAAGCCCCAGGGCGTGGTCTCCACCTTCGCCTCGGTGGGCTTCCGCGCCTCCTCGGCGCGGCTGCGCGTCGGCTATCGCTCCGAGGTCGTGATCCTGGAGCACGACTACCGGATCTTCGACGGCCTCGCACTGATCCTCGATCTCGGCCTCTAGCTTCCTCACCCTCCCCCTGGAGTTCCGCATGCGCACCTCCCCGCTGATCGCCGTCGCCCTCGCCGTCCTGACCGCCTGCGCCACCGAGGTGAAGGCTCCGACCGCCTCGGCCGTTGCCTCACTGAGCGTCAACACGGGCGCCGTGGCCCAGCTCGACGGGAGCGCCAGCAGCGACCCCGCCGGCCGGACCCTCACCTACGACTGGTCCTTCACCGCCGTGCCGCCCGGGAGCACGGCGGCGCTCAACGACCCCTCCATCGCCAGGCCCAGCTTCACGCCCGACGTGGCCGGCACCTACGACGTGCAGCTGGTGGTCTCGAACGGCGTCCACCCGAGCAAGCCCGCCATGGTCACCGTGACCGCCACACTGGTGAGGCCGGTGGCATCGGCCATCGCCCTGGTCGCCGACGTCCCCGCCGGCGCGCTGGTGCAGCTCAACGGGCAGGCCAGCAGCGATCCCTCCGGCCTTCCGCTCTCGTTCGCCTGGTCCTTCACGGCCAAGCCGCCCGCCAGCCTGGCCGCGCTGAACGACCCCGCGCTGGCCATGCCGGCGTTCCGCGCCGACGTCCCCGGGGTCTACGTGGTGCAGTTGGTGGTCTCCAACGGCGTGCACCAGAGCCTGCCGGTCGCGGTGACCGTAAGTGCGTCGACCTGCGGCACCGTGCGTCCCAACGCCCAGGTGCAGTTGCTCGCGCCCGAGGCGGCCGGACCTGCCGGCCAGGTCGGCGCGGTCCGCATCCCGGTGGGCGCGGTGGTGTCGGCGAGCGGCGCCGCCTCGGGTGATCCGGACAACCTCGCCCCCTGCTCCGCCGGCCAGTCCCTCAGCTACCACTGGACGCTGGATGCGGTCCCGGCCGGCTCCACCGCCACCCTGAACAGCGCCACCGCCGTCAACCCGACCTTCACGGCCGGCGTCCCCGGGACCTACGTGCTCGGCCTGGTGGTCGCCGACTCCACCGGCCTCTCCTCCACCGAGGCCACGCTGACCGTGACCGCCGATCCGTCCTTCGGCTCGGTCCTGCCCCTCGCCGGCTTCGCCATCCAGACCGTCAACGCCGGCACCGCCCAGGCGATGAACGCGCCCCGCGGGCTGGCGGTGGACGGCGCCGGCACCGTCTACGTGGCCCAGAGCGGCAACCCCCGCCGGGTGACCAGGCACCAGGCCGGCGGCGTGTCGATCCTGGCCGAGTCGGCCTACCTGGGCTCGGCCCTGGGTGACCTCGCGCTCGACACCACCGCCGCGCTGCCGAGGCTGCTGGTCACCTCCGGGGCCCGCATCGTGGCCGTTGACACCACCACGGGCGCCCAGTCGCTCTTCGCCGACTTCAGCTTCGGCGGTGGCGGGCAGGACATCCGCGGCATCGCCATCGGGATCACGGCCACCACCGCCACCACCAGCACCGTGCAGGTCGCCGCGGCCGACAACAACAACGACCAGATCCTGCTCTTCGATCCGGCTACCGGCGCCGCCGCCGGCACCGTGCCTTTCGGCCCGGGTGCGGTCGCCAGCCCGTGGGGCGTGGCGATGATCTCCCCTTCGGCCGGGACCCCGTCCGGTGCGGCCACCTGGTTCACCGGCAGCAACGGGAGCTGGCCGAACGGGTCCATCGAGAAGCTGGCTGGCGGCGTCACCACCAAGCTGCTCTCCGGCACCGCCAGCGGAAGCCTGGACCTCCGCAGGGCTCGCGACCTGGCGCTGAGCCCGTGCCCCACGCCGAGGCTCTTCGTGGCCAACGGCAGCGGCGTGCTGGTGGTGGACCCGGACAGCGGGGCCTACGAGATCCTGGTCACCGGGCTTGGCGCGCCGGCCGGGCTGGCGTTCGACGCCAGCACCTCGCCTCCCGCGCTCCTGGTCACCGACGACTCGGCCAAGAACGCGCTCTACCGGATCGACGGTCCGTTCTGCACGCTCTGATTGGCGGTCGCGGCCGCCAGCGACTTGCGGTAGCGGTTTAGCCCGCGCAGGTCGTCGAACTGCTGGCCCAGCAGGATCGAGAGGTTGCGCAGGATGGCCCCCACCACCCGCTCCTCGCAGGCCTTGTCGAAGACGATCTGGGTGTCGAGCCAGCGCTCCAGCCAGCCCGGATCGGGCAGCCGGCTCTGGATGGTGTCGTTGGGGAAGAACTGCCTGGCCACGTGCAGGTTGGTGGGGTGGAGCGGCTTTCCGCTCCGGCCGCTGCTGGCCATGAGGAAGCCCATCCTGGCGAAGGCGGTCCGCGCCTCGGCCGGGGTCCGGGCCAGGGCCTGCTGCATGTACTTGAGGTAGGCGCCGCCGTGGCGCGCCTCGTCCTTGGAGATGAGGTCGTAGAGCTGGCGGAGCACCGGCTCCTGGTGCCACTCCGCGGCGCGCCGGTACCACTGCGTCAGCCGGACCTCGCCGCAGAAGTGGAGCATGAGCGTCTCGAGCGCCGGGGCCGGGTCGGCCGGGAAGCGGACGGCGTGCAGCTCCGCCTCGGTGGGCAGGAGCGCCGGCCGGAAGCGGCGCAGGTACTCCATCAGCGCCAGCGAGTGCTTCTGCTCCTCGTAGAACCAGATGGAGATGAAAGCCGAGAAGTCGCTGTCGGCCTGGTTGTCGCGCAGGAACATCTCGGTGGCCGGCAGCGCCGCCCACTCGGTGATGGCGTTCATCTTGACGGTGAGCGCCTGCTCGTCGGTGAGCCGGGCCGGCTCGAAGCGATCCCAGGGGATGTCATGGGAGAGGCTCCAGCGAGCCTGCTCCAGGGAGGTGAAGAGTTCGGGGTAGAGCATGTGAGCGCCTTTCGGAGCGGGGATCGCTCCCCATCGATGCGTTCGCCATGTCTCGGGTGTGTCACCGCGGGAAGGCCCTCCCCTCGATCGCGGGTGTCAGCGTCCGCTGGCGGGTTCACTCCTGGCGGGGGCCCCCGCCGTCGGGATGTCGCCGGAGCCCATGCGCCGCCTCCTTCGAATTGAAGGAGACACCAGGTCATATTGATTGCCCCGGCCACGCCCCATGGAAGGCCTGCGGCGTAACCACCTGAACTCACGGGTGTCTCAGCCTTGGCCCGGAAGATGCCTACCAGTGTGCTGAGCCATGGAGAACCCCGCACCAGCGGGCTCCGAAGCCCAGCGACGACATGTACCGGGAACTCGACCCGGACGTCATCGCCAAGCCAGCGCCGTAGCACCATCGACGTATCCGTCTCCTCTCACCTGAAAGGCAACCATGCTTTGGACACTTGCAGTGGTGCTGTTGATCCTGTGGGCCCTCGGGCTGGTCACGTCGTACACCATGGGCGGCTTCATCCACCTGCTCCTGGTGGTGGCGGTGGTGGTGGTGCTGGTCCGCGTGATCGGAGGTCGAAAGGCCCTGCCGTGAAGCTCACGTCGCCTCGGGCCGCCGGCCCGGGTGGAGGAGCGAGCGGATGATCACCCTGCGCAGGTCCAAGGATCGCCACCATGACCTGCGCAGCAAGCACGAGGCTTGGCGCAGCTTCTCTCCACGGGACCGGACGGACCCGCTCGCCTGCGGGTTCGGGGCTCTCGAGACCTTCAGCGAGGATCGTCTCTCGCCAGGCGCGACCGTCCCGCCCCACGCCCTCCTCGACACCGAGATCGTCACCTGCGTCCGCGATGGGACGCTCGCCTACGAGGACTCGACGGGTGGCACCGGCATCGTACACGCCGGGGAGTTCCACCGTCTCACCACCGGCCGCGGCATCCGCAACAGCGAGACCAACGTCTCGCGGACCAACTGGGCGCACTTCTTCCAGATCTGGCTGCGTCCCTCGGAGCCCGGGCTCGAACCGGGCCACGAGCAGAAGCGCTTCAGCGCCGCGGACCGCCGGGGCGTGCTGTGCGTCGTGGCGTCGCCGGATGGCCGGAACGGATCACTCCGCATCCACCAGGACGCCCTGATCTACTCGGCGATGCTCCTGCCCGGACAGCACCTGGCCCACGAGCTCTCACCGGGCAGGAGCGCGTGGCTCCATCTGGTGACCGGAGAGGTGCTGCTCGGTGACCTGGTCCTGGCCGCGGGCGATGGCGCTGGTGTGACGTCCGAGCGCGCCGTCTCGCTCACCGCGCGCGAGGAGTCCGAGCTCCTGCTGGTCGACCTCGGCGCGGGACGTCCGCGGCCCCTCCCGCACGGCAAGGCGCCATGAACTCCACGCCCGCCGGTCCGGAGACGTCGCCTCCCAGTCTCCCGGACAAGCCCCGCGTATCGGACCGCGACCAGGTCAGCCAGAACATCGAGGCCGTCCAGGAGTTCTACACCCGCGAGGATCAGAAGGTCAGCCGCTCCCAGCGCATCCTCGAGCGCATCAGCAATTTCGTCGGGACGCCGGACTTCCTCGGCTTCGTCCTGCTCTTCGTCGCGGCCTGGATCGCCTCCAACACCGTCTTGCGCCGGCTCGGCATGGCGGAGTTCGACAAGGCTCCGTTCTTCTGGCTGCAGGGGCTGGTCGGGCTGGGCGCCCTGCTGACCACGATCGTGGTCCTCACCAAGCAGAACCGCCTCGCCAGGCTCGCCGAACAGCGCGCGCACCTGGACCTGAAGGTGACGCTGTTGACCGAGCAGAAGGCCGCCAAGCTCATCGACCTGCTCGAGGAGCTGCGGCGCGACCTGCCCAACGTCAGGAACCGCCATGATCCCGGCGCGGCCTCACTTCAGCAGCCGATGAATCCCAAGCTCGTGCTGGCGGCCCTGGACGAGAGCAAGGGGCCGGAGCAGCTCTCGAAGCTCGCCGGGGAAGGCGAGGGGGACGCGGGCGACGAGGAGTAGCCGGAGGGCCCTCGCGTGGAGGGGCCCCCGGTCGCGCACGACCTGACCAGGTCTCCAATCGGACTGGCGGTCAAGGCGGCCAGGCGTCGTGGCGCCCGCGGTGGGGTCCGCGCAGGCGCCTCCCGGAGCTCACGGCCTTCGCCGCTCCAGCTCCCCGAGCGCCTCGGGCGTCATGCTCACCATCCCGAGGTGGCGATCCGGCGAGATGTCGGGGCCGTGGAAGTCGGAGCCGGCGGTGCAGACCAGCCCGTGGGCCTCGGCGGCGCGGCGGTACTTCTCGCGCACCGACGGGTTCTGGTCGGGGTGGAGCACCTCGATCCCGACCACGCCGGCAGCCGCCAGGCGCGCCACCTCGCCGATCTCCAGCCTGGAGACGCCGGGGTGGGCGATGGTCACCGTGCCGCCCGCGCCGCGGACCAGCGCCACGGCGTCGGCCGCCTCGAGCCGGTAACGCTGGACGTAGGCCGGCTGCCCCTCCCCCAGGAAGCGGTCGAAGGCCTCCTTCACCGTCGCCACCGCCCCGCTCTCGACGATGGCGCGCGCCACGTGCGGCCGGCCGATGGTCTTGCCGCCCGAGTGCCGCTCGATGGCCGCCTCGGTGACGTGGACGCCGGCCGCCGCCAGCCGGACCACGATCTCCTTCATCCGCTCGCGCCGCCGCGCGGCCAGGAAGTCCTCGAAGTCGCGCAGCGAGGGAGAGCGCGGATCGACGAAGTGGCCGAGCAGGTGGATCTCGTGCCGCTCGAGGAAAGCCGACAGCTCGATCCCCGGGACCAAGCGAACGTTGACTCCCCTCGCCGCGTCGCCGGCGGCCTCCAGGCCCGCCACCGTGTCGTGATCGCACAGCGCCCAGACGGCGCACCCGGCTGCGCGCGCCCGCGCCGCCACCTCGGCCGGGGTGAACTGGCCATCGGAGGCCAGCGAGTGGCTGTGCAGGTCGATGACGCCGGTCCCGCCCATTGGTCTGCTCCCGCGCCTGTGCTAGGCTTCGCCGCCTTCACCCCGGTCATAACCCGCGGAGCGCCAGATGCAGCACGTACTCCGGATTTCCCGAAAGATCGACTACGGCCTCCGGGCCATGATCTACCTCGCGTCCATCCCCATGGAGTCGGTGGTCCCGTTCCGCGAGATCGCCCGGCAGATGGACGTCCCGGAGGACTTCCTCGCCAAGATCCTGAAGACGCTGGTGGACCAGGGGCTGGTCAAGTCCACCCGCGGGCCGCACGGCGGCTACGCGCTGGCGCGGACCCCGGCCGACATCTCCTTCCTCGACGTGATCGAGGCGGTCGAGGGACCGGTGGCGCTCAACGTCTGCCTCGACGGCGAGGACGCCTGCGGCCACAGCACCGCCTGCACCATGGTCGACATCTGGCGGCAGGGGCAGGAGCGGATGCTCGACGTCTACCGCCAGTCCCGGCTGTCCGACCTGGCCTTCAAGGCGACCTCAGACGGCCAGGTGGGGCTGGTCCAGCTCAGCCTGCCGGCCACCATCGCCTCCCGGCCGTCCTGATCGCGCAGGCGCCGGCATCTGGTGGCGCCAGCGCAAGATTCGAACAACTCCTGCTTCACCTGAGTCGGCCTGAGCTCTCCGTCGGGATCCCGCGCTGGACGTGTCCGGGCAATGACCGTGACGGCGCCGGCCGGTGCCCGGCGAGCGGATCCGCTCCGGCCCTGTGCTGCGCGGCGCCACGAGGTGCTGGTCGGCCTTCGGCGCGCGGCCCGGGAACGAACGTGGGCGGCTCGGGATGCGCCGCCAGGGGTTCGACGGCGCGCCGGGCGGACGGGTGCCACTCGGCGCTGCTCGCAGGGGCCTTCGCGGCCCGCCCGCCGGGCCCTTGGGCGGCGCCTTCATCGCCTTCCGTCCCGATCGGTTGCCGAGCGACGGGGCGCCGCCGGTCCGCTCACAGCCCGTGCTTGGCGAGCAGCGCGTTGGCCGCCGCCGGGTCCGCCCGGCACTCGAGCAGCGCGTCGAGGATGAGCGGCGCCACGATGGTGGCGTCCGACTCGATCACGTGCATGGGCGTGTCGCGGGTCAGCTTGTCCCAGGTGATCTTCTCGTTGGGGGTGGCGCCCGAGTAGGAGCCGTAGGAGGTGGTGGAGTCGGAGATCTGGCAGAAGTAGGCCCAGGGCTTCACCGGCTTGCCCAGGTCGTACTTGATCGACGGCACCACGCAGATGGGGAAGTCGCCGGCGATGCCGCCGCCGATCTGGAAGAAGCCGATCCCCTTCCCGCCCGAGAGCTGCTGGTACTGGTCGTAGAACTCGGCCATGTACTCGATGCCCGACTTCACGATCAGCGCGCTGCACTCGCCGGTCTTCACGTGGGAGGCGAAGATGTTGCCGAAGGTCGAGTCCTCGTACCCCGGCACCACGATGGGCAGCCCGGCCCGTGCCGCCGCCAGCAGCCAGCAGGCCTCCGGATCCCCCTGGTGCAGGTCGGCGGGCAGCTTCTGGATCAGCTCGTAGAAGTACTCGTGCCAGAAGCGGCGCCGCCGGGCGGCGGTCGCCTCGGTCCACATGGGCACGATGAACTTCTCCACCGCGCGGAAGGCCTCGTCCTCGGGGATGCTGGTGTCGGTGACCCGGCGCATCCGCGCCTCGAGGATGCGGGTGTCGTCGTCCTTGGTGAAGTAGCGGTAGTCGGGGAAGTCCTTGTAGGCGTGGTGCGCCACCAGCCGGAAGAGCGACTCCTCCAGGTTGGCGCCCGTCACCGAGAGCCCGTGGATCAGGCCGGCGCGGATGGCCGGCGCCAGCGTGATGCCGAGCTGCGCCGACGACATGGCGCCCGCCACGGCCCAGAACATCTTCCCGCCGCCCTCGACGTGGCGCCAGTAGGCCACCAGCGCGTCGCGCGTCGCGCGGGCGTTGAAGTTCCTGTAGTTCTGGAGGACGAAACGGAGGATGGGCTGGTTCGCGGTCGCCATGGGCGAGTATCTAGCACGCCCCTCGGAGCCCCCGGCAAGTGAGATGAAGGCGTCTCAAGGCTCCGGGTCCAGCTTCTCCAGCAGCGCCTTCAGCTCGGGATCGGCGAGCAGGTCCTCGGCCCGGTCGCGAGCCGCGCCGGCCGCGTCTCCGGCCCCGGCCAGGCTCCGATCGAGCGCCGCCTTCAAGCCCGGCTTCCCGAGCAGCCGGCTCCAGCCCGGGTCGCGCAGCAGCCGCTCCCGCCTGACCGGATCGCGCCAGATCTCCACCAGCCGCTGTGCCAACCGCGCCCCCTTCGGGCTGACCATCACGAAGAGATCATGGCCGGCCGCCAGCGCCGCCGCCCGCGAGCCGTGGCTCTCCACCCGCAGCGAGCCGAGCACCAGCCGTCCGCCCAGCAGCGCCAGCAGCGAGAGCAGGACCCACGCCACCAGCATCCCCTTGGCCGCGCCCAGCAGGGCGCCCAGCAGCCGGTCGAGCCGCCCTGGTCCCTCCTCGTCACCCTGCACGGCGTACCGGACGGCGGCCGCCATCAGCGAGGCCACCAGCCAGCCCACCAGGAAGGTGCCGGCGATGACCGCGACGCGGGTCGCCGCCGACGGGGCGTGGAGCTCCTGCGTGAGCCGCGGCGCCAGCCACCGGGCCGCCGCCCAGGCGGCCACCAGCGCGGCCACCTTCAACACCTGCCGGAGCGCGCCGCTCACCGCGCCTGCCACCCCCGCCAGCAGCACCAGCACCAGCAGCGCCAGGTCGAGCGTCAAGAGCGCCTCCCCACCCCTACTTGATCCGGTAGTCGCCCTTGGGGCGGGTCTTCTCGAGCTCGGCCTGCACCTGCGCCAGCGCCTCCTTGAAGCGCGCGTTGCCGGCCTCGTACATGAGCGCGCCCTTGAGCGCGCGCTCGGCGGCCTCCCACCGCTGGGCGTTGATCTCGACGAGGGCGGCCGAGTAGAACTTGCGGCCATTGGGCGTCAGCCCGAACTGCTCCTCGACCTTGCGCTTCTGCTCGGCCTGGACCGCCGACTCCTCGACCTCGGTGAAGCGGAGCTTCTTCAGCCGGTCGGGACCGGAGACGTCGGCCAGGTACTTGATCCGCTTCTGGTCGTCGCGCAGCACCGTGTAGGCCTCGTTGATGCGCCGGTAGATGCGCCCGATCATCTCGCGCACCTCGGCGCTCTCCACCGCCGCGTAGCGGTCGGGGTGGTAGGCCCGCGACTCCCGGTAATAGGCGGCCTTGACGTCGGCGGCCCCGGCCCCCTGGTCCAGCTTGAGCACGCCGTAGTAGTCGAGCTGGTCGAGCACCATGGCCAGGGTCTCGACCTCGATGAGGAACTGCGCGTCCATGGTGGTCCGGAGGGCTCCGCTCAGCGGGCGCGCTGGCGGCTGGCCAGCTCCATCCCGGCGTTGTCGTCGACGGCCTTGCGCAGATCCTGCTCGCTCAGGCCGGAGGAGAGGCTGATGGTGGTGGAGGTCTTCTTGCCGGACTCGAGGTCGGTGGCCGAGACGTTGACGATGCCGTTGGAGTCGATCTCGAACGTCACCTGGATCTGCACCTCGCCGCGGTAGCCGACGCGGAAGCCGGTGAACTCGAACTCGCCCAGCAGCTCGCACCCGTCCACCTTGCTCGACTCGCCCTGGTAGACGCGGATCTTGACCCGATCCTGGCCGTCCCGGCTGGTGGTGAAGGTCTTGGACTTCTCGATCGGGATGGGCGTGTTCTTGTCGATGATCCGCTCGGAGAAGCCGCCCACCGTCCCCACCCGCAGCGTCAGCGGCGTCACGTCGAGCAGGTAGCTGGCCTGCCCGTACTCGGCCGCGCTGGTGTTGAGCAGCGCCGCGCCCTGGATGGCCGCGCCCAGCGCCACCACCTCGTCCGGATCGACGTCGCTGAGCGGCTCCTTCTGGAAGTAGTGGCGGACCGACGAGCGCACGATGGGGAGCCGGGTCGGGCCGCCCACCAGGATGACCGCGTCCACGTCGGCGGCGGTGAGCCGCGCCGACTGGAGGGCCTCGTCGCAGACCTTGAAGGTGCGCTGCACCAGGTCCATCACCATCTTGTTGAACTGGTCGGCCACCAGCCGCTGCTTCAGGTCGAGCACCTGCCCCTCGGGCGACTGGCAGATCGATGGGACCAGGATCTCGGCCACGCCGTCGCGCCCCACCTCGATCTTGGCCCGCTCGCCCGCCTCCTTGAGCATCTGCAGGCAGAACTTGTTCTGGCGCAGGTCGAGGCCGTGCTTCTTGGTGAAGTCGTCGGCCAGCCACGCCATGATCCGGTCGTCGAAGTCGTCGCCGCCCAGGTAGGTGTCGCCGGCGGTGGAGAGCACCTCGAAGACGTCCTTGCCGATCTCGAGGATGGAGACGTCGAAGGTGCCGCCACCCAGGTCGTAGACGCAGATCTTCTGCGAGATGTCCTTGCCGAAGCCGTAGGCCAGCGCCGCGGCGGTCGGCTCGTTGATGATGCGCAGCACGTCGAGCCCGGCGATGCGCCCGGCGTCCTTGGTGGCCTGGCGCTGGTTGTCGTTGAAGTAGGCGGGGCAGGTGACCACCGCCTTGGTGACGGGATGGCCCAGGTGGGTCTCGGCGATGACCCGCATCTCCTTCAGGACCAGCGCCGAGACCTCCGGCACCGCCATGATCTTGTCGCGGACCTTGAGGCGCACCGAGTTGTTGGCCCCCTCGATGATGCCGTAGGGCATCACCGCCTGCGCCTTCTTCACCTCGTCCGAGAAGTAGAAGCGGCCGATGAGCCGCTTGGCCGAGTAGATGGTGTTCTCGGCGTTGGTGATGATGTTCTTCTTGGCGTCGTTGCCGACCAGGACGTGGCCGTCCTCGAGGAAGCTCACCACCGAGGCGTGGGTCCGTTCGCCCCACTCGTTGGGGATGACCTGCGGCGGGCCCTGGCTGGCGATGGCCACGCACGAGTAGCTGGTTCCGAGGTCGATGCCGAGCGCGATTTCGGAGCTCATGGTCAGACGATACTCCAAGGTCGGGGCACGAAGATGGCTTCCCAGGTCGAGAGCGCGAAGCGATCGGTCATCCCCGACAGGAAGTCGGTGACCGCCCGCTCCAGCGTCTCGCCGGCGCGCACCACCACGCCGTGGCGCGCCTCCAGCCGGGCCGCGTCCTCCAGGCACCAGGCCAGCAGGTCCCGCAGGATGCGCTGGGCCTTGACGAACTCCTCGTGCACCTCGGGGTTCTCGTAGACGCGGGCGTAGAGGAACTCGCGGAGCATGAGCAGGGCCGCGTGGACCGGGGGCGAGAGCTCGATGTGGGTGGCGCGGTCGAGGTCGGAGTTGGCGATCACGTCGCCGATGAGCGTGGAGAGCCGCTTGGAGTGGCGCTCGCCCAGGGTGCGCCGGACCTCGGCCGGCAGGTCGGCGTCGGTGAGCAGGCCGGCCCGCACCGCGTCGTCGAGGTCGTGGTTGACGTAGGCGATCACGTCGGCGAGCCGCACCACCTCGGCCTCCAGCGTCATGGCCTTGGTCCCGCTCCCCTGCATGAGCACGTTCCCGCGCCCCTTGGAGTGGCGCAGGATGCCGTCGCGCACCTCGGCGGTGAGGTTGAGCCCCTGCCCGTCGCGCTCCAGCACCTCCACCACCCGGACCGACTGCAGGACGTGGTGGAAGCCGCCGCTGACCGACTCCGCCAGCACCCGCTCGCCGGCATGGCCGAACGGCGTGTGGCCGAGGTCGTGCCCCATCACCATGGCCTCGACCAGCATCTCGTTGAGCCGCAGCGCGCGGGCGATGGAGCGGCCCACCTGCGCCACCTCCAGCGTGTGGGTGAGCCGGTTGCGGTAGTGGTCGCCGCGCGGCGCCAGGAAGACCTGCGTCTTGCCGGCCAGCCGCCGGAAGCTCTTGCAGAAGAGCAGCCGATCGCGGTCGCGCTGGTAGACCGGCCGCTCGTCGTCCTGCGGCTCGGGCAGGTCGCGGCCGCGGCTCTCGGCCGAGCGGGCGGCGCGAGGGTGGAGGGTCCGCGCCTCCTGCTCCTCCAGCATGGCTCGGATGGTCGGGGGCATCGCTCGCTCAAGGTTGTAGCCGCCGCGCCGACCCATGTCACGGGTAGAAGGAGCGCTCCAGCGTCTGGATGAGCAGGTTGGAGAGGGCGTGGGCCACCACCGGGGCCACCACCGAGCCGGTGCGGGCCCGCAGCCAGCCGAAGAGCAGCCCCGGGAAGAAGGTGGCCAGCCGCCACGGCTGTCCCGAGACCAGGTGACCGGCGGCGAAGAGGGCCTGCGTGGCGAAGAACCCGTGGCCGAGCCTCGCCCCCAGCACGGTCACGCCCCGCGCCGGCGCGAGCCGCGCCCAGGCCGTCTGCAGCCAGCCCCGGTAGAAGAGCTCCTCGGGCAGCGCCACCACCAGGAGCTGCAGCACCAGGGCGAGCGCGAACGACTCGGGGAGCCGGAAGGAGAAGGCCGGTGAGCCGAGGTAGGGCGAGATGATCGACGCCAGCCCGGCCGGCAGCCGGGGCAGCAACTCGGTGAAGCCGACGAACGCCGCCACGAAGAGCGGGAAGCAGAGGGCGCAGGCCAGCAGCCCCTGCCAGGCGCCGCGCAGCAGCTCGCCGGCGTGCCGCGCCCCGCCGGCGGCGAGGAAGCCCGCCCCGTACTCCTCCCACCCCTCGCCGCGCGCCCGCAGCCGCCGGTCGGGAAGGAGCACGAAGAGGACGGCGGCGACGCCGGCCAGGTTGGCGGCCAGGAGGCCGGTCGGCTCGACCAGCGAGAGGAGCCGCGCCGCCAGCAGCCCACCCACCGCCAGCCCCCAGGTGCCGACCAGCACGCCGGGGCCGATGGGCGAAAGGGCGCGGGGCGCGGGATCGGTCACGATGGTCACGCGCCCGGATCGCACGGTCCGCGGGGGGCGTCAACGCCCCGCCACGGGAGATCGCCGTGTGAGCGCCCCACCGACACGGGGTGAGGGCGGACCTGTCCCGGCACCGTGGTACGCTCCGGCCCGAGGAGAGACCGCCATGACCACCTCACGCCGCCCCAACGCGCCACTCGTCACGGGGCTCGGCGCGCTCATCGCCATCGCGATGGCGCTGCCACTCCTCGCGCCGTCCTGCTCGGACTTCCAGCCGGGGGTGAAGGCCTTCGCCAAGGGATCGCTGATCATCCCCATGGACGTCTGCTACCAGTACCAGACCGACGGGGCCCGGGGCTCCTACACGCCCTCGTCCAGCTGCCCGGGGGCCGCCGTCGAGAGCGGCGACGTCATCAAGGCCTACGGCCTGGTCTACCAGCTCATCCGCAACGGCGTGGCGGTCTACTGGATCATCGACCCGGCCAAGACGGCGCTCACCACGCCCGACCTGACGCTCCAGTTCAACGCCGGCTTCCCGGTGCTCAAGTACGACTGGAGCGGCGCGGCGCCCAGCGTGGCGCCCAACACCGCCAACCACACCGTCAAGTACCTGGGCGGCCCCTTCGTCATCGACGGCTCCGACGCGGTCAAGGCGGGGCAGATCTTCCAGAAGTACAAGAGCACCTTCCGCCCCACCCCCACCACCGGCGTCAACGTCCACGTCGCCAGCATCGCCTTCACCGCCAACGTGGCCAAGATGCTGGCCGGCGGCTGGAGCGCCGGGGGCGCCACGCCGCCCAAGCTGGCGCTCCTCAACATCGGCAGCTCCGGCGCCGGCTCCAAGAACTCCGAGGTGGTGATCCGCGGCTACCTGCAGAAGGCCGGCCTCGACATCCCCGAGACCGATCCGGTCACCGGGTTGCTGCTGGCCGCCGGCGGCTCGGCCACCGGCCCCCACGGCACCATCTACGACCGGCTGGTGATGGAGGACTTCATCCCCACCACCCCGGGGGACTGGACCACCACCAACCTCTACAGGAACGGCTACCAGATCCTCTGGGTGCCACACTGGCTGGCGCCCAACTCCTGCAGCGACTGCCCTCCCAGCACCTCCTGCACCTGTAACAACAAGTACCCGGCCGCCACCATCCAGCAGTCGCTCAAGACCATCGGTGCCTTCGGCGCCGCGGGGAAGGACATCTTCGCCGAGTGCGGCGGCCTGGGCAGCCTCGAGGGCGTGCTGGGCGACGCCAACTACGGCACCGCCGTCGCCGAGACCCACTTCCAGACCGTGCTCCCCTCCCCGCTGGTCGGCGCCCTCTCCTTCAGCTACTCCGGCACCACCTCGCCCACCTTCCGGGGCTACTTCTCCTCGCCGCTCATGCAACTGGGCGACTACCCGTTCGTCCCGTACTCGGGGGCCATCGGGAAGTACCGGCCGGCCAGCGCCAGCACCGGGTACGTCAACGTCGGAGGGGCCACCGACAACACCGTCCAGCTCATCTCGGAGAGCGCCACCGCCGGCTCCTACGACATCTTCACCCACCGGCCGGGCCTGAAGACCGGCCACGGGTCCTTCGTCTACCTCGGCGGCCACTCCTACTCCGGCACCGACGGCATCTTCCAGATCGGCGGCACCCGGCTGGTGCTCAACACCCTCTTCAACCTCGGCGCCGGCTGCACCGAGAGCGGCGTGGCCTGCGACACCGGCCTGCTCGGCACCTGCGGTCGCGGCGTCTTCAAGTGCTCCGCCGACGGCACCACCTACTGCGCCCAGTCCCAGTTCCCCGGCCCCGAGGTCTGCAACGGGCTCGACGACAACTGCAACGGCATGGTGGACGAGGACCTCGACCAGGCCTGCTACGACGGCCCGGCCGGCACCGACGGCGCCGGCCTCTGCCACGGCGGGGTGAAGAGCTGCGTCAAGAACGGCGACGGCACCTACGGCCTCACCACCTGCCAGAACCAGGTCCTGCCGGCGCCCGAGATCTGCAACGGCCTCGACGACGACTGCAACGGCCAGGTGGACGAGAACCTGACGCGCGGCTGCTACGACGGCGACACCTCGACCATCAACCCCGCCACCGGCCTGCCGTACGGCGCCTGCAAGCCGGGGATCGAGACCTGCAGCGCCGGCAGCTGGGGCGCCTGCCGCGTCTGCACCTCGGCCGAGGTGCAGAGCGGCGCTCCGCCGGCCGACTGCCAGGTCCTGCGTCGAGCCGACCCGTGCTACTGCCCCGAATGTCCAGCCGGCACAAGCACGGACTGGGACTGCAACGGGCAAACCGACCAGTGCGGCTCCTGCACCATAGGTATCCCCCGCTCCTGTTACTCGGGACCAGCCGGCACCGCCGGCGTCGGCCTCTGCAAGGCCGGTACCCAGGACTGCATCGACGTCGGCGGCGGTTTGGGCGGCTGGGCGGCTTGCGCCGGCGAGGTACTGCCGGCCCCAGAGATCTGCAACAACGCCGGCGACGAGGACTGCAATGGCGTGGCCGAGGCCTGGCCCGCCAACCCGAGCTGCGGCGAGTGCGTCAGCGGCACCACCCGTGCCTGCTACGATGGGCCGGCCGGGACGCGGGGGGTACCCGCCTGCGCCGACGGCACGCAGGTCTGCGTGGGCGGCGCCTGGGCTGCCTGCGGCACCCAGGGCGGCACGCCGGAGACGCTCCCCGGCAGCGAGATCTGCGACGGCCAGGACAACGACTGCGACGGCATCGTGGACGACGGGGCCCAGTGCGGCCCGGGCTTCGCCTGCGTCAACGGCGTCTGCGTCTACGACAGCTGCGGCCCGGAGATCCCGTGCGCCGAGGGGTACGCCTGCGTCACCGGCCACTGCCAGCTCACCGGCTGCGGCGCCGGCGGCCCCTGCGCGCCCGGCTCGACCTGCAGCAACGGCACCTGCATCGATCCCAACGCCGGCCTCAACTGCGGCCCGGGCTCGGCCCCGGCCGGCGGCTTCTGCACCGGCGGCGCCTGCTACGAGGCCGGTTGCTCCGGCGCCACCATCTGCCTGGGCGGCGCCTGCGTCGCCGATCCGTGCAGCGGGGTCATCTGCCCCGGCGGCACCTTCTGCAGGCAGGGGGACTGCGTCCAGGCCTGCGCCTTCCTCACCTGCGGCGCCGGCCAGCGCTGCGACGTGGACGGGTTCTGCGTGGCCGACCCCTGCGCCGGCACGACCTGCGCCCCCACGCAGCTCTGCGTTGACGGCACCTGCACGGCCGACCCGTGCGCCGGTGTCGGCTGCGGCCGCGGCCAGGCCTGCAGCGGCGGCGTCTGCGCCGACGACCCGTGCACCGGCATCGTCTGCCCGACCGGGCAGTGCCAGGACGGCCAGTGCTACGCCACCGGCAGCACGGCCGGGACGCCGGCCAGGCCCACCACCAGCGGCTGCGGCTGCGCCACCGGCGGTCCCGGCACGCCGCTGGCGCTGCTCGCCCTGCTGGCGCTGGCCCCCCTGGCCCGCCGCCGGCGCCGGCCAGCCCATCGCGGCGCGGCGCTGCTCGGCCTCCTGCTGCTGGCGACCGTGGCGTCCGGCTGCAAGAAGACCGGGCCGTTCGATCCGGCCACCTGCACCGCCACCGGCGTCGGCCTCGCCGTCTGCGAGGGGGAGAACCGCTGCGTGGACCTGGTCCTCGACCCGTCCCACTGCGGCAGCTGCGGCCACGCCTGCCAGGCCGGCGAGACCTGCGTCGATCAGGTCTGCGGCCCGGCCAGCAGCGTGGCGCCGCTCATCACCGGCGTGTCGCCGGTGACCATGGCGCGCGGCGGGCTCCTCCCGGTCACGCTCGAGCTCTCCGGCCAGCGGTTCGCCGCCGGCGCCACGGTCCGGGCCACCCACCTCGGCGGCACCACCACCTACGCGGCCAACGTCCTCGACGCCGGCCACCTCTCCGCGCTCGTCGATCTCCGGGACGTGCCGGCCGACACCTGGCAGCTCCGGATCGTCAACCCGGACCGGGTCATCTCCAACCAGAAGGCGGTGCCGGTGGTGGTGCCCACGCCCGCCCTCACCTCGCTGAGCGAGAGCACCTCGGAGATCGGCGCCCCCTGGAAGGTCACCCTGATCGGCACTGGGCTCATGGTGGACAGCCTCTGCATGATGGGCGGCTCCACGCTGGCGGACCAGGCGGTACCGGCCACGCTCCTGCCCGCCGGGCTGGAGTGCGAGATCGATCTCTCCACGGCACAACCCGGTCAGTACCAGCTCTGGGTGGCCAACCCGACCGGCGGCGGGAGCCCGCTCCTCTCCAACAAGCTCACCTTCAGCGCCACCAGCAAGGGTGGGCCGACGCTCGACTCGCTGGCGCCGACCGCCGGCAAGTACAACACCATCGCCTCGCTCTCCGTCTTCGGCTCGGGCTTCGACATCACCAGCCGGGTGGTCTTCGTGGTCAGCATCCCGACGGCACCCACCGTCGAGCTCGAGCAGGCCACCTCCTTCCGCAGCTCCACCGAGCTCTACGTGGCCTCGCTCGACCTGACCCGCTGCCCCGATCCGAGCGGCACCGGCACGGTGGTCTGCCCGGCCACCGCCTCCGGCGCCAGCTACGGCATCTTCGTGAAGAACGGCACCGGTAGGTCGTTGACGACGCTCACGTACACCATCGACGCCAACCCGCCGGAGGCCAGCTCGCTCTCGCCGGCGTCGGCCTACCAGGGGGACATGCCCGTGATCACGGTGACCGGGACCAACCTCACCGGCGCGGTGGTCCAGTACCAACCGCCCGGCGGCACCTTCATCGACGCCACCTTCCCCAGCTCCTCGGCCACCAGCGCCACCGGCACGTTCAACCTCGTCGGCAGCCCGGCCGGCACCTACCAGGTCCGGCTGAAGCTTCCGTCCGGCGCTTTCTCCGCCTCGCTCCCCTTCAGCGTCATCTCCAACACCGCCATCCTCCAGTCGATCAGCCCGGGGAGCGGCGCGCAGGGGCTGAACCCGGTGGCCGTGACGCTCAACGTGGCCAACCTGAGGCCACCCTCGAGCGGCGTGACGGTGGTATTCTCGGGCCAGGTCAACGAACTCGCCACGGCCTCGGTCAACGCCACCACCATCACGACCCAGCTCAACCTGAGCAACCTGGCGAGCGGCCCCTACACGCTCCAGGTGAAGAACCCGAACGTCGCGCTCCCCTCCAACCCGGCCAACTTCACGGTGACCCCGGGCATGCCGACGCTGATCGGCGTGGCCTGCACCTCGGTCCCTCCGACCGTGGGCGCCCAGTGCGCCGACGCCACGCACGCGGCGCAGCAGCTCAACAGGATCCCGGTCACCATCACCGGCACCAACTTCGCCAGGCCCGACGTGGCCGGCCTCAACGGCTCGACGGTCCACCTGTTCGCCAACTGCACGCCGGTGTTGGACGCGTCCAACCAGGTGACCGGCTGCACCTGCAACGGCACCGTCCCCTGCCTCCCCGACCGGGCGCTCGACCTGGCCTACAACCAGATGACGGTGAAGTCGGCGACGCAGATCGAACTGCTCATCGACACCACCGCGGCCCTGCCCACCAGCTACTCGCTCTGGATCTGGAACCCGGGCGGCTCGCCGGCGCCGCAGCGCTCCAACCAGCTCCTCGACGCCTTCACCATCACGCCGGCGCCTTGACCGCGCCCTCGACCAGCGCCAGCGCCACGGCCGGCTCGAACGGCTTCTTGAGCAGGTGGTCGGCGCCGACGCGGCGGTACAGCTCCAGCTCGCCCTCGGTGATGCGGGAGCTCATCAGCACCAGGAAGGCCTTCTTCCACTGCGGGTGGCTCTTGACCACCCGGCAGACGTCGGCGCCGTTGAGCCGCGGCATGTAGACGTCCACCAGCAGGGCGTCGGGGCGGACCTCGGTGAGCCGCTGGAAGACCTCCTCGCCGTCGGCGGCGGCGATCACGTCCCAGCCCGCGGCCTCGAAGGCCATGGCCAGGGCGTCCACCACGGCACGGGAGTCGTCGGCGATCAGGATGCTCTTGCGTGGAGGCATGGGCGTTTCAATATACCGCGCGGGCCGTGGTAGATCACGCGCGCCATGACCGCTCCGCGCGTCCGCTTCGCCCCCTCCCCCACCGGCTACCTCCACATCGGTGGCGCCCGCACCGCCCTCTTCAACTGGCTCTACGCCCGGCGCCATGGCGGCACCTTCGTGCTCCGCATCGAGGACACCGACCGGGAGCGCTCCACCCAGGTGGCGGTCGAGGCCATCCTGGAGGGGATGCGCTGGCTCGGCCTCGACTGGGACGAGGGGCCGGGCGTGGGCGGCCCGCACGGCCCGTACTTCCAGACCGAGCGGCTCGACGTCTACCGGGCCCACGCCGACCGGCTGGTCCGGGAGGGCAAGGCCTACGCCTGCTACTGCGGCAAGGAGGAGCTCGACGTCCTGCGCAAGCAGGCGGAAGGCGAGAAGCGCCAGTTCCGCTACCCCGGCACCTGCCGCGGCAAGCCCTACGACCCGTCCCGCCGCCACGTCATCCGGCTCGTCGTCCCGGAGACCGGCGCCACCAGCTTCGACGACCTGGTCAAGGGGACCATCAGCACCCCGCACGACACGCTGCAGGACGAGGTGATCCTGCGCGGCGACGGCATGCCGCTCTACAACTTCGGCGCCGTGGTGGACGACGTCACCATGGAGATCAACCTGGTGGCCCGCGGCGACGACCACGTCAACAACACGGCGCGCCAGATCCTCATCTACCAGGCGCTCGGCTACCCGGTGCCGGCCTTCGCCCACCTGCCCATGATCCTGGGCGCCGACAGGACCCGCCTCTCCAAGCGCCACGGCGCCACCAACCTGATGTCCTACAGGGACATGGGCTTCATGCCCCAGGCGCTGGTCAACTACCTGGTCCGGCTCGGCTGGTCGCACGGCGACCAGGAGATCTTCACCCTCCAGGAGCTGGTCGAGCTCTTCGACTGGAAGCAGGTGGGCGCCACCGCCGGGGTCTTCAACCCCGACAAGCTGCTCTGGGTGAACCACCAGTGGCTCCGCGCCCTCTCCGACGACGAGCTGGCCGCCCGCGCGCTCCCCCACTTCACGGCGGCGGGGCTGCCCGCGGCCGACGACCAGAAGCTCCGGCTCATCGTCCGGCAGCTGCGCGAGCGGGCCAAGAGCTTCGTCGAGATCGTCCAGCAGGCGCGCTGCTACTACGCCCCCATCCAGCTCGACGAGAAGGCGCGGTCGAAGCACCTCACCGCCGAGGCCCGGCCGCTGCTGAAGGCGGTCCGCGACGGCGTGGCCGGCATGGAGGCCATGGAGCTGCCGGCGCTGGAGCGGCTCTTCGCCGAGGTGGCGGCCGCGGCCGGGCTCGGGCTCGGCAAGGTGGCCCAGCCGGCCCGCGTGGCCCTCACCGGTGGCACGGCGTCGCCCGGCATCCACGACGTGGTGCAGATCCTCGGCAAGGCCGAGACGCTGGCCCGGCTCGACGCCGCGCTCGCGCTGATCGGTTGAGCGGCGCTGAGGAGTTGGTAGGCTTCCGGTCATGAGGCGTCTCGCCTGCGGCTCGGCCCGGTTCGCGGCGCTGCTGCTGCTCCTCCCCCTGGCGGCGCGGGGCACGGCGTCGAGCCGCGCCGAGGAGCCGCCGGCTGCGCCGGCACCCGCCGCAGGGCCGCTCCCCGAGCTGCGCCACTGGCGGGTCGGCGTCAGCCTCGGCTCGGGCGCCTCCTACGGCCATTCCTACGTGATGTTCGGCGGCATCGTCGGCTACCAGGTGGCCTACGGCTTCGAGGTCGCCATCGACGGGCAGTACTGGGGCGGCGCCAACCCCCACCTCGGGCGGTTCGCCCCGGGGATCAACTGGTACGCCCCCATCCCGTTTCGCCCCTACGCCGGCGTCTACTACGCCCGGTGGTTCGTCGGCGGCCTTCCGGACCAGGACGCCCTCGGGGGACGGGCCGGCATCTCGCTGGCCTCGGCGCCCAACACCGCGTTCGGCGCCGGCCTCGCCTTCGAGCGGGCCCTCGGCTGCTCCTCCAGCTGCGAGGCCTGGTGGCCGGAGCTGAGCATCGGCTTCAGGTTCTAGCTGGTCCGAACCGGTCCCGCGCTAGAAGGCGGCCGCCAGCGCCAGCGCGCCGAAGGCGAAGAAGAGCGCCGCCGCCACCAGGCGGACCCACCTGAGCTGGACGCGGGCGGCCAGCCGCTCGCCGAGAAAGACCGCCAGCCCATCGGCCGCCAGCATCCCGGCGGTGGTACCGGCCGTGACCGCCAGCACCGAGGAGTAGCGCGCCGCCAGCGCCACCGTGGCCAGCTGCGTCTTGTCGCCCATCTCGGCGAGGAAGAAGAGGACGGTGGTGGCGAGGAACGGGCCGAACCGGTCGGGGCCGCGCGCCTCGTCGAGCCGGTCGGGCTTGAGCGTCCAGAGCCCGAAGGCGATGAAGGTGGCCCCCAGCGCGGCCGCCATGAGCCGCGGCGGGACCTGGGCGGCCACCCAGCTCCCCGCGGTGGCCGCCAGCAGGTGGTTGAGCACGGTGGCCACCAGGATCCCGCCCAGCACCGTCCACGGGCGCCGGTAGCGGGCCGCCAGTGAGAAGGCGAGCAGCTGCGTCTTGTCGCCCATCTCGCTGGCGGCGACCAGCAGGAAGCTGAAGCCGACGGTCTCGAGGCTCATCCCGTGCTCCGTGAGGGGGTGCGGTGATAGCTGGCGTGCCGGCGGAGGTCAACAGCGGCGCGCCATCCCGCGCGCCACACGAAGCTGGACTTCCATCCGGCGCGGGAGTTTGCTCCGCGCCACCTGAAATAGCGCGGCCCCCATCCACCCGGGCCCGCCTCGCCGAAGGAGCCACCAGGATGACGTCGAAGCCGACCGAGAACCTCGAACAGACCGCGCAGGCCAACGGCCGCTGGCTGCGCGAGGCCATGGCGCCGTACTTCTTCGCCGCCATGCAGGACGAGCCCGAGGCCATCGCCACCCTGGAGCGCGGCCTCGGCACCCTCAAGACCAACCAGTCCCTGATCCTGGCCGACCGGCCCAACGCGCTCATCCTGGCCGCGCCCAACACGCCGGGCTCGCTCTACCGGACCATCACCCAGGGCGCCGGCTCGCACCGCGCCATCTCCTACGCCATGTTCGCCCACTCCGACCGGCCCATGCCGGGGATGGACGCCTCGCTGGAGATCCAGCGGTTCGAGTTCGACTGCAAGACCGAAGCCTGGGTGAAGGAGCGGCTCGGGGCCGGCTTGCAGGCCCCGCGGGCCGTCCGCGACTCGGTGGCCATGGCCATGCACGCCGACTACCGCGACTTCGACACGAAGGAGCTGGACCGGCTGCTCGGGCTGTTGTGGCTCTGCAACCCGGCCTACACCCGGGTCGCGCCGCCCCGCCGCGTCGCCCAGACCCTGCGGCTGCTGCAGCTCTGCGAGCGGGCCGGCGGCCTCCACCTCGACGTCGAATCGACCCGCGACGACTCGGGCCTGACCCGGGTCTCCTTCGCGGTGGCCAGCCCGCCCCACCGTGGCTTCCTGGCCCAGCTCCTCGAGGTGCTCAACCGGCTCGAACTCGGCGTGGCCCGCGCCTACGTGCTCGACATCTCGGATGGCACCCGTCCCTACGCGCTCTGCACCTTCTACGTCTACCCGCGCCAGGGCGGCCGGCTGCTGGCCGGCTCGCCGCTCCACCGGCAGCTGGAGGAGGAGTTCTTCAACACGCAGGTGCTGCCGACCAGCTCGCCCGAGTACCGCGAGCTGGTCACCGCCGGCGTGCTGACCGGCGTGGACGCGGCGCTGGTGCGGTCCTTCGTGGCCTTCTGCCACACCAACCTGGCCCACGCCCAGCCCGACCGGTTCGACTGGGAGGAGGTGCGCAACGCCTTCCACGCCAACCCGCGGATGGCGCTGATGCTGACCCGGCTCTTCCGGGCCCGCTTCGACCCGGCGGTCAAGGGGCGGGAGCGGAGCTGGCCGGCCCAGCTGGGCGCCGCCGAGAAGGCGGTGCGCGAGTACAACACCGGTCACCGCCACCTCGACGACATCCGGCGCGACGTCTTCCGCTGCTGCTTGGCCCTCATCAAGCACACGCTCAAGACCAACTTCTTCGTGCTGCAGAAGCAGGCCTTCTCCTTCCGGCTCGATCCGGCCTACCTGGCCGAGCTGGGGCCGGCCTTCACCTCCGACCTGCCGCCCGCCACCCCGTTCCGCGTCACCTTCTTCTTCACGCGCTACGGCTTCGGCTACCACATCGGCTTCTCCGACATCGCCCGCGGCGGCTGGCGCACCGTCATCTGCCGCACCGACGACGACTTCCTCACCAACGCCGCCACCCTCTTCCGCGAGAACTTCGTGCTGGCCCACACCCAGCACTTCAAGAACAAGGACATCTACGAGGGCGGCTCCAAGCTGGTGATGCTGCTGGACGCCTCGGCGCTGGATGACGCCGAGCGCGACCAGGAGACCATCCTGCTCCACAAGCTGCAGCGCGGTGTCATCAACGCCTTCCTGGACATCTTCGTCACCGCCGACGGCGTGGCCCGCGACCCGGCGGTGGTCGACTACTACCGCGAGGACGAGCCCATCGAGCTCGGCCCCGACGAGAACATGCACGACGGGATGATCGAGGAGATCGCCGCCCTCTCCCGCCGGCGCGGCTACCTGCTCGGCATCGGCGTGATGTCCTCCAAGCAGGTGGGCATCAACCACAAGGAGTACGCGGTCACCTCCACCGGGGTGGTCACCTTCGCCGAGATCGCCATGAAGGAGCTCGGGATCGACGTGCGGCGCAAGCCGGTGAGCGTGAAGGTCACCGGCGGTCCCAACGGCGACGTGGCCGGCAACGCCATGGCCATCATCCTCAAGCGCTGGCCCAGGGCGGAGCTCCGGCTCATCCTCGACGGCACCGCCGCGCTGGTCGATCCGGCCGGGGCCGACCGGGCCGAGCTGTCGCGCATCCTGCTCAAGCAGGATCTCGACGCCTTCGACCCCAGGGCGCTCCACCCCGGCGGCTTCATGCTCTTCCGCTCCGGGACCAGGAAGGACGGGCTGCGGGTGCTGCACCGCAAGGTGACCCGCGCCGGGCGCGGCCTGCGGGAGGAGTGGATCTCCATCGACGACTTCTCCAGGGCCTTCGGCTCCCTCCCCTTCACCGTGGAGGCCGACCTCTTCATCCCCGGCGGCGGCCGCCCCGAGACCATCGACGCCAGGAACTGGGAGCAGTACCTCCGGACCGACGGGCAGCCGTCCTCGCGCGTCATCGTGGAGGGGGCCAACTCCTACATCACGCCGGACGCGCGGGTGCAGCTCCAGAAGAAGGGCGTGCTGCTGCTGCGCGACGCCTCGGCCAACAAGTGCGGCGTCATCTCGTCCTCGTACGAGATCATCGGCAACCTGCTGCTGACCGAGGAGGAGTTCCTCAAGCACAAGAAGCGGTACGTGAAGGACGTGCTCGCCATCCTGGTCCGCCGTGCCGCCGACGAGGCCAACCTGATCATGGCGCGCCGGCGCGAGCAGGGACTGCTGGGCACCGAGATCTCCGACCGGATCAGCGGTGAGATCAACGGCCACTACGCCCGGCTCTTCAAGTTCTTCCAGGCCAGGCCCGGGCTGGCACGGGAGCCGCTCTTCCGGGCGGCCATCCTCTCCCACCTCCCGGCCATCCTCCGCGAGGAGCCGCGCTTCCGGAGGCGGGTGGACCGGCTGCCCCAGAAGTACCGCTCCGCCATCCTGGCCGCCGAGATCGGCTCGTCGATGGTCTACCGGGGCGACCCCGAGGCGGAGTTCGAGGACATGCTCCGGCTCCACATGGGGCGGAACTTCTCCACCAGGGGCTGACGCGAGCCGACGTCCAGGCGGCGGGACCCCGGCGTCACCGGGGTCACGCCGCGGTGGCGCCGACCGGGCCCACCCCGCCTACATCCGCCAGTTGACGCCGAGGCTGACCAGGTTGGCGCGCGTCCGGTAGGTGCCGGGCAGCGCGTCGGTCCCCGAGGCGGTGACCGAGTCGAACCGGGAGTACTGGTAGGCGGCGTCGACTCGAAGCGCCCTGGTCACCTGGTAGCCGGCTCCGACCGAGCCGTTCCAGCTGCTGGCGTCGGAGAGCGACGGCGAGAGCGTGTCGGACGGCTGCTCGGAGACGGACCTGAACAGGCCGGCGCGCAGCGACCAGCCCTTCAGCGCCGGATCGCCGGCATACTCCACGCCGAGCCGGTAGTCGTAGGCGTCGTTGTAGTTTCGCGCCACCTTCACGCTGAAGCCCTTGTCGCCGGTGAAGTCGTCGGACTCGTAGACGTGCCAGCCCTCCAGGGTGAAGCCCACCAGCACCTCGAGGTGCGGGGTGGCCTGCCAGGCGAGGCCGAGGTTGAGCTCCGGCGGCACCACCACCTTGGTGGTCGCCCCCTGATCCTGCAACTGGGTCTGGAACGCAGGTGGCACGTTGGAGAAGTGGGCCTTCCCCTTCAGCGTCAGGTCGCCCCGGCTCCGGTAGTCGGCGCCGAGCTTGAGCGGGGCACCGGGCACCGCCGCCTCCAGCGAGAGGGCGAAGCCCAGGGCGCCGCCGGCCGCGCCCACCCTGGCCTGGGCCTCCTGGCCAGAGAAGTTCATGGCCTGGCTCAGCTCCTCGGTGGCGCGGTAGTAGGCAGCGCCGGCGCCGAGCTTGAGCCACGGCAGCGGCTGGAGGGCCGCGCCGGCCCGGAACATCACCACCTGCTGGTTCACCGTCTCGACGTGGAACCGGCCGGGCCAGCCGTCGGGCCAGAAGAGCGCCCCGCCACCCAGGGCGTTGAGGCCGGCGCCAACCCCCCAGGCCATGCCGCTGGAGAGCGTGCCGCCGTAGCTGGCGGCGAGGAGCGGCGGGTACGAGGGGTGGGTCCTGGTCGAGGCCGAGCCGAGCGACGGGTCCGACCAGGAGGTCTTGTTGTCGATCACCTGGAGCGAGCCGGTGAGGGCCAGCCCCTGCGGGCCGGCCAGCCCCGCCAGGTTCATGGAGATGGCCTCGGGGCCGATCTGGTTGGCCACCCCGGCCTGGGCCAGCGCCATGGCGCGCGCGTCCGGGTTGGGGGTGGCCCACCCGCCGGCCAGTGAGAGGGCCGGCCAGAGCAGCATGACGGCGAGGAGCGTGCGCATGGTGGCGGGCCTCACGGGACGAAGACCAGGGACATCGGCGGGGTGTCGGAGACGACGAAGTCGGCGGCGTCGGTCTGCGAGCGCTGCGTCGCGGCGCTGGCCCAGTTGGTGAAGAAGCCGTGCGACACAGCGTTGTCGGACATGCCGCCCGGGACGGCGCAAGCGGCGATGGCGTCACCGACCTGCTGCGCGGTCGGCGGGCCTCCCACCATCTGGAAGTAGAGCTGGAAGGTCCCGGGCCCGGTGAAGCCGAAGCCCGGGAAGCCCGGCAAGGGCCCCGTGCCGGCGTTGGCGTCGAGCACGTAGTTCCAGGTGTTGGGGACCACCTGGTCGCAGAGTGCCGCCTGGGTCAGGATCTTCTTGGGCGCCTGGGGCACGGTGCCATCGGGGTTGCCGCCCAGCGGCGGAAGCAGGTTGGGCAGCGTGTCGGCGGTGAGGTGGCCGGCGAAGTTGACGGGGTCGGCCGGGTCGAGGATCAGCTTGGCCACCGCGAGGAACTGCAGGTACTTGGCGGTGCCGGGGCTGATGCCCATGGCCGCCAGCAGCTTGTTGACGCCGGCGGAGAAGGCGGGCGAGGTGGTGAAGACGTCCACCAGCGTGCCGCCGCCCACGTTGAGCACCGCCTTGCTGATGCGCGGGTTGGCGGCGACGTTGACGGTCCCCTGGATCGCGCCCAGCGACTGGCCCGAATAGTAGACGGCGAGCGGGTTGATGATGATGCCGTCGAACGCAAGAAGGCGGCTGAAGACCGTGTGGGTGGCCGCCGCTGCGCTGGTTGGGTCGATCGCGATGGCCCGGATCAGCTGCGACTGGTCGATGAGGTCCTGGCGGAGCGAGTCGCGGGTGCGGAAGAAGTTGGCCGTGACCAGGAAGCTGGAGGAGACCAGCGGGATGCCGTCACCGGTCCAGCCGCAGGCCGGGTCGGCCATGCAGGCGATGCTGACCGGCCGCTTGACGAAGCCGGCGGCGCAGGTGCCGGGCGGCTTGGCGTCGCCCTGGGCACCGGCCGGGAGGGGCGAAGTGCAGGCCGCGCCGTCGGCGCAGACTGGGAAGCTGGAGCCACCGACAGTCACCATCGTGTCGCCCTTGGCGCAGAACGACCGGTCGCCATGCTTGGCGGCGTCGATGGCCACGGTCACCATCCCCTTGGCGGCGTACGTGTCGGCCACGGTGAGCATGTCGGCGCGGCCGCCGCCGAGGCCGTGGCGGAAGACCATCATGGGCGCGCACTTGGGGCCGCTCGAGCCCGAGCAGAATGGCGCCGGGCTCGTCGCCTTGGGCACCGAGATCAGCACGTGGATGGTCTCGTCCTTGGCCAGCGACGGATCGGCGTGGAAGGCCCCCGTGGCGGGATCGAGCAGGTTGAAGGTGGTGATGTCGGTCTCGAGGATCTCGGCGATGTTGGAGGACGGGACCGCGCCCGGATCGACGCCGTACTTCTTGAAGGCCGCGTCGGGCAAGCTCGCGGTAACCGTGCCCGGCAACCCGCTCGACGCCGCCGTGGTGTACGGCAGCGCCGCCAGCTGCGTTGCCACGCCGGTGATCGACTGGGTCTTGAAGGTGTAGGCCATGGCGATGTCGGCCTTCTGCACCGGCGTGGCCTCGGCGGCCAACGCGGCGCGGACCGGCAGGAGGCGGGAGCGCATCACCTCCAGCGCGCCGGCGGTGGCGTCGTCGACGCCGAGCAGCTGCGACGTGCCGGCGGCGTCCACCAGCGGGTTGTCGAAGAGCAGGATGCTCCCCACCGTGCCGCGGCCGAGCGGCGCGCCGGTCTTGTCCTTCACGCCGGTGGTGATCACCACCGCGTAGTGGGTGTCCTGCTTGAGCGGCCTGCTGCGGAAGGGCGAGGTGGCGTCGGCGGCGGTGGCACCCACCGGCTGCGAGGCCACCAGCGGGGAGAGCCCGGACGAGGTGAACTCGACCGGCTCGATCAGGTAGCTGGACGGATCGACCAGCGCCGGTGCGGTCGGGTCGGTCAGGTCGTAGAGCCGGTAGGTGGCGCTGGTGACGGTGCCGGCCTCGACGAGATCGTTGGTGGGGGCGAGCAGCGGCGCCGTGGTGGAGAAGCCGTCGAGCGCGGTGAAGCCGGCCGAGGCGAAGCTGGAGCAGGCCCCGGTGCCGACGCTGGCGTCCCACTTGCCGCCGGCCAGCGAGCAGGCGGCGATGGGGGTGATCTTGCCGCAGGCCACGCAGGCCGCCGACACCGGGCGCGGGTCACGCAGCAGGTCGATGGGGAGCGGCACCAGCCCGCGGCCCGGGTCGAGGTCCACCTGCGTCCGGGCCGGGGCCACGGTGAAGCCGACCAGCGCGGCCAGCTCCTGGTGGGGGAAGCGCTGGTCGCAGGCGGCGTAGGCGTCGCTGTTGCCGGCGATGATCATGTTGAGCTGGGTGGCCAGCGCCACCGCGGCGTCGTACGAGCCGGCCTGGGCCTTGAGCAGCATCAGGTTGTCGGGCCGGGTCATGTCCACGCCCTGCGCCACCAGGAAGAAGACCGAGGACGGCCAGACCGGGTCGCCCTCCAGCGTCTTGACGCCCTGCTGGCCGCCGCGGACCAGCACGGCATACCGGCCAGGCGCCCACGGCGTCCGCCCCTTGTGGTGGAGCGTGAGGACCGTGACCTCGCCGCTGCCGTTGGCCGCCGGGGCCGTGGTGAGATCGCCGGCCAGGATGGGGTCCACCTCGATCTCCCCCATCACCTGCCCGCTGGAGGTCACGCCGTAGACGAA
Organism: Myxococcales bacterium; assembly: GCA_021806645.1. Classification (GTDB taxonomy): domain Bacteria; phylum Myxococcota; class Myxococcia; order Myxococcales; family Anaeromyxobacteraceae; genus JADKCZ01. The sequence goes on along the minus strand of JAJZQX010000008.1, from coordinate 19,170 downwards.
GAAGGAGTCGGGGGTGAAGGAGGCCGGGTCGATGCGCGGGGCCACCCGCGTCAGCGAGCCGTCGGCGTTGATCCTGTCGCGCGCGAACGAGATGGTGACCGCCACCTCCTGGTCGTTGGGGAAGCCGCCCTGCGCCTGGAAGAGCAGGAGCAGCTCCTTCTGCGCGGCCGGCACCGGCAGCGAGGTGGGATCCTGCAGCACCAGGTCGCTGGGGAGCGGGATGTCGCCGCCGGCCGGGTCGAAGATCGCCGAGACGACCGAGGCCGGAGAGGGGTCCTGCGGGATCGAGGGCGTGCAGCTCGCGACGGCGAGGAGCAGCGCGCTGGCGGCGGCGATGCGGGTGATGGTCATCTGGCTCTCCCTCATGGCGTGGCCCCGGTGAAGGTCTGCGTGGCGACCGTGGTGCCCAGGATCTGGTCGCCGTGCGCGTAGTCGAAGTAGACGTTGCGGGCCCAGTCGGAGAGCAGGTCGGGGCCGACCGTCACGCCGTACGGCCTGGAGACCTCGGGCCCGGGCAGCTGCATCCGCACCACCGGTGCCGCCGGGTCCATCACCGAGACGTGCCGGACGTTGGCGCCGTAGCCGAAGGCGAAGCTGGTCGAGGAGCCGGTGAGCGACGGGCTGGCGACGTCCACGGTGAAGGCGCCGCCGGGCCGGGCGAACGGCCCCGGCTCGTAGCCGAGGGTCACCAGCGGGAACTGGCTGACCGGCTGGAAGGTGTGGACCCGCCCCCAGACCCACTGGCCGCTGGTGGGCGCGCCGAGCCGGGCGTAGAGCAGGTTGAAGGCGGTCTGCAGCGCGGTCCGGACCTGCGCCTCGCAGGTCACCGGCGTGGAGCCACCGGCCGCGCCGACGTCGTTGCAGAAGGACTGGTCGGCGGTGGTCGGGTTCTCCAGCATGTGGAGCATCCCCTTCACCGCCTGGACGGGACCGACCGGGAGGCCGGCCTGGGCCAGGTCATCGGCGAAGACGTTGGTCAGCAGCTCGCGCGCGAACACGTGGAAGAGGAAGCAGCCGGCCGAGTTGGCGGCGACCGTCGCGTCGGGATCGACCGGGCTCGTGACCGGGTCGATGCCGAGGAGGCCGCTCGGGCAGTCGAAGCCGCCGTTCTTCCAGTCGGCCAGCATGGCGCCGGGCATCCCGAACGAGGCGATGCCGCCCAGGTGGAGGTCCATGGCGCGGTAGAAGGCCGCGCCCATGCGCGAGACGTGGTCGGCCTGGATCGCCTCCATGTCGGCCTGAGAGACCTTGCCACCGCCGGCGGTCATCGCCTGCTTCATGCGCTCGGTGATGCGGGCGTGGCGGAAGGCGGTGGAGTCGTCCCAGCCGAAGCTCAGGTAGTTGCCGTTGACGTCGAGCGGGACTCCGAAGGGGCCGATGGTGTTGGTGGAGGTGCCGACCGGGTCGGCGTTGGCGGTGATGAGGAAGCCGGTGGCGGAGCCGGTGGCCTGCGGCAGGTCGGCGTCGGCGATCCAGCAGTCGCGATTGGGGGCCCGGACGGTGGCCGGCGTGGTGGTGGTGTCGAGACCGGCAGCGTCGCACGCGTCGTTGGGGCCGGTGGTGGTGGCGCCGGCCCCCCACTCCGCCGAGCCGTCGCCCGGGAGCGGGAACCAGGGCAGCAGCGGCTGCCCGGCCGCCACGGTACCGACCCATGGTCGCTTCGGCACCAGCGCGTGCGGGTTGTAGCCGATGTTGCCGGCGTCGTCGGCCAGCACGAAGTTCTGCGCGCCGGTGGCCCAGTCGTTGACGGCCGCCATGGCCTCGGCGACGCTGCCGGCGGTGTCGAGGCCGAGGAAGGCCGACAGGTCCTGCGTGGCGTCCTCGTGGCCGGTCCAGCGGACCGAGAAGGCCTTCCCGGAGGCGTCGGGCGCCTGGATGATCGGGCCGTGGTGCGGGACGATCAGCGCGGCCGCGGGCGGCCTCTGGCTGGCGGGCAGCCCGAGATCCTTGGCGTCCACGAGCCCGGCCGGCGTCCGGACCATGAAGGTCAATGGAACCGGGAGCAGGTTGACCGGGGCTCCCTTGAAGAGGACGCAGTACGGGAAGCCGCCCGGGCACGAGGCCGCGGGCAGGAACTGCTCCTGGTAGATGTCGGTCACGTCGTACCCCACCACGGTCACGCCCCAGCCCACGTTCTTGCCGCGCCCCACCTGCGCGCCCGGCGTGCCGGCGAAGCCGCCTCCGGTGACGTCGAGGTTGTCGGCCGGGTTGTTCGAGGTGAGCGTCGCGAGATAGAAGTTGGGCGGGTACTGGAGCGAGAGGTGCGGGTCGTTGGCCACCATGGCCTGGCCGGTGGCGGAGTGGCCGGCGTCAACCACCCAGTCGTTGGAGCCGGTGGAGCCGTTGACCGCGTCCAGCAGGTCACGGACACCGGCCATGCCGTTCGCCAGCGAGGCCAGCGGCCCGCCCCAGCCGGGCAGGTTGGGTGCCGCCGCGGTCGTGACCGGCGGCGCCCCGGCCAGCTTCGGCAGCGGAGCGGGGCTGTTGCCGGGCTGGAGCGTGAAGGTCTGCTCGCTCGATGGCTGCTGCGTGCGGATCCAGACCGGGAGCTTCGGATCCATGCCACCGAACTCGGCGGCGAACCGGCCGTAGGCGACCTCCTCGTCGAGCGTGGAGGAGAGCTGGTACTGCATCAGGCGCATCAACGAGAGCACGTCGCTCACGGTCCAGTCGGGGATGTCGGTGGCGGCGGCGGTGACGTGGTACGGGAGCTGGGCGTACTCGCCCGGGAGCGGCGCGCCGGTGGCGCGCAGGTGGGCCAGGTAGGCGTTGACGCCGGACACGTAGGCGACCGCCTTCGCGTTGGTGTCGGGCCGCTGCGCCGCCATGTTGCGGGCCAGGGCGTCGCCCAGCCGCTCGCCGGCGCGGGTGGTGAAGAGCGTGCGGAGCTGGACGTCCTGCGAGAGCCCGAGGACGCCGACCAGCTCGGCCATCCGGCCGGTGGCGGCCCGGCGCAGCAGGTCGATCTGGAAGAGCCGGTCACGGGCGTGCAGGTAGCCCTGCACGGCGAAGCAGTCGGCGGCCTGCGCGCAGCGGATGTGCGGCACCTCCCAGGCGTCGTACCGGACCTCGACCGGAGCCGTCAGGCCGGGGATCTGGGCGCCGGTGATCGCGGGGGGCGAGAGCTGTAGATCGGCTTCGGCGGTGAGACCACCGGAGGTCGCGGTCAGCTTGGCGGTGGCCCCGACGGCGGGCGTGGCGGGCGGCCGGTAGACGACCCACTCGCCGGTGCTGGCCGACAAGGTGCCGACGTTGCCGGTGCCGGTGAGGCTCCAGGTGACCGGACCGCCGGTGTTGATGGCCGTGGCCTGGAAGGTCTTCGGTCCCAGCACGGTCACGGTGCCGTTTGGTGAGACGGTCAAGGAGGGAGGCGCCTTCGAACTGCTGCCGCACCCGACCGCCAGGAAGCCAACCAGGCAAACACCAGCCAGCCCGACACGCATGTGAACCTCCAGCCGCCGTGATCCGTGAGTCGGCGACGCCAGCACCAGGCGAAGAGCCTGCTCGCTGTTGTCCAACCGCAACTTGGGTACACCCTTGTTGACACGAAAATCTAGAGGGAAATCAGGGCCGGCGCAGAGTTTTCAGGCCGGCCGGCGCAAGTCCTGCGGATCCACACGGCAAATCGGCACCGGGATCGACGCAGGCCGATCCTGTCCCGGCGTCGTTCCGGGAGGGCCACCGACCGCACGTTGGCCGTGCCACCGACCGGGCGTTGCCACCAGCCGTGGCCGGCCAAGACCTCAACAAGCACGTGGGCCGCGCGCTGGCCGGTGGCGTGCATCGACCGTCTCCATGCCCTCGCTCGTCCGCCTTCTCCTCCCCATCCTCCTCCTGACGCCCGGACTGGCCAGGGCGGAACCGACGGCCACCTGCCACTGTTACCGGGACCGCGCCTTCGACCCCGCCCGCCCGGCGGCCGCCGACCCTTACATCCTCGCCACCACCCGCAGCTCCCTCCTCTCCGCCGTCTTCGGCGTCGAGAAGCGCTCGCTGGTGAGCGCCGTCATGACCGGCACCGATCCGGACGACCTCTGGGTGGCCCAGTGGGCCGGGGCCCGCCTCGGCCTGCCGGCCGCCGAACTCCTCTCGAGTCGCGAAGCGCGCGGGAGCTGGCCAGCGGCGCTCGTCGGGCGGTCCGGGCTCACGCCGGAGTTCAGCGCGGCGCTGCGCGCCGGGGCGCCCACGGAGAGGCTGGCCGCCATCGCCGTCGCCGAGGTGCTGCGCCGCCGGCTGGGGGCCACGCCCACCGCGCTCGCCGCGCTCCGGCAGGCCGGCGCCACCACGCCCGAGCTGATCCTCGCCACCGTTCTCTCGGCTCGCCTCGGGGCGCCGACCGCGCCGCTGGTGGCGCAGGTCCACGCCGGCCGCGCCACCTGGGGCGAGGTGCTTCGCGACACCGGCCTGGCGCCGAGGCAGCTCGACCCGCTGGTCCGCGAGCTGGTGGCGTCGTCACATGGCTGAGGGTGATGTCACATCGGCGCGCGCGGCCGCTCCAACCCGAAGACGCCTCGTCGATCCCTCCCTCTCCCGGCCACCGGCCGCAGGAAGCCAGCATGCGCCTTCGACACGCCTCCTCCCTCCTCGCCTCGTGGGTCCTGCTCCTAGCCGCCTGCGGCGGTGGTGGTGGGGGGACCAAGACGCCGCCCCTCGCACCGGTCGGCACCAAGGGCTGGACGGTGCTCGTCTACATGACCGCCGACAACAACCTCGAAGGCGACGCGCTCAAGGACCTCACCGAGATGGCCTCGGTCGACTCCGGCGCCGACCTGCGCTTCGTGGTCCAGGCCGACCGGGCCGTGGGCCAGGCGGCCGGCGCCATCCTCAACCTCGGCGACTTCACCACGGCCAAGCGGTTCGTGGTCCGCCGGGGGCTGGTGCAGGACCAGGTGGACCTCGGCGAGCTGAACATGGGGCTCACCTCCACCCTCGCCGACTTCGTCACCTGGGGGATCAAGACCTACCCGGGCGAGCGGTACATGCTGGTCTTCTGGGACCACGGCGGCGGCTGGAAGGGGTTCGGCTGGGACGACTCGGCCATCATCGCCGGCGAACCGGACCACCTCTCGCTCGATCGGATCGCCGCCGGCGTGCAGCAGGGGCTGGCCGCCACCACCGTCGCCAGGTTCGACGTGATCGGCTTCGACGCCTGCCTGATGGCCACCATCGAGGTGGCGGAGAGCGTCAAGCCGTACGCCAGCTACCTGCTCGCCTCCGAGGAGACCGAGCCGGGCCACGGCTGGGACTGGGCGGCCTTCGGCGGCGGCGGCCTGCTCTCCCCGATCGACCTGGGCAAGAAGGTGATCGACGGCTTCTGGGCCCAGTCCTCCAGCGCGCCGTGGAATGACGCCGCGGGGGTGACCCTCTCGCTCGTGGACCTCGGGATGCTCGGTCCCATCGAGACGGCCATGGCCTCGCTGGCCGGCACCTACCCGAACGCCGGCGCGGTGGCGCCCGTGCTCGGCTCGGTGGCCAGCGGCCGGCAGAAGGCGGTCGAGTACGCCTCCAATCCCGACCCGGCGCAGGCCTACCAGCTGGTGGACGCCTGGCACCTCTTCTCCGGCATGAGCGGCGTCACCGGGGCCTCGACCCTGCAGACCGCCGTCGCCGGCGCGGTGGTCCACGAGCGCCACGGCCAGGCCAAGGAGGGCTCCCACGGCCTGTCCATCTACTTCCCGGTCGACAGCGCGTACTACAACACCGGATACGACGCGTTGCCCGGCATGACCGCCTGGCGGACCTTCCTCACCGCCGTCTACGGGGGCGGCACCGCGCAGGCCGCGCCGAACTTCCTCTCCGCCTCCGATTCGGTGCTCGCGGCGGGGTTGACGGTCTCCGGCGTGCTCGACGGCGCGACCACGGGCGGTCTCAGCAAGGCCTACCTCGTCTACGGCCTCGATGCCGGGGGCACGGCGTCCACGCCGGGCGGGGCGATCATGCTCGGCGACCAGCCGGCCACCGTGTCCGGCACCAGCGTCACCAGCACCTGGGACTGGTCGATCCCACAGATCAGCCAGGGAGCCTACACCGAGCTGGGCTACGTCTCCTTCGAGGTGCTGTCCAACGGCGTCCTCAACGCCAGCTTCCCGATGGCCTACGAGGCCAGCCCCGGGGCCACGCTGGAGTTCGCCGTCTGGCAGCTCTCGGTGAGCGGCGCCGGTGCCCTCCTCGCCAACAACGTCTTCCTCTACTCGGGCGGCGGGGTGGCCCAGCTCAACCCGGCGCCCGGCTCCAGGCTGCGGGCGCTGGTGCGGTTCATGCCGTCGCTCCTCACCTGGTCGTTCACCTGGGAACTCTACGACGCCACCGCGGCCGGCTTCGACGCCACCAGGCCGCTCGGCCTCGACTTCCCGGTCATCCCAGCTGGCTACGCCGGCGCCGCCGTGCTCCGAGCCGAGAACACCGCGGAGGAAGGATCGTGGGTCTACTCCTTCTACGACGTGAAGCCATGAGCACCACCCACCTCGCCCGCGCCCTCTTCCTCGCCCTGGCCCTGGCCGGCTGCGCGGCCGGTCCACAGGCGCCCCCGGCGACGCCGCCGGCCGCCGCGCTCGCGACCCGCGCCGCCTTCTCAGGCTGCCTGCTGGCCACCAGCGAGGCCGAGGCGGCCAGCCACCCGCCCCCGCCGGTCACGCGCGCTCCGGGCCCGGCGGCCCGGATCACCGCCGTGCCGGGCGGCGTGACGGTCGAGCACCCCCTCACCCACGCCTGCTGCCTCACCGGCGCCGTCACCACGCGGCTGGAGGGGCGGACCGTGGTGGTGAGCGAGAAGCTGTCGGGCGCCCCCTGCCGCTGCCGCTGCGGCTCCACCATCCGGACCGAGGTCTCCCTGGCGCCCGGGACCTGGACGGTGGGGGTGGAGCTGGACGAGGGCGGCGGCCCACGGCCGGTCGCCCGGCTGGACGTCACAGTGAAGTGACGGGGCCCGGCGGCCGGGCTCTCGCTCAGAGCCTCGCCAGCCGCTCGCAGGCCCGGTCGAGCGTCGCCTCCTCCTTGGCGAAGCAGAACCGGAGCACCCGGTCCTGGCGCGGCGCCGCGTGGAAGACCGAGACCGGGATGCTGGCCACGCCCAGCTCGCGCGTGAGCCGCTCGGCCAGCGCCACGTCGGGCTCGTCGCTCACGGCCGCGTACGAGGCGAGCTGGAAGTAGGTGCCGGCGCAGGCCAGCGGCCGGAGGCGCGTGGCCGACAGGCCGGCGCGGAAGCGGTCCCGCCGCCGCTGGTAGAACGCCGCCAGCCCGAGGTAGTGGGCCGGCTCGCGCAGGAACTCGGCCAGCGCCAGCTGGATGGGCGTGTTGACCGAGAAGACCACGAACTGGTGGACCTTGCGGAACTCGGCGGTCAGCTGCCGGGGCGCCAGCACGTGGCCGATCTTCCAGCCGGTGGCGTGGAAGGTCTTGCCGAACGAGCCGACCACGAAGCTCCGCGCCGCCAGCTCGGGGTGGCGGGCACAGCTCTGGTGGCGCCGGCCGTCGAAGACGATATGCTCGTAGACCTCGTCGGAGACCACCAGCGTGGAGGTGCCGCGCAGCAGCGCCGCCAGCTGGTCGAGGTCGCCGGCGGTCCAGACCGCGCCGGTCGGGTTGTGCGGCGAGTTGACGATCACCAGCCTGGTCCGCGGGGAGAGGAGCCGGCCGACCTCGGCCCAGTCGGGCCGGTAGTCCGGGAAGCCGAGCTGGGTCCGCACCACCGTCCCGCCGGCCAGCTCGACGGCCGGCGCATAGCAGTCGTAGGCCGGCTCGAAGATCAGCACCTCGTCCCCGGGCCGGACCGCGCAGGCGATGGCCGTGAAGATGGCCTGGGTCCCGCCGGCGGTGACGGTCACCTCGTGCTCCGGGTCGTAGCGGGTGCCGCACTGCGCCGCGGTCTTCTCGGCGATCGCCTCGCGCAGCGGCGCCACGCCGGCCATGGGGGCGTACTGGTTGGCCCCTCCCCGCAGGTGCTTCTCGACCAGCGCCAGCAGGGCCGGATCGGGCGAGAAGTCGGGGAAGCCCTGCGACAGGTTGACGGCGCCGCACTCGGCGGCCAGCCGGGACATCACCGTGAAGATGGTGGTGCCGACGTGGGGGAGGCGGGAGGGGAAGGAGGCGGCGGCGTCGGGCATGCGCCGCGAGTGTGGGTCGGCGGCGGCGGCGTGGCAAGGGGGATGGCGTGGCGCCACGCGACGCGTCATCGGAATCGCTGGGCGCGCGCGATCTCGCCGGGCTATCGTCGAGGCCTCGCCGACGTCCCCCTTCGCGAACGGAGCCACACATGGACGGCCTGATGATGGATTACCCGCTCACCATCGCGCACCTCTTCGATCGGGTGGGGCGGTTCTTCCCCAGGACCGAGCTGGTCACCCGCCGTCCCGACAAGTCGATCCACCGGTCCAGCTACGGCGACTTCCACGCCCGCGCGCAGAAGCTCGCCAACGCGCTGCAGCGGCTCGGCGTGAAGCCCGGCGACCGCGTCGCCACGCTCGGCTGGAACACCCAGCGCCACCTCGAGGCCTACTTCGCGGTGCCGCTCTCCGGCGCCGTGCTCCACACCCTCAACCCGCGCCTCTCCGCCACCGACCTCGCCTACATCATGAACCACGCCGGCGACCAGGTGCTGCTGGTGGACGACGTCCTCTACCCGGTCTTCGAGCGGTTCGCCCATGAGGTGAAGCCGAAGCACGTCATCGTCTGGGGCCACGGCGGGCCGGTCCCCCCCAACACCATCGACTACGAGCAGCTCATCGAGCCGGAGATCCCCAGCTTCGCCGTCCCGCGCATCGAGGAGAACCAGGCGCTCGGCCTCTGCTACACCTCGGGCACCACCGGGCGCCCCAAGGGCGTCGTCTACTCCCACCGCGCCGTGGTGCTCCACTCCATGGTCTCGGCCATGCCCGACTCGCTCGGCCTCGGCCAGGCCGACGTCATGATGCCGGTGGTCCCCATGTTCCACGTCAACGCCTGGGGGCTCCCCTTCACCGCGGTGATGACCGGCACCAAGCAGGTCTTCCCCGGCCCGCACCTCGACCCGGCCTCGCTGCTCGGGCTGATCGCCTCGGAGAAGGTGACCTTCACGGCCGGGGTGCCGACCCTCTGGCTCGGCATCCTCGACGCGCTCGACAAGAACCCGGGCGCCTTCGACACCTCCTCGCTCAAGGCCATGGTGGTGGGCGGCGCCGCGGCGCCGCAGTCGATGATCGAGGCCTTCGAGAAGCGCCACAAGCTCAACGTGCTCCACGCCTGGGGCATGACCGAGACCACGCCGCTGGGCACGGTCTCCCGGCTCAAGCCGCACCTCGACGGGCGGCCGGACGCCGAGCGGTTCAAGACGCGGGCCTCGCAGGGGCTGGCGGTGCCGTTCGTGGACGTCCGCGCCGTGGGTGAGAGCGGCGCGCCGGTGGCCTGGGACGGCAAGTCGATGGGCGAGCTGCAGGTTCGAGGGCCCTGGGTGGCGAGGAGCTACTTCCAGAACCCGGTCGAGGCCGACAAGTTCACCATGGACGGCTGGTTCCGCACCGGCGACATCGTCACCTTCGACGCCGAGGGCTACATGCGGATCACCGACCGCTCCAAGGACGTCATCAAGTCGGGCGGCGAGTGGATCAGCTCGGTGGAGCTGGAGAACGCGCTCATGGGCCACCCGGCGGTGAAGGAGGCGGCGGTGGTCGGCCTGCCTCACCCGAAGTGGACGGAGCGGCCGGTGGCCTGCGTGGTGCTGCGCGAGGGCGCCACCGCCACGCCGGCGGAGCTGCGCGAGTTCCTCGAGCCGATGTTCGCGAAGTACTGCCTGCCCGACGCCTTCGTCTTCATGGCCGCCATCCCACGCAGCGCCGCCGGCAAGTTCCTCAAGTCGGCGCTGCGCGAGCAGCTCAAGGACTACAAGCTGGAGTAGCCACCTGATCGGCACCGCACGGCGACGCCGGGTTCGGTCCAAACGCTCAGACCGAGCTTGGCGCGGCGAGTGCAAGAGTGCTCCGCGGGGGAAGAGCCCCGCCCAGTTCCGCAGTGGGTGGGGAAAGTCGAGGGCCCGGAGCCGCAAGGCTTCGGGCTCTCCTTTCTTCCGGGTCGCCATCCGCTGGAGCGTCCGAAGGGCCAAGGGTGGCCGTTCGCGAACGTTCGGGTTCACTCCTTGACACGACCCGGGAGCGCATCCCGGCGAGTCGCCCGGGACCCCACCCGTATGGGAGGCCCACGAGTGAACGTTCGTGCCGAGCGCCCCAAACGTTCCGGGGCGACGTCCCTTGACCCGAGTACAATTCGCCTACCGCGCGGCCTGCCTCACCGACTGCTTGACCCGACGCGGCGGAGACGCCATGCGTGCGTCCGCCAACATCCCCCAGCCGAATCCGTCCGATGGACCGCCTCGGTCCCTGCTGCTCCCCTTTCCCTTGCGCGGCCTCGCTCAGTACCGTCCCATCCCGCGCTCCGGGTTCATTCTCGGGCGAGGGGAGACGGTGTTCGACCGGCCGTTCGACGACCCGGCCATGTCGCCCCGGCACGCCGAGGTCTGTCTCCAGGGCGCGCAGGCGGTGGTCCACGACCTCGGAAGCCCCGGCGGTACCCGCCTCAACGGCGCAGTCGTGCACGAGTCGCATGCGCTGGCCGAGGGCGACGTGCTCCGGCTCGGCGACACCATGATGGTGTACACGCGCTACGCCAGGATCTCCGCGGCCAGCGAGGAGCGGGCCAGCTTCCATCCGGGACTGACCGGTTCGACCCCTTCCATCGAGGCGGTCCGCCGCAGCATGGAAGCCGTCGCGCCACACCAGCGCACCGTGGTGGTGACCGGCGAGACCGGCACCGGCAAGGAGATCGTGGCGCGGGAGCTTCACCGCCGCAGCGGGCGCGGCGGCCCGTTCGTGGCGGTCAACTGCGGCGGCTTCACCGAGGGGCTGCTCGCCAGCGAGCTCTTCGGCCACGTGCGCGGCGCCTTCACCGGCGCGGTCGCGGAGCAGGAGGGGCTCTTCCGCGCCGCGCGGAGTGGAACGCTGCTGCTCGACGAGGCGGGCGACATCCCGCTGGCGCTGCAGCCGACCCTGCTGCGCGTGCTCGAGACCTGGATGGTCCGCCCGGTGGGCAGCTCCCGCGACGTGACCATCGACGTCCGCGTCATCGCCGCCAGCCACCGCGAGCTGGTCAGCCTGGTCCAGCAGGGGCTCTTCCGCGCCGACCTCTACGCCCGGCTGGCGCAGTGGATCATCCGCATCCCGCCGCTGCGCGATCGTCGCGGCGACATCCCGGCGCTGGCCCGCGCGCTGCTGGAGCGGCTCGATGCGACCGATCGGACCATGTCGCCCGACCTCGAGGAGGCGTTGCTGGTCCACCCCTGGCCGCTCAACGTGCGCGGGCTCTCGAACGTGCTGTCGATCGCCGCCATCGCCACCCCGCCGGGCCTCCCGCTCGGGCTCTACCCGGAGGTGGTGGCCGCGCTGGAGGACAACCGGATCGAGCGCACCAGGCTGCCATCGGATCCCCCCCAGGTCGAGCTCGACCGGGCCGGCCTCGAGGAGCTGCTCCAGCGCTTCGGCGGCCGGGTGGCCGAGATGGCGCGCCACGTCGGGGTCTCCCGGCCCAAGATGTACCGGCTGCTCTGGGCAGCCGACCTCGACCCGGCCCAGTACCGAGGCCGATAGCGGTCCCGACCTCGACGACGCTTCGCCGTTCGTGAACGTTTCCGAACGGATGGCGCCGTGCTACCGACCGCACGCCCGTCAGCAGTTCCGGGTGGTTGCGCCGGGGCCGGCGCGGCACGGCCGGTGCTGTAGCGATGGGCCGAAGCGCCCCCGTGCATCCACCGCCGGGCACCTTGGTGGGCGAGGCGGCACCGCACGGCGGATCGGAGACGTCAATGCACAAGATCATGCTGGCCTGCCTGCCGCTCTCGCTCCTGCTGTCCGCCTCGCCCGCGCTCGCCGGCGGCGGCAGTGGGCTCGACCTCACCATCCACTACGGCCTCGACAAGTACGACGCGGTGGGGCTGCGGAGCGGCCTGGGCGGCGTGCACGACGAGAGCCTGCTCAAGGACACCTCCACGACGGTGGGGGCCACCGCCATCTTCCGGAGCGGCATGCTGGAGCTCGGCGCCATCGGCGAGGTCGGCCGACCAGGCCAGAGCGGCAGCACCACGCTGCTCGGCGCGCTGGTCGGCCCGGGCTTCGATCTGGGAGGGTTCCGGTTCGAGGCGCTCGGCGAGCTGGGCGCCCACAAGTACGGCGACGTGCTCCACGACGCCGCCGTGGTGTCGCGGAGCAGGTCCGACGCCTGGCTGGTCTCGCTCGGGCTTCGTCCCGGCCTCTCGCTTCGCTTCGGCCCGCAGGATGCGCTGCTGGTCGGCGTCTGGGCCTTCGCCCGCTGGGACCTCACCAGCCAGGACGTCCAGGTGAACCTGGGCGGCGGCACCAGCTCCACCTACAAGCTCGGCGGATCGCAGTTCGGCGCGTCGCTGCGCGTCGGCATCAGTCTCTGAACCCCTCCACGAGGAGTCACACATGAACTGGGATCGGATCGAGGGAAACTGGAAGCAGCTGCGGGGCAAGGCGAGGGCGAAGTGGGGCAAGCTCACCGACGACCAGCTCGACGTGATCGGGGGCAAGCGCGAGCAGCTGGTCGGGCGTGTCCAGGAGCACTACGGCATCGCCAAGGACGAGGCCGAGAAGCAGGTGGACCTGTTCGCCGCCTCCTTCGAGGACGATGACTTCAAGAGCGGGACGAAGGGAGCCACGCCATGACCAGGCGCTCGCTGACCATGCTACCCGCCGCGGGGCTCGCGCTGGGCGTGATCGCCATGCTGGGCTGCGCCTCCTCCCAGCCCGCCCATCCCGCCCATCCCGCCCGGACCGGTGAGACGGCGGGTGAGTACGTGGACGACACCGTCATCACCACCAGGGTGAAGGCGGCCCTCCTCAACGAGCAGGCGCTCAAGTCGTTCCAGATCAACGTCAAGACCTACCGGGACGTGGTCCAGCTGAGCGGCTTCGTCGACTCGGCGCAGAGCGCGCGGCTGGCAGGCCGGGTGGCCGAGGGAGTCAAGGGCGTCGTCACCGTCAGGAACGACCTGATCGTGAAGTAGCCCAGGTGCCCACGCGCCGAGCCGCCATGCACGCGCCGCCCCGGGTCCCCGATGCCGCCGGCCTTCACCATCGCGCACGTGCAGACCAGCGCCGACCAGGGTGAGCTCCGCATCGGTGGGCGCCTGACGCTCGCCGACGCCGGGCCGCTCTGGACCGAGCTGCGCCGCCTCGAGACCAGCGCCGCCAAGGGGCAGGCCCTCGACTTCGAGATGTCCGCGGTGGAGCGGATCGACGGCGCCGCCATGGCGCTGCTCGCCTCCCTGCGCGCCGAGCTGCACCGGCGCGGCGTCAAGTCCGAGTTCGTGGCCGCCGGCGAGCGGGTGCAGCGGATCATCCACCTCTACGGTGGCGACAACGTGGTGGCCCGCCTCCGGCGCCGCCGGCCGCTGCGGACGCTCGACCAGCTGGGACGGGCCACCGTCGCGGCCCTGCACGAGCTGAAGCTGGTGCTCGCCTTCTTCGGCCAGATGGTGGTCTCGGGCGCGGGGATCGCCCGGTCGCCGCGCTCGGCCAACTGGCGCGAGCTGCCCTCGACCATGGAGCGCTCGGGCGCCGACGCCCTGCCCATCGTGGTGGTGATCAACTTCCTGGTCGGCCTGGCCATGGCGTTCCAGGCGGCCGAGCAGCTGGCCCGCTTCGGCGCCAACATCCTGGTGGCCGACCTGATCGGCATCTCCGTCACCCGGGAGCTGGGCCCGCTCATGACCGCCATCGTCATCTGCGGCCGCTCCGGGGCCGCCTTCGCCGCCGAGCTCGGCTCCATGGAGGTGAACGGGGAGATCGACGCGCTCCACACCATGGGGATCGGGCCCATGCGCTACCTGGTGCTGCCCCGCACGCTGGCGCTCATCCTGGTGATGCCCATGCTCACGGTGCTGGCCGACCTGGCGGGCGTGCTGGGCGGCATGATCGTCGGGGTCTGGAGCCTCGACCTGACGGTGCTCGGCTACCTCCACCAGACGGCCCGGGTGGTCACGATCTGGGACGTCTCGTCGGGCCTCGTCAAGAGCGTGGTCTTCGCGCTCGCCATCTCGCTGATCGCGTGCCAGCAGGGACTCTCCGCCAGCGGCGGGGCGGAGGACGTCGGGCGGCGCACCACCTCGGCCGTGGTGGTCACGCTCTTCGCGCTCATCCTCATCGACGCCGTGGCCACGGTCCTCTTCCGGCTGGCGGGCCAATGAGCGACCCCGTGATCCAGGTCGCCGAGCTCTCCTTCGGCTGGGACGGCGCCACACTGCTGCAGGGCGCCTCGTTCGAGGTCGAGCGCGGCTCCATCTTCGTCATCCTCGGCGCCAGCGGCTGCGGCAAGTCCACCATGCTGCGCTACCTGGTCGGCCTGGACGAGCCGGGCGGCGGCCGCATCCTGGTCGACGGGCTCCCACCCGGCCAGGGCGACTCCGGCCGCCCGCGGTTCGGCGTGATGTTCCAGACCGGGGCCCTGATCGGCTCGCTCACCGTGGGAGAGAACGTGGCCCTGCCGCTGCAGGAATGGACCGACCTCCCGCCCGACGCCGTCGGCGGCATCGTCTCCGCCAAGCTGCGCCTGGTCGGCCTGCAGAAGGCCGAGGACCAGCTGCCCAGCGAGCTGTCGGGCGGGATGCGCAAGCGCGCCGGCATCGCCAGGGCGATGGCGCTGGAGCCGGACCTGATCTTCCTCGACGAGCCCTCGTCCGGCCTCGACCCGGTCACCGGCGTCGAGTTCGACGAGCTGATCCTCGCCCTCAACGGGCAACTCGGCCTGACCTTCGTGGTGGTCACGCACGACCTCGAGAGCATCTTCAAGATCGGCCAGCGCTGCATCATGCTCGACCGCGAGAGCCAGAGCATCATCGCGCGCGGCGACCCCCGCGTCCTGCGCGACACCAGCACGGACCCGCGCGTCCACTCCTTCTTCAACCGGACCCGCCCGGAGGTGGCCACATGAGCGCACCGACCAACCAGTGGAAGCTCGGGGCCTTCGTGGCCGGATCGGTGCTGGTCGGCCTGACCGCCGCCGCCCTGCTCACCGCCCAGACCATGCGCGTGGTCAGCGTCTCCTACACCTCCTACTTCGACGAGGCGGTGACCGGCCTGGAGACCGGGTCGCCGATCCGCTTCCGCGGCGTCAAGATCGGCAACGTCTCGGCCATCGACGTGGCGCCCGACCGGCGGCACGTCGAGGTCACCTACTCGCTCGGCGTCAAGGTGCTGGCACGGCTCGGCCTGGCCGGCGCCACCGAGGGCAAGGAGACCAGGATCTCGGTGCCGCCCGACCTGCGCGTGCAGCTGGCCTCGACCGGCCTCACCGGCACCAAGTTCCTGCAGATCGACTTCTTCGACACCCAGGGCCTGCCGCCGCCCCAGCTGCCCTTCCCGGTCCCGGAGAACTACATCCCCGCCTTCCCCTCGACCATGAAGAACCTGGAGGACGCGGTGGTGCGCGCCGTCGACCAGCTCCCCGAGATCACGCGCCAGCTCGGCGGCGTGATCGCCAGGGTCAACGCCATCCTCGACGACGTGAACGGCCGCGGCCTGCCGGCCAAGGCGGAGGCCACGCTGGCCGGCACCGCCCACCTGCTGGCGAGCGTGCAGTCGAAGCTCGACCAGCTCCCGGTTACCGAGCTCTCCCGCGACGCCTCGGCCACCATGACCGGCGCCAGCTTGGCCATGGCCAAGCTCAACGGGGTGCTCGACCGGCTCGACGGCGAGAACGGCCTGCTGTCGAGCGCGCAGCGGACCACCGACTCGCTGGGCGACCTGGCCGGCCCGCGCCTGCAGGCCAGCCTCGTCGAGACCGCCCGTGACGTGCGCGAGGCCGCGGTGGCGGTGCGGCAGGTGATCGACGCGCTGCGGCGCGATCCGGACATGCTGCTCAAGGGAAGGTCGAAGGTGAGCCCGTGAAGGCCGTCCTGCTGGCGATCCTCGGCGCGGCCGCGCTCCCGGGCTGCGCACTGCTCTGGAAGAGCGACCCGGTCGTGTCGCGCTACTTCACGCTCGAGGACGACGGCGACCCGGCCGCGGTCCGGGCCCCCGCCGGGCTGCGGCTCCGGCTCGGCCGGGTCGAGGGCTGGTCGCACCTGCGCGAGCGGATGGTGGCCCGCGACGCGGCCCGGGAGCTCTCCTACGCCGAGGACCGGCGCTGGACCGAGCGGCCCGAGATCTTCCTGCGGCGCGCGCTGGCGCGCACCCTCTTCGAGGAGCGCGGGCTGGTCGAGGCGCTCTCCGGCCGCGCCGTCACGCTCGACGTCGAGCTGATCGCGTTCGAGGAGATCGAGCAGCCGCACCGGGTGCGCATGCAGGTGGGGCTGGTGCTGCGCGACGACCGGACCGGCCTGCTCCAGGAGACCATCACGGTGGAGCGGCCGGTGGCGCACGGTGAGGGGGCCGACCGCGCTCCGGCGGTGGTCGAGGCGTTCTCCCAGGCGCTTCGCGCCGGCGTGGCGCGGATCGCCGACCGGGTGGTGGAGAGGCTGGAGGCACAGCCCTCGACGCCCTCCCCGTGAAACCCCGGCGAGCCGCGTGACTCGCCTCCCCGGCCGAGAACGGAGCGTGCCATGGGGGCTCCCACCTTCGCCAAGGTGGCCCGCACTCCAGGTTCCTCCCCCTCCGGGCCCGATCGGGTACCATGCCCGGCATGCCCGTGGACGCCCAGGTCGCCTCACTGCTTGCCGAGCGCGACTTCAGGGGGGCCGCGGAAGCGGTCATGCGGGAGTACGGCCCCGCCATCCGCGGCCTCCTGCTGACCATCTTCCGCCGCAACCCGGACGCCGGGGAGGAGGCCTTCTCGCTCTTCGCCGAGAACCTGTGGCGCAGCATGGACACCTTCCGGGGCGAGTCGTCGATCCGGACCTGGGTCTACTGCCTGGCGCGCAACGCGGCCGTCTCGGTGACCCGGGAGGGGTGGCGCCGGCTGGGTCGCCGGCTGGAGACCGAGGATGCCGACCGGCTGGCCGAGGAGGTGCGGACCCGGTCGGCGGTCCGGCTGGAGCGCCAGTCCACCGCCCTGACGGCGCTGCGCGACGCCCTCGACCTGGACGAGCAGACGCTCCTCACCCTGCGCCTCGACGAGCGGCTGCCGTGGGACGAGATCGCCCAGATCATGTCCTCGAACAGCGAGGCGCTCGACTCCGCCGCGGTGCGGAAGCGGTTCGAGCGGCTCAAGGCCAAGCTGGGAGAGCTGGCCCGGAGCCAGGGGCTAATCGAGTGAGCACGCAGGAGTCCAGGGATCCCGGCGCGCTCTCCCGCCTGCTCGAGGAGCTGGCCGAGGTCCCGCGCCCCGACGTCCCCTCGGCCTACGCCGCCGGCCTCCGCCCCGGCACCGAGGTGGGGCGCTTCATCATCGAGCGCGAGATCGGCCGGGGCGGCTTCGGCGTGGTCTACGCCGCGCTCGACCCGGAGCTGGGGCGCACCGTGGCGCTCAAGCTGCTCAAGCCCGGCAGCAGCCCGGCCCGCAAGGGCGGGGAGTGGCTGCGGCGGGAGGCCGAGGCGGTGGCGCGGCTGGCGCACGCCAACATCGTCACGCTCCACGACTTCGGCCGGGCGCCGGGCGGGGCCTACCTGGTCTTCGAGCTGCTGCGGGGCGAGACCCTGGCGGGCCGGCTGACCCGCGGGCCGCTGCCGGTCGAGGAGCTGCTCCACGTCGGCGTCTCGGTGGCCAGGGCGCTGGCCCACGCCCACGACGCCCGCGTCCTCCACCGCGACCTGAAGCCGGCCAACATCTTCCTGTGCGCCGACGGCACCGTGAAGGTGCTCGACTTCGGCATCGCCCACCTCTTCGAGAAGGACGGGCCGTCCACCGGCGGCACGCCCGCCTACATGGCGCCGGAGCAGTGGCGGGAGGAGACGGGCGACGCCCGGACCGACCTGTTCGCGCTCGGCGTGCTGCTGCACGAGATGCTCACCGGCACCCTCCCCTTCGGCAAGCACGGCGTCGGCCGGACCGCGCCGGCGCTCGCTCCCGCCGTGCCCAGGAAGCGGGCGCCCGCCAGGCTCCGGCGGCTCACCCTGGCGCTGACCCAGCCCGAGCCGAAGGCCCGCCCGGCCTCCACCCACCTGGTGCTCCGGGAGCTGGAGGCGATCGCCGCGGCGCGGCGGGAGCCACGGCGCGCCTGGCGCCTCGCCGTGCTGGCCGGCGCGGTGGTGGTGGTGGCCGCCGCCGGCCTCTGGGCGGGGATCCGGCGCGAGCCGCCGGCCGGAGAGCGGATCACCGCGGCCATCGCCGACACCGAGAACGGCACCGGCGACCCCGACCTCGACCGGCTGGGCGACCTGGCCGCGGTCGCCCTGGGCGAGTCGCGCCGCCTGCAGGTGCTCTCGCGGGAGCGGCTGCTGGCCGCCGGCCGCGGCACCGCCGCCGCCGGCACCACCCGCGTCGACGTCCGCACCGGCCGGCTCCTCGCCGAGCTGGCCGGGGCGCACGTGCTGCTGGTCCCGGAGGTGCGGCGCGACGGCGAGGGCTTCGCGCTGCGGCTCCGGGGCGAGGCGCCGGACGGGGGACGGGCCCTCTTCACGGCCAGCGCCCGGGCCGACCGGAAGGAGGCCATCCCGGCCGCGCTCGACGAGCTGGTGGCCGCGGCGCGCCGCGAGCTGCGGGAGCGGACCGAGGACCTGAAGCGGTCCCCGGCGCGGCTCGCCGCCATGACCACCTCCAGCCTGCCCGCCTTCCGCGAGTACATCGAGGGGGTGGACTGCATGAGCCGGCCGTCGGAGGCGGCCGGCCACACCGGTCAGGCGCGCTGCGGGGCCTTCTTCCAGCGGGCCCTGGCCCAGGACCCGACCTTCGCGCTGGCCCACTACCAGCTCGCCTACCTGCTCTCCTCGGGCGGCGCGAGCCAGCCCGAGCTGCGCGCCCACATGGACGGGGCGCTCCGCTCGCTGCAGCGGCTCTCCCGGCGCGACGCGGCCGTCATCCTGGCCTGGAAGGCCCACCTCGACGGCCGCGACGACGAGGCGCTGGCCACCTACGCGCAGGTGCTGGCGGAGCACCCCGACGACCGGCACGTCCTCTACCTGTCCGGCGACCTGCTCTTCCACCGCGGCGACTGGGCCGGCGCCACCCCCTACTTCCAGGCGGTGCTGGGGCTCGAGCCGGACGCCGAGTGGCCGCTCGACCACCTGGCCCAGTGCCTCGCCATCACCGGCCGCA